>NZ_CP174301.1:2500-1162500 GCF_052467165.1 Microbulbifer variabilis
AGGCGAGGTTGAGTACTAACAATACTCAACATCAATATTGTGTGTCTCTCAAGCACACAATCCGGCGTCCGGGCCAATGATTTATTGTTGAGTCTGGATGTTAAAGTCGTTAGTAGTCGTTTGTGTTGTATGGTCAAGCGACTAAGCGTATACGGTGGATGCCTTGGCAGCTGGAGGCGATGAAGGACGTAGGAGCCTGCGAAAAGTCTAGGGGAGCTGGCACACAAGCTTTGATCCTAGAATGTCCGAATGGGGAAACCCACTCCTTTTAGGAGTATCCATAACTGAATTCATAGGTTATGGAGGCGAACCCGGGGAACTGAAACATCTAAGTACCCGGAGGAAAAGAAATCAACCGAGATTCCCTTAGTAGCGGCGAGCGAACGGGGATTAGCCCTTAAGCTCTTTATGTTTTAGTGGAAGGTTCTGGAAAGTACCGCGATACAGGGTGATAGCCCCGTACACGAAAAGGCATTTAGAGTGAAATCGAGTAGGTCGGGACACGTGTTATCTTGACTGAATATGGGGGGACCATCCTCCAAGGCTAAATACTCCCAGCTGACCGATAGTGAACCAGTACCGTGAGGGAAAGGCGAAAAGAACCCCGGAGAGGGGAGTGAAATAGAACCTGAAACCGTATACGTACAAGCAGTAGGAGCCCTTCGGGGTGACTGCGTACCTTTTGTATAATGGGTCAGCGACTTATTGTCTGTAGCAAGGTTAACCGCTTAGGGGAGCCGTAGAGAAATCGAGTCTTAATAGGGCGTTTAGTTGCAGGCAATAGACCCGAAACCCGGCGATCTATCCATGGGCAGGTTGAAGGTTGAGTAACATCAACTGGAGGACCGAACCCACTAATGTTGAAAAATTAGGGGATGACCTGTGGATCGGAGTGAAAGGCTAATCAAGCCGGGAGATAGCTGGTTCTCCTCGAAAGCTATTTAGGTAGCGCCTCGCGTCTCACCCTCGGGGGTAGAGCACTGTTTGGGCTAGGGGGTCATCCCGACTTACCAACCCCATGCAAACTCCGAATACCGAGGAGTGCAATCGCGGGAGACACACGGCGGGTGCTAACGTCCGTCGTGGAAAGGGAAACAACCCAGACCGCCAGCTAAGGTCCCAAATACCAATTAAGTGGGAAACGATGTGGGAAGGCCCAGACAGCTAGGAGGTTGGCTTAGAAGCAGCCATCCTTTAAAGAAAGCGTAATAGCTCACTAGTCGAGTCGGCCTGCGCGGAAGATATACCGGGGCTAAATTGGTAACCGAAGCTGCGGATGCCTTCGGGCATGGTAGAGGAGCGTTGTGTAAGCCGTTGAAGGTGGATCGGGAGGTCTGCTGGAGGTATCACAAGTGCGAATGCTGACATGAGTAACGATAAGGGAGGTGAAAAACCTCCCCGCCGGAAGACCAAGGGTTCCTGTCCAACGCTAATCGGGACAGGGTTAGTCGGCCCCTAAGGCGAGGGCGAAAGCCGTAGTCGATGGAAAACAGGTTAATATTCCTGTACTCGCTATTGCTGCGATGGAGTGACGGAGAAGGCTAGGCCAGCATGGCGATTGGTTGTCCATGTTTAAGGTTGTAGGCTGGGGACTTAGGCAAATCCGGGTCCCTAAGGCTGAGAACTGATGACGAGTCTCTTTTAGAGACGAAGTGGTTGATGCCCTGCTTCCAGGAAAAACTTCTAAGCTTCAGGCAATAGTGAACCGTACTCTAAACCGACACAGGTGGTCAGGTAGAGAATACCAAGGCGCTTGAGAGAACTCTGGTGAAGGAACTAGGCAAAATGGTACCGTAACTTCGGGAGAAGGTACGCCGGTTTTGGTGATGGGACTTGCTCCCTAAGCTGAGGCCGGTCGAAGTGACCAGGTGGCTGCGACTGTTTATTAAAAACATAGCACTCTGCAAACACGTAAGTGGACGTATAGGGTGTGACGCCTGCCCGGTGCCGGAAGGTTAATTGATGGGGTTAGCTTCGGCGAAGCTCTTGATCGAAGCCCCGGTAAACGGCGGCCGTAACTATAACGGTCCTAAGGTAGCGAAATTCCTTGTCGGGTAAGTTCCGACCTGCACGAATGGCGTAACGATGGCCACGCTGTCTCCACCAGAGACTCAGTGAAATTGAAATCGCTGTTAAGATGCAGTGTACCCGCGGCTAGACGGAAAGACCCCGTGAACCTTTACTACAGCTTTGCACTGAACTTTGAGCCTATTTGTGTAGGATAGGTGGGAGGCTTTGAAGCAGCGACGCTAGTTGTTGTGGAGCCGTCCTTGAAATACCACCCTGGTATGTTTGAGGTTCTAACTCTGGTCCGTTATCCGGATCGAGGACAGTGTATGGTGGGTAGTTTGACTGGGGCGGTCTCCTCCCAAAGAGTAACGGAGGAGTACGAAGGTGCACTCAGCATGGTCGGAAATCATGCAATGAGCATAATGGTATAAGTGCGCTTGACTGCGAGACAGACATGTCGAGCAGGTACGAAAGTAGGTCATAGTGATCCGGCGATTCTGTATGGAAGGGTCGTCGCTCAACGGATAAAAGGTACTCCGGGGATAACAGGCTGATACCGCCCAAGAGTTCACATCGACGGCGGTGTTTGGCACCTCGATGTCGGCTCATCACATCCTGGGGCTGAAGCCGGTCCCAAGGGTATGGCTGTTCGCCATTTAAAGTGGTACGCGAGCTGGGTTTAGAACGTCGTGAGACAGTTCGGTCCCTATCTGCCGTGGGCGTTGGAGATTTGAGAAGAGTTGCTCCTAGTACGAGAGGACCGGAGTGAACGAACCTCTGGTGTTCCGGTTGTCACGCCAGTGGCATTGCCGGGTAGCTATGTTCGGACGGGATAACCGCTGAAAGCATCTAAGCGGGAAGCCTCCTTCAAGATAAGATCTCCCTGGGAACTTGATTCCCCTAAAGGGCCGTGGAAGACTACCACGTTGATAGGCTGGGTGTGGAAGCGTTGTGAGGCGTTGAGCTAACCAGTACTAATTGCCCGTGCGGCTTGACCATACAACAGAGATGGTTACTAACGACTAGCTAAGCTAGCGGATTGTGAGTTAGAGACATACGATCGCTTGCGGTGTATTACTACAGATTGTTTTACCGACTTATTTGGGGTTATCGCCGGTCAACAACATGACCGAGGCAAACAGCGATAACGCGGCAGGCCAAGCACATTGCTTATAAGACCAGCGCCAACCCAAGCCAGTTTGCCTGACGACAATAGAGTTGTGGAACCACCTGATCCCTTGCCGAACTCAGAAGTGAAACGCAACATCGCCGATGGTAGTGTGGGGCTTCCCCATGTGAGAGTAGGTCATCGTCAGGCTTCTAATCCGAAAGGGCCACCCATTGGGTGGCCCTTTTTTTATGTGTAAAAAAATACCCGTGAAGAGCCGTAAAGAAGAAAAGCAAAAACTTGGAAGTTAATGATAAAAAGAAGTTAAAAATAAAAAGAAGCAAAGATGAAACGAAGAAAAATTAAAAAAGAAAAGCTAAAAATAAAAACTAAGAAAATAATGTGACAAAGAAACCCTGGACAAAGAAACCCTGAAAAGTAATGAATAACCCAGTCAGGTTTTACTCTCAAAATCCTGCTGAAAAATTTACTCAGGAAAAACCCCGGTAAAAAGTCGAACACGTTTACGCGGCTGTAAATAAAGAGTTCTCCTCGCGGCTTTCTCTCCTGAAAAAAAATTGAGCGCCCAGCTATTTTTTACTGCAACCTTCCCTGGAAGGGCATTCCCAAATAATTTACCGCAGTGCTACTAGTAGTCTTCCCGGAAAAAATCTTCCCAATAAAGAAATTATCTCCGCTGTAAAAAAGGGCCTGACAGGGATAAAAGTGACACAAAAATACCAACGAAAAAGCCGGTGATTTTTTGTGCGCTCGCGCAATGTCACACAACTGTAAGGCTGGCAGCGGATATACCACAGTTATACACAAGTCTATCCAGCCATTCTGTTAATAACGGCCGACCTGTGGAAATCACCCTAGAATCAGTGGTGTTTTTTTACCCATTAAAAGGCCCCCTATGGAAACAGAGGCCTGAAAGTGGATATCCCGGAGTTATGCACAGGTCTATCCATGGATTCTGTTGGTAAGATTTTTTATGAAGAATAGTTCTAGAGTTTGTCTTTATTTGATACTGAAGTTAACGCCTATCCTTAAAGGGAAGTTGACGCCACTAGAGACTCGTTTGTGTCCTTGTTCAAGATAATCATATTTATAGTTCTTCGAAGCGGATAATTTTGGTTTGCCGAGTTCTGGGCTCGTTAAAGTTTGAGGTCTCTTGATGAAAATAGTATTCGCTTGTTTGCTGGCTAGTCTGTTTGCAGGGGTTGGAGCCTCTAATGCAAGTACGCTGATTGTAGGCAATAAATATGAAGGTACAGTCAGCTTTATAGACCTAGAGAATGGCCAGGAAATAAAACGGCGGGAAACGGGGGGCGCACCTCATGAAATGATTCTTTCTCCCGATAAGAGCAAGGCAGTAGTGGTTTCCTATCTTGAGGACGGCTATGTAGGTGAGGAATTAAATGTTTTTGATGTGGCAACGGGCAGGCGCATTAGTGTCATCAAAATAAGCCCGCATATGGGTCCCCATGGTATTGCCTGGTTGGGCGAAAGTAACAATGTGATTGTCACAACAGAAGAAACCAATGATGTTATTAAAGTTGATGTTTCATCGGGAAAAGTAATTGGATCTGTTTCAACAGATCAGATAGGCAGCCATTTATTGGCTCTATCACCGGATAGCAAAACCGCTTATGTCACCAGTCGCGGCTCTGATACTTTTAGTGTTATCGATACAGAGTCAATGAACCTGAAAACCACTCTTCCTGCCGGTGAGGGACCAGAGGCAGTTTGGGTCAGCCCCGATGGTAAGGAGTTATGGATAGGAAACAATCAGTCGGAAAATATTTTTATCTACGACACTGGTAGCCTCAAGAGGAAGGAGACCTTGGATGTAGGCTACTTACCTATTCGGATCCGCTTTAATCCGGATGGGAAGTTAGTCGCTGTGGCTGACCTACAGGGACATAGGATACTGATCTATGATGCTGCGACACGGAAAGAGATCAAGGCAATTGACGTGGGTGCTGTAGGTGCCCGTGAGCCCGCTTCTCTACTATTTTCTCCAGATGGGAAATTCCTATTTGCGGGATCTCAAAGAGATGGCAAGGTAGTAGAGATAGACACTGAGGATTGGTCTGTTGGAAGGATATTCAGGGCCGGGCAGGGAGCGGATGGTTTGGAGTGGAGCCCGGTAAAGACCAAGTCGCAATAAGACTAGCGGCGCAAATACTTAGTTTGTTCTGGGCCTGCTGTCTTAGAGCTCTCCCCTTAAGTGTTGCCTAAAGGGCTACAGTATAGATTTTGAGATCTTGGACTTTGCCATCAATAGTATAATAGTTGGCAACTGTATCAGTGTGGATCCCGCCAGCCCGCTTAGCTATGGCGATGCTCGCTTTATTTTCAGAGAGGCACTGAATACCAAGCTGCTGAATACCCTGACTATTTTTTAGATGCGCACATATTTTTTCTACTACTCTCGTCATAACGCCTCGGCCCTGGCAGTGGGCGGAGAGCCAGTATCCGATTTCGGCGTATTGCTTTTGGGGGTTTACCTCTTTAATACCAAAAATGCCTGAAATTTTTCCTTCAACGATAATTTTATACCAGGCAGCTCCGGTATTATTACTGTAAATACGTTGACGAAGATATCCCCTGGTGCTGGATAGATCCTTTATTGACTCTACCCAGTAGAGATATTTCGCCAACAGGGAACGATTTTGTTCAATAAGTAAATGGATTTCCTGCGCATCTCCATCTGTGAGGGGTTTGAGGAGAATATTTTTTGTTACAGAGATTTGCATAGTTACCAACTTTAACTAAATAAGCTGAATTTACCTACTTTGATAAGCGGTTAGGTAAATTCACCCAGGCCCTGCTGTCAGGCGCGATGATAAAGAGAATACGCATTCTCTTCAAAAGCATACGAAAATTTCTCCCCAGGTTATGATTTATACCACCGTAATGATAAGAGATTTAATCTTTTCCCTAAATGTGAATTAAAGCAAGTTCCACTACAGCCCTGGAATCAATTAGGTAATCGATAATTTACAGGCTGGTAATTGCCGGAAACCCAGTGGTGATGCTGCAAATTATATTTCCAGCATAAAAGTAACCGGGCCGTCATTCAGCAGGGAAACCTGCATATCTGCGGCGAAAACACCGCTGGCTACAGGAGAAAACTGGGACTTTGCGCGTTTGACGAAGTAATCATACAGAGCCTCGGCTTGCTGGGGGCTGGCGCCTCGGCTGAAGCTGGGACGCAAGCCGCGGTCAGTTTCGGCCACCAGGGTAAATTGACTGACAACCAGTAAACCACCACCGGCCTGCTGGACATTCAGGTTCATACGTCCATTTTCATCAGAAAAAACTCGGTAATTCAGTACCTTATTCAGTAATTTGTCCGCGCTCTCATGACCATCTTTTTCCTCTATGCCCAACAGAAGCAGCAATCCATTGTCGATAGCTCCCACTGACTTTCCAGCCACATTTACACGGGCGTGGCTAACCCGCTGGATCAATCCTTTCATCTCAGAACTCTTTGTCTCTATGGAACCTTGTGAGTAAATGGCCTAGATTAGCGGACTGGCTAACGTAGAGAAACCGAGAATACGGTATGAGGAAACGGTTAATAGCGCTCCTGGCTGGAGCCTTGACCACAGCGGCTAGTGTGCAGGCGGCAGACAATTACCCAAAGAGTAAAGCCGTCGAACATGTGGATGAATACTTCGGTGTCGAGGTGGCAGACCCCTATCGTTGGATGGAGGACATGTCCAACAAAGAGGTTAAAGAGTGGGTTAAGGCCCAAAATGAGCATGCTCTGCCGCGTCTGAAGGATTTACCTGGTTGGCAGAAGATCAATGACCGCCTTACGGAACTGTGGCGCTATGAGCGATATGGCGTGCCCTATAAGAAAGGTGACAGTTACTATTACGACTATAACAACGGTGACTGGGACCAGAATATTTTCTACCGCACCCCAGAGCTTGCCCAGGACGGCAAGCCAATGCTGGACCCGCGCAGCCTGAGCGAGGATGGCACTATTGCAGCCAAACGCCTCAAAGTCAGTCCAAAGGGCCGATACCTGGCTTACGGTATCTCTGATGGTGGGACTGACTGGACCGACTATCGTATTCGCGATCTTGAGACAGGCAAGGACTTGGAGGAGCAGCTGACCGGTATCAAGTTTAGTGATACCAGTTGGGCTCCGGATGAGTCTGGTTTTTACTATAGCCGCTACCCGTTCAACAAGGATGGCACTGCAGATGATAGCAAGCAGGTAGCAGTCTATTTTCACCGCCTGGGGGATGCTCAGAAGCAAGACCAGTTGATATACCAAATTACGGATCATCCCACCCGCAACCCTGGAGCAGCGGTAAGTGACGATGGGAACTACCTGTTATTCGGTATCTTCGATGGCTATGACTCCAACGGCTTCTACTATCGCGACTTGCGCGATAAAAGTGGCAAGGTCGTCAAGCTGCTGGATGACTGGGATGGTCTGTACCAGTATCTTGGCAATAAGGGGAGCACTTTCTTTTTTGAGACCAGCGCGGGAGCACCACTGGGGCGTGTGATCGCTATCGACCTGAATAGGCCGCAACGCAAGAACTGGCGTGACCTGGTGCCGGAAACAAACAGTGCCCTGCAGAGTGCCAGCTATATCGGCGATCGCTTCGTACTTCATTACCTGGAAGACGCCAAGTCGCGGGTATTGGTGACCGATACCAACGGCAAGAAACAGTACGAGCTGAAGCTACCCGGTGTGGGTTCCGTGAAGGGCTTTTACGGCGAGCCGGATGAAGTGGAGACCTTTTATTCCTTCTCCAATTTTATAACCCCGCCGAGCATTTACCACCTGAATGTGCAGACTGGTGAAACCAAGTTGTTCAAGCGGCCGAAATACGCGACAGATTTCTCTGGCTTAACCGTGAGCCAGCATTTCTATAAAAGCAAAGACGGCACCCGCGTACCTTTATTCCTGGTGCATAAGAAGGGCATGAAACGCGATGGCTCCAACCCTACGCTGCTGTATGGTTATGGTGGTTTCAACTCCGCTCAGTTGCCACGCTTCTACAATCGCTTTGTGGGCTGGCTGGATATGGGCGGTACCCTGGCACTGGCCAACTTGCGCGGTGGTAGTGAGTACGGCAATGCCTGGCATCAAGCGGGCACCAAAACCCAAAAGCAAAATGTATTCGATGACTTTATTGCCGCAGCTGAGTGGCTGATTGAGGAAAAAGTTACCTCTCCAGAGAAACTGGGTATCAGTGGCCGCTCCAACGGTGGACTGCTTGCGGGTGCGACTCTAGTGCAGCGCCCAGACCTGTTTGCTGCGGCATTACCTGTGGTGGGTGTACTCGATATGCTGCGCTATCATACGGCTTCCGCCAATGCGCGTCAGTGGTCAAGCGACTATGGCTTGAGTGAAAATCGTGAGGAATTTAAAGCGTTGCACGCTTACTCTCCAGTGCACAATACCCGCAGGGGTACCTGCTATCCAGCCACTCTGATTACCACTGCCGATCGCGATGATCGAGTGGTGCCCTGGCATAGCTACAAGTTTGCTGCCGCCCTGCAGAGGGACCAGGGCTGTAATAAACCTGTATGGCTCGCGGTGGAGACCCGGGCGGGGCACGGCGCAGGCAAACCGATATGGATGCAGGTGGAAGACTTTGCTAATCAGTGGAGCTTCCTCGCCTACCAGCTCGGTATGAAAATCGAGTAATCTTTCCAATTAATCCGACATAAACGATACCGAGGCCATTTATTGAGGCTCCCGGTATTAAAGAAAAGTTGGATGAATTTCTGGGGTCGTATCACTGAAGGATTGGGTGTGCGGCCCGCTCTGCCGGAGCAGCGGTACCGCCAGCCGGTTTGCCCTTCCGGAGGGTGGCGGTTTCTGCAGAGAGCATCACTGGGTATGAATAACGATAACTAATCATCCGGTGGATTTATGAAACATGCGTTTGTAACCGGGGGCAGTGGCTTCCTCGGTGCCAATCTGGTGGAGCAGCTGGTTGACGATGGCTGGCGGGTGACCGCCATGCACCGGCGAACCTCAAATACGGATATGTTGCGCTCTATGGGGGCGGAACTGGTAGAGGCCTCGTTGGAAGACCTCGACTCTCTTCGCTCGGCTATCCCGGACAGTGTCGATGCTCTGTTCCATATGGCTGCTAACACCAGTATGTGGCGCGGTGGCAATGTCCAGCAATGGAGAGACAATGTCGAGGGTTCAGCAAATATTGCTAAAGTGGCTAGGGAAAAAAATGTAGGGCGTATGGTAGTCACCAGCTCTATTTCTGCCTACGGCTACCACAAAGATAAGATCACGGAGGAGAGTGCAAAACTGGCCGATGATCCTCGTCATCATTACTTATATACCAAGAAGCGAGAGGAAATTGCCGTACGCAAGGAAATTGATCAGGGGCTTGATGCGGTATTTCTCAATCCCTGTGCAATTGTGGGTAAATACGATACTTCCAGTTGGGCTCAGACTTTTTTTCTGATAGATAAAAACCAGTTACCGGGAGTGCCTCCTGGTTGGGGTTCTTTTTGCCATGCTGGCGCTGTAGCGCGGGCACATATTAATGCAGTGGAAAAGGGTCGCTGCGGAGAAAATTATATTCTCGCTGGTACTGACGCGAGCTTCCTGGAATTTTTCGGAAAAATAGCCGAGTTGTTACACAAGCCTGTGCCCAAGCGTACTACTCCCGCCTTTGTTATTCAGTCTATTGCCTGGTTTTCTGATCTCTGGTCGCGAGTGAGCGGCAATGAGCCGGTCATTACCCCGGAAAAGGCTACCCTGGTTACACGCCGGGTTGTAGCCAGCAGCTCCAAGGCAGAACGCGAACTCGATTATCAATCACAGGTGGCATTGGATACTATGTTATGCGAATGTCGCGATTGGTTAGTACAGCAAAATTTATTGGAGTCAAAGTGAATCGCGGTAATATTATTTTTATTTTGGTCGCCTTATTACTGGTTCTGCAATTAATTCAGTATTACTTTTTCTCGGGCGCCCATTAGCGCCCCACCTCTGTATCTACCAAACGCCAGTATCCAATGATTTATCTCCCGATTTTTGGTTTTTTTGTATTAATGGCAATTTTTTAGGAGTCGATAATGGAGGAGAAGCGCTGCGGTTGGTGTCTGTCAACGCCATTGTATCAGCAATACCATGACGAGGAGTGGGGGCGTCCGGTTACAGATGATAAAACCCTGTTCGAATTCCTATTGTTGGAAGGTGCCCAGGCCGGACTTTCCTGGATTACAGTTTTGAATAAAAGGGAAAATTACCGCCGCTTGTTTGATGATTTCGATGTGGGAAAAATCGCGCGCTATACACCCAAAAAAGTGGAAAAGTTACTACTGGATCCGGGCATTATTCGCAATCGCCTGAAAGTGGAGTCCGCAGTAAAAAATGCTCGCGCCACCCTGGCTTTGCGAGAAAAGGGGCAATCCCTATCGGAGTTCCTGTGGCAATTTACTGATGGCCGCGTCATAGTGAATCGTCCGGCCTCCCTCAAGCAGGTACCTGCCAGTACGGTAGAATCTGATGCTATGAGCAAAGCGCTAAAAAAAGCCGGTTTCAGTTTCGTAGGCTCTACCATTATGTATGCCCATATGCAGGCAACAGGAATGGTGAACGATCACCTGCAATCCTGCCCCGCCCACCAACGCTGTGTAAACGAGGCGGAGGGTGCGGGGCTTTTGTAGGGGGATAACAGCAGGGGGTGAGTGCGCCACGCTCACCAGGAAGGCGCCCATGAACCCGGATAATCTGGTTACAGAATACTGGCCCCTGGCGATCACCGGCCTTCTGCGCCTGGGGGCCGCTTTATTGGTGATTGCGTTGACTCTGGTTGCGGTGCACTTGGTCCGCCGTGCCATTGAGCGCCTCCCCAGTCGCCTCGATGCCACCCTGGTGCCGGTGTTGCGAAATATCACCACCTGGGCGATTTATATTGTTGGAGCGCTGGTGGTACTGGATATCTTTGGTATCAACACCACCAGCCTAATCGCCCTGCTCGGCGCCACTGGGTTGGCAGTGGGATTTGCGCTAAAAGATACCCTTCAGAATATTGCCGCAGGATTTATCCTGTTGGGGCTCCGTCCATTCCGTGTGGGTGATGTCATTCAATTCGAGCAGACTCTGGGAACCGTGCGTGAGGTAGGCTTCTTCACTACCGAGCTGGATACCCCAGACGGCCTGCATGTCAGTGTGCCCAACAGCGTGATCTGGGGGCGGGTACTTACTAACTTCAGCCATAACAAGACCCGCCGTATTGAGATAGTGGCGAGTATCGCTTATGGGGATGATATAGAGGCGGGTTTGGAAGTGTTGCGTAAGCTGGTAGAGCAGGAGCCTCGAATTCTCGCTAAACCGGAACCCAGTTATATGGTGCGTGCATTGGCCGATAGTTCTGTGGACCTGCAGTTGCGAGCCTGGACTGGAACTGACCAGTACTGGAGTGTTTACTGGGAGCTGATGGAGCGCCTTAAGCCGGCGCTGGAAGAGGCTGGATTAACAATTCCCTTTCCCCAGAGAGAGCTGCGAATACTGCGAGAGGATGTGTCCAGGAGCAAGAGTCGTCCCGCGAATTCGCGGGGCGCTAACACGGGACCTGGATAACGCCTTTTACTGGGGTGAAATAACCTCTTCTCCCACGGCTCAACGCACAGATATGGCGTTTGAAAGAGCCTGAATCGACAGTTCAAAGATTTCGTGTCAAAGTTAGCGGCGTTTTTTTGTACAACTTTTGACCGAGATAGGAAAATGCCGATTAAGCTGAACAACCCTTTGATCCCCAGCCTGATGGCTGTCGCTATCCTCGCGGGCTGTCAGGGCGATAAGGCCGCTCAGGCAGGAGCGAATGCCGACAAAGCTCAAAGTGCCGTTGCCGAAGCCCCTGTAGCCGTTGATGCGGTGGCTGAGACCAAGCGCCTGACGGAGTGGCTGGATGCGCGCTATGAAGAGCAGCTGCAGTTCAGTCCCATGCAGTTATCCTATCTCGGCCGCAAGGAGCAGTACGACCAGATCGACGATATGAGCGAAGCCGCCGAGGCGCGCCAGCTGGCCTGGAAGGAAAAGGCCGTTGCGGAACTCAAGAAGAATTTTGACTACGAAAAGCTCAGCCAGGAGGGGAAAACTTCCTACGATATCTGGATCTACCAGTTCGAGCAGGCCAAAGCCGCCGAGCCCTTTAAGCGCCACGGTTATATTTTTGAACAGATGGGCGGCGTACAGTCCCAACTGCCAAACTTCCTGCTGAACTTCCACAAGGTGGACAATATTGAGGACATGCAGGCGTATATCGCCCGTATCGGCGGCATTTCCCGCGCTATCAACCAGTTACGTGAGCGCGCAGAACAGTCCTCTAAAGAGGGTATCCGTCCGCCGCGCTTCGCTTACGAGGGTGCGATAGAGCAGTCCAGCAAGCTGATCGACGGTGCCCCCTTCTCCGATGGTGAGGACGCCCCCCTGTGGGCCGGTGCCAAGGGCAAGATTGCTGAGTTGCTCGAAGCCGGTAAGATTGACCAGAAGCAGGCTGATAAGCTGACGGACAATGCTCGCAAGGCTTTGGAAAGTGAGTTCCTGCCCGCTTATGAAAATCTGATCGCCTGGTTGAAGAAAGATGTGCAGAAGGCTTCCGCGGAGCCCCAGGGTGCCAGCAGCCTGCCGAACGGTATGGCCTACTACAACCAGCGTCTGGCAAATACCACCACTACCAGCCTGACCGCCGATGAAATCCACAGTATTGGCCTCAAGGAAGTAGCGCGCATCCGCAGCGAGATGGAGACCATCAAGAAGCAGGTGGGCTTCGAGGGCAACCTGCAGGAATTCTTCACCTTTATCCGTGAAGATGGTCAGTTTTACTACCCTAATACCGACGAAGGCCGCCAGGGTTACCTGGATGACTCCACGGCTTTTCTCGACAATATCACCAAGAAACTGCCGGAATACTTCGGCTTGCTGCCTAAGGCCGAGCTGGTGGTTAAGCGGGTGGAATCCTTCCGAGAGCAGGATGGTGGTGCTCAGCACTATTACCCGGGCACTCCAGACGGCTCACGTCCGGGCATCTACTATGCGCACCTTTCCGATATGAGTGCCTACTCTACCACCGATATGGAGACGGTGGCATACCATGAGGGCAACCCCGGCCATCACATGCAGATTTCCATCGCCCAAGAGCTTGAGGGTATCCCACAGTTCCGCACCCAGGCGCACTTTACTGTATACGTAGAGGGCTGGGCGCTTTACTCAGAGAAGTTGGCCAAGGAAATGGGTGCTTTCGAGGACCCCTACAACCTGTTTGGCCACCTGACCGCCGAGATGTGGCGCGCTATCCGACTGGTAGTGGATACCGGTATGCACGCCAAGGGCTGGAGCGAAGAGCAAGCTGTAGAGTATTTCCTGGAAAACTCCGCAATACCCGAAACAGCTGTACGCTCTGAAGTGCGTCGCTATCTGGTATGGCCAGGCCAGGCTACCGCTTACAAAATTGGTATGTTGAAGATCCAGGAGTTGCGTAAGCAGGCTGAAGAGCAATTGGGCGATAAGTTCGATATCCGCGGTTTCCACGATACCGTTCTGAGTGGCGGCGCCTTACCGGTACCGGTTCTGGAAAGCCGTGTAGCTGCCTGGGTGGAGTCAGTTAAGCGCGCTTAATAGATACTGCTAGCAGCAAAAAAGCCGGGCTATGCCCGGCTTTTTTGTGTGTTCTCATCTGATAATCGTTTACTAATGGAAGGGGGTAAACCTTAGTTTTCCTTCGTTTGGGGTTTGGGGAGTTTTTAATGGATACAAATATTTACAGCGCACCAGAGGCTGAATTACATACAGAGTTCACGGAGGAATTTGATTTCTACGTAGTGTCCAGCGCTAAATTTTGGGTGATGAACCTTGGCACTATGGGGCTGTATTCTGTCTACTGGTTTTATCGACAATGGAGGGAATACAAGCGCGCAAGTGGTGAAAGCTTATGGCCTGTTATGCGTGCGATTTTTTCAATATTTTTTACCCATTCACTTTTTATTAAAATACAGAGCCACTTAGAAGAGGCAGAAATAGAATATAAATGGCGCCCTAAACTGATGGCTGCGATTTATATAGTTCTTGCGATTCTGGGCTCAATTATCGATAGAATTTCGTATCTTTCTGATGAATTCTCTTTGATTGATATTTTTAGTCCGGCGTTATTGCCTCTGACGGTTTGGCCTCTCTTTGAGGGACAGAAGGCAGCAAATACTCTCAGTGGTGATATCTCGGGCAAAGTAAATGCAAAACTAACGCCGTTGAATTTTTTGTGGTTAGGAGTAGGGGCCTTATTGTGGGCCATAGTGGTTTTTGGAGCTTACATTGTCATCAGTGGCGAATAAAAGGAGTTTAGAGGTGAGAAGAATCGTTATTTTAGTGTGTGCCTTAGTAGTGCAGTTTTTTACCACTAATCTGTGGGCTGAAGTGACCTCAACTGAAATTACTGTGCGAGCCAAGGCCAAAGATGCCAAATTTATTGGCTCCTCAATCGGGGGGGCTATGGTGATTATCCGTGAGGCGGATACCGGAGAAATCCTGGCCAAGGGGCTTACCCAGGGCAGTACCGGTGATACCGGCAAGATCATGAAGACACCACGCGAACGTTATGCTCCTATCGCCGGGGGAGCTGCGCATTTTACTGCTGCGCTGGATATCAGTGAACCGGTATTTCTTACTGTAGAAGTACTGGCCCCTTACATTAAGAAGCAGGCTCGTGTGGTAGCACAAACACAGACTTGGCTTGTGCCAGGCAAACCTATCAGCGGTGAAGGCTTGGTCGTGGAGATACCGGGTATGGTAGTGGACTTGCTCAGTCCACAGACTCACCTCTATACCGGCCTGGATAAGAGCCCATTCGAAATACGCGCTAATGTAGTGATGATGTGCGGCTGCTCCCTTACGGATGGTGGTCTGTGGGATGGTAGCAAGATAGAGGTTACTGCCCTGGTAAAGAGGGATGGTCGGAAATTCGCTACAGTTCCGCTGAAAATCCAGGACACCATGAATACCTTCAGTGCGCCTTTTCCCACCGATTTACCCGGCGCCTACGAAATATTGGTTTACGCCTATGATGCAAGGACCGGGAATACCGGTGTCGATAGGAGTAGTTTTATCGTGAAATAAAGCAATTGGTAGGGAGGCGCTACGAGTATGAAAGGCAGGGAGGAGAAATCTAAACAATCCCGTCGCGCACTGCTCGAAGAACACCGCCCCGAGCGAATTCACGCCCGCCTGGGTAAGGAGCCCAGGTCCCAGAGAGTGTCGGATTTTGTCCTCGGGGCTATCGATGGTTGTGTTACCACCTTTGCGATAGTTGCAGGCGCTTTTGGTGCTGGATTCACTGAGTCGGTGGTGTTGGTCATGGGCTTTGCCAATCTGATCGCTGATGGATTTAGTATGGCGGTTAGTAACTACGAGGCAGTGAGTGTAGAGCGGGATCAGGCAGCGGCGGCTGCCCGCACGGAACGCCAACATATTGATTTGGTGCCGGAGGGAGAGCGAGAGGAGATCCGCCAGATTTTTCAGCGCAAGGGCTTCCAAGGGCAGGTGTTGGATGAGGTTGTCGCAACTATCACCGCCAATCGCCAGCTGTGGATTGATACCATGTTGGCGGAAGAGTACGGCATTAGTCGCTCGGCACGAAGGCCCCTTGGCTCTGCGATAGTGACCTTTCTGGCCTTTATTGGTGTGGGCGCAGTCCCGTTACTTCCCTATCTTATCCGTCCGCTGGAAACCTCTGAGCAGTTCTATAGCAGTGCCGCTTTGGCTGCTTGCACTTTTTTTGCCATTGGCCTTTGTAAGGGGCTGGTGTTCTCACAGCGGGTACTGGCAGCGGGCGTCAAGACACTGGTGTTTGGTGGGGGTGCGGCCCTGCTAGCCCTGGCAGTCGGTTTTTTCCTGCGAGATATCATCAGCTGAGAGGTATCGTTCTCAGGCGGCCACTACCCGGTTGCGGCCACTGTTCTTGGCTCGATACATGCGTTTATCGGCTTCAGCCAGTAATTGGTTGTGAGGGCTGCCAGTACTGCTGCCTTCAACCAGGCCGAAGCTGATAGAGACTTTCACTGACTGTACATAGCGACGGCTAAGGGCCTCTACCTTTCGCCGCAATTTTTCCGCCAATACGCTGCCACCACGTACGTCGGTATTGGGTAGCAGCAGCAGGAACTCCTCACCCCCCCAGCGTGCCACAATATCCTCTGTACGAGTATTGTCCCGAAGGATCTTGGCTACATCCTGTAAAATACGATCGCCAAAAGCATGTCCATGGGTATCGTTAATCGCTTTAAAGTTGTCCAGATCGCCAATCAGGATCACATACCGGTCACGCAACTCCTTGTTACGGCGCTCCATATCGTGGATAGCACGATAGGCCTCACGGCGATTGGCGAGGCCGGTTAGGGTATCGGTGGAGGCGTTTTTCTCCAGCTCCCCGGTTAATTTTTCCAGCAATTGTTGGGTGTGATGGCGACTGCTGTCGAGTAGTGCTGTCAGTGCCGTGAGAGCACCAAAAACGGCGATAAAGCGCGCGCGGTAGGCGGTATCATATTTGGCGGTAAGGCCTGGAAAATCTGGGTAGAAAAGGACAGTGGCTGTAACTATGCCAATGGCGATGAGTGCGGCGGTACCGGTCTTGTAACCGTATAGATTGATAAAGCCAGGTACCAGCATTACCGCCCACATCAAACCGGTATTATTTACTCCGCCGGATAACAGCAAATAAAAATAGAGTACTAACAACAGGATACCTACCAGGAGAGGCGTCTTCTCACTGGGACCC
The DNA here is from genome assembly GCF_052467165.1 of Microbulbifer variabilis. NCBI lineage: Bacteria > Pseudomonadati > Pseudomonadota > Gammaproteobacteria > Cellvibrionales > Microbulbiferaceae > Microbulbifer > Microbulbifer variabilis. Next base: position 19,400 of record NZ_CP174301.1, read on the forward strand.
ATTACATTGATTGTCACATAGGAAAACAGGATTACTACTGCCGCTGCAGAGAGGGTGATGGCCTGAAGGATATCGGCTGCTGTCAGTGCAATGACTGCCATGGCTCCCGTTACTGCCATGGCAAATATCAGCATATAGGAAGATGCCATGATACGACGACGCAAATCTATACGTTCCAATTCCTCCACCGGTGAGACCAGTGCGGGATTATGTTGGTTATACCCTGGAATCATAATTATCTCGATTGCTCTTCAGGCTGAGGCTTTCTGCTGGCGATAAAGCGCCAGGTAGCGTCACTATATTCATCGGGGAGTGAAGCAGCGCTGAGTATAGGAGGATTCGTTCACCGACCAAAGTAGCAAGCTACAGTATCTGTAAACCAAACTTTAGAACTGAGAAACTGTGACACAAATTATTCTGACTTGGGGCGATATTCTGACATTGCGCGGGGATGCACTTGTGTGTCCTGCACATAAACATCTTATTTGCGGTCGAGGGCTCTCTGCCCAGGTTTTTGCTCTGGGAGGTAAAGATCTCGAGCTGCAGTGTAAAAAACAACCGGAATGTACAGTGGGGGAGGCGCGTATCACCGATGCTTTCCATATGCCGGTAGATTATTTGCTTCACACTGTTACTCCACAGTGGAGCAGTGGTGATCAATGGGGGGCTCAAGCGATTAAGCAGCTCCGCTACTGTTATGAAAGTGTATTGAGCTTGGCGGGGAAAAAAGGTTTAAAACATATTCTCTTTCCGGCATTGGGTGCCGGCACCAACCGTTTTCCCCATGCAATTGCCGCGCATGAAGCCCTGGAAGTTCTTAATGAATATTCCAGTCAGTTTGATCAACTTACTGTTTGCCTGCACTCTCCCGCTGCCCTCGGAGAGTGGAAACGGGTTGAGCGGCGTTTCTTCACCGTGTGAATTAATCAAACATTATTAATGTACGATGGTGCCAGTAAGCAGGTGGCTAGAGTATTCGCTGAAAACGATGAAAGAGGCCTCAGCTCCTAAGTATACTTTTCATCGCTTTTATGGTTGTAAGTAAAGGTATTGAAATGTCGCCTGGGGAGGGCATATTTCTCTTACTGATAAAACGAATCTGGAATATGACAGTAGGAAAGCTCATCCACAGGGATTTTTCATTCACAGAGAAATTGTGAAAGGGATCTGTCAGTTTGAAAAATCGTCCAAAAAATTTTGTGCCTCCATATCCAGCCTGGGAACTGAATCTTCCGCCGACTTCCCGATATGTACAGTGCCAAGTTGCCTTACAGTTTGTTGGTGGCCATCGGGACGATTCACTATTTCAGCTATTGACTGAATCTCTGTCCAATACCCGAGGCCTAATGCACTATGAGCGGGCAGGTCACATTGATGCTTGGGGTGCGTATAACGATATTGCGATTGCCTACTGGTCCTGTGAAGAGTCCATGATGACTTGGTTGAGGGAAGGTTTTACTGATTTGCAGGGGGTAGTTCGGGGCAAATCGGGATCATGGTATGAGGCATTGACGGCTCCACGTACTCATTTCGAGGTTTCTGCCTCTACACCTGAAGCTGACTGGGGGATCTTTCGCCACTTTGATACTTGTGATCAGCATGATCATGCCTACTGGGGTGCGATGCGGGATCGAATAAGCGCTGCAGAAAATAGTGGGCTTCCAGGCCAATTACAAAGCTTACAGTTGCTACCTGCCGCAGAGCGATCGGACAAGGAAATATTCCTGCCCGGTAATTTATGTATGATTCGCACGGTACAGGGCTATTCTGCTGCCAGCCCTGAAGAACGGAATGCCTACCAAAAATCTCTGCGTCAGAAATATGAACAGGGAGTAAACTACTTGAATAAACATCCGGTTCAGTCGCGTTGTCTCAGTGCTCGACTGTTAAGTGATGAGCAGCCGGCACCGGGTAGACCAGATACTGAAACAATTGCCTGGTTTGCCTCCTTAAAAGACCTTGAAAACTGGGTGCACCATCACTCCACTCATAAGGCTATCTACGCCTCCGCACAGCAATATGCGAATCGATTTTCTCCTGGAATGCAATTGCTGCTGAGCCACGAAGTAGCCGTAGTGCCTCCTGGTAAGGGGCGGGCCGCTTACAAGGATTGTCATCCCGATACAGGGTTGCGACGTTTTTTAAGGTAATAAAATAATTGACGCTGAACTTAGTAGCTTGGGATAGAAGGTGACTGGGGTGTGCTCAATGTGATTTTTTATAAGGCTTAAGATTGATCCCTATAAAATCGATGATATAGCTCAAAAAGTGTATAAATACTTAAACATCGGTGAATATCTTGATGAGGAAAACCGTTGCCTGCAAGAGTCGGTCGAAGAGCGCTCAGCGCTTATTGAGTTCGGTTGTGGCAATTGTCGTCATCTTAGGATTCTGGAGGCCGTCTCGAGTTTTTATCTGGGAATATATTTTGACCCTGGTCACATTAAAAGTGCATGGAATCTTAGCGAGAATAAAAACTCTCAGATTTTTACTTGCTGAATAATGAGTCCTATCTATCGGAGTGCAGATATTCAATTTAAGCTCTAAAATTTTTTATTATTGGAATTTACTAATGAGCTTGCCTTTGTAAAAAATATGATAGAAATGAGTGACGAGGATATATGTCTAGACTTAAATTGGATATGCAAAGTAAATACTGCTTGCTGATATGTGAAACAAATTAAGGTGAGTATGTGATGTTTAGATCCTTCAGGTACAAAGGCATGGAGATTAGGTATTACGCTGCAAAACAGTGAATATCTGATATACCGTAGTTGGAGAGCTGTGGTAACGAAAGCTTTCATGGGGGGCTTACTTGGAGTTTTTGTCTATATGAGGTACATCCATTGCCTGCACCGCTGGAGAAAGACTGGGCCCCCAGTCCGTAGAAGACATGGGGATCTGTGAAGTAGATGGTGCCTTCTTCGTCATTCTAGGCAAAGGCGTATTGCACATGGGCCAGTTTGGAGAAATCCACATTGTCGTGGGTGAAGGAGGAATCGGCCCAATACTCCCAGTTGGCCCAATAGGCCGAAATACGTTTGATCTCCTGAGCATTGATATTGACGGTTAAAGTGAGTGCCGTGGCAAGCGTTACTACTTTTTTAAGCATTGCGACATCCCTCCAATATCCCTATTCGTTCCTGAGATTGCAGAGAAGAAAACATGACGATGACCTACCAAGAGCCTTGGTGATGATGAAACCAAGTATTTTAGAAGTGAACTTTATAGTTGAGAAATTGGAAAAAATTGGGGGATAAAAGTTCCGAATGAAGCTAGGACAAGCGCTGAAATTAGATAATTTTTCTCGATAATTTGTGCAAGGAAAGTGAAGAAGCAAAAAAGTAAACTACTTATTTCAAGATAAAATCAGTTTCTACGACATTGAGGGCAATATGGTGAGCTCTTAAAATGATTCAAGAATTAATTTTTATGATGTGAGCAAAAAAATAACAATAGTATTGATTGGGGTTATGCACAGGGGCAATTTTCCAGGTAAAAATTTAAGTGCTGGTGAAAAATAAATGGCAATAAACACTGCCTATCCGAATAAAGAATTTTTTCGAGGTTGCTTAAATTTCCAGCGCAGGCTTGGCTTCAAGAGTAAAAATAAAAAGGGCCCTATCAGGGCCCTTTTTATGCTGAAGAGAATACCTGTTATTTCTTCGCACGCTTGCGCATGTTTTCCTGAAGGATTTTTTTGCGTATGCGGATATGGTTGGGGGTTACCTCAACTAGCTCATCCTCTTCGATAAACTCCAGCGCCTGCTCCAGAGTGTGGCGAATGGGCGGAGTCAGGGTCAGGGCTTCATCGGTGCCGGCAGCGCGGATATTGGTGAGCTGCTTGCCTTTGGTGGGGTTGACCACCAGATCGTTGCCGCGAGAGTGGATACCGATAACCTGGCCTTCGTAAATATCTTCGCCGTGGCCGAGGAACAGGCGTCCGCGATCCTGCAGGGCAAACAGGGCGTAGGCCAGCGTCTTGCCATTGACCATGGAGACCAGTACGCCGTTGATGCGCTTGGCCACTTCACCCTGTTTTACCGGGCCGTAGTGGTCGAAAATACTGGTCATGATGCCCGAGCCGCTGGTCAGGGTCAGGAACTGGTTGCGGAAACCGATCATGCCGCGTGAAGGTACAATAAAGGTCAGGCGCACACGTCCTTTGCCGTCCGGCTCCATATTGGTGAGCTCAGCCTTGCGCAGTCCCAGCTCTTCCATAATCGGGCCCTGGTGTTGGTCTTCAACGTCGATCACCACTTCTTCGTAGGGCTCATGGATTTCACCGTCTACTTCTTTCTGAACCACTTCCGGGCGGGAGACTCCCAGCTCGAAGCCTTCACGGCGCATAGTTTCGATCAGCACTGACAGGTGCAATTCTCCGCGGCCGGATACGCGGAATTTGTCCGGGGAATCGCCTTGTTCCACGCGCAGGGCTACATTGTGGATCAGTTCCTGGTCCAGGCGTTCCTTGATATTGCGTGAGGTGACGAACTTGCCGTCCTGGCCGGCAAAGGGAGAGTCATTCACCTGGAAGGTCATACTCACGGTGGGTTCATCCACGCTCAGGGCGGGTAGGGCTTCCGGGGTTTCCGGGTCGCACAGGGTATCGGAGATATTCAGTTCGCCCACACCGGTGATACATACGATGTCGCCAGCACTGGCCTGCTCAACCTCTGTGCGCTCCAGGCCCAGGTAGCCCATAACCTGTAGAACCTTGGCTTTGCGGGAGTTGCCGTCGCGGTCCAGTACCAGTATCTGTTGGTTGGGGGTCAGAGTGCCGCGGGTAATGCGGCCTACGCCGATAACGCCCACGTAGCTGGAATAATCCAGGGCCGAAATCTGCATCTGGAAGGCGCCTTTGGGGTCTACCCTGGGCGGCTCTACCTTGTCCACAATCATCTGGAACAGCGGCGTCATATCGTCGGCCAGGTCGGTATCGTCGAGGCCGGCAATACCGTTGAGGGCGGAGGCGTAGACAACCGGGAAGTCCAGCTGCTCATCGGTGGCGCCAAGGCTGTCGAACAGGTCGAATACCTGGTCCATCACCCAGTCGGGGCGCGCGCCAGGGCGGTCAATTTTGTTGATGACGACAATAGGGTTCAGACCCTGCTCGAACGCTTTCTGGGTTACGAAGCGTGTCTGTGGCATTGGGCCGTCCACTGCATCAACCAGCAGTAGTACCGAGTCCACCATAGAGAGTACACGCTCTACCTCACCACCAAAGTCGGCGTGTCCTGGGGTATCGACGATGTTGATGCGGTAGTCATTCCACCGGATGGCGGTGTTCTTGGCGAGGATAGTAATACCGCGTTCTTTTTCCTGGTCGTTGGAATCCATAACCCGCTCGGCGCCTTCATCGCGACGGTCGAGAGTGCCGGATTGGGACAGCAGCTTGTCCACCAGGGTGGTTTTGCCGTGGTCTACGTGGGCGATAATCGCAATATTGCGCAGATTCTCTATCACTGGGGGCCTCTGGGCGTTAAATCTTGGTAAATCGGGGCGGGGGCCTGCGGGGTTTCTACAGCAGCATTCCGGCCAAAGGCGGCGATTATAGGGGGGGCGCATGACAATTGGGAGTGATTTTGAGTAAAAAATCACCGCCCACTGTGGAAGTGTCGGCTTGAGGGGGTAAGAGGGGAGCGCGGATAGCGGGGCTGTCCGCGCCCGGGAATTATTTCTTGATGCTTTCCGGCCTGTGGGGGATCTGTGGGCGCAACACGCCCACGTTGCGGTATCCCTCATCCATCAGGTGGGAGGCGTGCAAGCGGCTCATGACACCACGGGCGCAGTAGAGCAGGTATTCGCGCTCCTGGTCCAGTTGAGCGAAGCCGTTATTCAGACGGTAGAAGGGGATAGTCTGTACTTCACAGCCCTCAAGTTCCAGCGGGTCCATTTCCTCTTCATCCGGGTGGCGAATATCGATTATCACCGCATTACCGGGCTCTTCGCGAATCTCAACTTCAGGTGCCTGTCCGTCTACTTCTTCAATCACTTCATCGATATTTTGAATAGAGCGATTGCTGATAGCACGATCAAGGACGGTAAAATCAAAGCGGTTCTCTTCGGATTCCACTTTCTCGATTTTTGCGCGTGTGGTGGGTTTTACTGAAATCACACCGCAGTATTCGGGCATATTCGCGGCAAATTCCTCTGTGCCGATCTCCCGAGAGGTGCGGATAATGTCGGTTTTATCGGAGGTGATCAGTGGGCGCAGCACCAGGGTATCGGTGACGCTATCGATTACTGCCAGGTTTTTCAGGGTCTGGCTGGATACCTGGGCAATAGCTTCACCAGTCACCACCGCGTCCACCTCCAGTTCCTTGGCGATTACACTGGCAGCGCGCAGCATCATGCGTTTGAGGATTACACCCATATGGGAATCGTCGACGCGTTCGAGGATTTCCGCTACCACCTCGTCGAATGGCACAGTGACAAAGCGCACCCGGTGGGATGCGCCATATTTATTCCACAGGTAATAGGCGACTTCCTTAACGCCCAGCTCGTGCTGGCGTCCGCCGAGGTTGAAGAACAGGAAGTGGGTGCGGATACCACGCTTCATGGTCAGGTAGCTGGCCACGGTGGAATCGAAGCCACCGGATACCAATGAAAGGACTGGGTCCTGGGTTCCCAGGGGGAAGCCGCCGAGACCGGGGTGCTGTTCCTCAATCACATTGAGCTTGTCGTGGCGAATTTCCAATTTCACCGTGATATCGGGGTTCTTCAGCTTCACTCCAGCCGCTTCGGTATTTTTGTTGAGGCCACCGCCCACATACTGCTCAACATCCAGGGACTGGAAATCGTGCTTGCCGGTGCGTTTTACCCGCACACAAAAAGTCTTACCCTTCAGGGCCGGGCCCCATACAGAGAAAGTCTTTTCATACATATCGTGCAGATCGCCCAGTGGAAACTGGCGTACACGGGAGAAGTTAGCGATACCGGGGGTGTGGGAAAGAACTTCCTCAATTCGGTCGCCCAGGTGTGCTACAGCGTCCGGGGCGATCACATCGATCTTTTCCCAGTCCTTGCGCACCTGGATACGGTCGTCCAGCTGACGCAGCAGGCGCTGTAGGTTGTCCTTGAGCTGGCGCGACATACGTTTGCGCACAGGGTTGCTCTTAATGGTGATCTCGGGGAAAAACTTGACGACAAAGTGCATGGGAATCCGTCGGGTACCGCATGTTGATAGAAGGTGCGGCATTATAAACTAGCCGGAGGCAACTTGGTTGTGCACCGTTACCGGGCGATACTGGGATAAAGTTGCGTCATTATGGTGCGCTTTTCTGTGGCCGCTCGGCCACAATGCATTTATCCTGCCCCAGTCGGCCCAAAGCTGCCGACCGCACCGGCGCCAACCGCCGCAGCGATGCAGTTGCCCTAATTTGGCACACTCCTTGCTTTATTTCACGCCAGGTAAAGAGTGAATGCCGGCAGCAAAGGCATAGCGACCAATTACTTTTCAAGACCTGGAGGACAGCAATGTCAGCGAAAACGCTCGGTTTGATTAATGAGAGTGAAGCAAAATGGGTGGACCTGCGCTTCACCGATACCAAGGGTAAAGAGCAACACGTTTCCATCCCCGTATCGGAAATTGACGGAGAGTTCTTCGAAGAAGGCAAGATGTTTGATGGTTCCTCCATCGCCGGCTGGAAGGGCATTAATGAATCCGACATGATCCTGATGCCGGATGACGAGACGGCTTTCCTCGATCCCTTCACCGATGAGAGCACCGTTATTATTCGCTGTAATATCGTAGACCCGGTCACCGGTCAGGGCTACGAGCGCGATCCGCGCTCCATCGCAATGCGCGCCGAGGAATACCTGAAGTCCACAGGTCTGGGTGACACCGCGCTATTTGGCCCAGAGCCCGAGTTCTTCGTATTTGACGATATCACTTGGGGTGCCGAAATGGGCGGCGCCTTTTACAAAATCAATTCCGAAGAAGCGGCTTGGTCCTCCGGTCATAACTTCAGTGAGGGCAATATCGGCCACCGTCCTGGTGTGAAGGGCGGCTATTTCCCCGTTCCTCCGGTTGATTCCCTTCACGATGTGCGTGCCGCAATGTGTTCCGCTATGGAGCAAATGGGGCTACAGGTGGAAGTACATCACCACGAGGTAGGCACTGCCGGTCAGTGTGAGATTGGTGTTGCAGCCAACACTCTGACCAAGAAAGCGGATGAGGTTCAGATTCTTAAGTATGCCGTACATAATGTAGCGCACGCCTACGGCAAGACCGCAACCTTTATGCCCAAGCCCCTTGTTGGCGATAATGGCTCCGGTATGCATGTGCACCAGTCCTTCACCAAGGATGGCGTAAACCAGTTTGCCGGCGATGCTTACGCGGGTCTGTCTGAGGCTGCTCTCTACTACATCGGTGGTATTGTGAAGCACGCGCGCGCCCTGAACGCGATTTGTAACGCGTCTACTAACTCCTATAAGCGTCTGGTACCGGGCTTTGAGGCGCCGGTTATCCTGGCCTACTCTGCGCGCAACCGCTCCGCTTCCATCCGTATTCCTTACGTAACATCGCCTAAAGGCAAGCGTATCGAGACGCGCTTCCCGGATCCGACTGCCAACCCTTACCTGGCGTTTGCTGCCTTGCTGATGGCAGGTCTAGATGGTATCAAGAACAAGATTCATCCCGGAGATGCCGCCGATAAGGATCTGTACGATCTGCCCCCGGAAGAGCTGGCCGAGTACCCCACCGTAGCTGCCAGTTTGGAAGGAGCGTTGGACGCCCTGGATAAGGATCGTGACTTCCTGACCGAGGGTGGTGTTTTCACCAATGATGCAATCGACGCTTACATTGAATTGAAGCGCGAAGAAGTAGAGCGCCTGAACATGACTACTCACCCGGTTGAGTTTGACATGTACTACTCCGTGTAATAGCGAACGGCATCACACTGGTGCCGCCGAGTTGTTCGCGAAAAGCCCGCGCCGTCCTGGTGCGGGCTTTTTTATTGCGGGTAAACTGTCTATTGGGGAGGTTGATTCTACCGACTGCGAATCTGGTACTTTGAGAAGCAGTTGCCCCATTCAATTGAGGCCCCGACTGGGGCAAGAGAAAAGGAGCGTCCGCGTCGCGGTCGATCACGTTATGGGATTTTTGAGATCGTTTCAGGCACTTTTCCTTGTCGCCCCCCTGATGGCTTTTGCCGGTACCGATGGTGGCAGCAGCTCCGGTGCTATCTACAAGACTGTCGGCCCCGACGGGCGCGTGACTTTCAGTGATACTCCACCAGCCAGTGGTGAGGCGCAAAAGGTAGAGCTGGCCCCAATCAATGTCCAGCCTATCACCCTGCCTCGCCCTCTGCCTTCACGCAAGCTATCCCCTAAAGATGATGTAGAGGATGACGGCGGCAAAGAGAGCTACGCAGGGCCGATGTCAATCCAGATTGTGAGCCCCCTGGATGGCGCAACTATCCCCCCGGGACAGCGTTTTATTCCGCTACAAGTGGATGTGCAACCGTCATATCCAAAGGGTGCCAGCTTTTATGCGGTGGTGGATGGTCAACCCTGGCGCGGCAATTCAACCGGCTCCAGCTTGGATATCTCAGCGCTGGAGCGCGGTAGTCACAGTGTGCAGGCGGTACTTATCGATGCCAGTGGGCGCATTCTGGCCCAATCAAAAGTCATTACTGTTTATGTGCAGCGCCCCAGCGTTGCCCAATCGGATAGCTCTATCCTTCGGGCACCTCAGTCAACCAAAGTGTCACTTGGGCCCAGTTTGGCCCAGTCTCAGCCCTGATTGGTTTGTATTACCGCTATCGTCAAGGGCGTCAGCGGGTCTCCGCTAACAATTCACAGCCCGCCTTTCCCTCCCCAGGCTGATTAAATTTTGACCTTCGCACCATTGTGGTGCATTCTCCTGGCTGAGCTGTGCAGCTCCAATGCTCTTGGGGGTGATTAGGCAAATCCTATCGATTGCGCACTGTAAATGCCCATCAGAAGCAACCAATGTGGGCCTGAATAGCCCTGTGCGCCATTTTGGTTTGCTTTTTGCACTGGCTAGATACAAGGGCTTATCGCGCCGGGTGCTAACCCTACCCCGGCCGCCGCAGAGAACCGGAAACCACTGAATGCTCAATGATCGCCAGCTGCGCCAGCTGTTAGACAGTCTCACTTCAGCCGTTATGGTGCTGGATGACACGTTATCACTCTGTTACTTGAACAATGCGGCCGAGGATTTGCTGGCGGCATCCAGTGCAAGGGTCAGCGGATTGCCGTTGGAAGAGGTCGTGCGAGAATCTGCAGCTGCGCAAAAAGCCATGCGTGATGCGCTGGTCAGTTGTGAAAAATATACGGTGCGCCGCGCTCGTTGGCGTCTGCACAACCTGGATACGCGCACTGTGGATTACTCGGTGAGTCCTGTCCCAGAGCTAGGTGTTTTGCTGCTTGAGGTGCAACCTATGGATCGCCTGCTGCGCATTGCACGTGAAGATGCATTGCTCAGTACCCAGGAAACTGCGCGTAACCTGGTGCGGGGCATGGCACATGAAGTGAAGAACCCCCTCGGCGGTATCCGCGGTGCGGCACAACTGCTTCAGAGAGAGTTACCAGATGCCTCTCTGGAAGAGTACACACAGATCATCATTGAGGAGGTGGACCGCCTGCGCAATTTGGTGGACCGCTTGTTGGGACCGCGTCAGCCGGTGAAACTGGCGGAGACCAATGTCCATGAAATCCTGGAGCGAGTGGCACAGCTTCTAGAGGTGGAATGTGATGGTGAACTGAGTATCCGCAGGGATTACGACCCCTCTATCCCGGATGTACCAGCGGATCGCGAACAGTTGATCCAGGCACTGCTGAACATCGCCCGCAATGCGATGCAATCGATAAATGAGAGTATCGGTCTCGCCAGTGGGGAGATGGTATTGCGCACACGGGTCCAGCGCCAATTCACAATTGGTCGTCGCAATTGTCCACTGGTATGCCGTATCGAAATTGAAGATAACGGTCCCGGTATTCCCGAGGAGATCCGTGAGCGGATCTTCTTCCCGATGATATCAGGGCGCGCGGAGGGCTCCGGCTTAGGGCTATCCATATCACAGAACATTATCAGTCAGCATCGCGGCCTAATTAAGTGTGACAGCCGTCCCGGTCGCACGGTATTCCAGATCTATTTGCCGTTGACTATCGAATTAGCCAATACAGGAACCTAGAGAATGAGTAATCGCGTTTGGATAATTGACGACGACAGATCTATCCGCTGGGTGCTGGAGCGGGCGCTTTCTCGGGAGGGGATAGAAACCCAATGCTACGAGAGTGGCGATCGTGCCCTGGATGATTTTTACAGCGATTCACCGGACGTGGTGATTAGCGATATTCGTATGCCGGGCTCCGATGGATTCAAGTTGCTTCAGCGCTTCCAGGCGGAACGTCCAAACATGCCGATAATTATTATGACTGCTCACTCGGATCTGGATAGTGCTGTCGCCGCCTATCAGGGCGGTGCCTTTGAATATCTGCCTAAGCCTTTTGATATTGATGAGGCTGTAGCGGTTACACGCCGCGCCCTGGTGCACGCCAGTGAGCAGGCGCAGGAAGAGCGCATTGAACAGGATAATGGCACCGAGAATAAAGAAATCATTGGTGAAGCGCCGGCGATGCAGGAAGTTTTCCGTGCGATCGGCAGGCTCTCTCACTCAAATATCACTGTATTAATCAATGGTGAGTCTGGCACTGGTAAGGAACTGGTGGCTCAGGCGTTGCACAATCACAGTCCACGAAGGGAAAAACCCTTTATCGCCCTGAATATGGCCGCGATTCCGAAAGACTTGATGGAGTCTGAATTGTTTGGGCATGAGAAAGGCGCTTTTACCGGGGCCAGCTCCCAGCGTGCCGGGCGTTTTGAGCAGGCCAATGGCGGTACCCTTTTCCTGGATGAAATTGGTGATATGCCGGCAGAAACCCAGACGCGGCTTCTGCGAGTATTGGCGGATGGGGAGTTTTATCGGGTTGGCGGACACACTCCGGTAAAAGTGGATGTGCGGATTATTGCCGCCACCCATCAAAACCTTGAGGAGCTGGTACTGCAGCATAAATTCCGCGAAGACCTATTTCATCGCTTGAATGTAATCCGCATTCATATTCCAAGGTTGGCCGATCGCCGTGAAGATATCCCAAGGCTGGTGCGTCACTTCTTCAATGCTGCCGCAAAAGACCTCGGGGTGGAACCAAAAATCCTGACTAAGGAAACAGAGGGTTACCTGTCAGGTTTGGATTGGCCTGGAAATGTACGGCAGCTCGAAAATACTTGTCGCTGGATTACCGTTATGGCCTCTGGCCGTGAAGTACATATCGAAGACTTGCCCCAGGAACTGCACCAACAAGGGCAGGAGAGCGAAACCCCACTGGACTGGCAAAAAGCCCTACGTATTTGGGCTGATCAGGCCCTGTCATCCGGGCGGCGCGAAATACTCAGTGAGGCAGTTCCCGCATTTGAGCGTGCCCTGATCGAGATTGCTTTAAAGCATACGGCCGGGCGCAAGCGTGATGCCGCAGATTTACTTGGTTGGGGACGAAATACCCTGACAAGAAAATTAAAAGAGCTGGAGATTAGCGGCAATTAAGAACTATTTTTGTGCCTCCGGCTATTTCTGACAAAGATGAAATAAGAATTTTCATGTTAATACTCAATGAATGATAAAGGCAAAACCTCCTTTGGCTTTTACACTTGCATTTATTAATGCAGTTCAAATATGAATGTAGTGGCTGGAGATGGAGTTCTATGAACGCTGAAGAGCTTAGAGTTGTTGATAATGTGCCGTTTCTTTTTTGGGTGAAAGATCAAGATGAAAAATATATTTGGGGTAATCGCAAAATTTGCGAGTTGGCCGGTGAGGATGTAGTGGGAAAAACCGACGCTCAACTAACTTGGGCGGAAAATGCTCAAGCTCTGCGAGAGGCGGATAAGCGCGTCTTTGCTTCCGGTGAGCCGGATTATTTACTAGAGCACGTAATTAAATCCAGTCGAGGTGAGGCTACGTTAAGTGTTTGCAAGTGGCTTGGGGATTTTGAGGGGGAGAAGTGCTGCTTTGGCATTTCTTTCGTAATAGAATGATGTAATAAATTAAGTTGAGTCGGATAAATCTGGCCCTGAGTGCTTCGGGCCAGATTTATTAATATTTTTAGGGCTCACTCTTTTCTATGCCTAGTTTGGCCAGGTTTCTGGCAATATCCTCTGCACTGGTGGCAGGGTTAACGTCTTTATCAATTTTCAGGACTTTCCCATCCTTACCGATATAGACAGTAATACGCCGGGCAATATTGATCATTGGAACTAGCACACCGTAAGCCTTGGCGACTTCACCTGAAGGATCGCTCAGGAGAGGGAAGTCGGCTTCATTGTGCTTAGCGAAGCGTGTGTTTTCATCAATATCATCGGTGCTTGCCATAAAGTAGGCAGCATTGAACTTGCGAATCTTGTGTCCATTTTTTGCCAGTGATTTGCACTCTATCGTGCAGCCCTTGGTAAAGGCACGTGGATACCAGGCGATTACTACTGCATTTCTATTTTTGTGTTCAGCGAGTCTGTGTGTATTGCCGTCTGATCCTTGAAGAGAGAAGTCCGGTGCTCTGTCACCAACCTCAAGGGCCATCAATGGCAGGCTGATCAGCGTAGTTAAAACCAGGGTAATCCAGTATTTCATAGTATGTTTGCTCTCGGATATGTTGCGCCTATGCTACCGCTGCCATATGGTACAAACTAGTAGGTTCATTATAAATACGCCACTTCTTTAGCCCTGCAGAGAGCCTGGAAAAACTGGCCAGTGATACCCCGCTGGGCCAGACTTTCCTCAGTCTGTGGGGACTCTTATGCACTCGGGTAATATTTTCTATTTGCTGCCATTGCCCCTGATATATCTGATTACAGTGGCACTGGTTCTCTGCGCTTTGGCGTTAGGGGTATTCTGGGGGCATAGGCGCCAGAGAAGAGAGAGCGTTGCTGGTGAGTCGTCGATTGGCAGTGCTGTTGCGGCAACGCTTGGTTTGGTGGCATTTGTTTTAGCGTTTACCTTCAATATGACCGCGGACCGCTTTAATGAGCGCAAGGCTCTGTTGTTGCAGGAGGTTAATACTATCCTGGCGGCCTACCTGAATGCGGACTTTCTTGAGAAAACGAAACGTGAGCGCGCCCGTGGATTGCTTGCGGAATATGTGGATCTGCGTGATTTTGATCCCTCTACACCGGTAAGCTCTGCTGATATCAAACGCAGTGAGGAAATTCAGCGGCAGCTGTGGCAACTGGTACAGAGCCATATTGCCCAGGGTTACAATGCGGATTACCTGCGCCAATTTTCCGATCCGGTAAACACCCTGATGGACTTGCATCGCGCAAGGGTGGTGGTGGGCCTGCAGTATCGTATTCCCGCCCCCCTGTGGCTGGCGCTGTACTTTATGACAATACTGGCCATGCTGGCGATTGGTTACCAGCTGGGGATCAGCCGCGGTGGTTCGGTGCAGGTGGTACTGGCACTGGCTCTCACTTTTGCCACGGTGATTTTGCTGATCGCCGATTTAGACAGGGCCAACCAGGGGGTGTTACTGGTTGACCAGGCGCCGATGAGTGATCTCAACCAGCGCCTGAAAGCGCTACGTCAAAGGGAGTCTCAGGCTCCCACAGAGCGTTAAAGAGTCCAGGTGAGTTTTACTCGCTATCAGGTCTGGGTGGCATCAGCATATCTTCCGGGTGCACAAACTCCCGCATAAAAATTTCCCAAAAGGCGATGAACAGCGCGGCGAGTAGCGGGCCTATGGCAAAGCCGCTGACACCAAACATAAACAGGCCGCCCACAGTGGAAAACAGCACCAGATAGTCTGGCAGCTTGGTATCCCGCCCAACTAAAATCGGGCGCAGTATATTGTCTACCAGGCTGATCACAGTAAATCCGTAGGCGAGCAATATAGTGGCTTTAATGGGTTCCCCTACCCCGTATAGGTAAATGGATGCGGGGAACCAGATCAATGCTGCACCTACTGCTGGTAGCAGTGATAACAGTGTCATCAGGACCCCCCACAAAAGCGGTGCAGGTAGGTCTAGGACCCAGAAAATAATACCGCCCAGGGTGCCTTGGGTAATGGCGACCACCAGGTTGCCCTTGATGGTTGCACGGGTGACCTCGGCAAACTTGGCCAGAAGCAGGTGCTCGCGCTCATCGCCGAGGGGAAGCGCGTGTATTATCAGGTTAACTAGCCGCTCACCATCGCGGATTAAAAAGAAGGTGAGATAGAGCATCAGACCCAGCATGACAAAAAAGTTAACAGTGTTTTGGCCCACCTCGATAGCATTTCTGGCGACAAAGCTGCCCGCATTCATTACTCCGCCGAGTAGGCGCTGCTTGGCCTCCTCAATGTCCACTCCTATGCTCTCAAGCATATCGTTGACCCGTGGGAAGGCGCTGCGCACCTGTTCCAGAGATTTGGAAATATCAATCTCACCGTTTTGTACTTTGTGATAAAGCGTTACCGCCTCATTGATAAAAGAAGTGGCCACCACCAGTACCGGTATCACCAGCAGCACAATACACATGAACAGGGTCAGCAGCGCCATGGAATTGGGCGAGTTTGGAAAACGCTGCATCAGAAGGCGGTATACCGGGTAAAAGATCAGGGCGATGGCACAAGCCCAGAAAATCGGTGTGAAAAAAGGTTTTACAAGTAGCAGGAAGGCTACTGAAACCAATAGAAGTGAAAGGATAAACGAGCGCCTTTCCAATTTTTCCTGCACGGGAACTTCCTCTGCTTCTGCAAAAGCCCTGTGGTATCGGGCGCCTTACTTGCGCTCTATCTAAGCAGAAGCAAGAGGGATTTACCAGCGCCTGTAACCGCAGGTGTCCACATGAAAGCGAATACCTTTATAGATGCCCAGGCCCATATTCCACTGTTGGCCGTTGTACTTATGGATATTCTTCAGTACCGGTACCAGTTGCTCGCGAGAGAACTTTTTCTGCGGAACTATATCCAGTCCACAAAAGTGCAGGTGCTTGCTGCCCCTGGAGCCGCCGGCCTTACTGTTATAGCTGGTGGTGCGCCAACCGGAGACTACGGTGACGGGGCCGATAATTGGAACGATTTCACGCTGCACTGCCCGCAGGGTGTATACCATGGTTCCCCAGTTTCCTACCGGGGGAATGGCAAATGGCGGTTCATCCAGATCCTGCCAATCGCTGCCTTGGCGCAACAATTCAAACGGGGGCACAACCTGGTCTACCTGATTAATGCGCAGGAAATCTTTCAGCTTGGAAAACAGGATATTGTTGTCTTCCTGTTTAAGAAAGCGGCTGAAGAGCCGCTCAGATGCCGCTGGATACCCCTGAATATCATAAATATCGGGGATTTCTGGTAATGGTAGTAAATCGATGGGGCTGATTAAACGCTCGCCGAGCTCCCGTGTTTTCTCTGAAGTAAAAAGTAATACGGTAATAATGGCTGCGATGAGAATGGCAGCAAGCAGCAGTAATCGGCGACGCGGGCTATTGGTTTCGGTAGCTTTGTTGTCTTGAATATCCATGGGCATCTCCGCCAATTACCAGATGCGATAGCCGCAGGTGTCGATATGGAAGCGCACTCCATCGCTGAGGCCGAGGCCGAAATTGCTCTCCGGGCCGAGGCGCGCGTGAAGGGCGCGCAATTCCTCCACTAGCTCCCGGTGACTGATATTCGATTTGGGGATCAGGTCCAGGGCACAAAAGTCTCGATGATGGGCCTTGTCACTGTGTTCCAGCTTGCGGTTATAAGCGTCACTGCGAAATCCTGCGACCACATCTACAGAGCCAATTAGAGGAATGATCTGATCCCGCAGTAGTGTCAAAGTTTTGACTATGTTGTGCCACTCGCTTTGGGGTGGAATAGCAAAAGGAGGTTCTCTCAATTCTATCCATCCGCCGCCCTGGCGTAGCAAGCTACTTACCGGGACAACATTTGCTATACCCCGGCTCGCCAGGTAGCGACTGAGAGCCTGTACCCGTTCCCGGTTGTCGCCGTAGCGCAGGAATCCATCAAAATTATCTGCGCTGGCAACACGATGGCCCCTTATCTCCACATAGGGCTTATCCAGGGACTTTTGGTAGAGAAAAAGCCACAGTATCAGCAATATTGAAGCCAGCAGCAGTGTCAGGAATACAACCACCACCCGGTTAACCCTGCGACCGGGCGGCCGGTATGGGTACAGTATGTTGAAACGTATCAAAAATTTGTCAGCGGACATGAGCTGAGACTTCTGCTCCTGGAGCTGTACTGCGAAGCGGGGCTTCGATCCGCAGGCGCCCAAATCGTCGGCGTTTGTTTAAACACTATAGCCGCAAAATTCGGCGGGGCAGTTGCGTAGGGTGGGCTGAACTGTGCATAAAAAAGCCCCGAGGCCTTGCGGCCTTGGGGCTTTTTAGACTCCTCAGCGATTTGATATCGTTGTGGAGTGTTCTGGGAAGTGGAACTTAGGCCTTGGGACCGGCGTTCTTCACTTCATCGTTCACATTGAATTTCTCAATGTTTTCGGCAAAAAGTTTGGCCAGCTTGCCGGCCTGGTCGTCGTAGGCTGCCTTGTCATCCCAGGCTTCGCGTGGGTTCAGGTAGGCTTTGTCTACACCCGGTACTTCCAAAGGAATGTCCAGGTTCAGGGTTTCCAGGTGCTCGGTGGCGGTGCCTTGTAGCGCGCCGTTCTGGATAGCGGCAACTACTGCGCGGGTTACTGGGATCGGGAAACGTTTGCCATTATTGCCTGAACCACCAGTCCAGCCAGTATTGACCAGGTAAACCTTGGAGCCGAAGTCCTCGATGCGCTTCATCAGCAGGTCGGCGTACTCGCGAGGAGCGCGCGGCATAAAAGGTGCGCCGAAGCAGGTGGAGAAGGTCGGGTGAATACCGGCTTCTGCACCTAGCTCGGTAGAGCCCACGCGCGCGGTGTAACCAGATAGGAAGTGGTATGCCGCAGCCTCTTTGGAGAGGATGGATACCGGGGGCAATACACCGGATACGTCACAGGTGAGGAAGATTACATTTTTCGGCTCTCCGGCGCGGTTCTCCAGCTGGCGCATTTCCACGTGTTCCAGTGGGTAGGAGCAGCGGCCATTTTCGGTGAGGCTGGTGTCGCAGTAGTCAGCAGTGCCGTGTTCGTTGGTTACCACGTTCTCAACGATGGCCCCGAAACGAATGGCATCCCAGATTACCGGCTCATTCTTCTGGCTCAGGTCGATGGTTTTCGCGTAGCAACCACCTTCCATATTGAATACTGCACCCTTGGTCCAGCCGTGCTCATCGTCGCCAATCAGGTAGCGTTCCGGGTCGGCGGATAGGGTGGTCTTACCGGTGCCGGACAGGCCAAAGAACAGGCAGGTGTCGCCGTCTTCACCAACGTTGGCAGCGCAGTGCATGGGCATTACGTCTTTTTCCGGCAGGAGGAAGTTCTGAACGGAGAACATTGCCTTCTTCATTTCACCGGCGTAGCGCATGCCAGCCAGCAGAACTTTGCGCTGGCCAAAGTTGATAATTACACAGCCCTCAGAGTTGGTGCCGTCGCGCTCAGGCTCACACACGAAGTTCGGTGCGTGCAGGATGCGCCATTCTTCCTTGCCCTTGGGGTTGTACTTCTCAGCGCGGATAAACATGTTGCGGCCGAACAGGTTGTGCCACGCGGTCTGGGTGGTTACGACAACCGGCAGGTAGTGATCTTCGTCCTGGCCAACATGGAGCTGTTGCACGAAGCTGTCACCACCGGAGACAAATGCCTCTACACGGTCCCACAGGGCATCGAATTTATCCTGCGGAAAGGGGCGGTTCACATTGCCCCAGGCGATGCTGTCGGCGGTGGAGGGCTCTTCCACAACGAAGCGGTCCGCTGGGGAACGGCCGGTACGGGCGCCGGTTTCAGTGACCAGCGCGCCTGTGTCAGATAATTTGCCCTCGCCGCGCGTAAGAGCCTGCTCTACCAATTGTGCTGGCGATAGGTTCTTGAAAACCAGCGCGGTGTCGTCGATCTGTGCCATTCGTCGATTACCCGTGAATGTTGGATAGTAAAAATATTAGGGCTGCCCAAGTATTAGGCAGCCAGGCAAAATTTGGGGGGCGCATTATGGCAAAATTCAAAATAAGCGGATAGCAAAGACGGTCATTTTTTACTCTTTGACAGCGCTGTCACCATAAATTTAGCAATCATTCATCAGTTTTATGTATGGGTTATTCTTGTAGAATTTGTTTTGTGAATAATGGTGGTGCTAATAACCCTATTTTGTAGATAGTAATTGGCGGGGGATGGAGCCCCCGCCCGGGCAGCCCACTCAGTGCAGAGTGTGGGGGGGGGCGTTTAGAAGGGATTCAATCTGGTCGCGATCGAAGCGGTATTGGGCATTGCAAAACTGACAATCTGAAACAATCTCGCCGTTCTGCTCATCCAATAGTTTGAAAACGTCCTCGGCACCCAGGGACATCAATGCCCTCGCGCTGCGCTCCCGTGAACAGCTGCACTTGAAGCGGATGCTGTCGGTACCCAGGGTGGCCGGCTCCAACTGATGAAACAGGCGGTGAATCAGTTCCTCGTGGGGAACTGTAAACAGCTCTTTATCAGTTACCGTATCGGCAAGGTGCAGAGCGGTTTCCCAGGCATCGCGGTTTTCCTCTGCACTAGCGGCATTATTGCCTGGCAACACCTGCAGCATAATGCCGCCAACACTGCTGCCATCGCATTCCAGCCAGAAGCGGGTATCCAGTTGTTCCGACTGGGTAAAGTAGTCTTCCAGGCACCCAGCCAGGTTCTCTTTTTCCATGGGCACTACGCCCTGGTAGCGTTCACCCCGTTTAGGTTCCAGAGTAATAGCGAGCGCGCCGCGGCTGCCGATCATTTGGCCCAGGGTTGCGTCATCGTCAATCTGTGCATCTTCGGCCACTCGGGCGATACCCCGCAAGTCGCTGTGGTGGGTACATTCAGCCATGATCAAAGGTAAATCCCCTTCTCCACGGGCTTGTATGCTGAGTACACCATCGAATTTAAGAGTGGTTGAAAGCAGGCAGGCTGCGGCCAGGAATTCACCCAGCAGACGCGCTACCGGTGCCGGTAGGGGGTTGTGCTCCAGCACTTCGCGATAGGATTCAGTTAGGGTCACCATCTGCCCGCGAATATCGTGTTTGGAGAAGATAAAGCGTTCCAGCTGATCGGACATAGATCGAGTGCCTCGGTGTTTAAACCGCGGGATTTTAGAGGTGGATATCCCTAAATGGTAGCTGGCCTGGGCAATTATGGCGCCGGTACAGGGAATACCGGCTGAATGCGATAGCCTGAAAAGTGCTCAGCCACAACGACTGGCGATCTGGCGCTGGAGCTTTTTGGCCATTTCCTGGCGCTCGAGCCCCGTAACGTGTACTTCTTTACCATTTTTGTCAATAAAGGCAACTCGTCCGTTGAGGGTCGCCAGGCGCTGGCGCGCCTTGGCGCAAAGCTGCTCCATTTCCTGCTGGCGGGCTTGCTGTTCCTTCTGTTGGCGCTGTTCGTACTCCCGGTCAATACTGGCTGAACTGGGGTTGAACAGACTTTCCCGTTTCCGTGTGGCTTCGGCTGAGTTGATGGGCCCCAGTTTACCGGAGATATTCTCGGCCTTGCCCGCTGCGGGGGCACGGTCACTGAAGTGCACTCGCCCATCCTCATCTACCCAGCGGTAGAGTTCTGCAGAGCTCACAGCGGCAGCTATTAGCATGCCGCCGAGCCAGACAGTAAATAGAAAGGTTCCTCTTAGCGGCTTCACTGTATCTCCCTGGCCCAGGTAAGGGCCTTATTTTTCTTTATTGGCCAGCTGGCTGAACAGCCCTTGCGAGTGTCGCTGGGGGATATGATAGGTCTGTAGGATCAGCGGCTCTTGTTCCTGGGCCTCTGCGGCATCCAGTACCATGCGGTAGCCGGAGCGATCTCGCAGCTCCACGAAGTCGGATTTATTGGTTTCCATTAATTGGGCGAATTCGTCGAAGTCAGCGACGCTGTGACCATTCACCGAGTCAATAATCCAGTTCTTCCAGTCGTGGTAACCCAAATTGACATTAGCGGGCAGTACCTTAAGGGCTACCACCAGCTCGCGACGGTTTTCCTCGCTCCATTGGTTGCGCGCATAAAGGTAATCAATAGGGGCCTTGGAGTGCCAGTTGTTCCCCCAGCGCTTGATCAAATTCATATTAAGGGGCACGAATACCACACCACCAAAAATGTAGTAGCGCGGCTGTTGGTCGAATTGCTCACTGAGTACCAGTGCACGGGAAGGGGGGGCAGCCGCCAGAGTCACTTGAGCGGTTTGCTCCTCGCCGTTTCGGGAAAAGCGCACAGGCAGTGCGTCTCCCACGTGGTGACGGTCTACGGCATAGTGGTAGTTGGTGCGCTGATTTTCACGCCACTCTACTGTGCGATCGGCGGCCACCTTGAAGCCATCCACTTCCAGCAGCACATCGCCAGGTTTCAACACTTCCGCCACCGGGGCATCACTGAATACCTTTACTACCATGGCGCCATCCTGATCTTCACTGAGACCGGCGGCTTTTTTCATGGAGGGGCTCTCGAGGCTTTGGGTAACTACTCCCAGCTCTGGAAAGCCCTGATGAACGCCATCTTTCGCATCTTCGAGCACATGGGCAATCACGCTTGGGGGTACGAAGTAGCCCAGGTTTTCGGCGCTTTGGTTGGTCTGCATGGCCACACCGACAATACGGCCATTGGAAATGACTGGACCGCCGCTATTGCCGGGGTTGATGGCGGCATCGATCTGGCCGGCCATCAGGTAACTTTCTGCGTGGGCGTAATACTGGTGCTCTACCCTGGATAGCACACCGCGGGTAATCGATAGGGATTTACCACCGATGGGATAACCATAGGCAGTCACTTCCTCCTGCAGATCTGGCAGCTTGCCCAGTGTTAGGGGGCGGGTATCGGTAAAGAAGCTTTCATCGTCCACTGTCAGCAGTGCAAGATCGGCGTCGTGGGAGACAAACTTTACTCGTGCGCGGAATTTCTTCGCATCCCCATGGCGCTGCACCTGGATAAAACTGCCATTGGCCACGACATGGGCGTTAGTGAGGATCTGTTGATCGCGGATAACTGCACCGGAACCGGATAGCTGCTTGGGGTTTAACAGGGCCCAGGGATTAAAGTAATCCGGGGCAGCGGCAGTGGTGTAAATCTTGATGATTGAGCGTTTTAGTTGTTCGTGTTCGCGGCTGTCTGCGGCAGCGGTCTGCATACCGAGCAGAAGCAGCAGGGAGATGGCGATCAGTCGTTTCATCATGGCTGTTTTCTATCGGGTTAAGTTGGGCCAGTGTAGCAGCTATAAAAAATGATGGCGGAATTTTCACCACATTGATTATTTGGGCCTACTTCTGCTCACGCAGGAAACGGTGAATCTGGCGGCGCTGCTTCTTATTGGGGCGTTCACGCTGGATACCCGCATTGGCTGCCTGGCGCTCGCTGCGCTCGCGTTCACGTCGGTCGATACTTTCATCGGTCTCGCGGTAAAGGGTGCGGGCGATGTCGGCGCTGCGACGCTGGTCGGATAGTGCGATAACTTCGACCTCAAGCTGGTCCCAGCCCTGGCGAATACTCAGGACGGCTCCAACGGAGACTTCCTTACTGGCTTTGACTCGCTGGCCATCGGCGTGCACCTTGCCCCCATCGATAGCTTGCTTGGCGATACTGCGGGTCTTGAAGAAACGTGCGGCCCAGAGCCACTTGTCGATACGTACTTTTTCCATTTAATCCGAAATTTTACTGAGTGCGTTGCCAGGGTGTTGCTTTATCCCTGGCCGGTATGAGTGGCGCCTGTCTCCAGGGCCATTATTTCATCGAAGTGATGGATGGCCGGGAAGTCGGTTACTTCCCGCCTGGGGCCCCGGCTATCCGGCTGGCGAATGCATAGCAGGTTGGCGATGCCATAATCCTGTGCCGCAGCCAACACACTTTGGTTGTCATCCACGAAGAGAGTGCGCTCGGGATCAAATCCCACCTCTTTGCGCAGGGCGTGCCAAAAGTGCTCGCTTTCCTTGGCATGTCCATAGTCATGGGAGGAAATAATATCGTCAAACCAGCGGCCGATTCCGGTGATCTCCAGCTTATGGTCGAGCCCCAGGCGGTGCGCATTGGTGACGAGGAAGGTGGGTTTTTGAAGCTGTTGCAGGCCCTGTAGGAAGGCCTCTGTGTGAGGGCGCAGGGCAATACGTCCTTCAATCTCACGCAGTATGGCCAGGATATCCAGCTGCAACGCTTCAGCCCAGAAGTCCAGGCAGTACCACTCGAGAGTGCCGCGGTGTGCATCGATCTCCTTCTCAAGCTTTAGCTGTGCCTGCTTTGGGTCCAGACCGTGTACCTGCGCATAGCGCTTTGGCAGATGGTCGAGCCAAAAGTGGTTATCGTAGTGCAAATCCAGCAGGGTGCCGTCCATATCCAGTAATACGGTATTGATACTTCGCCAGTCGAGCATGCGGCCTGTCTACCTCCTTATGGTGAGGGCGGGAAGCCAAAGTGTAGCTGGCTTGCGTCTCCTCCCAATGACAGGGCCTATTATGCCTGCGCCCGACGGACTCCGTACAGGATGGCAAGTTGCGCACTGTAATAGGTAAGCATGATTGCCGTATCGGCAAAGGGTAGCGGCGTGATGAACTTATTCAGGGCGATCAGTGTATCGGACAACAGAAAAACAAGTGCCCCAGTGAACAGCAGGCCAGAGTGCCCACGGTGAGCTGCGGCTGCGAGAGCCATAGCGACGATTGCAAGCAAATAAACCAATACCGCCGGCGCCAGCTCTCCCGTAGCTGGAAGAATCAGTTGTGCCAACAATACCGCTGCAAGGATTACTGGCACAATACGCAGCAGGCTGCGCCTGTTACGGAAGTTCGCAAAGCGCAGGAAGTTTGCGGCATAGACCAGTTGCGCTAATAAGAAAGCCCCAAGGCCAAAGACAAACTGATTATGAAAATCCATTTCCAGCAGCACATCGCCCAGGGCGGAAAAGGACAGGGCCACGAGGGTTAGACGGCGGGTGAGCCCACCCAGATGGCGCAGTGCCATGAGACCGAGTATCGCAATAGGCAGGGCTTTCAGCGAAGCCATCCACAGGCCCTGAACCCCTAAACCTTCTAGCAGCATAAAGAGGGCTGCGCAAAGGATGAATGTGGCCGGAGACAGATACTCTGACGGTGAGGTGGTAGTGGCATTGATGGTCATAGCGGTACTCTTTGAGATCTGTTTATTGTTATCCGATGTAATCCCCGGAGGGAATCTAACAGCTTTTCAGCAGTCTTGGATTTTTACCTGTGAAATCTCAGGATGCGCAGCATCTGGGTTAATATTCGCGAACTGACATTTATTGTCCCGGCAGGTTGGTTTGTATGCCGTGGACGTCATTAACGGAGAGCTTCATCGATGAAGGCAGCCAATATTCTGGAAACCATCGGCAATACCCCACATGTAAGAATTAACCATATGTTCCGCCCCGATATTGAGGTGTGGATGAAAGTGGAGCGCTTTAATCCGGGGAGCAGTATTAAGGATCGTATTGCCCTGGCGATGATTGAGGATGCAGAACGCCGCGGTATTTTGCAGCCTGGCGGCGTTATTATCGAACCCACTTCAGGCAATACCGGTATAGGTCTCGCGATGGTGGCAGCAGTAAAAGGGTATCGTCTGATCCTTACCATGCCTGAGTCCATGTCTTTGGAGCGCCGCCAGGTAATGAAAGCGATGGGGGCTGAGCTGGTCCTGACGCCCAAGGAGCAGGGTATGGGAGGCGCTATTGCCAAAGCTGAGGAGCTTTTATCCCAGCATCAACATAGCTGGATGCCACAGCAATTCCGCAACCGCGCAAATGCTCAGGTGCACAGGAGTACCACTGCGAAAGAAATCCTGGAAGACTTTCCCGAAGGTTTGGATTACCTGATTACCGGTGTTGGTACTGGTGGTCATATTACCGGTTGTGGTGAAGTCCTGAAGGAGAGTTTCCCCAAATTGCAGGTTTTTGCGGTCGAACCGGAAAAGTCACCGGTAATCAGCGGTGGCGAGAAAGGTTTACACCGCTTGCAGGGCATTGGCGCTGGTTTTATTCCGGAGGTGCTCAATACCGAAGTACTCGATGGCACTGTTCTCGTGAGTGAGGAAGACAGCTTTGAAATGGCGCGTCAATGTGCGGTGAAGGAAGGAATTTTCATTGGTATTTCTTCCGGCGCCAGCCTGGCCGCAGTGAAAAAGCGTGAGGGCGAGTTTGCTCCGGGTAGCCGGGTACTGGTGTTCAGTTACGATAGCGGGGAGCGCTACCTTTCAGTAAAAGATTTGTTTTCCGCCTGAAACCCTATTATGGCGGTCACTGAAAATAGGAAGTTTTTTTAATGAATAAGGCATTATTGGAGCAGGTGATTGAAAGCTGCAAACGCGCCGGTGAGGCGATTTTAGAGGTTTACCACAGCAATGCTGAACTGGAGATCGACACCAAGGCGGATGATTCACCGGTTACTGCAGCTGATCTCGCTGCGCACAAAATACTGGCCCCGGCATTGGCAGGGCTGATCGAGGGTGTGCCAGTACTATCTGAAGAACAGGAAATGCCTTCTTTTGCAGAGCGCAGCCAATGGCAACGTTACTGGATTGTCGACCCTCTGGATGGCACCAAAGAGTTTATTCGCCGTACTGGAGAATTCACGGTAAATGTGGCTTTAATTGAAAATGGTGAGCCAATTCTGGGGGTGGTGCACGTGCCGGTTTTGGAAATTACCTATGCCGGTTGCAAGGATTCGGGAGCCTTCAAACGCACCGAGTCGGGCGAATCAGAAATCCATGTACGGCCGCTGAAACCGCGCCTGGATGCTGGTGAGGCAGTTGAACTGGTTGCCAGTCGCAGCCATGGTGCTGGCGCCGTGGATCAGTTAGTGGAGCG
Organism: Microbulbifer variabilis; assembly: GCF_052467165.1. Taxonomy (NCBI): domain Bacteria; kingdom Pseudomonadati; phylum Pseudomonadota; class Gammaproteobacteria; order Cellvibrionales; family Microbulbiferaceae; genus Microbulbifer; species Microbulbifer variabilis. Next base: position 45,286 of record NZ_CP174301.1, read on the forward strand.
TATAGAGGCCAAGCTGGGAACAGTGGCTTGCAAAAATATGGGCAGCTCCCTGAAATTGTGCCTAGTGGCAGAGGGCGCAGCGGACCTCTATCCGCGTCTGGCTCCAACTTGTGAGTGGGATACCGCAGCGGCGCAGGCTGTAGTTGAGGCCGCTGGTGGCACTGTGATTGACGAGCAATTTCAGCTTTTGCGCTACAACAGCAAGGACTCCCTGCTTAACCCGTTCTTTTATGTCATTGGAGATAAATCTTTTGACTGGCAGGAACTACTCGCGAGTGAATCCTCGGTGAACTAATCTTGCTTTGCCCCGCGTTTCTGTAGCGGGGCGCTTCCAGAATATTTATGCGTAAGTGCGCAATTTCAAAAAGGCCGTCATCATGTCCAACCAGGTGAAATCGGCGGTTAGCCAAATTAATGATATACGCTGTCTACGACGGCAACTGGAGCAGGAAATTGATTGGTTACAGCGTCGCTCAGAAACACTTGAGGATGGATTTTCTGAAACTCAGGGTTTACTGAAACGAACCTACAATGGCATGGTTTTTTTCCGCCGAGCCTTACTGGGGCGTATGCCCCGTTGAATATTACGTTGATTTCAAACTGCTAAAATCCCCTTAGTGACATATTTGCACTTTCGACCGGGCAATATTTATCAATAGTTTCCCCTTTATAAACTCCCTTGGTAGTCATAAAAAAGTACTGGATAGATTTCTGGAAATCTTGTTTTATTTTTCCTGTAAGGGGTTTCATGGAGGCTTGATAGTGGAATTATTTCCTTAGTCCTCTCAGTTTTTGTACGGAAAAACAGCCAGAAATTTTTCTGAAAAAATCGTTGATTTCTATTACCAAAAAAACTCCATGCAATAGAAACCCGTCTACGCTTTGGAAAGTTAATGCATAAGAGTAATTTCCAATGCGCTATCCGGTTGTGCTTCACAATATTGAATACGCCGGCTTTGGTGCCATAGCGCCAGACCTTCCGCATTGTCATTGCTATGCCGAAACTCTTGATGGCGCTTTGCAGAAAATGGCGGAGACTATCTTTCAGCGCCTTGAGGAGCTGCGTCGAGCAGGAGAACCGGTGCCCAAGCCTCAGGAGATGGACAGTCTGAAGGAAAACCCGGCTTTTGCCGGTGGCATTTGGGCCATTATTGATGTCGAAAGTGCATAGATTTTTACTATGCGCTTGTATCGGGGATGCCTTACAAGGATGGTGGTAATGAGAGTGGTTCTGTGTTTTCTATCCATGCTGCTTGCCCCTTTAGCCAGTGCGGTAGAGTGGAACAACCCCTTCGATGGAATTGAATCTGGGGAGTACCGGGTTATTGGCACCTTGGGACTGGGCTCTGGAGAGCTGCAACTCAATAGTGACAGGGATTTCTTTGGATATGCCAGCGTTGGTATTACTCCGGCAGTGGGGGTATGGCAGGTAGAACTACGTGCCTCACGCTTCGATGATAACCATGTGGATATCAGCCAAATTGGGCTTAATTTTAAGATTGATTTCACCCTGAACTGCTATGTGCAATGCCTCTATTGGATGGCGGGCTGGAATTATGCAGATATTGATCTAAATGATGTGCGCAAATATGGTTACTGGTATCACCATGAAGACAAATGGCACTTTGGGGATCGGTATGATGAATGGTATTACGATGGTTATTATTATCATGTCATCGATGCCAGTGGCAGTGATACCTTCTGGAATCTAGGGGTTGGTTACCGTTTTATGTGGACCCAGGATTTTGATACTTCACTGGAGTACAACTATAACGATATTGGTTCTGTTTACAGAGTAAATTTAGGACACCTGCGCACGTTGACTTTGAACTTTTCCTATCGTTTTTAAAACAATAAATTTATTCGTTTTTGCAATACCTTATCAATAACTTAATGCCGGCTGCTATTTTCCTCTTTTCCACCTGTATTAAGTCGTAATCATGTGACTGGCTTTGCAAACATCAGGTAGAGAGATGGGGCTCACAAGGAGCCCCGAATCTCAGATTCGATAAACTGCCTTTAGCCAAAAAGTACGACCAGGCTCATTTACCCTTGATATCTGTGGAAAGTTGGGAATTTCTGCACCGGCACGGCTGACATGCTCCGCGTAGGTTTCGTCCAGTAGGTTGTCGATACCGGTAGTGATCAGCAAACTGTTACCGGGCCGCCATCCTGCATTAATAGAGAGAACATCGGCAGAATCCGTTGTGCCAAAATCCTGGCCGATAATATTGCCTTTGCCGATATCCACGCGATCCTGACTGGATATGGCCCGCCACAATACGCCAGCAGACCATTGGGGCTGCTCATAATGCAGGCCCAGGCGGGTTTCCAATGGTGGAAGTTGGGCCAGGGTGGTTTTGTCTGTGTCGTTGGCGCCGCGTACAGATGTAAGGGTTAACTCCGTGCGCCAGTTTTCACTCAGCTGGTAACTGGCATCCAGCTCCAGCCCCCAGGTGCGGGCTTGCACATTACGGACTACAGCAGTGGTACGGATATCTGTGCTTTCCCCCATGTCCATATCACTACTCATAGAAGTCATGTCACCCATCCCCATGGGTACAGCTGCTTTCTGATAATCGTTTTGGACCAGTAGATAATCTCGAATGTCACTGGTGAAGGTAGATATACTGGCGGATAGCTTTTCGCTACGATAAATATATCCGATATCCAATTGGGTGGTTTTTTCCGAATTAATATCGAGCGCACTGTAGGAGTTTTCTCCTTCTCGGGCGAATATTTCCCAGTAATCCGGGAAACGCTCACTGTATCCGAGTCCGGCATAAAGAGTGGTAGAACTGTTGGGGGCACTCGGCAGCGCCAATTCGTAGCGTATAAAACCGCTACGTAGCTGCTCGGAGCGACTCTCTCCAGCGGTCGGGTTATCTACTTTGGACATCATAGAGACCGAGATGGTCTCTCGTAGATCTTTCACCTCCCAATCATCCAGTCTGGCACCGGCGATCCAGCGTTGATCGGGAGCAAACTGCCAACTGGCTTCGGAAAAAATGCCCAGCTGGGAAAATTCCGCATCCGCATCCCAGTTGAGTTGGCGGTAATCGAGCCTCGCCTGGTTCATGCTCATACGACCACGGTGACGGTTTTTCCACATGTCCAGCCCAGTAGCCAGTTCGATATTTTCTACAGGGGTAAGTTGTAGGCTTACTTTGCCTCCCAGTGTTTCGCTGTCTAAATTCATCGCGATGGGGTTAGCAGTCATTCCCGAGGGTTCACGCAGACTGTAATTATCCATTATGTGGTCGATATAGTTGTAATACACCTGCACTTCGACGGCATTCAACAGATCGCCGATATTACTGTGGCGGTATTTGGCTTTATAATTCTCACGCGCAAATTTACTGCCATCCACGCCACGGTCGGCATAGGCTGCCTCGGCATCGCTGAAAGCGCTGTCAAATTCCAGGCGGGTATCGTTATCAGGAGTCCAGGCAAGGTTTACCTTGCCGCTCCATCGCTCATAATTGGAATGCACTTTGTTACCATCGCCATCTTCATAATCGTCAGCAGAGGCTGAAGAGCTTGACCCACGTAGAGAGAACTGTGGAGTTTTATAGGCGATATCGAATAGCCCATCCTTTCTCTCAGCATTGCCGGCGAGCAGACTCGCGTGCATATCCCATTCATTTTTTGTGGGGCGTTCCTGCAATTGCTTGAACAGCACTACCCCCGCGGAGTTACCGGGACCGTGTAAGACAGTTTGTGGTCCCTTTACTACTTCGATTTCATCGAGACTCTCGGGAAATATATAAGCAGTAGGGGGGTCCATACGGCCAGGGCAGCCTCCCATCATGGATTCACCATCCAATAGCATCCCCAGTCTTGAGCCACCCATGCCGCGAAGCAATGGATCGCCACTGGTTCCGCCTTTGCGCACTACAGTAAATCCGGGAATGGTTTTCAGATAATCGGCACCATCATTAGCAGGTAATGGCTGACGCGGTTTTTTCGGATCTGTCACCAGGTTTAAGGGCAGCTCAGTTTTTACCCCAGTAACAACCATCTGCTCCATTTCCTCACCCTTGCTCTCAGTTGTCTCACTGGCAAACAGACTGCTTGGGTAGGCACAACTGGCAAAAATCGCAAGTGCGAGCGGAGTAGGCAGGTGAAATCCATCGGATAATTTCTCTGCAGTTTTTTTCTTGAGAGGCTTGGTTTTAATCACTTTTTGCATTCTGATCTATCCATCATTTGCCTGCATCGTGAGCACAGGCATTGGCGCACCCATTTTTCAGGTGAGTGCGGGTTTCTCCCTGCTGGCAAATAGGGCCAGCTGGAGCTCCTTTTCCTCTGAGGCTATATGTGCGGACGCAGGTCAAAGCCACATACTGACAAGCAGTGGTTATGAATTACGGAGCCTCAGAAAATTACGACATAAACAGTCGAAAAATATTTAAATAATGGATGGCCGGGGAGGGGCACGAATAAGGGGTAAAGTGTAGGCGACGGCAGAAACTAAGTTGAAGCCGGGGGTTGAAGTGCGAGGTGTTTGCCCTTCAGAAAATAAATCCAAGTCTGCTACTGGGACACTGGCAACAGTAGCAGCGGCGGAAAAATTACAGTGATTGTCGGCAAACGAATGCGCGGTCAACGCATCGTGATTATGGCCACTACTGTGTTCAGCCTGGTGATTGTGATGGTGCTCAAGGGTAGGTGGGGTAGCCAGCGCATTTAAAAGCAAGGCGCTGCGACTATCTCCATGGCACAGGCCATAGGGCGTACCAGCTGCAAAAGCAGCTGGCATAAATCCAGCCGGTACCAAGCCGCGAACGCTGAGAAATACCAATAAAAGCAACAACGTCTGCCATCGGGACAGGCGCGGACAGCTTTGAAGGGTGCGCTTACGGCTCATAAATAGCGGATCTGTGATTTGCCGGGATCTATTTTAGTTTCCCGGTGCCAAGTGGCAACAGGTTTTCCTGCTGGAGAGGAAAATTCCATCACCGGATAAATAATGTTATCGCCGTTTTTATCCTTTGACTTGATATTTATCAGTTCATAAAAATGTTTTTGCTAAATTAGCGAAATATGGATTTCAATTTTGCACTGATTCCATGGAAAAACTGGTGCTTGTTTTTTGCTCTATCGCCGGTAAGGAAGTTGATTTGGATTGACTGCCGCTTGCCCTCATAGCTTGGGTAGCCGTGCCAGCAATTGTCTGTCACCTTGAAAGCCAGTAGAGAACCCGGGCCAGGGATCAGCTCATCGGTATAGTCCTCCATATCATCCCCATTGCGTAGAATACGCAGTCGCCCGGTGGGCGATGGCCATTCCTCGTTAAGGTAAATAAGCACAGTAATTAATTTACTCTTCGAATCTGTATGAATCCGTCCGTCCTTTGCTCGGGAATATCCTCGCAGGGTTGCCATCATGGGTTTATCAGAAAGATCCAGATCGAACTTTTCCCCAAGTATTTTTCGTATCTTGGCGCTGTCGAACTGTTGGATAAAATGGCGCAGGCGATCCGAGGCCTCCACATCTGCGATATTGAAGCTACCGCCCTTTTGTAATGATGGGAACTCTTTGATAAGAGCAGTAGCATCGTCAGAGGCCAGAGATCGCTCCAGGTAGAAATGAGGATAAGGGGAGGTTTTTACCTCTGCGCGGTCGAGTTGGTCGATAGTGAGCCGGGACATGTTTGTGTTACGCTCCCTGCGTTTGGGAATTGTTGTTTTTAGTACATCGCTATTATCCCTTAACTGGCGCTACTTGTCTCAGGCCGGAAAATTTCCCCAAAGGGTTACCGATTAGATTTTGCCGCTACGCTTAAGGCACCAATAGGCTTCCACCAAGGCTTGGTGGAGAAGCTCCGGGCGTGAATCTACAACCAGTACATTGCAGGCCTGTAACTGTTGAAGCAGGTGAGCGCGTCGGTGCAAGAAATCCTGTGCAGCGGCCCCTTTTATAGCTCCGGAAAAGTCTTCGATAGGTTTTTGGGCAAGGCGGTCCACAGCGGTTTCCCTTAAACTTGCCACCATCACAAGGTGATTACGGGTGAGAAGCCGCACTGCGGCAAGTAGCTCCACACTGTCTTCATCGCGCAAGTTGGTGATCAGGATAACCAGTGAGCGACGCTTGTGTTTGGTCAGGAGCTGTTGGGCTGCGCCGCTGTAGTCGGCACTACCGGTTCCGGAGTGCAGATCGTAGACATTATTCAGCAGCAGATTGATCGCGTTTTCCCCTTTGACTGGTGGCAGCTGCCCCCCAGAGCTGTCTTGGCCTGCGGCGAAGGCGTGCAGACCAACAGCATCTCCCTGCTTAATTGCCACATAGGCGGACAATAATAAACCGTTCAATGCGTGGTCGAAATGACTCAGCCCCCCGTCTTTGGCGCGCATACGTCGACCGCAGTCGAGCATATAGATAATTTCCTGGTCGCGCTCGTCCTGATATTCGCGACTGATCAACTTGCGCAGGCGTGAGCTGGCCCGCCAATCCACCTGGCGTTGGCTGTCACCCTGGCGGTATTCACGCAATTGGCGAAAGTCCATGCCCTCTCCACGGCGCTGTTGCTGGTGCAAACCGAGCATACGCAGGGTCTGCTCTGTGGAAAGGGCCTGCAATGAGGAGATACCGAGAAAGTTGGGGTAAACCTTTACTGACTGCTCTCGACCCAGCCATAGTCGGGTTTGCCACAGGCCCCAAGGGGAATCAGCGAGGATCTCTATCCGACCGAAATTGGCACTACCACGGCGATGCGGTACCAGGGAGTATTCAACAGAGACCTCCTGTTCCGGCTGTAACTTTGCCCTCCGCGGTAGACCAGTAGTTGCCAGTTGTTGTGGCACGCTGTCACAGACGGAGAGTTGTAAAGTACGCGGGCCGTTGTTGCGCAATTTCAAGCGTGCGCTGTTGCGCACGCCAAGGGCCAGGTTATTTGGCAGCCGGCGTTCGCCCTCAAGCCCGGTGATTCTGCGGCCGGTAAGGAAGTCCAAAAGTGCAGCACCGATCAGCAGGGTCCCGCCTGTCCACCAAGCTGTCTCGATAAGTGCCACTGCTGCGGGTATCCAGATGCGCGCAATACTGATCACCAGAGCGGCCAGGCACCAGTAACTGAGGAGTTTCACCAGGCGTTGGCTGGGTCCCGGATGACCATGCTGAATTGGGGCAGTTTGTGCCTCTGTGGCGGCAGCACTTTGGGTCACAGCCGAGGCGCCTCGACACTATCGACAATCTGCGTCAGGGCGCTGTCAGCGGTTTCACCATCGATCTCCATATCCGGGGATAAGCTGACACGGTGGCGCATTACCGGAATTGCCATCGCCTTGATATCGTCGGGCAGAACGAACTCGCGTCCCTGCAACAGGGCGCTGGCGCGGGCCGCTTGTAACAAGCCAATGCTCGCTCTTGGGCCCGCTGGGCTGCGCAGCTGGGTGGCCTCCCGTGTGGCACGAACCAACCGCACTGCATAGTCCAGTACTTGCTGGTCCAAGGCTATCTGGGGGACCAGTGTTTGTAGTTGCTGCAGCTGCTCGATGGTTATTTCACCGGTCGGCTTTTCCTGCAGGCGCTGTTCTATACGCCCACTACTGGCAGCAGCAGCCAGTCGCAGCTCCGCCTCCAGGCTGGGGTAATCGATCAGGACCTTGAGCAGAAAACGGTCGAGTTCCGCCTCTGGCAGAGGGTAGGTGCCCTCCTGCTCGATAGGGTTCTGTGTGGCGAGCACCATAAAGGGGCTGGGGACAGGCAGCGCTGTGCCGTCGATAGTGACCTGTTTCTCCTGCATCACCTCGAGCAGAGCCGCCTGGGTTTTGGCCGGCGCGCGGTTGATTTCGTCTGCCAGCAGCAGATTGGTGAAGACCGGGCCGCGGCGCACTTCGAAGCGACTCTCGCCCATGTTGTACATGGCGTGGCCGGTGACGTCCGCTGGCATCAGGTCTGGGGTGAACTGAATACGGCGGAAACTGCCGCCAAAACAGTTGGCCAGGGTACGTACCAATAGGGTTTTACCGAGGCCGGGCACGCCCTCCAACAGTACATGGCCGGAAGCCAGCAGGGCCACCAATACCTGGTCAACGACTTGTTCCTGGCCAATCAGCAGGCGATTGATATTGTTGCGCAGTAACTGCAGTTGGGCTGAGGCGGCCTGCCAGTCAGGCGTGTCGCGGTGGGTTTGCTGTTCTGGTTGAAGGGTAGTATCGCTCATAGGGCTGCCTCGATTCGCTGCAGATTGCGCATTTGTTCAGTAAAAATTTCTTCGCTGGTAGCCGGTGAGCCCCACAAGCTGGCGATGATTTTGTGTTCGCTTAGGTCCGTAGCGGCACTGAGTCTCACAGCCAGTTTGTGCCGGTCCGTGGAATCGGCATCAGTGGCCCTTAGGAGGCGTAAAAGTTCAGCGCGCCGACCGCGCAATAGCTGTTCGCAGCGATCATGGCGCCAGTAATAGTGGCCACAGGCAGAGATATGTTCCAGCAGGGACCGACGCGCGGTTTCCGGTGCCGGTTGCAGGGGGCCAAAGCGGCGCGCGCGCAATAACAGCCAACCGAGCAGGGCCAGGGCACCGGCGAGGAAAAACTCTGCGGCATACTTGCGCGCCAGGTAACTGAGAGAATCAAAGCGCGGGCGGGTCAGGAAGACAAATTCCCCATTACCTGCTAACAGTTGTAGGAAATAGGCGTGATCGAAGTGTCCTATACGGTGAGATTGCCAGATTTCGCTGTCAGTCAGCAGGGTAATAACTCCGCGGCCACGCTCGAATTGTATAAAGGGCACAGCCTCGTCGTCGCGCCACACCCTGGCCCAGAATACCGGTGCCCCCGCGACAGTATTGTCGTCCAGCCCTGGGTGATAGAGCAGGTGGCTGGCATTAAAATGCAATTGGATCTCGCCACTATTATCTGTGGGTAGATTGACCAGGTCTTCCGGCCCTACATCCGGATTGCGGGGTTTCTTTCCACTGGTCTCAGCTTTTTTCTCTTCTGGGAAATCGCCTTCGTCAATTCTGCGGTTGTATTCGCGCATGGCTTCGCCAGGGCTCTGTTCAGGGCTCAGCTCTGCGTCCTCTCCGAGCAGCTGTTGTAGAGGGTTGTCGAAGAAGTACTCCCCATGCCCCTCCATGATGGAGACATCCAATGCCTCCAGTAGCCAGTCGCGCTCCTCGCTGCGCTGCTCCTCAAAATCAAAACCCTCCGTGCGTGCCACTACAATGGCATGGCCGCCACTACTCACCCAATCCAGCAGCTCATCCACTCGTTGTGGGTTGTATACCTGGGATGAATCGGAGATAAATAGGGTGGCGTCCGGGGAGAGTTCATTCAATACGGAAATGTTTTCCGCCTGGCGAGGCTCCAATCCTAAAGCTGCCAGGTACTGCTCCGCTGCCAGGAACCAGTTGCGCCTCGCCTCCGGGGCCCAACCGCGGTCCCGCTCTTCGGTGTAGCGCTCAAAAAGCGTTAAAAACCCCCATACCATCAGCGCACAGAGTAGCAGTGGGATACCGATCAACAGACGTTTAACTGTCATTGCGGAATACCTCTTGCCATTCCTGGCACAATGCGCTCATCCGAGCATCGACCGGACTACGGTGGGCATAGGCCAGTTGCTGCCAATCGCTGGTGAGCTGTTGTACAAACTGGCTCAGTGGAGCCGTCACTGAAGGCAGGTCTTCCGCGGGCTCGCTCTGGCGCCGGTGTACCAGCTGGGCACATTCTGCTTCGGTGAGATGATCGCCAAAGTGAAACTGGAAATCCTCAATCAAGTGGGACAGGGTGGCTCGATACAGTAGACCGAGGCCAGCTCGCTGTTCCCCTGTCTGCCACAGGCGCAGCACTTCTGCGCACACATCGTCGGGCAGGCTCGACTGGCGTACATCGAGTCCGAACAGGGTTTCTGGCACGGCGGCTTTTGGCTTGGGTTTGCGCTGCCAGCGCAGATTCTTCAGGATGGTGTCGTGATGGCGCCAGCCCAGGTAGATCACCCCTGCGATTACACCAATCCATAACAGGATCTCGATGATACGGGCAATAGTAGGGCCCCAGCTGGAAGTGGAGGCATTGTCGTCATCAGGAGAGCGGTTTAACAACCACTCAATAAATTCAATCAGCCACTCGGGAATTTTCTGTTCCCTGCTTTCCCTCTCCTTCAGGCGCCAGCCACTGATCTCCTCCACCCGGTGAAAATCCTCGCCTGCGAGAATCTCATCGATGTGCTGTTGCGCTTGCTGAGGTGTCTCCAATGCGTCTGCCTTTATATCCGGTGCTGAAGCCAGGAAGCCGAAGGAGAGCGTAAAAACCAGGAGTAATGCGGCCGAGTTTCCGGTAATGCCGCGTTGACGCGGCCGATGTTCGCGCTGGTGGCGCTGAACCAAATCGCGGAACTGGATTTCAATATCCCAGCCCTCAAGTTCAATACGCCGGCCTATATAAAGACAGAAACCCGAGACGATGTAAAACGGAGCTACCGCTGCCATGATAAACAGGTAGAGCACGTTAGAGATCCACTCCAGCCCCAGAGTTTCGCCTCTAAATATCGGCTGCCAATTGATGTTGGCCGCTATCTGCTCGGGAATAAACAGGTAGATTAGGATAAATGCAGCCACCAGGAAGAACCCCTCCAGGTGGACACCAGTCAACGTCAGCCAGGTGGCGGCGCTGGAATGCTTGCGGTGCAACATGCTGATACGGGTGCTACGCGCTTTGCCACTGGATTGCTCTAATACGGTGACTGGCAGATCAAAAGAGCGGGTTGGGCTCAGGCGGCGCAGGGTAATCCAAAGCAGCCAGTCGTGACGGTTCTGCGTGAAAAACTGTTTGAGAGCGGCCGAGGCCGATATCGGTGAGCCGAATAGGGCGCGGCTGATCATAAACAAAGGCAGGCGATCGAAAACCGGTTTAAGCCACCACACAGCAAACATCGACCAACCGGGAGCACCGGGAAATAGCATTGCCAGTGCACCCATTAACAGGGCGGCCGGTAGCAGCCACACCAGGAATAAAGGCAGCCAATATTTTCTCGCCAGCGCCGTCCCCAGGTCGATGGATTCCCACTGAGACCGTAGGCGCGCCTGCACAGCCAGGTTTTTAACCTGCATTGTTTTCCTCCCTGCGCCCAGCCAGGGTGAAGTAAGCAAAAACCAGTAACCACAGCAGGCCGCCGACACCCAGCTTGATACTGATCGGAGTCGCCGTACTGGATGACCAAAAGGCCTCGAGGAAGGCGGCAATGACCAGCATCAAGAAGGTGCCATACATGATTTTCATTGCCTCGATACTGGCCAGGCGCAGGGCTACAGCACGACGGTGTTGCCCTGGGTCTACCAGCGATCGGCCGAGAAGCAGACCGGCGGCACCGGCCAGGACTATGGCGGTTAGTTCAAAGGCGCCGTGGCCGATCACAAAAGGATAAAAAGTGGAGACAAAGCCGACCCGCGTTATGTGGCCGAAAACCGCGCCGAGATAGACACCGTTGAAAACCAGGAAAAAAATGGAGCCGAGGCCGAACAGGATGCCACCGGCAAAAGTGCGGAAAGCAATACCGATATTGTTCTTGATATAAAAACCGAACATGGCCAGATCGGTGTCGGAGCCACGCTCGCGACCCAGCACGCGGTTGCCTGGATCGTACATGGACTCCAGGGATAACACGTCCCCCGGTGACATCACTGCATAAATCAGTGCGTCGTTATTGTAGGTGCCGATGCCCATTACCAGTGCTGGCAGCAGGAACAGGGCACTGGCCAGTGCTACGACTCGGCCGTTGGCGCGCACTGCCTGGGGGAAGCCCGACAGTAAGTAGTGCAGCCAGCCTTTGCGACGCAGGGTCTGCTGGCGGTAGACCTGGTGATGGGCTGCCATTACCAGCTGGTTGAGGTGGTCAATTAGACGGTTGGAGTATTGTCGCTCCTTGGCCACCGCCAGCTGTTGGCATAAATCGCGATAGGCTGCGGGTAGGTCCAGTGTGGCTGCATCAGTATTTTTGCCACTGCTTTTTAACCAGGTTTCCAATTGCACCCAGCTATCGCGATAGCGGTTTTCGAAGTCTCTCTGTCGCATAAATCGTTAGCCCCTGCCACCCAATAGCCAACTGCCTACTGAGCGCAGATAACCCAGCGCGGCGCCATCCCTCTTATGGGTAATGGGTTCGAGTAAATTGGCGAGCTCCTGTTGGCGGGCTTCACTGAGGTCATTGTGGCGTTCCAACAGGCTGACCAGGGCCCGTTGATCTTGTTGTTTTAGGTTGCGTGGTGGCGGCACAGGTGAGCTGTCCGGCAGGGCTATGGGTGCCTTGTCCTCTTCCCGGTAGACAACCAGGGTGCCCGCAGCCAAGTCGCCGAGGCGTTGGAAGTGTCGCCCAATCGTCATGGCGATAACACCGGTAGCATAGGCAAAGGGGAGAAAATCAGCAAAGCGCAGCAGGTTGCGCACTATGGAGGCGCCCCAGGAAATAGGGGTCAGGTTGTCGTTTACCACTATCAGACCAAAGGCTTTTTTCCCCGGTGTCTGACCGCCGCGCAGCACTTCAAAAAATACCGGGTAGAACCACTCCAACAGGAAGGAGCAAACGAGCCAGATACCAATGCCTGCCGTATCGGCAAAGGCCAGGGCTATACCGAGCCCAGCCAGTATCAATGTGCGATAAAACAAATCCACCGCAAAGGCGAGAATTCGCGGCACGGGCCCCGCGGCCCGTGCACGCAAGTCGATTCCCTCGGGGGTTTCGACGTTGTAGGTGGTATCCAGCAAGCCACCGCTCCTGTCAGGTCGAATGGATTATGTCCCTTGGGGGCCGCCAAAGACTTTACGATAGGCGACGCCGTATGCAATAGAAGCCAGCGGTATAGCCCAGATCAGACCTATCAACAGTGCCAGACCACCCGCAAGGTAGATAAGAAGCAATACGATAAAGAAACCTAAAAAAGCAAACCAGTTTTTAGTAATGGCTTTGCGGGAGGCTTCCAGAGCTTTCCAGGGCCCCAGATTTTGATCTATTACCAGGGGGAGAGCCATCATGTAGGCAACAGCCAGATAAATTCCCGGAATCACCAGCAAAAGGAAACCTATAGCCATCAGGATACTCATGATGATGTAAGTCACACACAAGGGCACTATTTTGTCGAAGTGGGCGAAGACTTCGGTACCAGAGGTCTCTTCTTTACGAGCGATCTTGATGCCCACCATCATCATCCCCACAACCAGAGGAACCCCTACAATTGCAGTGATCAGGTTATAAATGATTGTTGATGAGAGAGAAGCGTTGCCGGCCTCTACTGGATCAAATGCCGGGTAACCAGTAAGAAGGCCGGCAACAAAACTGATTGCAGCAATTGCGATGACATAGAGAATAATGGCAAACCATACTGTGCGCTTCTTGCCTTTCGATAGCTGCCAGCCCTCGCTGATGGCTTCACCAATAGAAAATGAATAATCCCCGGCAATGCCTTTCTCAAGTGATCCAGAGTCGCCAGTTCCACCCTCTCCAGCAAGCTCGGCCTCGGGAGCTTTGTAGATATCACTCATCCTTATATTGTCCTCATTAAAGGTTTATTTTGTAGGCGTGCAGAGTCTTGGATGCGAATATCTCACAGGCGCGATGTGGGAACAATGCCACGCCAGCACAGTGGCGGATTAGGTGATGAACCTTTCTCAGCATAAAATCGACTTATAGGTTGAGAGGAAGGTGATAATGAAGAAAACACTGTGGTCTGGGGCTGTGGTACTGGTGCTGCTGATTGCGGGTTACGTGATGTTGCCCTTTTATGCGCTCGAACAGCTGCAGCGGGCAGCTCAGATGGCTGTGGCAGATGAGCCTGAGACAAGGCGAGAGAGTATTGATACCTTGGAACGCTATGTGGATTTTCCGGTATTACGTGACAATTTAAAGCTTCGCCTGCAAAGTCAGCTGCGCTCCTCCATTGGCAATTCGATACCACAGGAATTTGATGAACTAGTGACTGCTGGGGCCAATTTCTTTATGGGGCCATTGCTGCAACAGTTTATTACCCCGGAAGGTGTTGCCAGATTACTGCGTGGTGGTGAGGACTTGCAGGCTTTTGAGCGGGAGCTGTTCGCCCAGGATTCTCAGCAAGAGGCTGCCCCTGTCCTGGAAAATGACCAGGAAACAGGTGGCACTTCCAATAGTAGCTGGCAACGCATGAGCTGGCGCTTTACTGATATCAATCACCTGAGTGCCGAGTATGGCGAGAACGATCGCGCCGAATTACGTGTGCTTATGCAGCGCAATGGGCTGCACTGGCAGTTGGTGGATATCGAACTAATCAGTGACCAGGGCCGGGAGGGTTAATTATGGAAATGGACAGCTCGGTTAATGTATTCGGTGACCCCTTAGTTCCTTGTAGCCTGGAGCCGACGACCGGTTTTTTTCGCGATGGCTGCTGCAACACCTGTAAAGAGGATCAAGGCTCCCACACGGTTTGAGTGGAAGTGAATGATGAGTTCTTGGCGTTTTCCCGCAGCCGTGGCAACGACCTGAGTACACCGATTGAGGAGTACGGGTTTCCGGGATTGGCTCCGGGAGATCGCTGGTGCCTGTGCGCCGCCCGCTGGTTGGAGGCCCAGCAGCAGGATAGGGCACCGAGAGTTTTTTTACAGCGTACCCATGTGAAAGCTCTGAAGATAGTACCTCTACATCTACTGCGACAATACGCTGCAGATTTGAATTAATCAGTGCGTAAGAGAAATTGGCACAGCGGACAAGCTTTAAAGGTTTGCTGCGCTGTGCCAATGTCATTTATCCATAATCCCGATCAGGATGGCAGGAAGTCGATAGAGTAATTGCGGGTTGTGGCTTTAACATCTGCAGCACCAAAGTTAATCATACGGATTCTCGCCAGCAGCTTGCGCTCCAGGGCGGGGTTGTCCAGCTCACTCTCTATCAACTTGATGGACGAAATAGTGCCGTTTGCTTCAATGACCAGCTGCACGGTAATTTTACCCTGCAGGGTGGGATCACGGCGTAAGGCACGATCGTAGATCGCATTGATTGCCGCCTTGTTGGCCTCCATTATGCCGCGAATGGCATTGTCGGTTCGCGCCAACTTCTCACCCCTGACTCTCCTGGCTGCCTGCTTGGCGGAGCCCTTCGCCTGGGCCTGCTCAACCCGGGTGGTTTGTCGGCCCGCCAGTGAGACGCCTCCCGTGTCAGTGCTGATGCTCCCGGCCCTGACACCGCCGCTCGAAGTTTTGGATTTGTCGCTGATCATATTGCGCTGTGTTTGTGCGGCAGTGGCGTTACCGGCACTGAGCTGACCGCGGGTAACCTCACCCGTGTTAAAACTCTCACGCATATCCAATAGATCGTCGGCCAGGGCGTTGATGCCGCTGCTCGCCGCTTTTTCCCGCGCCTTTTGTATAGTGGCAACAGGGGGTGCCTCTACTTTGCTGGGCTCGGGTTTGGGAGCCGGTTTCGGCTTTTCCTTCTCGACTTTTTTTGGTTCCGGTTTTTCTTTGGGCTTCTCTGCCTCAGGCTTTTTTTCCTCAGGCTTCGGTTTGGCCTTGGGTTTGGGCTTAGGCTTTGGGAGTTCCTTCTTCTCCAGGATAACCTTGGCCAGTTGTGGTGGCACTCGTTCTGCCTGTTCTCTGGTCAGCTCCGGCACTGGAGCAAAGGTAATGACGGAACCACAAACGGCGAAGACAATAAGCCCTGCACGCAGGAATTTTACAAAGCGCTGGTCTTCCTGGTTGGAAGCAGACCAGGGCAACAGGGTTTCCTGTAGTTGCCAGGGGGCATAGCGGCTGGTTGCAGTGCTCATATCAGCTTTCCACCCCCGCAGGATCTATTGGTGCTGTCTGCTCTACAGCAAAAGAGATATCGCGGTAATCTGCCTGGGCGCAGGTCTGCATAATCTGTTTGAGTAACTCATAGGGAACCTGCTCGTCGCCCATAATGGTGACCGAGCGTCCCCTTTGCTTTTGCTCGTCGCTGAGTTCACCGGCGCGTTCGGCGCGGTACTCCAGTTCCTTCAAGAGGGGTTCAATATTTTCCTTACCAGCATCAATATTATTAATGCCCACGATCATGCGATCACCAACGAATAGTTGCTGGTTATTGACCCTCACAACCGTAGTGACCTCCGGCTTTTGCTGGGAAGTGGACTTGGGTAGCTTGATGGTTTTGTCTGTTTGCAAAACCTGTACATCGCTAGTGGAGTTCACCAACAGGAAAAATACCAGGATGGTGAAAATGTCCATTAGAGAAACCAGATTGAGCTTCGATTGCTGTTGTTTCTGTCGCTGACGCCGCTCCTGTAATTTGGCGGCTGCGTTAAGCATCATTTTATTTCCCCGCTACGGTTGTTTGCTGGGGGGCATCGCCCAGGGAAATCTGTGGGAACAACTCGGCATCGACGACTGATGCGGCAACTACTGCTCGATAACTGCGTGCGGTATCCATTGCTGCCACCAGGGTTTTATAGGATGTACCTTTTTCCGAAAGAATGACCAAGTCGTCTTTCTCGATGGATTTTTCCCTTAAGTTACGCTTTATCTGCTGCAGTATCAGGGAAACAGTTTCCATATCTGGTTCACCATCGGTATTCTCCACTCGCCTGACTAGTTGCCCGGCCGGGTAATTGATATCAACATGTGCGGTGCGTAATACCAGTTCCAACTGTCGATTTTCCTGTTCAGTTGCACTACTGCTTCCATCACTGATGCCAGGAAGATTGAGTTTTAAAACTGAAATATGGGAAAACACCATATTGAGCAGTAGTACAGGAACCAGGATAGTCATCAGGCTCATAAAAGAGGTGATGTCCAGCTCTGCTTCCTCGTGTCCACGGCGACGAATATTTAATTTCAACATGGCGAGAGCCCTCAGGCATTCACTGCGCGCTGCTGTTCCGTTTTTTGTGGGCGGCCCATAGTCAACAGGTTTAGGAACTTTACTCCGGCCATCTGCAGGCTATCTACAATTTCATTGGTCTTGTTTTGTAGCATGGAATTAAATAGCAGAAGGGGAATTGCTGAGATAAGCCCGAATGCGGTGGTATTCATTGCTACGGAGATGCTGGTAGACAACATAGTGGCTTTTTCCGCAGGGTCGGCAGCGGCTACAGCGGTGAATGCTGCGATAAGGCCCATAATGGTGCCTAACAAACCGAGTAGGGTAGCAATATTGGCCAGGGTAGCCAGGTAGTTGGTGCGCTTTTCCAGGCGCGGTACTGCTTCGAGGATGCCCTCTTCGATTGCCAATGCAATATTTTCCTCGCGCTTGGCGAATTGCAGGGTATTAATACCGGCGGCGGCAATGCGACCCATCGCAGCATCGTTGTCCCGGGCCAGTTGTAATACATTCTGGTAACTGCGTTTTTGTAGCAGTGGTAATACCTGCAGATAAGCGCGGCGATTGGCGCTCTTAGCGCGGGAAAGAAAAATCCAGCGTTCCACTACCATGGCGAGGCCGATAACCAGCACCAGGGCAATAGGGTACATAAAAGGGCCGCCAGTCTGGAAAAAGCGCAATAACGCCTGAGTAAATTCCATGATGAGTGTCTCCACAGAAGTAAGTGTTTAATTAGCGATATTTTTTTGCCAAACGGCCATTCCATGGACATCGGACATGATACTGATGAATATTGTGGGGCCTGATGAGGGCTCGACAATCATCTACTGATAAGTGAAATACCTGTGGTGGCTTATCCCTGCTCCACTGGAGTGCTGAGTTTCAGCAAAAAAGCACGATTACATTAGTTTGTGGTGCTTGATGAGTATTATTATTTTTTCTATTCATTTTTTGCTTCAATAACCGGCTTGGTACTGAGCAGTTGAATTTCCCGTTTCAATTCTGAGAACTCCTGGTGCTTGAAAACGGTATTAAAATTTTGAGCCAGAGAACTATCAAGGCGCTGCAGGCTGTCGGCTTGCTTCCAAGGGATGATATACAGCACCTTGGGCTGTTCCTGGCTGCCGATTACCGTGGATTCCAATGTGGTGATTTCTTCGGCACGGGCGGTGAAGCAGGTGCATATTACGGACATTAGAATGATTAATTTATCTCGCATCAGAGTCTACGCTCCAGTTCCAGTATCCAAGCGCCGAGTAATTTGTCTTCTTGTTCTCGACTGCTCTGGGCCAAACGGTATTGCTGTAATGCCTCTTCCGGCCTGTTTAGATAGAGGTCATAGAGAATACCCAGATTGCGGTGCGCATCGCTAAAGTCGGGCCAAAGGTTCAGCGCCTGCAGGTAGCACTGTTCGGCCTCTTCGAAACGGCCAGCGTCGCGTAGTAGTGCAGCCAACTGATTCCAGGCAAATACATTACCGTCATTGACCTCAATCGCCTTGCGAAAGCTATTTTCCGCATTCTCGGCCTGTTCACTTTTCTGCTGTACTATCCCGAGGTTTAGCCAGGGGCCAGAGAGCTCTGGCCAGCGTTCAATGACCTGCTGTAGCTGCTGCACTGCGGTTGAGCTATCTCCGTTGTTAAAGCTCTCGTGTGCCTGAGCCATAGCGACGCTGGCCTCTTTGGGAACCCGCTTGGCATCCGCCAAATAGGGGTTTTCGGTAATTACATGCTCAATTGAGGCGTCCTTCTGTTGAGCATTTTTACCAAGTGGAAGGCTGCCACAGGCGCTGAGTGTCGCCAGAATCAGTAGTGTTGCTGTGAGGCGAAAAATACCACTGGGGCAATTGCGCAAATCAATGCAGTGCATGGCTCCACTCCAGGGTTGCTTCCGGTTTTTTGTAGCGTGCGGGTAACAGTTCGCCGAGTGAGGCAAAACTACGTTTGACCCAGTCGTCGTAAATTCCATCACTGGTGCGCTGAATATTGGCCTGATGCAGCTCTATAGCCTTTTCCTCGAAGGGGAAGGCCTGCTCTTCCAGTAGGATTTCGTACTGCTCCAACTCAAGATCATTCAGGTTTTTGGGGCGTTGAGATTCCATCAGGTCATGGCTGAGCTGTCGATAAACTTCAGCTAAACGGAAATTGGCCTGGGTGGTGAATTCCGCAATTTCCAGCTCGAGAACCTTGCGATAATCGGCCACGGTGGTTTTCATCGCGCGCTTTTTATTGGCGAGACTGGTTTTTAGCGGCAAGTGCAATTTTAATGAAGCGAATTTTTCATAGCTCTGCTCTGCCAATGCGCTTTGGGAATAGGCGGACAGGTAGCGGCCCCGAGGGGATTTTTCTGAATTTTTTGCTAATTGCTGTAGCCAATAATTCTGTTTATTAGGTTGATTGGTTTGCGCGTACAGTTGCACTAACTGATATTGCGCTTCCAGACGTTGTTCAACAGGCTTTGGCCAGAGCTTGTTGTAGTTACGGTAACTCTCAATGGCACCTTGATGCTCACCTGCTTTTTGCAGGCTTTCCGCCGCGAGGAATAAGGATTGGCGACGTACTTCTCGGTCGGGGTCATTTTGTGCAAGTTGCAGTAATTCGCCGGCCGCAGCGGCAGGCATTTTCAAGGCTTCAAAAATAACTACCGCCTTGGCGGCGAGGGTAGGTGCCAGCTGATGTGCAGGATAGAAACTCCGGAAGTCTGCAAGTTCAGCACTGGCACGCTGCCACTGCTGTAATTCCATCAGGTAATTGATCGCGTCATACTGGGCGGTGGCTGCAATTTCGCTGCGTCCACTCTCCCTGATTCGCAGCAGGTGGCGCAACGCCTCCTCACTGGGAATCTCTCTGCCATCCTCGGTGAGTGCTGGTTGCGCAAGTGCCAACTCTGCCTGCCGATAGATGGAAAGTTGAAGTTGCTTGCGTGTGTCCTCGCGCAAATGGCTGTCCTTAGGCTGTATATTCAGCGCACGGGTATAAGCTTCTTCCGCAGCCATATAATCTTTCAATGAAAAGTGACTGTGAGCCAGGATCATCGCGATATTTAATTGCTGAGCCTTATTCGCTGGTGGCTGCCACTGATCTGCAGCTTGTGCGGCGGCAATAGCCTCGGCAAAACGTGACTGTTGTAGCAGCTTATCTGCGGCAGATAGTTGTACTGGTAAGGCTCTTTTATCCTGTGGCCAGCTCTGGGCAAATTTAAGGCTGGCCTCAATGTTGCGATCCAGCCACAGGATTTTTTGCTCGGCATCCTGGTCCGGTGTTTCTTTATGCACTTGTGCCGAGCTAAGAATGGCTGCATAACCAGCCTCCGCACCATGCTTCTTGTCTTGGTATTCCCAGGCTACCTGGCTGTATGCGCGCCAGGCTCCAGCGTAGTCGCCAGCCTGCTCGAGACATTCGGCCATCAGGAAGACCATTGGTGGAGTGCGGGGGTCCTGTGGAAAAGTCTGTGAAAACTGCCGGTAGAGTTCCGCTGCCGCTAGGTAAGCTTTGCGAGACTGAGCTTTTAGCTGCTGTTTTTGTTTACTTTTATTAGCCGGTGCCTTGCTTGCTAGCTGAGCAAGTTCCTGTGCGCGCGCGTGGTCAAATTGGGCTAACTCCTCAAGCCAGGGGCGCAGTGATTGTGCCAGGGCTTCGCGCTGACTTGTCTCTGCCTGCTGCCAATACTCACTGCGAATACCATAGCGTTGTACAAATTCCCGCTTGGTTGGAAGCACCTCATCGTGTAAGCCGCCATTTTGCAGTGTTTCAATAGCTTGCAAATGTAATGATGGCGCTTCAGTGCTATTGGGGTAGTGCTTAACAAAAGCCAGGTAGGTATCCGCGCTGTTGCGGAATAACTCTTTCTCTCGATACCAATTGCCCAGAGCGCTGTACAGCAGGTGCTGATAACCTCGTGGTTTGCCATCGGGATTAAAGGACTCGATAGCTTCGGCACCGCCCAGGTAACTAAAATTCAGGGCCAGGCCACGAAGGCTATCCTCGCGCAGGCGCTTCTGGCCCAGAGGTAACTCTGCTTCGCTGGCACGCTGCTGCAGAATATCCAGAGACTCGAGAAATATCTCCGTGGAACGGCGGTAATCGCTGGATTTAAACTCTGACCAGGCGAGCATATAGCGGGCATTATCGGAAAATGGACTTTCGCCCTTCTCCAGCAATGCGCGGAAGTCCCGTGCCGCTGCCGAATATTCCTTGCGATTGAAAGCCGCTTCGCCTCGGCGGAATAAAACCTCCCCTATAAACGGTGACTCAGGTGCGCCCTGGGCGATGCGCTCCAGTGCTTGCAGTGCGCCTGGCATTTCGCCATCCATAGCACGAGCTCGCGCCAGACGATAGAGAATATAGTCGTCTCGGGGGCTCTCTTTGGCGAGTGTCTGGTAGTGCTGCACCGCACTGGCAAAACCGACTGAAACTTCCGGGTTATCCGCCTGATGTTGCTCCAGTCGCTCCATTTCCAGATCGGCCAGGCGCAAACGAATCTGTGCGCGAATCTGCGGGTCTGGCTGGCTGGCCAGTGCTTGTTGATAGCTCTGCACGAGAGTGGCGAGATCAACCGATATCAACTCAGGGGGAGTTGATACAGGTTCTTCAGTGGAAGCAGCCGTGGCCGTGGGCAGATCTGCAAGTGTCAGTGCGGACTGATTGCTGCAGGCGGTACTGATACAGCAGATAGCGGCAGTGAGCAGACGCAGGGAAAAGCTTCTGGAACCAAACCTATTCACTCTGCCCCCCTTCATTATCGGGCAATAGAGCTTCTGCGGTCTTTTCCTCAGTTATTTTCTCTACTGTGGCATTGCCTTTTTCGTGAGTATTTTCGCCATCTTGCGTTTCCACCTGAGTATTTTTCTCAGGGTTTTTTGGCGGAGGCTGGCTGGCGGCCTCTAGCATGGAGGCATCCTGTAAGCGCGCGATAGCGAGGCGGGTGTGGGCTTGGTAACTGTGAATCCGCGACTGCTCTCGCTCCAGCTCAGCAATAATATCCCGGCGTAGGGCAGCCTCAACCTTTGAAGCCGTTTCGGCTATGGCTGCGCGTTGGCCGGATAATTGCGCCGCAGTGCTAGCCAGGCGCTCTGTTAGCTGGGTCAATTGCGGTGCGCGGCCCACTTCTACAGAGGTTTTACCTAGTTGCTTCTCACCATCGCGTAAGCTGGATTCGAGTAGTTGCAGAGTTTTGCGCTGTTGCCACAAGCGGTGATGATACTGTTCGCTGGCTTGCCATAATAAAATGCCACGGGCTTTAGCCAGGGTCTCGCCCTGGTAGTCGGACCCCTTACCGTTACTGCGCAGTAGTTGATAGCGATGCTCAGCGCCCTGGAGTATCTCCAGCATCTCGAATATCTCACTGTTATTTCCACCCTCCCCGTTGCTGGTAGCTTCGAGCAGAGTCAGTGCGTCACGCTCCCCTTCTATTTGGGCCAGGGCATCGTTGAGATTGCGGTAGTGTTGCTTGGCGATTTGCAGTTGCTGGTCAAACTCTGCGCTCTGGTACTGCCCGATGATGCCGGAGCGCCTTTGGTGACGCTCTTCGATCAATGAATGCAATTGTGGAATTTTTTGTGACCAGTCATTGAGTACCCTATCCATCTGCTGCAGGTCGCGCAGCTCCGACAGGCGCAGTTGGAATTGATCGCTCTGTAAAATGGGTAAGAGAAAATGCTGGTTGTCCCGCAGTAAGGGTGCGGCTTGAGCCAGTTGTAGCCAGCCGTAGCGTTGTGACTGACTAAATTGGCTGGCATCCGCCAGCGGTTCTGAAGACAGCTTCCGCTGTAAGTGCTGCAGCTGCTGCAATGTGCTCTCGAAATATGTGGCTGCATCACTATAGGCGCTTAGAGCTTTATTGCGTTCAGCCTGCTTTTCATAGGCATAGGGCAGGGCGACCCTTGCCTCCCGTGCGGCGGGACTGTGTTGGTGTTCTGCCAATAAAAAACGCAGGGCATCTACCCCCTCCTGGTATTGCTCGCTGTTGATCGAAGACCAAGCGAGCCCGAGCAGAGCTTTGGTTGCCCAGGGGGTGTGCAGGCGCACTTGGGAAAATTCAGCTTGGGCCTGGGAAAACTGCTCTGACAATGCCATAGCGTAGCCAGCGCCGACATGCGCTTTGTCCGCGAGTATCAGGATATCCTCTGAGGGTTCATCCTGCTCAGTCGCCAGTGTGCTTGCGAAGCGATATTCCTCGGCGGCGGCAACTAACTCTCCTCTTCGGGCTAAGGCTGCGCCTAGATTGATGTGTCCGAGTAGGCGCTCTGACAGCGGCAGATCGGCTCTTTTAAGGAATTCCTGGGCTGTGGAGATTTCTTCACTGCGCAAGGCCAGGTTAAGGGGAAGGGTGGAGGAATCTATGGCTCCAGACTTTTCCAGATTTTTTGCCGCCAAGGAAAAGTCACCCTGCAAATAGTTCAGCTCTGCCAGCTTCAGCCAGGCAGCCTGGCGAAGTTTGGGATCTGTATTTTGATTGCCGGTATGAAGCTGTAGCTCGAAAAGTTCGGCAGCGTGTCGATGCAGACCAAAACTGAGGCTGATTCCCCCTTCGATCAATGCGGCACTGTCGCGGTGAACTTTAATTGAATCACGTTGCTTGGCGACAAGCAGGGTGCTGAGGGCATCGAAATTATTGCCTTGAAAGTACTCATACAGGGTTGCCCCGTAGGACATATCCTGAGCTTGGCGATACTTTTTGTCTTCGGATTGCGTCTTTTCCTGAGGCGGTATTTCTTCCGAGGTAACTTCGGTCTCGGTGCCATAAGCAGGCAAACTGACACCTAGCAAAGCGACACTGAGGGATATTATGCGGGAGAGGGGCCGGTAGCTCATGGGTAATCAGGGCGTGGGCCATTGAACGAGTTCAAAGTCCGGCTGTTGTTTGCCGGTTTTATCTGAGATGCGCAATTCGATAACAACGGGCTCATCGGTCTTTTCCAACTCTAGAGTCGCGCCCCGCTTATACTCGCGTCCCTCTGGTCCAAGACCGGTGAAGAAAGCGGAAATGGTGTAGTTACCAGATTTTAGGTTGCCTTTGTGTAGGGGTTGGATACCACCGCGCACAAGGGCACTGCGCTGATGATCGGTATACAGGTGGCTAGCTGTGAGTTTATTGTCGATATGTAATTTAACAGCGTCCAACTGAAAATAGTGACCGATATCCACAGAAACATAAAAAGCCACTTGGCTTTGTGCGGGGTAGAGCAGGTCCTCTTCCAGGATTAACAAATCCCGGTTTAACTTAATAACATCGCGCTTTAGATTTTCCAGCTTTTCAGCGGAAAAAGACTCTTGCTGAGCCTGAGACGCTGCGCCTGTGAAGAGAGCGAGTGAGAAAATAAACAACTGGAGAACGCGTCCCATGGAAGGCCTTTCGCTTGCTTTTGGCTTTATTGTGTAATGGGCGCAAATTATGTCAGGGGCGCAGCTATCTGGTGTGATCCCGTTGGCAAATTTTTTACGACGTTGAAACGATTATTGTGGGTTTGCCAGTCCCTGACTGAAGAAAAGACGTTTGTTACTGTCGATAACCACTGCTTCAAATTGGGGCAGGCGATCAATGAGCGCCAGTCCCTTTTTCTTACCCAGGACAAATACGCTAGTGGAAAGTGGATCGGTATCAAAACCCCTTGGGCCGATAATACTGACACTGATTAACTTATCGCTGTCTCCAACTGCTGTATCTGCGGGTTTCCCGGTATTTGGATTGAAAATATGATGAATACGCTCTTGCTGTTCATCGATAAAAAAGCGCTCGTAGTCACCGGAAGTTGAAATGGCAATGTCACGCAGGGGAATTACTGCGGCACTTTTGCTTTTTTCTCGTGGGTGACGAATGCCTACCAGCCAAGGTTCGCCGCGTTTATCGCCTAGCATACGTGCATCGCCACCGGCGCTGACACTGGCACAGCAGACTTCAGCCTGTTCGAGAATTTGAATGGCTTTATCCACAGCATACCCCTTGGCAATTCCACCCAGGTCAATTTTTGTTTCGCTGTGACCAAAGCGCAGGGTTTTGGACTTTTTATTCAAATATAAGTGGCGGTAGTTCAGCGCCTCGATTAGAGAATCGGTAAGGGCGGAGTCTGCCTGTTTCCCGTTGCGAAAATCATAGTGTTTGCCGAGAGTAGCGTAGCTGATATCAAAGGCTCCATCGGTCAGGTGGCTGAACCAGAGAGACTTATCCACCAGAGAAAGCAGCTCATCGGAAATATTGACCGCTATTCTACCTGCCTCGCGATTGACGAGGGATAGTTCACTTTCTGCTTTGTAAGGTGACAACTGGTTATCCAGACGATGGAATTCCGTCATCACCTCTTCGATCAGGTATTCAGCCTCACTGGCATTCTCGTGCCAGAGCTGAAGGCGGACTTCAGTGCCCATGATTGCACGCTCGGCATAGTGCCACTCGGCCAATACCGGTGCCGCACAAAGGGCGGCACCACCAAACAGGAGAGATCGAATAAAACGCAACATCTCGGCATCACATTATCTTATGGGGGCAAAAGCGGTCAGGCTGTCCATGAGAGTACTGTTACCGAGCCCATGATTGGGGAATAGGCTGGCAAAATTACCTTGTTCACCATGTAGGGCCAGGTAGTTCAACACTACAGTTTCTACCAATAGGTTGACGTTGTTGGCGGCGGGGCTTGAGGACGTTTCCACATCCCCGGAGGAACGCATATAACCCAGCTGCTGGTGCCTTGCCTGTTCATCGGCGCTACCACCGAGTAATTGCGGACGCCCCGCAGGGTTGTATACCAGGAAGAAGGAAGCAGCGGTTTGCTGATCGTCTCCGGTCCACACCCCCTTGCCACGACCTTCGACAGAGTCGTCGATCATTCCGTTGGAGAATACCGAACCATCGCTGAAGACATAAATCATCAGTGGCTGGTTGCGACGTGCAGCATACTCCAGGCAGGCGCCAATACAGCGGCCGGCACGCAGGTCGCGCATCTCGCCGGTGGCACGGTCGCCGGTATGGTAGTCGTAGCCACCCATGGTGATAGTGCCGGCACCGGCATAGCCATTCACCACAAGTTTCATTGCTGAGGCAGTTTTGCGGAATTCCCCATCCCCACTCAGTTCAGCGCTGGTAAAAATGCCGGAGGGACCGACAATATCAGGATCGGCTTCGGGGTTCAGATCGGCGGGATTACCGAAGCGGTCCGCCAGATCGGCGCTCTTCATATAACCGCAGCGCACCATGTCCTTGATAATGGCATCGGCCCCCACGCGGGTGTTTACCTTACCCAGCTTGGCATCAGAAATACGGTACATGGATTCCATCACTGCAACCGTGTCTTCCTGGCTGAGCAGTCCCACCAGATCGCCCACATCCACGAGGCCGGTAACATCAGAAGGCCTGTCCACTTTGGTGGGGCGTACCTCTGGATTGATCATTGCCGACGGAGACATGGAGTTACCACCGGAATCACTGGAGCGGGAGCCGATCAGGGCCAACAGGGAACCGTTGGCGCCGGCCTGATTGATACCGTACATGGGGTTGTGGGGGTTGTTGCCGGTATCGTTTTCCGAGCGCGCCGGGATTACTGCACCGTTGGTAGCCGCGGCAGTGCCAGAGCCCACTTTTTCCAAAATTCCGCGTAGCAAACCGCTGTCGCTATGGAAGGCGAGGCCCAGGTCGTTGTTAACAAACCCTTCTCCGGCAGAGGGGATCATATCGCCCGGCAAACCCTGCTTGTTGTAGCCGGCCGTGCCGAGAAAATCCATCTGGCCACCCTGTTTGCCTACCAATACATTGGAGCCGGCGATATTGGCTCCACCGGCGAGGTCGAAACAGATAAACGGAATTTTACCGGCGCCGAAAGCGCTTACATCACAGGGGCCGCCGTTACTCTTGCGCAGGTCTTCCAGATCGGAGGACAGAGCTGCGTGGGCGTTATGCGGGTTGGCAAACATACTGAATACCGAGCCACCTAATACTGTCGCCATGCCCGCGCGGAAGCCCTGGGCTAGAAAATCACGACGGGTTACCGGGCGGTGGTGGTCCGGGTGGCGTAGGGGCTGGTCCAGCTCAAAATATTTTTTCTTGCTCATAGTCTTTCCGGATTTTTTATCCGATGTGCCGGTAAATTATTTTTTGAATTTTTAGCAGATTGTTAAAAATTCTCTTTCGACAATCTGGTCTAGGCTGTGATTGATCCTCCCAGGTACAGCGTTTAAAACCGTACCTGGGCGACAGCCCGTTTTTTTAATCAGTGAATCAGGATCATGGCGCTGCCCATGGCGGCTGCGCATACGGCCTTGACCGTGGTCTCGGTCCGCCCCGCTTCACATCCATTGCCACAGGCGGTCATGGTGTTGATCAGGCTGTTTAATTCCGCTTCCACGGTGCTTAGATCTGGTGCGCTAGACAGCTGTGAGTGGCTGCCGTCGTGCCAGTTCATTTCGTGGCCCAGCAGGCTCTCCATTAATGGATTAATCACCAGTGCTCGTTTGTCGGCGCTGTCGAAAGCAGTACCAGCGGAAGCGCTAAAATCAAAACCAGGGAAATAGCTGCTGCGCTCATTGGAATCCACCAGGGTGCTGCAGTACTTCACAGCAAGCTGGGTGATACCCATTTGCTGAGCCGCCAGGAATCCGGTGATGTCACTGGAGACTGGAAGCTGGCGCTTCACGGTTTCCCAGGTTTCCATCACATCCGGGTGGGCGCTGGAAATACCGGTAGCGCGAGACAGGCTGGCATTAATCTGCTCGAAGCGGCGCAGGCCAATACGTGGTTGAGCCTCGAGGTCTGCCGGTTCCGGTGGCGCTGCAGGGGTGGGCTCTACACGAGTAAAGCTGGCGTTGCCGATACGCTCAAAAGTGAGAAAGAACTCGTCCGATAGTGGGCCTTTATCAAGGGTGATAATGGTGCCCAATCTGGACAGTTGCTGGCCTTGGAGCGGTACATAGCTATCATCAATTTCTGTGGAGAACTCGGCCCAGGACTGGCCCACTTCCGCTTCGCGACCATTAATACCAATACGCATGCCTTCGATAGCGATACCTTTCGGATCTACGCTTTCGTCCAGGCTGATAAAAGTAGGTTCACTGAACAGATAGGCGTAGTTATCGAACTGCTGAACGGTAAACATCACGTAGCTCTCGGCGATGCCGGTGTGCTCTTCAACTTTAAATAACAGGAAGTATTTCTCTCCCACACCTACTTCATAGTTGGTGGCAACGTCCTCGGCAGAGAGCGCGCGAGAGTGAATTGCCAGCATGCGTATAGAGCCCTGCCAGCTATTTCCGTTACTTACTTCACTACCAACAGCTAGGGCAAAGGTGTCGTCCCAAGTGCTCAAGAGTCCCGCTTCGGTGGGGTCCATCTCCCCGGTATCAGCGCCGTTTACAAAGAGTTTGCGGCCGTTGATCGGGTCAAAAGTGGCGACCACGTGCTGCAAACTCGCCTGTACTTGCTGGTCGGCATCATCAGTCATCAGAGCTGGCATACCGTCCGCATCGGTACTGTCGCTGCGGTTCTGGAATGTGTAACTGTACTGCGCCTGGCCTAGGGTGAAGTTGCGAATATCGTCACCGCCGGAATAGGTCACCAGACGTGCGGGACCTTCCTGGGTTACATTGGCCGGTGCGGCCCAAACCTCAATGGAATATTCGCCGGTGGCGGTGAGGGTTTCGTATAACTTGCGGCTGGTCGCTGTCGCCCCCTGGGCTTTACCACCTTTCAGCTGCAAACCCCAGGACTCAATCCACTCCACATCGCCTGAAAGAGCTAAATCAATAGCCGGGTTTACGCCGGAGGTGTCATAGGCCGTAGTGCCGCTGCCGGTTTTAAATTCGTACAGGGCAATCGCATTATTTTCCACGCGTCCACCACTGCTGGCGACAATGCCATCGGTGAGGCGCAGAGCCTTACTGATAACCCAGTCCTGGTTTACCTGGGTAGGTGCGATGCTGTCCGCAAAGGCTTGGATGGCTGCAGTCATTTCCGCTTCGTTATCGGAGCAGTCATCCCAGCAATTGTGGAATTCACTTCCCAGGCGCACGGAGAAGCGTGAATCCGCAGGGGTATCCAGATTCATCTTGCTCTTTGCTGACTCATAGGCGAGGTCGACATCGGAGCTGGCAAAGTAAGGTTTTTGTGCGAGTGCGGCATCCTCACTGTGGCAGCTGGCACAGTAGTTACGTAATACCGGGTAAACGGTAGTACCGAAGTTACTACTTGAGACCGGGAAGCTCTTGCTCGCGCCCACATCGCGTTCTATAGGAGGGGTTAGTGTGACTGTATTACTGAGGCCGCCGCTGGCTTGGGCCCACTCTTCAATATAATTGGTAATAATTTCAGCGCAGGCGTCGTCGCTGGAAAGCCAACAGTTGTGTCCGCCGCCCACTTTGGTCACCAGGCGCGACTCTTCCGGTAGGCTTAGGTTTACCAGTTCGCGCCCGTCATCGTAGGCTGCATTAATATCGTCACCGCGTACGAAATGAGGGCTCTGTGCACCTTCAATATGGCAACTACCACAGCGATTCTGTGCGACCAGGTTATCCCAGATATAGCGCTTGTACTGATTGACGTCATCAGTTTCAGGTGCTGGCCCTGAATAGTTGACGCCATTATCGGACTGGTTGGTATTTGGCTGTTCCTCTGTGTCCTGGCCACTGCCGCCACTACAAGCGACAACAAATGCCGCTGTGTATAAAAGGGTTGATATTTGCAGGCTCTTTAAAGTTTTCATTGTTATTAGTCCCCCGCGCAATAAACTGCAGCATCGGCGTACACCTGCTTCAGTTTGTAACCGGAGCTGCTGAAATCGTCAGTGATGGATTCTATGCGTGCGCGATCACTGGCATCTTCGGGCTCACGTAAGCACACCTGGCGAAAAACTTTGGTGACTTGGCAGGTGGCGAAAGCACGGCTGTTGGCCAACTCCTCACCGAGAGATTTTGCTCCGTTACCGCTACCGGGGAGGGCGCTACTCCACCCAAGGTGAAGATTGGGCCCCTCACGCCAATAGTTGTCCCAGCGATCGTCGGGAAGCTGGTATCCGTGGGGAAAGTTTGCTGCATTAATATGGTTTTTGGCTTTCACACGACTGCCGGTTTCGGGATCTGTATCCCCTGCGGTGTTGTAGTCGAGTGCTCCGTTATCCCCCTCCGGATCATTGTCCGCATCGTAGACATAATCGTAGTAGGCGAACGCTTGGGCCATAGGGTCCATTCCGCTGTGACAGCTAACGCAGTTGTTCTGGAATACCCGACTGTCACCTCCGGGGCTGCGACTCACATCCTGGCGAACCCGATCTGGTGGACGTGTGCTGTCTTGCACCTGCTCCATATCCCGACACATGTGGTTGAGCATGGTAAAACGGAACATGGCGCGGTTGGTGCCAGCACTAAAAAAGGCTTTTGCTGCGGCGCGACTTGTGATCACCCCTGCGGTGGCATCGGCAGGAAGTCCATTGAGAGAAGACTGGCTCTGTTGTGCGAGATTATCTTTTAGGGAATAACCTCCAGCTTCAAGAGCTTCATAGTGATCGTTATTACTGGTGCTGTAACCCGGCAGTCCGGAAACATTCCCGGTATACAGGATATTTGCCGACAACAATTGGCGAAAATCCATATCGTCCCGCACCATACCGATAACGGTTGCGCTGTAATCGTTTAATGGCGCAAACACATCCTGCTCTTCGTTAGTCCAGGGTGTGGCGAGATTTTTCAGGGTCACATTGTAAAAATCTTCGTGTTGCATGGCTGTATAGGCAGCGCTAGTAGGATTGCCATTAGCAATATCCTCAGCCATATCCAGTAATACACTTTCAGAGGGAATTGTGCCGGTGATACGGCTGTGAATTTGTAGGGCCTGATCCTGGGAAGCAGCGAGAGCGGAGCCACTCCAAAGGCCGGCCCCGATTATTGCGCCTACCACTGTGAGCTGGATCACATGCGCTCGAGACGAATTATTTTTCATTGGATTATTTTATTGATGGGGTCAGTGGGGTATAGCAAGGCATACTAAAAGCGAATTTCAACACTGTCAGAATGACTTTCAATATTTGCGTCCCAGTTGGCAAACTTTTTGTGCGCAACTTGCGAGAATTACCCTTAGCGGTAAAAACCGCACACAAAATAATGTAGGGCCTTCAGCAAATATTACCGGCATATTGCTGGTGCCTATGCCGGGTGGATAAAAAATAATGAAATTTTTGCGTGCAGTGCCACTATTGCTGTTCGTGGCCGCTTGTAGTGGTGGTGGCAACTCCTCAAGTGGTGGAGAACAGGCGGAAGATCCAGTAGTGGTGGATTACCCTATTGCCTTTGTGCGTCGTCAACTTAATAAGGATGATGAAGGGGCTCTGGAGCCAGACAGCGTATACCAACCCCAGGATTTTTTCCCCGGTGCTGAGCTGGTTCTGAAGGATCGCGCTACAGCGAGTGCTGCTGAGACGGTAATTACCGCAGAGATTTTTATCGGCGATTACGATGTTAAAGATTTGAATACCTCCGCCGATGGGCAGCGCCTGATATTCGCAATGCGCGCACCTGAATTGGAGAATGTTGATGACGATGAGCAGCCCACCTGGAATATTTGGTTATATGACCTTGAGACCAAAGAGCTGAAAAGAGTCATACAGTCCGACCTTATTGCTGAGGAAGGGCAGGATGTTGCCCCGGCTTTTCTGCCAGATGGGCGTATTGTATTTTCATCTAGTCGCCAACGTCGTGCCCGCGCTTTGTTATTGGATGATAACAAGCCGCAATTTTCTGCTTTGACAGATGATCAGGATGAGCCTGCTTTTGTTTTACATGTGATGGAGGCAGATGGCAGTGATATTCGTCAGATCTCTTTCAATCAAAGCCACGATCTTAATCCCACAGTACTGAACAATGGGCGTATCCTGTTTAATCGCTGGGATAATGCCGCCGGTGTAGACCGTTTAAGTCTCTATACCATTAAACCAGATGGTAGTGATCTGTCTTTCCATTATGGTTATCACAGCCAGGAAACCGGCACCGAAAATTCTACTGCCACTTTCTCCAGGCCGCGTGAGATGCCAGATGGACGTTTACTGGTAAACCTGCGTTCGCCCACAGGAATAAGTTACGGTGGCGATCTGGTAGCTATCGATGGGGTAAATTACAGCGAAGCCTACAGTGAAGCCGGTGGTGAGGGTGAGCTGGTTGGTCAGTCCTCTGTCTCATTTGCTGAGGTTGTTACTGATGGGACACTCTCTCCTCATGGCACATTCTCCACAGCTTGGCCTTTCTACGATGGTACCAGCAGACTGTTGGTATCTTGGAGCGAATGTCGCATTGTGGAGGAAGAGACGGAGCTGCTGCGTCCTTGTCCGGAAAGTTTGGAGGGTGAAGAGGAGCTGGTATTAGCTGATCCTCTTTACGGCTTGTGGATCTATGATTATGAGGCCGGTACCCAATTGCCAATTATTGTCGCAGAAGAAGGCATAATGATCTCCGAGGGGGTGACTCTGGAGCCCCGTACAGAGCCAGCTTATATTCCTGACCCAATTCCCGGGGTGGATGTGGATGGCGATCTGGTGCAGGAATCTGCGGGTATTTTGGATATCCGTAGCGTCTACGATTTTGATGGTGAGGATATAGCCGGAATAGAAGTGCTCGCTGATCCGGCTTTGACCAGCGCTGATGAACGTCCCGCGCGTTTCCTGCGTATTGTAAAAGCTGTAGCGATTCCAGATGATGACATTCTGGATTTTGATGGCTCGGCATTTGGTCGTAACCGTAGCCAGGGTATGCGCGAAATCCTGGGGTATACGCCTATCCAACCGGATGGTTCGGTACGAGTCAAAATACCTGCCGATATTCCCTTTGCAATTTCAGTGGTAGATGCCGAGGGCAGGAGAATTTTTGAGCAGCACAATAACTGGTTGCAGTTACGGTCCGGTGAGGTACGCAGCTGTGTGGGCTGCCATACCAGTGAGAGTGAAAATGCTCATGGTCGCGTGGATATGCAGCTGGAATCTGCCTGGAGTGGGGCACCAACCTCTGCGGCGCCTTTCGCTAATACTGAGCCTGCGCTACAAGCGGAAATGGGTGAAACCATGGCGCAGTTATTGGCTCGGGTTATTGGAGAGGCTGGATTAACGGGAGACGTACAGTTTTCTGACGTGTGGACCGATCCAGCAGTTCGTGCCAAAGATACTGATGTTTCTCTGGCTTACGCTGATTTATTGACTGAAATCCCTGCACCGCTGGCCTGCCTGGATAATTGGGATAGCAGTTGTCGTAGTGTTATTCACTACGAACAGCATATCCAGCCAATCTGGGAGCTGCCACGCCAAGTTGTAGATAATGTCGGCACGGTGATTAGTGATAACACCTGTACTGCCTGTCACTCACCAGTAGATGCCGCTGGCGCTACGCGAGTTCCTGCTGCGCAACTGGATCTGACCGCCAGTGCATCCATTGTGAACGATGCTTGGTTTACCTCCTATGCCGAACTGCTGGTTGATAGTCCTATCTTGGATCTTGTCGATGGAATTTTAACTCCGCGGCTGAGACAGGAGACGGATAATCAGGGTAATCCGGTATTTGAAACTGATGAAGATGGCAATTTAATACTTGATGCCAATGGTGATCCTATTCCGGTGATGGTCGTTGTAACAAGTACTTCAGTTCTGGCTGATACTGCAGCAGAAAGTACGTTTTTCACAGTGTTCTCCTCCGGGGGGGCGCACGCAGGTTACTTGCAGCCGGCAGAATTACGCCTGATTGCTGAATGGTTGGATATCGGCGCTCAGTACTATAACGATCCTTTTGCTGCACCGGCTGACTGATCCATGTCCATTATTAAGAAATACTTTTTTATTTTCTCTCTACTATTGGGAGCCAACTTACTTTCAATTTTCGCGTTTGCAGAAGGGAGTGAAGTGGCGCAAGTGGTCGAGGGTGTGGAGGTGGAAATATCTTCGGGAAAGGTGCCTGAGGAATTCCCGGCAGAAGAAGAAAACCCGGAGCCGATAATTCCCGTTGCTATTGATGTGATGGGCGATATACCTGATGACGCTGAACGGGTTACCGTTGGTAATGCGTTTATCAATATTTATCGAGGGCCTGGCCGAGGCTATCCGATTTTTCATGTAGCTGAATATGGTGAAAAAATCTGGCTGCTTAAGCGCCGTACCGACTGGGTAAAAGTAGTGGCGTCGCGCAATAAAACCGGTTGGGTACGAGTTGCGGATCTGCAGGAAATTTATGGTGAGGAGGGTGAGTTGGTACGGGTTCCCCTGCCAGATTTCAGGGATGTGGAAGCGGGTTACTTTTATTTGGGTTTTTCCTACGGCGATTTTGCAGGTGCCAACTCCTTGGGAACAACACTCGGCTACCAGTTTACCTCTAATTTGGCTACTGAATTGCGTGCTACTCAAGCAGTTGGTAAATTTTCTGATAGCCAAGTGTATCAAATGGCAGTACTACACCAGCCGTTCCCACGCTGGCGACTATCTCCTTATTTTTTGCTTGGTGCCGGCCTGAATATCACATCACCCAACGCAACTATTATCGCAACTGAAGATCGCCAGGACACAGTAATGCTGGCGGGCATAGGGATAAAAACTTATCTATCGCGCCGCTTTGCCGTTAAGGCGGAATACACGAATCACTACCTGCTCACCTCGCGGGAAAATAATCAGGAGATAGTCGAGTGGAAACTTGGTTTCGACGTATATCTGTAGGCACAGCAACCCTATCCGCACTATTCAGTGCTCATGCCTGTGTTGCCCAACAAGGTGAGGAAGTTATAACAGATATTGTCTCTCCAGATTTGGAGCGTCGCGAGGTACGTGATGCACTGATAGACAGTGAGAATATTGAACTGGGTGTCTTTGCCGGGGTTATCAATGTAGAAGATTTTGGCTCCAATGCCCTCTATGGCACGTCAGTTTCTTACCATATTACTGAAGATTTCTTTATGGAGGGCACTTATGCGCAGACTGAGTTGGGTGAATCCAGCTTTGAGCGTTTAAGTGGTGCCGCTCCTTTGTTGACCGATGAACAACGGGAGCTGAGCTATTACAACTTTTCTTTAGGTTGGAATATTTTTCAAGGGGAATACTTTATTTCTGATGACTGGGCATTTAATACTGATTTTTATCTGGTGAGTGGTGCCGGTAATACCTCTTTTGCCGATGAAGAGCACTTTACTTATAACTTCGGTGCCGGAGTGCGCTTATTGGCAAATGATTGGTTGGCATTACGCTTTGATGTGCGTGATCACGTATTTGAACACGAATTATTTGGTGAGGCGCAAACTACTCATAACCTGTCTACCCAATTGGGACTTACTGTATTTTTCTGATTGTTTTAAAAATTAACAATAAGGATTTTTTATATGTTACGAATTGTTGCTGTATTTGCGCTGCTTGTATTTTCGACAGGCGCCAGTGCTTCTGAGCCTTCTAAAGACTTTACTTTAGCTTCTAATCAAGGTGCGAACCTGCGTTTGGCGGAGCAGCGTGGTGAGGTGATTATGCTGAATTTCTGGGCATCCTGGTGTGGGCCCTGCCGTCAGGAGATGCCTTTGCTGGACCAGTTGCACGAGCGTTATTCCGCGGCTGGATTCCAAGTCTGGGGTGTAAATGTGGATGCACACCGATCTGATGCAGAGAAGTTATTGGGAAAAATACCGGTGGATTTCCCCATTTTATTCGATAGTACCAGTGAGGTGAGCAAAATGTATGGTATTGACGCTATGCCGAGCACGGTTTTTATAGATCGAGATGGGAATGTTCGTCATATCCATAAAGGCTATCGTGATGGCGATGAAGCGGCATATAAGAAAATCATTAAGGAATTAATCCGGGAGTAATATCATGTTGCGCTACTTGTTGCCGCTGTTGGCGGTATCGCTATTCAGTGGTTGCACAGTAACGCCCTGGGTGGCTCCTTACGAGCGTCAGTACCTGGCGGATCCAATTATGGGTTTTGAGAGAGATCCAGTTGCCGCCAGCTACATGAACCATGTGTATGAAGCCCGGGAAGCGGCTAGGGGAGCGGAAGGTGGTAGTGGAGGCGGATGTGGTTGTAACTAAATTGTTGCGTTATTGCCTTGCTTTAGGGTTAATTTTCCCCGTTTATGCTTCTGCTGCTGTGTTACCTGAGGAGCGAGCTGATAACCTGTATCATGCCTATAGTGGCGGGGGGGTTACCATAGATGGCCCCTCGGTGTTGATTCGTAAAAATATTGGCAACAATGTCTCCTTTTCCGCAAATTACTATGTGGATATGATTTCCGGGGCCTCAATTGATGTTGAGGCAACTGCTAGTGAATATACTGAAAGGCGTGATCAGTACTCTCTCGGGGTGGACTATTTGGTGGATAAAACCACCATTAATTTCGGCTATACCAATAGCTCGGAGAGTGATTATGAGGCGCAAACAGTTGGCTTTGGTATTAGTCAGGGATTCTTTGGAGACTTGAGTACTATTGATCTGCGTGTCAGCTATGGTAGTGATGAAGTATTTCGCAATGATGATGAGTATTTTTCTGATGAAGCCCAACACCGTCGCTATGGGGTGAGCTGGAATCAGATTCTTACACAAAAATTAATTGCTGAATTAAGCGTAGAGACGGTCACCGATGAAGGTTATCTTAATAATCCTTACAGAACGGTGCGTTTTCTTGATCCAACAGTTTCACAGGGATTTAGTTATCAACCTGAAAACTATCCAAGGACCAGAAATAGTGATGCGGCAGCTATTAGGTTAAAATATCGATTACCTTACCGTGCATCAATAAAAGGTGAGTATCGCCGTTATGCGGATAGCTGGGGAATAACTGCGGATAATGTCGAGTTTCGTTACACTCACCCGCTGGAAGAGCAGGATGAATGGATCCTTGAAGGTAAGATACGCTATTACCAGCAAACCAGCGCTGATTTTTATAGCGACTTGTTTCCCTATTCGAATGCTACCAATTTCCGAGCACGTGACAAAGAATTGAGTAACTATACCACGCTAGCACTAGGCGTAGGTGTATCTTATGAATTGCCACAACGCTGGTCCCTGCTAAATCGCAGGAATACTATAAACTTATATTGGGATCATATCCTGTTTGACTACGAGGATTTCCTCGATGTTACGGTGCATGGTGATAGTACGGCTATTACTCCGGGAAGTGAACCTGCCTATAGCTTTTCAGCCAATGTAATCCGCCTGTTCTGGACGGTACGTATCTGATATTAAAGGCCCTCAACTAAGTGTGACATTTAAATAGAACTTCATCACCATTTAAATGTATTAAGTATGGGGCCTCTTTTTCCATTGATATCATTTTTCTCAATCACTTAAAATTCATATCATATAGCTCAAAGCATATGATTGTTTTTTCGGTGTTTTCATACTCTTGGTTTCTTTGCGTTTTGACATTATCTTTTCATATGCTAAATGTGCCCACAGAGTAATTCTGGAGCATTATGTGATGCGGACAACAAATTAAAACATAGAGTCAGTTTTGTGGCTTATATGGCGAGAAAGATACCTAGAAAAATTATCTTTATTGGTTCCAGTTCTGTCTATGGAAGAGGAGATTCAGAACTGGGTGGTTTTGTACAGAGATTTCGCCTTCGCTTTGAAGATTTAAACCCCAAGAATCTTGTTTATTCTCTCGGTGTGTTTGGTGAGGCGGTGGCCTCGCTTATTGTTAGGGCTTCCCACGAGCTGCCTCTGAGGAGGCCCCATTTAATTGGAATATATCCCGGGTTCAATGATATCTGCCGGGTAGGAGGAGTAATGGAAGAGACTGCCGTAGCTCTGGACTCATATCGCCAAGCTATGTTGCAGCTTTTGCAAACCTCCAAAATGATCGCTCCAACCTTTGTAATGACCGGTATTCCGTTTGATGAACTCCGGACTACGCCCTTTCACAATAGTGATAGCTATTTTTTTAGATCTGATGCCAAGCTTTATACTCAGGTTGTGAGAGAAGTGGCGGCTATAGAAATGATTCCAATATTGGATTTCGATAAATTATGGCGTAACAGGCCACTGTATAAGCTACTTTCTGAGGATGGTCTTCACGCAAACCCCAGCGGTCATCAGTTACTTTATGAGCAAACCTGGGACTTTGTCTGCAAAAATTATCTTTAGCTTTTCTGTCCACTCTTATCTTTTTTAAAGTTCCCATCCTTTTCTACAAGTACTGGATTATATAAGTACTCAATTGCAGTTTTTCTTCGTATGCTAAAAATAGCCGAAGAAAATTATTGAAATACTGTGTGACGATAGTATGGATAGCAATAAAACTACTGATAACCAAGAATCCCTAAATGCTTTATCTTAGGCAATTCAATGTGCTGAAGAGTATCTATCAAAAATTCGTGAAAGGTGAGTCAGTCCTTCTCGTGAAGCTGTAGCCTGGATACATATGGATGGCGCTTTTGCTTTATGAGCGGCGGCTTCTCCTGCTAAAGCTAATTTGACCGCCGATATCGAACTGGCGGATTCATGGGCGGTGTATGGTCACAAGTGGCTGAACACGCCATACGATTGTGGCGTGGCAATTTGTCGTGATGCAGGGGCTGTAAACCGGGTTATGACAACTCGGGCGCCTTACTTACAAGCTGGTACAGAACCACCGCCCAAGGATATGGTACCGGAATCTTTTCGCCGTGCGCGCGGTGTTGAGGTTTGGGCTGCGATCCGGGAGATGGGAAGTAATCGTGTGGGAGATCTGGTTGAGCGCTGCTGTTCCTATGCTCAACATTTGGCACAAGGATTAATGGAAATGGGTTATGAGCTGCTCAATGATGTCGTTTTGAATCAGGTTGTGGCCACAATTGGAGGTGAGGACGACATGCATCGTATCGTGCAAAGAATATAAGATGAGGGAGTATGTTGGTTTGCCACCACAGTCTGGCAGGGAAAATTGGCACTGCGCCTTAGTGTCTCTTCATGGGCAATAAATAAGAGGGATATTGCCTTATCACTGGAGTCCATTCGCGAGGTAACCAGGGAGACTATAGGCGCAAAATGGAACTTCTA
The DNA here is from genome assembly GCF_052467165.1 of Microbulbifer variabilis. NCBI lineage: Bacteria > Pseudomonadati > Pseudomonadota > Gammaproteobacteria > Cellvibrionales > Microbulbiferaceae > Microbulbifer > Microbulbifer variabilis. The sequence goes on from NZ_CP174301.1 coordinate 84,000, forward strand.
ATGGAGTTCGCCTGATCTCCCAAAGCGATAAGGAAGCTTATCCCAGCCTGCGGTCTATTCTTATATAAAGAACTATAGCTATAGATAGGAACTGTAGAAATAGATCAACACGATATGGATTTGAGGTTATCTGGGGGCCTTGGAGATTATGTTTGGCTCCAGATGAAATACAGGGCAGACGACTTTATTTAAGATGACTAAGATAGCACTAAAAATCTCCTTTTGACATTCCATCTGACATGGTTTTTCTGTATATAGATTGCACTGTTGCGGGCCAGGGAGGCCCTAGCGAACTATGATATTCTGGCTTGTTCTGATACTCCTGTTGATTTTGATCTGGCTTGTCTGGATGGCATTTTTTAGTCCCAGCCTGAGCCGAAATGAGTTATCCGAATACTCCTTTAATCAGTTATCACTGGAAAATGGATTCTCAGTAAATTATCGAGAAATAGGACCAGAGGGACATCCGGTACTTTTATGCTTTCACGGTGGTGGGGATTCGCTTAGTGCCTGGAATGATTGGGTTAAGATTCTCTCTGAAGATTATCATTTAATTCTGGTGGACTTACCCGGACACGGCTTGACTGACCCTCTTCCGGGCGGAACTTATACACCAAAGCATTTTGCTGATTTTATTGCGGAATTTATCGAGGCAATGAAACTCGAGAAGTTCGTGATGATTGGTCACTCGTTCGGAGGCAATAGTGTTTTACGTTATCTGATCGAACATCCAGACACTGTTGAGGCTGCAATCCTTGTGTCGCCTGGAGGCTATAGGTGTGATAAGGGACTGGAGATGCCAACCGGTATGGCTCGTTTTGTTATCAGTCACTGGGGGCGACACTTGGTCTCACATCTGGGTAGCCGTGGTCTGATACGTAGAATACTGCACTCCAAGATGTTTTACGATCCGCACGCTTTGTCAGAGACATTGGTAGAGCGCATATACCTACTTTCCCGTTATGAAAAAAACCGGGGAACAGCTCTTAATTTGGTGGCTAATGCCAGTGTAAATTTTCAACCGCTTAATGGTCTTGAAAATATCAAAACTCCCACTCTATTCATTTGGGGCGCAGATGATCAAATTATTCCCTTGGAAGTGGGTCGTTATTTTTCAGACAAAATACCTGGCAGCCAATTGATAACTTATGAAAATATCGGGCATATGGCCCATGTTGAAAATGCAAAAATCAGTGCTGATGATGCAATTAAATTTATTAAAGGGTTGCAATGATTTGTGTTGAATTAGAAACCAACTAAAAATTCAGTGGATGCCTGTCTTGAGTTCATTTTTTATTTTGATGGTAGATTGAAATCGTATTTGGGTTGTTTATCTAATAGAGGCCAGTAAACATCTGATCTTTTGAGTATAAATTGCTTTTAATATTCATGTAGTTAACTTTAAGGTGAGCGCTTTGTTTGCTTTTTGAAAATCAAGTCCTGATAAGAATAAATGAATAAAAAATTATATTTTCATTAATTAAACAGCTTTCTGCACGATCAGATGGTTTCTGATTAGGCTGCTATAAAATATATGCCATGCTTCACAGAATGCCGAAAACGCCCCTCTATAATTCGCCCCAATTTTCTAAAAAATACAACAGGTTATTGGGGCTGATATGAATGATTCCTTCAAGCTAATAACAGCTATCTGTTTGTCCGTTCTCTTGACTGCCTGCGGGGGCGGCGGAGGTGGTTCTGATAGTGAGAAAGATAATAATCCTGGCATCATTGGTAGTAATGGCGGCGGCACGCCCGATCCCGATCCCGATCCCGATCCCGATCCCGATCCCGATCCCGATCCCATTAGTGGTGGTGAAGGTAGCGTTAGCGAGGATAATGAGACTTCTACCTCTGGCAAGTTGATTGATAGTGTTGATGCCGAGCAAACTTTTGAAAAGCTTAATGAATGGGGAAAATACGGTCTGCTTGATGTTTCTCTTGATGGTACCTGGAGCTATACCCTGGATGCGGGCCTGGCTGACCCCTTGAGTGCTGATGAATTGGCAATTGATGAATTTATGGTTGGTGTTGGAACAGGTGATGACATTACATTAATTACTATTCAGGTGACAGGTGCTGATGATGCTTACACTTTTAGCCCCGAATCCCCTCTTGCCACTTTGCTCGTGGGGAGCAGTGCAGATGCCAAGGGTACTCTGACAATCATAGATGTCGACGGCAATACCCCGGGATTTGTTGAGAGTAGCAGTGCTGGGAATTACGGTGATTTTAGGATTACCGGTGTTGGTGACTGGGAATATACCCTAAATGACAAAGCACATAGTCTCAGTGCGGGGGATGCAGTCACAGATACCATCACTTTCACATTAACTGATGGTGCAGAACAATCCGTTGTTTTTTCTGTTGTTACTGTTGATCCTAATGGCAATGGATCCTTTGAGTTCTCAGTGGAACAGAAGCGTGTAATGCTGGATACCCATAATGAGTATCGTGAGAGATGTGCTAAGGGTGAGGCCGGCGAGGGGGACAATGCCCCCAAAAGCGCCGGTAATATGCAGACTCTTTTCTGGGATAATGCCTTGGCTAAAGTGGCGAAAGAAAGAGCATCAGCTTGTTACTTTGGTCACTTAAATGGAGCTGCTGGTATTCGAGAGGCTTTTGAGAAAGTTAAAGACGAAGTTTCTTTCGTTCTTCCTGTTGGTAATATTGCAATTGGAGAAAATGTTTCAATTTACATATCTAACCCACCAGCGTCGCAATATGATGCTGACCATTGGGGCGGATCAGTTAAATCCTGGTATGCTGAAAGCCACGCTTATGACTGGGATGCGATGCGATGTCACGATGACACCTGCGGGCATTGGGCCCAAGTATGTCATGGGGAAACTCGTTATGTAGGCTGTGCTGTGGCAGAGTGCGATAGTGTTATAGGCTCCAATAACCCTGCCTACAATGATGGCGCACATGTTTTAGTCTGTAATTATTTCCCTGCGTTGAATCAGGCTGAGATACCTTTCACTGATAACTATGGTTTTGATACTTGTAGAACCTGTATTAATTATGATATTCCTTTCTGTGTTGACAATATGTGTACTGGTGGAAAGTCAACAAACTGGAATGCCTCGAAAAAGAGAGATAAGTATGTTGATCAATGTACCGACGGCTTAGGTAGGGATATAGTACCCTGTACTTTTGGTAACCATCCACCGCCCGCTCAAGTTACAGGGTTTAAATATACAGTTTCTGATAAGCAGGTAAAATTATCCTGGAATGAAACCATCAAAAATGGTGGCGTACTTCACTATAAGATCTTTCGTGGCGAGGAGCTTATAGATAAAACACGTCAATTATCCTATAAGGATTCTGATGTGGAGCAGGGTGCTAATTATCGATATAAAATTATTGCGATAGACCATGCTGGTCAAGAAGGCTTACCCGCCTATTTAGATGTAAGTGCTAATTAAAATTAGTAAAGAGTAAAAATAATTTGATTTGAGAGCTGGGGGAAGCCAATATGTGGTCGAGTTCAAGCTCTCAATTCATGATTGATTGGAAATTATACTAGCCGAATATTGTTTGTGCCTTTTTACTGTGGAATCCTGAATCAAGACTTTCTTATAAATTCTACTGGATAAAAATTACTTTACTATAGGGTATTGGCTGCTTGTTGTATAAGAAACTATTTTTGATTCTAATGAATTATTCAATGTGTATCTATTTGCAGAATATTCGACTTTCTGATTTCTTATCATAACCCACTTTAATCGTTTGCAAGATTTTGAAGCTTTCAATCGAGTTGGTATTTGGCTAAAAAATCCCTTTTTTACTTACATTAACTTTTCCCTATGGCTGAGAATAGCTGCCGAGAAAGCGTACACTGGTAACTGTTGCAGTTTTAAAGCCTTGCTAGCTAAAATATCTTTAGTACCCCTAATTTTCACCACCTCTTGAAATGAAAATTCGCTAGCTAAAGAACAAGAATATTAGTTGGGCTAAGGTTATGAGGCTTTTGGGGTTATATTTTGAAATATAATTTCAATTGCTTTATCACTTGATAAGGGTTAGCTTTCCTTTAAAAGGCAATCGATAGGATTTGTAATAGATAAAAAAGGCCGCAGAGCGGCCCAGTTGGGGGATGGAGCTTATTTTGTCTGCACCAAATCGTAGTTACTTAGAGCTGGGATAGCTTTATGTATTTCTGTCTCTAATTGATCGATAGTCTCCAGTGACGTGCAAAGTTGTTCTGCTTTGTGCTCAATCACATCTGCACGCTGTTCTACCATTCGTTCTGCGTCTTTTGTCACTTGTTCTTCGATGCTATGACCCCCGGTAAATACCGCTTTCAGGGCATGCCAGGCAATGGTTCCAGCGGACTCCTTGGCCAATCGTTCTATACGAGGTTCAAATTCCGTTGAAATAGTCTCGTCGACAAAATTTCCGATTTCGGAAGCTCCCAGCTGGTATATTTCTCCTTCGCGGTTTAAGCGCTCTTCGGTACGCTGCAACAGGTCTGCAGAAAACTGCTGGAGTTCCAGGGTATCCGGGTGATCTGGGCCTGCTAGGGCGGTAATTGCGATGGATAAGCCATTCATGGCGATATCTACCGCCTCCAGGGTAATCAACAGGGTATCACGCCCGGCCACATGCAACTGTTGCCGGTATTCCTGCATCAGGAGTTGCTGCTGGGGAGTGAGAGAGGTTTGATTGCCATCCACCAGAAGCCGATCTGGAGAGTTGAAGTACACCAGCTGCTGGTCGTCATCCTCCGGCGTCACTATAAAGAAATCTGGGCCGACACTTACTGAGTAGTCCAGTGATACATTGCAGTCATCGGTATGGATTTCAATTTTGTCATGCGCCTGGGCAGCTGTGCCCAGACCGATAAGAGCCGAGATTGCGAGCGGTTTCCACATATCAAGTGCCTCTGTTATTTAACCTTTCACCCTTTGACGCTGCTTCTGTGGGGAACAGATGCGGTAAGCTGAAAAAATTATCTGATTGATTTTCAAGCGATATTGGGAGTTATCGCTTTGGAATTAAGTGATAACCTTGCCGGCGGTCCAGGTGTCCGCTGTGTCGCCGCAGAGGCACGCTATAAAATTCAATAAAAATGGGGGTAGGAAATGTCGTTAGGTAGGCTCTTGGTGGCATTGTATCTGGTGTTGTGTGGCACAACTGTACAGGCGAAGGATATTGTCGATTACACAGCGGATATGCGTAAATACGGTGGATATCATGACTTCTATTGGGATGTAAGTACTGGTCGTGTACTGTTACAAGTGGAGGAGTTTGAGCGCGAGTTTTTACTCCTCACTGGCTTGGCCCAGGGGCTTGGTTCGAACCCGGTAGGACTGGATCGCAACCAGATTGGCGAGAGCCGCCTGGTAAAATTCCAGCGAGTTGGCAACAAGGTGCTGCTGCACCAGCTAAATGCCCGCTATCGTGCCACCTCTAGTAATCCTGCCGAGCGTCGTGCAGTGGAGGAGGCTTTTGCCTCCTCGGTGCTGTGGGGCTTTGAGGTGATGGCACAGGGCAGTGATGGTGTTCTGATTGACTTTACCCCTTTCCTGCTGAGCGATCAGCATGGTATTGCTGTGCGCCTCCGGCAGGCTGAGCAGGGTAATTACTCTGTGGATAAGTCAAAGTCCGCCGTTTACCTTCCGCGCACAAAGAATTTTCCCAAAAACAGCGAATTTGAAGTGCAGCTGACTTTTACCGGTGCCAAACCAGGTAAATATCTGCGCGAAGTGGTACCAACTCCAACCCTGGTAACCCTGCGCCAACATATTTCGTTGATTGAATTGCCGGACAAGAAATACCAACCTCGCCAATTCCATAGCCGTAGTGGCTACTTTCCCTTTGCATATCGGGATTACGCCAGCGCTATTGACCAACCCTTGGACCAGCGCTTTATCTATCGTCATCGCCTGGAGAAGAAGCCGGGTAGTAATGAGGTAGTCGAACCGATTGTGTACTACGTGGATTCGGGGGTGCCAGAGCCCGTGCGCAGTGCTCTCGTCGAAGGTGCGAGCTGGTGGAATCAGGCCTTTACCGCGGCGGGCTATAAAGATGCTTTCCGGGTCGAGATTTTGCCCGAGGATGTAGATCCGTTGGATGTACGCTACAACGTCATCAATTGGGTGCACCGCTCTACCCGAGGCTGGTCTTATGGGTACTCGGTTTTTGATCCTCGTAGCGGAGAGATTCTCAAAGGCAATGTCACCCTGGGCTCTTTGCGTGTGCGCCAGGACTTCCTGATAGCCCAGGGGTTACTGCAACCCTATGTCGGCGAATCTGCAGATACGGAGGCCCTCAAGGCCATGGCTCTGGCGCGTATACGTCAGTTGTCTGCCCACGAGGTTGGCCATACGCTGGGTTTGGCTCACAACTTTGCTGCCAGCACTAAGGGGCGTGCATCGGTGATGGACTACCCGGCACCATTGGTGTCTCTGGTACACACTGATATGGATTTGGATAAGGCTTATGCCACTGGAATCGGTGTTTGGGATAAGCTGGCAGTTCGCTATGGTTATGGCACTGGCAAAGATGAACAGGATTTCCTGGATTCAGTGATCCGAGAGGCGAAGGAGCAAAAATTGCGCTTTATTTCAGATCCGGATTCCCGTGCAATCAACAATGCGCATGCGGTATCCCATCTTTGGGATAATGGTAATGATCCACTGGTTGAGTTTGACCGTATGGTGGAGTTGCGCCGCCATGCCCTGAACAACTTTTCTACTGCAGCCAATCCGAAATCTGCTCCCCGCTCTGATCTGGAGGAAACACTGGTGCCGGTTTATTACGGGCATCGCTATCAGGCAGAAGCCGTGGGTAAATTGATTGGTGGCCTGGATTACGATTACCTCTATAACGATGCTGAACAAAATAGCTATACCCTGGTGCCGGCAGAGCGTCAGCAGCAGGCTATTGATACTTTACTGGGGACTCTCTCCCCTGAGTTCCTGGCATTGCCGGAGCAGGTATTACAATTAATTCCGCCCAAATCTTATGGCTATGAGCGCACTGCGGAGAGCTTCCCTTCTTATACCGGTGTTGCCTTTGATACGGTGGCACTCGGTGAAGCGGCAGCTGGCCATACCCTCTCAATTCTTATGGATCCTCAGCGGGCTGCGCGAATGAATCAGCAAAGCGCCCGTAGCAGCGAAATTCCAGGCTTTACACAGGTGTTGAATCAGCTCACTTCTATGGCACTGCAGAGTGAGCAGTATTCGGGCCTGCAGGCAGTTATTCACCAGCGAGTGAACCATGTCTATATACAGCGCTTAATGTTGCTTGCCAGTGACAGGAAAGCAGCCGAATCTGTGCGAGCCAAGGCCCAGCTTGAGCTGGCCACTTTTCAGCAGGCTCTGGGTCAGAAAAAGCTCTTTGGTGAGGATCCGCAAGGATACAGTGCCCACTACTATTTCCAGGCAAAACGTATCGAGGCTTTTATGCGTGGTGAGCTGGAAGTAAAAGCTGAAGATATCAAGGCGATGCCACCGGGTTCGCCAATTTAATTGAGATAGTGGGAAATAAAAAAGTGTTTGAAAAAGCCCCCCAATACTCATTGGGGGGCTTTTATTTCTCACTTCTCAACTACGTACAAACTGAGATTTCCTGATCCAGTGATTGCCGCGATATTTTCGGGTGGGGGCTGTGGTTTTCTTTGCCCAGAAGAAGTTGCGGTTGAATTGAAATTCCACTTCATAACCTTCCGCCAAAGCAGCCAATGGCATTGCCTGCCAGCTGGTCTGACGGCGCTTGCTGGTTGCCTCCAGTAGATACTCCTGGCCATCTACGATGGCAACCACCCAGGCATGCCCCTGGCCATTGTGGGTACCCAGCGCTACCCTTGCATCCACACCCAATTCAATCAGCCAGTCGGCGAGTAAAATGGCATGGTCTTCACAGTCTCCGCGTTTCTGGTAATAGGCCTGGCGGGATGTCTGCCAGATATCAGACAGTCCGGCGTATTGTTGATGGTCATACTGGTATTGTTTATTCATAGCCAGCGTATACAGGGGTACCCATAGTTGTCGGGTTTTAAAGGGTTTAAAACCCACGAGGTAACTGTTGGCAAAGTGGTGTTGCTGATCCAGGCCCCTGGCTGATGCAGTTACCGCTTCGAGTCCCTGCCAGTTCCAAATGGAAACATGGGCGCTTTCTTCCAGTGTTCGCCTGGCGACTACTTTCTGGATTGTCTCTTCTGCCAGCGGGTAGCTGGTCCCAGTAACCTTTACAACCCCATACTGGCGATCCTCAATAAGGCTGGTATTTACACCATAAGTTCTACCATTAGAGGCAAGTGGCTCACCTGGAACACCTTTTATCTTCTGGCCCTGCACTGTATTGCGTAACACCTCCGGCAACATTAACAGTGTTGAAACAATCAATAGCGGAGCTATCCACTTGCGCATGGAGCTTTCTCCTACCCTTTCAGGCCAAAGGAGATGATGATGGCCACAAAGATTAAAATTGTAGAAGCGAAAATGGATACAGCGATATTACCATTCTTGAGTTCACCCTCTATATCTACGGTACGCAAGAGTTTCTTATCGATAGTAATTAGCGCGGCAATGCCGATAAATAGCGCGAGTAAGGTGTAGATCAGATTTATGCCAAGATTAAAAAAAGTGGCAGTGATAAATTCCAGCTGCATTTGCCCACCAAGTAAACAGTAATTTTATAGCGTACCAAATCAAAATGGGACTGACCCATATTTCTATTTTGATGGATAATATCATATTTTTGTTTTCTAGTGCGTCTTGCTGTTTTTATCTGATTGCAATATCTTAATTATTTTGTTGATGTGTTTTTGGAATAAATATGCGTTACTTATCTGTACTGGGACTAATAGCATCATTGCTGCTTCTGGCGGCATGCGCGGATCGAGTTGAGGTACCTCCAGCACATGTGGGTAAAATTCTTACTAAGAATGGTTATAAACCAGAGGTGGTACCCCCTTCCAAGTTTCGCTTAGATATTTGCATTTTTTACTGCGACAGGCTTGTCACCATGACAATTGCAGATTTTGGGCATGTGGAAAAATTCAAGGTTTTTATGCCCAAAGATCAACTCAATATGAGCTTTGATATCCGCATGACCGGGGCTATTAATAATGCAGCGATTGATCATGTTTTTGATCGAATTCCACCAGTGAATGGCAACATTTCAGTTAACCATGTATATGGTACCTATGCCCAACCGGTAATTAGAGATGTGATACGTGCAGTTGTAGCCAAGTACTCTATTAATGAGATCGCTTCCAGCCGGGAATCTCTCAGCCACGAGCTTTTCAATGAAGTCTCTAAAGCATTGGAGGGCACTCCAATTGTCGTTAAACGCCTAGGTATTGCTGATGTACAGTTTCCCAAAGTGATTACCCAAGCCAAGGAGCGAGCAGCAGAACGACGTGAATTGATTGAGCAGGAGAAGGCTCAGTTTGAGATCCAGAAGATACAAATGGAGCGGGATTTGGAGCGAGAGAAAATGAATCGAGCTATTGCCCGCGAGAAGGCGATCGGACAGAAAGAAGTAAATGATTTATTGGCTAAGTCAGTGACTGACAAATATCTCTCCTATCGGACCCTGGAGGTCCTGGATAAGATGGCGGCATCCAACAACAAGGTTTTCTTGCCGGTTGAAGCCCTGGGAACGATTGGGTTACAGCATGCTGTATTTAGTGATCAGGTAAAGCGGGTGGCAGGAAATAAGTGATCTGGTAATTAGCTAATTAATTATGATTGGCTCTCTATCAGTTGGCACGAGTTAATCTTCAAAGTTGCTCTAAGAGTATAGATAAAAGATTGTAAAAGTGGCACCAAGTTATTCTCGGTGCCATATATTCTGAAGTTTTTTGTTAATTATCTATTTCTGTCATTTCATTCAGGGTAAATTCTTCTACAGCACCTTTTGTGGCAGCCATATACTCCTGTAAGTGGGTGTTGTTCATATGGGTTTGCCACAGATCGCGGCTTTGCCAGTTTTCATAAAAAAGAAAATGAGCAGGATTGTCGTTATCCTGGTGTAAATTGTAATTCACACAACCTTCTTCTGTTCGTGTGGTATTGATCAGCTTTAAAAGCTCAGATTTTACCAGGTCAACCTGATCAGCTTTGGCTTTAATATTGGCAACTATTGTTAGTCTGCTCATGATGTAGCTCCGAAATCCTCTTGATTAAAAGTTTATAATGGTTGCTTGCTTAAGTGCAGCCCCATCTTTATCAATCGTTTTTACCTGATATCAATACAAATACCTCTTCAGAGGCCTTGTTTTGCCTCGGACTACTACGGCTGTATTGATGAAGTGAGTGTATTTTAGAAGTAGCTTTACTTTTTGAAAACGCTACAATCTTTGAATCTTTATCAAAAAATAATTGATAATATGCTGATTGAAGACTTAAAAGTCATACTTAAAGTAGCTGAATTTCGCAGTATTACTGCCGCTGCGGCAAGCCTCGATATGCTTACGGCAACGGCGAGCGCAGCAGTTAAGCGTGTCGAGAATGCCCTGGGGGCAGACTTGTTTATTCGGACGACGCGGCAGCTGAGGCTTTCGGGCGCAGGAGAGCGCTTTATTCCGAAGTGTGAGGAAGCATTGTTGATGCTTGATCTGGCCAAACAAGATCTAAAGGAGGGCAGTGCGGAAGTTAGCGGTGACCTGCGCATTGGTGTTTCCTCGGATTTTGGGCGTAATCTGGTTTCGCCCTGGCTTGATGAATTTCAGGACAGGCACCCGGGGATAAACTTGAAAGTGAATATCAGCGATAGCCAAGTGGACTTTTATCGTGACCCTGTGGATATCGCCCTGCGTTATGGGCCACCGGGGGATGCAAACCTTTATGGTTTCAAAATTTGTGATGTGCCGCGCTTACTGTGTGCAGCTCCCAATTATTTGGATCGGCAGAGTATCCCTAAGCATCCCCGGGATCTTACTAGCCATAATGGTCTTTTCTATCAATTACACGGGATCATTCATAATAAATGGGAATTTTCTCATAAAGAAAAGATATTCAAGGTACAAATGAGCGGTAATTGCTCTTCCAATGATGGGGATTTGGTTCGCCGCTGGTGTGTAGCGGGTAAGGGGCTGGCGATAAAATCCTGCCTGGATATGTCTTCAGATTTACTGGATGGAAAAGTGGTCCCTTTGATGGCCAACTATTTACCTAAGTCTACCGAATTATGGCTTGTTTGCCCTGGCAGGCAAACAATTACACCTGCAGTTCGTATTATTAGGGACACCATTCGGGAAAAATGTATTGGGATTTTGTTGCAGCTGGTTAGTAAAAAAATTCTATCGGAAGGGGCTGTTAAAAATATAGATTCAAAGTATTAAATAATAGGGTTTTTCTAAAGTTGAAATTATTGTTGGTCTGTTAGAGAGAGGGCTGCCCCTCTCTCCAATTTCCTGAGCTTATTGCTTTAAGCTAGATTGCACCAGTACAGCCATTCGTTGCCAAGTAGTCGTAAGCCGCCTTGGCTTGTACTAATCCATAGCCATAAGCATTATCGCGACCGGAGTCCCCCAGATCTTCTGCAGTTGCAGTCAGGGCTGTACGTATCTCGGTATTACTACAGCTGGGAAAGTGGCTCCAAACAAGAGCGGCAACACCCGCTACGTGAGGAGTTGCCATAGAAGTGCCATTGAAGTACTCGTAATCACTGGCTTGGTTAGCCAAACTAGCGCTGGCTCCGAGTTGTCCCAGTAGGGCGTTGCCATCGCTATCAGAGATGCCTATAGATGGGATGTTGGTGACGGTTTCACCCAGAGTTGCGCTGGAGAGTAAACCGGCTTCATTATTGTAGATCACCGCGGCAATACCACCGCCGGCCTCACAGTTCAATACTTTGTCTGCAAAACTGATATTACCGCGCTCAATCAAACATATCTTACCTGAAGCGCTATTACAGGCAGATTCACCGGTGTCGCAATTTTCGAGTGCACCTGTAATATCGCCCAAGGGGGAGCCTGAAATAGGTGCAGCCTCGATCTCAACACCTGCCACGTTCAAAGAGGAGGCTCTTCCGGTGCCGGTCGGAACTGAAGAGAGGACCTGTACTCCAGGTGCGGAGAGCTCTACCTGGTTGGTTTGCTGGGATGATGCCCAGATCTCTTTATTGCTGTCGAGTGCGCCAACAGAAACTACAGAATCATAAGAGGCAGGGTAGGAGTGCTGCGTATTTCCGTCATTGCCCGCTGCTGCAACAGATAAAATACCACGGCTGTTCAGGCTATTGAATGTACGCCTTTCGAAGAAATTAAATCGCTCTCCACCAAGGCTCATATTAATAACGTTAGCACCGTTGTCCGCACAAACTTCCGCTGCAGCCATCAGGGAGGATGAATAGGCCCAGCCATCACCACCAAACACTTTGACAATGTGAAGATTGATGTTACTGCTTGGCATGACACCAACAACACCCGTGTCATTATTCATTGCTGCAATAGTGCCGGCGACATGAGTGCCGTGACCACTTTGATCTTCATACCAGTTCCCGGCGCCACTTGGATCGCTACTACCGGTTACCGCATTACCGGAAAGGTCTTCATGCGCTATATCGTAGCCAGAGTCAATGATACAGACGGTTCGGTTGCCGGCTTGGGTATCCCCGAGCTGATCTGCTTGTACCATGGGTATGCCAAAGGGTACTTGCTGGGACATTGGGTACCGTTTGACATCTTCCTCGATGAATTCGATATTTGGGTTTTTTCGCAAGGCTTGCAGTGCTTTCTCAGGAAGGTGTGCTGCCATGGCATTTTGCCTGCGAATATCCAGGGCTTTGCGTCCACCTCGCGCACGCATTTGGGACTTTACTGTTTCACCTTTACCTTGCTTAAAGGTAATAATATAGCGTTTGTCTTCGGCATTCGCGTGATTTGCTATGGCTATAGTCAGTACGCTTGTAGCGACCAGTGATACAATGTTCTCCATTATTTGCTCCTGAATGAGTAATTATTTTAGTTATTTTCTCGATGATTTAATCTGTGTGAGAATTATTTTTATCTTTGGAGGTTCAGAAAAATATTAGTTTTTGGTGAAGTGATTGTATGCCAGCTTATGAATGTATTGCAAAGTGAAAAACTGAATTTGGTTTTCTGGAAAAAATAATTGAGATAGTTGCTGTTTGATTCGTCTAGTCGCTAGCTTTTACTGTTGAGTTAATAAGTGCTTACTTGTTTTTATAATTAATCTCATGATAGATCTTTAGGTGTTGCGGATATCGGTTTTTCATTCGTAGCAATGTTTTGATTCTTATTTTCCAGTCCGTAAGTTTTTTCTATAAAATATAAAGCTTGGTTAAGTGTCTATATCTTTCAGTTATAAATGCATTTTATATACTTATGCAAAGAATAGAGGTGTGTTAATTTTTTTGCTAAAAACCATTTTTATTTTTACGTCTGTATCTTATTGGCATGTAAGAAAATAGGTTGCTAAGTTTTTGCGTTTTAATGTGGTTGTTTGAAGGTGGCTAATCTCCAAATTTTAAAATTCTTAAACTCTAGAAAATATTTTAACGATCGGAATAGAGGGGGAAGTAGTCCCCCTCTTTTTTTTTGAGATTTTTAGACGAGATTAAATTGATCCAGCGCAACCATTCGCTTGTAAATAATTATAAGCTGCCTTGGCTTGTACCAAGCCATAGCCATAAGCATTGTCCCGACCGGACTCACCCAGATCCTCCGCTGTTGCCCATAGCGCGGCACGGATTTCGGAGTTACTACAGCTTGGGAAGTGGCTCCAAACAAGAGCCGCAACACCGGCCACATGGGGAGTTGCCATGGAGGTACCATTAAAATAGGCATAGTCCATCGCTTCGGTTTCGATAGTAGCGCTCGCCCCCAGTTGTGTTAGCAGTGCAGCCCCATCAGCGTCAGAGATTCCCACCGAAGGAATGTGGGTCTCAACTCCTCCATGAGTGCCAAATAGCAGCCCTGGTTCATTGTTGTAGATGACGGCTCCAATACCTCCACCAGCTTCGCAATTAAGGACTTTTTCAGCAAAGCTAATATTGCCGCGCTGAATCAGACAGATTTTACCTGCTGCACTGATGCAAGCTGATTCGGCAGTGCCACAACTCTCTAGCGCGCCGCTGATAGTGGCAATGGGAGTGCCTGTCATAGCTGCAGCTTCTACTTCAACACCAGATACTTCTAGTGAGGCAGCCTGGCCGCTACCTGTAGGAATAGAGGATAAAACCTGTACCCCTGGGCCAGCAAGCTCAACTTGATTGGTCTGTTGGGAAAAACCAGCAATTTGCTTGTTACTGTCGATTGCAGCTACAGAAACTACTGAGCTATAGGATGCCGGGTAGCTATGACGAGTATTTCCATCATTACCTGCAGCAGCAACAGACAAAATGCCGCGTTTGTTGAGGCTGTCAAAGCCACGTCTTTCAAAGAAATTGGGTCTATCGCCGCCTAGGCTCATATTAATAACGTTTGCACCATTCTCTGCACATACCTCTGCGGCGGCGATTAGTGAAGAGGAATAGGCCCAGCCATCAGCCCCAAAAACTTTAACGATATGTAGATTGATATTACTACTAGGTAAAACACCTACAACACCTGAGTCGTTATTCATAGCGGCGATAGTGCCTGCCACATGTGTGCCGTGACCACTCTGGTCTTCGTACCAGTTACCTGTACCTTCGGGATCATTGGTACCATTCACCGCGTTGCCAGAGAGATCCTCGTGTACCAGGTCGTAGCCTGAGTCAATAATACAGACTGTACGATTACCTGCCTGTAGGTCAGTAAGCTGGTCTGCTTGTACCATAGGAATACCGTAAGGGGTTTCCTGGGATAAAGCATAACGCTTCATGTCTTCCTCAATAAATGCAATATTTGGATTTCTGCGTAGGGCCATTACAGCTTCGGCAGGTAGATGAGCAGCCATGGCATTGTGCCGGTTTAATTCCAAAGCCTTACGGCCGCCATTTTCTTTTACCAGAGACCTAACCGTTTCTTCTTTACCGTCTTTAAATGTGACGATATAGCGTTTTTCTTCGGCTATAGCGGAGGTTGCTAAGGATAAAGCCAGGACGCTGCTGGCAAGTGCTGGAAGGGGTTTTTTCATTTGTCACTCCTTTAACAGAATTTATTTTTTTAGTGGAAGGGTAAAATCCTTTAAGAAAGTAAATCCCGCCCCTCCCAGTTATGAAAATAACAACCTTTTCCTATTTGAGAAATAAAAAACAACACTTTCTGAATTTAATTTTCCTTGAAAGTAAAAATTGAGATTTGACGCCAGATTCATTGAGATTTATTTGTTCTAAAACGTTATGTATATTGGCTTATAGGAAGTGGTAACTTATGGGGGAATGGATTACTTTGAGGTGGGCTGTTAACGCAATCAGACCCCTCTAAATCAGGAGTCTGACTGTCTGAATTAATTTTTAATACTAATTGCTTACTTTAGTTTAGGCATCCCATCACTATCTAGTTCGGTAATTGGACCAATGTCAAGTTCTCGAATACCATTTTCTATCTTTTCCTTGTCTCCAACAATCACCCAGGTAAATTGATCTGGTTTAATTGTTTGCTTGGCAAGGTTATGTACAGATTCAAGGTCTACACCGCGAATTTTAGCTGCATAGCTATCCATGTAATCCAAGGGGCGATCATAAGTAACTATACTAACAATCTCACCAGATACAGCTCTAATAGTTTCAAAGCGCCCGGGTAATTCATTTACCCGCTTGCTTTTAACCTTTTCAAGTTCTTTCTCACGTGCAGGGTTATCGCCGATATAAGCGTAAAGTTCCTTCTGAAGTTCTTTGAGAGACTCGCTGGTTTTGTCCGTTTGGACCGGTGCGTAAACCATCAGTGGTTGCTGCCCCTTAGCGCCAGTCATAAAGGAGTAGGCACCATAGGCCCAGTGCTTGTCTTCACGCAAATTCATGTTGAGACGTGCGGTAAATGTGCCACCAAAGATATCATTCATCACATGCAACGCTTCGCGTTCTGCTATTTTTTCAGAGGGGGCCAATAGGCCACCAATGATAATTGTCTGCTCGGCTCCAGGTTTATCGATAATATAAATACTAGATTTTTCTGGGTGTGCAGTTTGAGATAGATTTTTCTCTGGTAATGGGTTTTCTGGTGCGCGCCAATCAGCAAAGTGCCGCTCCATCTTTTGGGTTAATTCATCCAGAGTAATATCACCCACAACGATCAAAGTGGCATTATCCGGGCGTAACCAGGTTTGATGGTAATTCAATAAGTCATCCCGGTTCAGTGACGTGATCGAATCCTCTGTACCGGAGCCTGTGAGTGGTGCGCTGTAGGCGTGATCTTTACCATAGAGAAGCGGCGGCAGGCTACGTAGAGCCATTTCCATTGGGCGAGTTTTCTCTTGCTGGATAGAAGCAATCCAGCGGGTGCGTTTTCTCTCAATTTCATCATCAGAGAAAGCTGGGTTCATTACTATGTCGGCGAATAAATCCATGGAATCATCAATATTTACTTTTAATGCATTCAAGCGAATAGTTGAAGTGTCGATAGCTGCATATGAGCTAATACGTGCTCCAAGGATTTCCTCTTTTGCACTGATTTCAAGTGCGTTTAGTTTGCCTGTACCCTCTTTTAACATAGACATCGCATAACTTGATGTACCAAGCTTACTACCTTGATCTGCGGCATAGCCGGCATCAAATTGAAGGCGCATGTCTACGACTGGTACTGAGTCACGCTCAGCCAACACTATTTTGAGCCCGTTGGGAAGTTCGGCTGTTTGCAACTTGGGGAATGGGACACTGGGGAAGTCGCCGGTTTCAGGCAACTTGGACCTATCTGCGCCAGTCTCTGCGGTTGTGTATTCAGGGAATGGGTGGACTTCTAAATTGTAGTCGCCACTAGAAAGCCACTTTTGCGCGGCAACCTGAACCTGCTGTGGAGTGATTTTTTGTTTTTCTCCCAGTGCTTCTAGGTAGGCATTGGGATTGTTTAAATAGAGTTCACCGCGTGCAAGAATAACTCCTTTGCCACTCCAGCCCCCTATCTGTTCCAAGTTGCGAGCGAAGGATGCGTACTCGCTCATATTAATGCGGGACAGCTCTTCTGGAGTCGGGCCCTCTTTTAGGAAGCGCTGCAACTCTTCATCTATGGCTTTTTCAATTGTTGAGAGCTCTATACCGGGCTTTGCATTTGCAGTAATTGGGAAAATTGAGGACAGTTCAAACTCATGTACCCCAACACTGACATCGGTGGCAATTTGATCTTGGTATACCAATCGTTTATACAGCCGTGAGTTTTTCCCATCACCAAGTACCGCTGCTGCAAGTGCAATTGCATTGGCATCTTCATGAGCAAGGTTAGGTGTATTCCAGACCTTATAGAGTCGCGGTTGAGCAACGCGATCAAACATCTGCTCGCGGCTAGACTGATCTCGTTTAGCGATCCACGCTTTCTTTTTGATTAATGGCGGGCCAGAAGGAATATCACCAAAATATTTACTGGCCTTTTCTTTAGCTGTTTCGACATCAATATCCCCGGCTAATACCAGTACAGTGTTAGCTGCGCCGTAATATTGCTTAAACCATTCATGGACATCATCCAGGGTAGCCGCATTTAGGTCTTCCATAGAGCCGATAGTGGTCCAGGAATAGGGGTGGCCAGCTGGGTATATTGCTTTTTGCATACGTTCCCAAACTTTGCCATAAGGTTGATTTTGCCCTTGGCGTTTTTCGTTTTGAACCACACCGCGCTGTTCGTCAAGTTTTTCCTGGGTGATTACTCCGAGCAAGTGGCCCATACGGTCAGACTCCATCCATAGAGCCATATCCAGGGCATTACTTGGTACTGTTTCAAAGTAGTTGGTACGGTCTAGCCAAGTGGTACCGTTCATACCGGTAGCACCTGCTAGCTCAAAAGGTTTGAAGTATTCGTCGTTGTAATTTTCTGAGCCGTTAAACATTAAATGTTCGAATAGGTGGGCAAAACCGGTGCGCCCGGGTTTTTCATCTTTAGACCCTACATGGTACCAGACACCCACGGATACAATCGGTGCTTTTCGGTCCTCATGAACAATAACGCGCAGGCCATTCGGTAAGGTAAATTTTTCATATTTGATATATAAGGGGGTAATTGTGCTCTTAGGCACAGTAATGCTTGACTCAACTTTGGATTGAGCACTTTCATTATTTTTCGGGGCTTCACCACAAGCAGATATCGCAAGTGATAACGCTAAAGGCACACTGTACTTTCGTACAATTTTCATAGAAATTTCCTTGTCGAATCATCCTAAGTGGCTGCCAACAATGGTGGAGAACTAGTGAGATTGGCTGCTCTAGAAATAATAAACCAGAAATTATTATTTATATTTTATTCTGGTGATGATCTTTGGGAGGGGCCAAACCAATTGGTTCACTCCCCACCCCCTGCATATGGCAAGGGGCTTCCGATTAGGATTTTATATCTATTCGAGGGGGAGTTGGCAAACCTGGTGGGTTGGTAGTAGAAAAGTAGATACTTTGATTGGCTAGAAAACCGGTATTAGTATGCTTGACGGATGATATCGATACCCGGTGTTATTGCCCGGTTCCATGCGGCTTCAACTTCCGGGGAAAAGTCGTTGTCATGTTGGCGCAGTGTAGCTATCAATGCATCCAGCCATAACCGATACCACTCAGGGCGAATATTGTAGCCATCGCGATCATGACTTTTTCCCAGTGCGCGCAGTTTGGTGTCTGACATTCCACGGGAATAGAGGACAAGCTGCATAATGCCATTGCGTAGCAGGTGTCGTTGCGTCTTCATATCGGTATTGACAAACAGATTGCGAATATCAGCAGAGCTACCCATGAAGCGGTCGTAAAAGTCGACAAAGAATTGTTCGTTATTACAGCAACGTCCATAACTTTGGAAAACAATATCACTGTCCGATCGTTCCATACCTATTGGATCTCCATAGTTTCTCCGCCGGTGGCGTACCACAGGCTGGATCTTGTGTAGTAGTGCTTTAGGGGGCAGCGATTCTAGCGGGACCGTTACCAAGCGAAAAGTATTGATGTATCAATAATTTAGTTACTGCTCGACAAGTTCTTTGACCCTAGATCTGACTAGTTAGTCGAGAGTTGAGTTTGGCCATTCAGCAAAGGATTTGGCAAATCAGCAGGGTAAAATGGGCTGGCTGACTTCCCCTGACTAGATACACCTCGGAGTATGGGTTGTGCATCAAGCTCATCGTTTCGAGCGGCCCTATTTGGCGTATGGTGTCTGCATCAGAGAGCCTTTTGAGTTTTTTATGCCCTGGATTGCATCGATATGGGCTGAGTCTTTACCTGTTATGAACCGGGAGACTGTACCAGCACCTCTCCAAGCCAGAATTCTTGGTGAATTAACGGCGCTTTTACGGGTTTTCCTGTCGGCAACGGTGGAGTGCTGTTGATATACTCCGCGCCCATATTTTCAGTTAATCGAAGTAGGAGAGGATTGGCGAATGGCGGTCAAACTGATGACAGATCTGGACCTGGCGGGTAAGCGCCTACTTATACGCGAGGACTTGAATGTACCTGTAAAAGACGGTCAGGTGACTTCTGATGCTCGGATCCGTGCGGCACTCCCGACGATCCAGGCCGCTATTGATGCTGGCGCCAAAGTGTTACTGATGTCTCACCTTGGACGCCCGACTGAGGGCGAGTATGCAGAGGAGTTTTCCCTGGCCCCGGTTGCCGCCCATCTTGGTCAACTGCTGGATCGTAAAGTGGCCCTGATCAAGGAGTGGCGGGAAGGTGTTGAGCTGGCTGATGGTGAGGTCGCACTGTTGGAAAATGTGCGTTTTAACGAGGGTGAAAAGAAAGACAGTGAAGAGCTGGCCAAAGCTTATGCTGCTTTGTGCGATGTCTTTGTTATGGATGCATTTGGCACTGCCCACCGTGCCCAAGCCTCTACCCACGGAGTTGCCAAGTTTGCCCCGATTGCATGCGCTGGTCCCCTTCTTGCTGCTGAATTAGATGCCTTGGAAAAGACCCTGGCCGAGCCGGCGCGCCCATTGGTAGCAATCGTTGGTGGCTCCAAGGTATCGACCAAACTCACAGTGCTGGAGAGTTTGGCTGACAAGGTGGACCAGCTGATTGTTGGTGGCGGTATAGCCAATACTTTCCTTGCTGCCAGCGGTAAACCAGTAGGTAAATCCCTATGTGAGCATGATTTGGTGGGTACAGCCAAAACTCTGATGCAAAAGTGCGATATCCCTGTTCCTGTGGATGTTGTCACCGGCAAAGAGTTTAGCGAAGCAGCTGCTGCTGAGACGAAGTCTGCCGATGCCGTAGCTGAGGACGATATGATCTTTGATATCGGTCCCCAGTCCTCTGGAAAGCTGGCAGAGATCCTTAAAGATGCCAAGACGATTATTTGGAACGGCCCCGTAGGTGTGTTCGAATTTGACCAGTTCGGTGCTGGTACCGAGCACTTGTCCAAGGCCATCGCCGATAGCAGTGCCTTCTCCATCGCCGGTGGTGGTGACACATTGGCTGCAGTGGATAAATACGGTATTGCCGATAAGGTGTCTTATATCTCCACTGGCGGCGGTGCCTTCCTGGAGTATGTAGAAGGTAAGAAGCTTCCGGCAGTGGCGATACTTGAGTCACGTGCTGACGACTGAGATAAACCGGAATAATGCCTGCCTGAGTTAACCGGTGGGTGATAAAAGCAAAAAATTAAAATTACTACGAGTAGACGAGAAAGGAATTAACTATGGCTCTTATCAGCCTGCGCCAATTGCTGGACCATGCCGCTGAGCACGGTTACGGCGTACCTGCATTTAACGTCAATAACCTGGAGCAAATGCGTGCGATTATGGAGGCGGCCAAAGAGACCGACTCTCCGGTGATCGTTCAGGCTTCTGCCGGTGCGCGCAAATATGCTGGCGCACCCTTCTTGCGCCACTTGATCCTGGCCGCTATTGAAGAGTTCCCGGAAATCCCGGTGGTAATGCACCAAGACCACGGTACCAGCCCGGCAGTTTGTCAGCGTTCTATCCAGTTGGGCTTCAGCTCTGTAATGATGGACGGTTCCCTGCGCGAAGATGGCAAAACTCCAGCTTCATATGAATACAACGTCGATGTTACACAGCGTGCGGTTGATATGGCTCATGCTTGCGGTGTTTCTGTTGAAGGTGAGTTGGGCTGTCTGGGTTCCCTGGAAACCGGTATGGCGGGTGAAGAGGACGGTGTCGGTGCTGAAGGTAAACTGTCTCATGACCAGCTGTTGACTGATCCAGAAGAAGCGGCAGATTTTGTGCAAAAAACCAAAGTGGATGCCCTGGCAATTGCCTGTGGTACCAGCCACGGTGCTTATAAGTTCACTCGTCCGCCCACAGGGGATATTCTCGCTATCGATCGAATCAAGGAAATCCATGCGCGTATCCCGGGTACCCATTTGGTGATGCATGGCTCCTCTTCTGTACCCCAGGAATGGCTGGCGGTGATCAATGAGTTTGGTGGTGAAATCCCTGAAACTTACGGCGTGCCGGTTGAACAGATTTGTGAAGGCATCAAATACGGCGTACGCAAGGTCAACATTGATACCGACTTACGTCTCGCTTCTACCGGTGCGACCCGCCGCTTCCTGGCTGAGAACCCATCCGAGTTCGATCCACGTAAATTCTACAAAGCCGCTTTGCAGGCGATGAAAGACATTTGCGTAGCGCGTTATGAAGCTTTCGGTACCGCTGGCCAGGCAAGCAAGATTCGCCCGCTGAGCCTTGATGCTATGAGCCAACGCTATGCTGTCGGTGAGTTGGAACCGCAAATTAAGTAAGCAGTTACTCTCTCTGAAGGCGATGAAAGGCGGGCCTAAAGCCCGCCTTTTTGCATTTAAGCTCCCTGTCCGTTCACAGCATCACTTCCACCCCGGCAAAAATGCAGTACCATTAGTCCAATGGAAACCTTGCAAGACATCAGCACCTACGAAAGCAGCCCGGTGATTAAGCGCCCGGACTATACGGCGCTGCGTCAAAAGTTGCCGCACCTAGACTTTGCCAATGATGCGGCACCATTGCTGACGGAAATGCAGGATTACCGAAATTTTTACGATTTACACTTTCCCCTTGCCCATAAAACTGGAGTTGGCACTTTCAATGCCGCCGGTTTTGAGTTGGTGTCCCAGTATTGGTTAGTTGAGAACCCTCGTGGCACCTTATTTATTTGCCATGGTTATTTTGATCACACTGGCATTTATGGGCCCGCCATTCGCTTCGGGCTTGAGCGAAATCTGAATGTGGTAATATTTGATTTTCCCGGCCATGGCCTCTCTAGCGGAGAGCGAGTAGCTATCCAGACTTTTTTACAATATCGCCAGGTATTTGATCAGCTTTTATCTGTAGCTGAGGGGAAATTACCCAAGCCTTGGCATGCCTTGGGGCAGAGCACTGGTGGTGCGGCCTTACTAGCACATTTGCAGTACAGTCGTCGGCAGCCATTGGATAAAGTTTTTCTGCTGGCTCCCCTTGTGCGCCCTGCAAATTGGCACTTTGTAAAGTGGAAGTATTATTTAGGACGCCTGTTTATCAGTGAGCCAAGTCGTGAGTTTAATATCAATACCCATGATGCGGAGTTCTCTCGACGCCAGGCACTACGCGATCCTCTGCAGTCACAGGTGATCTCCATGTGTTGGCTTGGTGCTATGGTGGACTGGATAAGAACATTTCCCAAAACTGCACGTAACCCCCGTAAGATTCTTGTAGTCCAGGGTACGGGAGATGGAACTGTTGATTGGCGCTACGATATGCGTGCAATCCGGGACCGATTCCCCCACTGCCATCGAGTGTTGATTCGTGGGGCCCGTCATCAAATGATCAATGAGACCCAGCCTTATCGACACCAGATATTGGCGGCACTGGATGACTGGTTGAATCAATAGATTACTCTAGAGACTTTTAGCTTAGATTTTTAGCCAATTATTACCCGCCACGACTGTGTATTTAAAAAGCTAATAATTTTCTATTGAGTAGAATTTTAATCGACTTGCTAAGTAATAGTAATGACAAATATTCTTTCAAAGAAAATGGGACCTTCCTACGATAGGCTTTCTCCACTTATTAAAGAACTTCATACTGGAAAAAAAGTAATTGAGGGGGAGGTGAATGTTGAGAGAGGGAGACTACTTGCGCATTTTATTTGCACCCTTTTCAGGTTTCCGAAACAAAATCACAGTTGTCCACTTCGTGTAGAGTGCCACCACACTTCGGATGGTATTTTGTGGATGCGTAATTTCGATGGATTAATATTGAACTCTAAGTTTGCATCCACTGGAGACTTGCTGGTTGAACAGATGGGGCCTTTACGGATGTATTTCTACCCTGTAGAGGTAGGTGGGACATTGGCCTATGAATTTATAAAAACAAGAATTTTTGGTATTCCACTGCCAAAAATAATTAGTCCCAGAATATTTGCTGTGGAGTATGAGCTTGATGGGAAATATTATTTCAATGTGAAGGTGACTATGTTTGCTATAGGGAAAATCCTTGCTTATGGTGGTTGTATGGAGTTTTCTCCTGTCTAATTTCCAAGGGGTTAAATTTAGTCCGTTAATAATTTTAAGATGTTAAAAATTAGGGTGGTAAATGTTTTTTACAGTTTGGTTCTGGTGGAAGTAAAAACTTTGCCTCTAGCCGCTTGAATTAAGTAGATGCAAGGAAGCTAAATTTAGGGGTATGGATGGCGATATACAGGGATAAAGCGTTGGCCGCTAATTGGTAGAAATAAATGACAATTCTACTTAGGGGTTAGGTTTTTTCGGTAGATTTGGTTATTGTTTTCCAGCACATAAATTGTAAATATATACGGCCTAAGACTTTGCCACTTAGTAAGAAACAGGAGGGCGCAATGTTTAGTCATGTTATGGTTGGTACCAATGATATGCAGAAAGCCAAGGCTTTTTATGATGCAATTTTGGGAGTACTAGGCCATAAGCCTGGGATCATTGATGAGAAGGGGCGTTGCTTTTATTTCACTAAGACTGGGGTTTTTGCTATCTCCAAGCCCATCAATGGTGAGTCGGCTAGTCATGCAAATGGCGGGACTATAGGTTTTACTGCTACTAGTGTTGAGCAGACTGATGCTTGGCATTCGGCTGGGCTCGAAAATGGGGGTGTTCGTTGTGAGGATCCACCGGGAGTAAGAGAGGGGGTGGCAGGAACGCTTTATATTGCCTACTTGCGTGACCCAGATGGTAACAAGATTTGTGCGATCCATCGGGTAGAATGAAACTTTCCAGCTGATATAACCAATCGCTTACCTTAAATATGGCAGCGGTTGGTTATAGTATGGATATTTTCGAAGTGAATAAATTGACTGAAACTCCCCCTTCTACTTGGTTTAGAATTTACAGGTTTAGTCTCTCTTATCATCCGGAATTTTAAAGATAGTTGTGGGCTCACCTTCAGGGTCTGAATAAGATAAGATAATAGTAACCGGTATATTTCCGTCATTGCGACCATAATGCCATTTATCTGTTATCTCTATAAATGCCTTCCCATCTCCCAGGGTAAGTGTTTCTTTTTGGCCTGGAAGTCCTATGGTAAGAGTCCCTTTTTCAATATAGACGCCATTTAGAATGGGGTGCTTGTGAACAGGCATTCTTTCACCCGGAGGAATGGTTGCCCGAGTGATGGTGAGCTCTTGTTGACCTGATTTAATTTTCATCTGAAAGGTACTCTACTCTGCCTTGGCCGCGGCCACTATCGGATAGTACTATTTCGTCCAGATCATCCATTACCCTGATTAGACCAGAGTAGTATTTGCTCATACCGGTGACAAACCCCTTTTTATCTTCTTCGGTCACTGGGGGAGGTATAAGGTGGGTGAGAGCGATGGATTTAACCCCGGATTTAGTTGCCATTTTGGCAATATCCAGTGTATTAGAATGGTAATGGATGATTTGATCGGCTTTCTCATAGCGTAGGCGAGCCCTGCGATTATTCCCGGTTTGCTTAAGTTTACTGATGTACTATTCATAACTTAACGCTTCGGAGATGAGAAGATCAGCATCGCGCTCGATTGATTCCAGTGTATCAAATACATGGGTATCCCCGGTAACAATTACCTTGCAGGGGCCGAATCGGATTTCATAACCGAAAGCGGGAAATACCGGTTCATGATGTACGGCGAAAACAGAAACGTAAGTATTTCCATGGTGCCAAATATCCCGAACAATTTCTGTCTGTTCCCCAGCAATGTTTACTAAATGTGGTGTAGCGACTGCTAATATGGGGTCTAGAATTCCCTGTCGATTGGATGACCTGAATAATATATCGGGCCCAAAACTTTTCCTGATGCCCTCCATAGTATTATAGATACCATAAGGGCCATATACATTAATAGGTGAATTAGCTCCTACAAACCAGGACTCATTGATTACCATTGCAAGCCCACCAAAATGATCGGAGTGCCAGTGGGTGATAAATATGGGGTCTACTTGGGCGAGATTTAAATCTAACTGCCCTATACGAGCAGCGGCGCCTTCTCCTGCATCAATTAAGAACAATTTGCCGCTGGTACGCACCGCCAGGCAGGCAGGGTGTCTTAACCACTGAGCGATGCACCTGTGTGAATGGTTTGGGATCCAGCGGATTCGCAATATTCTCTAACGGTATTTAAGTAAGCACTTCAGAAATCTTTTATTCTTTTTCTACTAGGGCCAATAATGCCAGGGGCGGGCAGGGTAGTTGATGCACCTTATTATCGGTAACTATGGAAAATTGCAGACGATCGGGCATGCGTATTTTCATAAGGGCCCAGCAAGTCTGTAGTAGGGACCGCTCTTGATTGAATCCAGTTGTGGAATAGTTGCGCGCAGATAGCTGATCAAGCTATCTAGCAGTGCCGGTACCCGGGGAGAAGCTGACTCTTATAGCTTGCGAATATTGGCGAGAGTATTAAAAAGAAAGTGCAGTGTTACCTGGGATTGTAACAATCGCAACCGGCTATCCAATGTCTATCGCTCCAGGGCGCCCCTCTCACGTTCAAATTGCCTGGCTTGTTCACGTAGTTTTATATCCTGCTGGCGCAGTAAGGCCGACATGGCGATCCAGAGAGCAAACAGCTTGCTGGTTACCATAATGACAAGAAACCTCAGATGCTGGTTGTGGTTTTGCCAAAATGAGGGCCTCTTCCTCAGTAGTGCCTATATAGACCGCGAGCAGGGCTAAGGGAATGGATAAACTCCAATAACCTGAATGGCCCAGCGGGCCAGTGATTGGGGTAACTTTTTGGGTCAGTATTCCAACAGGTAAAAAACAGGAGTGTTGCCAGTGCCGAGCTGCTGGCACGCACCAGTAACTCCGCATAAGTGCCTCTCCATAAGTATCTCTCCATAAGTATCTCTCCATAAGTACTTCCCCAGTAGAGTCCAAGCAATAGGGTCCAGACCAGCGTCGCAGTCAGTACAGTGAGTAATTGCTGCCGGCTCGGTAGAGGCAGCTTGCAGGCCGAAAGGTTTGGGCTTTGCTGTATGGCGGCATTTAGTCCTTATCGGTAGCCGCCATTTTCACACACTTCGGTGGGGAAACTTGCTCGCACTCACTCTCTAGAGTGTGGCCTTGCCCTGTAAATGGAGTTTGCGCCTCTGTGCCAGTGCGTCAATTGAGTAAAGTGCAAGGCCCAGCCACACAAACATAAAGGTAGTCAGCTTGCCCTCGCTAAATGGCTCACCAAGTATTTGGGTGGCGACCACCAGCATTAGTGACGGCCCAATATATTGCAGGAACCCCACAGTGGAAAGATTCAGCCTGCGTGCTGCAATAGTGAAAAGCAGCAGTGGCACCAGGGTGACGGGGCCGGCTAACAACAGCAGACTATTCAGTTCCCAGCCGTTATTTAACAGGTTGCTGGTGGGACTGGCACTCCAAAGCAGGTAGATCAGCGCTACCGGCAACATATACAGGGTCTCTATAGCTAGTCCGGTAAGGCTCTCCACCGGTGCACGTTTACGTGCAAGGCCATAGAGGGCGAAAGATCCAGCCAGGAATAAGGCGATAACCGGCACGCGGCCGAACTGCCAAAGCTCATGGACAATCCCCATGGCTGCAAGCGCTACCGCCAACCACTGCAGCCGTCGCAATTTTTCTCCCAAGAATAAGACACCCAGGACAATATTGATCAAGGGGTTGATATAGTAGCCGAGGCTGCTTTCCAGCAGGTGTCCATTGTTAATGGCCCAGATAAATACCAGCCAGTTACCGCTAATCAGCGCTGTGGTGAGAGCTAACCCCCGCATTTTCTTACCATCGCGCAGAGTGTGGACGAGATCGGGAAGCTTGCCTAGCAGCAGCATAATCAGCAGCGCCAGTGCAAGGGACCAGATACTGCGGTGCGCGAGGATTTCAGCCGCGGGAATACCTTGCAGCTGGTTGAAGTAAATTGGGGCCAGCCCCCAAATGAGAAAGGCGGCAATGCCGGCAAGCAAGCCGGTAGTGGCGGTATCGTTGTTGCGCAAGGGGACACCTGCTGTGGAAGAACGAAAAATCGGGTTAGACCTGGATACACGAGGGGTTTCGTGAGAGGCCGAACCAACAGAATAGAGGCTTCTATTGTAGAAGTGTCCGCCAGTGGGGATCAATCCCTTTATCGGTCAATTGAAGGCGTTGAGAGACAGGTGGTAGGCGGGTTCAAGCTATGCGGATACCAAGCCCCCGCAGGAACTGTGGGGGCTGGGGCAGATGTTAAAAGAGTACGCGGCAGCGCAGGGTACCGGGGATATTCTTCAGCTTTTCCAAGGCTAAGTCGGAGTACTCTGCATCGACGTCGATAACCACGTAGCCCAGGGTTTCGTTGGTTTGCAGGAACTGCGCGGAGATATTGATCGCATTCTCTGAAAATACCTGGTTGATCGCGCTCATTATACCGGGCACATTCTTATGAATATGCAGTAGGCGGTGAGTGCCTACATGTCCCGGCAGTGCCACTTCAGGGAAGTTGACCGAGCTGGTGGTGGTACCGTTATCGGAATAGTGTGCCAGCTTTTCCGCTACCTCGGTGCCGATATTCTCCTGGGCCTCCATGGTGGAGCCGCCCACGTGGGGAGTCAGCAGGGCATTGTCGATACCGCGTAGCGGAGAGAGGAATTCATCGTCATTGCCACGGGGCTCTACTGGGAATACGTCTATGGCGGCACCGGCCAGGTGCTTGCTGTTGAGGGCTTCAGCCAGGGCTTCAATATCCACCACGGTACCGCGAGAGGCGTTTAGCAGGATGGCGCCGGGCTTCATTTGTGCGATTTGCGCAGCCCCCATCATCATTTTGGTAGAGGGGAGCTCTGGTACATGCAGGGAAACCACATCGGACTCGCGCAGCAATTCCCCCAAAGAGCCTACCTGGCTGGCGTTACCCAACGGCAACTTGGTGACGACATCATAAAATTTCACTCGCATACCGATGGCCTCTGCCATGACCGACACCTGCGAGCCAATGGCACCATAACCGATAATCCCGAGGGTTTTACCACGGGCTTCGAAGGAACCAACCGCGGACTTGAGCCATCCGCCGCGATGGCACATGGCATTTTTCTCTGGAATACCGCGTAGCATAAAGATCGTCTCGGCGATGATCAGCTCTGCCACACTGCGGGTGTTGGAATAGGGTGCATTAAATACGGCGATACCCAGCTCGGTGGCCGCTTTTAAGTCAACTTGGTTGGTACCGATACAAAAGCAGCCGATCGCAATCAGTTTGGAGGCATGTTCCAGTACCTTACGGGTTAGCTGGGTTCGCGAGCGAATACCGATAAAGTGGGCATCCGCGATCCTCTCAACCAACTGGTCTTCGGGCAGTGAAGTTTTCAGGAACTCCACGTTGGTGTAGCCACGGGAGGCGAGCAGGTCGATGGCCGACTGATGTACGCCTTCCAGCAGCAGGATGCGAATTTTGTCTTTTTGCAGGGACTTTTTTTGATCGGTATTGTGCGGAGCCATAAACTATCTCTTCACTGAGTGCGAGTAACGCAATAACTGGTGCGTTTATTCCGGTTGGGTCACTTCTTCGGGTGTCGGGAGACAGGCGAAGGCGCGATCATAGCACATGCTGGTTATATCGTTTTATTCGAAATACCTATCCTAACTATCTGGTTTATTTATGTATCAGCACCAATTTACCTGTGGCACCAATGTCCCATTCCGGCTTGGAAAGATCGTTTGTATAGGGCGTAACTATGCAGACCACGCTGCAGAACTCAATAATCCGGTACCAGATGAACCGCTGCTTTTTATCAAGCCAGCTACCGCAGCGGTGGATATGACCCAACCTATTCATATGCCGGTTGGGCGTGGCAGCTGTCATTTTGAAGGCGAGTTGTCGCTGCTGATTGGTGAGAGGTTGTGTAATGCCAATGCTGTAGAAGTATCGCCTGCAATCGCGGGGCTGGGCCTCTCATTGGACCTAACCCTGCGCGATTTGCAGGCGACGCTCAAAAAGGCGGGACACCCCTGGGAGAAGGCCAAGGGCTTTGATAATTCCTGTCCTCTTTCACCATTTGTAAAACTGGACTGGCTGCCGGATTGGGACAAGCTCAGTTACTCCCTGTGGCTAAATGGTGAGTTGCGCCAACGGGGCAAGACCGAGCATATGCTCACTCCGATTCTCGATCTGGTGGCCTATATCAGCAGTTTCTTTACCCTAGAACCTGGCGATATCGTTCTGACTGGTACTCCCGCGGGAGTTGGTGAGTTGCAGCACGGTGACAAGTTGATGATGCAGTTACAGGATGACTGGCTGCAGGTGGAAACCCAGGTGGCATAGCTCCAAAGGCTGCTTACATTCAGCTGCTTTACTCTTCACCACACTGATCTGTGAGCGCAATTTGAAGGAAGACTGGCCCCAGGCCCATTATCCCCTTTGATTTGTGATCACATTTTCGATATAACCCAGATAAATTTTCTGTCCCAAACGAGGTGTGCCATGTCAGCGCAAAATAAAATCCCCGAAAACCTGCAGGAATGGCAGGCCCTGGCGGCCTCACTGAAGATCGAGGGTCGAGCCTTTATCAACGGGCATTATGTAGACGCCCTCTCCGGTGAAACCCGTGCCACCTACAACCCTGCTAATGGCGAAGAGCTTGCCCAGATAGCCAGTTGTGGCCCTGAAGATGCGGACCACGCGGTGCGTGTGGCGCGCGAGGCGTTTAGCTCCGGTGTCTGGTCAAAAATGCCGCCGATGCAGCGCAAGAAAATCATGGTGCGCTTCGCTGAATTGATCGAAGAGCACTTGCTGGAAATTGCCTTGCTGGAAAGCCTGGACGCAGGCAAACCCATTGGCGACACCATAGCTGTAGATGTTCCCGGAGCAGCTACCACTATTCGTTGGAGTGGTGAGGCTATCGACAAGATCTACGATGAAGTCGCCCCCACAGGCCCCGACGAGCTTGGCCTGGTAACTCGTATGCCCCTGGGGGTGGTGGCGGCAATTGTGCCTTGGAATTTCCCACTGTCTACGACCGCTTGGAAGTTGGGGCCAGCCCTGGCCACCGGTAACAGTGTGATCCTGAAGCCGGCCTCCAATACTCCGCTGACTGCAATTAAATTGGCTTGTCTGGCCAAGGAAGCGGGTCTCCCTGATGGCGTACTGAATGTGTTGCCGGGGCCGGGCAGCAGCTTGGGTAAGGCGTTGGGCCTGCATATGGATATCGATTGCCTCACCTTTACTGGTTCCACTGAAGTGGGTAAGACACTCACTGAATATTCCGGTCAGTCAAACCTGAAGCGCACTTTCTTGGAGCTGGGCGGAAAGAGCCCAAATATTGTCTTCGCCGATGCAGACCTGGATAAGGCTGCCGGTGCTGCAGCGCTGGCTATTTTCTACAACCAGGGGGAAACCTGTACCGCCGGCTCACGTCTGCTTGTGGAAAAAAGCATCGCCGATGAGTTCATTCAAAAAGTGAGTAAGGCCGCCGAACGCTTTAAGCCTGGCCATCCTCAAGATCCAAATACCGCAATGGGCGCACTGATCGATCGCAGCCAGTTCGATACTGTTGAATTTTATGTCGCTAAAGGCTTGGAGCAGGGCGCCCAACTGGTATGTGGCGGCAAACCAGTGGACGAGGTGGCCGGTGGTTATTACTACGAGCCCACCGTATTCCGCGGTGTGACCGGCGATATGACGATCGCCCGCGAGGAAATCTTTGGACCGGTTTTGTCGGTTATTGAGTTTGAGAGCGAAGAGGAAGCGCTCGCTATTGCTAATGACTCCATTTACGGTCTGGCAGCGGGAATCTGGACCAATAACCTGGGCCGGGCTCATCGTATGGCCCGTGAGATCTATGCGGGCTCTGTGTGGGTCAACAATTACTTTGGCGGGGATATCACCGTGCCCTTCGGCGGTTTTAAGCAGTCAGGTAATGGCCGTGACAAATCGCTGCATGCGTTGGATAAGTACTGTGAACTGAAATCCACTTGGATTGATCTGGGCTAGGTTCCATCTGGCAGGGTTCCAGTAGCACAGATTTTGAAAAGGGCCACTAACTGCGGCCCTTTTTTATTTCTTCTTTTTCCCATCCACGCTAACTCTGGCGTGAATTATCCAGT
This sequence comes from Microbulbifer variabilis, assembly GCF_052467165.1. Classification (NCBI taxonomy): domain Bacteria; kingdom Pseudomonadati; phylum Pseudomonadota; class Gammaproteobacteria; order Cellvibrionales; family Microbulbiferaceae; genus Microbulbifer; species Microbulbifer variabilis. The sequence goes on from NZ_CP174301.1 coordinate 115,481, forward strand.
CAGCTATACCTAAATTATCGTCCTTTTCAAAAAGGCTTTGACGACATGCGTAATAGCGTGGGTCAGAGCCCGTGGAGTTAACTAGGTGTAGGAGCATCGTATTGAAAAGAGTCTGCCTGTTGATCGTTATTCTGGCTGTTAGCGGACTGACACATTTATGGGCAGCGGAGGCCCCTCTCGCTGGAGAAGTTACGGGGCTAGTCAGTATTGAGCGGGTATATGCGAACCAAGCAGGTTCCGGCCCCATGCGTGTCCGTGCGAATGACTGGGTACAATTATTCGTTAGACATGGTGATGTGGTGGAAAAGGGCCAGCGCCTGGCGGTATACAGGAATGCCAGGGGGCGCACTGTGCTTGAGTATATTGCCAGTCGCTCTGGCCGGGTTTTGGTGAATGGTAGGGCTGCTCTAAATTCCCTGGGCTCTGTTTTGGAAATTATTACTGTGCCCCACGAAGAGTACTGTCAGGTCGTGAACTGTGCATTTGAAGTTGTGGAGTAGCAGGTTATTTTAATTTGGCTCAGCCGTCTGGCGGGGTTACTCTGGGGGCCGTTTTAGCGGCCTCTACTGTTATGAAATTAATTTATACCCATGAAAATCGCCTGCTGGTGGAGCTGGCTAAGAGTCGGCTTGAGGTGGCAGGTATTCCAGTAAAGCTGAAAAATGAATATGCCCAGGGGGCATCTGGGGAGTTGGCACCAAATCAGGCCTGGCCAGAACTCTGGTTGGAGCGGGATCGAGATTACGAGCGTGCATGCCAGCTATTAAAGGATGCAGAGGCAGAACAAACAAGCTGGCCTTGTCCACAGTGTGGGGAGGAAAATGGTGCGGCATTCGATTATTGCTGGCAATGTGGCAAGACCCGACCGGTAGCGGGTTGAATTGTCGGAATTTGGGCCGGGAGATGGATTCACCTAAGTAGTACAAGTCAATATTGATACAGACGATCTGGAGAGAGCGATTAACCTCTATCGTGAAGCCTTTGGTTTATTGGAGGGGCGTAAACTAGGTGAGGGACGGTAGAAATGAATGGTGTTATTGATATTCATGTATCACTCCGATTTATTAGCAAAAAAATTCCGGTACCACGCCTGCCAATAGCAAGCTTACTCTCGTCATCATAACCGTTAATGGACTTAGTTTTAGAGAATTTGAAGGCCGGAGAGGGGCGTGCCCGTTTTATCGGAGCAAGATCACTCTGTGATTTTCTTGGAAATGGATCTCCAGGAAAAGAGGTATGAAGAAATCAGTCTCTAGAGGCTACTACCATTATTTACTTAGGCTTGACTCTGGTAATTTAAAAATTGACTCCAAGCAGAGAAGGGGAGCTTATGAGTGACCAACCCCATGGTATTTCGATTGGTCTGGAGCAGAACGGCAACCATTTTTTTCTTACCCTACGAGCGCGCGGAAAGCTGACCCACGAGGATTACCAGACGATGGTGCCGATGCTCAACTCGGCTCTTGAGGGGGTTGAGCATCCAAAAATCGATTGCTTAATGGATGCCAGTGAGTTACAGGGTTGGGAACCGCGAGCCGCCTGGGATGACTTCAAGCTGGGAATGGCCCATGGGCGCCAGTTCAATCGAATTGCAGTGATTTCAGACAAGCGCTGGATGAAGGTAGCAGGCAAGGTAGGAAGCTGGTTTATCGGAGGGGAATACAAGGTCTTTGAAAATGAAGCCGATGCCATGGCTTGGTTACGTGAGGGGGAATAAAATAGCTTTTGCATCACGCAGCAGAATGCGTGTTCAGGTAGACCAGTGCAGTTTAATATTTTCTCAGGGTGTTACTGCAGAACAACAATAATCACAAATAAGGATTGCTTCATGTTCGAGTGGGTAAGTAACCCGGAGGCCTGGGTTGCGCTGGCTACACTGGCAGCGTTGGAAATCGTATTGGGCATCGACAATATTATTTTTATTTCCATTCTTGTCGGGCGCTTACCGCCCAAACAGCGGGAACCAGCCCGTTTTATTGGTCTGACCCTTGCTATGGTGACCCGCCTGGGGTTGTTATTTTCTATTGTCTGGATTATGGGCTTGGTGGAGCCACTATTTAGTGCGTTTGGAGTGGAAATTTCCGGGCGTGACATCATTCTGGTTGGGGGTGGATTGTTCTTGATTGGTAAGGCCACCCATGAAATACACAATAGCTTGGAGGGTGCCGAAACCGATGCGTCAAGCTTGGGCACAGCCGGTTTTGGTATGGTCCTGCTACAGATTGCAATACTTGATATAGTTTTCTCTCTCGACTCAGTAATTACTGCGGTGGGGCTGGTGGATGAAATCTCCATTATGGCAATTGCTATTGTCTTAGCGGTAATTGTTATGCTGATTGCGGCAAAACCAATTGGTGACTTTGTCGATCGCCATCCCACGGTAAAAATTCTGGCGTTGGCATTCTTGATAATGGTGGGGCTCACCTTAGTGGTAGAGGGCTTTGATGTGCATGTGCCCAAGGGCTATATCTATTTTTCCATGGCCTTCTCCATGGCAGTGGAAATGCTTAATTTACGTCTGCGGAGCAAAAAGGAGCGACAGACTCCACCGGTCAAACTGCACCAGTCCCTGCGTGAAGATAGTCAGTGATTATTTCTCAAGTGAGCACTTAAAAAATTGGAAAATAAGCCAAGAAGATAAAGGACTTGGCTTATTTTCTATTTCTTAGTGACAAGTGATCCTTAGACAGTTCTATTTCTGACCTTTAATATCAGATAGGTGAGCCCCAGAGCCAAAGTTGCAGCAGCCAATCCTAAAAGCTCCCCAGCACTGACTTTATCCAGGTCCAGGATTATAAATTTACGTGCAAGTGCCAATATGGCAATCAATACAACAACCGTAGTTTGAATAATGCTTTGTTGACGTGTGACCACATATTGTAACGTACGGCTAAACTCAAGGGCGATCAGCAGTGTGATGATTTCGCCAAATATGGTTTGGAATACCTTGTGATCCAGAGGGTCTCTCATGCCTACTATTAGCATGGAATAGACCGAGTAAGCCAGACGGCTGATGGCGACAATTATGATAATCACAATAATAAAGGTAAGGATTAGGGCGATCAGGCTCTCAAACTTATGATAGTAACCATGTATCGCACTTTCCGGACGAATAGGTTTTTGTTCTGGATCGCTCATCTCTGGCTCCCACAGTCATTGTTCAGAGGAATACAAGTTATTCCATTCCGCTGATAACCTCTTTCTTCATTAGCGAGATGACCTTACTGCTCATGGGCATTAATCGGTGCAGAATTACAGGGACTTCATAGGAGGTGCCTATTCCGAGTTTGGCACTACTGTGGGGCATAATGGTGACATCATATTTTGTCCAGATGGAAACTGGATCTGTTGTTTCCAGCATATGGATGCTCTGATTTAACCCTCGCAGGAATTCACTTCCGACGCGTAATTGCTTGCCACCTTTGTAGGGTAGGAAATTGGCCCAATAGCTGCCATGATGAGGGGAAGCGATAGAAATAAATTTATGTACCCTGCCAATACCATTCATCGACTGAAGATAATAGCGTGCAACAATACCTCCCATGCTGAATCCTACCAAGGTGCAGGTAGCTCCTTTTTTTACCAGTTTTTCCATCTTCGCCATCAGCTGTGAAGAAAGGTGCTCCATACCGTGCCAGCCGGAGTTATAACGCAGGTGAATGTAATGGGTGTCGAATCCTGCATCCGCCAGAGCGTGTTGCATCCGTAGCAGGGAAGATCCACGGTCGAAAATTCCGGGTATCAGTAGAACTGTGTGACTTTTAGGATTCATCGCATAGAGTAGGAGTGATCTTCCACAGAGGTCCACTGAACCCCGAAGTTGAAGCCCTGTGAACTGCACCTGCCCAAAGTGTAGTTGGGCAAGACTTGTGGCGATCAAATATCCCTCATAAGCTATTCAATCGCCAGCGATTCAATTGCCAAAAATTTTGAGGTAGGCAGAGGTTATTGATAGTCGCGCTGTTTTTCCGTGCCAAGAAGGAAAATAAGGGCATGATCCAGCCTGGCATTCCAAGACTTCTCATCGTGGGTATGCTCTACAAAAACCCGTGACTGCCAGTTGTTGTCGTTATAACCTCGCTTGCGCATAATCTTGTCCACAGCCTGTTGCAGAGGCGGATAAAAGCGGTCCAGTGTCTCGGTGCCATGATCAAAGTAAAAGCGATGTTTTCCCGGTTCAGGTAGATTTTCCCGGAGGTATTTGCGAATGGATTCTGCGACAGGGAGTGTCTCTTCGGGACCGATGCCTGGCCAGTGGGTGGAAATTGCTGCAGTAGCAGAGAATACTTGTGGATACTCCAACACCGCATAAAGGGAAATCAGTCCTCCCATACTGGAACCAGCGATAAAAGTGTTCTCTGGGTTACGACTGACTTTATAGTTTGTATCTATATAAGGCTTTACCCTTTTTACCAGAAACTCCAGGTACCGGTCAGCTCGCAGCTCAGCTCGATTAAAAGGGTGCTTCACCCTTCGTGAAGACTCAGACATTAGATCTCGCGCTTTTTGCGGGAAATAATCACCATGGCGGCCATCTCCGCTATTGTGCAGTGCAACCACGATAAAAGGTCGCGTACGGCCCTCTGCGATCAGGCGGGATGCCGTTTCGTCTACACCCCATTCCTGCCCATTCCATGTAGTGCGGCTATCAAAAAGCATCTGCCCATCATGCATATACAGAACAGCATAGGGAGCCTGGGCTGGGTATTCATCTGGCAGCCATACCTGTACTGGACGATCTGCAATGCCCTCGTAGGAAATGCTGGGCAATGTCTCCAGGGTGCCGGAAGCCAGCTGCGCCTCTGCGAAGGCCTTAGAGAAAAATGTAAAGGTTAGATAGCAAAGAAGAGCGAGTAAAATACGCAAGCTAGGAAGCATATTATCCACCTATTGTAATCCATTGATTTGAAAATCAACTCTATGGAAAACTAGGGAACCCTGGCTCACCCCCCTTGGGGGATGAGCCAAAGCTGGATAGCTTTACAGGTAATCGTTTATTTCCCAGGCTTCGCGCTGAAGATCAGTGGCCAGAAGTGTTTTCATAAGGGCGGTATGACCTGAGCCTGCAATGGCGATAACCTTGGTTCCTGGCTGAGCCTTAGTCTGGATATTGGCATACATTCGAAAGTTTCTGTGCCACCAACTGACTGATGCATCTGCCCCTGAAAAACCCTCACCAGAGTCAATATCATTTACCATAAGATATAGGTTCATATTTTTTCTGTCTCTCTCAACAGAGTTATCGATCTGGAGTAATTGTCTTAAGGTTAGCGTTTTGTGTTGCTTGCTGGACAAATTCCCGAACTCTTCTATCTCTGTATCGAATATTTTCTTTCTTTCTGGTGTATTGGTACTCATATAGTTCATGAGCTTGGACCCATCCCAGTGCACCTGATTTTCATCATAGCAGATAACGCCACTTAGCTTTGCTTTAGCTGCAATGCGAAAGCCCAACTGCTGACTTTCATTGACTTCAAGCCTATGTTGTCCATTCAGATAAGACTGAAATTTTTTATCAATCTTGTTTTGGATGCTCGGGTCACATTCAAGCATTACATGGGTGGGGGACTCGCTTGCGAGTTTTTCAGTTAATTGCTCCAGATAGGCTTGATTTTCAGGTGTTAGCACATCAATAACATTCAGCTTTACTGTATCTCGGCCAGGATTTGCGAAATGAAAGGTACCGAATAACATTACCTGAGCTGTCGGTGCTTCAGGGCTGGATAATACTTCTTTTTCCGCAGCCCAACTTGCAGAACAATATACTAAAATGATTGTACTGCTAAAGATTTTTATAAAATTTTTCATTGTTATCCTTATTTGCCAGCGGCTATTTTAAATAATTATTACAGGTATTCATTAACATCCCAAGGGTGGCGACTTTTGTCAACCTTCTGAAGGGACTTTAGAATAGCGGTATGGCCAGATCCACCGATAGCGATTACTTTAGTTCCCGGTTGGCTTGAACCTGTATATTGGCGTACATGCGAAAATTGTGATGCCACGAGCTGGTTGCTGCATCGGCATCGATAAATTCCTGCCCCACACCAATATCATTTCCCATGATATAGAGATTCATGTTATCTCTATCTTCTATGGGATTATTATGAAATTCGAGCAATTGGCCTAAAGATAAACTCTTATTTCTCTGGGAAGTTTCTTTGCTGAGCTTTTTTTTAGTTTTCATGAATTTTCTTTCTTCTGGAGTTTCTTTGGCCATATACTCTCTTAGTTCAGCACCTTTCTAGTGAACATTTCTTTCATCATAACATATGACACTTTTCAGTCCCGCCTTACGGCTATACGAAATCCCAGTTACTGATTTTCATTTACACTAAGTTCGTGACTGCCATTTTTATAAGAATTGAATTTCTGATCCATTTGTCTCTGGTGTGTTGATGGACATTCAATTAATACATGGGTAGGGGGTTCATCCGTAAGTTTGCTGGTGAGTTCTTCCAAATAGTCCTGGTTACTGGGTGTCAGTGCATTTGTCACCTCTGACTTTACTGTGTCCAATCCTGGGTTGTGAAAATGAAATACACCAAATAGCATTACCTGGACAGGTTGTATCTTCAGGTCGGCTGGTATTGATTTATGATTTGCATAGATTATAGAGCTAACACCAAAAGCAAATATGCCAGATATAATTGAGATGATTGCTCTCATTGTTTACTCCCTGTTTTCATATAATAGAAAGATGAGAATTGCTTATCATTAGACGCTACAGAATAACAAGGAGATGCAGCAAAAAGAATTTTTTGCTGCCTTTCAACATAAACTATTTGATACGTTTGTCTTAAGTAAATGTTTATAATGCCATTTGATTAGGCACCTAATTTGGGAAATTTATATTTTAGAAAAAGCTAGGCGTTACCTCGAATTTGAGAAACAGTTGCGCTGGCATTTTTCATCCTTGCAGCCTGGGCAACTTCCTTAGTTACAATGGTTTTGCCAATTGGAGATAAGGAAATACCGGCAAGCTTAAGATGTTGGATTCCAAATGGAATGCCAATAATGGTTAAAAAGCAGGCAAGAGCATGAACCAAATGGCCAATAGCCAGCCAGATACCTGCGAATAGGAACCAGATAATATTGCCCACTAAGCCAAACCCGCTGGTACCTATGTCCTCATTTAAGGTTAGTTCTTTGCGTGATATTGCTTCACGACCAAAGGGAAAGAATGAAAACTTACCCATAACAAAGCAGGCTCTCCCCCAGGGAATACCGATAATACTGATAAATGCTACTAGAGCAAAAAACCACCAGCAGAGGCCCATAACAAAACCACCTAATATAAACCAAAGAAAATTTCCCAGAGTTCTCATACTTAGCTTTAGTATCCTATCTATACTCATTAAAAATTTATTGCATCTGGTTAGAAAATGCCAGATTTATAGCTCGTAATCAATCATCAATGTAATCTCTTATTTAGAATCAAGTGCTTTGTGGCTTAGACGCTTTATCCTGAGTGTTTGGATGCACCGTTTAAATTATTTTTGCTGGTGGTATTTTTGGTATTGTGCCAAATGGCTTCTCAATTTTTTATAAGGGTGTAATGCTATGAAAGCAGAGAGTTCTTGATATTTATATTTTTGCTATGAAGCTGCTTAATAATGGAGCAGGTCATCTATCATTTTATGATAGTTGGACCTTAAATAACATAAAGTTGATAAATGGTTGCCTGAATTCAACTGACAATGCTCCCTATATCCTGAAGTAGCAATGAAAAATAAGAGGTAGAAAGCTGGGAAAGATGATTTATCAGTAAATTGTTAGTGGCGGGTTCTATCTTCTGGAGATACTCCTTAATTAAACCACCAAATCGATTGTTAGAAGGATAGGATAATATACCTGCCATTTGATTATTATAAATATCGAAGCATACACTGACACTCTGGATATCTGGTACCTTCAATTGCGGCAAGTTACTATCTTACCGGTATTAATCCTGATTAACTTATCTATTCGATTAATATGTTGTATAACTATCAGCCCAGCTTGAATATTATTTGCAGACTTGATAGATAGTCCAGGAATAATAAGGTTTAGATAGATGAAATACGATTGATATAAAATTGATTGTGAATTTGAAGAAAATTTATTCTTGATATACCTGTGTGGGATAGAGGTTATAAATGCGCTCTGTGGACTTATTGGCGATAAACCTGGGTTATTTTATCACAAAGCGCACTGGAGTTTATTAACTACGCCAGTAGTTATTCGCCGCCGCCACAGTCTGGAAATTGATAGCAACAACTTGGGAGGATGCGATCAGGCTATCGGCATTTTCCTCATAGGAGGCCCTTAGTTTTCCTCTTACTTCGTCAGAAGGTTGAGTATATTTTACTCCCATTCTGGATAGTTTCATCGCCAGCTCAAAACCCTGCTGTGCATTTTCGGTAATCAGGCTTTCTAACCAAATTTGAGACATGAAATTCCCTCTCATTTGTTTAATCGATATAGTTTAAGAACTTATGCCCTGGTGATGGTTAAACCAAGCCAAAACATAGTGGGTTAATGTTCACTTAGTCAATCAGTCGAGAACATACTTGCTGATGTGTTGATTGAACTGGACAAGATCAAAGGAGCCTTTGATTTCAAATTCGACCTTACCAACTTCGCTGAGATAAACCACAATTTCACAGTCCATATCCAATGTGCCTGCAGTTTCAACTGAGAAAGCCTGAATTCTACTGTAGGGCAAGGATGTGTAATCTACTTTAGATCCGGTCAATCCCTGCACATTGGCTGCAATAATACGCTTGTTGGTGAATACTACCTGGTCTCTTATTGCCTTGAAGCCTGCGAAAATGGATTCACCATCTATCAGGAACTTATTAAATTCATCCCTGGCAGAGGAGATATCAATGGGCTTTAGTTTGAAGACAGAGGAGTTTTTGAAGTCGATCACAGCTCTTCCCTGGTGGATCTAAAAGCAATTATGCTTAGATTAACACTAAGGTGTAAGGAATAGTAGTATGTATTATTGGTAACTATTTGTTAAGTAGAACATAAATTACCTAGTGATTTGTCCTAAGGTGTTGAGCTTGATTATTGATCTTATCGACATAAGAATCTCACCAAGTAGGTTTTTCCCGGTCCAGTTATCTGGATTCAATATTCTGTTGTCATCCGAACTCAGGCCTATACCCCAAATTAAGTCATGAGGAGAAGACTCAGCTAAGATTTTATTGTTCGTTTCAAGTAACCTCTCTTTTAAGTCTTCGTGTTGCGTAAACTTCAGATAGTTCGCTGTCCAAACTACCCCAAGTTTGTGTTGATCCCAGGTTTTTGATTCATAACCTAGAACGGCTCTACCTAGCCTTTGTTGCTCGGATGGATTTTCTTCTTTGAGGATGTTATCAGCGGTCTTAATATCGCCGAAAAGTATTGCCTTTTTGTACATCATATACTGTTCGCAGCAGTTGTAGGTTTGACCATCGATATCTGATATATCTCTCAGTGTCCACTGCCCAAATTGATGCTTCCAAAAAAAGTAAAACTTTTCTGTTTCCCTCATTGAATTTTCCTTACTTGGATGTCGTGAATTCTAGGAGAGTGATAATACAGATCAACTAAATGGATTATCAGATACTCTTGATTAATTATTCACGTATCACCAGTGCTCTCAGAAACAGCTTGATTGTGGGGTGCTCAGCTGCACTTTTTTTGAAAGTCGCTGCATTTTGAATACGGTAATGAAATTTCCCTGATAGCAGGGGCAGGAGCTGATGTGCTTGAACATATTTACGTGCAAGATACTCAGGCAGAAACCCGATAAAAGATCCAGAGAGAATCATGGCGAGTCTTGCTGCCATATGGTTGGCGGTGGAGCGTTTGGGAAAAAGGCGATAGAGATGAGCTGCACCAGATAAAACAGCATGGCTGGGAGCGGCCAGTTCCTGCTGAGTGAGTAACTCTTCACTAATTTTGTTGGCTTGGGCACACGGGTGATTGGCGCCACAGTAAAGGGTGGATTGATGTTGGAATAGAGGTTGGTAGTCTAAACCCGGCCTGTGTGAATGCAGCGGGTTGATGCCAACATCGGCGCGGCCGGCGAGGATTTCCAACTCCAGCTCCTGGGGTGCGGCCAGTTGGACCTCCAGGTGTAACTGGGGGGCCTGTTCTCTCAGGCGAGCAATGGTTGCGGGCAGGTCTAGCTGGGGGATTTCCAATACGTCATCCGGCATCACCAGGCGTAGAGTACCGGTAAGCTGGGACTGAATAGCGTTAACCTGGCTTCTAAAGGCATCCAGATGCCCATCCAGTTCCAAAATTGCCTGAAAGAGGGTTTCTCCCTCTGGTGTCAGTTTGAAATCGGCACGCCCGCGAGAGCGGAGGCATAGTTGCATACCCAGACGGGTCTCCAGGTCAGAGATATGAACACTGATGGTGGAGCGCCCGATGTTGAGCGCTACTTCTGCCGGTGCCAGACCGCCGGCGCGCACTACTTCTCGAAAGACTCTCAGCAGACGGAGATCCATATCGCTGAGGCGACCACCCAGAGCACTTTTTGCCTTGCTCATTTGCCGAATTCTCCCGTGTTTTCCACGAATTTTTGCCGTAACTTAGCATTGCTAGGCAGCCTCAAGGGGAAAGGCCTTAGCTGCTTTGAGATAAAGTTTGATAAATATAAATTTTAGTTGCAAAAATACTACTATTCTCCCCCCCTAGCTGCGGCCAAAATCGCCGCAATACTATTAATAACACGCAATTATCAGGAGTTTCCGGTGAAACTGGCGAATCCAGACCTGTTGAAGTTTCAGAACTATATCGATGGAGAGTGGCGGGATGCTGAGGGCACCGCAGAGGTGCGTGATCCGGCCAATGGCGAGTTGTTGGGCAAAGTAGCCGATGGTTCAGCGGCAGATGCAGAGGCAGCGGTAGCCGCAGCTAACGCGGCTTTCCCAGAGTGGAGCCGCCGCACCGCCGGCGAACGTGCCGCCATCCTCAAGCGCTGGTATCAGCTAATTATGGATAACAGCGATGATTTGGCGCGTATCCTCACTTTGGAGCAGGGCAAGCCCCTGGCGGAAGCCAAGGGTGAAATTCTCTACGGCGCTTCTTTTATCGAGTGGTTTGCGGAGGAGTGCCGCCGCGCTTACGGCCAGACGATTCCTACCCACAACCCGGCGATGCGTCTGAGCACCATCCGCCAGCCAGTGGGTGTTGTAACCTGCATTACACCGTGGAACTTCCCCAACGCGATGATTACCCGCAAAGCGGCGCCTGCGCTGGCAGCTGGCTGTACCGTGGTGATCAAACCCGCTCTCGAGACCCCGCTTTCCGCACTGGCTCTTTGTCGGCTGGCAGAAGAGGCTGGCCTGCCCAAGGGCACTATCAATGTTGTGACTGGCACTGATGCGCCGGGCATCGGCAGAGTACTGACCCAGGATCCCCGTGTGGCCAAATTCACTTTCACTGGTTCCACTGCTGTCGGCAAGCTGCTGATGGCCCAGTGCGCCAGCACGGTGAAGAAGATGTCCATGGAGCTGGGTGGAAATGCCCCCTTTATCGTTTTCGATGATGCAGATATCGATACCGCAGTGAAGGCCTGTGTAGCGACCAAGTTCCGCAATGCCGGCCAAGTGTGTGTAGCCACCAATCGTATCTATGTGCACGAATCTGTGCACGATGAGTTCGTAGAAAAACTGCGTGCTGAAGTGGCTGCAATGCAGATTGGCCACGGCACAGAAGAGGGGGTGAATATGGGCCCGATGATCTTCCGCCGTGCGGTAGATCGCGTTCAGGGCCTGGTGCAGGATGCGGTAGCGGCTGGCGCCAAGATCGAAATTGGCGGAGAGCAGCTGCCAAATGGTGAGAACTATTTTGCCCCGACCCTGATCACCAGTGTTACTGACGATATGCGTATTGCTCAGGAAGAAAATTTTGGACCGATTGCGGCAGTGCAGAAGTTTACCGAGGAAGATGATGTAGTTCGCCGTGCTAATGATACTCCCTATGGCCTGGCCGCTTATGTAATGAGTGAGAATATTCGTCGCGCTAACCGAGTGGTCGAGGCACTTGAATACGGCATGATTGCCTGCAACACCGGGGTTTTCTCCACTACGGTCGCACCTTTTGGCGGCACCAAGGAGTCCGGTATTGGTCGCGAGGGGGGAGTTGAGGGTATGGCCGAATTCTACGAGACCAAATACTGCTGCTTCGGTGCTTGACCCACAGGTCCGAACGGTTATGCCACGCGCTTGTCTGAAATTGCACAAGCGCCTTGAGAGATTAGCGGGAGCCAATGGCTCCCAAATCCGAATACATTGAAATTTCAGGGAACTTGCGGAGATACAGTTTATGTCTGAGATGCAAACCAACGCTTTCTGGATGCCTTTTACCCCCAATCGCACCTTTAAATCCGCACCGCGGATCGTGGAGCGCGCTGAGGGTATTTATCTCACCGAAAAGGGTGGACGCCAGATTATTGATGCAACCGCTGGCCTCTGGTGCAGCAATGCCGGTCACGGTCGTACTGAAATTGCTGAGGCAATATACCAGCAGGCAAAAACTCTGGATTACAGCTCTATTTTTAATTTCGGTCACGAGCTGGGCTTTGAGTACTCCGAGCGCTTGGTGAAGCATACTCCAGACGGCCTCAACCATGTATTTTTCGGCAATTCCGGTTCCGAAGCGGTAGAGACTGCATTGAAAATTGCCCTGCAATACCAGCGCGCACGAGGCAAAGGCACCCGCACCATGTTTATCGGCCGCGAAAAGGGTTACCACGGGGTGAACTTCGGTGGTATCTCTGTAGGTGGTATCGCTCCGAATTACCAGAGCTTTGGTCAGCCGGTTAAAGCCAATCATATGCGCCATACCCTGGACATTGAGCGCAATGCTTTCAGCCGTGGTCTTCCTGAGCATGGTGTGGAACTGGCGGAAGACCTGGAGCGCCTGGTGGCCTTCCACGGTGCAGATCAAATCGCTGCGGTAATCGTCGAGCCGTTTGCCGGTGCTGGCGGTGTGGTGCTACCTCCGAAAGGTTACCTGCAGCGTTTGCGTGAGATTTGTGATCAGCATGACCTGTTGCTGATTTTTGATGAGGTAATTTCCGGTTGGGGCCGTACCGGCTCCGCGTTTGGCTCCATCGAATTCGGCGTGACCCCGGATATGATCACCTCCGCCAAAGGTATTACCAATGCGGCAGTGCCTTTGAGTGCGGTCTTTGTGAAAGACGATATCCACAACACCATTATGGATGCGGCCGCTGAGGGTATGGTGGAATTCTTCCATGGCTACACCTACTCCGCGCATCCAGTAGCTTGTGCTGCAGGTATGGCAACCCTGGATATCTACGAGCGCGAAGGCCTGCTAACTCGTGCATCCGGTGAGATCGGCCAGCATTGGGAAAATGCCTTGCACAGCTTGGCGGATATGGACAATGTGATTGATGTGCGCAACTACGGCTTGGTTGGTGCGATTGAACTGCGTGCGCCGGAAAACCTGAAGGGTAAATTCGGGGCCAAAGCATCTGGCATGGCCTGGGAGGCAGGAGTGATGGCCCGAGGTATTGGTGATGCCCTGTGTATGTCCCCACCACTCATTATCGAAAAGCACGAGATTGATGCAATTGTCGATAAACTGCGTGGTGTGATTGGCGAGCTGTCCTGATCAACTCTTCCGGCAGCCTTCGGGCTGCCGGCTACTTTCACTGCATTTCCCAAAGCCTTTCCTCTGCTTAGCAGAAAAATAAACCCCGCAGTGAGAGAGTTTCCCTGTGCTATTTACACCTGACTTCTAATCCAGTTTGGTCAATAACCTGATTTGTCAGTTACGGCTACACTGGAAATAGCGGCCTGCGGCGCGATCTCAGTCTTTGCAGAGTCGACTGCATGGTCGCGCTCGTGGGCCGCCTCCCTCCTTATAGCCCTTATCCAATGGGTAGTTTTCCCAATGCTTTAAGTCTCCAGATTATGAGAAGGCAATTGGCTTTTTAGCATCTTTTTGCTGTTTTTCTGCGGAGATTTTCCCGAAAAACTGGTAGTCCATGGACTGTGGCGCTTAAATTAAAATAGATGTTCTACCCGGGGACTGCTCTATGTCCACTGATACTTCCTCTCTCCCCTCCGGGCCTATATTGCAGGTCCTCTCGGCCAATTGGTGGCTGCTGTTATTGCGCGGGTTAATTGCGGTAATTTTCGGGGTGCTAACTTTCATCTGGCCGGGATTATCCCTGCTGACCCTGGTTTTCCTATTTGGTATTTATGCTTTGTTGGATGGGATTTTCTCGCTGGTTGCGGCGGTGATGGGGAGACACAAGTCTACCCCCCTATGGTGGCTGATCGTCTCCGGTTTAATCAGCCTGGCAGCAGGGATAGTGACTTTTATGTATCCACAAATAACAGCGTTGGTACTGGTAATTTTTATTGGTGCCTGGGCCCTGGTTCGTGGAATTTTTGAGATTGTCGGTGCGATTCGCTTGCGCAAGGAAATTGACAATGAGTGGCTGCTGATTGCCATCGGTGTGCTTTCAGTAATCTTCGGTATTGCGATTCTGGTGAGTCCGGGGGCAGGCGCCTTGGCGCTGGTGTGGTTGATAGGAGCCTACGCAATTATTTTTGGTCTGCCGATGATTTGGCTGGCATTCCGACTACGTAAGCACAATAAAGGTGAATCCTGAAATTTGGGCAAGTTAGCCGGGAGAGTAATCCCCTCCCGGCACTGGCAGCAAAAATTTCCCTGCTATGAGGATATTTAATACTGTAATAAATTAGCGCGGCTGTATCAGATATTTTGGGCCAGGCCCACTGACCTCGGCAAAGCTTCCATCAAGGACTGCCCTTTTTTCTCCAGTGCCATACACAGCTGTATACGCTCTTCTGTCTGTGCCAGGCTGCGTTGGTAACCGGGAGTGAGAGCGCCGTGTTGAGCAAACAACTGCTGTAATTCCTGCAAGCGTTTTGCATCACAGAAAACGCCAGCAAAAGCCGGGGTGCGGCGACGAATTTGGGCCGGAATTTTATCCACAACCTTGTCAAAGTTATCGCGCAGCCACTGCCAGTTTTGTTCTTGTACTTCAGGTTGGGCCAGGGAGTACTGAATCAATGTGAAGGTTTCACGGGGTCCCATTTCTTCGCTGAGGGCCAACTTTTGCACGACTTCTAATTGCGAGGGACTGTCACTACTGCCAATGGCACTGGCGCTGGCATTCTCGAAGCGCGGATCATCCAACACGCCGCGTACTTTGATC
Source organism: Microbulbifer variabilis (assembly GCF_052467165.1). Classification (NCBI taxonomy): domain Bacteria; kingdom Pseudomonadati; phylum Pseudomonadota; class Gammaproteobacteria; order Cellvibrionales; family Microbulbiferaceae; genus Microbulbifer; species Microbulbifer variabilis. The sequence goes on from NZ_CP174301.1 coordinate 130,683, forward strand.
AAGTGCGACAAAAAGTCATCACCAGCATCCTGTACGGCTACGGTCAACGCAGGACCATAGAGGTCGGAGTCCAGCGCTTCAGGGTCGCGGGTTGTTTTGTAACCGGTGAATGCAGTGGCTTTATCCACTAACTGCTTGCGCGTATCTGGATCGCCAGCGACCAATGCCATAAAGCCGAGCAGTTCACTGTGCAGCATTTGCTGATCGGGTTCAGCGCTGTTGGCACTGTTGTTTAGTAGCGGTAAATACAGGTTTTGAGCAAAGTTTAGGAATGCAGAGTGCTGCACTTCACCCAAGTAGCTCTCCCGATACTTGCGCAGGTAGTTTAGTGGCAAGGTGATGACCTGCCGTTTTTCTACTCTTGCAGATTGGCGTACAACTTCAAGTAACTGAGCTGCTGGCAGTTTTCCGGCCTCGAAGGCAGCAAAGGCGCTGTCGATAATGGACAGCTGTTCGGTGGGGGCGAATTCTGCAAAATGTTCGAGCAGGGCCTGCCACTGGGCTTCAGGCAAGTTCCAGCGATAATACCCGCTGCCCTGGGCGTTCGGCATTACCCAGCTCGGGCAGGTATTGACGGCAATATCCAGGGTTTCTTCTTTGCGGGTCAGTATCTGGCATTGCTGTTCACTGCCGGCACTGCTGAAGCAGAATGGGATGTTCCACTTTTGCCCGGTCTCTTCAATGGGAGAGCCCAGGGCTTTGTAGCGGCTTTGGCTTACATGCAGTTTTGCCTGGGACGGAGTTGTGCAATCCAGCAACAGCTCCAGCTGAGGTACACCCTTTTGCTCAACGAAACTGCGGAAAGCCTCTGTCAGTTCTGGAGTATTGGTCTCTTCGCCAATAACTTTGTAGAAGGATGGCGAGTCCGCTTCCCCATCACTAAAGGTTTCCAGGTAGCGCCCCAGGGCTGGACGAAAACGCTCGGCTCCAAAATAGCTGTCCACCATATTGATCACACCGAGACTCTTTGAATAGGTGATGGAGTCATAGGCGTTACGGATATTGTTGTTGTCAGTCACCGGTTCGCGAATAGCGCGAGTACTAGCCAGGGAATCCAACTGCATAGCGCCAATGGCGTAAGTCGCGGCATTCAGGTCGTGGCCACCTTCCGGCTCCATAATACGCAGCACCAAAGGTTCTCCCCAGGTGGCAAACCCTTCTTTCAACCACAAGTCGTCCCACCAGGGCGGAGTTACCTGGTTGCCAAACCACATATGGGCGATTTCATGGGCATGTACCTCCACCAGGGCCAGGCGGGCACCAGGGGCGGGATTATCACCTACCAGAATGCGCTGTTCGCGATAGGTGATGGCGGCAGATAACTCGGTAGCTCCACTGGGCCATTGGGGTGCTGCGATGATGTCGAGTTTCTTGAAGGGGTAAGGGCGTTGTAGTTGGTTCTCGAAGGTTTCCACCATTTCGGGGGTGATATCGAGGATATAATTCATATCGCCACCACGGCCCTGGCGGGCAAAACCACGTAGTGGAATAGGCTCTTTGCGATATTTACTCGGTGGTATGGCCGGGCGCTCGACGATATCGAAGGGCCCTACCGATAGAGACAGCAAGTAGGTGGACATGGGGGGCGTAGCAGCAAAAGTCACCTTCTCCATGCCTTCACCAGCGGCTTCACGTTTTAGCTCGGGCCCATTACTAATAGCGGCATAGCCTTCAGGTACAGTCAGGCTGACAGAGAAGGTCGCCTTGAGGCCTGGCTCGTCAAAGCCAGGCAGGTACTTGCGCGCCTGGATCGACTCGGACTTGGCCAGGACATAGGCGCTGCCCTGCTCCTCAACCTTAAACAAGCCCGCCAGGTTGCGATCAAAGTCGGCACTGTAGTCAATAAGCAGTGTGAACTCGCCGGCGGGTAACAGTTCGGCAAATTCGATAGCGGCCACACCGCTGCCTAGTACCTGGCGATATTGAGCTGCGACTTCGCGCCCATCAGTCAACTGTGCCTTAATCACACTTACACCGAGGTTATTGCCATGTAGCCAGATATGGTTGGCAGCCTTGGCCAGCTGGATATCGATAGCGACACTGCCGCTAAAGGAATCCTGGCGAGGGTCCAGGTTGAGGTCTAGCCGGTAGGCGGTGGGGCTCACTCCCTGTGGCAATTTGCCCTCTGGGGCATCACTCAAGTCCAAGGTTACAGCCGAGGTGCTGGTCTGCAGTTCGGGTTTTTGCGCGGCCTTTTCTTCTGGATTGCAGCCGGCTACAGACAGTAAAGTCGCGGCCAACAGGGCAAGTGGTATCTTCTTGTTCATAGGGAGAGGGTACTTTGCCTAAAAAGAGGCCATTGTAACGGTTTGGCGAAAAATACGCCTAGTGCTGAAGTGGTTTGATCAACAGCGAGAAAAAAGCCCGGCCGGGAGATCTGCCGGGCTTGTTGCGGGAGGGTTTCTTACAAGTGCGGAACTGTCAGGCTGGAAACCTTACTGCTGCTATAAGGCACTGTGATGGTGTAGTTGGTGTCTTCCGGTTTCTTATAGATAGGGCCCTGGGTATCAATGGCCATAACTACACGGTGGCCGGCAGGTACGTTATAGCTGGTAGTAAATAACTCAACTTCGATTTTTTGCTTCTTGCCGGGCTGGTCGGTACGCACTGTAATTGGTGCATGGGTGATCAGGCGGCCAAGGCCAAAGAGGCTGACATCGTAGAGGTGTACGTTGAGTTGAACCTCTTCCTTACTGGGTTCAATCCACATTTCCAGCTTAGGAGCACCGCGGATTTGCAGGGTTTCTGATTGTCTTGGTGACTTGTACTCAATGGCATAGTAACCGTTGATCGCCATCATTGGCGCGTACACTGGGATACCAAAACCTTCGAGGGCATCGGAAATCAATGGGATACCGGTACCAGCAAAGGTATCCCAGCCCCCGTGGAATTCATTACTCCAGCTCCAGCCATCGTACTTGCCGCTCTCCATACTGCCACTGTTAAACATGGTGAAGCGTGGTTGCAGATACCAAGTGGTGCTCTCCTGGGTTACCGGATAGTCTTCATAGTGCTCCAGCTCATTACTGATGCGCACTGTCATATCCACTTTAGGCTCGCGGTTGATGCCGTTGTCTTCGCCTTTCAGGTGGTGATCGAACCAGCGGAAGCTGGTGGACCATATATGGCCATCGTTGCCAGAGAGGGTCTCGGTAATGGCGTGGGTGCCAGGATTCAGCATCAGCTTTTTGGGGCCCTCAAGCAGGGAGTAAAAGTCAGTCATGCTGTTGGGCTTAAACAGATAATCGGCAAAGTTATTAGATACCAGTACTGCAGTGCCGTTTTTGTTCAATTGGTCGATGTAGCTGATAGCCGAACGTTTGGCACCGAACTCGATGACCTGCTCCAAATTCTGACCGCTTCGGAGGTCACCCCAGACCTGTTCCAGTTCAGCTTCTTTGTCGAAAGCAGTAGTAACAAGCAAGCTACCCCAAACCAGGTTAACGGTCTCATTGGGGTAGAGGGCTTCAACCACGTCGGCCCAACCGGACAGGGCAGCTACCGCATCAATCCGAGGGTCTTGTGCTGCGCTTAGCAGGGAAATGCCAGCTCCATAGGAAATACCGGCCATTCCCAGCTTACCTACAGAATAATTGGATTCTAACCAGTCGATCAGAACACCAACATCGGCAATACTGTTCTCCCCGGCTACGTCTACCAGGCCGCCCGAGTGGCCAAAGCCACGAGTGGAGTAGCTCAATACCAGATAGCCATTCTCTGCGAGCTCTTTGGCCTGGAAATGATATTGGCGTTTCTCAAGGCCCCAGCTGTTGGTGAAGATGACGGTGGGGTAGCCCTCTGCAGGTGCTGGGGTTTCAGGCACAAACAAATTGGCATCGAGTACAGTTCCATCAAAAGAGGTAATATCCAGATCGGAAATATATTCGGGTGCCGACCAGGCATGGGCTGACATCAAGGCGCCGCCAAGCAGCGCCAGTAGTGGTGCAGGTTTCATTATGTTTCTCTCATCAAAGCAGATTAATTATTATTTTTTTGACCATTTTTTAGAAAATGGTCAACAGCGCAATATATAGAAGCTTGTCCTCTATTTGTATGCCAGAAGGGCCAAAATTGAGACGTTTGTCTCTTAGTTTGTCGTTATCCCCTCCAGTTTTTCTGCAACTTGACTACTGAATACCCTGTCCGGCAAGTCACAAAAAAATATGAAAGGTGATGTTTTGTGATCAAATTGTTCTTTTTTTAATCAATTAAAAGCGGTAGTGTATGGGCTTCACTATTTGACCATGGAGGGCTTCATTAACAACGACTGGTGGCCCGAACTATGGTTTCTCGCGCAGCTGTTTTTTTAGTACTTTGTTTCGGATTTGTACTGACCGCCAATGCTGCTCCCCGCTACCTGGGGGAGGAAATTTGGTATGAAGTGGATAGTGAAAATTTTCGAGTCATTACCGATGGTGATCCCAAAGCGGTAAAGACCCTGGTCGCTGACCTGGAACGCTATCGCGCAGTGGCTACAGAGCTTCTGGAGGTAGATCCAAATACCCCAAAACTCACCATTTATGCGGCGGGGGACAGGGATACTTATGCTGGATTGGTGGGTGCTGAACTAGCTGAAATGACTAATGGCCTGTTCGATACTTCCGCCGAAGGTAGCTATGCCCTGGTGAATCTGGATGGCCGCAGCATAAAGAAGCAACTTAAGGCCCGTGAATTCCTTTTCCACGAGTACACTCACTTCCTTTCCTATAACGGCAATACCATCCACTTCCCCTATTGGTACAGCGAGGGCTTTGCCGAGTTTATGGCAACCATGTCTTTTCCCAAGAAAGGCCGCTATGAGCTGGGTGAAATCCCGCAGGAACGCGCCCAAACCTTGATGTATGCAGGCCTGATGCCCCTGGATAGGCTCTTGCGTGCAACTGTTTATAACACCGATGCCGAGGAGAAAGCCGATGTGTATGCCAGCGGTTGGCTCTTGTCCCACTGGCTGATGATGGAGGGAGATAAGTCGGAAGAATTTAAGCAGTTCGTCAAAGCCTATAACGACGGCGCTGACCCGGTGAAATCACTGGAGAAGGCCCTGGGCATGTCGGTTAAAGAGCTTGAAAAAGCATATGTTGCTGCGTTCGATTCTGGTGAATATGAAGTGGTTAGTGGTGAGATCCCCGCGCACTTCAAAGAGGCCAAGCCTAAAGTCAAACGTCTGCCCAAGCGTGAATCCGTGAATATCCTGGCCGGGTTTATCGCCCAGTCTGGTTACAACCTGCAGGCCCTGGATGACCTTCTTTCCTATGCGTACCACGCGGGCATTTACAGCACCCAACTGGCCGCTATTAAAGCCAGTGCGGATCTGCGCATAGGGGATTTCCCCCAAGCCAGCCACTTACTCGCCAGCGTGCCTCGCAGCGATCGCCAGCAGCCCTGGTACTTGAGTGCGCACGCGTGGTTGACGGTTAACCAACAGGCTACGGTTCCAAACCATGCGCGTGACCTTCGCAGTCTGAAAAAATCCCGTGAGGAATTTAAATACCTGGTAGACAAAGAACCGGAAAATGCCTCCCATTGGTTCGGCCTGGCAATGGCTATGGAAATGCTGGGTTACCCCCGGGAAGAGTATTTGGAAAAGCTGGAGCAGGCCTATATTCGTGCACCTCGTGAGCTGCATATTGCCCAGTGGCTGGCTGAAGAGCTATACCAACAGAAAGATGCGGAGTACTTTGCGAAAGTGGCAAAACCGCTGATGTTCGAACTCCCTGATGAGGATGAGAACAAACAAATAAAAATGAGATTGGCGGAGCTACAGGGCAAACCTAAATCCATCTAATAAAAATAAGAGGCTCATCGAATAAGAGAGGGCTTGTCACTCCGTGTAAGAGACAACCTACATTCGCCAACGTATATTTGCCCGGCAATTGAGTTTGCCGGGCTTTTTTTTGGGGGGATCTTTCACCCTAAGCTGGTACGATTTACCTAACAGCGGCCGCTCCAGATGGCGAAGCGCAAACTGCAGCGCGCAGGAAGCGTAGTACGATGCCTAATAAAAGCTAAAAGGTGCACTGTGCAAAGAAGATTGCTTTTTATTTTCCTTTTACTGACCTCACTATTTCTGCTTTTAGGTTGTGAGCAGCGACAGGCCTCTGTCGATGACACTGCCGACACTGATCTGGCAATTTCCCAACAGCCTGCGCCAAATCAGCAGCAAACACAGCTGGTAGAAGCTCCGGTTTTTGAAAACTATGTAGACCTGGGGGATATGCCTGCTTTGAAGGAGAGAGGCGTCCTGCGTCTGCTTGCGCCGAGGGGGCCCCAAGAGGGCTCGCTGCCGCGTATTGGGCTACCTATGAGTGAATGGAGGGAGTTAGCGGAAAAGTTTGCCCACAGTCGGGGCCTTCAACCTCAATGGGTGTATGTGGACAACTTCGCGCAACTGATTCCGGCACTTATTGAAGGTCGTGGCGATGTCATTGCCAGCAATTTTTCCCGAACGCAGGAGCGAAAGGCTGTGGTTTCCTTTACACGCCCCCTGCAGTTTGTCAGTGAGTTATTGGTAACCCGGCGGGATAATGGGTTACAACCCGTGCCGAATAGGCCATTACAGGTTGCTGTGAGGCGTGGCAGCGCCTTTGCTGAGACGTTGATTCATAGCGAGGATGCGCAGAATTATAAAGTTACCTATCTGGATGGCCCGGTAGAGCATGAAGAGCTGCTAACCGCCGTAGCCGAGGGGAGATATCAGGCGACTGTCATTGACAGCAACCAGGTTAATGCGTTTCTTCCAGCTTATCCACAACTGACCAGTAGTTCCAAGCTCAACTCTGAACGAGCTATCGCCTGGGCGGTGCGACGTGATTCTGTGGCCCTCCGTCGAGAACTGAATGAATTTTTTACGGCTGAATTGGTATTGGCCAGCCAGAAGAGGGAGCAGGCTCTGCGTGATTGGCAGGAGATCCTGGAGAGTGGAACCTTGAGAGTGCTCACTCGTAATCATCCCGCCTCTTACTTTATTTGGCGCGGTGAATTAATGGGGTTCGATTATGATTTACTGAAGAAATTTGCCCGTGATCATAAGCTGCGTCTCAGCATGATAGTGCCAGATCCGGATATGGACCTAGCTGATGCGCTACAGGCAGGAATGGGAGATATGATTGCAGCATCTCTCACAATTACCGAGGGTCGGCGTCAACAGGGGTTAGTATTTTCCCGACCAGTTATGGCAGTCAAGGAGTTGTTGGTGGCCGGTCCCCAAGGCGCAAGTGAAAATAACAACTTGACACTGGAGGAGTTGCTGGCCGGGCAGATAGTGGCGGTAAATCCGCAAACCAGTTATCACGATAGCCTGGTGAAATTACTGCAAAAACAGCATGCACAGGAGCTGCTACCACTACAGATAAAACGTATTGAAGGCGTTACAACGGAATTTCTCATTGATTCTGTGGCCAGCGGAGCTTTCCCCTACACTGTTGTCGATTCACATCTCGTGGCAATTGAAAGCACTTATCGTAACGATTTTAGAGTAGTCGGCGAACTTCCTGGTGATCGCGATATCGCTTGGGCTGTTCGTGCTAAGCAACCGGTGTTATTGGAGCACTTGAATACGTTCTTAGAAAAACATAATCGTGACCTGTTTTTCAATGTTACCTATAACAAGTATTTTAAAGAACAGAAGCGTATCCTTAAGCATCAGGGACAGCGCCTGCGCAGCACGGATGTATTATCGCCATTTGATCCTATAGTGCAAAAATATACTCAAAATACTGACCGCGACTGGCGAATGGTGGTCGCGCAAATGTATCAGGAAAGCCAATTTAATCCTCAGGCACGTTCATTTGCCGGGGCCCAGGGGTTGATGCAGGTACTTCCTCGCACAGCCCGCCAGCTGGGTATTGGTAATTTATATGATCCGGAAAATGGCATTCGAGCAGGTGTATCCTACCTGGATTGGCTGGATGATCGCTTCCCGCAAAACCTACCTCTCGACCAGAAAATCTATTTCACCCTGGCTTCCTATAATGCGGGCCATGGTCATGTGAGAGATGCCAGAAATCTTGCCCAGAGGCTGGAACTGGACCCTAACCAGTGGTTTGGGCACGTTGAGGAGGCCATGCTACTTTTGTCTCAACCTGAGTATTATCGAAGCAGTCGATTTGGCTATGTGCGTGGTAGGGAGCCGGTAAATTATGTGCGGGAAATCAGGGACAGATATATTGGGTACCTAGGTGTTGAGCGTAACCAGTACTATATGGATACACAATAGCAGCCCCTGACCTCCCCGCAGAACGGTTTATGCTATTGCCGCTACCGCTTCAATTTCTATTTTAAGGTCTGCATGCACCAGATTGGAAACCTCTACCAATGAGCAGGCGGGATAGTGACTGTCATAAAAAGAAAATAACTCCTCTCGGATTATACCTAATTTGTCTATCTCTTTTATAAAAATTGTAAGCTTAATTAGGTCTGACTTAGTAAGCCCTTCATAATCCAGAACTTTTTTTAATTGAGAGAGAATTTCTCGTATTTGCTCAGTTAAGTCTTCAGCCTGAGCGTCAGTACCCATGGCCGTAAGGCCGGAGATATAAAGACTCTTTTCATGAATGACTGCATGAGTCATTGGGCCTTTTGGTTTTGGTAGGAAAGGGTAATCTCTTCTACTTAACATAGTTCTTCCTTCGGGATCTAGTGATAAAATCAGTTATTCTCTCCAGCTCAATTTTACCATGGAACCAAGTGTATCCTGTGGGCCTACTTTGGCGGCGCCGCCAATAATATAGAGGTTGTTACCTATAGTAGCGGCGCCATGACCATGACGTGTTTCATTGAGTTTCGCTTCTTTACCCCACTGATCGCTGAGTGGATCATAGATCCAAATAGCACTGGATACCGTACCTGTCTTCCAGTTGCCATTAGGGCCAAATGCCTCCCCTCCGGTAACGACGATTTTTCCGTTAAGTGGCGTTGCAGTAAGACCAGCAAGTGCTTGTGGCAGTGGCCTTATCTTTTCCCATTTGTCAAGATTGGAGTCATAAACTTCAAAATACGAAAGATTTTTAGCTTTTTTTGTGCTGTCGCCAACCTGCCGACCACCCACAACATAAATTCTGTTATTGAGACCTGCACCTGCTGCTGAGTTCCTATTGATACTTGGGGGTGCCGCTGTTTCCCAGTGTTTATTATCAACTAATAGATAGTGCTTTTTGCTGTCTCGGTTTTTGGATTCAGAATTGGGGGACTTTCCACCAATAACATGGATTTTCTCCAAGAGTGAGACATGCACACTTTCCGCTATTGGTACTGGAAGTGATGGTGCAGAGCTCCACTGCTCTTTTGCCTCGGATAGCCTCCAAACAGTCTTTTGGGGCTGCCAGGCGTTCCCTTTTTTTCCAGTGAATCCACCAATAGCGTATAGGTATTTTGAGTTGCTGGCCATTCCGAGGTGGTGCCTCGGAGCGGGAAGTGATGGTCCAGTTCGCCATTTTTGCAGTTTAGGGGAAAAAATGTAGTTCTCCTCTGACGGAGAAAGGCCGAAAAAAGCGGGAGTGGTTGACGGAATAAAGCCACCGGCAACATAGATTTCATTATTAAAGACGGCGGGATAAATTTCTTGTATAGGCGTTTTCAGCCCGGGCATTTGACTTAAAAAAGGAATTGATTTCTCAATTGCTAACGAGTTGTTAACACTGATCCCAGCAAACACCAGAGGTGAAAATCCTGTGAATTTCAAAAAATCTCTTCTGGAAATAGGCATAATTATTATTAATAGATAATGGTATTTATAATTTTTTACAGAAAAACAAGCTGTGTGGGTCTCTTTTATAGTTGGCAAACGGTGCACAAGGCTCAAAACCATACCGCTGGTAAAGTGCCACTGCGGGTGCAAATGCTGCGCCGCTTCCGGTTTCCAGCTTAACTTCTTTATAGTTCCGAAGCCTGGCTTCTTTAAGTATTTCTTCCAGTACTGCCTTGGCAACGCCAATACGCAGGAAGGACTGACTAGTTTTCATCGATTTTAACTCCCCTTGGAATTGTGCGATTTCCTTGAGGGCTCCACATCCGGCCAGAGTTCCATTAATACGTGCACTCCAGAAGGTAATGGTTGAATCCTGCAAGGCTTTTGGGTCCAATGCATGAACACTTTCAGCTGGGGAGTGCCTATACATTTCCTGTAGGTGAGAGTTCAAGAGCTTAGCAATAGCTCCATCAACAAGATTATCTTTTTCTACAAAAATTTTCATACCTGAAATCCTTTACCTTTTTCAGGGAGTGTACCGCTAGATATAAGCTGAGGACTAATTTTATATCAGTTCGATAATCCAATTGAATAAAAAAGGGCTCTGAGAGCCCTTAAAATAATTTTAGCTGGCAAGTTGTGTGATTAGGGTCAACCTTGCTACCGTTTTACTAAAGCCTGCCCCATTTTGATGCAACGCTCGCTGGTATAGCGATGATTTTTTAATGCCTTGACCAGCGTAGGTTTGAGCTGTTGTTTTTCCTTCAGAGTATCGCTAAGTTTTTGGGCGCCTTCTTTCGAGCACATAAGGGGGAGCATATATGCATAGATACTAATTAACTCTGAGGAATCTTCATTATTGATCTGATCTAAAGCTGAAAATATTCGCTCGCTATTAGTGTTGAAAAGCTCAATCTGTTCTGAGGTAAACAGAGATGAAGTGGCTGTACGAAGTTCGCTCAACTTGAACTTATCTCTATTTAGGATCAAGTTATCTAACCATTTCTGTTTAACTGCCGGTGAGGGCCTAACGGCTTCAGCCGCTATAGCATTGAGCTTTGATCGGTCAGAGTTGTCTTGTTTCAACTCTCGGGCAATGGCTTTTTCATAGTCGGCAAAAAGATAACGGTTCTGCAAGCTTATTAGTTCCCAGCGCATATCTGGATCTAGTTTTAAACCTTTAACGGAGAGCTCCCCCATTAACAACTGTTTGGCATTATCCAGTGCTGCATTAGAGTGGGCTACATTGGTAAAAGTATCAAACCAAACTTTCTGCTGGTCACTACTGCTGGCCGCTTTTTGAAGTTGTGTCCAGACAAAGTCTTCGATCGCCTGTTGTAGTTCGTTGCGGCGCTCTTTTCCGACCGGAATTTGGTTAAGGTAGCTGTAGACAAAACTTAAATAGCGGGCATTGAGCCGGATGGCGTTAATATCCTGTTCCACTGCGCCATTGCTGATAATAAAGCTGATATATTCATCTAAAGGAAGTTTTGTATCATAAGTGCTATCAAACAGACTTTGCCACATCATAAGACGAGCAAAAGGCTGCTGGATAGCATTAATATGCTGAGCCATATTCTTCAGCGTTACCGAATCCAGATTTACTTTCACAAAAGCCCAGTCCCCCTCATTGGGGTAGAGAATTTGCGGGCAGGGCAGCCCTTTGGCATCTTCCACATTAGTTTTGGCACCACTATATAGTACTGGCAAGGTGGCGAAGCGCTTCATATTTTCGCCATCCATACGATAGAGGCCAAGTTGCGTACGCTGTTCTCGTAAGGTGGGATACTCTTGCGGTGCAGTCTGAGTGAGGGTCAAATGACTAATCTGGTTATTTTCACATTGAAAGCTGGCTTCGATGGTATTGAGACCAGCTTGGTAAAGCCATTGCTGTTGCCAGATATCTAAATTAACCCCGGAGGCTTTTCCCAGATGCCCCATGAAGTCGTCAAGTGTTGAGTTTTGGTAGGAGAGCTCTTTCAGGTAATTGCTGACCCCTTTACGGAACTCCTCTTTTCCCAGATAGTAGGGTAGCTGCTTCAACACCGAGCCACCTTTACCGTAGGTAATACCATCGAAGTTGGCAAAGGCTTCATCAGTATTCTTGACGGGCAGCTGGATAGCGTGGGTGGTGGGGCGTTGATCCGAGTGGTAGGCCCACTGTTTGGTACCCAGATAAAAATTCTCCCAGGCATTGGTAAACTCACTGTTCTCCGCCAGGGCCAGGTTAGCCATATAAGTGGCGAAACTCTCATTGAGCCATAGATCATCCCACCAGTTCATGGTTACCAGGTTGCCAAACCATTGGTGAGCCAGCTCATGGGCAATGACATTTGCCAGGCCCATACGCTGTGCCTGGGTTTTTTCCCCGCGTGAAACATAGGCGTCATTAAAAGTAACTGAACCTACGTTTTCCATGGCACCGGCGTTAAAGTCAGGAACAAGGATCTGGTCGTATTTTTTGAAAGGGTAATCTATTTCAAAATATGGCTGGAAGAACTCAAAGGATTGCTTGGTAAAAGTAAACCAATCTTCGGTTTTAACATACTCTGCCAGGCTTTGGCGGGCCATCAGGCGTAGTGGTATGCCGGCAGCATCATCTTCCCAGATATGGTATGGGCCTGCATGAAGAGAAAAAATATAGGAGGAAAATTTTTGCGACTGAGGGAAAAACCAATGCTTCAGCTCTCCTTGCTCCTCTACTCGACTTTCCCTCTCCGCGCTGATAACTACCCAGTCTTTTGGAGCAGTAACATCCAGAGTGTAACGAGCTTTTAGATTTGGTTGATCGAAGTGTGGGAAAAGCCGGTTGGCATCATAGGGCTCAAAGTCAGTATACATATAGACTTTGCCATCTTTTGGATCTTCGAAGCGGTGTAGTCCGGAGCCATTATTGGAATAGGGGTGTTGATAGTTCACTGTAATTGCGTGCTGTCGATTTGGCAGGTGCAATATGGGAACGGTAATGAAGTGGCCGTTATATTCGAACGGAGTTTCTTTGCCATCAACTTTTACCGATTCGACTTTACCACCGGCAAAATCAATAGTGAGAGGCTGCTGTAAAGCTTTTTTGAACTGGATATCAGCGTGTACGGTACCAAAATAACTTTCACCAGTACCATCCAGGTTGACACTCAAGCGGTAATCAACCTCGACCACCTGTTGTTTACGTAATTTGGCATATTCTTCAGAGAGGCCCGATATATTGGCCCTGTGTACCGGCACATAAGTAGTTTCCTTCTGTGCTTGTAAAGTGCTGGATTCCTGGCCGCAGGCGGCCAGTATAGCTGTGCATAGCAGAGCAGCAGTGAGCTTGGGCGGCATCAGCTTACTGGTTTTGATCATTGTATTCTCACGTCTTACTTTTTGTTGCTTTTGTTTTACGAATAGTAGGTGTTCCGCTCATTCCAGCATGTGTGATATAGCTAGGGCCAAATTTTTTTTGGGAGCGCCAAATGTCATTGTACAAGGGGGGTAGTTATTACAGTTCCAGCAGCCAGGGTTGTGCGCTGAGGTGTCGGACTTGTGCGGTAGGCTGATGAGGAATAAGGTCAATGTTGAGAAAGGGCTATTTGCCATTGGCTACTTCGAGGATGGATTCTGCTAGGGCATTGACTAAACCATCGATTTCCTCGCTACTGGAAATGAAAGGCATTCCCAGTTGAATCGTGTCTCCTCCATAGCGGATATAGAAGCCCTTACTCCACATTTTCATCGCAATTCGAAAGGGGTGCAGTAGAGGCTCACCAGGAGCAGGTTGAATGGTTAGGCCCGCGGCCAGTCCGCAATTGCGGATATCATGGATCAGGGGGAGTCCTTTGAGCTGGTGAATATACTTCTCAAGCTCATAAGCAAGTTCGGCGGACCGTTTGAACAGGTCCTCCTGCTTGAGGATATTCAAAGTTGCCAGCGCAGAGGCACAGGCTACAGGGTGGCCTGAGTAAGTGTAACCATGGGGTAATTCAAGTTGATAGTCTGGCCCCGCTTTTTCCATAAATGTATCGTATATACCCTGCTGTACTGCGACGGCACCCATAGGAAAAGCGCCATTGGTAAGCTGTTTAGCGGTATTCAGAATATCCGGCACAACCCCGAAAAACTCGGCTCCAGTGGCTGTCCCCATTCTGCCAAAGGCGGTGATAACCTCATCAAAAATCAACAATATCTGGTGTTCGTTGCAGATATCGCGCAGGCGTTGCAAATAGCCCTCAGGGGGTGGAAGTACACCGGCCGAGCCGGCCATAGGCTCAACAATTACCGCTGCTATATTGCTGGCATCGTGCAGGGCAATTAAATCGAGTAACTCATCAGCTAAATGTGATCCCTGTTGTGGCTGTCCACGGCAAAAGCGGTTATCTGGCAAAAGGGTATGTGACAAATGGTCGGAATCGAGTGTGGGGCCAAACATTGCCCGATTGGCACCTATACCACCCACGCTGATTCCACCGAAATTAACCCCGTGATAGCCTTTTATCCGACCGATAAGCTTGGTTTTTGCCGCTAAGCCCCTTTTGCGCCAATAGGCGCGAGCAATTTTCAATGAAGTTTCTGCGGATTCTGAGCCCGAATTAGTAAAAAAAATACGGTTCAGGCCCACAGGCATAAATTGGGTGATTCGCTCAGCTAGTTGAAAAGATAAAGGGTGGCCAAACTGAAATGCAGGGGCATAGTCGAGAGTTTTTAGTTGGCGATTAATTGCCTCGGTAATCTCTGGACGATTGTGTCCAGCGCCACAAGTCCAAAGCCCCGAGAGCCCATCAAAGATTGGACGACCATCGGCACTGGTGAAGTAACAGCCCTCAGCAGCAATGATTATTCGGGGATCCCGTTTAAATTGACGGTTGCCTGTGTAGGGCATCCAATGGGAATCGAGTTGTGTCTGGGTTAGCCCTGCGAGTTTGTCGTTCATTTTTATTTTCCGACTTCTGCTCTATTAAATTAATTCTGGACCAAATTTTCTATTTAATAAATTGCCTGAAACTAACTTTAGTTTCATAAGCGGACGCTATTAAGAAAGGTTTGGAGTATGGGCGTGGTGGGGTAGGGCTTGATTGCCGCTGGGAGGCACTACTGGGAGGTTAGGGGGGCAGGTGTTGCAGGGAAGTAAAAGATCCGGGGGCTCGGCCCCCGGTCTTGGCCGTGGTTAAACGGCGGTGGCAATCCGGTCTACATAGGGCGCCAGTTCTGGTTTGTTCTCCAGGATTTCTTCCCTGGAGAGGCCGTCAATTTCATGTGGGAAAACCAGCCACTCTTCAGTTTTGTGGATAAAGTAGTCTGGCACACGTTTAGCCTTATTGTTTTTAGGCTTGTAGTAAGGTGTGGCAATTCGAATTTCCGGTGTATTCTTTTTACAGGCCGCACGCAGATCTTCGATAGTTTGCTCAATACTCAGGCCAGAATCGTGCACATCGTCCACGATTAATAGGGAGTCGTGTGACTCAAGGCGCTTGATCAGATAGTTTAAGCCATGAACGCGAACCTTCTTGTCACGCTCGCCGATGCCGAGGTAGGACGAAGTCCGGATTGCGATATGGTCTGCATCCACACCCATCACGTGCAGCAATTCCTGTACTGCGATACCAACCGGAGCGCCACCACGCCATACACCGACAATATAATTGGGGCGAAAGCCGCTTTGATAGATCTGTTCCGCAAGCGCGTAGGAATCCGTTAAGAGTTGCTGTGCGCTGATAAAGTGCTTTTTCATCTATGTACCCCTCAGAAAAAGGCGAACTTGGCAACAAAGAGTGCCGCTAACACGTAGACACTGATACTGACGTCTTTACTGCGCCCACTCAGTGTTTTAATGACTGCGTAGGCGATAAAGCCCAATGCAATACCGTGGGCGATAGAGAAAGACAGCGGCATCATAACCGCAGCAATCACTGCTGGGGCGGCTTCAGTGATGTCATCCCAATCGATAGAAGACAGGCCGGAAGTCATCAGGACACCAACGTACAGCAGAGCCCCGGCGGTTGCATAAGCGGGAATCATGCCGATCAGTGGTGAGAAGAAGGTTGCCAGCAAAAACAGTACGGCACAAACCACAGCGGTTAGACCGGTGCGTCCACCAGCAGTGATACCAGCGGTACTCTCTACATAACAAGTGGTGGTTGAGGAGCCTAAAACAGAGCCGACCACAGAGGCGGAGCTGTCGGCCATCAGGGCTTTGCCCATACCCGGAAGCTTACCGTTTTTGTCCAACAGCTTGGCCCGGTCAGAAACACTCAGAAGGGTGCCTGCGGTATCAAACAAGTCTACAAACAGGAAAGCGAAAATTACGCTGATCATGCCAACTTCGAAGGCACCGGCAATATCCAGTTCGAGGTAGGTGGGTGCCAGGCTCGGCGGCGCGGATACCAGGCCAGTGAACTCAACCTTGCCGATTGCCAGCGCAATAATTGTTACGGCGAGAATACCGATCATCACGGAGCCGAGCATACGGCGGTAAGAGAGGGCCACGATAATAAAGAAGCCCAGAGCTGCGAGCATGGCTTCAATAGATTTGAGATCCCCGAGTGTTACCAGAGTAGCCGGGCTCGCAACAACAATACCTGCGCTTTTCAAAGCGATAATGGCCAGGAACAGGCCAATGCCGGCGGCAAGTGACTGCCGTAGGGAAAGAGGAATACTGTCAATAATCCATTCCCGCAACTTAAAGATACTGAGTAGCAGGAATACCACCCCTGATATAAACACTGCACCCAGGGCCACCTGCCAGCTGTAACCCATCTCGCCGACTACTACGTAGGCGAAGAAGGCGTTTAGTCCCATTCCAGGTGCCAGGGCAATTGGATAGTTAGCGTAAAGTCCCATAATCAGGCAACCAATCGCTGCGGCCAGGCAGGTCGCCATAAATACGGCGCCTTTATCCATGCCGGCAGCCGCCAGGATATTGGGGTTTACAAAAATGATGTAAGCCATGGTTAGGAATGTGGTAACGCCGGCAATCACTTCCCGACGAACATTCGTTTGGCGCTCGGACAGC
Source organism: Microbulbifer variabilis (assembly GCF_052467165.1). Lineage (NCBI taxonomy): Bacteria > Pseudomonadati > Pseudomonadota > Gammaproteobacteria > Cellvibrionales > Microbulbiferaceae > Microbulbifer > Microbulbifer variabilis. The sequence continues at coordinate 147,356 of NZ_CP174301.1, forward strand.
TTAAACAGCTTTTCCAGCAGAGGGGCCTGGGAGATGCCAGACCCTGTGGTCGCCGATGTTTGGATATCAGTGGGTTTCATATCAGAAGTGGTACTTTACTAACAGGTTTACGTTACGCTCATTGGAATCAACCCCGAAGGAACCATCTTTGATTCCAAACTTGTCATTCCAATGTACATATTCGATACCGGCATATAGGGCTTTAGGCTCGCCCCAATTGGCACCTACATCCCACTTCAGCTGAGAAGTAAAGTTCATGCTGGGGTGTGCATCCTCAGAAGCACTGGTCCAATCAATAAAGCCGTCATACACGAAGCTGGCATCACCCAGGCTAAACGGCATGGCCCAAACGAGGGTCAGCTGTTCGTTGCTGGCTTTGTCGTCGTTGTCGCGGCGATATGCATTCACTTGCACAAAGGAGAATCCTGGAACTGCCACATCGAAACCAAGGCCTACAAGGGTATTGGTGAAATGCGGGCCGGTAGCAGTGAGGCCGTCCGGGTCATCCATATTGCCCAGTTCAACGGTGGAAGCTACTAGTACGTCGGTCACAGGTCCCCAGGCCAGCTCACGGCCACTGAGCTTCCCCAGGCTTAGGCGGGGTGAAATTTCAGCGTAAAGTTCATTGGAACCTTCTTCTGAGTCCAGGTAGTCGGCAAAGATAAATAGATCGCCCCAACTATGGCCGCTGGCGTGCTCAAAAGTTACTACGGAACGCTCGGAATCATCCGTCGAAAGGCTGTAGTTCACTTCATAGTTGCGGCCATACAGCAGGCTCAGACTGTTGTCGCTCCAGGTCATTTCAGCTTGGGCAGCTACAGACAACAGGCCGGTAGCCATTAGTAGCAGGGGCTTGGTTGGTTTCATTCTATTACCTCTGTTACGGCGACAGGCGGAAACCGCACTGGCGGCCGACATTCCGGTCGGCGGAGTTGGTTAAAAAATAGTCGCGGAATGTACCAGAATTTACCGACTGTTTTCCAGTATTTTTTTTGCAGCATTTGCGGCTTTAAAACAGAGGGAAAGCAAATCTGTACCAACGAAATCCGTAATAGAAAAATAAAGTTATCTTTTACTGCTCTCACATACGAGGAGTGGAAAAAAGGTCTAGTGAGGAGTTGGTCTGATTACCAGGGTAGTTAGGTTCGCGGTGATTGATTCAGGTCTTGACCAGCTGGTTTCATTTGTAAAGGTTCATAGAGTAAAAGCACCAAGTTGGTGCATTTATGAATAGTTTCTTTACATAAAGGAAGGAGGAGGGATTTTTGGCCGAGATTCTATAGAAGTTCCCATCAATTAGGGGCTGCCCTTTTGAAATATAAATATTGGTGGGGAGATTGACTTAGAATTCTTTAGTGAAGACTTTATCGGTTATTCCTCGAAACACTTGTGTTACAGTGCACCCCTCATTTAGGAGGATTTTTCAAAGCTTGTTTATTGGCTGTGACCTAGATTTAGTTGCCGGTGATTTTTTGATCATAGGTGGTCTCTGCGCTTACCACTCCTTATAAATAGATGCGTATTTGCAGACGTAAAGAGTGGTTGAAAGCTCTGATTATCCTCCCAGGTGAAAGTAGCTATCGTTGTACTTCGCCTGGTCAAATAAAAAAATGGGGTCAATTGGCTCCGAGTGTGTATATCGGTTGCTCAAGTAATCTAATCATTTTGACATTGGCTTATGACTATATGGTGTCAACTTGTTAGGTAGTAAGGGGCGATCAGTAGTGGGAGGCTATATGAAATCCAATTGTCTGCATCTTGCAATTCCTGCAGGAGATCTGGAGACGGCAAAGAAGTTTTACTGTGATGTTCTGGGGTGTAAAACTGGCAATAGTGAAGAAGGGCGCTGGGTAGATATCGACTTTTGGGGTAATGAACTAACCCTTCACCAAAGCGAAGAAAAATTGCCGAACGTGCGCCACAAAGTGGATATGGGCGAAGTTGCAGTGCCTCACTTTGGCATTCATCTACCAGATGATGAATTCCAAGCCTTAAAAGGTCGTATCGAGGCCGCCGGCCTCGAATATCTGGATAAGCCCTATCGCCGTTTTGTCGGTAATGAATATGAGCAGGAAACCTTCTTTATCGAAGATCCAAACGGAAATGTTTTGGAGATGAAGACTATGGTGAATCCGGAGCTGATGTTTAAATAGAGTTCAGCTTGCTCTCAAAGTATAGAGCTAAACCAGCTCGATAAGATTAACTGTCGGGCTGGTTAAAAAATTCTCTTTCTGGCAGATTGCCAATCTTTATACATTCTCCTACTTCTCAAGTTCATAGCCAACTTGTATTTCTTTAGAGGGAGCCTTGAAGTGATCTTCATTAGGTTGTCTAGCGAATAACTATAAGGTAGTGGTCTGGGTTTGATTCGTGCATCTATAGCAGTAAACCAACTTAATATATCTTATCCACTAATAAGGGGCTGACTTTCAAAATAAAACTAATCTATTCCACCTTGATGAATGCACTGGCTATTTAATGGCGTTAAGTAAGACGGCCACTTATATTGTGTAAGATCAAATGGATTTTCTTTAATACCTTAGTGTAATTCTTGCAGCTGAGCTAAGTCGAAATACCGGTATGTCTCTTCAACCAAGATCTTAGTGTTAAAAAGACTATTACTGATAGGTAAGTCATCCATTGTATGAACATCAATAATAAAATTAAAATACCCACACTTTAAAAGTGACAGTGGTAAACCATTAAAACCCCAACGATTTGAATATAACCTCAAAAAATTAATTCCTGAGAAAAGTTCTCGTTTCCCATTCTTTATAGGCTTCTCAATTGAGCGAAAATTGGAAATGTCAAAAATATTCTGCGAATCAGGTTCAGCTTCCCCTCTTCTCCATAGAAGAATAAGGATCTTGGCTTGGAGGGGCCATAAAGGCTAGCCGGCAGCCGGAGAGATCTTTTTCAATTCCCCTTGTCTTGAGGAAACTTGGTCCCGTTGGATTTCTTGGTGACACTCGGTGATCTTAAGTTTACTATTGTGGCGAATAGCTAATGGTAATTGTCATAGATTATCCCAGTGTTGACTATGTGGTATAAATAAAATATAAAAACTATAAAGCTGTAGTCGTAATTCAATCAGCTTGTTTTGGGTATATTTATCTATATTCTTTTATTCTTCACCAATTAAAATTTTTTGGATTTCTTTCGGGGGTATTCGAGAGGATATCTGTATTTCCTCTTCGGCTGGATAGCTATTTGGCATTAATTTTGGTTGAATGCGATCCTCAAGAAATTTTGTAACCTCTTCGATTGACGCTTTGTGATCATCTTCACTATTTTTTTTACTGTCTATAAACTCTAGGTCACTCCAACTCTGAAGGACATGCTTTGCATTATCAATTTGTTTGCTGGTGCAAGTTAAGATGGGTTTCTCATTAGCATCCAAAAGAGACTGAGTGCGTTTGTATTTCTGTTTATGGTTGGATGTTAGCTCTATTTCAAAAGTGTTCATGATTTCTTGTGTCAGTCTCAAGTAATTTTCTCTTTGTACACTTTGATTTATACGATAAGCATTTCCAGCGTTCGTGGAAGATCTGTTAATATAGAATTGACAGCTAAGCAAGTGCTTTTCTGTAATGGGAGTACTCCAGTTAATCAATTCCAAGTCATCTTTTAGGGGTTGGCTCTCGAAATAAAGCCAATCGCTGCCCCCCTGGTTAACCCATTGAAAGTTGATAGGACCTAAAAAAGATGGCCATCTAGACGGAGTCAGATCAAAAGGGGTGGATTTTCTTCCTTTGTGTAAATTTTGTAGAAAAGTAAGATCAAAAATTCTGAATGTTTCTTGGGCCAATACTCTATTGTGGAATAAAGTTTCATTAACGGGTAAATCTTTTATTAAATTAACATTTATAAAAAAACTGACATCTCCACGCTGTCCCTGAATAATGGGTAAGCCATTGAAGCCCCATCTATTTGAATAAATACACAGAGTTTGTACTTCAGAAAAATACCTTAACTCACCAGATTTCAACCTCCATTCTAGGGGTTTGAATTTTGATAAGTCATTGATGTCAATGATATTAGGTTCTGACTCCCAGATTCCCATTGAGGAATAAGGGTCAGATTGCGGAGGTGCCAAAAAAAAGGTTTTACAGCCTGACAGTTCTTTTTGAATTTTCCTGGCCTTTTGAAAGTCAGGCCCTTTAGGGTATTTACTTCTATTGTACAGCATTTTTTATATGCCTATTTTTTAGAAAAGAGCTTTTGTGCCAATTGTTTGGAAGGCTCGGCTGCACTTTTATGATAGCCTTCATTAAGGCTCGGTATACTGGATAAAATTGTTTGTGCTGCACTGAGGCCGAGTAAGCCTACTATAGTTTGTGCCATAGTAAAGGATATTCCAAATTTGGTCGATAGGGTAGTTACTATCGTCCATGCACCGGTACCCGTAAGCACTGCTTTTTTACCAGCTTTATATAGTTTTCTCCCATGGTGCAGAGTATCAACAGCCTGGCCTGGACGATTCTCTTTCTCTGTATGTTTAAAAAGGGTATTTGCAGATATGGCTAAATCTGCCGTACCAAGGTTCTTGCCTCCTATTAACTGGGCAATTCCCGGTGTAGATTTATTCCATGTTGCATCATCTGTATTCATGCCAATTTTACGGCGAACTACATCCGCAGCATATTGGCTGGATGTGTGGTCACTAAGAAATACTTTCTGTTTTCCAGCAAGATCTACTTGTCTCTGAGCCAGTAACTTCATTGCCTCAGTAAGAACTTTAGAGCCCCCTCTATGGCTGGTCCACTCAACATGATAATTTTTATCATGCGCTTCTTTCATATGGTTGGCTAATATTCGTGCAGCCTCTAGATCTTCCCTGGTGATACTTTTTCCTAAGTTTCTTACGCATCGCCATCCAGATTTAAGCGCACCTTTTTGTGGTACATAAAATAGAAGATAACCATTTTCTTTCAACTTATTTAGGTTATTAGTATCTCCACGACTTATATGTGATGGCAAAATGTTGATTGCGTGATCCAAGTCCCTGCTATAGCCGTTGATTCCGATTTTAAAAGGAGATTCTTTTGATCCAGATACTTTAGATGATTTTTCTAATATGTACTCAGGGGCATCTTTAGATATCCATCTATCAACTGAAGATGAAAAATTTGCATTCCACAAAGCAGCTCGGTTTCTGCTTTCTGATTTATCTCCAGTAAGTCTAATATCTATAATTACCACATCAGTTTGTGGGCCACCATAATAATTATTTAGCTCATATTCTATTTCAAAGCCTGCCCCTATAACGCAGCGACGTGTAGAACTACCCTCTTTAAGAAAAGAGTTAACTGGAGCCACGCTACCGCGAAGACTATTAACCGCGCTGGTAATTGCTAGAGCATGATATCCCTCGCTGCTTGGTATAGAGCTAAGCTCTTTGTACCCTTCTAACAGTCCATGTAGTTGACCATTAGCCATAATTGAGCGGCCAGTACCCGACTGTCCAAATGGTTGTAGTCCCATGCTGCTGGCAGATTCGGGAAGAGTACTCATCGATGATTCCTTATCAATGTCATTGTGTTTTCAAAGCTATTTTAGAAAGAGTGATTGCATAAATTTATCTAAAAAAATACTAAAAAGGTATTTGTTATTTTACGCCTCTATTCAAAAATATTTGAAATTCAGGTTGGACGCCCATACGCAAAAAAATTCCCTGTGTATCTATGCGGGATAAAAAAATAGTGCCAGAGTGGAATTAGTTTAGAGTGCGGATGAATAGTATCCTCGTACAAGTTACAGGTGGTGGGAATGTAATTACATGTAATAAGTCATTGTTGATATCGTGATACATTTCACACATATAAGGTATGGCGATTAGATTTTTTATAGGGAACTAACTGATCTAAATGTACTAATTAAATTAAAGTGACAGCCTGCTTAAGAATAGAGCTTTCTTATAAATCTCATTGCCTGTTTCTGAATATCATTTTTCTCCTGACTCGTCATTTTATCCAATGTGCTGAGCATCATTGCCATTCTTGGATTGCCATTAAGGTATTTCTTTTTTTTAAGTAGAAAGTACCAATAAAGGCTATTGAACGGACATGCATCATCTCCTACTCTTTCCTTAACCTTATATCGGCAATCTTTGCAGTAATTGCTCATTTTATTAATATAAGAACCGCTACTTACATAGGGCTTTGTTGCTAATAGGCCTCCATCCGCATACTGGCTCATCCCCCTAGTATTCGGCATTTCCACCCATTCAATAGCATCGATATAGACTCCCAGATACCAGGCTTCTACCTGGTTTGGATCTGTTTGGGTTAGTAACGCAAAGTTACCGGTGATCATCAGACGTTGAATATGATGGGCATAAGCATTTTGAAGGCTGTTGCTTATAGTTTGATGAAGACAGTTCATATCCGTGTTCGCATCCCAGTAGAAGGCAGGAAGTGGACTGGAGTTATTTAGTTTGTTTTCCTTACTATAATCAGGCATTTCTCTCCAATAGATTCCCCTCATATATTCCCGCCACCCAAGTACTTGGCGAACAAACCCTTCTACTTGGCTGATATGAATAGATTTTTTATTAGATCTCCAGTGGGAAATTACTGCTTCAATAACTTCTGAAGGGCTTAACATCTTGGTGTTGAGAGAAAAACTCAAGCGGCTATGAAACAAGTAAACTTCATTTGGGTCCATCGCGTCCTGATAATCGCCAAAATAGGGTAATAAATATTTACAAAAATGCCGAAGCATTTTTTGGCTTTCTATTCGATTACTTGGCCATGGAAAGTTTATTGGGTCAATACTTCCTATGGTTTTAATTCCAGATTTATTTATTCTCCTCAGTGTTTTTTTTACATCTTTTCTAATTTGGCATTGTTTAGGAATTGTAATCTCGCCTTTCCATTTCTTTCGATTACTTTGATCATAATTCCATTTCCCCCCTTCAGGTTCTCCTGTGTTTTTTATCAAAATATTATGCTTTCTGCGCATGTGATGATAAAAATTCTCCATTAGAAGAGTTTTTTTTCCATCAAAGAAATCACCTAACTCTGTTCTTTTGGTGAGAAAGTGTTCACTATCATATGTCTCAGATTCAATATGTATTTCTTTACATAGAATCTCTAGTTGTTTATCAAGGCGATATTCATCTGGTAATTGATACTCAAATTTATTGATATCATATTTTTTTATTATCTGTTTTATATTTTTAGAAAGATCTTGCTGATTCTCTCTATCTTGTAATTGATAGTATAAAATTTCTTTGTTGCGTGATTTTAGCCATTCAGCGAAATTCTGCATAGCTTCAAAAAAAGCGACTACCTTCTGAATATGGTGAGCGGCGTAGTCTGTCTCCTGGCGCATTTCGGCCATGAAGTATATGATTTTCTGATTCTTTTCTCTGTACCATGAGTGTTTATAATTCAGCTGGTCCCCAAGGATCAAGCGAAGCGTATTCAAAGTTAGTATTCTCTTTTGCTGGGTAATTAATAGGGTTTCTCTTAGTCCAGTATAAGTTGACTGTCGATACCTATAGCATCAATAAAATTTAAATCGTGTGAGACCAATAAAATCGTGCCAGGAAACTCTGCAATGGCATCTGTTAATAGCTGGCGGGAACGCCAGATGCAAGTGATTATCCGGTTTATCCAGTAGTAGCGTGGTGGTAATGCCTCGTGTAGCTGCAATTAACGCCACTTTGAGTTGCTCCCCTCCACTTAGGCACTTCAGGGGGCGCAGAGGCATATTTCTTCTTATTCGCAGGCTTCCAAGTATGGTACGCCATTCAGGTTCCTTTTTACCTGGATAGAAATTGGATAGATTGTCTAAGGCGGATAATTCTTTGTCGAGAATGCTGAAATCCTGATCTAAATAGCAAAAACTATCATGATTTCTGTAAACACCACCTCGCGCTTTAAGCTGACCAGTGATGACCTTTAATAATGTAGATTTCCCGCTTCCATATATTCCGGAACTCCTGCAACGGTCTCCTCTGCGTAGAGTCAAAGATATGGGCCTCTTATAAGAGCCATAAGGGAGTTGTAAATTTTCGATATGTAATTGTATCGTCTTTATAGAATTCCAATTAATGAGAGTTAGTTTCGGTAGTCGTAATCTTTGTGAATCAATTGTAGATGTTTTTTATCCCATCTCTCTGCTTCTAACAGTAATTGGCGTTGCTCCAGATTACGCTTTAATTTCCCTGGGCCTTTTTCTGCACGATCTTTCTGTGCATCCATAAGACTCATACTCTTAGGTTTCCTTTTGTTTTTACCCTGCTGTTGCCTAATGACATATTTATTAATATTTTGCTATCTAACTTTATTTAATTGTTCTAACGCTTTTCGATTGCCCTCTGTTTTTTGAAGTAGAGCAGTTTGTTCCACTTCTTTTTATTGTATATAAGTGCTGCATTCATCTCCATAAAATCTTAGGCTGTTAATATTCCTCCTGTATTCTTGATTATTTTTTCTCGTAACCATTTACATCCATTCTCATCAAGGTGATTGCTAGGTTCATCTATAAGCAGGAAGTTATTTGAAAGTGAAAATGCATGGGAAAGGAGTAATCTGGCTCTCTGTCCACCGCTCAATTTTTTTAAGGAAGTATCTAGTGGAGTAATAATATTTGCCTCTTCTAGCTGGTACTGCCAAGTAAGAGGTAGGTGCCAATAGTCTGCTAAAGATATCAGATCATTTTCTGATTTATGCCCCCGTTCTAACCTTATAAAATATCGTACAGCTTTCCTTGTTCGAGACAATCGACGATCTTTAATTCAGGACGATCATTAGGTTATTGTACCATGTGGTAGGGCCTTCTCCAGGATACCCTATCGCTATCAGCTGAGGTTTGCCCGCAGAGTATTTTTAGAAGTGGATTTACCATAACCATTGGCGCAACTAGACCGATCATACCGGGAGGTCATTCCAAATTCATTTTTTGGAAAAGAGATGTATCTCCAAATGCTAGAGAAAGGTTTTCAATAGTACAAATAGCTATCATATGCCCTCCGATGATCGAATTGGGCAGCGTATTTCTACTTTCAGGGAAGATATATTCTTGTCGAAATTACGCCACCTGCATAGGATTAATCACCTGCATAGGATTAAAAAGGACCGCAAAAGAGTGCGGGTTTAATTCATCGGCGTAAATGACTCCAATCGAAGTATAAGATATGGAGATTCAGGACGTGGATACTTATTTTAACCATATGCTCTAATGAATCATCGAAGATGATTCAAGAACTTTTTTTCAGAGGGGAATACATTGTTGCTTATTCTTCGGGCTTAAACAGTTAGCCTGGTAGTGAGTTGCCGGTTATACAAAAGATATTTTTACCGCTGCAGTCATTTTATAATTTATTTGTGAGTAACTATCTGAAAAAGGGATTAATTTTCAGTTGGTCCTACAATACGATGGTCGCTCGGGATGGATTATAAAAATAAACTCTTTAATTTGTCCAAGTAGTCATTTGAGGAGCGCCTTATGAGCAGAATACCGTTGGCTTCAGTACAGGACTTCGACAATAAAACTCAAGAGTTATTGCAGGGTTTACCACCTGTCAATATCGCATTAATGCTAGCTAGGACTGGAATTGCACCCGAAATATATTCGGTAGTTTCTGCGTTATTTAGTGATGATTATTTGCCGGATGATGATCGGGAAATTATTCTTTATCGTATTTGTAAGGATAATGATTCTCAGTATGAAATAAATTTTCATCGAAAGACCGCTGCACTCCCTCAAGAAATTGTTGATATAGTGCTTTCTGATGATTTAGGCCCTCTGGAAACCTGGCACCAGGTGCTTTGCAAGGCCTGTGATGAAATAACCAATAACGCAAAAATGTCTGAAGATTCAGTGAAGGCCTTTGTGGATCATTATGGAACCTATGACATGGCCTGCAGGGCAATCTTTCTGTTAAGTTGGTTCAATATGCTGACCAGGTATTCTGACTCAACCGGTGTCCCGTTTGAGAATGATGAAGTTCTCAAATCCATTGTCTCCCCAGTTAAAATGGGGAGACATTGATAGTTTTCTTATTTTTTAGGCTGAGTAGATAAGTTGTAACTAACTTTATTTCGGAGCTAAATGATCTTGATTATAGACCCAGGCAATTTTCCGATCGATAAAACAAACTGGTGCGGTGTAAACCTGTTGTCGTGGGTTTAATCCCCTCAAAGTGAAGAACTTTAAATCCAGCAGATTTTCCAAGATCAATAGCTGGAGAATATTTACTGCGGGATGAATCATCCAGCAATATGACCCCGTCACCGGTTAAGCGAGATAAACTTTGTTTAAAGCAGTTTACCCGGTCACGTCCATCCACTACCACAAGCTGGAAATTCTGTTCAAATTTGTTGATTGACCGGCAATACTCTCCATCTTCATCCGCCTCTTGCAAAATGACTTTGGCATTATCTGGTAATTGCTTAGCCATTGTTTCAAACCACTTGGGATTGTCTTCCACACTTTGTATTGAAGATACCCGCTCGGCATAAAATCGGGTTGAAAAACCACTTCCAAACTCAAATACATTGATATCTTTACTTAGGCGCTCTTTGAGAAAGTGAATTACAGGATAATTCATCCATGGAAGAGCATTGCCATCTACATCACAAGGGTAGCCACGCTTAAATGATTCAAGCCAACCGGTAACGCGAAGGTAGGAGGACTTGCGAAAAATCGCCCTCCGGGCGGCGATAAATCGCCAGAAAGGATTTGTCATAAATCTCGAATCCTAGGGTTATTTTTATCACGTTAAATTATGCCCAAGCAGTACCATAAATACAATTGAGAGGGTAGAGCGCAGTATTAGGTGTGATCGGAAGAATCTGTTTTTTGTGAGCCTGATTCTTAGATCCAGTGATTGTTGAGCTGATTAACAAATCGACACTGAAAATAGTTAATAACTTGTACTTCCTTTCATAAAATGATGATTAAGAGCTAGTTTGCACTAGCTAGCCTGTAAGCCCTTTATTTCTATGAGTCATAGCTTGTCCATATTGAGAACTGCTAAAGACGACCAGTTATTCCTGAGTCTTTAGCAAGAAGTGCTTTGAGCACAGATTTGCTTTACTTCGTCCTGGGTGAATCCCAAAGACAATAATATACCTTCGCTGTGCTCACCAAGATCTGCGCCTGCTATATGTTGTTGACTTTTTTCATTGCCAAAATGAAAAGGGGTATTTATTTGCTTGACCCTATTTCCGTTAGCTGTTAATGCCACACTTAGCATTTTGCGTTCTTGCATTAGAGAACTTTCAGCGGCTTCATTGAAGCTGAGCACGGGTTCTACACAGGCGTCGCTTTTTTCAAAAACACGTATCCATTCTATAAGCTCACGCTGGATAATGATGTTGGCAATATCTTGTTTAAGTTGATTTTGTTGAGTTTCATCAAATATACGGTCTTCCCACTCTGGATGACCTATGCCTACAAAAAATGCCTCAGCAAATTGCGGTTCCAGGCTACCCACGGCCAGGTGACGATCATCCGCAGTTTGATAATAATCATAGAAGCTACCACCATTAAGAAGTTCCATTTCCAACTTCGGATCACAACTTTCAGTCAGGGCATTAGCTCCGCTAATGGCATTTAGGGCAAATGCGCAGTCGGTCATGCTGATATCAATATATGTCCCGCTATTGGTTTGCTGACGCTTATATACAGCGGCCAGAATCGCCATTACCGCGTGGTGCGAACCACCAGCAATATCGGCAATTTGCATACCACTTAGGCTGGGGCCGCTTTTACTCCTGCCTGAATAGCTGGCTAGTCCGCAGCGAGCCAGGTAATTGATATCGTGACCGGCGCGCTGTTTCAGTGGGCCTGTTTGCCCGTATCCGGTGATTGAGCAATAAATGATATCTGGGCGGATGATTTGAAGGGACTCATATCCAAATCCAAGCCTATCCATAACACCGGGTCGAAATTGCTCAATGACAATATCGTATTTCCCAAGTAAACGGCGAATAACCTCCCTTGCTTCCGGTTTTTTTAGATCAAGTGCCAGGGATTTTTTATTACGATTGATTGTAGCGTGCGCCGCTGAAAGGGGATGCTTAGTATCAACCATGGGTGGGAAGCTGCGCAACATATCTGGACGCGTTGGGGACTCGACCCGTAAAACATCAGCCCCCATATCGGCCAATAACATAGTGGCATAGGGACCCGGTAAAAGGGTGGAGAAATCAAGTATCTTGAGGCCTTGCAGGGGGGCATTCTGATCTTTCATAGCATCGCAAGCCTGTTTTATCTTTATATGATTATGTGAATAATCTGGTCTCGTGGTAGTTCGAGATCAGAAGTTATTAGCGATAGTGCATTGTACTGTGAGAGGACTAGCCGATAAGCAGGCAGCTAATCGGCTACTGGTGATCAGGTATCGCGAAGGAGTTCGCGTGAAATAATCAGTTTCATGATCTCATTGGTACCTGCATAAATACGCTGGACACGAGCATCCGCCCAGGCACGGGCAATGGGGTACTCCCACATATAGCCGAAACCGCCATGTAACTGAACACATTCATCAAGTAATTTACACTGAAAATCAGTACTGAGTAATTTTGCTTTGGCGGCGGTAGCGACATCGAGCCTTTTCTCATAATGTAGCTCCAAACAGCGGTCTACAAAAACACGCAGTGCAGTGAGTTCACTGTCGAGTTCAGCTAATTTAAATTGTGTATTCTGGAAAGCCGAGATAGGTTTTCCAAAAGCTTTGCGCTCTCGCACATAGTCGAGAGTCCACTGCAGGGCGGCTTCAGCATTGGCCATTGCAAAGATGGCCACGCTGAGGCGCTCTTGAGGTAATTCCTGCATTAGGTAGATAAATCCCTGGCCCTCGGCTCCCAACAAATTTTCTACCGGTACCTTTACATCATCAAAAAATAGCTCGGAGGTATCCTGGGCTTTCATACCAATTTTTTCCAGGTTGGTGCCCCTCTTGAACCCTGGAGAGTCTGCATCCACTAATAGTAAGCTAACTCCAGAGGCCCCTTCACTGGGATCAGTTTTAGCAACTACTATGACGAGGTCAGCATGCTGGCCGTTGGTAATAAATGTTTTAGAGCCATTGAGCAGGTAGTGATCGTCCTGTTTGATGGCTGTGGTTTTCACTCCCTGCAAGTCTGAGCCTGCGCCGGGTTCAGTCATGGCAATTGCGGTAACTATCTCACCGCTAATGCACTTGGGCAGCAATCTTTTCTTCTGCTCTTCTGTACCATATTTGATGATATAAGGCACGGCTATATTCGAATGAAGTCCCCAGCCAATACCTGACAATCCGGCGCGGGCAACTTCTTCATCGAGAATGGAGTTGTAACCGTAGTCCAGTTCCAAGCCGCCATAAGCCTCTGGAATTTGCGGGCATAAGAACCCCATCTCTCCAGCTTTATTCCATAAAGCACGATCGACTTGCCCATCTTTTTCCCACTGGCCATGGTAGGGGATGGCTTCATTTTCGAGGAACTTACGCACTGTATCGCGAAATTGCTCATGTTCTTCGTTGTAAACAGTTCTCGGTATCATCAGTTACTCCATCTTTATTCGTTATTATCTGGAACTTCGGATAATAGTAAGTGCTTAGATCAGTATAAAAATAGTCTCATTTGTATTGGTTTTGTGTGAGAAAGGTATTGTTGCAGAAATACTGACCCCGCGGCACCTTGCGGGCCACGGGTTTGAAAGGTACGTAAATACTGCTTCTGGAATTACTCTTTGTCTTTCAGGCTTTCCCTGGATTCTGCCAGTTCTATCAATACTGCCGGAGGAGAAAATCTTTCTCCATAAGCTTCCGCAAGCTGCTGCGCACGCTGGGCAAACTTAGCAACGCCATACTGATTGATATATTGCAGGGATCCACCTGTCCAGGGTGGGAAGCCAATACCAAAAATGGAGCCGATATTTGCATCTCGCACACTGCGCAGTACTTTCTCTTCATAGCAGCGCAAGGTTTCTAGCGCCATGATAAATAGCAGGCGCTCTTTGATATCTTCTATTGGCGGTTGATTAGAGAGCGGGAACTCCTGATGTAGTCCTGCCCATAAGTGTTTTTTGCCGCCTTCTGGGTAGGAGTAAAACCCGCCACCCGCAGCTTTACCGGCACGGCCTAGTTCCAACATATGGTCTATCGCGGCGTCGGCTGGATGAGTAGGAGCTGTTTTCCCTTCTTTTTGTAAATCGTTGATAGTTTGCTGACGAATTTTTCCCATTAGTGTTAAGGAAACCTCATCGCTAACTGCCAAGGGACCTACCGGGAATCCTGCTAGGGAAGCAGCGTTCTCAATAGTGGCGGGGTTTACGCCCTCGCTGAGCATGCCAATCCCTTCATTGGTAAAGCAGCCGAATACCCTTGAAGTAAAAAAGCCACGGCTGTCATTAACTACAATAGGGGTTTTGCCTATTTGCAATACGAAAGCAAAGGCTTGGGCCAGAGTTTCCTCACCGGTTTCCTCTCCGCAGATAATTTCCACCAGAGGCATTTTGTCGGCGGGGGAGAAAAAGTGCATGCCAATAAAGTTTTTTGGACGTGCTGACGCTTTCGCAAGCCCAGTAATGGGCAAGGTTGACGTATTGGATGCGAAGACAGCGTCGTTACTTAACTCTGCCTCCGCTTCGCGGGTGACTTTGGCTTTTAGTTCGCGATCCTCAAAGACTGCTTCAATTACCAGTTCGCAGCCGGTTAGATCAGACGCGTTGTCGGTGGGGAGGATACGGGACAGGATGGATTGCATACGCACTTCATCGGTACGACCGCGCTGCAGGCGCTTTTGCAGAGAGTTCTCCGCATAGCTTTTACCCTTTAGGGCGGCCTCCATAGAGACATCTTTTAGGACTACCTCGACCCCTTTACTGGCGCAGGCATAAGCTATTGCAGAGCCCATCATGCCGGCGCCCAAGATCCCAATTTTTTGTATAGGCTGAGTCTCCAGTTTGCGAGTGTCCTGAGGTAGGGAGGCACCGGCCTTCAGCTCATTGAGAGCAAACCAGAATGTGCCAATCATATTTTTCGCCACCTGCCCGCATGTGAGTTCGACAAAGTGACGTGACTCGATGCGTGTTGCCGTTTCAAAATCTACCTGTGCGCCCTCGACTACGGTAGCGAGGATTGCCTCGGGAGCAGGTAGACATCCACGGGTTTTCTTTTCCAGCATGGCTGGGGCGATCATTAGCAGCTGGGCATTTTTGGGGTTCTTGGCATCCCCGCCAGGCATGCGGTAATCGGGCTTATCCCAGGGCTGTAAAACCTGGGTATCGCTGCTGGCCTGGATAAAAGCACGCGCTTTATTTAACAAGTCATCTGCGTCGCTGGCTGTCTGGTGAAGCAGACCGGCTTCCAGGGCTTGTTTTGCTCGCACCTGCTTGCCCTCGAGTAGGAAAGGCAGGGCATTTTGGATACCCAATAAGCGGGGCATCCGTACACAGCCACCACCACCGGGAAGAAGGCCAAGCGTGACCTCGGGAAGGCCGATTTTAACTGCTCCGTCATCCAGGGCTATCCGCTGGTGGCAGCTAAGGGCAATTTCCCAGCCGCCACCCAGTGCGGCACCATTAATCGCAGCCACAACCGGTTTGCCCTGGGTTTCCAGCCAGCGCAGGTTGGCTTTTAGCGATTCACATGAGGCAAAAAATGCTTCGGCGTCGTCTCGTTGAGCAGAGTAGAGAGATTTAAGGTCGCCACCAGCAAAGAAAGTTTTTTTAGCTGAACGAACAATGATGCCTTTGTAGTCCTGTTTTTGCAGTTGTTCCACTACGGCTTGGAGAGAGTCGGTAAAGTCTTTGTCCATCACATTGGCCGACGCATTGGGATTGTCCATAATCAGGTGGACAATGTTGTCGCTGTCTTTTTCTAGGCGAATAGATTTCATTTTTTTGTCCCCCTTAAACCCGCTCAATTATGGTTGCTACGCCCATACCACCACCCACGCACAAGGTCACAAGGCCGTAACGCTGCTGCCGCTGTTCCAGTTCGTCCAACACAGTGCCAATCAGCATGGCGCCGGTGGCTCCCAGTGGGTGGCCCATAGCGATAGAGCCGCCATTCACATTGAGCTTTTGTGGATCGATATCCAACTCGTGCTGGAAACGGAGTACTACTGAGGCGAAGGCTTCGTTCACTTCGTAGAGGTCTATATCCTGCGGGGTTAGGCCTGCAGCCTTAAGGGCCTTCCGTGTGGCCGGTGCAGGGCCCGTCAGCATGATGGTGGGTTCGCTGCCAACAACAGCTGCGGAAATGATACGCGCCCGCGGTGTCAGATTCAGATCGCGACCGGCCTGCTCGCTGCCAATCAGGATTGCAGCAGCGCCATCGACGATCCCTGAGGAATTACCGGCGGTGTGTACATGGTGAATTGACTCCACTTGTGGATAACGGGAAATGGCAATGCTGTCGAAGCACAGGTCCCCCATACCGGCAAAGGAGGGGTTTAGGTTTGCCAGGCCCTCAAGGGAAGTGTCGGGCCGCACAAGCTGGTCTCTGTCCAGGATTAGCAGGCCATTTTCATCTAGTACTGGAATGATTGACTTGGCAAAGGCGCCTCTTTCCCAGGCTGCAGCAGCTTTGCGCTGTGATTCGAGGGCAAAGTTATCCACATCCTCGCGGGAAAAACCGCCGAGGGTGGCAATCAGGTCGGCGCCGATACCCTGGGGAGCAAAACTGGTGTCTATAGCGGTTTGAGGGTCCAGGGCCCAGGCGCCGCCGTCACTGCCCATTGGCACTCTGGACATGGATTCCACTCCGCCGGCCACGACCAGGTGCTCCCAACCTGAGCGTACCTTGGCTGCTGCCAAATTGACGGCTTCGGCACCGGATGCACAGAAGCGGTTGAGGGTGACGCCACCAATATCCTGGTTCCATTGAGCGGCGAGAGCGGCCACCTTAGCAATATCTGCACCCTGATCGCCGATTGCTGTGACACAACCCATGACGATGTCATCGACCTTGGCGGTGTCCAATTGGTTGCGACCCTGTAATTCTCGCAGTAAGCCGGAAAGCAGGGTGATGGGTTTGACTTCGTGTAGTGCTCCGCTGGATTTTCCCTTTCCGCGGGGGGTGCGGATTGAATCGTAAATGTAGGCTTCTGTTGTGGGCACGGTTCTCGCCTCTTTATTTTTGATTGTGGGTATAACCATAGTTACGTGCAGATTAGGTGCAATGATGAAAGACGACAGGGACGGTGACGCAGATGTCTGCTGTGGTTATCAAGTGAGTGAAGATAATTTTTATTCATTATTCCAAATCAAACTAACCCGGTGACTCGGCTGCCGTACACTCAAATAAGGCGCTCTATTTTTTATTGTTCACCAAAATTTTTTGGCGGATCAATTTGCTTCGTAAAGAGAAAACACGGGTGCAATTTGGGGGCGCAGGCTTGGTAATTACGCAATAAATATTTGAATGATATTGAATTTTTCGCGTACTGGGACCCGAGAAGGCCATTGGCAGATTGCGCGAATATTGGCAGTGAGGTTTGGCTATGGCAGAAAATCTACTGGAAATAGCAGCGAGCCAGTTGGGTGCTTCGGGCACTGGTGCGCTGGCTTCGGCCCTCAATATTCCGGAAGAGAAAGGCCAAGCGGCACTGGATAGTGGTATCGCGTATTCCCTGGCCGGTATGCTGAATAAAGCCAGCAGCAAAACCGGTATGGGATATTTATTCAATATGATTACCGATAACGAGGCACTGGACCTCTCGACGGTAACAGAGAGTTTTTCTGACAAAGACAAACTCGGTGCCATTTTGCAAACCGGCGCAGGAATGTTGCAAAAGGTTTTTGGTACCAGTACTGAAGAAGTGAAAAAACTGGCTTCATCGACATTGCCTAGTGGCGATGGCAGCCGCCTGCTCCAGTTGGCCCTGCCAATTGTTACATCCTTACTGAATGGCCAAGTAAAGATGCACAAAATGGATGTTTCTGATTTGGCATCTTTCCTGATCGGCCAACGTGAATTTCTCCAGGGCAAAGTCCCCGATGCATTGCTCAAAGCCCTAAATGTTCCCAGCTTTGATCAATTGGGTGCATCACTGATTACTCACGGCCATGCCAAACCACAAGAACCCCGCCCAGAAGCTCTGCATGGTAATGGTGAAAAGCGTAAACCAGTAAGTTTCAGCAGCTGGTTTTTTCCGCTGTTACTTGTATTGGTGGCTCTTTATGCGCTGAATATGTGCATGGATAAGGGAAGGGAGGAGGCGCCTGAGAATCGCCCCTCTTTGACTTCTCAGGAGCAGGCTTTTATGGAATCGCCTTCTGAGCCCGTTGGAGACTCCCCATTAACCGATAGCAATGCCCAGGCGGAACTTGGACCGGATGATTTTGCCAGCAACCTGCGCGACTATTTGAAGAGTTTTGCCCGGGAGCCTGACCGGGAGTTTCCACTCAGGGTTCAATTTGAAGGGGGGACTGCGAAGATTCTCGATCCTTCGGCACCTGATATCAATGCTCTGGCAAAAATAATGCAGGAAAACCCGAACCTGAGCATTGCTATTGAGGGGCATGTAAAGGGTGAGGGTAATGAAATCCGGGAACAGGAGATTTCCCAGGAGCGTGCAGATGTAGTGCGGGAGATACTCTTGCAGAAGGGAATCGCGGCTAACAGAATTACCGCTACCGGTATGGGATCTGCCAAGGAGGTCCCAGAGGATGAAGCTGAGAAGAGAGAACAGAGAAAGATGAGTAATGAGCGTATCAGCGTGCGGGTGGTAACTTTTAGCAACTGAAAATTGATAACAGAGCTTGTGAAAGTCAAAGGAGCAAAAAGCCCCGCTAATTTTGTGGGGCTGTATTTTGGGGCAATTAGTTTTCTGATTTTTGCATTAAGCCAAAGAGAATTTAGTTTTCGGATTTTCTTTAATCATTGCGGAATTTTTCCCGGTAGGCGCCGGGGGCAAGGCCTGTCCACTTTTTAAAGGCGCGGTTGAAGGCGCTGGGCTCGGAAAAGCCAAGTCGCTCGGCAATTTCTGCTACTGCAGTCTCCTGTTGTTTTAACTGGTATACAGCCATATCTCGGCGCACTGAGTCCTTGATGTCCTGCCAGCTATTACCCTCCTCCTTGAGTCTTCGGCGAAGCGTCTGTGGGGATGTATACAGGCGCGCGGCTACATCGTCGAGGGATAGGTTTTCTATGCTGTTTTGTTGTTGCAGCATACGCCTAATGCGGCCGGTGAAGCTGTGGTCAGATTTGTATTGGGTGAGAAGACACTCGGGAGCACGGGACAAGAATTCGGCCAGTTGCTGTTCATCGCGCACCAGTGGCATTTGCAGGTAGCGAGTACTGAATACCAAGCAGGTTTCGGCTTGATTGAAATAATGCCGACAGGGAAACATTTCACTGTAATCTTCGTTGTAATCCGGCTGAGGGAAGGCCAGTAAAACGCGCTCAAGGAGAATGGTGCGATCGATCAACCAGCTAAAGAAGCGCAGCCATATAACTGCGATAGACTCGACAAAAATCTGGTTGGGCAGGTTCTTGTCATTAGTGTGATGGATAATCAAGCGAGCTTCCTCGCCATCCTCCACCAATTTGATATGCAGGTCATCACTGACCATGCTGATAAACCGTCCGGAGCGCAGAAGGGCACGACGCAGGTTTGGGCAGCTGATACAGGCATGTCCCATCATGGCGAAGGTGCCAGGCAGCCACGGACGAGCCAGAAAGCCCCCCGATTCGTCATTCAGCAGATCCCATTCCCTGCGTAGCAGGTTGGCCATCTGATCGCGGCTGATGCGGTTATCAGGGTCCTCAAGCAGGGTGGGATCTATACCGCTGTCGTGCAGTATCTGCAAGCAGTCCAATCCTGCTTTGTGGGCACCAACCAGTTGGGCGCGCACGACCGTGGCAGGTATACCCGGGTCCTCGTGGAGTTTGGGGTTTTCAGTTTCCACTCTCTCAGCCCTCAACTTTATTTTGTAAGCTGCATATTTTTGCTCAAGTGCAGGCATGGATTATGCGCAATGCGCGTCAGAAAGTCAGGTTTATCGCCGGTGGGAGTAACAAAGTGATAAGGGAGGTGACCTCTATCGATCAATAGAATGGCGCGAAATGTGCCTGATGCTCTTTTCTAATATTGAAATCTCTGCTGCTAATTACATGTTTTTATTCATTATTTAGGTTTAAACGAAAAATTTCATCCCGTTTCGTTGTAGTGCTTATCGGGTAGCTCGCTGGAAGCGCTTACTTTGGAAAAAGGCCTGCGGCGGGAGAGGATGAGGTCGTCTAATCACTAGACCTCAAGGTCATAGAGGTTAACAATTAAGCTACATGCCAATGAGGGAGTGGCCAAATGCCGTCCGCAACTGTTGAGAGCCAGCTGAATCCGACAATCTGTCGGCGCATGTTGATTGCATACTTAATTGAGCAGATTCCCCGCCCGAATAATCCGGCCCTGGAAGAGGTGACTGGTTGGCCGCGCCGCACAGTGCAGGACATAATCGCCAAGGGGCTGCCTGGTCACGGAACCCGAGTGGAATTCGTCCAGGAGGGAGTGCGCCACAACGATGGCTATTATCTGCTGCGAGACTGGGGGTCTTTTGATCGAGCCTGGGTGAAAAGTAATTTGCCGGTCATTTGCCAGGTGTTGGAAATCACCCTGGATGACTAGTGCGGCACATCAGGTTGATGTGCCGCCTGTATTCATTGCTGCGGCTTGGTATGGGTTTGTTGCAGTATCTTATTAACTTTCTCCAACAGTGCCGGGTTGGATTTAATGCTGTTGGCTATTTCCTGGTATTTGCTCTTGGATAAGCCTGTTTTCTCGATTGCCGCAATCATTTTGCCTTGGGCCTCTTTATTAAGAGCCTCGGCTTCCTTGATATCAGCAGCAGCCTTAAGTTTTGGGGCATATTCCCGACTCAGCATGACAATAGAACGGTAGGCGTCGGCAAACTGCTTGAGCTGAGGTTCACTGAAGGATACCTTGGGGGCACTGGTTTTCGGGGCGTTAGCCTGAGGGGACGCGGGTTGTGCAGCGACGAATGGGACAGTGAGCAGCAGGGCAAATAGGGTTAGGAATTTGGCAAAGGGCTTCATTGGGCACTCCAAAGTCGGTGGACGCTTTTGCTTCTCAGAGGGAGCACCCAGCGTCACGTTAGGGCAATGGGCGTTATGTACGGAACTAGGTGAGAGCTTAGTGCTTTCAGCTATGGGACATTAGTTTCAGGGTAGCCAGTTTCGGCGCGGACGTGGCGCCTTTCCCCGCCACTCGCGCGAATTTTTGATCTCGACTGGTTGGACCTAAAAAAGACCGAGGAATTTCTTGCGCCTCTTTAGGGATTGCTCGCAGCTATTAAGTTGTTGCTGATAGCGCTGGGCACGCGCGGAGACCTTATGTGACACCTTCTTGAGCCAGGCCTTATTTTTAAAGCTGCGTCGATTAAAACCACCGTGTCCTTCGTGATAGGCCAGATACAGGTGATAACTGTCTCTGGACTGGATTTGGCAGCGGCGCGCACTCGTGTTGTTATACCAGCCGACAAAGTCTATGGCATCGCCAAAATCATCCCGGTCCGCACCATAACTAAATGTGGAACGTTGATATCCGCGCCAAGTATTTTTCAGTGCTTGAGCATAACCATAGGCATCTGAGGGGCGGGGTCCGGGAATAAAGCCCAGTATCTTGCTGCGCGGTGGGCGCGCATCATGTACGAAGCGCGATTCCTGATGCAGGATTGCCATCATCACTGCAACCGGGGAGCCCCATTCCTCCTCTGCCGCCTTGGCGTCGTCATACCAGCCTTTTTTCTCGCGGAAAATAGAACAGATATTGTCAGGGTTACTGGGTGGGCTAGTGGCGCAGCCCACGCTCAGGACAGTGGCGCCAAGCAGCGCCACCAGAATTCCATTTTTTTTATTATTTTCTTGCATAAATTTACTGCACAGTTAGGCGGTGATGGTTTTGACTCCGGTGCTGGTTCCGAGCAGTAGCAAGTCTGCTGGGCGCTTGGCAAAGATGCCATTGGTAACCACACCGGTAATATTATTGATTGCTTCTTCCAGTGCGACAGGTTGTTCGATCTTTAGATTGTACACATCGAGAATTGCATTGCCGTTATCGGTAATAACCCCCTGGCGGTAAACCGGGTCCCCGCCGAGCTTGACCAGCTCTCGGGCTACCAGGGAGCGCGCCATGGGAATCACCTCCACCGGCAGTGGAAAGTCTCCAAGGATCTTTACAGACTTACTCTCATCGGCGATGCAGATAAACTCATCGGAACAAGCCGCGACAATCTTCTCCCTAGTTAGGGCGGCACCGCCTCCCTTGACTAGTTCCAGTGCCGGATTAGCTTCATCGGCACCGTCTACATAAAATTGGATGCTATCTACACTATTCAGCTCATAGACCGGAATTCCATGAGATTTTAGCCTTTGTGCCGAGGCTTCTGAGCTGGCGACAGTACCGTCGAACTTGCCTTTGATCTCCGCCAGATTGTCGATAAAGAAATTGGCTGTGGAGCCTGTGCCCACTCCGACGATGGAGTCAGCTTCCAGGCGAGGGGAGATATAGTCTATAGCGGCGCGGGCAGTGGCCTGCTTCAGTTCATCCTGGGTCATACTCTGGATAGTTTCCTGTGCAATTATTTATGCTTTATTTTTACCTTTCGACAAAAAAAAGCGCAATAAGGCCAAATTGTTGGCAATTGTGCTGATCAAGACTTAGACTGGCCTGCCGGTGTTGCGCGTGCTGGGAGTGTTTTGCCAGTGCTTACGCTACTAGGCTTTCCTGAGTCGTGCATAGAAATTAATCGCAACGGCAGCCGATACACATCATGCCCAAGTCTTATATCAAGCGCATTTTAGACGCGCGCATTTACGATGTCGCCACCGAGACGCCATTAGAACCGATGCGCCAGCTATCCCACCGCCTGGGTAACCGCATTCTGCTCAAGCGGGAAGACCTGCAGCCAGTATTTTCCTTCAAAATTCGCGGTGCTTATAACAAGTTGTTACAACTGCCCCCTGAGCAACGTGCTCGTGGGGTAATCACGGCATCGGCTGGCAATCATGCTCAGGGATTGGCATTGGGTGCAGCCCAGTTGGGGGTGCGTGCAACGATTGTGATGCCGAAGACCACACCTCTGATCAAAGTTAATGCTGTGAGAATGCGCGGAGCTGAAGTGGTATTACACGGGGATACCTTTGATGAGGCTGCCGCGCGTGCCAGGAAACTAGTGAAGGAACGCGACCTGGTTTTTGTACACCCCTATGACGACCCGGATGTGATCGCTGGCCAGGGAACTGTGGCTATGGAGATGCTGCGCCAATACTCTGGCAACCTTGAAGCTGTATTTATTCCCGTGGGTGGAGGTGGGCTGGCTGCCGGCATGGCTACCTACATCAAGTATGTAAGGCCGGAAACAAAGGTTTATGCGGTGGAGCCTGAAGATGCCGCATGCTTGAAAGTTGCCCTGGAAAGTGGAGAGCGTTTGCGCCTACCCCAAGTAGGGTTGTTTGCTGATGGTGTTGCCGTAGCGCAAATTGGTGAGGAGACATTCCGAGTTCTAAGTGAAACAGTGGATGGTGTGATCACCGTGAGTACCGATGAGATCTGTGCAGCGATTAAAGATATTTTTGAGGATACCCGTTCTATCGCCGAGCCGGCTGGGGCTGTTGGGTTGGCGGGGCTGAAGAGGTTTATTGAACAGACTGATTGCCGCAATTCGGCTCTCGCCACTGTTTGTAGCGGAGCCAACATCAACTTCGATCGGCTGCGTTATATTAGCGAGCGCACAGAAACTGGCGAAAAGCGCGAGGCGGTACTTGCGGTTCGTATTCCCGAAAGCCCAGGCAGCTACCTGAGATTTTGTCGTGACTTAGGTGACAGGGCTATTACCGAGTTTAATTATCGCTATGCAGGAGATGAAGAGGCACATATTTTTGTTGGCCTGCAGGTGGCTACCGATAACGATCGGCGCCAGATGGTCGACAAGCTTAAAGAGGGCGGTTATCGGGTAACTGACCTTACCGAGAATGAGATGGCAAAGTTACATATTCGCCACTTGGTGGGGGGGCGGGTACCTGGATTACACGATGAAGTTGTATACCGCTTTGAATTTCCTGAGCGGCCCGGAGCCTTGCGGAAGTTTCTCGAGCACTTGGCCGGCCGCTGGAATATTACCTTGTTCCACTATCGTAACCATGGTGCTGCGTATGGGCGGGTATTGGTTGGGTTGCAAGTCGAGCCCGAGGCTCGCACAGAACTTTTGGATTTACTTGAGCAGCTGCAATATCCCTTTTGGGATGAAACGGAAAATCCAGCTTACCGCTTTTTCTTGGGTAGCTGAGGTGAAGAGAAACCTTTAATTGGGTTAAGCGTCTCAGAAGTTATTGGGGTGTAGACTGTAATTTCTGCTTTGTCGAACCCCTTTGCGTAAAAATGCGACAAAAAACGCATAAATTATCCAATAAACAGTTACTATCACGCCGATTCTTCAGTATCTTCTTTGATCGTGGAACTTTTGCTATGGCTCAGGTCATATGCGAGGCGAAACGCATATAACAAAAAAATTGATTGTACAGGATGGTCCCAATGAAAGCCGATGCGCTGACAATCGCTGTGGTTGTCTTTGTCGCGGGCGTTCTGCTGAGCACCAGTGGTTTGACCGAGGTATTTGCCTCGGAATCTGAGCCACCGGCTGCTCTGCAACAGGGAGTGGTTACCCGTTAGGCTGATGCCGGGGGGCGCTCTGCCCACGAAACAGCAAAAAAGGCCGAATACTTAAAGTGTTCGGCCTTTTTTGTTTTAACTCCAACATTAACGGCAGCGATAGATACGCTTTTCTGTCACCACCATATCCAAAGGTATATCCCAATTGTCCGTCGGCAATTGCTCCACGCATTGCAGTTGGTGGGCAGCGCCAATCAGCTGTGGCCCGGTACCCGGCAGCAGTAGTTTGTGTTCGAAAGTTCGGTCGTAAAAGCCTGCACCCATACCCAGGCGGGCGCCGCTGGGGTCAAAGGCCACCAACGGTACCAGTACCAAATCCAATAAATTCGGTGCTCGACTGGGGCTGCGTACCGGCTCGGGAATATTAAAGCGATTTCGGAATGACAATGGTTCGCCAGCCCAGCGCCTAAAGCCGAGGTGCGGATGTGGCTCTACAGGCAGTACCGGCAAGTAAAAATACTTATTGGGATAACGCCGTAACAAATGACGAACATCCAGTTCACCATCCATAGGCCAAAACATACCGATATGGCGGGCGCGTTTTATCTGTGGTATTCGGCTCAATAAGGTAATTGCTGCACGACCATGCAAACGCTGCTGATAAGCACTGAGCCCCCGCCGTCCCGCACGCATACGTTGGCGCAGTTGCGTTTTATTTTCACTCATTAGTAGGGGAATGACTGGAGATGAAATAGGAACCCCGAGTGTGCGGCTGTAGACGGAGCCTTGAACCGTAAGGTTCAAGGTGGTGGGATCCGGAGTACATAAGGCTTTCCGCTGCATGGCGGACCTGCGCACCAGCACCCGCTGGAAACCACCGGGGTAAGATTATCGGCTCAAGGACATAGTCTGCTGGCCAACACCCCAGGGTATAGGTTAATTATAACTTGGGCAGGGGGGGGTGTTAACTGGAAATTTAAAGGAAATTGTTGTGCCTGTAATTAGGAAGGCGTATACCTTTATCCTTGCGGTGACTGGGTTTCCTGCTCCGGGTCTATCTCACCTAACGCATTTTGTACTTTGTCCTTTAGGCGGTCGATCATTTCCTCCTGGAGAGGAATACTACTCAATTCCGCTTTGGCCTGGATCAATTCGTGAGCAATATTCAGTGCGGCCATAACGGCGATACGCTCAATGCCAATAACGGTACCCGTTGAGCGGATACGCGCCATGCGCTCGTGCAGAAGGTGCGCGGAAGCCTGCAGGCCTGCGCGCTCGTGGTCTGCACAGGCCACACGGTACTCTTTGCCCAGAATAGATACGGTGACTGTTTCAGATGTTGGTACGGAGTCAGACATCAGGAATCTTGCGTTAGCCCTTTAAGACGATTAATCATAGCTTCGACCCGCGAGCGGGCGGCCTCATTATTTTTTATCAGGCGCTGGCGCTCGCGTAGCCAGTCGGCTTCCTGCCGGCGCAGTTCACGATTGTCTTCGGCCAGCTGTTGGCAGCGGGCGATCAGTGAATCCACAGTGCTTTCTAACGCTTGCAGCTTATCCATATTTCCTGCGTTTGGGGTCGACGTCTGGGTTCGCAACACGACAGACTGCGAGGGATTCCGCTACTATATTGCCGGTGAAAAGGTGGGTCAATCGCTCCACCTGCGCGGGCAATCACAAAATTGTCCTGAAAACACAAGTTCTTTTCCATGCTGCTGCTATTGCACGCATTGAATATATCCCGATCAAGAAAAATTGCACGGTAACTATGACATCAGAAACCAACCGATTTGAGCTTCTTGCTAATGCTATTCTCTCGGCCGGCGGCCAGGCGGATCCCAGTGAGCTGCACGGCTTTATCTGTGGCATATTGGCTGCAGGTGCGGAGCCGGACAAAAAACGCTGGCAGCATGAACTGACGGAACTTCTCGATTTGGAGGCTGTGCCGGCGGATTTAAACAAGGATTTTCTGCAATTAGCGAAAGAGAGCCAAAAGCAGCTCAGTGATACCGACTTTTCTTTCCGACTGGTGCTCTGTGACGATGACGATATTGTCGCGCGTACTCTGGCGCTAGGGCATTGGTGCGAAGGTTTTTTACACGGTTTCGGTATTGGTAGTGCCAAGGGGAAGCTGCTTCCCACCAGCGATGAAGCTCTGAAGGACATTGGTGCAATTTCACAAGTAGATGCCGATCATGTAGAGGAGAGTGAGGAGAACGAACAACAGCTGCTGGAATTACAGGAGTACGTGCGCGTCGCGGTACTCAATATCTTCACCGAAGTGCGCGGCAAGCAATCCGATAGCGGTCCAACTGTACACTAATGTCCAATAGCGGAAAAAAAGCGGTAATCAGCAAGACGGAGTATATCCGTCGTCGCGCCCGCCTGATGGCTGAACTGGCGCCAGACAGCTTGGCGATTGTCTCTTCGGCTGGTGAACAACTGCGATCCCGCGATACTTTCTTCCCCTTCCGCCAGGACAGTGATTTTCTCTACCTGAGTGGGTTTGAAGAGCCTGAAGCCCTGTTGGTTCTGGTGCCGGGACGCACCCAGGGCGAAACCCTGTTGTTTTGTCGTGAGTGCGATGCGGAAAAGGAAATGTGGGATGGGCCGCGGCTTGGCCCGGAACAGGCTGTGCAGCGGCTTGGTTTATCTGATGCTTTTCCGATAGGTGATCTCGATGACATTTTGCCTGGGCTGCTGGAAGGGCGTGAACGTATTTATTTTCCCATGGGACGCTATGCCCACCTCGACCGGCGTATTCGCAGCTATTTGCAAAATATTACCGAGGCTCCAGGCAGCAAGGGTGCCCCGGAGATGGTGGACTTGGATTACCAATTGCGTGAGTTGCGCTTGATTAAGAGCGCGCAGGAACTGCGTCTGATGGCGCAAGCGGCAGAAATCAGTGCTACAGCACACCGCCGAGCCATGGCACGCTGCCAGCCAGGCCTCTATGAATATCAACTGGAGGCGACCTTGCTGCATTCCTTTGTCGATGCTGGTGCAAGAGAGACGGCCTACCCAACCATTGTCGGCAGTGGTCGCAATGCCTTGGTTATGCATTATTGCAGCAACCAGGCAAAGATGAGTGATGGCGATCTGGTGTTAGTGGATGCTGGCTGTGAGTACCGCGGTTACGTGGCGGATATCACGAGAACTTATCCGGTGAATGGCCGTTTTAATGGCGCACAAAAAGCACTGTATGAAATTGTTTTGTCCGCGCAGCTGGCTGCCATCGAGCGGGTACAGGCCGGCAACCATTGGGATGAGCCTCATATAGCTAGCGTTGAGGTAATTACTCAGGGGTTGGTAGATCTGGGGCTGTTGCAAGGCGACTTAGTGAGTTTGATTGAAGCAGGTGCTTACCAGCGCTTTTATATGCACCGGGTAGGCCACTGGTTGGGAATGGATGTACACGATGTCGGAGACTACCGGGTACATGGCGCCTGGCGCCAGTTGGAGCCCGGCATGGTGATGACCATCGAGCCGGGTATTTATGTGCCCTTGAACGACAAGAGCGTTGCAACAGAGTTTCGGGGAATTGGTATTCGCATTGAAGATGACGTGGCCCTAACTGGCGAAGGGGTGGAAGTCCTATCCGCCGCAGCGCCAAAGTCTGTAGAAGAGATCGAATATGCAATGCGTCATGGGCGGGATTTACTGACCCGCTAAAAATAGCACTAAGAGTTTGCGGCTTACGGGCCCTTTACATTGATGGATAGAGAGCCTGGGGGAGTTTTATGACTGAGGCAGGTCAACAATTTGATGTGGCTATCGTTGGTGGGGGTATGGCCGGTGCCAGTCTGGCGCTTATGCTGGCACATTTTTGCCCTCAGCTGAGTGTTGCACTGCTGGAACAGAGAGCGCTACCTGATGCCTCTGCCAGTGTCCAGTTGCCCAGCTTTGACACCCGCGCCACAGCTATCGCCGCTGGCAGCTTACAGTTATTCCAACAGCTGGGTTTGTGGTCCGCCTTACGTGAATATTGTGCGCCCATCCAGCGTATCCAAGTGAGTGACCGTGGCCACTCTTTTGGCGCATCTCTGTCCACCCATACACAGCAGCAAGCAAGCTTCCAGGGCATGCTCGGTGCTGTGATTGAGAATGCTGCGCTTGGGCCGATCCTGCATCGCGCTTTGGCGGATACAGCGGTGCAATTGTTGGCTCCCGCAAGGGTCAGCCGGGTTCGAATGGATTCCGCAGGGGCACACCTGAATTGGAGTGCCGCTGAGCAGGGCTTTCAATATAAATTGACCACCAGGTTACTGGTTATTGCCGATGGAGTGGAATCGCCCCTATGTCGGCAGTTGGGTATAGAAATTGATACGGTAAAGTACCAACAGAGGGCCCTGGTCACTACTGTTGGTCTACAGCGGGACCATGGTGGCGTCGCTTTTGAGCGTTTTACCGCTTTGGGGCCTATGGCGTTATTGCCTTTGCAGCAACGACAGGGACGACATCGCGCTGCACTGGTGTGGGCTTGCCCAGAGAATGAGGCGGTGGCCCTCTTTACGCTGTCGGAGGAGGAGCGCCTGCTGCGTCTGCAAGAAAATTTTGGCTGGCGTGCGGGCCGTTTTGAGCGGGCTGGAGCCCTACAGGGGTACCCGCTCAGTCTGTCCTTAGCGCGGGAGCAATGGCGCCGCAACCTGGTTTTGGTTGGTAATTGCGCGCACTTCCTGCACCCGGTAGCCGGGCAGGGGTTTAACCTGACTCTGCGCGACTGCTATGCCCTGGCACAGACTTTAGCGGGCGATCAACCTGCGCAGGGTTCAAAAGCAGAATTGGATCGCCTGCGGGCCTATGGTCGATGTCGCAGTTTTGACCAGCAGTTGACTGTTGGGTTTAGTGACCAAATACCGTCACTATTCACATCAGAGAACCCCTTTCAGCAAGTTGTGCGCCAAATGGGTTTGCTCGGCCTTACACTGGTACCGCCGCTGAGAGCGGAGTTTGTCAGCCAGGCGGCAGGATTTGGGCTTTAACGGTGCCCTTGTGAGGGTGCAACAGCGGAATTGGCTTGAATATGAATAGACACCGTTTGGACTTTGCCATTGTTGGCGCAGGTATGGTGGGGATGGCCCAGGCCGCACTGTTGGCGGTGCGCCACCCGGATATGCGTCTTGCCCTGCTGGAGGCCTCCGAGGGGACTGTGCCGGAACCCTCCCAAAATTATGAGCCTCGAGTGGTGGCTTTAACTCAAGCTTCACGGGAGTTACTTGAGGAGGTTGGTGCCTGGGCGGAGATTTCTGCGCGCCGCGCCTGCCCATATGTGGAAATGCGAGTCTGGGATGCCGACGGCACCGGTTCAGTAAGGTTTAACAGCCGCGATGTGCAATTACCAAATCTCGGCCATATTGTTGAAAACAATGTGATTGTTGCTGCTTTGAGGGCCCGGCTTGAGGCACTGCCGAATGTGGAGCTGGTCAATGGCTTTCGTTTGGAAAGTTGGTGGCGAGACTGTGGGCTTTGGCACTTACAGCCGCGTGGTGAGCAGCTTAATGACATAGAAGAGTTGCGTGAGCGGGCCGAGATAGTGCGCACCCGCCTGCTGATTGGGGCCGATGGCGCTCGTTCTAAAGTGCGAGACCTGCTCCGAATTCGCTGCCAGGATACGGATTATCATCAGGCAGCCCTGGTATGTGTCGCTCGCTGCGAAAAGCCTCATCGCCATACCGCTTGGCAGCGTTTCCTGCAGAGTGGCCCCCTGGCATTCCTGCCTCTAGCTGGACTCGGGGATGACAATCACTGTGCCGTTGTCTGGTCGGCGGATGACCCACTCGCTCGGGAGCTGCTGATGTTGGATGACCAGGCCTTCGCTCTGAATCTGGAAAAAGCTTTCGAAAGTCGGCTCGGTAAAGTCGAATCAGTGAGCGAGCGCTTTTCTTTTCCTCTGCGTGCTCGCCATGCGGAGCGCTATCATGGCCCCGGTGCCGTGCTGGTTGGGGACGCGGCCCATAGTATCCATCCTCTGGCTGGACAGGGCGTGAATCTTGGGTTCCAGGATGTGCGTGTTCTCACCGATGAAGTAGACCGTGCCTTGTCCCGCGGGCTGGAACCTGCACACGCCTCGGTGTTGGCGCGTTACGAACGTCGTCGCCGCGGGGATAATGCTGCAACCTTAAAAGCCATGAGTGCGTTTAAATCTCTGTTTGGTGCTGGCGATTTGCACTGGCGCTGGCTGCGCAATACTGGCTTGAGTATGGTGGACGCCAGCCCCATGTTAAAAAAGCGTATCATTCTGCGGGCCATGGCGGTGTAGTGAGAGCTTGCCCCTTGTAATTGCCGTTAAAATATAGCGCCGGTAAGTGCAAAAGGGCCCGTTGGAATGAGTGATGTCAGGCAATCCAATTAGAAGGGTTTACCGATTTGAGCCAGTGGTTAGTTATTTATTCCTTTCCTCTTTCGAAGGATCTCTGTGCACTGGCGCATTTTATTCAACGTTATCAACTGCCGTTGCGAATCGTTGAGGAGAAAAACCGGCAGCAGATAATGACCTTTGATGGCAACCTAGCAGAAGTACTTAAACCCCTGCTGCAGCGCTGGGATGCTGGTGAAGTTGACCTCGACAGGGTCCAGTTACAAGCTGCTCAGCCAAATGGTGCGCCTGATTCGGCAGTTGAAGCGAATGATCCCGAGACGGAATCAGCGCATCAACCTAAAAAAAATGTATCGTCTGAACAGGCACATAACCAAGTCTCAGTGTTACCAAGTTTTCCCCTGGATAAGACACCAGTCAGCCTCTTGTTGATTGCACTATGTTTTGTTGGCTGGTTTCTGCAAGCGAATAATTTTTCCAGTGCTTTGCTGATCTACCCGGATCAAACGGGCAATCCTCTCTCAGATTCCTCTCTTGCCTGGCATCTACAAAATGGGCAGTGGTGGCGGTTGTTGACACCAGCTATTGTGCACTTTTCTCTGCCCCATGCTTTGTTCAATGCTTTGGGTATTTGGATATTAGGTCGGCCATTGGAAGCCCGGGGTGGCAGCCTCATGTATACGTTGCTGGTACTTATCGGGGCTATCGTCTCCAATCTTTCCCAGTATTTGTGGGAGCCGAGGGTTCTTTTTGGTGGTATGTCTGGAGTGGTGTATGGCCTTGTAGGGTTTGCTTTGGTAGTGCAGCGTTTTCAGCCAGCATGGCGTGATATTCCCGTAGGTATTATCACCGTGGCTTTGGTTTGGCTGGTTTTATGCGCTTTGGGGGTTGTGACATTTTTCACCGGAGTCGGGGTTGCAAACGCAGCACATATAGGGGGCTTCGTTAGCGGCTTAGTCGTTGCTTTAGTGTATTGCGTTGTGGGCGGGGGGCGGAAGTTTATTCCAGGCTGAACCGCTCCCTAAGGTGCACTTGCGTTTGTTGTTCCTGTTTTGATAAGTGGGGCCTTGTCCGGCTGTTATTGGCCCATTTGGTAATATTTTTGCTTTTTTAGCTTGTTACAGGCTTGTTGTGTCGTTGGCAGTACGCAAAAATTCAATTCCAGTTTTTCTGTAACCAGGGATATATGCTTCTCTTAATTACTTATGTATTTATCGCTCTCGGTTTCTCCTTTTTGTGCTCTATAGCCGAGTCCGTCATTCTCAGTGTAACAACGCCCTACGTGCGACTATTGGAGCGCGAGGGACATAAGGCCGGCCCTCTGCTACGTAAACTCAAGGGGGATATCAATGCGCCCCTGGCCGCAATTCTTACCCTGAATACCATCGCTCATACCGCCGGTGCTGCCGGGGCTGGAGCCCAGGCAGCGGCGGTTTTTGGCAATCAATACCTGACAATTGCCTCTGTGATCCTGACACTGTTAATTCTGGTTTTTTCTGAGATTATCCCCAAAACCCTGGGTGCGGTTTATTGGCGTCAACTGGCACCATTTACTGCTTACGGGTTGCGGGGGCTGGTTTGGCTGCTCTATCCGTTTGTCAAAATGTCTGAATTGTTAACCCGCGGTCTCTCCCATGGGCCGACCCTGACCGGCTTTAGCCGCGATGAATTTGCGATTATGGCCGAGATTGGTGAGGCTGAGGGTCAGCTGGAACAGCGTGAGTCCAATATTTTACGCAATCTCTTTTTTACCCTGCGGGATCACTCGGTACGAGAGGTGATGACTCCACGCACCGTGGTTTTTTCCCTGCCCCAGGATGCAACATTGGCTGAGGCTTATGAGGAAGTTGAAAAAGGGCGCTTCTCGCGTATCCCTGTTTATGAAAATCGCGATCCAGATTGCGTTGTAGGTTTTGTACTTAAACAGGAGCTTTTACTTGCTTATGCCAAGGGAGAGCGCGAGCGTAAGTTGGAGGATTTCCGCCGTGAGATGCTGATGCTGCCGGAAACTGCCACGATCTATCAGGCCTTCCAGAAAATGCTATCTCGTCGGGTGCAGATCAGCGCAGTGCTGGATGAGTATGGTGGCCTTGAGGGATTGATTACCCTTGAGGATCTTCTTGAGACCTTGCTCGGTGAAGAGATTGTCGATGAGGCGGATAAAACCCCTGATCGCCAGGAGTTGGCTAAGCGACTGTGGCGTTGGCGCTCCAAAAAATATGGTCTAAAGGTGGACGAATCGGCTCAAGAAGAGAAAAAACCAGAAGAAAGCAATAAGGAGAGTGAGCGTCCGCGGGACTAATCTATCCGCTCTTCATGCCACTTTTTTTACTACCGGTGGCACCAGCGGAATCTTTGACGGCCTCCGGCATTCTGCGCAGGTTTTAGTCCCGGCGGCTGCTAAGCTTGCTGACCATAAATGTCGCCGCGGATAGCCTGCTGGCAAGGTCTGTACTCAAGCCGCTAGAATACGCCGCTTCGGAACCTGACGGACTGAGAATTAAGATGGGAAACAGAACGCCTTTGTATGACACACATGTCGCCATGGGTGGCAAAATAGTGGACTTCGGTGGATGGGACATGCCGCTACACTACGGCTCCCAGCTGGATGAGCATAATAAGGTGCGCACCGATGCGGGGATGTTCGATGTCTCCCACATGACCGTAGTAGATGTCGATGGGCCCGCTGCTCGCGACTACCTGCGTTATTTGCTGGCCAATGATGTGGCCAAGCTAGACGGCAAGCCTGGCAAGGCTCTCTACACTGGTATGCTCAATGACCAAGGCGGTGTAATCGACGACTTGATCGTCTACCTGCGTGATCCTGGTTATCGAGTGGTGGTGAACTGCGCGACCCGCGACAAAGACTTAGCCTGGATGAACAAGCAGGCAGAATCTTTTGATGTGACTCTCACAGAGCGTCCTCATCTTGCAATGATCGCTATCCAAGGTCCCAATGCAATCGCTAAAACCAAGGAAGTCCTGGGTATCGACTGGACTGCGGCAATCGATGCGTTGAAAGTATTTGAAAGTGTGGCCCGTGGTGATTGGTTTGTGGCGCGCACCGGTTATACCGGTGAAGATGGCCTGGAAATCATGCTCTCGGGTGAGGACGCCAGCGGCTTCTGGCGCGCTCTCGCCGATGCTGGCGTAGCGCCTTGTGGTTTGGGTGCTCGCGATACTCTGCGTCTGGAAGCCGGTATGAACCTCTACGGCCACGAAATGGATGAAGAGACTTCCCCACTGGTGGCCAATATGGCTTGGACCGTCGCCTGGGAGCCGGAGGGACGCAACTTTATTGGCCGTGCAGTCTTGGAAGAAGAAAAAGCGCAGGGCGTTAAGCACAAGCTGGTTGGTCTGGTCCTGGAGGAGCGCGGTGTACTGCGGGCGGGCCAACAGGTGGTGGTAGACGGTACAGAAGAGCGCGGTATCATTACCAGCGGGACCTTCTCGCCGACCCTGGGTTACTCCATTGCCATGGCGCGGGTACCGGTCAGTGTTGGCGATACCGCTGAGGTGGAAATCCGCAAAAAGCTGCAGCCAGTCAGGGTGGTGAAGCCCTGTTTCGTGCGCAATGGCAAATCGGTTATTTAAGCGTCGCCCGCAGGTGTACGCGTTGGCAAGACAATAAATTCAGATGCTTAATCAAGGGATAACAGCATGAGCGAAATCCGCAATGAACTGAAATACCTCTCCAGCCACGAGTGGGCGCGCCTTGAAGAGGATGGCACCGTAACTATCGGCATCAGCGATCATGCTCAGGATGCTCTGGGCGACGTGGTATACGTTGAAACCCCCGAAGTTGGCAGCACCCTGGCTGCAGGAGATGAGGCTGGTGTGGTCGAGTCGGTGAAAGCTGCCAGCGATATTTACTCCCCCGTTTCCGGTGAGGTTGTCGCGGTGAACGAGGCTCTGGAAGACTCTCCGGAAACCGTGAATTCTTCCCCTTACGATGATGGCTGGTTCTTCCGTATCAAGCCCAGTGACGTGAGTGAGCTGGACAATATGTTGGATGCCGAGGCGTATCGCGAGGAGTCAGCGGAGTAATTACTTCCTGCTCTCAAACAAAAAAGCCGCTGCCAAATGCAGCGGCTTTTTTGTTTGAAGAGTATCGGACTTAATGCCGTGCACTTGCTGGGCGCAGAATATTTTTGAGGCCGATCCTCTGCAAAAAGGCGCTCACGGTTTGTTCAATCTCGTCAGCGCAATCCATTTTGAGCACCTGGTGTAGAAGCAGCTCGGTATCTGCCTGGCGCACAGCGCGCAAGGTAGCCTTTACCCTTGGCAAATTGGTGGCATTCATCGATAGTCTGTCATAGCCCATTGCCACTAACAGCAGCGCCCCCCCGGGTTCGCCGGCCAGCTCTCCACAGATGCTCACCTTGGTGCCCTCTGCATGTGCAATGGTGACGATTTCCTGTAGCGCGCGAAGCACCGCGGGATGGAGGGCGTGATAGATATTGGCTACACGTGTGTTGTTGCGGTCTACCGCTAACAGATACTGGGTCAGGTCGTTACTACCTACTGAGATAAAGTCGGCGCGCTCGGCCAGCTCGCGAATCTGGTAAATGGCTGAAGGCACTTCCACCATGACACCAACCGGCGGCATTTCAATCTCATACCCTTCTTCCAGCAGCTCTCCGTAGGCGCGTTCTATTAACCTGCGCGCCGCTTCCAGTTCATTGAGCCCGCTGATCATTGGTAACATGATAAGCAGGTTGTTGAGCCCTAAGCTGGCTTTCATCATGGCGCGCACCTGCGCCAGGAATATTTCCGGATGGTCCAGGGTAACGCGGATACCGCGCCAGCCGAGGAAGGGGTTAGTTTCTTCGATAGGGAAGTAGGCCAGCGCCTTATCGCCACCGACATCCAGGGTTCGCATGGTGACCGGCATGGGCGCGAAGGCCTCCAGCTGTTCCCGGTAGATTTCCCGCTGCTCTTCCTCAGAGGGGAAGCGGTCGCGCAGCAGGAAAGGTACTTCAGTCCGAAATAGGCCCACGCCTTCCGCACCTCGTTCCAGGGAGCGCACTACATCGGCCATTAGCCCGGTATTAACTAGCAGGCAAACCCGGTGGCCATCAGCTGTTTCCGCTGGTAGCCCGGCCATATGGTCGAGGCTACGGGCAAGCTGGTGTTCCTCCTCCACAATATCGTCATAGCGGCGCTTCAGTTCCGCGCCGGGATGGATATGTAGGTCGCCCCGATAGCCGTCCACAACCATATCGACACCATCGATAGTCTCATAGGGGAGATCCTGCACCCCCATAATGGCAGGCAGACCCATGGCCCGGGCAATGATAGCTACGTGGCTATTGGAGGAGCCCTTTACAGAGACGGCGCCGATTAACTTTTCCCGTGGGACCTCAGCCAATACAGCCGCTGTTAACTCCTCCCCCACGAGAATGGTGTTATCCGGGTAGTCTCGCTCGCTCTGCTGGCGTTGATGCAGATGTGAGAGAACCCTGGAGCCCAGGTCGCGAACATCGGCTGCCCTGTCGCGAAAATAAGAATCGGACATGGCTTCAAAGCGCCTTACATGTTCGAGCATGACCTCGGCCCAGGCCCTGGGGGCACTCAATTGCTGTTGGATACGGTCGCAGACTTCAACGGCGAGAGAGTTATCGTCCAGCATACTGATATAGGCGTCGAACAGCGCACGCTCCTCGCGGTTCAGGTCTCCTTTGAGCCTTTCTCCTACTTCGCGGATTTCTTCCCTGGCAGTGCTGAGTGCTTGCTGGAATAAGGCGAGTTCGTCCTCAATATCCAAGCACAGGGAATAGGGCACGGTGGCCAGGTTGGCCTGGGGGGTGACAATATGTGCACGACCGATGGCAATGCCAGGTGAGGCGGCAATACCGGAGAAATGGGTTTCCTGGCGCTGCCTACGGATGGTGGCCAGCATACCGGTGGCCTCCGCATGCGCTATAACCCCGGCCAATTGAGCGGACAGCGTGACCAGGAAGGCTTCCTCACCCTCATCGAAACGGCGCTGTTCCTCCTGCTGGACAACCAAAACACCAAGTACGGTGCGGTGGTGAATAATCGGCGTGCCCAGAAAAGCGCTAAAGCGCTCCTCGCCAGTGGAGGGAAAATACTGGAAGGCGGGGTGAGCTTCGGCCTTTTCCAGGTTAATGGGCTCTTCGCGGGTAACCACGTTGCCCACAAGGCCCTCGCCAGGCGCCAAGTGCACTTGACCCACGGCACTTGGGAGCAGGCCATCGGTGGCCATCAGGACATAATTTCCGGATTGTTTGTCACGAAGGTATACGGAGCAGACCCGGGTATGCATCACTTCACGCACACGTCGAACAATAATTTCGAGCACCGCAGGAAGGTCTCTGGCGGTGTTTACTTCTTGAACGATACTACGTAAAGATCCGAGCAATGGCCTGTCCTCGCCAATCAACGGAGAAATTTATAGGCCCAGGGCTAACCTGGGGCCAGAGGAGGTGCGGAGCCGCACCAGGAGCAGGTTTCGGGTCACTCACCCTTGTCGCGCAGCCAGCGTCTTTCCAGCTGAAGCTGTTGGGGGGCCAGCTCGGTCAAAGCACGACGGTAAACCTCGCGCTTGAAAGTGACTACTTTACTCAGTGGATGCCAATAATTCACCCAGCGCCAGTGGTCGAATTCAGGTTTGTAGCCATTATCGAAGCTGATAGAGGACTCCTGCGCTTCCAGCTTCAGCAAAAACCACTTTTGTTTTTGCCCTATACACAGTGGCTCAGAGCGTCGACGAATCAGTCGCTGAGGCAGGCGATATCTCAGCCAGCCACGAGTACAGGCAATCAGACTGACTTGATCGCGAGTAAGGCCAATTTCCTCGTACAGTTCCCTATATAGCGCCTGTTCTGGGGTTTCGCCTGGGTTTATACCTCCCTGGGGAAATTGCCAGGCGTCCTTGCCACCTACCCGCCTAGCCCACAGTGCCTGACCGCGGACATTCAGCACAATGATACCGACATTGGGGCGGAAACCCTCGGTATCTATATTGCTGCTGTTTTCGCTACCCTGGCCCCGGTTGCGGTTGTTGGCTGCGGGGTTATCGGTGCGATTTGACTGTTTGGCGGGCCTACGGCGGTTTCTTCGCCCGGCTTGTGCCGGCTTGCCGTCGCCCAAAATACCGTCCTCAATACTGTTGTGTGTTGCCGTGCGCAGCACTTACTTGTCCCGCATTGTTCCACAGAGGTGGGTTTACAGCAATTCAGTGACGTAGTCCGTGTGATACGGGCAAGTGCGAGGTAAAATTGACTGCCGCTACGTTGATGGTGGCCTAACCATGGCGGTGAAATACCCTTTGGGAATCTATAGTTTACGGGGGAGCTGGCGGTGCATCTGGCAATATTTGATCTCGATAATACATTGATCGGTGGAGACAGTGATCACGCCTGGGGCGAGTTCCTTGTGGATCGGGAGCATGTGGATAGTGAGCGCTATCGCTCCACCAATGACCGCTTCTACCAGGATTATCAACGTGGTGATCTGGATATTTTTGCCTATCTGGAATTCGCTTTGGAACCATTGTCGCAGATTTCACGCGGTCAACTGGAAAACCTGCAGAGCGAATTTATGCAGGAAGTGGTCAGTGAGTTGTGGTTGCCTGCGGCGCAGGAGTTGATCGGCGAACATCGCCGCAAAGGGCATCACATTATGATTATCACAGCCACTAATCGTTTTGTGGTAGAGCCCATTGCCGCGCGTCTGGGAGTAGACACGTTGTTGGCTACAGAGCCCGAAGAATTAGAGGGCCGGTTTACTGGGCGGGTTGTCGGAGAGCCCTGTTACCAGGCCGGCAAGGTGCTGCGCCTGCGCCAATGGCTGGCGCATAACCCAGAGTTTGAAAGCAGGGAGAAATGGTTTTATAGCGATTCCATTAATGACCTGCCCCTATTGGCCGAAGTGGAGCACCCGGTGGCTGTAGATCCCGACGCGCGTCTGCGTGTAGAGGCAGAAGCGCGCGGTTGGCCAGTCATCAGCTTGCGGGAGAGCCGCTGAATTGCGTAGCCAAGATCTTTGCGGTGATGGGAATAATGAGGAATTGAGTGAACGGACATAGCATTCGGTATCTGGTTGTGGTGCTCTTGCTCGGTGGCTTGGCGCTTACATTGGGATGTGAGAAGGAGCCCGTGGAACCGCCCAAGACTCTTCGGGATGTGGCGTCGCAACAGATCAGTGAACAGGCGGCCTCAGACCTTTCTCTGGCAATTTGGCAGGCGGGACAGGCCCAGGTACTCCACACGCATGCATCAGTGGAAACTTTACAGCGCGCAGTTAAAGCTCTACTGGCAAATCCCAGTGAGGACCAGCTTGAAGAGGCCAGGCTCTCCTGGCTGGATGCACACCGGGAGTTTGCGGCAACCCTTCCCTATATACAGTTGGCGTTTTCCCCGGTGGATTTGCGTAGCCAGGGGCGCAAGTTGATGCTGGCATTGGACAGTTGGCCAGCCCAGGCTGGCTACCTGGATACGGTGCCAGGGTATTCAGACAGCGGCATTGTCAATGACACTGCAATCGAGCTGACCCTGGCTAATTTACGTAAGCAACACAGGCTTACCGCCCATGAGGAAGCCAGTACGGGGTTCCATGCCTTGGAAGTCATGCTTTGGGGGCCCACGGGAGAGCGCACTGCAGAGGACTTTATCCCCGATAGTAACGGTGAGAAACCTGAGGCGCTGGCGGTGAATCGTCGCCGCGAACTGACCCGGCTGATTGCCAAGGGTATGGAAGAGGATATGGCCGGTCTCGCGCGCCGTTGGCCGACTTCAGCCAATAATTTGTCGCGTGAGTATCTGTCTCTGGGGCCTGTGGCACGGCTACAGCAAATTCGTGCTGCGCATACTCAGGTAATTGATGAACAAGTATTACGGCGCCTTCCCGAGGGCTCAGAGAGTGACGTGGAAAGTGGTCGGGCTGCGGATTCTAAGCAGGCTCTGTTGGGCATCATGGCGACTTTACAGTCCAACTGGATACCTACCGGTGGTGGCGGCATGGCGGAAGTATTGCTTGACCGTCATCAGGTCAGTGCATTGGAAGAGACTTTTTCGGATTTTGAGGCCTTGTTGCTGAAGATGGAGGATCCGTTTGAGCTGGCTGAGCCGGGGCAATTGGTGCAGGCGCGTAAACTGCTTGAACGTATGGCGGGTTTGATGGCAGGAACAACCCAGGTTCCCTTATCGGAAAAGGATGTTATGCCGGTATCCCTGCCTACGATAGGGAACTGATCAAAATAAAACCCCGGCAATGGCCGGGGTTTTTGATTTGGAGTACTTTCTCAGTCTTACCAGCGACGTACAGGGCCAGTATCTACATGGACGAAGTTACTTTTCGGATAGTAGCCAACACCGCCTGCTTTTAGAGCCAGTGCCGCCTGTCGCAGTTTTGACAGTGAGACGCCCGGCATGCGGATATCCAGGGCCATACCACGAGTGTGGTAACTGCGCTTGGCAACTCCGCGGCCTGCAGCACGCAACTTGGCGTTGGTTTTGGCCGATCGGTATCCCGAGATAATCTCGATGGTACCTGTGTAATTGAACTTTTCCTTCAGCTTATACACGATATCCAACAGTTTCGGGTCCATTCGAGTCACTTCGTTGGCTCGGTGGTCGCGCAGCAATTTGTTGAATTGTTTCAAGCCATTGCTGCTGTAGTCTCCGTTAGCCCAGTAGGCGGCCTCCAGCTTCTCCCCTGTGTGCAGGTTGCGCATCTTCAGGGTGCGGGAGCTACCTACTTTAGCGAAAGTCGGTCCGGCGCTGACCGCCGCCGCAGTTGCGCAGGTCACTGCCAGGAATCGACGTCTGGATGGATTCTTCATAATTCCGCCTCGTCGTTAATTCTCTTCGGAGCGCGTCGGATAGCGCATCCGGGTACGGCGGAAAATGTACAAAAAATAACCAGTTGTTACAAATTTGCAGCTGCTAATTCGGAAATAATCATACCCCTATGCTGGTAAATTTTTTCTCTTATGCTACCGGCGGGTGGAAATTTTCCAGAAATAACTCAAGGATACCTGTTAGTAATGAGACAGCGTTGTCATTTTGTTGCCAACGTTAAAAAAACATTTTTCTGCGACTGTTAGGTTCCATAGGGCTGGGAAAGTGATAGAAAAGTGGGGCTCGGACACGGTAAGAGGTCTATTACCTGCTCTTTTGAGAGCTATTCAAATATACGAAGAGTGCTGCTGGTAGGTTGTTAGAAAGCCCTATGTAGCATGGGAGAAAGTCCACCTCTATCTATTACCCCTTCCCCTTTGAATGTATGTACATGTATATACAACATTGAGGGTATGATTCCTACATATCCTTCAGATAGATACCTTATCTCGATGTGATGGTTGTGGATAAGAGTGCGCCTGATTGGTGTCAGTAAAAGTTCTGCAGGATGCTTCATATTTTTATTAAATAAGAATGTTGGCCACAGTACTCCTTTTTTAATTCTTGCAAAGCTATAGAATTCTGCGATCTCGGTTACCCATTGCTATAAATCTT
This sequence comes from Microbulbifer variabilis, assembly GCF_052467165.1. Classification (NCBI taxonomy): domain Bacteria; kingdom Pseudomonadati; phylum Pseudomonadota; class Gammaproteobacteria; order Cellvibrionales; family Microbulbiferaceae; genus Microbulbifer; species Microbulbifer variabilis. The sequence goes on from NZ_CP174301.1 coordinate 188,727, forward strand.
AGCTGGGGTTTGTGGCTAAAGTTGCCTTTGCGACCTTCTTTTTTCAGTACTTAAAAACTACCGTAGGCTGCAGCCGTTTTTACAGTTTTGAGAATTGTAACTCTATCAGTATTCAATGTGTGTTGGACTTTTTAGTCGAAATAGAGCCTTTAGCTAAACAACCAGAAAGAAAATCAAGTTGTTCAATTCCATATCTTAGCGCTATGGGGCTTTTGAATCTGATTTTTTAAGAATTGAGATTTTTCCTAAAGATACCGTAAAAGCGCTGTGCTTCTTTCATTACAAAAACGTTTAGCCCAGATAACTAAAATTTTGTTCGCGTTTATTTCACTATTTTTTTAGGTTTTAAAGCGTAGATCATTTTCAGGTTGTCAAAAATCGGACTCACTTGTGGAGCTAGTTCAGAGGGGCCTGATGTTTATCGCGGTGATAAATATCCTGACGGAACTGTGGGCGCCCATGGGTATCTATCCAGGCTGTCATATAGACAATAAAAAGCCGTGGGGCGGGCTTGATCGGAACATTGAGGACCTCACTGCCGGTTGTGGCCTGGGCAACGCGAGTTCTGTCCCATCCCTGAGACTCAAGAAGTGAGTAAGCTAACTCTTCCGGCTGCTGGAGCCGTACACACCCGTGGCTGAATGCTCGCTGTTGTTCTGAAAATAGGCTCTGGGCCTGAGTATCGTGTAGAAAGATTGCCTGCTTATTGGGAATAACAAATTTTACTTTGCCGAGGGTGTTGTCAGGACCGCTCACCTGACGCAAGGTGGCGTGGCCACCGGCTGCACGGGCGAGGCTTTCATCGGTAATTGGTGATGTGGCTCCGCTACGATATTGAACTACTCGGTAGCCACGACGGTGCATGGCGGCGGGGTTGTGCCGCGCCTTGGGGAGGAGTTCGGTAATCAGAATGCTTCGCGGCACTGTCCAGGTGGGATTGAAGACGACACTGGTAATACGGCTGTGCATGTTCGGCGTACGGGTGCTACTTTTGCCAACCACTGTTTTCATGTCCAGCTTAACCTGACCATTCTCGACCAACTGCAATCGGTAGCTGGGAATATTGACCAATATATAGCGGCCATCCTCGGGAAGGGATAGTTGGTCCCAGCGATCCGCATTCAGGGTCATTTGCCTAGCTCGCTCAACGGGGGAAACTGACAGGGCGGAGAGAGTTTCATTATCGGCAACCCCGGTGGCGGGAAGTCCGTGGCGGCGCTGAAAATTTTCAAGGGCTGACTGTAGGGCGCTGTCGAAGCGCAAGTGATCCTTCTGAGGGGCTGACGCAGGTCCCGGTTGCCCGCGATAGTCTCCATATAGTTCAAGCAATTTGCGCAATTGCAGCACGCGTAAGTCTTTATCCCCTGCCTGAAGAGGGCCCCCTTCATTAATAGGCCGCCAGCGTTTGGCAATCTCCCGATAATGGTTGGCTTCAGAGCGCAGTTGATTACTGATATTGACTGGGTTTAGAGCCACAGATTCCTTAGTTGCCATGGCAATGTGTATTGGCGTCGCAGAGGCGATAGCCAAACTGAGTAAGGCTGCTAGGCCTAGATGGCGGGGAATCTTGACCATAAATAACTCCCGTGGTGATACTTGTGCTTAACCACGGTTTGTCCCCGCACCGGCTTTATCACGTTGGTAAATATCCGGTCGGAACTGTAGCTGTCCATGCTCATCCACCCAGGCAGTCCAATAGGCGATATAGACCGGAAGAGGATTTTTCAGTTGTACGCCATGGGTGCGGCTACTCATCAGTGCCCGGTCTATGCGCGCCCTATTCCAGCGATTTTGTTGAGCCAGCATCATGCGGGCAAACTTCAGCGGTTTTTCCAGACGAATGCAGCCATGACTGAAAGCGCGTTGGTTTTTTTTGAAAAGGTGCTTGCTGTTTGTATCGTGCAGGAAAATTGCCTGGCGATTGGGTATAACAAACTTGACCCGTCCCAGTGCATTGCCCGGTCCACCTTTTTGCTGCAGCGTTACTTTTCCTCGGCGAACGCCAGCGACATTACCTCTGGTAAAGGGAACAGCCCTGCCGCGGTGGTTGACCAGCCGGTAGCCCTTGGCGCTCAGGGCCGAGCTGCCTTTTGGCAAAAGTTCTTTCAGCGCGATACTCGGCGGCACACGCCACACTGGATTGAATTCCAGGCGGGTCATACGCGTGGCAATCAGTGGAGTCTTGTGCTTCGGTTTGCCCACTACCACTTTCATACGAAACTGCTCTCGATCACCGTCGATCAGGCGGAGGCTGAATTCCGGGATATTAACAACGATATAGCGTGGCCCCAGGTCTTTGGGCAGTTGTTCCCAGCGCTGAAGATTGGCGCTCAGGATTTGTGCCAGTTTGGCAGGATTGGTATTGAGACGACTGCGAGTGCGTTCGTCCACAAGTCCATCGGCTTTCAGGCCGTGGCGTCTTTGAAACCGGCGTACTGCCTGCTGCAGGGGCTTATCGTAGACATCAGCTTCCAGGCTGCCTTTTTCGGTAGTTTCAGCAAAGTCTTCTGGCCGGTAATCGCCATACAGCATCAACAGGCTGCGGAGCTGCGCGACCCTAGGGCTGCGGCTTCCGGGAGTTATAGGTTGCCCTTTAGATAGGGGCTTCCACTGTTCCCCCTCCGCTAAGGCGCTGTAGCGCGCCAGCTCCTCGCTTAGCAAGGCATATTGACGGCCGTAAGGGGAAAAAGGATCACTGCCAGAAACGCCCTCAATCGAATCATCTTTTTTGGCGTTTCCTGGCGCGGCGACTGCTATCGACTGCTCAAAGCCCAGTGCAACAGCCAATATTATTGCGCAACCGCACCACATCGGTTTTCGTGCAACACGCAAACGAGAAGGGAAAAAGCCAACACCCATAAGTCACCCCTGTAAGCAAAGAAGGATCACCGGAAATGATCACTCTGCTCACAGTGGTAACTTGTGACCGTGAAACTCTAAATAATTATGGGGAATGGATGCTGCTGGTACTCACAGGAAAAGGTATATAGGTATTACTTTCACGAGGCTAAGGGCGGCCCTGGGGCCGCCCCGATAACTTAGAACTGGTTATCACTGAGTCCGTCCTTGTCGTAGATATCAGGGCGGAAGTTCAGCCTGCCCTGGCCATCCACCCAGGCGGTCCAATAAGTGATATACACCTTGACCAGTTGCCTCAGGTCTACTTCGGTGGTTTCCTCGCCGACGGTTAGCTTGTCTATACGCCAATGATCCCATTCGCCCTGTGGACGCAATAACGCCTCAGCCAAGTGGCGTGGCTTCTCCAACCGGATACAGCCGTGGCTATAGTCCCGGTCGGTCAGCGAGAATAATTTGCGCGCGCGCGTATCGTGCAGATAGACATCGTGTTTATTGGGGATTTCAAATTTCACCCGGCCGAGCATATTCTCCTCCCCACCCATCTGGCGCATCAGGTAGGAACCCGCACCTGCCGCCGAGAGATTCTGGGATGTGAGCGGTAGATACTCCCCTCTACCACTAACCACCCGATAGCCCATGTTTTCCATGCCGGTGGGGTTCTTGCGCGCTTTGGGCAGGATCTCATTCACCAGGATACTGCGTGGTACAGTCCAGGTGGGATTGAACACTACTTTACTAACCCTCGTAGTAATTTCAGGCGTTGCATGTTTTTTCTTACCCACAACTACATTCATGGCCAGCTTTACCTGGTTGTTCTCCACGTATTGGAGACGGTAAGCGGGAATGTTGACCTGGATAAAGCGCTCCCCAAGATTGGCCGGCAACTCCTCCCTGCGGAGAATATTCATCTCAACAATTTTTGCCCGAGCAGTAGGGGAGAGGTTGAGCCGTTTGCGCGTGCCGCGGCCCACAATTCCATCGGGTTTAAGGCCATGGCGCTTTTGGAAACGCAGCACTGCCTCGTGCAGTCCGCGGTCGAATCGGTTGGGGTCGACGCCCCCATAACTGTAGCGACTGGAATAGTCACCGTATAGGGAGAGCATATCCCGCAGGTGGCTCACATGGGGGTGGCGTGCTCCCATAGTCATAACAGGTCCTGGAGGAATGGGACGCCAGCGCCCGCTAGCAGAGATTTTGCGCAGCCGTTCAAGCTCATTTCTCAAGGCATATGCATCACTACCGTAGGGTTTATTCTCCTCGAAGTAGGGCCCCTCGCTATTTTCCGTGCGCGGGACCGCCTCGCTTCCCCGACCATTGGCATTACGGCCTTGATTGTAATATACGCGGCTGCCATTACTCCCGGCTCCAGAGCCATTTACATTGTTATCTCGGTAAGAGCTGTGTCGTGAGCGGTTGTAGCTGCGATTGGCGCTTGATGAGCTGGAATAATTGCGATCGCGGTCAGTTTCGTAATCGCGTGAGTAATGGCGGCTGCGTGGGGTGCTGCCGATAATGCGCGCTCGGTTGTAGCCGCGAAAATGTTTGCGCCCACGATGTTCATTGGTCTCTCGCTGGCTGGGTTGTATCAGAGCAACCATGCGAAATCCCTGGTCATCACGGAACACAGGAGTGATACCGCGACGCGGTCGACTCTTGGGGCTTAGCCGGTCCAGTTGGGTGTCCTGGGCATAGGAGACAAACGCGTCGGTGAGCAGGATATCGAGAACTGCGGCCATCTGCAGTCGCTGGGGGGTGTCTCTCAAAGTGCGGTCGAAATAACCAAGATGGTAGCGGTAATCCACCATGCTGCTGGGATTGCCTGAGCTGGCTGCTGTGAGTTGCTTCAACAGATCGTTGGCGCTTTCACTCAGGTTGTAGTTATCGAACCACAGTAGACGGTAATCCGTGCGCTGGTAAATTCTGCGCACCGCGGCAGGGTTGAATATAGGATCCTGGGCTGGCCAAGCGTCAGGGTTTTCTTCCAGCCAGTGAACCAAGTGAGGTCGTACGGCGTTTTCAGGCAATACCGGCACCGTTTCTTGGTTCGCGGCAAAGGCATAATAGAGAATAGAGACACAAAGAGTGCCCAGGGTTAGTAGGGGCAGAATGGATTTTCGTTTGCGGAGCTCAGGGTTGAAATAAGACATGGTACCTCAGCGATACTGCAGGGGCCCGGGGTTGTCTTGCGGATAATACCGGGCGCCAGATCGTTCATACCTTCCCAACCTGTGGCGAGCCCATCCAGAAACATTTTGGTGTTCAGCGTTGACTCGCACTTGTCATGCGTCCCGCGCGACATCCTCTTATTTAGACCACAATTGGCGCCGCACTTGCGCGAATATCAACCAATTTCAGTCTGTGAAAGTAAGTATGGCAACAAATGAGGAATTTGCTTGGCGTTTGCTTCTTCTTAGATTAAGTGTGAAAGAAAAAAGCGACAATCTAGCTGTATCAACCATGCACATTTATTCTTTTTGGCGGAAATAATTCCATTAGTGGGTGGGTGCTTGTACGATTAGATACGGCTAATCAAATGTGAAAAGTGGGCTAAGTCACAGTTTTTCATGGGGTTTTTATGGCTCTGGAGGAGCGAGGCAAAAGTGACGCAAGGGTCCCTGCGGCTCACCATTTTCAAAGGTCTGTTCCCATAACTGGCTGGCGCCATTTCGATTAAAAGCGACTACGGTGCTGGCGCGAGTACCGTAACCTCCAGTCAAGTTATCTGTTTTGGTGCCGGCTGGCAGAAGTTTTTCCCTATGGTTTATCTGTACGAATATTGACGACAGGGCTCGTTCAAGGGAAAGGCCAACACCCGTTTTGGGAAGGTTTGCGTCCGCAGCTCTTTGTCTGTCTTGAAGCAAGCTGAGGGCTGGCTCTACGAAATTATGGCCGGAAATTGGGCCCTTGATATTTTGTACAATCCGTTCTAAACCGGCCTTTCCCTTTTCGACCTTGGGCCAGGGGGCATCTGGTGCTCCGTTGGAAATTCCGTGAACCCCTGCCGTAAATAAAAATGGAGTGTGGCGATTGCCGGCACAGGTGAGGGGGTGTTCTGCTCTCAGGTCAAATAGCAGCGCATTAAAGCCGCGGTAGCGAGGCCCTTGAAGGGTCCTGGCAAATTGCTCTGGTGTACTCATGCCAGTCAAAAAATTAACCGGAATTTCCCCTCTGGAAAACGCATTGTCAGGTTCGGGTGTGCCGGGTTCGCGGATATTAGTGACTGCGGCGACACGGCCGGGGGATATGCCTGCCCAGGTGCCGCCAGCTTCCAAATCCCGCCCGGCTACCAAGCTTCCCGTGTTCCACTGCGCTGCTGGGGCGGTAGGACGAGCGTAGAATTCATCTCGATTGGCGATCAACAGGAGTGGGTACTCGGGGTGGCAGCGATAGGCAAACAGTAGTAGGCACATAGCGGCTTCCTGGGCGGTGGGGAAGGGCGCGCCCCTTTCGCTACGGGGCGCTTTGCGACCATAATACGCGCTTAACAAACAATCTCGATTCCCCCATGCTGACTTACCCTGAAATAGACCCGGTGGCCATCGCTATTGGCCCATTAAAAGTGCACTGGTATGGCTTGATGTACCTGTTCGGCTTTATCGCAGCCTGGTGGTTGGCACTGCGTCGCAGCACCAAACCATGGTCTCCGGTAATTAAATCAGAAGTCGAAGACTTAATTCTTTACTGTGCAATAGGCGTAGTTGTTGGCGGGCGACTCGGTTATATGTTCTTCTACAACCTGCCGCAATTGATTGAGAATCCGCTTTCGCTGCTTAAAGTGTGGGAGGGCGGTATGAGCTTCCACGGAGGCCTGGTGGGAGTGATGCTGGCTACCGTTCTATACGCCCGTAAAATTGGTACAACCTTCCCCGTGCTAATCGACTTTGTGGCTCCCTTGGTGCCTATTGGCTTGGGACTGGGCCGGATGGGCAACTTTATCGGCCAGGAACTCTGGGGCCGGCCGACTGAAGGCCCCTGGGGCATGGTATTTCCCCGCGATCCTGAGCTGCTGTCCAGGCACCCCTCCCAGCTTTACCAGGCATTTCTTGAAGGGCTTGTGCTCTTTGCTGTGCTCTGGTGGTTTTCCAGTAAACCGCGTCCACGCCTTGCCGTAGGCGGTATGTTTGTTCTGCTTTACGGCATATTCCGCTTCCTCGTGGAATTTGTGCGGGAACCGGATGGTCATATCGGTTTCGATCTTTTTGGCTGGATGACCCGTGGCCAGCTTCTGAGCCTGCCGATGATTTTGGCCGGTATCGCTCTGCTGGTGTGGAGTTACCGAACCCAGCCTCTACCAGAGGGGCGTGTTGGTAAAAATGGCAATAAGCGGACGCGTTCCCAAGTTAATGGCGGAGCATAGCAATAGATGAAGCAGTACCTCGATCTAATGCGCCATGTGCGCGATCACGGCACGGAAAAAGGTGACCGTACAGGCACCGGCACCTTAAGCGTTTTTGGGTATCAGATGCGCTGTGACCTCGCGGAGGGGTTTCCGCTAATTACCACGAAAAAGTGCCATTTACGCTCGATCATCCACGAACTCCTTTGGTTCTTGCGGGGGGATACCAATATCCGTTACCTGCAGGAAAATAGGGTAAGAATCTGGGATGAGTGGGCCGCAGAAGATGGTGACCTGGGTCCGGTATACGGCCATCAGTGGCGCTCCTGGCCGACACCGGATGGCCGCCAAATCGACCAGATTGAACAGCTGGTACACCAATTAAAAACCCGTCCCGATTCCCGGCGCCTGATTGTCAGTGCCTGGAACCCGGCAGATCTTCCCGATGAGGGGATTTCCCCGGCAGATAATGCCCGTGAGGGGCGTATGGCGCTCGCTCCCTGCCACGCGCTGTTTCAGTTTTACGTGGCTGAGGGTAAGTTGTCCTGCCAGCTGTATCAGCGCAGCGCGGATATCTTCCTCGGAGTCCCCTTTAATATTGCTTCCTACAGCCTGCTAACCCTGATGCTGGCACAGGTTTGTGGCCTTAAGCCGGGCGAGTTCATTCATACTTTTGGTGATGCTCATCTCTACTCCAATCACCTGGAGCAGGTTGAGCTGCAATTGCAGCGTGAGCCTCTGCCGCTACCAAAGATGCAACTAAACCCCGATGTGGAAGATCTGTTCGCCTTCCGCTTTGAAGATTTCGAGCTGCAAAACTATGAGGCTCATCCGCATATACCGGCACCGGTCGCGGTTTAAGGGGAGAGGTATGGATACATCTATCGCCCTGATTGCGGCTATAGCGCGCAATGGTGCTATCGGTAAAAACAATGAGCTCCCCTGGCGTATTTCAGGTGATCTGCAGTTCTTTAAGCGCACGACTATGGGCAAACCTGTAGTGATGGGGCGCAAAACCTATGAGTCTATCGGCCGACCTCTACCGGGTCGCGTCAATATCGTGATCACCCGCAATCGTGATTGGGCAGCTGAAGGTGTCGAAGTGGTGGACTCTCTGGAGTCCGCCCTGGACCTTGCCGGTGAGCGGGCCTCACTGGCAGGTGCGGCTGAATTGATGGTGATCGGTGGGGCGCAGGTCTACCGCCAGGCCCTACCAATGGCAGCGCGACTCTATATCACCGAGGTGGATGCCGATGTGGAAGGGGACGCCTTCTTCCCAGAGATTGACGACTCATGGGTCGAAGTGGTGCGGGAGTGTTACCCTGCTTCAGACAAGAATGAGTACAACTACGCATTAGTTCAGTACGACAGATTTAAATAAAAACAATTTGATTAAAAGTTGATCAATCTGTTAAATTCTGCGACAGCCTACACAAGGAACACCGCCGCCAATGTGTGCAAGTGACCCGGTTTTGTTACCCGGTTGTTACCTTGCTACCCATGCGGGCCGATGCTGACAATCGGCATTTGAATAATCAAATCGGCTGTTTACAATGTGCGGCTCTTAGCTGTCTTCTAACCAATGTTTTTAAAACAAAAGGACACCGCGTTGTGGCAGCTAACTCATCGCGACCATGTTGTGAAATATTGAACCCACTGGGGGGTCTAATGAAAACCAAGCGATTCATGGCTGTGGCGCTGACCACTGCGCTGTCTGCCGGCGCGCTCTACGGCAGCGTAGCCACTGCGGATACTCTCGATAACGTACTCGCCGTCGGCCAGCAGAAAACCACTGCGGCCCAGGCATCGCAAAAGCGCATCGACAAGATTGCCGAAGAAACTAGCAGCCTGCTGCAGGACTTCAAGGTGGTCAATAAAGAAATCGATGGTCTGCGCGTATACAACCGTCAGCTGGAAAAGCAGCTGGCCAACCAGCTCCAGGTTATCAATGAGCTGGATGCATCTATTGCCAACGTTACTGTCATTGAACGTCAAATCCAGCCGCTGATCCTGCGCATGCTGGAAGGTCTGGAGCAGTTCATCGAATTGGATGCCCCGTTCAAACTGGACGAGCGCATGGCAAACCTCGAAGGTGTAAAGAACAATATGGACCGTTCCGATATTACTGTTGCGGAGAAATTCCGTCAGGTATTGGAGCTGTACAACTTCGAAGCGGAGTACGCGCGTAAGATTGACACTTACGGTGATTCCCTGAACGTAAATGGCCAGGAGCGCGAAGTAAACGTGCTGCAGATCGGCCGTATCGCTCTGCTGGCTCAGACTACCGATTCCGAGATCTCTCTTGCCTACGATAAAGGCCAGAAAGCCTGGGTTGAAATCGATGCTGGCGAATATCGCCGCGCCCTCATGAATGGCCTGAAGATCGCCAAGAAGCAGGCCACTATCGACATCATGACCATGCCGATCCCGGCTCCGGAGGCAGCGCAATGAAATCCTCTATTGCCAAACGCGTATTAGTTGCAGCAGCGGCTGGCCTGATCAGCTTCTCTGCTGTTGCCCAAGAGAAAGCAGCTTCCCTCGACGATCTGCTGAAAATGGTTCAACAATCCAAAATTGCTGAATCCAAAGAGCACAAACAGCGTGAAGCTGATTTCCGTCGCCAGAAAGCTAATCAGCAATCTCTGCTGAACAAGGCCAAAGACACTCGCACGGCGGAAGAAAAGCGCTCTGCCGAGCTGGAAAAGAAATACCAGGAACAGGAAGTTGCTGTTGACCAGAAGCGCCAGCAGCTGGACGAGCGTCTGGGCTCCCTGAAAGAGCTATTCGGCCATATGTCCTCTACTGCAGCAGACCTGAGAGCGAATGTTGGCTCTTCTCTGGTATCTGCCCAGTATCCTGGCCGTACCGAGTTTATTGATGGCCTGCTGGCAAAGATGAACAGCGCTACTCAGCTGCCCACTATCGAAGAGATCGAACGCCTGTGGTTTGAGATTCAGCGTGAGACCGTGGAGTCTGGCAAGGTTGTTAAGTTCAACGCAACTGTGATCAAGCCTAGCGGAGAACAGGCTCAGCAGGAAGTTGTGCGTGTTGGTAACTTCAACCTGGTTTCCAACGGCAAGTACCTGGAGATGAATAAAGCCTACAAAATGGCTGAGTTGATCCGTCAGCCGGATGCCAAGTTCCAGGGTATGGCAGAAAGCCTGCAGGCCTCCACAGCTGGCTTCAGTGCATTTGGTGTTGACCCGACTGGTCCTACCGGTGGTTCCTACCTGAAAGCCATGATCAACAGCCCGGATATTGTTGAGCGTTGGCACCAGGGTGACATCGTAGGTTATATCATCACTGCAGTTGGTGTATTTGCGATGCTGCTGGCCATTTTCCGCCTGATTGTTCTGACCGGTGTTAGTGCCAAGGTAAGTGCTCAGTTGCGTTCAGCTACCCCTAATACGAATAACCCACTGGGCCGTGTACTGGCAGTAGCTGAAGAAAACAAAGGTGTCGACGGCGAGACTCTAGAGCTGAAGATGGAAGAAGCCGTTCTGAAAGAGCGCCCAGCAATTGAATCCGGTCTCAACCTGTTGAAGATTATTGCAATGGTAGCTCCGCTGCTGGGTCTGCTGGGTACCGTTACCGGCATGATCATTACCTTCCAGGCGATTACTATCTTCGGTGCTGGTGATCCTAAAGCTATGGCTGGTGGTATCTCTTCTGCATTGATTACCACCGTTCTCGGTCTGTGTGTTGCTATCCCGACTGTATTGATGCACACCATCGTTAACGGCCGCGCCAAGCGTATTCTGCATATTCTGGAAGAGCAGAGTGCCGGTATCGTGGCGGAAAACGCCGAGCGTAAATAAGAGGAGGCGGCAACATGCACGCATTAATCGACGCATGGGCCGCCGTCAACGCCTTTATGGCGTCGGGCGGGCCAGTACTGTTCCTGATCGCCGGCCTGACCTTCTTTATGTGGACGCTGATTTTTGAGCGGGTCTTTTACTTCAACAAAGCGTTGAAGGTTGATGTTCAAGGTGTGGTTGACCAATGGGAGGGACGCGGTGAGCGCAAATCCTGGGGGGCCCACCAGATCCGCTACGCGATGATCTCCCGGGTATCCGAGAAAATTCAGGACAATATGGATATGATCCAGGCTTGTGTTGCCCTTGCGCCCTTGTTCGGGCTGCTGGGTACGGTCTGGGGCATGATCAATGTGTTCGATGTTCTCGCGATTACTGGTGGTGGTGACGCCAAGCAGATGGCCAGTGGTGTATCCATGGCAACTATCCCGACAATGGCGGGAATGGTTGCGGCCCTCTCAGGTGTATTTGCCAACACTTACCTTGCCCGGAAAGCAGAGCGTGAGACTCAGCTGCTGGAAGACCATCTGACGATGGACCACTAAGCACACATAAGCGAATAGGCGAGCTTATTTGCTGTGAAGGTTTAGCCAACCAGATATTTTCACCGAGGGTGCTCCCTTGGAGCCCCTCGCGGGAAAGTTCGCTAAGAGAGTTGCTATGAGCAAAAGACAAAATACGGCAGAAGAAGAAGCGGGTGCTATCGACCTCACGCCCATGCTGGACGTGGTGTTCATCATGCTGATCTTCTTTATCGTCACCGCGACTTTTATTAAAGAACCGGGTGCTGATGTTGTGAAGCCGGATGCGACAACCGCTGAACTCAAGGCCGCCTCTATTCTGGTAGCGATCAACGATAGTGATGAGATCTGGATTGCCAAAGATAAGGTTGATGAGCGCCAGGTGAGAATTGTCCTGGAGCGCCTCTACTCGGAAAACCCAAAAGGGTGGTTGGTAATTCAGCCCGATAAGGAAGCGAGTATTGAGAAGATTGCCCTGATTGCGGAAGCTGCCAGGAAAATTGGCATCAAGAAAGTTTCGGTCGCGACAGAAAAGAGTTAACAGCTATGAATCCGGTAAGACTTCTTGGGGCAGGTACGTTGGCGGTAGCCACCACCTTCGGCCTCATCTTCACCATGCATCAGCTGATTCAGGCAAACATGAAGGCTCCAGAGGAAAAGGAGCAATTCAAAGTTGCCGATGTGGTGATGCCTGAGCAGAAGATCGAAACACAGTACGATACGACCAAACCGGTGAAACCGGAGGAGCCAGAAACGCCTCCGCCGGAGATGCCAGAGCCTGAGTTTGAAGACCCGAATATTGATACCAGTATCAGTGTTGCTGCCCCTAGAGCAGGTGGCGGCGTCAAGTTGTCGGGCTTCAGCTTTGGTGAGGGGGATTATCTGCCAATTGTTAAGGTGCAGCCTCAGTACCCTCGACGCGCCCTGCAGCGCGGAATGGAAGGGTATGTGATTGTGGAATATACGGTGACCACAAACGGTTCTGTACGTGACCCCATCGTAATTGAAGCTTTCACGCTAGATGGTAAGCCTACTTCTGTTTTCAACAGAGCTGCGCTTAAGTCTGCACTGAAATACAAGTACAAGCCGCGGGTAGTCGATGGCAAGCCGACCGAAGTTCCCAATGTAAGGACTAAGATCAGCTTTAATATGGCCAAAAACTAAGGGGAAGCACTATGAAGTTGACAAGCATTAGCAAAAGTTTGTCCAAGCTCGCTCTGCGCACCTCAGTAGCGCTGCCCCTGGTCTTGGCACCAGCAGTCAGTGTTACCGTGCTTGAAGCAGCGGGTGTTTCCGCATCTTTCGCCTCGGCACAGGCACAAGAGCAAAAAAAGCCTAGTAAAGAAAAGACCCGTAAAGTTCCGGCAATGCGCGAAGCTGCGTATAAAAAACTGGAAAAGGCCCAGGAAGCTGCAGATGCAGAGGATTGGGCGGGTGCTCTTGCTGCGCTGAAGGAAATGGATGCGAGCAAGAAACGGTACAATGGCTATGAAATAGCACAGATGTACAATTTCTTTGGTGTGGTTTACTACAGTACCGAGCGCTACAAAGAGGCTATTCCTTACTTCAAGAAAGTGCTGAGTCAGGGTGAAAAAAACCTGCCAGTAGCACTTGAAGTGGGCACTTTGTTTACCTTGGCCCAACTTTATTTCGTAACCGAAGACTATAAGCAGGCGATCAATTACTTGAACCAGTGGTTCAAGGTTTCTGATCGTATTACTGCAGATTCTTATGCATTGCGCGCTCAGGCTTATAACCAAGTTGGTGACCAAGCTAAGGCACTGAAGGATATCAACGTAGCGGTATCCATGTATGAGAAAGAGGGCAAGGTACCGAAGGAAGGCTGGTACGGGTTGCAGCAGTTTGTGTATTTCGAGCGCAACGACTACAAAAAAGTAGCGGGTGTTCTGGAAAAATTAGTGCAGTATTACCCGAAGCCGGTGTACTACAAAACTCTTGCAGCTATGTACGGTGAGCTTAAGCGTGACAAAGACCAGCTTCATATGATGGAAGCAGCTTATATTGCTGGTGCTTTGGAGAAAGATCGGGATTTACTGAACATGGGCTATCTCTTTATGGGGCATGAAATGCCTTATAAAGGTGCCAAGGTTATTGCCAAAGGTATTAAAGAGAAGAAGATCCCTCGAACAGCTAAGAACCTGGAGACTTTAGCCCAGGCTTACCAGATGGCTCAGGAGCTGCAAAAAGCAATCCCTCAGCTGGAGGCTGCAGCTAGCTTGTCGGACAAAGGGGAAATTTACTCACGTTTGGCCGGTATCTATTTGGATCTGGATCAGAATGAGAAAGCCATTTCGATGGGCAAGAAGGCTTTTGCAAAAGGCAAAATTAAGCGTGTCGATCAGCTCCACATCGTGATGGGTATGGCTAATGCTAACCTGAAACGTTATGACGCAGCTTTGGTAAGTCTCAAGAAAGCTTCAAAAGATGAGCGCTCTAAAAAGTCTGCGCAGCAGTGGATCGCTTACGTTGAGGGTGAGAAAAAGCGTGAAGAGCAGTTAGCGATTTAATTTCCTTCAATTATTTACCTTTTTTTAGGAGGCCATACAGAAATGTATGGCCTTTTTTCTTTTCTAGAGTTCTCTCAATTGCCCAGGCTAAATAACCTGTATTAATGGACTATTTGCATTTTTTCGTGAATTGACTAATGATTAGAGTCAGCTGATCAGCTTTTTCCATTTCGGCACCCCAGATGCCGTTTTTGCACCCTAACAATAATAGGAGAGGTGTTATGGATAGAGCTTGCCCGCCGATTTCCAGCCCTGAATTTCTACTTACCTATCAGCTTTCTGGCTATGCCAAAGGTTTGGCCTATGCTGCCCTGATAACTCTCGGGTTGATTTTTTTAATGAGCCAGTTGATTTCCACTAATTTTGTGGAGCCGGTGGCTAAGCCGTTACCGACGATTCAACCAATAGATATCACTGAGAAAAAGGTGGTAACGGTTAAAGAGTACCAGGCACCGCCCAGCCCTCAGGATATTCCGCCACCAATTCAGCGCACTGAGGTGATCAGAGACGTAGAGATTATAGATACCATACCAACGGTTGCTCCGCCGGTTGCTGAAACTGGGGGTAACCCGGTTATTGTATCGAGAGAACCTTTGCCTGTTTATAAGCCCGCACCGCGTTACCCTAGTGTGGCTATGCGCAGAGGCATGGAGGGTTACGTAGTTGTGGAGTTTACGATAACCAAAACCGGAGCGGTGCGTGATGCCCAGGTAGTTGGGGGATTCGACAGCGCTGGGAACCCTACCAATGTATTCAATCGCTCGGCACTGGCAGCGGCTGAGCGATTTAAATACCAGCCGCAAATGGAAGACGGTCAGCCTGTAGAGCGCTATGGTGTGCGTAATCGTATTACTTATAAGTTGGCGCAATGAAATAAAAAACGGCCCTCAAAGAGGGCCGTTTTACTTCATGTTTTTAGTCAATCAATTTCTCGCACCGCGCCCCGATCAGCACTGGTGGCGAGTAACGCATACGCTTTAAGAGCTTTACTAACCTTGCGGGGGCGAGATTCACCCGGTTTCCAGGCTTGTGGGCCGAGGCTGACCATATCCTGGCGGCGTTTCTCGAGCTCCTTATCACTAATCGCGACCTCTATTTTTCGGGCGGGAATATCAATATGTATTGGATCTCCATTTCGCACTAAGGCGATAGTGCCACCAGAAGCTGCTTCTGGTGATACATGCCCGATAGAGAGGCCGGAAGTTCCGCCTGAGAAGCGACCATCAGTAATTAATGCACAGTGTTCCCCTAATCCCTTGGATTTCAGGTAGCTGGTGGGGTAGAGCATCTCCTGCATACCGGGGCCGCCTTTGGGGCCCTCATAGCGCACTATCACGGCTTCACCTTTGTGAACTTTGCCCTTGAGAATATGCGAAACCGCCTCCTCTTGGCTCTCAACCACATGAGCTGGGCCTTCAAAATGCCAAAGCGCCTCGTCTACGCCGGAAGTTTTCACTACGCAGCCATTAGGGGCCAGGTTGCCGAATAAAACTGCCAGCCCGCCCTCAGCAGAATAAGCGTGCTCGGCTGAGCGAATACAGCCTTGCTGGCGATCGACATCTAGAGTTGGCCAGCGGCAGGCCTGGCTAAATGCGGTCTGTGTGGGAATTCCTGCGGGACCAGCCCGGTAGAAGTCACGCACCGATTGCTTATCGGTGCGAGAGATATCCCATTGCTTTAGTGCATCCGCTAATGAGACACCGTAGGCTGTGGGCAGGGAGGCATCAATTAACCCAGCAGATTCCAATTCGCCGAGAATCGCCATTACCCCACCGGCTCGGTGGACGTCCTCAACATGGTACTTCTCTGTGTTAGGCGCGACTTTGCACAGTTGCGGTATCTCGCGGGAGAGTCGATCGATATCCTGTAAGTTGAAGTCGATATCGCCCTCCTGGGCAGCGGCGAGTAGATGTAATATCGTGTTGGTCGAGCCACCCATGGCGATATCGAGAGCCATGGCATTCATGAAAGCACTGCGGTTGGCGATATTGCGAGGCAGGGCGCTCTCGTCATTTTCTTCGTAGTAACGCTTCGTTAGCGAAACGATTTCTCGTCCTGCGCGCAGGAACAACTCTTTGCGGTCCGCATGGGTGGCCAACAGGGTGCCATTGCCTGGCAGTGAGAGGCCCAGTGCCTCAGTCAGACAGTTCATAGAATTTGCGGTGAACATGCCGGAGCATGAGCCGCAGGTAGGGCAGGCGGAGCGCTCGTACTCTGCAACCTCTTCATCAGTTGCTGTATCCGTAGCAGCGATCACCATCGCATCGACAAGATCCAGTTTATGATCGGCCAGCTTGGTTTTACCGGCCTCCATTGGTCCGCCAGATACAAAAATAACCGGGATATTCAGACGTAGAGCGGCCATCAGCATTCCCGGAGTGATCTTGTCACAGTTGGATATACATACCAGGGCATCAGCACAGTGTGCGTTGACCATGTATTCTACTGAATCGGCGATAATCTCACGGCTGGGCAGGCTGTAGAGCATGCCGTCGTGGCCCATGGCAATGCCATCATCTACGGCGATGGTATTGAATTCCTTGGCGACACCACCGGCTCGCTCTATCTCCCTTGCCACCAGTTGTCCCATATCCTTCAGGTGTACGTGGCCCGGCACAAACTGGGTGAAAGAGTTGGCGATGGCGATAATCGGCTTGTGGAAATCGGCGTCGGTCATTCCTGTGGCTCGCCACAGTGCCCGGGCGCCGGCCATGTTGCGTCCGGCGGTGGAGGTACGGGAACGATATCTGGGCATGGTACAAGCATCCGGCTGTGTAAATTAGAGCGTCAGCTTATCAAAAAAATCCGATATCTGGGATATTTTCGCGCAACTTGATCAAGTTGCGCGACTTACTAGGATGAAAATTGCGGATGGAGCGGTTTATGCAGGAGGGCTGGCAGTGATGCGTTTACGCAGAATCCGCGAATTGCGCTGAATATTGTAGAGAGACTTGCGAGATGTGGGCAGGTCCTTGATCGCCACTTGCTTAAACCCCTGCTCAATAAACCAATGCTCGGTCTGCGTGGTGAGCACATAGAGCTCATCGACATTTAGGGTGCGGGCCTGACGCTCCAGGTGTCGCATCAACTTGGCGCCACGGCCACCGCCGCGGAATTCGGGATGGCTGGCCACACAGGCAATTTCCGCTGCTGATGTGATCCCGCTGTCATCTCTGATCGGGTAGAGAGCAGCACAAGCCACCGGGGTCCCATCGACTTCTACCAGAGTGAAATGCTCAATCTCTGCTTCGAGCTTTTCCCGAGAGCGACGTACCAGGACACCCTGCTTCTCCAGCGGGCGAATAAGGCCGAGAATGCCACCAACATCGGTGATACGCGCACGGCGCACCACTTCATAGCTATCCCGGTAGATCATGGTACCGGCACCCTCGCGGCGAAACAGCTCCTGGATAAGAGCGCCATTCTGACAGTAGCTGAGCAAATGGGTACGAGCGATCCCGGAATTACAGGCGCGTATGGCACACCCTAGAGCTTTGCTTCGTACTCGAGCAGAAACTTGTTCAGCCTGTACAATACTGAGTTCGTGAACCGGGTTACCGTCCAAGATTAACTGGGCAGGTTCGCGGAACAGTACCAGCTTCTCTGCTCGTAATACCCGCGCTGCCTCCGCTGCCAGGTCGAGGTAGTTGATATTGAACAGTTCCCCTGTCAGCGAAGTGCCCAGTGGAGAGAGCAATACCAGCGCACCCTGGTCTAAGGCTTGCTCAATGGTATTGACTTCCATTCTCCGAACGGTACCTGTCCAGCCCAAGTCGACACCATCAAGCACTCCGCAGGGCCGTGCGGTAACCAGGTTACCGGAAATCACTTTCAAAGCTGAGCGGGCCATAGGGGAGTCAGGTAGACCCTGTGAAAATGCGGCTTCGATATCAAATCGCAATCTACCCACCGCAGCTTTAATTATCTCCAGGCTCTCTCGATTGGTGACCCGGTTATTGTCGTGAAAGCGGCTCTCTATGCCGCTCTCAGCAAGGGCCCGGTTCACTTGGGCGCGGGCGCCATGAACGACTACCAAGCGCACGCCGAGGCTGGCGAGTAGCGCTAGGTCATGCACTAAATTACGGAAATTGGTGTGTTCCAGGGCGTCACCAGGGACTCCAATCACCAGGGTGCGACCGCGAAGATCGTTAATATAGGGTGCCGCATGGCGGAACCAGTTGAGGGAGGCGCTATCGTCGCTCACTAATGCCTTTCCGTTTACTGAGGTACTTGCCAGCTTAAAGACAAGTATTGGAGGTTTTATCTACTCCAGGCGAAGTGCCCAGACTCCTGCTGTATGCCGAGTTAGGGTGCTGTGCTTATAGGCAGAAGCGGGCTATCAGTTTGCGTAATATATCCACCATGGGATTGATACGCTCTAGCCCAAGGTATTCATCTGGCTGATGGGCTACGTCAATATCACCTGGACCCAGCACAATAGTGTCAATGCCCATGCTCTTCAAGTAGGGAGCCTCTGTAGCGAAGGCGACGCTTCCGGCGGTATGGCCACAGAGTTTTTCTGCAGTCTGCACCAGCTCAGAATTCTGCTCTTGCTCGAAAGGTTGTGCACCTGGAAATAGGGAAATCACTTCCAGGCGAATTCTGTCGTTGTCGATACAGCTGGCTAGACGTTTTTGCAGTTCAGCGCGCAGGTCTGTCAGATGCATGCCTGGTAGTGGGCGCACATCGAATTGCAATTCAGTAGAGCCGCATATTCTATTAGGGTTGTCGCCGCCATGGATGCAGCCCAAGTTCAAGGTTGGGACAGGTACGGCAAAGCCCGGGTTATTGTATTTTTGCTGCCATTCGGCTCGCAAAGACATCAGCTCTCCAATTACTGAGTGCATGGCTTCCAAGGCATTGGCGCCAAGGCTGGGATTGGAAGAGTGACCGGACTGGCCGGTGATTCGCACTGCCTCCATCATTATCCCTTTGTGCATGCGTATAGGGCGCAAGCCGGTGGGTTCACCTACTATCGCAAAGCGCCCGTGGGGTTTCCCTGCTTCGACCAATGCCTGTGCCCCAGCCATTGAGGTCTCTTCGTCGGCCGTTGCAAGAATCGTAAGGGGTTGGCGCAGAGGCTTATTTAAGAAGGACTTGGCCGCCTCAATGGCAAGGGGGAAGAACCCTTTCATATCGCTACTACCGAGGCCGTATAGGCGATTGTCTCGCTCTATCAGCTTGAAAGGATCGGACTGCCATCGGCCCTCATCATAAGGCACTGTATCGGTATGTCCGGATAAAATCAGTCCGCCATTGCCATCGGAGCTGCCGCCCAAAGTGGCGATCATGTTGGCCTTGAGAGGGTTGCCTTTCAGGGGCAACAATTCCACTTTAAAATTGAGGGCTTCCAGCCAGGTTGCCAATAGTTCCACCACCGGTCGGTTCCCCATATCAAGCGCTGGATCTGTGGCACTGATACTCGGGGTGCCAACAAGCTGGCGCAGTTGCTCCTTGAGGTTAGGTACTGCGGTACTCGCCATAGTGGATCTCCCTTTTCCTGTTGCGCCATTCGCTAATTATTACGGCTGCGGTAATTACACCACCTCCCACTGCCAGTTTTGTGATATCGGCTTCTCGATTCCAGATTAACAGGTTTACCAATAAGCCCGCGGGAATCAAGGCGTTATTCATAGCTGCCAAAGTTGTGGCGGAAACCTGGGTAACGCCTTTGTTCCAAAGAAAGTAGCCAAGCCCTGATGCGGCCAGCCCTAGCCAGATTAGTACACCCCACTGAATTTCGTTTTGCGGATATTTGGCTTCACCCAATAGTGTCCAGGCTGTCACGGTAACTAAGCTGGCACCCAGGAAAAACCAGCCGAAAGTTTGCCTGGGCTCAAGTGGCTGTCGGTGCTGCATGAACTGCTTGTAGGCTACTTGGCCCAGTGCAAAGCATAGATTTGCCCCTTGGACCATGGCGAATCCATTCCAGTAGTCGCCATTCGGTTTATCCCAGCGAATAATAGCTGCCCCGGAAACTGCTAATAGTGCGATTGCCAGATTCCATAAAGAGACTCGTTTCTTGAGTAGGTCGTATAAAAGGGCAATATACAGAGGAGTAAATATGGTAAACAACAGGACTTCCGGGACGCTCAGAAGTAGGAATGACTGGTAATAAAACAAATACATCAGCCCAAGCTGTACACCACCAATAGTCATAAGGGTTAAGGCAATGCGAGTGCCTGAGCGACGCCACCGCAACATGGGCAAAAATAGCAGGGAGGCGAGTAATACCCGGCTCATTGCGGAAAAGTAGCTATCCACCTGGCCGGCCAGGTAAACCCCGATCAAACTGAAGGAAAGGGCCCAAAGGAAGGTGACAAAGAGTAGCAGTGGCATGGATAAGACGTAAGCTTTTAAGTAATGGACATTATTATGTTCAGGAAAAGTAGTATTACCGGCGTGCTAGCCAATTGGAAGCAGTGCTATAGAGCACTTAGATTTTGTAAATAGAGGCTAAGGCTGGGCGACTAATACTCTTACTTGAGAGCTGAACGTAGTTCTCATTTTACCTGGTTTTTTACATGCTTCGGTTTGCACGGCCGTTATTACGCGCAACCTGGTTCCCCCAGCGCAGCAGATTCACATTGCAATCGTTGCGGTCGATGATCACTTCTATCAGGCAGAGCCCTTTACGGCTTTTAGCCTCCTTAATAGCTTTATCCAGTTCCCCCTCGGTACTGACTTTACAGCCCCAGGCATCACCTTCTCCCGCACTAAATACTTCAACTAATTGGGCGTAGTTCCAGTTTTTAATCTTATTGTAAGGGCCATCATGGATTTCCACTTCAATGGTATAGCCACCGTTGTTGATCAGGAAAATAATCGGGTCGACCTGATAGCGGATCATGGTGGAAATTTCTTGTGCAGTCAGCTGGAAAGAACCGTCGCCAATACAGGAAATAAGGCGGCCTTTGTCCTTCCCCAGTGCGTAACCAAGAGTCGCTCCTACTGACCATCCAATACTCCCGTATTGCATCTGGATTTCAAATTGTGCATCTTCAGGCAGGGATAGCTCCATACCGTTAAACCATGAGTCCCCTGTTTCCACCAGCAAAGTGCTTTTACGGTCGAGCAGTTTCTGTATTCGTGTAAACAGTTGCCGGATAGATAGTGGAGTCTTGGCTTTGCCTGGCTGAGGAATGTGTTTTGGACTGCTGACTCTTCGGTAGGCCTTGAGTGCACCATCGTTGGGTTTGAGTTGTCCTACAAGAGCTTCAAGCAGGTCGTTCATGTGCACATTGCTGTAACAGGTCTCCCCGAGTTGTATTGAGGCCGGGTGGCAGAAGATTGCCCGGCTTTTTTCAAAACCCAGTTGGTGTCCGGTAGTTGTGTAGTCAGTGAATTGTGGTCCTGCGAACAATAGCGCATCGGAGGTATCAATTATCTCACTACAACCTGGCGTACTCACTGGCCCCCAATAGATCCCCATAAAGTTCTCGTGTGCCTCAGACACTATGCCCTTAGCATCGGGCATGGTGGCGAGGCCGTAACTACAGCTTTGGGCCAAATCGCGAAGGGCGATGCGGGCATTGGCTGCACGGATTTTACTTCCGGCGATCAGTACCGGTCTCTCAGCGGCATTAAGGAATTCGGCAACATGCTTGGTTGCAGCGTTGAGGGAATCGGGATCGCTGGTAGCGCGCCTGGCAAAACCGCGGGGTATGGGTGCGGAAGTTGGAGCATTGGCGACATTTGCGGCGATCTCAATGTATACCGGTTTGCGGCGCAACATTGCCGTATCAATTGCGCGATCGATAGCGGCGGGTGCCAGTGAGGGGTGGTGGATGATCACGGTTTCTGCGGTTATGCGGGAATACATCTCTCGCTGATAGCTATAGTCGACCTTGCCCAATGTGTGATGCAAGTATTCCCACTCAGCTTCAGAATTGGTATTTGGCCCACCAGAGATAGCGATTAGCGGTAGGTCCTCGGCATAGGCTCCTGCAACGGCATTAATCATGCTCAATCCACCAACGGAGAATGTGACCACCGCCGCTGATGGCCCACCAGTGGCACGTGCATAGCCATCGGCGGCATAGCCAGCATTTAGCTCATTGCAACAGCTGATCATCTGTAAGTCTCTGTGCATCAATAGCTGGTCCAGCAGTACCAGGTTATAGTCGCCAGGTAGAGCAAAATAATGCCGGACTCCCGCATCTTTTAACCTCTGCGCGAGGTAGGTTCCGACAGTCCATTGGCATGTGTTAGTAGTCTTCATTGCAGTGGAGGCCAATTGCTTGGAGAGGCTGGAATTCCCGGCTGATAAAAGGGCAGGCTATCTCGCCCTGCGTTGCAACAGCGTAGCTCAAACAGGTAGATGGCGAATTTAGAGGCAATAAAAAAGGGAGGCTTTTGGGGCCTCCCTCTAATCGACTTTTCTTAAAGCCTAAGACTGGCTTATCAGCCAAATATACCTTTAAACAAGTAGAAGAACAGGATTGCAATACCGGCACCTGCGGGCAAAGTTACTACCCAAGAAGCTGCAATGGTTGTGATCATACGCAGATTCAGGGCGCCAATACCGCGTGCCAGGCCAACACCGAGAACTGCGCCAACCAGGGTATGGGTCGTGGAAATTGGCAGTCCAGTTCCCGAGGCCAGAACGACGGTGGCGGCAGCCCCCAGCTCGGCGGCAAAACCGCGGCTCGGAGTCAGCTCGGTAATTTTCTTGCCAATAGTGGCCATTACCTTAAAGCCGTAAGTGGCAAGACCCACAACAATTCCCAGGCCACCAAGGAGCAGAATCCAGGAGGGCATAGTGGCTTTGGCGGTTACCGCACCGCTCTGGATAGTGTTTACAACCGCTGCGAGTGGGCCTACTGCATTGGCCACGTCGTTAGAGCCGTGGGCAAAAGCCATGGCACAGGCAGTAAAGATCATCAGAATCGCGAAGACTCGCTCCACATTGGCAAAGCGATTCTCGGATTCTGCGGAGGGGTCGCGCTTCACGCGCTTGAGCATGGCAATACCGATACCCGCCACAATAAGACCGGCAATGGCTGCGATGCCTGCATCCTGCACGAAAGTCAGCTGGATATTGGCATCTTTCAAGACATGTTTCAGGCCCTTGGTCAGGGTCACCATCGCGATCATCCAGCCTACAGCGAACATGTAGAAGGGAATATAACGCTTAGCGTTATTGAATGGATCTTCGGTATCGAGAATCAGCCGCTGAACGCTGCGGAATAACAGGAAGGAGATAGTGCCAGCTAGCAGAGGAGAAACCACCCAGCTGGCTACAATACTGCCAACTTTACCCCAGGCCACAGCGTCGGCAGAGATGCCAACTGCAGAAAAGCCGACAATTGCACCAACGATTGAGTGGGTAGTCGATACTGGCCAGCCGAGGATGCTCGCCACTAGCAACCAGGTGCCGGCGGCGAGAAGGGCAGATAGCATGCCGTAAACCAGCAACTCTGGCTGCGAGGCAAAGATTTCCGAGTCAATAATACCCTTGCGAATGGTGGCAGTTACCTCTCCGCCAGCTAGGTAAGCACCGGCAAACTCGAAAATCATGGCGATAATGATCGCCTGCTTGATAGTCAGTGCGCGCGAGCCCACAGATGTACCCATGGCGTTGGCGACATCATTTGCACCAACGCCCCAGGCCATAAAGAAGCCTGCGACACAGGCCAAAATCAACAGAATATGGCCGTATTGACTAATAATTTCCACGCTGAACCCCCTAACGTGCCAACAACAACTGCAATCGGTTGCCCACGCTGTGGGCGCGGTCGGCTAGTTCGCCGATCCATTCAATAACGCGGTAGAGGAACATTACATCCACCGGCGGTAAGTCTTTTTCTATGGCGAAAAGCGCAGCGCGAATTTCAATTTCCAGCTTGTCTGACTTGCGCTCCAGCTCGTCCAGCTCTTCAGTCATGCGCTTTGCGATGGTGACCTCACGGCCGGCGAAACCACTTTCCAGCAGCTCATCCAGTTCGTTAATGGCGCGCAGTGCCTGGGATGAGGTCGCCACAGCACTTTCAACAAAAGTGGCCATGAGCGGCTGCAGGCTTTGTGGGATTTGCATTTTCCTGCCCACTGCCAGCCCGGCGATATCCTGCGCGGTGTTGGCAACCTCATCTTGCGCGTGCAACAGCTCCAGCAGATCGGATCTGGAGACCGGCATAAACAGGCTGTCCGGCAGGTGCAGGCGCAGATCTCTTTTGATGTCATCTGCGCGGTTTTCTGTGGCAGAGATGCGCAGTTGAATTTTTTCCGCCTCTTCCAGATCACCTTTGATCAGTGCGTCAAAAAACGGAATCAGATCGGCTGAAGCCTCGTGGGCCGTAGCCATATGCTTCTCAATCGGCTTGATTGGAGAGCGGCCAAACAGATTGGCAATATTCGACAGGGCCATGGTTAGCTCCATTGCTCAGGGTGCGAAACGGCGGCATGGTACCCCAATCGGAGCAACTTCGGTAATAGTGCGTTAACGATGCACTGTTGTACCCTGAGGATGGGGCTACAATGCGGCGTCGCCATATGAGAATAAAGGGGGTTTACCAATGGCAGAGAGCAAAGCCGCGGACAGGCTGCTGGACTTACATGGGCTGCTGGATGACCTTGTCGGTCAGGGCTATGTGAGCAGGCAGGATGCTAACCGGATTGTAGGTACTCCGCGTACTGCTGAGCAGGCACAAATGCACCCTCTCAGCTACATCGCAAGCTGCGACCTCGCCAACCGGAAAGCCCCCGGAGCCCTATTGAACAGCGAAGTTCTCAGTGCCTGGTTAGCAGATATTTCCTCTCATGCCCTCTATCATATTGACTCGCTTAAAGTGAATGTCAGTGCGGTGACCGAGGTGATGAGCTTCCAGTTTGCCAAGCGCCATCAGATCTTATGTGTTGAAGCGGGAGCAGAAGAACTCTTGGTTGCAACTGCACAGCCTTTCGCTAGGGGCTGGGAAGAGCAGTTGGAGCACACCAGTGGCCGTATGGTACGGAGAGTGGTGGCGGACCCCGCAGATATTAAGCGCTATTGCGTGGAGTTCTACTCTCTTGCCAACTCCATTTCTGGGGCCAGCGGCCTGCAAGGTACATCTACTGCGAACAATTTTGAGCAGTTGCTGGAGCTCGGCAACCTCAAGGATCCCGAGGCCAACGATCAACATATCGTCAATATTGTCGACTGGCTGCTGCAACATGCCTTCGACCAGCGCGCCAGTGATATCCATATCGAGCCAAGGCGGGAAGTGGGGCGAATCCGTTTCCGTATCGATGGTGTGCTGCACCCTATTCACGAGCTGCCAGATCAGGTGAATGCTGCTGTGACCAGTCGCCTGAAAATTCTCGGGCGAATGAACGTGGCTGAGAAGCGAAAGCCCCAGGATGGACGTATCAAGACCAAGCGGCCCGATGGCAGTGAAGTGGAGCTGCGCCTCTCTACGTTGCCTACAGCCTTTGGTGAAAAACTGGTGATGCGAATTTTCGACCCCGAAGTGCTGGCGCGCTCCTACAGTGACCTGGGCTTGGGTGGTGAAGATTTGTCCCGCTGGCAAAAAATGTTGTCGCGTCCCAACGGCATTGTACTGGTAACAGGGCCTACGGGGTCGGGAAAGACCACCACTCTGTATACAGGCCTCAAACAGTTGGCTACCAGCGCGGTGAATGTCTCCACGGTGGAAGATCCGATTGAAATGGTTGAAGAGAGCTTCAACCAAACCCAGGTGCACCACTCTATCGGTTTCGATTTTGCCGCAGGTATTCGGACCCTGATGCGCCAGGACCCGGATATCATTATGGTGGGGGAGATCCGGGATCTTGAGACAGCGCAGATGGCGGTACAGGCGGCGCTTACCGGGCACTTGGTGATCTCCACCTTACATACCAACGATGCCCCTACGGCGGTCACTCGATTGCTTGACCTGGGGTTACCTCACTACCTACTTAAATCGACCATCCTCGGGGTAATGGCGCAGCGACTGGTTCGCACCCTGTGCCCGTCATGCAAGCGTGCGGATAAGATAGCAGAGGCCGATTGGCAATCCCTGGTGCGCCCATGGAAGGCTCCGCTCCCGGAAAAGGTATATGCACCGATAGGTTGCCTGGAGTGTCGTAATACCGGTTATTTGGGACGTCAAGGCATTTACGAAATATTGCCGTTCAGTGAGCCTGTCCAAGCACAGGTTACCCCTGATTGCGATCTGCAGCAGCTGCGTCGTCAGGCAATGCGAGAGGGTATGAGTAGCTTGCGTCTCTCAGGTGCCAAAAAAGTGGCAGCCGGCCTGACTACCGTTGCGGAAGTGTTGCGTGTAGCTCCGCCGCCAGACATTGCGTTTTAAAGTTTGGAGCTGGATTGCCTAGCTGGTGAAGAACAGGTGGAGGTATTAAGAAGCTAGCTGTTCTAAGCTGCTGGCTTCAAAATTGAATTCGGCCTAGGAAAAAATGAACAGGCACACCAGCCTCATAGCTGCTCTAAGGATTGATACCCCATGTTCGACCACGCCAATTGCCCCGAGTCACTCAAACACCAGCTGGATTCATTGTGGAGTGATTGGTGCGAACAGGCGGGCACTGCTTTTAGTGATGAGGTGGAGAGGCTTACAGAAGAGCGGGCCCTAGAGCCGGGATTGGCAAGAAGCTTTATCGGTTCTGAGTTTTTTCACCGTCATTGCTGCCGGCAACCTCAGTTCTTGGTTGAGCTGTTAAAAGCCGAGGATCTTGGGCTTGCACTGCCAGACTTCAATAGTGATGAGAGCCTCGACAGCGCACTGAGGTTTCTGCGCAATCGCGCTACCGCGGAGGTGATATTCCGCGATTTTGCCGACCAGTGGGATATTCCACGGACTTGCCTGCGCCTGAGTGAGTTGGCGGAGCTTTGTATTGATACGGCGCTGCGATGGCACCATTCCCAGCTGGTAAAGCGCTACGGCGAGCCGCGGGATAGAGAAGGGCGTGCGCAATCTATGGTAGTGCTCGGTATGGGCAAGCTGGGTGCGCGAGAGCTGAATCTATCCTCAGATATAGACCTGATCTTTGCCTATCCGGAACCCGGCCACACAGATGGCGAACGGTGCGTGGAAAACCAGAAGTTTTTTCAGCGTTTGGGACAGCGACTAATCAAATCATTGGATGCTATTAATGCCGAAGGCTTTGTGTTTCGTGTGGATATGCGTTTGCGCCCCTATGGAGACAGTGGCCCGCTTGTGAGCCATTTTGCTGCACTGGAGGACTACTACCAGACCCAGGGACGCGAATGGGAGCGCTATGCCATGGTCAAGGCGCGTCCTGTGGCCGGTAATAAGGAAGTTGCGGCAGATTTGATGGAGCTGCTGCGCCCGTTTACTTATCGTCGCTATATCGATTTCAGTGCGATCGATGCGTTGCGGGAGATGAAGGCTTTGATTCAACGCCAGGTGCGTGCAAAAGGCCTAACAGACAATATCAAGCTCGGTCGAGGTGGTATTCGCGAAGTCGAATTTATCGCCCAGGCGTTCCAGTTAATTCGCGGTGGCCGCCAACCGGCACTGCGTGAACGCAACCTGTTGAAGCTCCTACCACTATTGGAAAGTGATGGGCATGTAGAGCCCGGTGTAGCCTCTGAATTGGCAAACTGTTATCTGTTACTGCGCCGGGTTGAGCACGCGCTACAAGCTTATCGAGACCAGCAAACTCAAGCATTACCCCAAGATGATAAGGAACGTCAGCGGCTTGCTTATGCCCTGGGGCGAGATGACTGGGGACAACTCTTCGGGGAGTTGGCATCGGTGCGCAATGTAGTCGAAAGTGAATTCGATACTGTAATCGCGCCTCCGGAGGAGATCGCTGAGCCGCGTGTAGCGGAGGAATGGCAGGGGCTTTGGGGCAGCTGTAATGAGCCGGGAAGTGAGGAGATCAACCTGCAGAGCTTGGCGGATGCTGGCTTTGTCCCTGCTGGGGAGGCCCTGAATCTGTTGCGGGAGCTATCCAACTCACCAATGGTGATCGCATTGCCTGCTTCATCCCGGGAGCGCCTGGACCAGTTTATGCCTCTGCTATTGGCGGCAGCCAGTTTACAGGAGCAGCCGCTGCTAGTGCTTGCTAGAGTACTGCCCCTAGTGCGCTCAGTACTGCGCCGCAGCGCCTACCTGGTTTTGATCAATGAAAACCCACCGGTACTGAGCCAGCTAGTGCGGCTTTGTAGTGCCAGCCCGCGAATTGCAGAGCAGCTCGCACGCCACCCGATACTTCTGGATGAATTACTGGATTCACGTCGCCTGTTAGCGCCGGCTACAGCGGAGGATATTGCAGATGAGCTGCGTCGAGAACTATTGCGCGTTGATCCTGCTGATTTGGAGCAACAGATGGAAGCGTTGCGTTACTTCAAGCAGAGTCAAAGCCTGCGTATTGCTGCCCAGGAGGTAAGTGGGGCTCTGCCGCTGATGAGAGTGAGCGACTCCCTCACTTGGCTTGCTGAGGCAATTCTACAGCAATCTTTGCATCTGGCCTGGGCGCAGATGGTGGGCAAATACGGCTTGCCTGCAGGCGCTACCGTAGAGGATATGCGTTTTGCCATTATCGCCTACGGTAAACTTGGCGGTCTCGAGTTGGCCCATGGATCTGATCTGGATATTGTGTTTGTGCATGATGCAGACCCCCAGCTCAATACTAGCGGGGATACCAGCATTGATAACCAGCGTTTTTATACCCGTCTGGCGCAGCGCCTGATCCATATTCTGCAAACGCGCACATTGAGCGGACCACTCTATGAGGTGGACACTCGCCTGAGGCCCTCTGGTAATTCAGGGCTACTGGTCACTTCTATGGCGGCATTTGACAAGTACCAGCGTGAGAGTGCCTGGACCTGGGAGCACCAGGCAATTGTGCGCGCCCGGCCGGTGACTGGTAGCAGCCGCCTGTGTGAGGATTTCCAGGAGCTTCGTTTGAGATTGCTTTGCGAGCACAGAAATGAGCAGAAATTGCGCGAGGAAGTGATCGCAATGCGAAATAAAATGCGCTCCCATCTCGATAAGAGCAATGATCAAAAGTTCGACCTGAAACACGGAGCGGGCGGTGTTGTCGATATTGAGTTTTTGGTTCAATATGCTGCTCTGGCCTGGGCGCAAACTGCGCCCTCGATAGTGCGTTATACCGATAATATTCGCATTCTCGAAAGTCTGATTGACGCGGGCCTGATGCCAGCCAAACAAGCTGGACATCTGATCGACGCCTACAAAGCCTACCGATCTGAGGGTCATCGCCTGGCACTACAACAACGGCCAGGGATTGTGAGCGATGACCGATTCACAGCGGAAAGAAAGACCGTTCAAACAAACTGGCAGCAATTGCTCGGTTAAAGGCCGGCTACCTCCTGCTGCCCGATTAAACTGTTTTTCAGGATTTGTAGGAGTTTCCCATGTCTTTTGCCGACCGCGACGGCGTTATCTGGTTTGACGGTGAGCTGGTCCCCTGGCGCGATGCACGCGTTCATGTACTGACCCATACCCTGCACTACGGGATGGGAGTGTTCGAGGGGGTACGGGCTTATGAAACTGACCGAGGCGCCAGTATTTTTCGCTTGCTGGACCATACCCGCCGACTATTTCGCTCTGCAAAAATTATGAATATCCCAATGCCATTCGATGTTGATGAGCTGAATGAAGCTCAGCGTTTGGTAGTGAGGGAGAATAACCTGCATCAGGCCTATCTGAGGCCCATGGTGTTTTTCGGATCCGAGGGAATGGGGTTACGTGCTGAGGGTCTCAAAACCCATGTCATCGTAGCTTCGTGGGAATGGCCCAGTTATATGAGCCCGGAGGCCTTGGAACAAGGTATCAAGGTGAATACCTCCTCCTACACCCGCCATCATGTCAATATCAGCATGTGTAAAGCCAAGGCCAATGGCAATTACATCAACTCTATGCTGGCTCTACAGGAGGCTGTGCGCAACGGTTGTGATGAGGCGCTCCTATTAGACCCAGAAGGCTATGTGGCAGAGGGGAGTGGAGAGAACTTTTTCATCGTTAGCGAAGGTATCATCTATACGCCGGAGCTTACCTCCTGCCTGGATGGAATTACCCGCGATACTGTAATTGAACTCGCCAGGGAATGCGGATACAGGGTGGTGGAGAAGCGGATTACCCGGGACGAAGTATATATTGCCGATGAAGCCTTCTTTACGGGCACTGCGGCTGAAGTACTGCCGATCAGCTCTCTAGATGGGCGTTCAATTGGCAGTGGTCGGCGCGGGCCAATCACCGGCCGCTTACAGAGTCTCTATTTCGATGTGGTTCAGGGACGTAGCGCCGCTCATCGGGGGTGGTTGAGCGATGTCACTGATGCACCTGAAGTAAATATTCGAATTGCTTAAGATGCTGGTCAGAGATAATAAAAAACCCGGTGAAAACTGGGTTTTTTATTACTCATCAAACTTGTAATTATATTATTTATTATGGGGCTGCATTGGTATCAGGCCTTCCCACACAATAGTAATCAAATCCATCTTCCTGCATTTCGCTTGGCTCATACTGATTGCGGCCATCGAAAATGACTGGAGAAACCAAAGTTGCTTTCAGTTCATCTGTATCGATGCTTT
Organism: Microbulbifer variabilis; assembly: GCF_052467165.1. Classification (NCBI taxonomy): domain Bacteria; kingdom Pseudomonadati; phylum Pseudomonadota; class Gammaproteobacteria; order Cellvibrionales; family Microbulbiferaceae; genus Microbulbifer; species Microbulbifer variabilis. The sequence goes on from NZ_CP174301.1 coordinate 219,308, forward strand.
TGAACTGTTGCCACTCTGTAGCGATAATCAGGGCATTGGCGTTATGCAGTGCCTCATTTTTTGATGCACAGAGTTTTAGGTCTGCTCGATTTCCATAGATACGGCGACACTCTTCTATGGCTTCTGGATCGAAAGCCTGAACCCGTGCACCCTGCTCCCACAAGCGTTCTAGTAGGATACGGCTCGGTGCCTCTCGCATGTCGTCAGTGTTGGGTTTAAAAGAAAGGCCCCAGAGCGCAAAGGTTTTCCCTTTCAGGTTCCCCTTAAAATGTCCCACAATTTTCTCGGCTAGATAGTGTTTCTGCTGTTCGTTGCGTGATTCGACTGCAGAGAGGATGTCCGCCGACAAGCCTAATTGCTGTGCAGAAGAAATCAGGGCTTTGACATCTTTTGGGAAACAAGAGCCGCCATAACCGATGCCAGCATAAATAAAGTGATAGCCAACCCGTGGGTCAGAGCCGATACCTTTGCGCACGGCCTCGATATCAGCACCAACTTTATCGGCAATATTTGCCATCTCATTCATAAAGCTGATTTTGGTAGCGAGCATACAGTTAGCCGCATACTTGGTCAGCTCTGCGCTTTTAACATCCATAACGAGAATCTTCTCGTGGTTGCGATTAAATGGCGCGTATAGATGGCGGAGTTTTTGCTCCGATTCGGCCTCAGAGGTGCCTATTATGATGCGATCAGGGCGCATGCAATCTGAGACAGCAGATCCTTCCTTGAGAAACTCCGGATTTGAAATAATATCAAATGTTAAATCGGGTCTATTGCGGCCAGCTAGCTGCTGTTCGACTGTCGCGCGGACTTTGTCGGCAGTACCTACGGGCACCGTTGACTTTGTGATAATAAATTTTTTGCTGTCCATATGTTGCGCAATAGTCTTTGCAACGGTAAGGACGTGTCTAAGATCGGCGGAGCCATCCTCATCTGGTGGCGTGCCGACCGCAATAAAAATAAGCTCTCCATGTTCAACACCATAAGCGGCATTGGTCGAGAATGACAAATTGCCGGTGTTGATCCCACTTTTCACCATCGGTTCAAGGCCTGGCTCGAAAATAGGGATATGCCCCTGTTTCAGACGCTCGACTTTGTCATTATCAATATCAATACAGACTACTTTATTGCCGGCCTCAGCCAGTACAGCAGCTTGCACCAGACCTACGTAACCGGTGCCGAAAACGGTGACATTCATCAGTTTGACTCAATATTTGGAGGAGTTTGTTTCTGGTAGATCTGCTGGTAAGCAGAGCCCGAGGGCCTGAGTTTACCTTGCTCAAGATAACTGCGGGCCAAAAGGATTGCGAGAGGAGCCCAATAGAAGAACCAGATGTAGTTAGGTTTGACCAAAGGTTGTTGGGCGTAAATTAGCATCGCTAAAGTACCGAACAGGAACCAGGCAACATATAAGCCTGGAACCCAACTAAGTAGGTTTTTCTTGGTTGCGACAGTGTAAAGCACGCCTAGCCCCTGCCAGGCACAAGCTGCGATGCCGAGTAGGCCTGTAAAGCGAGCCACATCCAAGAGGTAGTTATGTGGATGAGGCAGTACATAATTTAGCGTGATAAATTGCTTGTGAACCAGCCCTGAGCCAACGATAGGGGAGAGCATAAATTCTTCGAAAGTTTTGCCCCATAGTTCCAGGCGAGCTGAATAGGCGACGCTTCGATGGAATAGCGGCAAGTCACCAAACATAATAAAGTAGGCAAAGGGTATAGCAGTAAAAAGTACCAGTGCCACAAGTATTTTGAATATACGCGAAGGAGTTAGAGTTGCTGAGAGTAGAATAGCAACCCCTGCCATTATTATCGGAATTTTGGTCTGTGAAAGAAAAATATAGGTGCAGGAAATCACTAATCCAGTCCAAGATAGCCAGCGCCAAAATAGAGAGGAGTGCCTGATTCCATAGCAGCAGAACAACGCGTGGAAGCCAAATAGCATGCCGGTTTTATCAATATTCCCTTCTAAAGATATTCCACCTATACGGTAAAATTTCTGAAACCCACCATCAATACCATATGCAATTAATGAGGCGATCCCGGAAACTAATCCCACTACAATTATTGCAAGTAATAGGTTTCGTAAAATTTCATCTCCATATTGTTCTAATAATAGATATATCGCACAGTAAAAAGCCGCTAAATAGAGTACCAGCTTCCAGTAGTATGTTGCCTCTCGCACGACATCAGCATTCGCACCGTCGGCCCAAAAAGTGGATAGTGCCAATATCAAAGGAAGGCTGCAAAAAGCAACAAATTGCCATGAAAATATGAACGAATAGTCTTTTCTCCAAGGCAGCAGAAAAAGTGTCGCTGGCAGTAAAGTTAAATAGAAGCTTGTTTGTACGCCCGAGACCTTGGGAGTCAGGTAAAAACCGCAAAGCAGAAGGAATAGCCCCAAGTAAACTATGCGGAGCGGTATAGAGACCCACCTGGAATCTTGCCTTCGGTAACGTGCTGGAGGGAGTGGATTAGAGTTACTTCCAGTTTCTGACATAACTAAGTGTGTAGTTGATAATGTTTCTGCTTTAGGCAAACAAGGCTTGCTGAAGCTGCCCATGGGTTGCCAACGGTAAATGCTATAGCAATACTCTGGGGAGCTTAAGATGGATACAATCTTCGAAATAGGTAATATATTTAGTGCATTGATAAGTTTTAGATGTGCAGGGTTCTAAGCATCCGCACAACCGGCTGGAAGGTTATACTGGAAGAGGTGAGGGTTCAACAGTGGCGGCCCCTGTAAAAGCATCTACAAGATTTTAGCAATTGGCGCCAGTAAGTTGATGACTTGTTTAATAATTGGCCTCTGTTTGCATATCAAGGATTTCTTTTGCAACTGACAATATGGTGCTTTCTAGATGGTAACCGCGCACACGAAAAGCAAAGTGCGGCATTGATCACTGGGTTGCGAAGTAGTTTCGTGGGCCAGGTTAGGAGCTTTGATATCTCCACTTCCATTACGGCCTCTAATATCCTTTTCGGAACTGCCGGTGAGATTCCCAAGCTCCCTAAGCCGGATTTTCTGATTGGAACTGGCCGCCGAAGTCGTTTGCCTATGTTAGCTGCACGTCACCGTTTTGGGGGGCGTGCAGTAGCTATTAACCTCCCACAGTTGCCATTTCGCTGGTTTGACTTTTCGATAGTGCCAGAGCACGACCGCCCGCCTCCTTTAGATAATGTGATTCTCAGTCAGGGTGCACTGACAGGCCCTTTGCCACAAGGGTCTAAAAAATCTGGGCGGGGGCTAATATTACTGGGGGGACCAAGTAGTCACTATTTATGGGATGACAGTTCTCTTCATCACCAAGTGGATCAGTTACTTCAACAACCTCTTAAATGGCAGTTGTCCAATAGCCGCAGAACTCCTGAGAGCACGATTACTTCACTATTGGTAGACAATGTCCAGATGGTGGATTGGCGTACCTGCTCCCCCATGTGGTTACAAGAAGAGATGGCGGCGGCTGAGCAAATTTGGGTTAGTGAAGACAGTATCTCTATGCTGTTTGAATCTTTACAGAGCAGTGCCCAGGTGGGTGTTATACGTGTGCCAAGTCGAGCACGATCCAATAAAGTCAGGGCTGCGGTGCAAAGGTTGGTAGACCAGGGAATTATTAGTGACCAAGTAGCTGAGGTGGCAAAACAAAAGCGACGAGAGCCTTTGGATCAATATCTCCTATGTGCCCAGGCTTTACTCCGCCGCTGCGACTTGCCATTTCGCTAGTGTTTGAGGCCTTGAGACTCAAACTTCCTCCAGGGAGTTTTCTTATCTGAAATCTCCCACTCAACTCGAAGCCACATGCGCCGGATTCGCCGCTGAATGTAGCGTTTGGCGAAGAAGTCAGAAATTTGAGGCAAGGGCAAAAAAGATGCACAACCCAAGCCATCAATAATATAAATTTCTAATTTTTCATTTTCCCTGCGTACAACTAGATTGTGTGCAATCAGGTTCTTGGTCAGTACACCATACTCCAAGAGCCATGCTGCAAAGCGTTCAAGGGCAGATCTTATTTCACTGTTTAGGCCATGCTTATTCAGATATTGGCGCAAGGTAGGGGCTGGGTTGCCCTCGCTCTCCAGGATAAGGTCTGTTACTGCACCGGGGCCCAGACTGGTTTGTTGTATCCCGTACCAGCGAGGTAAATGTCGCCAGAGGCCTTCTTTATTTTGCTGGATAGCTTTTTGCGAATAGCCTTCTTGTTCACGCAAATTATCATCAAAATCATCTTCACCGCGCCACTTTTTGTACCATGGTGCTCGTCCGAGCAATTCTGCGGTGCGCCCTGGGCGCATAACCTTTATGCAGAGCAGAGGTTTCTCTGGATGGCGGTAGCAAAAGCGGTTTCCACCACTGGCAAAAGGCTTACTGTAGCCTAAATCAATCACTATATCAGGCTCCGGGCGACTTTTTGATCATGGTTTCATAGACTTCGATGGTATGTTCTGCTTGGCGCTTGAGGGTAAAGTCTTCAGAAAGGGAGGCTTTTTGTTTTGGGCCTTTTAGCAATTCCCGTGAGCGATTATAAAGTGCTTCAGCATCGTTTTGCTCTACCAACCCTTGTGGAAAGCAAACACGCAGAGACTCTGCGGGACCACCGATGTTGTATCCAATTACGGGTGTTCCCATAGCTGCAGATTCTATCACGGTACGTCCAAATGGCTCAGGTCGTTTGGATAGGTTGTACACGAGACGAGATTCCTTATACCAATAACGAATATCACTACGATGGCCGACAAAGGTAAGGTGCCCCTCTATTCCTTTCTCTCTTACTTTTTGTTTCAGTTCCTTTTCATAGTGGCTCTTGTTAGCTTCAGCCCCACCGAGAATGATCCCATGAATATCATGATGCTTACTGATCAAACGCTGGATTAGCTCAATAAAATCCTCTTGACCTTTCCAGCGAGTCAGCCTGCCGGGCAAGAGAAGCCATTGCTTATTTGCTAGATTTGGATATTCCTTCTCAATGTTCGCTTTCCAGTCAGCTGGAACCGAGATGTTGGGATTGAATTCCTCGGTATCAACTCCGCGATAGATCACTTCTGGGGGACGTTGTAGATAGGCTTGGTAATTATCATGTAAGTAATCGTTCACGCACTCGGATATTGCGATTACCTGCTCGCTCCGGGCCATAATGGCACTGTAGCGATTAATTGAATACAGGCCGTGGGCGGTGCTAATTAGGCGTGGCCGCGACTGGATATCTAGTTTTCTCCAAGCCAAGAAAGTGAGCCAGGCGGGGACCCTGGATCGAACATGCAATATATCTGGAGCTTCCCATTCGATAAGTTGTCTTAACGGTCTAACCTGTAGCAAACTACTTAGGGACTTTTTGTGGATAGGCAGTGTAAAATGCCTGGACCCTTCGGATTCCAATTTTGGAACCATGGTGCCCCCAGAAGATACAACGATAGATGTGTGGCCGGCTTGAATGAGCATTCTTGCCAAGTCGAGCGTACCCCGCTCGACTCCCCCGGAGTTTAAAGCGGGAAGCAGTTGCATTACTTTCATGGATTGTTTCACGACATAAGTGTGTACTAGGTATTACTCAGACTGTCTAGCTCAACGGGCAATAAGTTGATGAGCTGACTACAGGCTTACTAAAAGTCAAATATTATAGACATGCCAAATAGAGGGGTATAGGCTGCGCTGCTATTGCTAACGCCCTGATTTAATATTTGGTTGTTTGTGGAGTTTAAATTGCGACCACTGCTAGACATTTGTATCTGCACCTGCAAAAGGCCGGAGCAACTTCGCGTTGCTTTGCAAAGTCTTGCCGAGCTTGATTTACCTGCAGATGCAGATGTAAGTGTGACAGTAGTGGATAATGACCCTGAGGAGCAGGGGGGGAAGGCGGTAGTGGAGTCCTTCGCAACAGATTCGTCCCTCCCAATTCTTTACGTCCTTGAAGAACGCCGTGGAATTCCCATTGCTCGCAATCGCTGTATTCAAGAGGCACAGGGCAAAAATGCGGATTACCTTATTTTTATTGATGATGATGAATGGGTGGCTCGAGACTGGCTGGTCAAGTTGTTTCGATTTGCTCAAGAGCTTGGTGGCAACACGGTAGTAAATGGTAGTGTGATACGGGAATTGCCAGACTCAGTGCCGGCTTATTACTCAAGATATTTCTCTCGAAGGAAGAGGCAAACAGGTGATCACCTCACCTACTGTGCCACCAATAATGTCCTGATTCCAATGAAAATAATTCGTGAGTTTAGCTTGTCCTTTGATGAGCGGGATCCCTTTGGAGGTGGTGAGGATGTGTTGTTCTTTTCTGAGCTGCATACCAAGGGTGGAGACATCATTCATTGCGCTGAAGCAAAAGTATTCGAACCTGTACCAATAAGCCGCGCGAACTTACGCTGGCTTTCCCGTCGCAAATATTCAGCAGGTATCACGCTTGCAAAGCAAAAGTTGCAATCTGGGCGCAGTCGGCTAGGAATTTTACTTTCAGCGATATTCCAACTTATGGTTGCAGGGGTTCTCTGCTTGTTTGGCTTGGTTTTTGGAGGGCTCCGCCTGGGTTCCCGGCCTTGGTTGCGCCTATGTCGTTCTGTAGGCATGGCCTGTGGAGTGTTTGGGGCTCGCTCAGATTTTTACCGGGTTGTGGACTGCTAGTAAGTCACATAAAAAGTTCAAGTTGTACTCTCTGCCTGTAAGATAGCTGGCTGGAGCTTCGGCTCGGATTCCAAATAATTGCCAACTGGTGACAGCTGGATATATGCAGACCCTTTACAACTGGCTTTTTCGCTTAGCCATTCCATTTATTTTTTTTCGGTTATGGTGGCGCGGCCGTAGCCAGCCAGCTTATCGTCAGCGTTTCGAGGAGCGGCTGGGACGGGTGCCAAAACGCTATAGTCAAGCTCCATTAATATGGGTTCACTCCGTATCTGTGGGGGAGACCCTCGCTGCGATCCCCGTTATTGCTCAATTAGCAGCTCGCTATCCTGATTGGCATTGGCTGGTTACAACGAGTACCCCTACAGGCTCCGAGCGGGTTACAAAGTCCTTAAGCCCGATTTTGGGCGGCCGCCTGCTCCATTATTACCTACCTTATGACTTACCCGAGTTCCTCAATCCATTTCTGGAAGCTCTCAACCCCACTATGTTGGTGATTGTAGAGACCGAATTGTGGCCAAACCTTCTGCGTTTATGTCGAAAGAGGGCGATCCCTGCATTGCTTGCCAATGCACGTTTGAGTGAGAAATCTGCCCGGGGTTATGGGCGATTTATTGGGTTTACCCGCTCAATGTTGGGCAATTTGGATAAAGTTGTTGCCCAGTACCCAGTAGACGCTGAACGTTTTGTTTCTCTGGGCCTGCCTCGAGAGAAAGTAGTGGCCAGCGGCAATATTAAGTTTGACCTGGATATTGACCTGGGCCTCATCAGCGAAGCGCAGGCGCTATCCCACCAATGGCGCGGCTCTTTAAATCGTAAGGTTTGGCTGGCAGCCAGCACCCATGCCGGCGAGGATGAGATCATACTGGATGCGTTCTCTACCCTGATTAAGGACTTTTCAGATCTGCTTTTAGTCTTGGTACCGCGTCACCCTCAGCGTTTTGATGATGTTGCCCGTTTATGTCAGGAGCGAGGCTTTCAGGTTTCAAGGCGCAGTAGTGGTGGTGCTCCAAAAGCGGATGATCAGGTTCTTTTAGGGGATACCATGGGTGAGCTACTGCGTTTCTATGGTGCCTGTGATGTGGCTTTTGTGGGGGGGAGCCTGGTCCCTGTGGGAGGGCACAATATGATTGAGCCGGCGGCCTGGGGGATACCGACTATCTCCGGGCCATACATGCATAACTTCGCGACCGTGGCTGATCTTTTAAAGAATGCTGGCGGATTGGCAATTGCGGCGGATGCTGTATCACTGAGTAATCAGATAAAGCAGTGGTTACTGAACGATAAGGAGCGACAGGTCTTAGGTCAACGAGCTAGGGCAGTAGCGAAGCAAAATAGTGGGGCTTTGCAGCGCCTGCTGGAAGAGATAGACAGGCTGATGCCGAGTTCAGGAAAAGTGTGAGCGGCTCTCTTGGAGCTGCTCACATTTCTTTGGAGTCGAGTTAGCTACTTGGAACCGCTTGGGCCGGCTTCCGCTACACGGTGAACATTGTTGGCCGGGTTCAACATAACATCCAATTCTTGTAGATCCTGTGGTGAAAGGAGACCCGCTACCTGCTTAAGGCTTAAGGTGTTGATGATGTAGTCGTAGAGGGCGTTGGCATATTCGGTTTGATTTGAATAAAGGGTGTTTTGCGCTAAAAGCACATCTACGATATTGCGCGTACCCACCTCGTAGCCGGCTTGAGTGGCATCCAATGCACTCTTTGCGGAGACCACAGCCTGTTGTCGGGCTGCCACACGGGATACATCTGTTACCACTGCACGATGTAGGGTGCGGGTGTTTTGGATAGTATTGCGTTCAGCCAGGTTGCGCAGGTCTTGTGCTTGAAAGGATAAGTTACGCGCTTCACGTCGATTGGCGCTCAAAAGGCCACCAGTATAAATCGGTATATTCAGTGTGACTGCGGCTACAGAATCACGGTCGTCCAAGTCCCTGGGAAACTCAGTATCTGATTGGCGAGTCTCGTCTCTGAATCTCACACGTTCAGTACCGTTTGAGGTGAGCTTGTTATAGGAGAGGGAGCCGGTAAGAGTGGGCAGGTGCTCACTGGCGGCAGAACGGGCATTGTAGCGGGCCGCTTCGGCATTCAGTCGTGCAGCTTTCAAGTCGAAGTTATTGGCCAAAGCGAAGTCGACCCAGTCTGCACGTTCAGCCGGCACCGGAGGTGCGACTTGGAAGGTATCTACGAGAGGAGCAACCTCATCGTGATAGCTACCGGTGAGGATTGATAGGGCATCGAAGTTACTGAGCAGCTCGTCTTGAGCGGTTAAGCGGCGGGCTACAGAGCTGTCGAAGGCCGCCTGGGAATCATACACATCAGTAATTGCGGTTAGGCCTACTTCGAATCGCTGCTGAGTTTGCTCCAACTGCTTGGCTAGGGCTTTCTCCTCGGCCACTGCGGATTCCAGGATGTCATAGGCGCGTAGTACATCGAAATAGGCTGTGGCGACTCGAAGCATCATTTCTTGCTGATTGGCACTAAATTCTGCAGTAGCAACTTTGGTTAATCTTTTACCCCGTTGGTAATCAAACCAAGCAGGGGCGTCAAAAATTGCTTGGGTCAGTGTGGCATTGTACACCCTATTTTGATAGGTCCCGGTTGATCTTCGGTTAAAGTCAACTAGATCACCATCAACGGGGCCATCTTCAAGAATTTGTGCCCCGTTTGAGATGTTAAATTCATGGACTCTGGAGGCCTCGAATCTGGCATTTACCTGCGGCAATAGCGGTGCTCGCAGCTGGTTCTTTGCCTCGATACCTGCATGGTAGGTGGCTCGATCGGCGGCAAGTTGCTGATCGTTATCTAGCGCCTGAGTATAAATATCCCACAGGGTGTCGGCCTGGGCCTGCATGGCACCGAATCCGAGTAGGGCGGCGGCGAGTAGTTTCTTCAGTGGACGCAACTGGCGGCCTCGCGGCTCTGTGCGGTTACTTCTTTTCATCTGTTTCAACTTCCTGTGGCGGGTGCGGTCTTCAAGCTTCTAAAAAGTATCTGGAGCGGCACTCGAGTTCTGGGTACTCGGTGGATTCCTTTGGCTCGCAAAGTTAGGTTGTGCTGCCAGTCTCCCCAATCAGCAGTCGCGAGAGTGTACCCGCGGCCAGCCTGAGCGTCGAGGCGACGCTTTCGGCTTTTTGGTATATCTTCGTTAAACCGACGCGAATGTGCGTTTACCGGTAACTGCCTGGCAATGTCAGGGCAGCATTGAATAGGGCAATGGCCCTATATTGCAATAGACGCGCCATCGAAGCATTTGGATGCGGCAAAAATTGTGCAGGATAAGGCAAGGACCTCTCGCACATGGAACAGCTGCGTGATGATAAACAGATACGTTGGCAGCATGCTTGCCATGAGTGCGATCTATTGCTGACTGGCGGGTTGGCACCGCCCGGTCAAAAGCTGACTTGCCCACGCTGTGGTTGCACTCTGCATCGCAATGCCAATCACAGCGTCTACTACACCATTGCCTTAAGCTTGACTGGGCTACTGCTATTTATTCCCTCAGCGAGTCTCCCGCTCCTTAAATTCTCGTTATTCTCTTTTGGTGCCGAGAATACCCTGATGAATGGTGTTTATTCATTATTTAAAGCTGGCTATATCTGGTTGGCGTCACTGGTCTTATTCTGCAGTGTGCTGGCTCCTTTGGGAAAATTTCTGCTGCTGTTATTTGTTTGTTGCGGCAGTTTTTTGGGGCTGCTGGATCGCTGGGTTTCTATTGCGGTGCGCTGGTACCAACATATCAAAGAGTGGGGGATGCTGGATGTATATATGCTCGGCATTCTTGTAGCGCTGATTAAATTAAGGGATCTGGGAAAAATGGATGTGGAACCGGGGCTGTATTGCTTTGGCGCCATGATGCTGGTTGCGAATCTCTCTTCACTCAGTTTTGACCAGAATGCCATTTGGCACCGGCTGGCACTTCGGCGTGCTCAGCGGGAGAAACTGACATGAGTTCGAAATTCCCTCCCAAAGGGATTCATGAGGGCCTGACAAGCTGTCTCAGCTGCCATCAATTAATTATTTTGCCAATTGCGGGTGGGCACTGCCGATGCCCTCGCTGTGGTGGACGGGTGCACAGGCGTATTTTGGGGAGTTTGATGCTTACCTGGGCACTAACAATTACCGGGGCCCTATTATTGTTACCAGCAAATATTCTCCCGATTATGACGGTGGTTTACCTTGGTGCCGGCGACCCAACCACCATAATTAGTGGCGTTATGCAGCTATATAACAGCGGGATGTGGGGAATTGCGCTTATTGTCTTTGTGGCAAGTATTGCTGTGCCAGTAATGAAGTTGTTGGGCTTGGCTTTATTGCTGGTTCAGATGCAACTGCGCTTAACGTTTGTACCTTCCCAGGCAATGAAAATCTATCGGGTAGTTGCCGGTATTGGGCGATGGTCTCTTCTGGATCTTTTTATGATTTCCATTTTGGTGGCATTAGTCGATATGGGATTTATTGCTCAGGTGGTGGCGGGTCCTGGCAGCACCGCTTTCGCCTCTGTGGTAATCGTTACTATGTTGGCTGCACGTTCTTTTGATCCCCGACTTATTTGGGATGCTTATGATGGTGACTTATACAGTAAGGATGTAGCACCGGAGACGGCACATCGGGGTGCCGCAGAAAATGGCTGATAATTTGCCCCCTGAAAATAATGGTGTTGAAGGGGCACGTTTAAACGGTGGGGCCCAGCGGGGGGTGGTGCGTGCGAGTAAGGGATTACCGTTGGTTTGGATTCTGCCTTTGGTGGCGGGACTGATAGCAGTTTGGCTGCTATACCAGGACGTGGCCGAGGGAGATGTAAAGGCGAGCATCCTGTTTCACTCTGGCGATGGCTTGGTGAAGGGGAAGACCGTCGTGAAGTATTCTGGTGTAGATATCGGCCTTGTGCAGGATGTACGCCTGGTACCCAATGCTAAGGAGTTAAATGGTGCTGATGGAGTGTTGGCGGAGGTCAGCCTCAATCGCAGTGCAGAGTATCTGCTAGTTGAAGGGACTGAATTCTGGGTAGTGAAACCGGAGCTTTCCATCACAGGTATCAGTGGTTTAGAGACATTACTATCAGGTAACTATATTGCAGTTGAATCTGGCAGCGGCAAACGCAAGCGCGAGTTTGTTGCGTTGGACCAGCCCCCGGCATTTATTCGCGGAGATGGCCTGCGCGTGGTGCTCAAATCCCGCCGCTTGGGCTCATTGAGCCGTGGCTCTCCTGTTTATTACCGCCAGTTAAGGGTGGGCCAGGTAGCGGATTACAGCCTTGAAGAGGATGGTAATGAAGTCAGTATCGAGCTGTTTATTCGTCGTGAATATGCCTATCTAATTCACCGGGGCAGCCGTTTTTGGAACAGTTCAGGTATTTCAATTGAAGGTGGCATCAGCGGAATTAGCATTAATTTGGAATCTCTTGCCGCCTTGTTTGCCGGCGGTGTCAGCTTTTATACCCCGGAATCTCAGCGTCAATCCCCCTTAGCCGTAAATGGCACAGAATTTAAATTATATAAAAATTTTGCTGCTGCAGATGCAGGGATTTCTGTCACTTTAAATTTTGATCGCGGTGTAGATGTTACGCCTGGCAGCACCAAAGTGTATTACCAGGGGATTCAAGTAGGTGAAGTCAGCAGGGCAAAAGCTAACAAGCGTATGGATGGCATAGAAGTTAAAGTGTTGATGGACCCAGTAACTGATGACCTCCTCAGTGAAAATACTCGTTTCTGGCTAGCCCCCCCCACATTTGACTTTACTGGCGGCCTTAACAAGCTGATTCAGGGCAATCGCATCGAAGTAGATCTTCGCCGGGGAAACCGATCCCAGCGTATTTTTACGGCACGTGCCTCGGCACCGCCAAGAGATCCCCGCGTACCCGGTTTACACCTGCGTCTCACCACACGCAACCCAGGTTCACTTCAACGAGGAGCTCCTGTGTACTTCCGGCGTATCGAAGTGGGTAAGGTGCAGGGAATGGAGCTGCGTAGAGATGGTGAGGGGGTTGAAGTGTACGTGGTAATTGAGCCGCGCTATGCGCACTTGGTACACCAGGGTACTCGTTTTTGGAATGTCAGCGGTCTGCGCGCCAGTGCCAGTCTTAGTGAGGGGATTGAAGTACAGGCGGACTCCTTGATGTCATTGTTGCGTGGGGGCGTTGCTTTTGGCATCCGGCGTGAGGATCGTGCGAAATCAGCACCAGTGCAAAATGGTGATCAATTTCCTCTGTACAGCAGTCGTGAGGATGCACTTGAAGAAGGGATTGAAATACGAATCAACCTTCCCAGTGCGGAAGGGCTGAAAGTTGGGGCCCCTCTGCGCTATAAAGGTGTGCAAATTGGGGAAATTACTCGGTTACGTCTTGGCGCAGGCCTCGGAGAGGTCCATGCCCGTGCCAAGCTTTATCACCGTGGTGCAAGCTTTGCCCGTGCAGGCACACGTATTTGGGTGGTGTCGCCACAGATAGGCATAAGTAAAGTTGCCCACCTGGATACATTGATAACCGGGCGCTATTTGGCTTTAGAGCCGGGCCTGGGGCCCATGCAAACGGAGTTTTATGCAGAGCTGCAAGCGCCTAAAGAGGATCTTGCCGATACCATGAGCCGACCGGGGTTAGCTGTGATACTGGATGCCGCGAGGCGCGGCTCTCTGGTAGCTGGGAGCCCCGTTTATTACCGGCAGGTCCAGGTGGGTGAGGTTACAGGTTTTTCCCTGGGAGAATTGGCTGACCGAGTTTACATCTATGTGCATATCGAGCCGCAGTATCAGCCATTAGTGCGTGAGCACACTGTGTTTTGGAATGCCAGTGGTGTAGAGGTGAATTTTGGTTTGAGGAGCGGTCTTAATGTCAATACAGAATCCGCTCAAGCCTTGATAAAAGGGGGGGTTGCCTTTGCGACGCCGGAAGCGCCCTTCATGGGTTTCGAGGTGGAGAGCGGCAGTCACTATCCTTTGTACCCAAAAGCTGAACCTGAATGGTATAAGTGGAGTCCCAAAATAGAACTCTATGATTTTTCTGAACCGGTTAAATAAGTATGAAAGTTAAGGAGTATTTATGCGTTACATAATGACGGGTCTGGTGACATTGCTATTAATGGCAGGATGCCAGGAGATGCAGGTGGAGCGAGTAAATACAGGAGCCCAGCCGGTGGCTTTTTCCACCTACAAATGGGGAGTAACGCCGCTCGGGGATGCGCCCGATGCGCCGGCGCAATTGGTGGAGTTGGATGAAGAAATGCGTGGCACAGTCGCGGCGCAGTTGCAGCAAAGAGGTTATCGTCAGGTGGGGCAGGACCAGGAAGCCGACATGGTGGTCGACTACCAGGTTGCCGTTGTTGATGAGTTTTTTTCCGGGGATACTAGGGACCCCAGTTGGGATAAACAGTTTGACAGTAATGCGCCCCAAGAGGTTGTAGAGTTACCGCCGCTTACTGATGCCCCTCTGGTGATTATGAGTGTGGGGATTGGTCGCCCAGGGGGGGAAATTATTTGGGGTGGAAGTGCCAGTGAACTACTGACTCGCCCAGATAGCATTGAGCAGCGCCAGCGTCTCATTGTCCGGGGTGTGAGCGCCTTATTGAAGGATTTACCGGAGGCTTATCAGTAGCAGGTGCCAAAATTTTGGCCTGATGTGAAAAAAGCCACCATAAATTGGTGGCTTTTTTTGTTCATTAAGGGCGCCCTCGGTGCATTAGTTTATCGTAGAGCTCAATATAGGAGTCCACGATAAACTTTTTCGAATAGCCATTTGCATAGACCTCCGACGCATTTTCAATCAGGCTCTGGCGCAACTCAGGGTTGTCCAGTACTGATTTAATGGCTTTAGCTAGTGCGTCTGCATCATCGATCGGAGTGATTAGGCCGCTCTTACCGTCAGTAATTACCTCACCCGGCCCCTGGGAGTTGGTTGCTACTATTGGGCAGCGGTGCGCCCAGGACTCCATTACGATCGAGCCCAATCCCTCGTGGCGTGATGGGCACACAAATAGATCGGCAGTGCGCATCAGGGTGGTGACATCGTTGCGCCAGCCCAGAAAGCGTACCCGCTGATCCAGGCCAAGCCTGTGACACAGGGCCTTTAATTTGGCCTCCTCTGGCCCAGCACCTGCTAGCCACAGTGTCGCATTGGGAATCTGTGCCAGGGAGTGCAGCAGAACATCGAACCCTTTATTGATATGCAGACGTCCGGCAGCGAGAATCAGGGGTTTGTCTTCCGGAGTATTAAAACTGTTGCGTGGTAGAGGTTCTACAGGAGTCTCGTCGGCAAAGTTGGGGATATGAAAAATGCGGTCTTTGGGGATACCGCCATCAATCATATGCTGGCAGATGCCTTTACTGATACCAATCCAGTAATCTGCATGGCGGTAGTACTTAAGATTGTAGTAGTGCCCTAGGCGACTAACCAGTAAGTAGTTTTTTGAATTGGGGGTGATAATCGTGGCGCGCCCCATCCAGGTCATCACAATATCGGGCTGCCAGTTGCCCAAGGCCTCCCGGTAAATTCTGCGGCCGAGAAAATCCAGCTTGCCACCAAACTTGAAGCCTTCAGTTTCAACGCCATTGTTACGCAGTGCCTGTACGCGATGGTCGTGGTTACGAATAAATGCCTTCTCGTTAATTTCCCCTCTTGGGTTTAATCCACTTACCAGGCGTACAAAAAAATTTTCCGCACCACCGTGTTCGGCGCCGGCGAGGACTTGTGCCACTCGAATTGGCTTGTTACTCATAAATCCAACATATTAAGTGTGATTGGTTTGGCAGTGCCGTTAATTCAGGGTGCCATCCAGGTTGATATCGCGTGCCCAGGCATAGTCATGGCTAAATGGCTGCAAGCTTGTGGCTTCGACAATATACTGCGCATAGAGCTTGGAGTTCATTTCCGTATGGAAAAATTCCCGGGCCTTTGCTGCCCAGGCACGGCGTTTGGCATCATCATTTTGAAACTCTCGGATTTTTTCCAGTAGATCTTGCTCTTCTGAAAAATAAACGATGCTCTCTGGCGGTAGTAACTCATCAAAGTGCAATTTGTCACTGGTGAACTGCAGTATGCCGTTACCGGCAAGTTGTGCCATGCGTGCGGATGAATACCAGTAGTGGGTATCCTGACGATTAAAGTTCAGCCCCATTTTAGTTTGGGAGAGTGCACGATCGTAATCTCTTCCCCAGACCGGCGGCTCACCAAAACTGCCATAGGTTTTAAAATTTAATGAGTCCCCCAAGGCATCCTTGAGGTTCTTAACCATCTGCAGGCGCTTGGTAAAATTGTTGCTGTTACTGCAAAACAATAAGTCGATGGGCAGATCTGTGCGCTCAGCATTATTAAGGTTTTCGATCGATGTCTCTACTGGGTTTGGCATGTGGTAAACCCGAGCGCCGAAGCCTTCAAAAATTTTCAGTTCGCGGCGCCCAGTGGACACGAAAACTGCATCGGCGATTTCCGCGCGGTATTTAATTCGCTCCACATTACTGGGGACAAACAGAGGATCATTATTACAGTGCGCAATCATGCAGTTGGGCTGCTGCTTTTTAATTTCCCTCAGGGTATCGTTACCGATCATGTCGCAATGGCCTGCGATCACCAAGTCCGGTTCAAATGCTTCTACGGTTTCTAACAAACGGCGGTTGGCTTTGCTCACACCCAGGTCGCGGATGCCAAACGGGGCCTCAAATGCGGCTACATCCCGATCGCTGAATACTTGGGTGTTGTGATCATTTTTGATCAGGCCAAAAGTCAATTTCTGCGCCCAGCTGACCCGTGTCTTGCCGTAGCGACGCAGTTGCTGATAGGCGATATTGAGCACTCTCATAGTGGCGCACTCTCTAAAATCCAGGGAGATAATTCGTATGGCCGCTTGGTTCAGAGGCTGTTACGGTGGGCGCAGAGTATAACAGCTGGCTCGGGTCCATATAGCCCTGTACTACCCAGAGTGCGAAAGACCTGTATCGCAAAGAGGAAGGCGAACAATGCCAAGAAAAAGTAGTCAAAACGATTTGTATCCTGAGTTTTCTGCGGATTCTGTGGAAATCCTTTCCAAGGAAACAGTGTTCAAGGGATTTTTCACCATGTTGCGCTTGAGGCTACGCCACCGGCTATTTCGCGGCGGTTGGAGCAGCACATTTCAACGCGAGGTGTTTGTCCGTGGGCCTGCTGTCGGAGTACTACTTTATGATCCAGAACGGGACCTTGTAGCATTAACTGAACAGTTTCGCGCCGGTGCTCTAGAGCGTTCAGCTGGGCCCTGGTGTCTGGAGGTGGTCGCCGGAATGGTTGAGGAGGGAGAAGATCTGCGGGATGTGGCCCAACGCGAGGTGCAGGAAGAGGCCGGTTTGAAAGTGCAGGAATTGCACTTTATCCACAGCTATATGCCCAGTGTAGGGGGCAGTTCAGAGCGATTACACCTTTACTGTGGGCTAGTGGACTTGAGTTCTGCAGAGGGGTACTTTGGCCTGGAAGATGAGAATGAAGATATACACCTAAGGGTGTTTACCCGGGATCTGATTCTTAGGACTTTGGGTGGGGACTATGCTCCAGGGGAGAACCCTATCGATAATGCACCCACTATCATTTGCATGCAGTGGCTGGAGTTAAACCGGGAAAAACTAGTAAAGATGACGCTAACTGCCTGACCGGTCATTATGCCTTGCACTCTGTTACCTGCTGTAAGGGCAAACTGAGATCTGAGTCACGGCGGCAATAGAATCGGAGTGTTGATAATGGCTGTACTGGGCGAGGCACAGGCGCGACAGCGCAAACGGCAACAATTGTCGCCAAATGGCAATGAAAGTGCAGTGTATAGAGTCGATCTGCCGTCATATCATGCCGACTGCGATGCAAACTACCTGCGTCTGATCAAATTGCTGCCACAGCTTTCAGAGAGGGAGTTGTGGCGCTATCAATTGCCCGGAGGCACTCTGATACTGGGAGTGAAGGCGCGATCTAGGTACACGACGGAAGTGTCCCTGAGCGCGGAGGTAAGCCTCAGTAAGTGCCGCTGGCTGGAACCCCCGGACTTAACTGTGCGTCTTTATCACGATGCGTGCATGGCGGAGGTAATCACAGCCAATGGTCGCGGGCCGGTGGGTGGTAAAGGAGTTGATACCGCTTACCCGAATCCCCGTATGCAACGCGCAGATGAGAGACCTCAGGCGAACCGTTATCTCGGCGAATGGCTTGAGTACTGTCTCGCAAATGGTCGCGCAGAATTTGATCTGGTGCTGGATGGCCGGAGATTTTGATTCTGCAGTAGAGCACATGGATGTGAACACAAGGTGAGCAAGTGATTCGCGAACACAATAAGTCGAAGTCTCCCCCTGGGGCGACATCGCACCGTTTGATCCAGATCACAGATCCACATATCGGCAGCAGGCCCGATTATCAATTGCTGGGTCTGGATACCGGCCACACACTCGACGAGGTTTTGGCGACAGTTATCGCCAAACAACCCCGTGCTCAAGCCCTGGTTGCCACCGGTGATATCAGTGCGAACGGCTCGGAGGCCTCCTATTGTCGCTTTTTGCAAAAAATTCGCACCATTCCTATTCCCTGGTACTGGCTTCCCGGCAATCATGATGTGAGTGCACGTATGCGGCAGTTGGCTCCCAATCGGAGCACGGATTTGATCGCACTGGGTAATTGGCGATTATTACTGCTGGATACCAGTGTGGAGGGCCAGATATGTGGTGGACTGGGTGAGGCACAACTGGAACGCCTTCAACTGCTACTATGGGAAACTCGAGAGCATCCGGTGATGATTATGATGCACCACCAGCCTGTTCCTGTGGGCAGTAAATGGATTGATGGCCATATGCTTCGTGCGGGGCGTGACCAACTTTTACAGATGGTGGATCAAGCACCTCAAGTTAAAGCCTTGGTGTGGGGCCATGTACACCAGCAATTTGACAGCAACCGAGGACAGATCGGCTTGCACGCAACGCCGTCTACTTCGGTACAGTTCACCCCTGGCAGCGGCCCTTTCGCGGTAGATGACGAAATGCCTGGCTATCGTTGGTTTGAGCTGCACAATGATGGCACCTACACCACTGGCGTGGAGCGCGTGGCCATCTCTAAATATTATGTGGATCTTGCCTCTTCAGGTTATTGATTTGCATCAACCCGGTACCAATTAGCTGTAGCGGGTTGCCTGTCTTCTGTCTCTTGATTGTTGAATAGTACAAAACCATTCTTAACGAACTAACTACTATCTTTCCTCACCGGTCGCCGTACAATGAAATTCCCTGGATTGGGCGCAAGTCCAATCATTGGTATAGGGATTGATCGGCGAAAATCAGAGCTATAAAAGTGTGACGCTGCAATGAGCAGCCTAAAAAGTGTGGTAATTGATCGCTGTGTTCGAGCTCCATTCGCCGGGTTGATAACATCGGGAAGTCAGGAGTTTAGAAATGCAAAAATTATTACTTAGCTCAATGTTGGGTACAGTATTAATAGTTACAGCCTGTACCCAGCAACCAATACAGGTTACATCTGCTGAAGGTAGCTCTGTTCAGGTACAGCAGGATGGTTTGGAGCCTCGTCCCAGCCATTTGGATGAGGTATCAGCAGCTTTTGCTTTGGATCTCAGTGGCGCAAAGGTTTATGTCGGCCCTGTACAAATTGAATACAGCAAGCGTTTTTCCACTTTGCCACGCAGTAATTATCGCGAGAAGGACTATGAGCTGGACCAACGGGATCTGCAGCGCCTTAATAACCTGTTGGCACAAACTTTCTCGGATAAGTTTCTTAGTGCGCGCAATGGTGTGCTGGTTTCTGAGCAGTCAGAGGCCGATTACACCCTGGCAATGTCACTGGAAAAATTTTCAGTGGCTGCTCCATTGGACCCCTCACCCTGGGCGTGGCGTGTGTACACTGAACAGAGTGCCTATGGTGTACTGGTAGGAACTCTCTACGACCGCGATGGCAATGCGGTGATGCGCTTTCGCGACCGGCGGGATATTGGAGAAAACTTTGGTACGAACGGGCCGGGGGGGCGGCTTGAGCGCTTTACAAGCGTAACTTTTTGGGCTGATATGCGTGTAGATATGCGCCGGGCCTTTGCCAGCCTCGATAAGGCTCTACTGTAGATAATGTGAAATATTCGGCGGGTAGGTATGGAGCTTACGCTCCCACAGGCTCTCAAGGGCGCTATAATCCCCGCCTATGCAAACACAAGACTCCAAGGGAAGGCCGCTGCTGATTTACTTGCACGGCTTTCTATCGTCCCCGCAATCTTTTAAGTGTCAGTTGATGCGCGAACAGCTCGGTGCTGATCATCCGAGCATTATTTTCTGTGCGCCACAAATCTCTCCTTATCCGGCAATTGCACAGCAATCCCTGGTTAGCTTATTAAAGGGTTTCCTGAAGTCTGCTGATTGTGGCCCTATTGGGTTGGTGGGAAGTTCTATGGGAGGGTTTTGGTGCACCTATCTGGGAGAGCGCTTTAACCTGCCAGCAGCACTTATCAACCCTGCAGTACGACCGTCCCGCTTTATGCCCGCCTATATTGGGCAGGTATTACGGCCTTATAGTGGTGAACAGCGAGACTATCGCCTTGGTAGGGGGGACGTAGATACTTTGGAGCATTTGGAAGCTGAGCTGCCCAGCCCTTTGAGCAGTCGCTATTGGCTTTTAGCCCAGCGAGGTGATGAAACACTCGATTACCGTGATGCAGAGGACTTTTATCGGGGCCAGCGTCAAACTATCGAAGACGGTGGTGATCACAGCTTTCAGGGGTTCGCACGATATTGCGATCCTATAGTTGAATTTTTATTTAATCAGCAGTAATTAATTAAATTATGGCCAATTATTCCGCCGAAGATATTGAGGTTCTCACAGGGCTGGATCCGGTGCGCAAACGCCCCGGTATGTATACAGATACTACCCGCCCCAACCACTTGGCCCAAGAAGTCATCGATAATAGTGTCGATGAAGCCCTCGCAGGTCATGCCAATAAAATCGAAATCGTCTTACACAAAGACCAATCGATCTCTGTTAGTGATAACGGGCGTGGCATGCCCGTGGATATTCACCCCGAGCAGGGGCGTCCAGGTGTTGAAGTAATTTTGTCCACCTTGCATGCTGGAGGTAAGTTTTCCAATAAAAACTACCAGTTTTCTGGCGGTTTGCATGGTGTGGGTGTGTCCGTGGTCAACGCCCTGTCGAAGGTGCTTGAAGTGACTATCCAGCGGGATGGTAAAGTACATCGAATCGGTTTCAAGGATGGAGAAAAAGCCTCTGATCTTGAAGTGGTCGGTGACTGCCCCAAGCGTACTACCGGAACCAGCGTTCGTTTTTTGCCAGACCCGCAGTATTTTGATTCCGCAAAATTTTCCGTGGTGCGCCTACGCCACCTGCTACGTGCCAAAGCTGTGCTCTGTCCTGGGCTCACCGTTACCTTTATCAATGAGCAGGACGGGGAGTCGGACGAATGGTACTACGAAGATGGACTAAAAGATTATCTTGCTGCGGCTAACCAAGGATGGGAAATTCTGCCTGCAGAACCTTTTGTCGGTAGTTTTGCTGCATCTACAGAAGCTGCAGACTGGGCAGTACAGTGGTTACCTGAAGGTGGAGAAATTACTGCAGAGTCCTATGTAAACCTGATTCCCACCGCTCAGGGTGGCACTCATGTGAATGGGCTGCGAGCAGGTTTGCTGGATGCCATGCGGGAGTATTGTGAAATCCGCAACTTGTTACCTCGCGGTATTAAGTTGGGTCCTGAGGATATTTGGGGCCAATGTTCCTACGTACTTTCTGCCAAGCTGGCTGACCCTCAGTTTTCAGGTCAGACCAAAGAGCGGCTGTCCTCTCGCGAAGCTACTGCGTTTATCTCCGGTGTGGCTAAGGATGCCTTTAGCCTATGGTTGAACCAGCACACGGAAGAGGGCGATAAACTCGCTGAAGTATGCATCAGCAATGCGCAAAAACGTATGCGCTCCGCCAAAAAAGTTGCACGTAAAAAAGTAACCCAGGGACCTGCACTGCCCGGCAAATTAGCAGACTGCTCCAGTGCCGATACCTCCCGCAGTGAACTCTTCCTGGTCGAGGGGGACTCTGCGGGTGGCTCCGCCAAGCAGGCTCGTGACCGTGAGTTTCAGGCTATCATGCCCTTGCGCGGAAAAATTCTGAATACTTGGGAGGTTGATTCAGCAGAAATCCTGGGCAGCCAAGAAGTGCATGATATTGCTGTAGCCTTGGGAGTAGATCCCGGTAGCGATAACCTTGAAGGTTTGCGCTATAACAAAATTTGTATTCTTGCAGATGCCGATTCAGATGGATTACATATTGCTACTCTGCTTTGTGCCCTATTCCTGAGACACTTCCGCCCGCTTGTGACCAATGGCCATGTGTATGTAGCAATGCCGCCATTATTTCGTATCGATATTGGCAAAGATGTCTATTACGCGCTGGATGAATCAGAAAAACAGGGCATTCTCGATCGAATCAGTGCAGAGAAGAAAAAGGGCAAGATCCAGGTTACTCGCTTTAAAGGCCTAGGTGAAATGAATCCTATGCAGCTGCGTGAAACCACAATGGATCCCAATACCCGTCGCCTGGTACAGCTTTATATAGATGCCGGTGATGACAGCAATCAGTTGTTGGATATGTTACTTGCCAAAAAGCGTGCGGGTGATCGTAAGCAGTGGCTGGAGAGTAAAGGGAACCTTGCCGAGGTCGGTTAATTTTTTAGGTTGTAGCAATAATTTATTGGAGTGCAGGAACATCTTATAAATTTGGGGGGAAAGCATTAAACTAACGTATATTGTCTGAGCAAGGAAGCTCTAAATATCTCATGAAGGGAATATCCCTGCTCGTAAATTAAAAGGATCTGTCATTAATAGTACCATTTCATTTAAATACGATGAATAGTAGGATATCTATCTTTACGTTAGTTCTTCATTCATGCGATCGCCTCCATTTTTACTTTTAAATTTAGTTGCCTTGATCAGCTGAGTAAAACGCTTATTTTCAAGAGACAAATTTCCAGCTTTTGCTTAATTTGATCCATCTAAGTTATGTACTTGATAAGTGCTTCCTGGCCTTTTTTTATTTTTACTTGGGGGTAGCCAAATATTGATCGCAGTCCCTTTCCTTGAGTTCACCATCAACCACATTGTAGATGGTGAGCTCATCGGTTACTTTGTCAAAGATTTGAACCCAGCTAGCAAAGAAATTTTCCTTGGCAATTTCCTCTGCTCTTTTCCGTGCCTCTTCTTTATTTGGGTGAGACTCTTTAAAATCTTTTGCTCCACCCATCTGCAGATTATAGCTGCCGTAAAAAATTGCAAATCTGTCCATTATTCTTTTGTCTCCTAACAAGTTTATTTTTTTTAAAAATTGGTTAAATCCATATTGGTTTTCATCGTAAATAAGGGAAATTCAATATAGATGGGAATTTATGACAAATATTGTTTCCATATCTCGGTCCCCTCAATAGGTCCATAGCCAGGGGCGCGGGCGCCCAGGGAAATCAGTGTTCCCTCCAATATGAATAAAGCGCCCTGTGTATGGTCCGCGCTGATTGGGACAAATAGCAGTAAAAGGGCGCGGCATGCCTCTTTGGCTATGCCACCAATTGTAAATGTGCAGTGCCTCAATCAAATCATGGGCATTAGCACCATATATTCTTACATCTACACCCACGCCACTGGGATGATCGCCGTGAATATATGGTTTTCCATCTCGCTTGGCTTGCTCACGCTTGCGCAACTCTACAGGGTGGCGACTGCAACGGTAGCCGCTGGAAATTGGCATTGAGCGACAGTACACTTTCTCACGTACCCGATTTAGATGCTGCATAAATTCATGATTCATGTTCTGTGCATTGCCCACACAAGTATCGCCCTGGTGGCGCTCTGTTATGCAGTTGTTACAGCGACATTGCAGTTCTTTATAAGAAAAATAATTTCTATTGGCTGGAGTTAAAAAATCAAGCATTGTGGAGGCTCAAAAGCTTAGTAATGGTGGTTGAATAAATAATTTTCATACCTACCATTGGTCATTGAGCATGTCGGCGATGGGGATATCACGAGAGCGGCGGTTGCTGCTTGATGTACGAGGGGACATCTTTGACTGCATAGGTACGAGCCACTCCAATTCCAGTCCGTACCAGCCACGATCGGGAATCTTTTGTAGGGCTTCATTGGCTGTTATACCTGCGATCTGGGGTGCTTGCAGAGCAGTTTTTATCAGTCGATTAAATGCGCCTTGGGTTAGTGGTTTTTTCTGTTTCTCTCGGTGATCTATAACTTCCCGAGCAATTTCTGGATCAATAGAATCAGGCAAGTTATCAAGGATAATTCCTCTGTGTCGATTTATATACTTTATAGATTTATTATTTTTTACATTATTGGGGCTAACAGTAACCCCACTTGACGCGTTTTTCCGGTGTTCCTGGTACTCGGTGCTCCTAGTTTGGGAACTCAATGAACCTGGCTCACTCTGCACCCAGTGCTTTGGAACCCCAGTTAATGCACCTAGTTTCTCCTCGCTCTCGTCGTTGCATAGTCCTTCGGGTTGAACCAAATACGCCCGTACTTTGCGTCTTTTATTATCTGCGCCATACCCCACGTGTAAGGGCATTTCTACTAGGCGACCCGTGGCACATAACCGAGCTACTGTGCGCTTTATAGTGGCTTTGGATAATGAAGTTCGACGGGCAACAGTTTCTTTACTCGGCCAGGAGCAACCCTTTTCATTGGCGTAGCTACCATAAGCTAGAAGAACAAATTTTTCGGTACTATTTAGATTTTCGAGCTTCCAGACTCGCGTCATTAGTTCTAAACTCACAGTCCCTTTCCCTTAGGTATCGCTTGTGGATTAAAAAACAATACTCCACATGTGGTGCTTGTTGCAACCTGTCTAACCTGCTATATGGATATTATTTCACCAAAATTTGATAAATTTATTTCTTTCATTGTGTAATTTTAGGCTTAATTGCCTGATTTTTATTCTGACAATTTATAGTGACACTTATGGTATGATCATTTCTCAGTACAAAAGGCCCACTATCAATCGACTTTGGGCGGTTTGGAAAAGAAAAGTCACGCTACAGAAGACGGGTCAAAGATTACTTCGCAAGTGATACTTGCAGTACTAAGGAAATACACTTGAGCAAAAAGAAGTCATTAGGTACTGCCGGGAGTAGCGCGCGCCTGCATCGACTGTTGGATGCAAAAGGCTTCGCACCAGACGGTAAGGGGCGTGTAGCCGCCTTTTCGAGGGAGTTTCGGGTAAATACGGCTAACGCGACCAGATGGCTTAATGACGATAAAGTACCTCGTGATATGACAGAATTGAAACGAATCTCTGATGCTCTGGGTACAGATCCATTTTGGTGGGCAATAGGTAAAGGAGAAGAGGAGTCCTCTGTGCAAGAGGTATTCGATATTTCACTTTTTGGCCGGTGTGCAAATGCACTTCTAAAACGATTGGCAGACCTGATGGATAGACCGCTGGATCTTGAAGGAGAGGCTTTGAACTGCGGTTATATCGAGCTTTACGAGTATGCATGTAGTAATAGCGGAAACATTGATCCGGACCATGTATCACTTACAGCTGTCAACGTATTAGCAGTACATAGAAAACAATTGAGTGCGCAATGACAGGGTAGATAGCCATAAGGTTTTTACCCAACTCAACAATAGGTAGAGGGGAAAATGGTTGATAAATACTTAGTGGCTACAGAGGGATGTAGTGAGCGTTTGAATCTCTTACTAGATAAAGCTGGCTTTCCTCCTGAAGGATCGGGACGTAGCGCGGAATTTTCACGCAGATTTGGAGTAAGTAAGGCAAATACCACCCGCTGGCTCAGTCAGGATATTCTCCCCCGCGACCTCAAGGAAATGGATGATATCGCCGAAGCTTTGGGTTCAGATGCTATTTGGTGGGCCTATGCTGCCGATCGTAATTCTCTATGCTCCGATCTCCCCCCCCCAAAAACTGTCAAAGACTTTGTACTCGCTGGCCAATGTGTTAACGAAGTAGTGTGTTATTTGGATGAGGCCTTGGGGGGGGATGTAGATATCGCTGTAGATGATGAAATCCTTACACGTTCCTACAGCGAACTTTATGCCGATGCCAAGAAGAACAAAGGCAAAATTAGCAAGGACCTAGTAGCACGCGCAGCCGTAAGGGTACTGGTTGAGATGCATCGCAGGGAGCGACAAGACAAGATGAATATACTGTAGCTAGTAGCCCTTACTCTGATTTTAATAATGCTTGTAAGCGTCGCTGATCTCTTGCTATAGCTATCTCGGCTGGAGCTCCACCACGCTTTAGGTGCAACTGATATAGATCTGCCACTAATTCCCCTACTGCTCCCTGAGTCTGAATGTCCAGTGCGCGTAGACGATATAGTAGACGCTGCCAGGTGCGCGCTAACTTCGCCTCACCAGAAAGCGGTTGCCCGACTAAGGTTACCCCATAAACTAAGAGGTTGGCATCAAGCCCATATAAGCGCCCGAGCTGCTGTAAATCCGCTCCATTGGCTAGGTATTCACTGCGCTCTAAACGTTTGTAACTCGATAGACTCATCCCCAAAGCCCGTGCCGTAGCGGTGATTCCCTGCCCGGCATCCAAGCGCAGAGATTTCGCTATCGCTGCCAACATTTCCATATAGTCCCGCTCTTCCCTGGTGGGTTCACGGCTGGGCATTACGTCCCGCGGTGATGTTGAACACAAATTTTTCTACAGCCTCCATTTCATCCAGGTCTAGCAGGCTTAGGTGTTGTTGGAATTGCGGGCTGGCTTCGATGCCTAATAATGGCACTTTCTCCATACCGACCAGCCAGCTATTGGGGCTCAAATTGTAGCCGCCCAGTAAAGGCAATAGTTCTCCAGGAGCCAACCTGCCATTGCCTCTCTCTATACGCTGCAAGCGCTCTGCGCTGATACCCGAGATCGCAGCCATTTTTACTAGACTCAAACCCAGCGCTCGACGCTGTTGAGCCAAGCGCAACCCTGGGCTCAACTCAAGCCAGTTAGTGGGTAAGCGATTCACCACCATTCTCCTTAAAAGCATTTATACGATAGTGCAACTTTCATGAAATCGTATCTATGTCGAATCTATTTTAATAAACCGGTTCAAGTCTGACCCATCAGGGATTTTTACGATAGACCTCAATAGGTATATTGTTCTCTTGTTTGTTGTATTACGACAATAAAGTGAGAGGATTGTCATGGAAGCTAGAAAAATAACCCAATTTCAGGAAAAAAATGGGGGTATAAACACTAAAAATCGAGCTGCGCGAGTAGCTGCCAGAGTAACAGCAAAAATTGCTCTAGCTAAGGGCGCCACTATGACACAAGCCCTTTCTATTCAACGGCAGCTATTCGAAGCACTGTCTGAGGATACCTACAAAGCTGAGGTTAAAACAAAGGGCACCTTACATTGTATTGCATCCGTACGTGCAGATCTTTGTAGAAAATGCGAGGCATGTACATTAAAGCTTAACTGTACCCGATGACAAAGTTAGATAGAGTAAAACAAATCAAATTACCTTAAAGCATTACCTTTTCTCGACTTCAGGTTGTTGCGATATATTTAGCCTTAATTAATCTAAATAAAACGCTTCAACCTATTAGGTCCTATTTTATCTCGTATTATGGCGAAATATCTTGTAAAAAATTTCTGAGCAATTTAGTGCAAATATTACTGAAATAATTATTTGTCGTCGCTTTGTGACTTGTGCAAGAGAATTGTCAAATTCGAGGTAATAGTTATGGTGGGATATCCAGATATTCAAGACTCCTTCGGAAATTTATAAGCAATGAGGGATTGAGGAGGAATAAACAATGGCGCACAGCTATCGGAAACTTAACCGGTGCGAGCACTAAACGACCTAAAGTGTTTGGCAGGTATAGAGCGAAGCCGTGACGCACTTTTTTGAGGTCTAAATTTCTGGGCACAAGAAGTTTCTAGCCTAGCGAGCTATGGAGGAATTTAGTGGTGAGGACTCATTCTAGCACTTATTAGTTTTTCGTAAGTTAGGCTTAAGCTATCAAGCTAGCTTCAGTTTTTGAACTCTTCTTACTGCAATGCCTGCTTACATATTGATTAGTGTGAAGAATTTATTGGCTGTTAATCTATTGTTCCTTCCATATTCTATAAGTGAGGTCTGAATTAAAAGGGTCATGTGTTTGGTGATTACGGATTTTTTCGCTAAAGTATCCGTATCGTGGGCAAGGTAAGCTCGTGAATAACAGGCCAGAGCTGTAAAATTTAATTTTGCGGCTATTGGCTTGATATCTATATGGTGCAATTTTTTCATCTATATCCTCTGAAGAAAATGGAAGTTATTGAGGGGTATTCATAAGAGTCGTATTGCATTCTTAGGTAGAGTTATACACTGCAATATAGATATAATCTTTGAGGTTTATTAAAAGGGTCATGTATTTTGCAGTTACGGATTTGTTTGCTAAAGTTTCTGCATTGTGGGCGAAGTAAGCCCATAAAGGTGAGGGTAGGAAAATGAGATGTGACGATAGCTGCTGCGGCTGTTAATCGATTGCGTCACAAATTCTCAGATTTTTTTGGTTTTCCAAAAATGTTAATTAATTATGCTTGATTGATAGCTGCCACCAGTGCTGCTTTGGTGGCAGTTGGCTTGATAGTTTGAATTTTCTGTCTATATGCTCTGAGGAGAATGACAGGTATTGAAGTATGCTTTTGTGGTCGTTATTGCGTGCCTAAATTGTTTATTAGTCCATAGTCAAATTACAGGCCCGATTTAAAAGGGTCATATATTTGGTGATTACAGATTTTTTCGATAAGGTTTCTGTAGTGTGGGTAAGGTAAGACCAGCAGAAGCTAAGACAGTAAATTTAATTTCGATTAATATTTTTCGAAGTCGTTTAATCTGAATATTGAGAAAGCTCCAGAAATTCTGGGGCTTTTTTGTATCCTGGGGAATTTATGAGTTGTGATCAACCTCAAGCGATCGACCGTGATACACCGGTGGCTATTGGTTTGGTAATTATGCTATGTGGGGCAGTTTTTTCTTTTGGAATGTTTTGGAGCAAATGGCAAGCATTAGAGCACAACCACAAGAATGATATTGCACGCCTGGATGAGGCTAATCGTCGCCTGGAAGAGAAAACTGACCGTAAATTTGAGAATTTACAGAATAGTATTGATCAAGTGGGAGCTGATGTGAACCAAGTTAAGAATTTCTTAATGCGAAATCCTGTACACAAATATGAACAAAACTGAAAAGAGCCCCCTTACCTTAGAGTCTATAGGTTCATCAGAAGTACTTGTATTAGTGGTGCCAACAAAAGAATTTATGATAGCAGTATCTACTAATAGCGAAACTATGACAGTCTGGCAATGTAATGGCGGAGGGCTATTTAAGCCACTAAAGGAATATCCATATATAGAGACAACTAATGCCGGATTCTTAACTCTAAACGAAGTTTATGATAAAGCGGCGGAAGCAGCTTATCAATATTTATCTCGAGAGCCATGCTTGTGGGGAATTAAATTGGGGCTTAAATCATGAGTTTATGGAAGAGATTATGGGATACTAGCGATGTTATCGAACAGAGTGTCGATGCCGTAATTAGAACCGGTGATGCTTTAGTTTATACTGAAGAGGAAAAAGCTGATTTCAAAGCAAGAGTATTAGATTGGATGCTGAAGTGGCAGCAGGTAACTGCTGGCCAGAACCTTACCCGGCGTTTATTAGCGTTATCAATTACGTTTATTTGGCTGCTAGAAAGTCTCGTAGCTTTGATATTGTGTGTGTGGTCAGCATTTGAGCCTTATAGTCAAAGTTTCGCTAATGCTGCTGAAATTACTTTTTCAGCAGCCTCGAAAATGGGATTACCGGTAGGAGTAATTCTTACTTTTTATTTTGCTCCGAATAAAATCAGCGAAGCGATAGCTCGCTATCATATGGCCCGTTCTCCTTCGGGTTTATCTAAAGATAGCTAAATTTATTTAGTGGCCGAAAAATTTTAGATTCAAAAGTTTTAAATTCCTTTGGGTTGTGTTGCTCAAATTTATTTATTTTTTTTGGGTTTTTAAAATTTCAGTGGTTCAGATTTAGTTTTTGAATTTCACATTGGATCTAATTTTTATTTGCTCCTTGAGGTCGGATAAGAGATGCACATTTATGACCAGTATTAACACTATATCTGACAATATTTTACTTAAATTACAAAGTATTCCCGGCATAATTAAATGTGAAGAAATAATAAAGGAACTTCAGGTAGGTAGTAGTGAGATTCCTGATAGCACTCCAGCCTTACTGTTAAGACTCGTTTCTAGTGAACCAATAGCTGCTTTTAATAATGGCGTGCAGCCGCTTTCAGTAGAATGGGAAATTATAGTCATTGTAGGCAATCTGACTACTTTGGTGGCTAATAACCGAGCAGCTCGAGATCTTGCGGTTTCAACAGTCCTAGTATTTGAGCAGCACTTGACCGATTCACAAGCCAAGTTAATTGAAAAGTCTGGACGTTTGAATTTCCAAGGGCTTCAGCCTTTGCAGCTTAATGAAACTGGTGACGGTGTTCTTGCTGCTTACACCTTAAGGTTTACTCAGAAAATATGGGTCGGAGAAGACCGGCGACATGATCTTACGCCAATACCTAAGCCGGTAGAAGTTCATGTGGGTTATGAACCAAAAGTTGGCTTAAAGCATCGCGATGACTATACCAAAATTGGTGAGGTGGGCGAGGCATGAACTCAGAAGTAGTAACTGCACTTCTACAGCAGCTTGGTGAGTTACAGCGTCGGGTCGACAATATAGTACGTCTCGGTACTGTGGAGGAGGTGGACTATGACACAGCCTGCGCTCGCGTGCGCTTAGGAGAAAACCTAACAACCTGGTTACGTTGGTTTGCCCCAGCGGCTGGGACTAATGATACCGAGTGGCGTCCACCGAGTATTGGTGAACAGGTTGCAGTATTAAGCCCTAGTGGAGAGCTACGTGCAGGTGTGATTTTACCAGCGATCTATAGCGATAAAGCACCAGCTAATGGCGATACTGCCGACCTTTTTCGCCGCACATTCGCCAATGGTGACATGATTGAGTATCAAAATGGTAATACCCAGTTGAAAGTGGCGGGCTCGATTGTTGCTGAGGCTGAGAATATAAGTTTAAAAGCGAAAAATATTAACTTAGAGAGCGAAAGTCTCAGGCTAGAAGGGACTGAAATTCAAATGAAAGGAAAGGTTGAGCATACCGGTGATGACCTTAGCAGTAATGGCATCAGCCTACCCAAGCATACACATATAGTGAAATCGGTGGGTAGCCCCACTGAGAAACCACAATAGGGGGAAGCGTGCAGCGATACGGTATGGATAGTAGTAGTGGTATGGCTATCACAGAGCTGGAGCACTTGCGTCAGTCAATCACCGACATTCTCACTACTCCAGTAGGGTCTAGATTAATGCGTCGGAACTATGGTGCAAAAATTTTCCATTCCTTGGATGCACCATTAACTCGCTCCACCATAGTGGATATCTACTCCAATGCAGCAGAGGCTTTAAGCCTTTGGGAACCTCGCTTTCAGAGTACAGAAATGCAGGTAGTACGTATGGAGAGCAGCGGTATAACTATGAAACTGTCCGGCTATATGGTGGACAGCGGCGAGTTTATAACTCTGGAGAATATAAAAATATGACAACAGAAAGTGCAGTGGACATCAGTCGCTTACCAGCACCAAATATAGTGGAAACTCTAGATTTTGAAAGTATCTATGGCGAAATGGTAGCTCTGCTTGATGGTGCCTCCCCTCTATTACTTGATGAAATGGGGCAGGTGATTAAGCCACAAACAGTGAGGGCAGATCTAGTTACTGATGATGGAGCACCTTACTTCAAAATCCCAGCGGATTCTCTGATGAATCTTAGTTATGTACAAATGGAAAGCGAGCCTTTAGCTCGATTATTACAAGTAGCTGCCTACCGAGAGATGCTCACTCGTCAGCGAGTCAATGATGCGGCTCGGGGCGTCATGGTTGCTTTTGCGGTTGATGGAGATTTGGATCGGCTGGGAGAGAATAACAAGACTCGCCGGCTAGAAGGTGAGGATGACACCCGCTACCGCGGGCGAATTCCTCTTGCCTTCGAGGGCCTCACCACTGCTGGTCCTAAAGGCTCCTATAAGAGCCATGCGCTTGCAGCTGACCCCCGCGTAAAAGATGCATTGGCAAGCAGTCCTAGTGATGGAGTGGTACATGTGGTTATCCTCAGCACTGAGGGTAATGGCTCGGCTTCACCGGATTTACTTGAAGCTGTGAATAATGCCTTATCAGAAAAGTCCATACGTCCTCTAACTGATAAGGTAGAGATAATAGAGCCTGAAATTAAACAGTACTCTATTAGTGCAACTCTGACTCCAATGCCAGGACCTGTGGATGAAGCGTTATATCAACGTGCTGAAGAGGCCGCAATTGCTTATGCAAAGAAACGCCATGGTTTGGGCCTTACTGTAGCCAGATCGGGGTTATCCAAAGTATTGCATCAAGAGGGTATAGAAAGAGTGCAATTGCACGAACCAGAATTCGATATCCTCAATGAACCACATCAGACCGCGTGGTGTGCAGGTATTGAAATTATACGGGGGTAAATATGTACGGCTCTAATTACAATATTGAACTGGAGCAAGGGGCTGGCTATGGCTTGCTAATGACTATTGAAGCTCCACCAGGAACACCTCGTAACTTGACTGGCTACACGGCACGTCTACAAATACGTGATAACCATGATGATAAAACACTACTGCTATCTTTAGACAATTTAGATGGGCTGAAGGTGGGAGGCGACAGCGGTGACCCAAATAATGGCCAGCTAAAAATTGAAATACCGGGTCTCGTAACCGCTGGTTTTACCTGGCGCGATGCTATCTACGATCTGTTTCTAAATCCCAGTAGTGATAGTGCTGAGCGCTTGATATATGGCAGTGTCTCTGTGGCGCCGCGCGTTACTGTCTAGCTATGAGAAAACTATGAGCGAAATTACCCAGACATTAACTCTGGCACAGAGTGGTGTAGCGGGCCCATCCGGCCCAACAGGCCCTCAAGGTGCAACAATGCATTGGGGCAGTGGTATACCTGCCACGGGCCTCGGTAACAACGGCGACCAATATCTCGACTATGATAGTGCCGACTTATATGGAAAAAGTGATAATAGCTGGGCAAAGCTGCGCAACCTCCGTGGCCCTCAAGGGCCAAAGGGAGATAAGGGGGATAAGGGCAATCAAGGTATCCAGGGAGTTCAGGGTGAACAGGGCCTAGGTATTTTTGCTAGTAATGGTGTACCTACAGATAACCTGGGCCGAAATGGAGAGCATTATGTGGAGCTGGATAGCCCAAGTAAAACCCTTTACCAAAAGAGTGCTGGTAATTGGTCTGTAATCGGTAACTTAGCTGGTCCAAAGGGTGATACTGGCCGAGGTATTTCCGATATGGAAGTATTATCAGATGGCACCTTGCGAGTTTCATACACTGATGGTACGAATCAAGATACTGGCTCTTTTCCGATAGAGGGTTTGGGACGGCGTGTAGCACTATCACAAAATCCAGGAGCTGATAATTCAAATTACTGGGCCAAAGTCGCAACGTTAAGAACTACGACAGGTACAGCTGATGCTGGGCTGGTTTTAGCTCTAGTTTGTGGGGATCAAGCAGTACATGGCGCGGCCGTGATCACTGTAAAGTTTCGTGAGGGAGCCAGCCCCGATACTTTGGCGGCAGAGTCTGGGGTATATATTGCTGCAAATCATGGTGAAATTTTTGCAGATGATTCGTTTAAATTGATATCTAATGGATATGGTCAGCCTGTAGAACTCTGGGTGAGAAAGAAGCATTCTTTTGTATCTTTGAGTGTTCACGAAGTGGCTGCCGCACTTAATGAAGTGACGGTTACTTATCATAACGATTTTAGCTGGCAGGCAGAGGAGCCTAGTGCAGCTTATGTCAAACAATCTATCGGGCTAGTTTATGGAAAAAATAGGAAGATTTATCATGAGGAGCACAAGCCTACTCCAGCAGAAATCGGTGCGATAAAAACCGGTGGCACGGTTTCAGTCAGCGGTAATGCCAGTGGCTCAGCAAGTTTTGATGCAAATGGCGATCTCTCGCTGAATCTGAATGTTAGTTATTCTACCAGCGCAAATAGCGCTACCAGCGCTACTAGTGCCGGGAATGCGGACACCGTAGATAATTTACACGGTTCACAGCTTATTCGTTCCGATACTGATGATAATGTAACAGGACATACCGAATGGCAGGACCTCAAAGAGGTTCGTTGGGGCAACAGTGCGGATATGCGCATGATGCATAGCGGAAGCCACGGTTATTTAAGTCTACATACTGGTGACTTATATATTCGCTCAGGCACCACAACGAAATATTTGTTCGATGTTTCCAGTGGTAACTTCCATGCTGATGGCCATGTGTATTGGCAGTCTAGTTCGGTTGGATCGGACCCAATCCTTAAAACCAATGTACGCACGATTGACAAGCCAATTTCCAGATTGAAAAAACTTAATGGTGTTCTTTTCGATTGGAAAGATAGTGGTCGTGGTTCTGGCGGTTTGATGAGCCCGGATATTCGTAGGGCACTACCACGTACCGTTTACAAATCCAAATTTAAGAAGAATGGTAAGCGATATGATCAGGCCGATTATAATGCCGTCATTGGTTTGTTGGTTGAGGTGTGTAAAGACTTGGAGAATAGATTGCAGCGGCAGAGTGATGACTTTAAAGCTATCAAGGACCAAGGTAAAACTGTTAATAAACTCCAGCATATGATGAAAAGTCTTCAAAGCCGGATTGAAAACTAGTATTAACTATGCCGTTATACCTAGCGAAAGTTAAGTTAGCAGTGCTAATTTTTAGCTAGACAAAAATAAAAATCTCAAGACTTTAGTCGTGAGGGTATTGCTCCTTGTTATGCACACTTAGCCCTTGCGAGGCTGATAATTGCTTGGCCTGCAGCCCTCTACAACTTCTCTTTAAAACCCAAAACTGATAGTGCAAATGCCTGATATATGGCTGCGTCACTGTGACGCCGCACGTCACTGTTTAACCATTAGAAAATTATGAGCGAAATCACCCAGACATTAACTCTGGCGCAGAGCGGTGTAGCGGGCCCATCCGGCCCAACTGGCCCTCAAGGCGCAACAATTCATTGGGGTAGTGGTATACCTGCTGCGGGCCTCGGTAACAATGGCGATCAATACTTGGACTATGATAGTGCCGACCTGTATGGAAAAAGTGATAACAGTTGGGCGAAGTTGCGTAATCTACGGGGCCCCCAAGGCCCAAAAGGAGATAAGGGCGATAAGGGTAACCAGGGTATACAAGGAATTCAGGGCGAACAAGGCCTGGGTATTTTCGCTGGTAATGGTATACCTGCAGACAGCCTGGGCCGAAATGGCGAGTATTATGTGGAGCTGGATAGCCCAAATAAAACTCTTTATCAAAAGAGTGTTGGTAGTTGGTCCATAATTGGTAACTTGGCTGGTCCCAAGGGCGATACTGGCCGCGGTATTTCCAGTATGGAAGTATTAGTTGATGGCACCTTGCGAATTACCTATACCGATGGAGTAAAAGAAAACACCGGCCCCTTTCCAGTAGAGGGCTTGGGGAGGCGGGTTTGCAATTTAAAGAATGCGGGAATGAGCAGTGCAAATTATTGGGCGAAAATTGCTACATTCAATATGCCCAATTCTGATTATGCCAATGCCACATTGATTTTATTATTGACAACTAATGGTTCATCTATTCGTGGTCATACAATGGTGAGTGTCCATGTCGTTCAGCAGACCGCACCAAATACCCTAGTGTCCGATAGCGGTATCTCCTATGCATTTAACCATAGTGGAGCTTTTAAAGATGACGCTTTTCGGCTGATTAGTGCGGGGTATGGTCAGCCGGTTGAGCTGTGGGTACAGAAGGCTGTTGATCACTTCGGAGTAAGTGTATTCGAAATTGGCGCGACGAAATCTAATGGCGTATCTACTACCTACAATGATGAGGCCGTTTGGCAGGCTGCGGAACCTAGCGCAGCTTATATAAAACAATCTGGCGGATTGACTTATGGCGATAATAAAAAAATCTATCATGAAGGGCAAAAGCCTACCCCAGCAGAAATCGGTGCGATAAAAACCGGTGGTACTGTTTCAGTCAGCGGTAATGCCAGTGGCTCAGCAAGTTTTGATGCAAACGGCGACCTCTCGCTGAATCTGAATGTTAGTTATGCCACTAGTGCCAATAGTGCTACCAGTGCTACTAGTGCCGGGAATGCGGACACCGTAGATAATTTACACGGTTCACAGCTTATTCGTTCCGATACTGATGATAATGTAACAGGACATACCGAATGGCAGGACCTCAAAGAGGTTCGTTGGGGTAACAGTGCGGATATGCGTATGATGCATAGCGGAAGCCACGGTTATTTGAGTCTACATACTGGTGACTTATATATTCGCTCAGGCACCACAACGAAATATTTGTTCGATGTTTCCAATGGTAATTTCCATGCTGATGGCCATGTGTATTGGCAGTCTAGTTCAGTTGGATCAGACCCAATTCTTAAAACCAATGTACGCACGATTGACAAGCCAATTTCCAGATTGAAAAAACTTAATGGCGTTCTTTTCGATTGGAAAGACAGTGGTCGTGGTTCTGGCGGTTTGATGAGCCCCGATATTCGTAAAGCACTACCAGGTACTGTTTACAAATCGAAGTTCAGGAAGCATGGTAAGCGATATGATCAGGCCGATTATAACGTTGTGACGGGATTACTCGTTGAAGTATGTAAAGACCAGGAAGTACGACTTGAACAGCAGGCTGAGATCATTAAAGAATGTAGTAAAACGATAAAAGAGCTGCAGAAAAATTAGCGAGATCAAACTAAATAGCGGGGATAATTATGGCAACTATGCCCAGTAGCGGCCAGGCTAGTAGTGCCAATCTACAAAGTGTATTTGGACAGAGTGGTGCCGGTAATACTTCACAATTTTATCGAGGCGGTAGTTTTGTACCGAATATTTCACAAAATAATAATATTCCGACTTCAGGTGCTGCTGATAGTGCAGATTTCTATAGTGCTACCGATTATGTAGCTATGGGTACACCATCTTTATCTGGTACCACAGTCAAGCAAAATGCCGGTACGGGTTCAGTAAGTTGCAGTACTACATTGACATGTAGCCAACCGAGCAATGGCACTGGGAATTTTATTTACACTTGGCAAAAGGTCAGTGGTACCACTTTGTCAGTTTCCGCTAATGGAAGGAGCGTGACTCTTAGCCGCTCGGATACAGGAGAAATAACAACCAGCCAATACCGTTGCAAGGTGACCGATGGTATAGGTACTGTCTACAGTAATACGGTTACGATAACCTTTCACCATTACCAGTTTCTCCCAGGTAATCTACCAAGTAGTTTTTCAGCGTCAGCGGGCTCACCGACTAACGCGGTAGCACGTTTAGAAATTGCCCGCAACGGATACATATATTTGGAAAGTCAGTCTAGTTCTCCCGTTAGTCAGGGAGCCTGGATTAAGCCTGCTAGTAGCACTGTAGGTGATAAATTCCAGATGCGCTTCGATAATGCCAGTGTATCCGGCGACAATTCCGATATTTCTGGTGCTTCGCCGTCAGTAGGTTCTGTGGGGACTATTAATGGTACTCGCTATGCATACCGCAATCGAACCAGTAATGGATCCTACACATGCGGAGTGCGGGTACGTATAAAATTAATTGGTGGTAGTTACCTATTTGATGACGTTATTGGCCTGAAAGCTACAAAATATTCTACAGTTGGTATGGGTATGGGTATAGGCGTAGGTATGGGAATACATATTCCGTAGGAGAACTCGATGGAAATAGAACGTACTACGGATCCCCGAATTATTTATGTCCACGATGTGTTTAAAAAAACTGAATGCGAGCAGATTATCCAGCTAGCTGAATCAGTAAAATTTAACACGCCCGGCCGGGTAGTAATGGGGAACTGCGTGGGAAATGTAGTGGTCCCCAGTAGTCGCCGCTGTCATGAGATCTGGCTTAGTCAGCATTCTGAGCTGACCGATTTGGAAAAAAAACTGGAAGTTCTCTACCAAGATATTGCCGAATTATATCGAAAAAATGTAGCGAATGTAGAGGCTTACTTAGTGGCCGAGCCTGCGCGTATAGTACGCTATAGGCCAACCGGATTTTTTCGGTTGCATTCTGACTTACGCCATTGCCGACCAGGTGAATGGCGTCAATTAACTATGGTCATTAATCTAAATCACACTTATGGTGGGCAGCTGTTTTTCCCTCAGCAGAATGTCTGCTGTAATACAAATCCCGGGAGCGCGGTAGTATTTCCAGTATCTGATAATTACCTCCATGAGGCATTCCCGCCGGAAAATGATAATAAGTATATTTTGTTAAATTGGCTCTCTGCTTGTGAGGATATTCTTGCGGATAAGGCTGAACTAATAGGCATAAAAAAGGGAGAATCCCATGCTGCCGCATGAGTTAGCCTGCTTTAACCAGGGAGCTCTACCTCCAGCAATATGTGCAGAAATTATTGAGGCTGCTGAGAAACATGGTCGGTGGCTACGATCGGGTCAAGTTGGTTATACATCAGATAATTTTGTCGGTGATTCACGAACCAGTTCAGAAACTTGGGTTGAGCGCTATGAGCCACTACTTTGGGTAAGGGATCAATTGATAGCGGCTGCTACACGTACTTTAGATAAATACTTAGGAAGTGGAGGACCTCAGCGTTACTTCTATGAGTCTCGTGTAATTCGTTACCAAATGGGTGAATACCTACGGGCTCACGAGGATAATCCTCGTCCGCTGAGTTTTCATGAAAATCCTGATCATGGGGCTCGTGCGGGGCACTATTACCTTGGGTGGCGCAAAGTATTCACCCTGGTCTTTTATTTGAACGACAACTATTCAGGTGGACAGCTAAAATTTTTGCAAAGTGGTCAAAATATCGCTCCGACTACTGGAGATTTGTTGCTGTTTCCACCCTCGGAGCTACATGAATCTTTACCAGTGTTAGAGGGTACAAAATATATTGTGACCAACGCGCTTTTTTATGCTGACTAATGGAGGGTAAATCTTGAATAACACTTTATTGCCACCCAATGCGAGCCAGTTGGAGCTAGCTGTAGAGTCTGTTATTGCTACCAGACTCAATGCAATACCGGTAAACATTACAGAACTCTATGACCCAGATAAATGTCCACCAACGTTCCTACCTTTTTTAGCCTGGCAACATAGTGTGGATACATGGAATGATAGTTGGCCTACCGCTACCAAACGTGCCGTAATTCGCTCAGCGTTTACTACACATACAACAAAAGGTACTCGATCTGCAGTAGAAACTGCAGCTGCAGCTTTTGGTGGAGATGTAGCAATTGTTGAGTGGTTTCAAACTGATCCTCCAGGTAAGCCTCATACTTTTGATCTGGTACTAAATGCTGTGGATGCATTTGGTAAGCCAGTGAGTGCTGAATTTCAGAAAGATATTGTGAAAGCGGTAACATATGTTAAACCGCTTCGTTCCCATTTCACTATGCGACTGGGGACACAGGCAAGTGCTACGACTTTATCTGTAGGTTTAGCGCGAGCTGCTGTATTTGACCGATTGCGGTTTACCGCGACCTAAACACTTTTCCCATAAATCTGCCCGCGAGTCACTCGGTATTTTTTGGCTGAGTGGCTCGCCCGTGCATGGAGTAAACCCGTGACACTCGCGCTAGTACTTACCACTGCAGGCCAGAAGGCCATTGTGGATGAGAATAACGCCGGTACTTTACCGGTAAAACTGTCAAAGATTGCCCTGGGTACAGGGCGCTGGAACCCGGATGCCAGTGCTACAGGGTTGCAACAAGAATTTAAAAGACTGCCTACCATATCCGGTAACGTAGAAGTTGCCAATGATATGCTGCATATCACCTTAAAAGATGAGAGCAGTGATATCTATGATGTTAATGAGTTTGGCTTGTATACCGATACGGGAATACTTTATGCCGTATATTCGGTAGGCCCTGGAGCCGACCCGGTAGGGAATAAAGGAGCCAATTCAACTTACTTGTTATCCCTAGATATCAAACTATCTGGTAGTAACGCGGATAATATTTCCGTTGGAGATACAGGCTTTAGCAACCCAACAGCTACCACAGAACGTGCGGGCGTTATTCCTATTGCGACTCAAGCCGAAGTTAATATAGGGAGCGTTGATGATAAAGTGGTAACGCCAAAAACGCTCCATCAGCGCTTGTCGGTATTGGCTCTTTCCAGCCACAGTCATGTTTATGCAACTACGAATCGAGATGGTTTTACCCGTTTGGCTACCCAGGAGGCTGTGGATGATGGAAATAGCTCAACACTCGTAGTTACTCCAAAGACACTGCAGAATAAACTCAATGATAATAAACCAGTAGCAGCTGGTACTAGCCAGAGCGGAATCGTAGCGCTGGCCAGTCAGAGTGAAGTTGACATTGGCAATGAAAAGAAAAAGGCCGTCACTCCAGAAACATTAAAGGGATATATCAATAAGCAATTTCCTGGTCAGTTAATTTATATCTGGGGTGGGGAGATCCAAGATTTGCCAGCTGGATACAAGCTATGTAATGGCAGTAACGGTACACGTGATTTGCGTAACCGATTTGTACTTGGCGCTGGAGACAATTATTCAGTTGGGGCGACTGGTGGTGCCACATCAGCAAGGACAAGTAAGAATGGTGCCCACTCCCACGCGATAACAGTTAATAACCACACATTGACCTTATCACAAATTCCTAGCCACCGGCACCATCATGATCTAGGTGCCTACACGAACGGAAGTACCGGAACATACCAGCAAAGATGGATACTTAAGTGGGATGGAGGTACTTGGGATAACGGGCTCAATACTTATACCCGCTACAGTGGTGGTGGTGGTGCACATAACCACACGGCAAGCGCCTCTACTCATGATGGCCATGAGCACACTGTGGCGATTTTACCTCCTTATTATGCGCTGGCCTATGTACAGCGTATAGCACCATAAATCTAGAGGCAAAGATAATGCAACTGACGATTATGGCTACCGAGAGCTTAGTTACAGTGGATGGTAACACTGTGGAAATGGACTTGGCTGACTACGATATTCTCGATGCAGTGCACGCAGTACAGTTCGATGGCGTAGAGGGAGAGATTGAATGGCAAGACCCCATTCGCCCTAATGATGTAATTTTAACTCTCGATGATTTTCAGCAGGTAATTGCTGACCATGCCACTCTGTGGGCAGAGCTGCAGGTTGATACCCGTAGCGAGGAACAGAGACGTGCTGATGCTTTAATCAGCATTGATCACTTTGCCGGCCAAGTACGTGCTCAACTCTTAGGGCCCGGTGAATTTATGCATGAAGAACGTCGCCGAGCTTATGAAGTAGCAATAGCTTATGAGGTTGATGGATTTCCTGGCCCCACCCCTCTAGC
Source organism: Microbulbifer variabilis (assembly GCF_052467165.1). NCBI lineage: Bacteria > Pseudomonadati > Pseudomonadota > Gammaproteobacteria > Cellvibrionales > Microbulbiferaceae > Microbulbifer > Microbulbifer variabilis. The sequence goes on from NZ_CP174301.1 coordinate 260,352, forward strand.
TGTACAAGTACAAATGGATACTTCTGGACAAACTGCTGTAGAAGCAGTGGCAGAAATTAAATTTCAACATAGTGTCTGGCTCGAGGCACTCGACCAAATCCGCGATCTCCGCCTACGTGGTAAGGCTCAGATTTTGGAGCTTGCGGAGGGCTCAGACTATGGGGCCCAAGCGCAACAAACTATTGATGAACTGGCGGCACTGGCTATCAGCTGATGTCTCTACTAACTGATCACTAAAAGCAGGAGCTATTCTATGAGCACCAACATTTTACACGGCGTAGGGGTAACCCATAGTGACGCCGGCGCACGCGATATCAACCTAGTCAAACTGGGTTGTATTGGTATTGTGGGGACGGCCCCAAATGCTGCGGCAGCAACCAATGCCTCTTTGGCTATTGGCACTACTGAAGCAAATACAGAGCTTGTTTTTTCGGCAGCAAGCCCTGGCAATGCGGGCAATGCCATCAGTATTGAGTTTGTCAATCCAAATACCGCAGATGCCGTTCTCTCCATTAACATTAATGGTAAATCAGTAACGGTATCACTTGCCACAGATTCAAGTAGCAAGCTTATTAGCACAGCTGATAATGTTCGCACGGCATTAGCAGCAAATGCGGAGGCTTCAGCACTATTTTCTGTGGCAAACGGTGATAGTGATGGTAGTGGTGTTCTTTCGCCGCAGCCAGCACTCCGGATGTCTGGCGGTACCGATGAACCTTTCCCTCTCAACAAACCCGTATTGATTGCGGGTTCTGAACTGCAGGCATCAGCATTGGATACATTGGGTACTGCTAAAGGCAGTTTACCTGATGCTCTTGATGCCATTTTAGATCAGGCCGGTGCTTTAATTGTAGTAGTAAGGGTAGCAGAAGGCCCTGATGACTCCTCCACTCGTGCAAACGTTATTGGGGGCGAAAGCGCTGGCCAATATACTGGTTTACATTCATTACGTGGTGCGGAAAGTGCTGTGGGAGAGCGCCCCCGTATTGTGATTGCCCCAGGCTTTTCATCTGATCCGGCAGTCGCGAGTGAAATGAACGTCGTCGCTGATCGAGTTAAAGGCGTTGCATATATTGATGCCCCTGACACCGATGATGCTGCTGCAAAAGCATTTCGAACTAACTTCGGCAGTAAGCGTCTACAGATTTTTGATCCGTTCGTGCTCAAATTTGATAAGACCAGTGGAGATAATAAACGAGTCCCTCTGTCGGCGATTGCCGCAGGTATCCGTGCTAAGCGAGACAGCGAAGAAGGTTTTTGGGCATCCATCTCCAATCAGGAAATTTCAGGAATTGTTGGTAGCAGTCGCCCTGTAGATTTCATTCAAGGTGACCCTAATAGCCGCGCTAATCTGCTGAATCAACATGAGATTACAACAGTAATTCGCCAAGGTGGTTTTCGTCTGTGGGGAAACCGTACTTGTTCTGCAGATCCCAAGTGGGCATTTGAAACGCATGTACGTATCGCTGATGCAATTGATGACAGCATTCAAGAAGGTGTTGCTTGGGCAGTAGATCGTAATTTAAATCGAACCTTTTTTGAAGATGTCGCAGAAAGTGTTAATAACTTCTTACGTCGCTTGACTCTGCTTGGAGCAATTCATGGAGGCACTTGTACCCCAGATCCAGAGCTTAATAGTACAAGTGAATTGGCTGCTGGACGAGTGTACTTCAACGTAGAATATACCCCTGTTGGTATCGCAGAGAGTATCCGCTTCCAAGTTGCTAGCACTAATCGCTACCTAACCGATCTGGTAGCTTAATTTAATAATATTTTCGACTGCGCGGGGAAACAAATGCAAGGTTTTATTTTTAAAGATATGGAGCTCTTTGCCGATGGTAAGGGGTATGCCGGTTTGGTGGAAGAGTTTGAAGCACCTAGCCTCAAAGTCGTTACTGAAGACTATAACGGTGGCGGTTTAGGAGCCGCTATTGGTGTAGATATGGGCAGGGTTGAAAAACTGGAAGCTAGTTGGACCCTGGCAGGCTACCATGCCGAAACATTGGCCCAGTGGGGTCAAGCAGGGCAAGCCGGTACACCCCTGACCCTACGCGCGGCAGCTCAAAGTGAAGCCGATGGCTCGGTGGTACCGGTGGTTATTAAGATGCGAGGGCTGGTACGTACTTATGAAGCTGGTTCTCATAAGCCCGGTGAGATGAACAAACAGAAATACAGCGCAGAACTGCGTTATTACTCTGTGAGCATTGATGGCCGTCAAGTCGTTGAGATTGACGTGTTAAATGGCAAGCGTGTTGTTGATGGTGTTGACCAGACGGCAGAGCTTCGCGCTGCTATTGGCCGATAACCCAGGCTCTTAAGAGTTTTCAATTCCCTCTTTTTTATCACTCTCTAAATTGACTTGCCCACAGGCTCTTAATGCTTGTGGGCTTTTTTTGAGGAAAATATGTCCGAGAACGTAATTAAGCTGGATTTTCCAGTTGAATATCAAGGTATTATCTATTCCGAATTGCAAATGCGGCGTCCCAAGGTGCGTGACTTGCTAGCTATTGAACGTAAACAAAAAGAATCAGAACGCAAACGCCAGCCAGTGGGAGATGGTGAGCTGGCAACTGAAACCTATGCCAATCTCTGCGAAGTCTCCCCTGCAGTCATTGAAGATATGGATGCTGCAGACTTCAAAAAACTAGATGAGACCTATGAAGGTTTTTTATCCTAAGCGCCTCTGCTATCCGAAGACTATTAATAACTCTGGCTAGCTGGACTGGCTGGAGTCTCACAGAACTCTCAAATATGAGTTGTGAGGAACTGAGTAGTTGGGTTGATCATCTGCCTAAAGATGAAGCTGTACCGAGGCAATCTATCTAATTTATCCCCTTTGGATCCGTATCCATGAGCAAGTTTTCCCTATTAGTGAGCCTAGATGGCACCTTAACGTCTGGATTTAAAAGTGCTGTTACACAAGGCCAGACAATGTTGCAGCGCTTTAGTAAGTCTATTAACGAGACCGATGAAGCAATGGCTGCGGCCGAGGGCTTAAAAAAGCAACGAGATGGTCTTTCCAAACTGGAAAGGCGTTACGAGGCCAGTAGTATTAAAGGGGAGAGAGCTCGTCAGGTTGTTGAGCGTAAACGTAAGGAGCTTTGGAGAGCAGCCACAGCAGCTCAAAAATATGGTATCAGTGTTGCTAATGTGGATCGAAAATTAGAGCGCTTAGAAAGACGCTCGGCAGGCCTTAAATCCCTCGGGCGTCTACCTGGCATAGCTAAAAAATCCATCTCTCACTTAAAAGGCATAGGAGCAGGTGCAACCACCGCAGCTTTAGGGCTTTTCAATTTTGTAAAAAGTACGGCTGACTCAGGTAATCAAGCGATTGATACCGCTAACAAGCTTGGGTTCACTGTAGAGGGATTGCAGCAGTATCGTTTTGCCGCAGAGCGCTCAGGCATAACTGCCAAAACGTTTGATATGAGCGCCCAGAATATGATCAAAGGTATTACTGCGGCTGCGAAGGGTGATGTGAAGGCATCGTCTGCACTTAAAGATCTGGGTTTGGATGCACAGAACCTGGCCCAGATGAAACCTGAAGAACAATTGAAAGTTATAGCGGACGCTATGGTGACTATTGAAAGTCAAAGTAAGCGTATATCTATAGCGGATAAACTTTTTGGTTCTCAAGGTATCGACATGGTCAACATGTTAGGCGGTGGGAGTAGTGGGCTTGAGCAGATGCACCAGGAAGCTAACGCGACAGGTAATGTTTTAGACCGTAAACAACTTCAGCTTGCGGCGGATTTTAACACTAGCTGGCTAAAATTGACCACTACGCTTACTGGCTTTAAAAACCTTCTTGCTACTGAGCTGATGCCAACACTTATGAGTATGTTCAAGGATTTTACGCAGTGGCTACAAAAACCAGAAGCTAAAGAGTTTATCCGTAATTTTGCTCTAGGTTTAATCGAAGTGGTTAAAGGCGTTGGCTCTTTAGTCAGTAAATTTAGTGAATTTGGCGGAATAGCTAAGTCTATTGGTTCTGTGCTAACTGGAATAATGACTGTTGCGATATTGCCTTTTATTAGCTTGTTATCACTCCCTGGGATTATTATTGCAGGTATCGTTGCTGCCGTAGCCTTACTCTGGGTGCACTGGGACAAAGTTGTTGCAGCGGTTGGTAAGTTTGGAGATTGGCTTAAAGAGATTCGCGATAAAACTTTGGGTAGTTTATGGGATAAGCTACCTGAAGGTGCACGTAAATCCCTAACCAAGATCAAAGACTTTGCCTTCAAAATATTGGGTAAAAGTCCTTTAGGTTTGCTATTTCGTGGAGCCTCCTGGTTGAGTGGAAAGCTATTCGGTAAAGAAGAGAATCCTGAAAATCAGCCAACGACAATAGACACGCAAACAGACGTGCGGCCTCGAGGTGGCAGTAATATCATGGTACAAAATAGTATGAATTCCCCAATCAATATTTACCCTTCAGCAGGAGTGGATGAAGAGTCGATAGGACGAAAAGTAGGGGAAGAACTGGATAAACGCCAACGAAATCAAGAAGCGCAGCAACGCAGTGTATTGTTTGACCTGGGTATACTGAATGGAGCGGCGACGTGATGAACGTATCTGAAACTATGCTGAAATTAGGAGACTTTCCATTTGCTCTACAGACCGCTGGTTACGATCAGTTGCGCCAGGCATGGAAATTCAACTGGCAGAATAGTAACCGTCCTCGGGGGTATCCACAGCCTCAATTTACTGGGCAGGGAACACGTGACATTACTCTGAGTGGGACAATCTATCCTTTAGAGTTTGGTAAGCCTAATCAACTTCAAGAAATGGCAGATACTGCTGCTCAAGGAGAGCCTTTACAGCTTGTATCCGGAGTGGGTGAAGTTATGGGGTTTTGGGCAATTACCAGTATAGAGCGCACCGACAAAGATCCATTGGCAGATGGTGTGGCTCGCTGTGTGGAGTTTTCTATTTCTTTGACGTATTACGGAGCAAAGTATGATCACTGATTACCGTACAAGAGCTGGGGATGTCCTGGACCAAGTTTGCAAAAGTTACTATGGCCGAGAGTCCGCCGTACCCGAAGTGCTAGAAGCAAATCCTAAGTTAGCCCTTTTGCCATCAGTGTTGCCAGAGGGCGTGCGTATAATTCTGCCAGAATTGAGCGATGCGAAGGTAAAAAGTCCAATGATTAACTTATGGGATTAGAGGTTCTTCTATGCAGCCGCGTTTTGTAATAGAAGTGGATGGTATTGAAGGAAGTGAACTCAACCAAAGAGCTCTAGGGTTCACATGGGTGGATAAGGCAGGCCAAACTTCTGATACGTTTAGTGTCATTTTGGATGATACGGAAGGTCGCCTAGCTATACCGCGAAAGGGTGTTTTAATTTCCGCTCAGCTAGGTTATGGCAATGACTTACAAATGTTACCAAGGTTTGTTGTAGATGAGATTGAATTAAGTGGGCCGCTGCGTCAGATGACTATAACTGCCCGTGGTAGCAACTTTCGTGATAAATTAAAGACGCATAAATCACGTAGTTGGGATAATCTTACTTTAAAGGAGCTAATCACAGAAATCTGTAAAGATAACCGTTTAACTCCAGTTGTGGCTGAATCCCTAGCAAATCACAAGTTCCAGCATCTAGATCAAACCAACGAAAGTGATATGAACTTACTTACTCGTCTTGCACTGGAAATGCAGGCTATAGCCAAGCTGGTAGAGGATCGTCTGATTTTTGTTCCAGTAGATGAAGCCAAAAGTGCCAGTGGTAAGAAGTTACTTGAGATGCAAATTAACTCAGATACATGCGAGAACTGGCGATTTACCCTACCCGATCGTAATCTCTATAGTGGTGTTGAAGCTCGCTGGCATGACCCGCTTACGGCTACAGAACAATTGGTTTTAATCGGCGATCGCAGTGGGGCGGTAGATCGGTTACCACAACTGAGATCTGGACCAACAGATGCGGAAACTGCAGCTGCTGCTCGTCTACGTAATCTAAACCGCCAGAGCGGAAAGCTGTCATTTACCCTGGATGGAAATCCCAATCTTAGAGCCAAAACCCCTCTGCGCTTAAGTAACTTCCACCAGCAAATTGATGGTGTATGGACTGTGGATCAGGCTACCCACAGTATTGGGAAAAACCAGCGTTACACAACGCAAGTTCAAGCGGCGCTACAGCCATAGCTTGCTGAAAATTCGTAAGTATCAGAGTTATATTATTAGCTTTATGGTCAGAGAAATAGTTTTCATTCACGGTAAGTATTCTCTGCTTTATAAGTAGGATAACTTCAAAATCAGCTAATACACCTCTCTCGATAATAGGTGATTACTTATTAGTTAAGTATGCGTAATAGTAGTTTTCTGAGGTTGATGTTTAACTTTTTTGAGCCAGCTTCGCAAGTACCTGAACAGAAACCTTGGCGACTAACTCTGAGGAAATTTCGCCATTGTTCTCCTGGGCGTAACGATACAAGCTACCGTATGCATCAGCCAGTACCACGTCTGGTAAAGTATCCGGATCCAGTTCACACTCATCGCGTAAATAGACCACGATAGCATTGACGCACTTACCAACTAGCAGAAAGTCAATTTGTCGTAATTCTGTTTCGCCCTCACCCGTCGCCCAATAGCCAACACTACTTCCCAGTGCATTGGCGATGCGTTGCTGCTCAATTCGGTCTCTAGGCAATACATCATTGTTAAGCCAAGCTGCTGCTGTAGTCTTGCCAATACCGAACTCCTTGCAGAAGCTAGACAATCGACCACGCCCTACGGGGTAACCTTTTTGGGTGAGGAGCTTATGTAAACGTTCACTAGCTCCCCGGCTATTGGGATCTTTCAAAGTTTCACTCTTCTTACCAGTTTTCACTGTTTTCATGCTTCATTTTGTCTGTTGGTGAACCACTATCATAAGTCCATTATAAATGAACCTTTCAGCGGGGAACGAACGTCGTTTCCTTTAAGGCGCAGGCACATTCTAATCGGTAGAACTCACTACGCAACTATAGAGCATGTACTTTTGTACGAGAAGTTGATAACTCAATCTACAGCTCCATCTAGCAAAAAATTACCCTTTTTGTGAGGGGTAAGCCCATTCGAGATGAACGTTACACAAAAAATCTAGAAATAAATGTTGATAAAAGTACGCTTCAAATGTACATTGTTCTACATGTTCACTTAAGGTGAACATTTGAGGTAGTCAGCTGTTGGCCTCTGTACTTTGACAAAACTCGTCCTGGCTTAATTGTTAGCAGGGAGATATTTATAGTTGAAATAACAACAAATACAAAGAACTAAAGCGCAACTGACGTATTAAGAAAATTCTCGATCATTAAATAAAGGAAAAAAGGTCATACCGGCTAAATAAAAAAACTAACCACGCTGACAATGAAAAAATGATATCACTGAAACTTGAAATAATTTATTAAGAGTTACTTACATCAGAGTGACATTCTAAAAATTATAGATCGCCTTTGTTCACAGGATTGGGACTATAGATTTATGGCGCAATTAGATAACAAACTAAAAAAAGCTTTAGAGCAACGCTTAGAGGAGTGGTTGCAATGGAGCTCCGCAGGGTATGACGGCCTTCCCCAAGGGTTATCAGGAAGCGGAAATATAATTGCTGCACTTATGTCTAGTGGTGGTGAAATAATACGATCAACTTCTCCGCATAATGGCTATCAATGCCCTCGAGCAGAAGAAGTAGATCGCTGTCTAATGACGTTAGGGCAGCTTCTATCTGAAGCTCGTCAAGTCGTAGAGTTAGAGTTACATGCTGGCAAGCCAGGCCTTGAAACTCAAGTTGCAAGAGCCAAGTCTATTCAAATGAGTCGTCGTCAATATGTGGAGTATCTCAATACTGGACGCTGGATGTTAGTTGGCATGTTGTTCGGAAAGGCTAACGCAGCAAACTTTAAAAAGACAGCGTTTGAGCAGCGCCAACCTCGCACCCCACGGATTAAAACCTGGCATGCAGAATAAGTATAAATTCATAGGCAGTTTCCTAATATGATTAAACACCCTACAGTAGGACGCCCTCGCCGGAAGACAGATAGTCAAGGCCGTCTACAGTGTTGCATATGTCGTTACTGGCAAACTCCAGAGAATTACTATTTAAACTCCAAAAATAGTAGTGGTCGCGATAGTCGATGCAAATCCTGTGACAGCCTACGACGTAAAGATGCGCGTCAGAAACGAAAACGGGCGGCCATAATTACAGAGGCTAAAAGTAAATTTATTCATTGGAAAAGGCCTTCAACTGAAGAGTAAATCTAATCTACTGAAAAGTTATATGTAGGAATTTTAAATGGATGCTACAGTATTAGGCATAATGATAATTATTGTCTTATTACAGATTGTTAATTTAGGTGATATGTTGTGGAATCGTTTTGGTCCAAAGCTACTTTTAATTAATTATACTGTTAGTGGGGGAGAGGCAGAGAAAGCTTGGACTCTACATTGCAGTAATTTTGGTCGTGTTCGTGGACCTATCTCAGACGTTGGGCTAGACTTCTTGGTTAGTGAATTCGTTAAAAGAATGCAAGTAGATTACCCAGATATAAATGGCTATAGCTTGAATGGGGTAACGATATTAGATACCGCAGTACCGCTTCCCAAGGAAGATTAAATATTTATATTTATTTACTTATAGTATGAAGATAAGTAGATGTGAAGTCTCTTGCTGAGATGCTAGTTATAAGTGAAGAAGTTTATAGATTTGCTAAGGCTGCTCGGAATAAGATATCTGCAGAAAGTTATTTGTGTGTATTGATAGAGGCAACTTGAAAAGAAAGATGACTTAAGATTGTCGGACAAATTTTTAATTGTAATTAAAAGAGCTTTATGTGAAATTCAAATTTTCACTTTTTAGAAAAAATGATAGTTTATGAATATATTGTAATATTTTTTATAATTATACTATTGTTCTAATAGACCGGATGGCATATTGAGGTTTGTCTATATTAATTTTCTTATTGTGGAGCAGTCATGAATGAACTTAGCATGACCATGAATCTATAGTATTTTGCTGAAGTTTTTTACCAAATTTTACTGCTTTTTTTTGGCCGATATGACATTTTTCTGTTTAGGCTGAAAAATTTTTATTAATAGGTAAAATTAATTTATGTATTTAAACAAAGTGCCCATAAGGTAGAGTTCTGATTAAATTTTTTTGGTAGATGCGGTAAGCAAATATCATCCCCAAGCCAGATTTTTACATACTTTCCGTAAGCTTCAAAATAAAGTAATTTAATAATTTAATAATTTAATAATTTAATAATTTAATAATTTAATAATTTAATATTTAGGATTTTTTGTTCTACTCTTTCTGCAATACAATTTATATGTTCTAGGTTTACTGGCGGTGTTGACTCTCCAAAATGACGTCTGACTTTATCCATGGCTTGGGGAAAACGTTCATTACTGATTGATTTCAACGGATAGTCGGTTACATCTGATTCTTAACCTTTAAGTGCGTATTCCTGATAAGCAGTGCAAAGAGCAACCTGAGGGCGGTTAGCCAGTATGTTAATCATTTTCAGGCCGGATAAAACAGGCATGTGAATATCCAATGGTATCAGATCAAATTCCTGGTCAGCTAGAAAAGAAAGTCCTTCAGCAGCCCTATAACACTGCTCTGCTATTTCAAGATCAACATGTATATGGCTTTGGTGTATATGGATATCATGAGCTAATGGTTCATCATTTATAATTCAGGTTTTCATAATTGTATTGTTAGTCGAGCATGCCAATGCTGTTCCTGCAACTACCCTTTGTAGGGTAAAACGTTTTGGTTGTCTTAATTGTAAACGATGTTTAATATTTTCCAGACCAATACCCACGATGCTCTTATTGATAGATTGATCAGGTGCGCTATTAATAGATTCAAACATTAATTTGTTACTTTGCACATATAAAAGGATGTGAACAAAGCATTTATCGTGGCTGATTTCAGTACTATGTTTAAAGGTATTTTTTACTAGTATAATCAGTAATAGAGGCGGAATCTTTTTTGATTCCTCTGGTAATTTATATCCATTCCAATCCTGCAGAGAAATTCTACTCCTATTTTTTGCAGTTCAAAATAATTTTGTAAATAGGCAGGTTTATCTTTTAGTACTACTTCAGCTGTTTGACCCTGATACACCAAATGGCGTAGAAGGTCAGATAATATCAGCAACATCGGTGCCGCTTGATTCGACTGCATTAAGCGTAATGCATATAGACTGTTTAGTGTATTAAAAAAAGTAGGGATTAACATGTTGTTGTAACATTCTTAGCTCAGTCTGGGTCTGTTCATTTGTCAGTTCAGCGAGCTTCCGAGTATTGTGTTCTCGCTCGAAGGCCAAAATTAAAGGAGTGGTGACTAACCAGAAAATCAAGACCACAAGCAAATTTAGTGTGTCGAAAGGTTTATGATTTTCTGATGGTAATAAACTTAATGTAGGAATATTCAGGGGTAGTTGTAAGATAAGGGTGCCAAATAAAGGGTAAGATAGCAGTCAGGCCTATCGCCGTGCAGTTCATAAAACTGCATACCAATGGTTTGGCTAACGGTTTGGCTAACGGTTTGGCTAACGGTTTGACTAACGGTTTGGCTAACGGTTTGGCTAACGGTTTGGCTAACGGTTTGGCTAACGGTTTGGCTAATGGTTTGGCTAATGGTTTGGCCATTGGTTTGAAATGGGATTAAATGAGATAGAGCCTTCTTGGTGGAATCCATAGCTAAGTATATAGAGCTGTTGATGCTGGAACGTTATCAGGGAAGAGTTGCTATGGAAGGGCTGATCTCCTATGAGCGATAGCGATATCAGAGCGCCGAAGTCCATAGCCATAAGCCCAATCTTAGCCTGGTCAGCGCTGAGTTCTCACATGACAGGTATTCTCGTGCTACTTTGGTTTTTGCTCGAGTGCGCCAGGTCATTGGTGATACACTTATTCTTGCTGCCCTAGGTGAATTGGGTAAACAGCATAGTTATCCAGCTCCATCAGCAAGCTCTTTTGATTTTTTTGAAACTCTTGTGGGCAAGGCTTGAGCCCAATGAGAATTGATTGAAACTTTATTTATCTAACCGGTACCTGTAGCCAACTGGTTGGAAGAATTGATCGCAGGAAAATCTTGGAAGCTCCCATTTATTTCTATGGTAAACCCCCTAACTGGAGGAGGATGTTATAAAATATAGTTCATCCTATTCTGGAGTTAGTTGGGTAGGTTGTGTCTGCTGCTGATCAAATTAAAGTATTATGAAGTACCTATTAATAATCGTATTGTTTTATTCATCTACATTATGGGCTTTGGAAATAGAACCTTTTCAAACAGATGGTTGTAGTGTTTTTCCTGATGGGACTGTTGAGCATGGAGAACTATGGATGAGCTGTTGCCTGGCTCATGACTACGCTTACTGGAAAGGCGGTACCTATGAAGAGCGCAAGCTGGCGGATGAAAAATTAAAAGCTTGTGTTGTTGGTACTGGTGAGGACGAAGTTGCGCTACTAATGTTGGTGGGAGTCCGTATCGGTGGGACACCCTTTTTGCCTACACCTTTTCGGTGGGGGTTTGGATGGCCTTATTTACGTGGTTATAAGTCGTTAACTTTGGAAGAGTTAGAGGCGATTAAGCGAGCTGATAAATCAGAGGAATAAATATTTTCCGAGACAAATTGTTAATAGAATTTTTTTTGAAAACAAGAAGAAAAATAAGCAGGTGCGGAGTTAACCAGCCGGACCATTTTCCAGTAAGAGTTGATATGCGTTAGGGAAGCGCTCTTTTAGCCATTCCATAAGACTGCGAACTCTTATTAGCTGGTGCTTCAGGGGTGGGCACACCATAGACAATATCGTGGACTCTGACCAGCCAGGTAAGATTTCTACAAGCCTGTTCCCGGCAATATCTGCTTGCACATAAACATCTGCCAAGCGAGTCACTCCCAGGCCAGCCAATGATGCGAGATGCATAGCCCGGCCGCTGACGAGTTTAATTCCTTGATTAGCTTGAACAACCTGTTGGGCTTTACCTCGTGTCATGACCCATTGGTCAACACTGCCATAAACCAGAGGCACCAGGGAAAGGTCAGAAGGTTTGGTTATAGGCCCGTGGGCACTTAAAAAGTCGGGGCTCGCGACATACCGGGTTTTAATATTATGCAGCTTGCGCACTATCAGCGATGAGTCCGGCAGCGTACCCATACGGATGACCAGGTCGTATTGCTCTTCAACCAGGTCTACACGTACGCTGGAAAAGTCTAAGTGAACCCGCACTTCGGGATATTTACGCTGGAAATCTATCACGAGTGGCGCAATAAGCTCTTCACCAATCACCCCGCCAACAGCATTTATCCGAATACTGCCTTTAATCCCTGCTTTACTCTGAGATGCCCACTCCGCGGCAGTATCCAGCTGCTGCATTGCCAGTTTACAACGCTGGTAATAGCCCTCACCGATTTCCGTCAGCCGCAACTTGCGGGTGGTGCGGTAAAGGAGTTGGACCCCGAGAGCAGCTTCCAACTCAGATACTTGCTGGCTCAGATTGGCCTTGGAAAACCCACGGTGCTCGGCGGCGGCAGTAAAGCTCCCATATTCTGCTACAGATAAAAAGGCCCTGATGGCTCGCCAGGATAGCTTGTTCATTAAAACCAAACAATGTTTTCAGATTGGTGAGGATAATCATCATAGTCGTAAATCCTATACTTGGTCCATCAAATGAGTGCCGAAAGATAGACCGGCTATGGAAAAGAAAAGAGAGATTGTTATGACCAAACCACTTATTGTGATTACTGGAGCCAGCTCAGGCATCGGCGCCACCATCGCTCGGCATATGTCAGATGCTGGATATCCCCTTCTACTGTTGGCGCGCCGTTTGGAGAAGATGGAATCCCTTAATCTACCTAATACCTTGTGTAAGAAGGTAGATATCACCGATCGAGAGGACCTTGAAGCAGCAATTAGAGAAGCTGAACATCAATTTGGCCCTGTTGATTGTTTGATTAACAATGCCGGTATGATGCTTTTAGGTAATGTGGAAACCCAAGACCCTACTGAATGGAGGCAGATGTTTGATGTGAATGTGCTTGGAACTCTAAATGGTATGCAGGCAGTACTTGGTGGCATGAAAAACAGAAAGCGTGGCAGTATTATCAATATCAGTTCACTGGCAGGAGTGAAAACCTTTATTAACCACGCTGCTTATTGTGGGACCAAATATGCGGTTACGGCCATTGGTGAGACGGTACGAGAAGAGGTCGCATCCAGTGGCGTACGTGTGATGACAATAAGTCCAGGTGCAGTGGAAACTGATCTTGTAAGCCATACCACTTCACAGGCAATTATTGACGACTATCTAAAGTGGAAGGATTCTATTGGTGGCGCAATAAATGCAGATGATATAGCACGCGCAGCACTATTTATGTATTCACAGCCTCAACAAGTAACTATCAGAGAAATCCAGATAGCACCTACAGGACAAGAGCGCTAATAGTTAATCCCAAGTATAATTTAGGCCTCTCTTTTATAGGGGCCTACAACAGTTAGGTCTAGTTTTCTAAATAGATTATTTTTTCCTGAGGAAACGCATTCGTACTTAATTCCAGCAGATTTCAGGTAGTTATCAAGTCTTCTGGAACATTCGCTGTATACTGGAAAAATCCAGCTCATGATTGCCTGCAAGATCATGTAGCCCGTAAAGATTACGGGCCAGGGAACCAAGTGGAGTATAACTTTGGCTGTTATTTGCAGCCTGCTGCGCAAGTCCCAAATCTTTACACATCAGCTTCACCATAAATCCACCGGTGTAATCCTTACTTGCAGGGGTATCAGACATTACACCGGGATAGGGGTTATATTTTTGCAGTGACCAGTTGGCCCCAGAGCTATTCGACATTATCTCGCTGAGTACAATGGGGTCGAGGCCATTATCTACCCCGAGTTGCAAGGCCTCGGCTGTACCAATCATATGAATGGCCAGTAGCATGTTATTGCAGATTTTTGCGGTTTGTCCTGCGCCTGCGGGACCAGCATGGAAGATATTGGCCCCCATATGCTGAAGAATTTCCCTTGCTCGCTCGACATCGCTATGGTTTCCACCGCACATAAAACTAAGCGTACCTGCTGCTGCACCGGCGACACCACCAGATACAGGAGCTTCAATAGCATGTAACTTTTTATCTTGAGCAGAAGCAAGAAGTCTCTTGGAGCTCTTTGTCGAAATAGTTGAGCAATCGATTACCAATGTATTTTCGGTAATTTGCTCCAGTAATTTCTCTTCATCAAGATAGAGTGATTCGACGGCACTATCATTAGGTAGCATACTCACAATAAAATCTACACCCACAACTGCTTGATGTGGAGATACACACTTTTCTATACCTTGCTTTTCTGCGTTATCGAGGAGCCCTGTAACGGGATCATACCCTTTGACCTGAAATCCAGCTTTTACCAGGTTAGATGCCATTGGAGCTCCCATATGCCCCAATCCAAAAAAGGCGACTGATGTGGCCACGATGATCTCCTTAACTGAACGTAGTTTAATGCACTTTTAAATTTATTTGAGCTGTATAGTCATATTGGTATGCTCCGCATGTTCGATATCGGAGTCGAACCACCGCGCAGTTACCGTCTTCGTTTCCGTATAGAAGCGCACGGCCTGCTTTCCATAGGCATGTTGATCCCCGTAAAATGAGGCTCGCCAGCCAGTGAAGCTAAAGAAAGGTAGGGGGACAGGAATGGGAACGTTTATTCCTACCTGCCCCACTAAAATTTCATGCTGATATTTGCGAGCGGCGGCACCACTGGAAGTAAAAATTGAAGTACCGTTACCATAGGGGCAAGAATTGACCAGATGGATAGCATCTTCCAGTGAATCCGCATTGACGAGACATAAGACCGGCCCAAATATTTCGTCAGTGTAAATGGACATCTCTGGAGAGACATTAGCAAACAGGGTTGGCCCTACCCAATTCCCATTGGGGTAACCTTCGACTGATATATTGGAACCATCCAGCAGGCAGTCTGCGCCTTCTGCCTTTCCTTTCGCAATATACCCCAATACCCGTTTCTTGGCTGTTGGAGAAATCAGTGGGCCAAAGTCAGAGTCTGGATTTGTCCAATGGCCCGGTTTAACTTTGGCCATGGCTTCACGGATTTCAGGTATCCATTGCTGTGCTTCACCTACTAGCACCACGACTGAAATTGCCATGCATCGCTGACCTGCCGCACCAACAGAGGAGCCGACGATATTATTGATTGCAGCCCTCTTGTTAGCATCAGGCATAACAACCATATGGTTTTTAGCTCCTGCAAATGCCTGGACTCTCTTTAAGTGCTGAGTACCTGTCTGATAAATATGACGACCTACGGGCACTGATCCAACGAAGGATATTGCCTTGATGCCTGGATCTTTCAGTAGGAAATCTACCTGCTCACTACCTCCATGTACTACCTGTAAAACTCCTTTCGGCGCACCGGCCTCCTCAAAGAGTTCTGCGAGCTTACAGGGAGTAATCGGGTCTTGCTCTGATGGCTTGAGGATAAAAGTATTGCCACAAGCTATTGCCATGGGAAACATCCAGAGGGGAATCATTGCAGGAAAGTTGAACGGAGTTATTCCGGCACAAACACCTATTGGCTGGAGGTAGGAATAGCAATCTATACCAGTGGCGACATTTTCAACGGTCTCGCCCATCATCAGGCTGGCAATATTCGCTGCGTGTTCGACCACTTCAATACCACGCCAAACATCGCCCTTGGCATCTTCAAAGGTTTTACCAGTCTCCTCACTCAGTATTTCAGCTAGTGATTCCTGGTTTTCCTTCAATAAAGCTTGATATTTCAACATTATCCGAGCTCGTATGGAAACCGGTGTATCTTTCCAGTCGTTAAATGCCTCGGTGGCAGAAATTACTGCATTTTGTAGCTCTTTTGAAGTTGTATATGGTGCATGGCAGAGTGTATCCCCTGAGGCGGGGTTGGTGACATCTAGCCATTTTTTGCTGTTAGAGCTTACCCATGTACCATTTATGTAGATTGGGAGTTTGGGAGGAATAGATCTATCCATTTTAAGAGAGTCAGGCTGGGAATTGGATTTTCTTATTTTAGATGTGATTCAAAAATAAAAGAGAAATTATCCGCCACATATTATTTAAATAGAACCTAAAATTAACCAGTTTTAATGATTCTAGGTTTTTTGGTTGAGCCGGTATCCCTTTATTCCACTAATTATTGTTTAAATTATGTAATGGCATTCAATATAAAAGATATTTTGATTTTAATTGTGGGCTCTCTCTCATTTTATGCAGTCTAATGTTGGTGGGTATCCTATCTGGTTGATAAAGACTGTTATGCTCCTGTTCGCCAAAAAACCGGCTTAGCTGTTTCTAGCTCGGTGGGCTTTTCAATCTGACATTTATTACTATTTACATTTTTTGTAAAGGATAGTCAGTTATATTGCTGGTCTACAGTATTTCTCATGGGAAGAATGCTATGCGCTGCTTTATTAAATTAAGATATTTTTTATTTGCTTCAGTATTGATTTTTTCACATATAAAAGGGTACGCAACAACTCTAGATGACGTAAAGGCTCATAACCCAACCTCAGATAAGACCTGGGCCGAACAGTGGTTCTACAATATTGCGGTTCCTGATGTAGGCTACTTCAAGGTCAGCTTTCAGACATATATTGCTCCAAATTTTTCTGACCCCATTCCAAAAGCCTATATTCATCTGGCTTTTACGCCAATAAATGGAGAATCTGTAAAATATGATTTGTTTTTGGATGAGGTGATTTTAACTCACCCGGATGATCCCGGTAAGTTTTATTATGAAGTGCCCGGAGTCCTTGTGGCTGATGATGAAGCTATTTGGGTGAACCATGAAAATTTTAATTTCAGTATGCGATGGAATGGTGAACACCATCATTATTGGCATGGTTTGAATCCGGGGCAAACACCATTTGGTATTATTCCTGAGATTCCAGGGGTGGGGGGGCGATGGTTTCTATACACGGTAGGGACTCCTATACAGTATAGCTTTCACGATGGTACACAATCACTGATGGGAGAAGGGTATGCCCAGCTGGACAAAGGTTGGTATGACAAAGAGTCCAGTGCGGGGATGGCATACAGTATGGGGCTATCTGATAAACTTTACTATATGTTTACTGGAGCCAAGCTTGGTAATTCTGACTTTGAAATGTGGGCCGGTCGGTATATTTCTGATGAGTACGATTTGATATTCTATCCTGCGTTTAATAATTTATCTGTTAAAAGGGTGATAGACTCATGTTCTGGATTTATGAGAATTGAACTCAATAAGATAAGATATAAGCTTGTTGTGGAAGCTAAGGCTGATATCAATAGTTTCTATCCTCTTGAATTTCCTTCTGTAATTATTTTTGGTGGGGAGCAGAGATATATGAAATCTATGCAGGCTAACGTAAATTTCTCGCTTTATAAAAAAGGAGATCTTGTTGAGACAGTCACAATGCCGCAAGCCTTGCTGGAGTTCAGTGGTCCACTAGCGTGTAATGATTTTTTTGAATAGCTGTTGAATTGATTTTACCTACTTTTAGTTTTTATTTGACATTCAGTGATACAAAAAGTATCACTGAATGCTGAAATTATGATGAAATAAAAATATATTTAGCATGCAGTCCTAAGCATACCATTTTAGCCAATTAATAAGTGCCTCATGCTCATTTTTCCGATCACTCCCATACTGGGGTGATTTCTCTCCCTAAGTAAGACCAAATTTATATTACTATCTGTTAAGTCCTTAAATTCGCTATAGGGGGCAAAAGGGTCTGATGGTGAGAGGAATAGAAGCGTTGGAGTATTGGAGGAAATTAGGAGTGGTTTTATTCTTGTGTCGTAGAGATAGATATTGGCTTTTTCCAGTGCGCGAGTAGCTCCTTCGCGGAAGTTATTTTCTGGAATAAGGCCGCTAATCAAAGGGTGAGCGGCTCGAGCATAGTTTACTACTGCTTGATCAAATTTCACCATGGGATCCTGAAGAATTAGGCCACGGATATCTTGACGAGAAGCAGAGATTCGTGCAGCGGTTAGAGCTCCCATTGAATGGCCTAGCAAATAGAGATTATCTTTCTTAATAATGCTTTTTTGAATAAGGTTATCGACCAAAGCGTTGAAGATCTCACTGTCGCCCACTCCAAAGGCTTTTTTGCCACCTGATTCTCCATGACTCAGAAGGTCTGGGATTACTACATCAAACCCAAGAAAGTGAAAATAGAGCGCTGAGCTAAGCATGAACTCCTTTGAAGCGCGAAATCCATGTAGAAGCATTACAGTACCTGAAAAAGAACTTTCCAAAGCATTTCGGTTAAGTTCGAGATTAACTGTACTTTCAGACTTGTAGGATTCAACTTCAATAGAATAATTAATTTTCTTATTGGTTTAAGCAGTTGCATAAAAATAGTTAACACAAAGATTGTTTTTTCTCTGGCAATATTTCCTCTTATTGAATCCCCATAGCTGAATCTGTTATTGAGTAACTAGGCGATTGTGTGGGAAGCTTTTTGAGTTATTAATATACCAGGAGATACTTGAAGAGCAGGATGATATGCAGAAACATAGTACGAAACTAGAAATAGTTTTTTCAGCTTCATTTACTTTTTTTAATCGTTGTTTGATTTTTTATCGGCTTAAAGGCTGACATGTTTAATGTGTAGCTGTTAATGCTTGGATTTCGAGTATTGGAAAGAATATAGTGCTGACCGGCTAGTCAGTGCGTTATGTTTTTGGAGATTCGGCCAAGGTAATAGGTCGATGAAGGACTGCCAAGCCATACCAGGCAGCCCCTAATCGATGGTATTTCAGTTTAGATTAATTCGGTTATCTTCTGACTTCTGCTCAAATTCGATGGTTTGCGCTGCCGGCTGTAGATTTAGAGTATAAGTCAGTAAGGTGTAATCTCGAGCGTCGGCCTGGCAAACAAAGCCCATTGACCTTGCGAAAGAATGAACGCGTTTGTTTTCGGCAGATTCAATAGAGTAAATACGCTCTAAGCCTTGTTCTTGGGCGCAGTGAATTAGGCGTTTTAACATCAGTCTACCAAGGCCAAGGCCCTGCCAATCATCACTAACCACTACGGCACACTCACAGGCTTGTCCGTCTGGATCTACTGCATAGTGCGCGGTGGCAACCGCTCTCTGTGCGTGGTCGCTACTGCAAAGGGCAATAAAAGCTTCATGAACCTGATGGTCGTTGTCGGTGAGCAGTTCAATCAGTTGCTGACTCGCTTTACAGCTGCCCCCAATAAAGCGATCGCGCCGGGTTTGGGGGGAGAGGTCCTCAATGAGCTCTTTCTCCAGCTGCCCGTCACTGCGGCAAATGGGGCGGATTGATACCCTGCGCCCGTTGCCGAGAGTGATTAATTCTATTTTTCGTTCCGGGGTAACTTTGTTGTTAAATGACATATCAATAAAAATCCCAACTGCGCTTGGCAGCTTTGTTTCTAGTTCGCAACGGGGGTGGATATCAAAAAGATAGACGCTCGCGTTGCGAACGCAAAACTATATTACGGTCGCGCTGGGCGTTTTCCTAACAACCCCTATGTATAAAGCTATGAAGCCTGGGTGTTAACAGATAGAACTATACAGTCAGTACATTTATGTTATAGTGCCCGCGCTGTGATTTCTCAGCTGCGTCATTTGTAGGCCGGTATTTCACCGGTGCCCTCCCAGGAACATTTCTTAAATTCTTCCCGGAACTTTCTACTGAATGCCGCGCGCCGGACGACCGGTGAATAGACGGCTGTATGCATTGAGCACCAACAAGCTCTGTATGCCCACTCCGATTTTTAAATTTGCACCCTTGTGGTGCGAATGTGTTTGCTTGCGCCTGGAGCGCAGTTTGAGGTTTTTATGTTGTTTGAAGATCTGGGGCTTGCCCAGGATATTGCCCGTGCAGTTGCAGAGCAGGGATACAGTACGCCTACGCCCATTCAGGCGCAGGCTATCCCTGCAGTAATGAGGGGCAGTGATATTATGGCGGCGGCCCAGACGGGTACAGGTAAAACAGCCGGTTTTACTTTGCCACTATTGCACCGGCTCAGTGCCGGTGAACGTGCCCGTAAGGGGCATGTGCGTGCGCTGGTACTTACCCCAACCCGCGAGCTGGCCGCTCAGGTGTTCGATAATGTGCAGAGCTATAGCCAGTACCTGCCAATGCGTCATGCGGTAGTATTTGGTGGTGTTAAGATAAATCCCCAGATATCCCGCTTGCGCGGCGGTGCCGACATTCTGGTGGCGACCCCCGGGCGCCTGTTGGATCTGCACAACCAGGGGGCAATCCGTTTCGATCGGCTAGAGGCTCTGGTATTGGATGAAGCAGACCGTATGCTGGATATGGGCTTTATCCATGATATTAAGCGAGTGTTGAAGATTCTGCCGACCAAACGCCAGAATCTGCTGTTCTCTGCAACCTTCTCCCCAGAAATTCGCCAGCTTGCCAAAGGATTGGTGAAGGACCCGCTGGAGATTGATGTCAGCCCTCGTAACTCCACCACAAAAACGGTACGCCAAAAGCTGCACCCTGTGGATAAAGCTAGAAAAACAAAACTGCTTAGTCATCTGATTCGGGAGAATAGCTGGCATCAGGCACTGGTATTTAGTCGTACCAAGCACGGTGCCAATAGACTTGTGAAGCAGCTGGAAGGAGATGGCATTCTGGCAGCTGCTATTCACGGCAATAAGAGCCAAAATGCCAGAACCCGGGCCCTGGCGGACTTTAAAGCTGGCAAGGTGCAGATCCTAGTTGCAACGGATATCGCGGCCCGCGGAATTGATATTGATCAATTACCTCAGGTAGTGAATTTTGATCTGCCGAGTGTCCCTGAGGATTATGTCCACCGTATTGGTCGCACAGGGCGTGCGGGGGCTCAGGGGCAAGCCTTGTCTCTTGTGAGCGCCGATGAAATCAAGCAATTACGCGATATCGAGCGCTTGATTGGTAAACCGATCCCTCGTGAGGAAATTGAGGATTTCGAGCCAGATCATCAGCTGCCGGCCTCAGGCACCCCTAAGCGCAGAGGAGTCCAGCCCTCACGTTCTGGTGGGGAAAAACGCAGAGAGAGCGCTCGCGGCAATAACGACAGCCGTGGTAGCCGAAGCAGCAAGGACAGTCGTTCAGGTAATCGCGCAAACAGCCGCGGTAATAATGAGGGGCGTGGGAAAAGCCGTTCTCGCAGTAATAACGATAATGGTGGGAATGCTGGGACTCGCTCAAGAAATAATGGCAAGGGGCGAGATAGAGTTGAAGGAACAGACCGCTCCGATTCACAAGGGCTCCAACGTGCACCACGCCGCCGTCCAGCAAGGGGGCGCTCGGAAAGCGCGTAAAATAAAAATAGTGTAAGCGAGCCTCAATGGAGGCTCGCTTTCCATTACCGTCGTTTGTAATTGGCCATGTAGTCCAAGGTTAGTAAGGTTAGAGCTTCAGTCCCTTTACGCAAAGCGCTTTCATCCACATAGAATAGAGGTGAATGGTTACTGGGGGCTTTGCTGGGATCTTGCCCTTGTGGGGTTACTCCTAAGAAATAGTAAAAACCGGGCACTTCATTGGCGAAGTAGGAAAAGTCTTCCGCACCAGTAACTTTAGGTATCTCTATCACCCGCTTGTCACCCGCTACGGATCTCAAAATGGGGAGAGCCATTTCAGTTAATTCCGCATTGTTGATAGTTACAGGGTATCCTTCCAAAATTTCTACATCTGCGCTAGCGCCAGAACTCTCAGCAATTAATTCAGCTGTTGTTTTCAAGCGCTTGAAAATTTCCGCACGATTATCCATATCAAAATTCCGGATGGTGCCATTCAGATAAACACTATCCGGAATAATATTATTGCGCACACCGCCATCAATGCGTCCGTAAGAGATAACTGCTGGTTCCTTAGTGATATCTATCTGACGGCTGACAATTGCCTGGGTACCCATAACTACCTGCGCGGCTGCAACAATAGGGTCCACTCCGCCCCAGGGGCGGGAGCCATGAGTCTGGTGGCCATTAATAGTGATGCGGAATTCATCAGCGGCGGCCATCAAGGGGCCTGAGCGGTAACCGACTACGCCAGCAGGAAGTGAGGAGGTAACGTGCTGGCCAAAAGCAACATCTGGCTTGTATTTCTTGAAAATTCCCTCTTTGAGCATCAGCTCGGCTCCGCCTTCTTCACCATCTGGCGCCCCCTCTTCGGCAGGCTGGAAAATAAAGAGTACATTGCCGGCGAGTTCTTCACGTAGGCCGGCAAGTACTTCAGCGGCGCCCATCAACATGGCGACATGGGTATCGTGGCCGCAGGCGTGCATTACGCCTACATCTTTGCCCTGGTAAGTGGTTCTCACCTTGGATGCAAAAGGAACATCGGTCCTTTCAGTTACCGGTAGAGCGTCCATATCGGCGCGTAGCGCTACTGTCGGCCCTGGTTTGGCACCTTTCAGAAACCCAACAAGCCCGGTATGGGCAATGCCAGTTTCTACCTCCAGCCCTAATGAACGGAGATGTTTTTCTATATATTTAGCTGTTTCAAACTCGCGGTTACCCAACTCTGGATTCTGGTGCAGGTGGCGACGCCACTCAATAACCTTGGATTCGGTATTTTCCAGCAACTGCTGGGGTTTGGTGGCGGCAGCAGATATCTGAGTGACCAGCAGCGAGGCGCCGATGGCCAAGGGCAGGAGTAATCTCTTCACAGCATATTTCCTTGGTTATCGTTATGGTTATTGGGATTCTAACCTCATAGGCTTTAAAGCTCCGATGACTAATTCAATCAGTGTCCGACTGATGAGGCTTAGGTGGTCGTATTTTTAGGCAATCCTCTCGTGCTACCAGGCAATCATAATTTGTTGACAAGGTGAACCGAACGGTTCAAGATTGCTGGCAGAGCTTGTGGGAATCAATACAGCCACAGAAATAATAAGAGGGCATGCGATGCTCGAATGGATATTAGAGGCCGGTCTTTTAAGTGTGTTTGTTATGTAATGACTAGTAAATCCGAACTCTAATGGATCGGAAGGGAAAAGTGCTTATTTCACAGAGTGCATTGTGTGCCCGTTTACTAATTTCATTAGGACTTGAAGGCATGTATTGAGAGATGGAGATTGCCCAACCAATATAAAGGCGCACCCTCTGTCCCGGATTTTTTTCTTCTTCTTAATAATGGGGGATGAAAGGACTTAAAAATTTTGGCTTAACTAGGAATAGCTTTGTTATTTACAACATTAGATTTTTTCTTAGGTTCTTATTAAATTAATTTTAAGGTTTTATAGTCATCCTTTAACTGGGAGGGGTGGGTGTGTGCCAATAAAAACTTGGCTGGTTAATTCAATTAAAAGTTAATATATATAGGTCCGCATTTATTTTGATGCTAATAAAATTACACTGAATTATTTAATGAATTTGTTGCCCACTTTTTAATTACCTCAATCCGCATGGGGAAATGAAATCTACTAATACTGGTTAAAGACTATTTTTTCTTCTCTATCAGGTAGTTTGAAGGAGCTGCTTTTATGTCTTCCCCCCAATTACAGTCGAATTGGGTTGGCCGCTATGCGGACTGGCTCATTCGATATCGCTGGCTGGTCGCTATTGGTGCCCTGTTGTTAACCTTTCTCGCGGTAAGTGGTGCTAGGTTCCTCGGTTTTAACAACGATTATCGAGCATTCTTTAGTGATGCTAATCCTCAGTTACAGGCCTATGAACAGATTCAGCGTACTTATACCAAGAATGACAACATTCTTTTTGCCATAGTGCCTAAAGGTAGCGAAGCCTTCTCCACGAGTGCCCTAGCGGCGGTGGAAGAAATGACCGAAAAATCCTGGTTGTTGCCTTATGCACTGCGGGTGGATTCTATTACTAATTTCCAGCATACCATTGCTGAGGAAGATGATCTTTTAGTTCAGGATTTGGTGGAAAATGCCAGTGGGCTCAATACCGAAACATTAGCTTCCATTAAATCCACAGCTCTTGCGGATCCTACCTTGAAAGAGCGTCTGGTAAATAGTGATGGCTCTGTGACTGGAATTAATATTACCTTCCAGCTACCGCAGAAATCCATGAATGAAACACCTGAGGCAGCTGCCGCGGCTCAAGCGCTGATGGAAGAGATTGAAGCTAAGTATGATGTTGAAGTCTATGCGACTGGTATCATTTTGCTAAGTAATGCCTTCTTTGAAGCTTCTCAGTCAGACATGAGTACTCTGGTTCCACTCATGTATCTTGTCATCATTGCTGTAGTTTTCTTGCTGGTGCGCAGTGTCAGTGCCACATTTGCCGCGTTATTAGTAATTATCTTCTCCATGGCCGCAGGTATGGGACTGGCTGGTTTTATCGGCGTTAAACTGACTCCTCCCTCTGTATCCGCTCCAACCATTATTATGACCCTCGCGGTGGCAGATTCGATACATATCCTGGTCAGCTTGTTTGCTGCTATACGCCGTGGCCTCAGTAAGCATGCGGCTATTAAAGAGAGCCTGCAGCTCAACATGGGTCCAGTGTTTCTTACGTCGATCACTACAGCGATCGGCTTTCTGTCAATGAACTTTTCCGATGCGCCCCCTTTTCATGATCTGGGTAATATCACTGCTATGGGTGTGATGGTGGCCTTCTTCCTGTCAATCACTTTGCTGCCCGCACTGATGGCGATTCTGCCGGTCAAGAGCCGTGTCAGCGAATCCAAGATTGGCCGCTTTATGGATGCCCTTGGAGATTTTGTTATAAGTCGCCAACGCCCGATACTTCTGGTTGGTGTCATCATCTCCCTGGCTTTACTGGTTATGGTGCCGCGTAACGAAATCAATGATGACTTCGTTGGTTACTTTGATGAATCTGTAGAGTTCCGGGCTGACTCCGATTACATCAATGAAAACCTGTCTGGTATTTATCAATTGATCTATTCCCTGGAATCTGGCGATAGCAATGGTGTAAGTAACCCTGAGTTCCTCGCTAAGCTGGATCGTTTTACCGAGTGGATGGAAACCCAACTTGGCGTGCGTCATGTCAATACGATTGGCGATACTTTCAAACGTTTGAACAAAAACCTGCATGGTGATGATCCGGCGTATTACAAGCTGCCTGACGATCAGGAGCTGGCAGCTCAGTATCTACTGTTGTATGAATTATCCTTGCCTTATGGTCTGGACTTGAATAACCAGCTTAATGTGGCCAAGTCCTCCACGCAGGTAGTCGTAACCCTCGACAATCTGAAGTCGAAAGAGCTCAAAGCAGTGGCTGACGCCGGCAGTAATTGGCTGGAAAAAAATGTTGGCCTCACTGCTTACGGAGTAGGTCCGGCCATCATGTTTGCGAATATTGCTGAGCGTAATATGGAGGGCATGTTGGTGGGTACTCTGGTGGCACTGGTGCTGATCTCCGCTCTTATTGGTATTGCCCTGCGCAGTGTAAAACTCGGCACCTTGAGCCTGATACCCAACCTGTTACCCGCTGGCTTGGCTTTTGGCCTCTGGGGTGCCCTGGTAGCGGAGGTCAATGTTGCGGTAACCATGGTTACTGGTATGGCACTGGGTATTGTGGTGGATGATACCGTGCACTTTCTCAGTAAATATCTTCGTCGCCGCCGTGCCGGCTACAACGTGGAAGATGGGCTGCGCTACGCCTTCTCTTCTGTGGGTGTGGCAATTTTAGTGACCTCTTTGATTCTGATTGCCGGATTTATGGTACTGGCTCAGTCTTCATTCGGTATGAATTCCTCCATGGCCATATTAACTGCAATTTGTATTCTGATGGCCTTACTGGCGGACTTCCTACTATTACCGATTCTTCTGATGAAACTTGATGCCAAGGCATATGACCCAGCTATCCCCTCTATTGAAAGTAAGGAGCAAGACTATGCAACCCAACCGCTCTAAAAAACAATTTCTGACTCGAGTGCTTGCCGGCACACTGGCACTGGCACTGGCTACTTTTTCAGTCGCTGCTAATGAACTGGACCTGGCCGCAGAGAAAGGCCTGGAAATTGCGAAAGAGGCCGATCGCCGCGACTTAGGATTCGGTGATATCAGTAACAACCTCACAATGACTTTACGAAATAAATATGGTGAGGCGAGCATGCGCTCTATGCGTACCAAGACACTTGAGCAGGAAGATGATGGAGATAAATCCCTGGTAATTTTTGACAACCCGCGAGATGTGAAGGGCACTGCATTTTTGTCCTTTACCCATAAAGTGGGTTCCGATGATCAGTGGCTCTACTTACCTGCACTAAAACGCGTTAAGCGTATTTCCTCCAGCAATAAATCCGGCCCGTTTATGGGTAGTGAATTTGCCTATGAGGATATTGCCTCTCAAGAAGTGGAGAAATATACCTACAAGTATCTGCGCAATGAGACTTTTGATGGGCGAGATCACTTTGTTTTGGAATTGGACCCGGTAGACCCTAAATCCGGTTACTCCATCCAGCATATCTGGATTGATATGGAAGAATATCGGGCGTGGAGGACAGATTTTTATGATCGTAAAGGAGACCTGATGAAGACTCTTACGGTTTCCGATTACAACCAGTATGACGATAAATACTGGCGCGCAAATAAAATGGAGATGGTAAATCACCAAACCGGTAAATCTACTGTGTTGCAGTATAGCGACTGGGTTTTTGGCAACGGCTTTACCGATCGTGACTTTACCAAAAACAGTCTGTCAAGGGCGAAGTAGGAAGCGTGCCCATGGCAAACCGAAAAATACTCGCCTTTTTTCCGTTGATGGCTGCATTGAGTCAGGCGCCAGTGGCAAATGAGTTAACCGGTTACGCGGGCCTGGAGGCTCGCGCTTTTACTGCGGACCCAGCAGATTCTATCCAGAGTGATGCAGGGATTTCCGCATCTTTAAGTCTTGAGTATTATCGGGACCTTGACGATGGTAATCAGCGCTTTGTAGCCAGTGCCTTTGGTCGTTGGGATAGCGAGGATGGCGAGCGCAGCCATGGTGATCTCGGTGAGCTGTACTGGTGGAAGGCCTATGATAGTTTTGAACTCTATGCTGGTGTGCGTAAGGTTTTTTGGGGGGTTACTGAAACCCTGCATTTAGTGGATGTGATTAATCAGGACGATGCTCTGGAAAATATCGATGGTGAAGACAAGTTAGGCCAGCCCATGGTGAACCTTCTGATGGAACGTGATTGGGGCACTTTAGAGGTTTATGGCTTATTGGGTTTTCGCGAGCGGCAATTTGCTGGTCGTGAGGGACGGCTGCGTGCTTCCCTACCTGTTGATGAGGGTGGGGCAATCTACCAGTCTGACCGGGAAGAAAAACACATAGATTGGGCCTTACGCTACAGTCATGTGCTTGGAGATTGGGATCTGGGGTTAAGTCATTTTTCTGGTACAAATCGGGATCCTCTGCTGTTGTCGAGCAATGATGGCTTGCTCACACCTTACTATGCTCAGGTAGACCAAACAGGAGTGGATATCCAGACTACTCGAGGTGATTGGTTGTGGAAGTTTGAAGCCATTTCTTTTAAGCCGCGCGGTGAAGATCGTCAGACAGCTGCTGTCGGCGGTTTCGAATATAGTTTATATGGTATTCGTGAAACTGTGGCCGATCTTGGCTTGTTGATGGAATATCAATTTGATGATCGCCGTGGGCCTTGGTCTACTGCAAACCAAAATGATATAGCGGTAGGGGTTCGTTACGCTCTTAATAATACACAGGATACTGAGTTCCTGCTGGCAGTAAGTACCGATCTGGATAATGGCAGCCGCTTTACCAACCTGGAAGTTACTCATCGATTAGACGATCGCTGGCTTTTGGAGGCCGAGGCCCGTTTCTTCGGTAATGCCGATGAGGGGGATCCAACTTACAGCCTACGCAACGACGACTATTTACAACTGGAGCTGCGTCGCTATTTCTAAAAAATAGTTTTCACAGGAACCCCTCTGCGCCCTTTCCAAAATCAGTTTTGAAAGGGTGTTTTTTACGATAAGCAGAAGTTGTAGGGGGCTGTCTAGTGGTGAATTTTCGCCACATACTGTCGGTTTTTTTTGCGCTTCCCAGTATAGAGTGCGGCTTTAGAATATCAACCTGTGATCGGCATCAATCATCGAAATGTTGGAACCTTGAACAATATAAACCTAAAGATAAACCTAAAGGAATTTTCTTTTCTTCCCGGCTTGGGGGAGTCCCCCATCGAATATGCCCCCAGTGTTCGCCATGGAAAATGGGAATCACTGCATTTCACAGTATTATCTGGTCTACAAACAAACCAGGGGAAACTGTGGAACAGTTAATACCCGAAGTTGAGTGCTCGGAGAATTATCCGATATTCGTAGACCAGGATGCCGGGGGAATTTTTATTCAAGTTGGTGTTATTGGTCCTGATAACTACCGGAGTAAGGGTTGGGGAAACAAAATTGCATATGGGCGTAAGTGGCGGGTAGAGCCGGAGTTGCCAACTTTAGAAATTATTCAAACTGTTTTTCTGGCGATCAAAAAAGCGCGAGAGCATGAAATACGTGAGCGCTTTCGCCTGAAAGTAGGCTGTCATACCAGCACGCCATTTAATAACCATCATAATTTTTCGCAAATAGCGCGCAACTCTGAGTACTTTATTTTGGGTGATTCACCTATTGATGAAGGTGAAATTACCAATGTGTTACGAAATTGTTTACAGCAGGTTGAATATGCTGGAGCGAATTTTCAACTGTGGAATATGGAAATGCGCTACAAAGGGCAGTGGCTTGTAGATATTTTTATGAAATTGCCAAATGGATGCGATTTACCGGAGTTAGAAACAGGAGAGATTACCCTTTTGTTAACCCAGCTGGATGCCAACACACTGTTATTTGCGTTGATGGATCAGCTCTTAGCCATGAGTAATGACCATGTCGATCAAATTTTTAGTTATGCAGGGTTTCGCCGTTTTAGTCGCACGGTAGGCCTTAATAAGATCGCCAGAATGTCTGTAATTCTAAGGCAACAGGGGCATTTGAATAGCGACCAGGAATTTCTGCAAGCCTTTGAGCGGGCAAACGAGGCAACAGATCGGACGAGGATACCACGTCTGCATCCCGGGCCATTGGCCGAGCGCAGATTTAAAGAGCTAAACGAATTTGCACCACTACAAGGTATGCTGCCGAAGTAAATTACTTATGTTACTCAGGGCAATGTAATTACAGCGTAAAATAGCTCCAGCCAGCAAGATGATTAGGGCTTGGTGTATTGGCCCAGTATTGCAGTGAGCTGCTGGTAACTGCGTTTGCCCGCTATATTGTTACCAGTACCTTTATTCAAGGCTACAACGCCACGGCTTACAGCCATCACCAGTGCTGCAAGAGCACCACAGTCGGTATCAACCTTCAGCTGGCCATCTTCTACCGCTTTTTGCATTCTGGACTCAATACGCTCCAGCATTTCATTTGTACCTTTGGCCACCAGGTCGGCGAGAAATCCCTCGCTAGCGCCAACTTCCATAGCTGCCATGGTGGCAATACACCCTTCTGGATTTTCTGAGCTTTCCATACCCGCCTGTAGCATCTCCAAAAAGCTGCCCATGGCACTGTTAAAATCCGGGTGGTCCAGGGTGTTCATTGCGTCGCAGGCGTACTGGGAGTGGAAATGTTCCAAGCAGCGACCGTACAACTCTTCTTTACTGTGAAATGAGTTGTAGATGCTTGATTTATTCAGACCCATAGCTGATTCAAGGTCGGACAGGGAGGTGCCTTTGTAGCCCTTCTCCCAAAAGACGCGCATGGCTTTATCGAGGACTTCTGACTCATTGAACTGTTTGCGTCCACTCATGCGTTGTTACCAAACATCAAAAAAATCATATTGACATAACGACCAGGGGGGGGGCAAGACATGGAGCGGCACAGAGTAAAATATAGAGTTTCAGGATGTCTATAGCCGTTGATACTGCAGGGTAAGGTTCGTCCTGCTTTGTTTGTAGAGGATAGTTCTGGAGGTGGCTGGTTAGTCAATCTTTACTTCTCAGTTTCACAACCCCCACTAATATTCAGTATAAATTTTACCTTTGTGATAATAAGGTTAATGACTGATTCGTCAGATTACCGTTTACTATTCAAACAATTTTGTACACTTTTATCAGGTTATAAGTAAAGGGATATTGGGTAAAAGTAATACTTTGGGTAGTGCAACCCATCCCAGCTGAATGCCTGGAGACAGTTCCTAAGGGTTGAGTTATTCCCTATGATCTTATTCATTTTATAGGTAAAGATGATAAGGGGAACAGATGTGGGTATTTTTGATAAAGCCAGGGAACTTGGCGACAAGGTCAATGAATCTGTGACCGCATTTAGTAGTGATGAAGTGATTGCCAATACGGTTATTAAAGCGGTAGAAAAACAGGAGAAAGTGAAGGCCATTCTGAGGGCCAAGGGATGTAATTATCGTGTTGCTGATATTGATTTGAGCATGGGCATTCCTCCTACTGTAACTTTTGGCGTGCGCAGAATAGACGATGCTGCTGAGAACTATAATGATGAGACTGAGCGTCCTAAACAGGCACAGGAGATTGGGGGCACCCCTTTCTAGTAATAAATTTCAGCGGCTATTTAATCTTTGTCTCTCTGTTGAGTTTGGAACTTTATATCTGATGGAAATTGTAAAGCGTTGTCAATTTGTTGGAGAGAAGGCCTGGCAATCAAAGTTGATTGTCAATATGAAGGGAATTACTACCAAATTGCACTGGATGGACAAATCTTATGTTGGGCATGTAAATGACGGACAGGAGGTTTTGCGGTTATGGATGGAAGCGTGGAAATATTTTACAAGCGTGAAGGTAAGGTATGCTCCGGAGTGCTAAATGCAAGGGGTATATTTTATACGTCGGAAGGTACAGAACATCTCGTACATCCTTTAGGGGTGGCAAGGGTTCTGGTCATAGAGCATGAGAGAGGTATTTAACTGCTTTTCGCTTATTTTAAAAGTGAGGACTTTTTGTAAAACGAGTTTAAGTAGAAGAGAAATTTATTGTTATTTTTTATGAGAAAAATTTTCAGTATAAAAACAGACATGTCTATCTGATTATGGGTTGGTTTTTCTTTTCGATAGATGATCAATTAGTGGAGTTGGCAAAATAATAGAGGAGTGTTTCCAGTGCTGGAGCTGAGGCCGAATTGTGAATGTTGTGATAAAAATCTACCGCCAAATTCTGTTGAGGCAATGATCTGTACTTATGAGTGCACCTTCTGCAAATCCTGTGTTGAAGAGGTTTTGAGTAATGTCTGCCCCAATTGCGGTGGTGGATTTTGCCCTCGCCCTGTACGGCCGCGGTTGGCAAGACGTGAAGGAGTGGGGATCCGGTTTCAACCTGCATCGCAAAAGCGAGTTTTGAGTCGCTACAGTAAAAAGGAGATGCAGGACTTTGCTGTGTCCGTGAAGGGAGTAGCCCCTCAAGAGCGCTGAAAGCCCTTAAAGAGGTATAAAGCTAGTTTGGTTGTTTGACCAAATCTAGCCCTGCAGTCTAGATTTTGCTGTTATTAAGTGCCTAATCGCAAATATGGCCAGTCTATCGACTATCCGGTTCCTCTCCGGGCTGAGATAGCCCCTTTGGCAAACTTTTGGGGCTGGCAATATTTTCTCTGACACCGTAACTTATATCGCCTTTTTTGGGGGGATCTCATAGGGATAAATATGACAAGTATCGTAGCGGATATCGGCGGCACTAATGCCCGCTTTGCCATTGCCAAACCGGTGGCGGCTGGTTACCAGCTTGAAGATCTGAAAGTAGTGGACTGTAAGCGGTTTCAGGGCTTTGATGCCGCCCTGCAACACTGGCTTGATGAACTGGAAGGCCCCCGGCCTGAGAAGGCGTGTATTGCGGCCGCGGGCCCTCTAGAAAAGACCGCCTCCGGTGGCCGCGTCTATATGACCAACCTTGGCTGGAGTATTGATGCAGGAGAGTTGGCCAGGGAGTTTTCCTTTCCGCACCTCGAACTGATCAATGACTTCGCCGCATTGGCGCAATCCCTGCCTCGTCTGGGAAAAGACGATTATGAAGTATTGCGAGATGTTCCCCGGCTGCGGGGTGCGCCAATGGCTGTACTTGGGCCGGGAACCGGTCTTGGTGTAGCAGGTTTGGCTGAGGCAGATGGCCGCTATCATGTCCTTGCTGGAGAGGGCGGCCACGCCAATCTGACAGTATCCACTGAGCGAGAATTACAGCTTCTGCAAATCATGATGAAGAGCCGCGCACCTATTTTTAATGAATGGGTGCTGTCGGGCAATGGCTTGGTGAACCTCTATCGTGCGGTCTGCGAATTGAATGGACAGGAACCGGAAGACTTGAGCCCTCCCGACATTAGCGCGCGCGGATTGGGCGGAACAGATCCCGTATGCCGTGAAACTTTACTGGATTTCCTGAATTTCCTTGGAAGTGCGGCTGGGGATGCGGCGTTGTATATCGGGGCCCGAGGGGGTGTCTTCTTAGGTGGTGGGATACTGCCACGTATTGCGGAACTGCTGCCGGAGAGTGAATTCGAGCAACGTTTTCTGAATAAGGGCCGGGTAGCCCAGTGGATGGAGGCTGTGCCTGTTTATGCTCTTAAAGCCGGTTACCAAGCCTTGATTGGCGCTGCGGTACAGCTTGAGGGGTGATTTTCCTGTATAAATAGCCAACATACTAAAGTGTGGGGTGTAGAGATGCGCCCCTGTGAACAAAATCACAGTTTCTCCCACCTCCTCCCCCCTCGGGGGAGGATGTTATGGATTAGGGGCCGCCCTAGGATGCAGGGTCTCAACATAACGATAAGTCCAGGGAGAAGATGATGAGTCTATCCAATAAAGGTAAAGGGGCGCTCAGACCCACTTTGCTATCTGCTGCCATCGCGGCCTCCGTGTCCACCTCGGTTGGGGCCTATGCGCAAGAGCAGGAAACACTGGAAGAGGTAACAGTTACCGGTATTCGCACCAGCGTTTTGGACTCAGTTGAAGCCAAGCGCGCCGCCGATGTTGTGGCCGATGTGGTAGATGCGGGCGCTCTGTCATCTCTTCCCGATCAATCAATCGCTGATGCCCTGGGCCGCTTGCCCGGCGTAACCACCGTGCGATCCAACGGTCAGTCCTCACAGCTAAATATCCGCGGTATGAATGGCGACTTCCTGCAGACCACCCTGAATGGTCGTGAGCAGGCCTCTACCAGTGGTTATACCGAAAGTACTCGCTGGATCTCTTTTGACCAGTATCCAGCTGAGCTGATTAATCAGGCAGCGGTCTACAAGACTCCGAAAGCCTCTCATATTGAAGGTGGTGTAGCGGGCTCTGTAGAGCTGAAAACAGCCAATCCTCTCGACGCCGAGAAAGAACACAACTTTAATGCCAATGTGCGTATGTCGTTTAACGACGCAGCCGACGACGTCGGTGCCGACGAATTCGGTGAGCGTGTCACGCTGTCGTACATGGGTAAATTTATGGATGATAAGGTGGGCGTCGCCCTGGGTTATTCCCACCTTGAGCAGCCGAACAGCTTTGTAAAGTCCCGCACGGGTGCAGACGCCCAGATCGGTTATGAACCGCCGGCAAGCGATTACGATGGTGACGGCAGCGCAGATGCCTTGCCGCGCGCATTCCAATGGCAGTCAGGTGATGGTACCGATACCCGTAATGGTTACCTGGCCAGCGTCGTTTTTGAGCCTACCGATGGTTTCAAGGCCCAGTTGGATTACTTCAAATCTGACTTTGAGCGTGTGGATACCCGCCACGGTATTACGGTTGGTGGGCTGGCCAATACAGACATGTATACCCTTTCCGATACGGAAGTAAACGGCGGAGTGGTTACCGATGGAACGGTAATTATTACCGATCCAAAAACTGTTTACGATTCCAGCCCCTGGTTTGAATCCCGCTCTGAGGATCAATCCACTCAGGCGGATAGCGATAGTATTGGCCTGAACCTGGAGTGGAATTTTGGTGACCGCCACACTCTGGCCGTTGACTACTCCTATAGTAAGGGCACCAAGACGCGCAAGGATCAGATTGTATCCATGCACGCTTACGACCTGACCTACGATGACAATGGGAACTTAGAGACCTGGGAAGAAGCTGCTGGGCAGAGCTTTGCCTATTCCCTTAATGGTGACGGTATTCCCTCAGGCGTTTTCTCCGGTGTAGATTTCACCGATCTGGATACCATGCGTTTGTCGCGCTACGAAGAGTACCCCCACGAGTACACCGATAAAGTTGAAGCCTTCAAGTTCGATTACAAGTTTGATTTGGAGTGGCGAGCGATTACCTCTATTGAGACTGGATTCCGTGTCTCTGAGCGTACTTTCGATTCTGAGCGTGGTGCTTTCCTGTACGGTAGCCGCGATGGTCAATTCAATGACTACTGTGCGGATAACCTGTCCGACATCGATTGTGAGCCGCAACTACTGGACGGCTATGTCAGCGTTGAATCCACCAATGGGATACCACAATTCGTAGTCAACGATATGGATGCCCTGGCTTCCAGCATTTTTGGTGCCGGTAATTACGAAGGTAAAAAGGTATTTAGCCAGGACTGGACTTTCGTTGAGTCCGGTGCTGTGAAAGAGGAAGTTTTTGCCTACTACCTGATGGCCAATATTGAAACCCAGCTGGGTAGTATTCCAGTAACTGGTAATTTCGGTGTACGGGTTGTTGAAACCGATGTGAAGTCCAGCGGTATCCAAAATGTGGGTGCTGGCAATGGTATCGAAATTACTGATGACGTGGATGTAACTTCAGATAGCTACGACTATGTTGAGTACGGCCCCGAATACACAGACACCCTGCCTTCCCTTAACTTGAACTTTGAGCTGACCGAGCAGGACTACATTCGCTTTGCTGCAGCTAAAGTGATGGGCCGTCCGCCGGTTGGGCAGCTGAAGGGCGGCGCTGGCTCCTGGAACAGTGTTAACAACGATGGCGCTACGGAGTACAACGTTTGGACCAAGGGGTCTCCCTACCTCGATCCTTTCCGTGCAAACCAGTTTGACTTGGCTTATGAGCACTATTTCGAAGATGGCGGCGCGGTAACTGCAGCCATTTTCTGGAAAGATATCGAAAGCCTCGTAGAAAAGCAGTATATCTACCTGGACAGCCAGGCAGATCGAACGGCGCTGTTTGATTCCCTGGGCATTGAAATTCCCGTGGGTCTGGAAGCCGGCGCTTTCGAGACTTACGTGAACAACGACAAGGGTGGTTATATTCGAGGCATCGAGCTTGCGGGTACCAAAACCTTTGATCAGCTGCCTGGTATTTGGGCTGGCTTGGGTATGACCGCCAGCTATTCATATACTGAGAGTGAAACCGAAGTGAGTGGCGGTAACCTCTATGGTGAAAACCTGCCGTTGCCGGGCCTCTCTGAAAATGTCTGGAGCACTACAGTATTCTGGGACATCGGTAATTTCAGCTCCCACGTCAATGTTCGCTATCGGGATGAATTTATCCTGAATATGCCGGTACCAGGTAGCTCCACACCTGTGGAAGCACAAGCCTATACCACTGTCGATGCACAGATATCCTACGCATTTGATAATGGTATCGATGTGATTTTCTCAGCGAACAATCTTACGGATGAGGCTGATGTGAAATCCTACGGAGTAGATGGCGTTCTCGGTGAATACACTGAGTTTGGGCGTCAGTTCTACCTCGGCTTGAACTATAGCTACTAAGTATCGCTGATTCTTTCGGTGTAAAACCGGAGATGTGATAAGAGACCGCCCGCTGAGCTACGCTTGCCGGGCGGTTTTTTTTGGAATATCAAATGGCCCGAAAACAAGTGCGGTGCCGAATTTTTGAGAGTCGCCATGAGCAATCAATGTAAAAAAATAATTATTCTTGGCGGGGGTACCGCTGGCTGGATAACCGCCAATCTGATGGCGACCCATTGGCAGAATAAAGGGTTTGAAATCACCCTGGTGGAATCACCGGATATTGGAATTATCGGTGTGGGGGAGGGATCAACTCCGCCACTAAAGGGTTTTATGGAGACTATAGGGGTTAGCGAATCGGAGTGGATGCCTGCTTGTAACGCTACTTACAAGGTCGGTATTACCTTTAGGGATTGGTCGGTCAAACCGGGCTATACCGAGTATGTTCATCCCTTTGTCGGCCAGCCGGACCAATTTACTATCCCGGCATTTTTTCATAATAGTTATCTGCGAAGGAAAGGCGTTGACCTGGAGGGGCACCCGGACCACTTCTTTCTGGCAACTGAGTTGATCCGGCAAAAATTAGCTCCAGTCGCATCGGAAAACTTCCCCTTTGAAATTGCCTATGGCTACCATTTTGATTCTGGTTTATTGGGCCAGTTCCTGCGGCGTGTTGCAGAAAAGAAAGGGGTTCGCTATAAGGTGGCGACAGTGGCTGGCGCCATGCTCGATGCACAGGGGAATATTGATCACCTGAAAACTTCTGATGGTGAGGTACTCAAAGCGGATCTGTATGTGGATAGTTCCGGCTTTCGTGGAAGTCTCATACAACAATCCCTGAAAATTCCTTTTATTAGTAGCGCTGAGAGTCTGTTTAACGACTCTGCGGTTGTATTTGCTACAGACCAAAAAAGGGAGTATGCACCGCACACTATTTCTACTGCGATGAAATATGGCTGGGCCTGGAAAATCCCACTGACTAATCGCAATGGCAACGGCTATGTTTACAGTTCCCGCTTTGTCGATGATGACAAGGCGGAAACGGAATTTCGCGCTCACTTGGGACTGTTGGACAGTGATGTCGAGGCGCGTAGATTAAAGTTCAAGGTGGGTCGGGTTGCCGAACACTGGGCCAAGAACTGCCTGGCAGTGGGGCTCTCCCAAGGGTTTATTGAGCCTTTGGAGGCAACGGCGTTGGATATGGTTCAGGAAACCGTTGTGCGCTTTATAGAGGCCTATAACAATGGTGATCATACAGATAAGTATAGGGCTGACTTTAATGATCGTATCAGCGCTCGTTTTGATGCGGTACGGGACTATATTGTCTGTCACTACCGTATTAGTTCGAGAACAGATACGGATTATTGGATTGCCAATGGCACTAATGAAAAGATATCTCCCTCCCTGCGCTCAATCTTGATGTCCTGGATGGCAGGCAAGAATATTACTGATGAACTACTGGATCAAAAACTGGATGTCTATTTCCCGAATGTATCCTGGAATTGCCTATTGACTGGCAAGGGAATTTACCCGGGACAGGAGCAGTTACGTCCAGGTAATGAGTTGGCGAACAAGTATAAAATTGAAGAAATTATGGATTTTAATCGTCGCTGTGCCCTAAATTTTACCTCACATATTCAACAGTTGAAGTTACTTGTTTCGTAGATGCATTGCAATCCAGGGATGTTAAGAGCCCCGCGTAAAGCGGGGCTGGAGGTCAGTATAAAGCTGTAACTTCTTGGGCGCACTATATGTAGGCGTCCAGAGAGAAAAATTTAAATAGTCAGTGTTTACTATAGTAAATCGACAGGCTAACTTATTCCTCTCCCTCAGTCTCAAGTTTTTGGGTCTCCTTGATATGTAGCATCCGTTTTTTTCCGCGTTCACCGCGAATTTTTACTCGATCCCCAGTTTTCATACCCTTGCGCTTTAATTCTTCAGCTTCAATAAAGTAATAATGACCACTTTGCTCATCTTTGAGGGAAAAGCGTCTTTCTACCTTTCCCGTTTCAAAGTCTTCCGAAATAATTTCTTCCAAAGTGCCGGTTACGACCTCCTCTGCTTGAGCAAAAACGGCGAGTGTTATACCTGTGATCAGTGTCAAAACTCTAAGCATATTATTTATCCTTCCAATACTTTGTTAACTTTCTCTAAGGTAATTAGTTGTAACTCACTGTGATTACAGCAGATTTCTTGATTGAGTCGGATGATTTGTACGTAATTGTGAGTCCGATTTTTGAGTCAGTGAAGCTATCACCAACCTGCTCTAAAACTGCTACATGGTTGGACGTTCTACCATTGAGATAGTGAACGGTTACTGAATCTTCAAAGTGAGGCCTAGGATTCAGTATATCGTGAGCTACATGGTAGTTAACATAATAGTGGTTTTGTCCATTGCTGCTACCATTACTCTCTATTTTTAATTGCTGGGGAAGAGAGCCAGAAAGCTCTCCAGCAGTTAATTCAATGGCTTCGATTTCCACATCTTGGGATGAGCTGGAAACTTGTTCAACTGTTGTTGTGTACTCAGGGAAGAGGTTATACCACTTCATATATTCTCGATGCGCACTGCCAAATAATCTTGATCGAGAACGATTGCCCATTAATGAGCCATCAGTGCCATATTCACTATCTCCGCTATCGTTAGTATCACCATCATTATTGCTATCCAGGCCTGCATGGCTTAGGCCGATATTATGACCTAGTTCATGTCCCATAACATTTTGATCGGAGAAAGAGGCAACAAGGCTCATACCCCCTCCAACGCTGGCAACACCAGCTCCTACAAGACCAGCTTTGTAAGACGCGTTTGGATAAATGAAGACCTGATGACGCCAGTTGCGTAAGTTTAGTGGCTGGTTATTTTCGTCAACGAGATTATCACTAGCCCACTGGTAGGCTTTGTCACGCCATGTGAAGCCGTCATCTGTATATTCCCCTTCCCGGCCGGCCTCGGCACGGGCAACTGCATCTGCAATGCTTAATGTACCGCCGTTCTCGCTATCTGGAATATTGAAGACCACACAGTCAACAGAGGTATCCTCATTGCCTGGTTCGCCGTAACAGTAGTGCTGTAGAGACTTATCGTTGATTCTATGGCGTAGGAACTTTAACTGCCCAAAAGAGTTTTCTCTATAGGCATTATCCAGTGAATCTTTATCATTGAAGACAGTATTCGCTATGTGAGTAAGATCCCCCTGGTCTGTTGCCAGGCCATCAGAGAAGTTCATTAAAATAAATACTATACTACTCTCTGATGGGTCAATAGTGGCTATGGTAAAAGTAACAGATTGCTCTGTCCCGTCTGTTAATTGAAATGCAATGGTATCTTCAGCTGTTTCACCCTCTTTCAGGCTATCTGCATTGTTGTTTAGCGTAAACTCCCAATCTCCATTCTTTAGAAGTTTGAACTCACCATAGCTACCTGAAATAGTCTCCTCAGGAAATTCTGGAGTATTACCATCGACATCCTCTATCATCATAGTTCCGTTAGCATGCTCTCTGCTATTTACGATCATAGTAGCTAAGGGAGAGCCGGGATCAAAAGTGTAAGCGTCATCAGTACCTGTGACTGATATGGTAATAGTTGTTGTTTTTTCTGTGCTTCCAATGCCAATAGAAAATTCATCTGTAACCAGTTCGTTTGCATTTAGTGGATCAGCCAGATTACTTTCTAGGGTATAGCTCCAATTGCCATCTGAAGAGACTTTCAGGTTGCCATATTTTCCTTGAAGGCCAGTTTCCTCAAAGGTTTGATCTGTGTTGCCGCTATCTATCAATTGACCTGAAGTAGTTATTTCAACATTTTCTGTGACGCTACCCTCACCTCCACTGATTACTCCGTTACTATCTGTGTCATTGCCGGTATCAGTATCTGTATTGCCGCCAGTGCTATTGTCTGAACCGTCATTGCCATTATTGGAATCACCGTTATCGCCACTGCCATCACTTACGGGGTTATTGGCATTGTCATCGTCCGGACTCTGGCCACTGTCACCGCTGCCGCCACCGCAGGCTGTCAAGAAAACGGATAAACTGAAGACTGTTAGTAGTTTTAATGGCTCTCTCATAATTTCTTAATTAATTCGAATGTAGTTGATGAAAATTGAATCGAATTATAGGGAGGGTAAATTGTTATTCTGTGACGTCGGGTGTGAATTTAAGGTTCCGTTACAGATTATGAACAACCTTAGAGTTCGAAACAGTCGATTTCTGCCCATATGAGCCAATGGTAGGAAGGTGTTAGTGTGAGGGGAGAGTCACAAGCAGGGCACTCATCGTATTAACGTACTGAAACTATAAGTATTTTTTTAATGATCTTCAGTGGATAAATAACTGGTTATTGTTTCTCTGCTTTAGGATCACAGTTTTGTGATTTCTGACACCTCTCTAATGTATGTTTTATGGTTGTATCTCGCTTTGTTCTATGGCTATTTTTAAATAACGCAAAGCTTTTACTTGATCGCTGTTACTGGAATACTTTTTACTGTATACCTTTGCTAGTTTAAGAGATGAAGTAGCATGCCCAAGTCTGGAAGACTTCTTATAGAGTTCTATTGCGCGATCCTGATTTCTGTCTACCTCTAGACATTCTTCAAGCATGCGAGTTTGATTAAAATAACCTCGTGAAAATTAATTTTCCGTTGCTCGCTCAAACGATTGGAGAGCGTTGAGGTAACCCTTTAGCCTATATTTGGGATTTGAGTAGATCAAGACCAAGTTTTGCATTGCCACTGCCGAGCCGCCCTCTGCTGCCTGAGAGAGGAGCTCGATTACCAGCCCGAGGTCCTGCTCCACCTCCTGACTACCCTGATAGAGTGAACCTAGATTATAACTGGCCCTGACAGAACCCTGTATTACAGCATACTGATTCTTTTCCGCTGCATGCTGATAGTTCTGTTTTACACCAGCCCTAAGGCAGTGCTGGTAAGGTATTCCAGATTATTTGTCTTGACACAGAGAGCCTACCGGTCGTAGGCGTTTTCGTGGTTGGTCTGTACTAGATTTCCATTGGCATTCAGAGCGCCCATGTAAAACTGATCTTTGATGCATCGACATTTGGCGGTAGCTTCTTAGTTTTTCGGGGCTAGCTGTCCATTTTTTGCTGGTTATGCAATTTGTTTTTGGCGATATATGCACTCAGTTAGAGAGCGAGAGGAAATCCTGAATTGGCGGATTTATTCAGATATTCAATCCCCTTGCTGTTATGATCTTTATCGCTTATTTCAAGCAGATAACTGCCATAATGAAAATAAGCAGCGGGAAAATCTGCTTAAATAATCCTTCAATATTTTCCCACTGGCCAGTTGTGCTCCACAATTTCACTGACCTAAAGCTGGTACAGTGGCTGCATAGTGGCTTGGAAATAATACTTCTGTTCTTGTCCCTGGTGCAGTATCTGGGACTTGGATAAATGCACACGCACATTGTCTTCTGGTGGCCGCCCGGATTTTACTGGTGCCAGCTCTACTACCCATTCTGGAGCCGGTGCAAAATGTATTTCCAGGGTTGCGTGCGCGACCGAATCAATGAGGATAAGTGCGACAGCCAGCGGCCTGCCGGGGGCAAGATATTTCAAAGTGGGCCTCTATAGGCTTGTTAGCAGGGGCTTTATCGGTAAGAAGGAGATCAGGGGGCGAATAAGATATTGAGAGAGGGCTTTTATTAGCCTGTGCCAGTAGGTTGGCACAGGCTGGTTATGGGAATTACTGGTTTTGTTCCTGTTGGGGCTGTTGTACTGGTATGGCCTGTAGCTTTTCCTTTAGCTCTTTGAGTTTTTCTTTAACTCGTGTGGCGTTATCTGGACCCATACGGATCATCAATTTCTGCACACCGGGCAGTTTTTCCAGTGAAGGGTCGGCAAATTTATAGTAAACCGACGGACGTACCAGCTGGATAGGGCCCTCTACTTCCGGTGCTGCCAGCACTTGGTCAATGGCTTCAAGTACTACTTGGTGGAAGCTTTTATCGCGGATACCCAGTTCACCCCAGGCTTGGGACAAGCGCGGATACCAGTATTGATAGAGACCTACCGCCATATCGGTGTTCATCAGGGCGAAAATTCGCACGGGTTGATCGTAGCGGCGATAGTTATCCGGAGATAACTGGTAGCCTTCCATAGATGAGCCATCGACAATAATCGGGCCGCGAATTGTTTTGAGTGGGCGATGCTTGTGGATCAATTGGCCGCGTGAGCCTGCATTGGCAGCGGCTACCCATTTGCGGACTACCTCCTCGGACACCAGCCAGCGGGATAGTGCGTTATCTGGTGCCAGGGTCATCAGGTCATCATAAGCGGCTTTGTCACTCTCGTTGAGTGGAGGAGGGGGTTCTCTACCGGGTTCTTCTGCCGGTGCGGGTTCTTGGGGTTCTGGAATGGGTGCGGCCACTTCTGGCTGCGCCATTGTTTCCGGTTCGGGGGTGGTTTGGGGCTCTTCGATTACTTTGGTGATGGGAACTTCATTCTTCTTTTCCTCGCCGGTCCACAACCAATAGGCTGCCGCGGCGACGACAATCACCACAATAATTCCGATGATCCACCCTTGCCTAGACTGGTGTTCCGACATTCCCTGCCTCCTTTTTGCTGCTATCAGAATGTAACGGTTGGACCACGATAAAGCCCTGCGGTTTCTCCGTGGTGTATGAGTTTTACATTACTCTCCGTTGCAGCCAGTCGCAAAGGGGAATTGTGCTTTCATGAGGCTTATGGTGAAAAAGGGATATTAACCGGACGCTGCGGTCGCAATAGCCCGAATCTACGCCCCCTAGCAGGAGGATGTGTGTTTTACTGTGCATATTAGAGTGCAATGGGCAAATAGTGAGCGGTGAGACAAGAGGAAATAATGTATAAATTGACCAGCTTTTTGATGGCCTTGCTATTGGGAGCCGCGCAAGCTGCTGTAGCTGTCGAGCCGGTAGATCCTTTCTGGCGTAATGCTACTGTCTACTTTATGTTGCCGGATCGCTTTTTGAATGGCGACACCAAAAATGATTTCCCCTACGAACGGAAAGCTGACGCAGCTTATTTGCGCGGCTTTGAGGGCGGTGACCTGCGTGGGGTGATAGAGAAAATTGAGGAGGGATATTTTAATGATCTCGGGGTGGATGCTATCTGGATGGCTCCGGTGATTGAGAATATCCACGGCTATAACGAGTCCGATAAGCGCACTTATGCTTTCCATGGATACTGGCCCAAGGATTGGACCGCTGTGGATGCAAACTTCGGTACTGAGGCCGAGTTAGCGGAGCTGATTGAAGTCGCCCATAACCGCGGTATTCGCATACTAATGGATGTGATCATTAATCATACCGGGCCTGTTACGGAACAAGACGCGAAATGGCCGGCTTCCTGGTTGAGAAATGGTCAGCAGTGTGACTGGTCTGATTACGCCGGGAATGTTGAATGTGCGATACACGAGAACCTCACAGATATTCTTACGGAAAGTGAAGATGCTGTGGCGTTACCGCCGCAGTTGCTTGAAAAGTGGAAGGATGAGGGACGCTTGGAGCAGGAGCAGAGTGAACTGGATGCATTCTTCGAGCGTACAGGTTATCCCCGTGCGCCCAAGTACTATCTGATCAAATGGCTGACAGACTGGGTGCGTGAGTATGGGGTGGATGGTTTTCGTGTGGATACAGTAAAACATGTAGAGGCAGAAGCCTGGGCAGTATTGAGAAAAGAAGCAGATCTGGCACTGGCGGAATGGAAAGCCAGAAACCCGCATAAGAAACTTGATGACCGTGACTTCTTTATGGTGGGGGAGGTCTATCACTTTGGGGTTAATAACTTCGGTCCCACAGTTGGGCGTGCCTACAATTACAATGATAAGAAAGTGGATTTCTACCGGCATGGCTTCGACAGTTTGATCAATTTTGACTTCGCCCAAGTTGCCGGCCAATCTGCTGAGGAGATCTTCTCCAGCTATTCAGTAGCACTAAATAACGGAGACTTGAAAGGTTTAGGGGTACTCAACTACTTGGGTTCACACGATGATCACCATTCATTTGATCGTGAGCGCGAGCAAACTGTGAGTGCTGCTACCAAGTTGATGTTGGCTCCCGGTGCGGTACAGATTTATTACGGCGATGAACTGGCTCGC
Source organism: Microbulbifer variabilis (assembly GCF_052467165.1). Taxonomy (NCBI): domain Bacteria; kingdom Pseudomonadati; phylum Pseudomonadota; class Gammaproteobacteria; order Cellvibrionales; family Microbulbiferaceae; genus Microbulbifer; species Microbulbifer variabilis. The sequence goes on from NZ_CP174301.1 coordinate 303,996, forward strand.
CCCATGATCGATGATCGTGCCTATGGAGATGCCTCCATGCGTACCAGGATGAACTGGGATGACCTAAAAAAGCCTGAGACCCGTAAATTATTGGCTCACTGGCAAAAGCTCGGCCAGTTCCGCCAAGCCCACCCAGCGCTGGGTGCTGGTGTGCACAAGAAAATCGCTGATATACCTTACACCTTCGCTCGTACCTTATCCGGCGAGCAATCGGTCGTAGTTGCTATGGATCTGCCTCGTGGAGAAAAGACTGTCTCTGTAGTGGGGGTTTTTGCTGATGGCACTGAGCTGACGGACTACTACTCCGGCAAACGTGCCAGGGTTAAAAGCGGTAGGGTAATGTTTGATACTCAGGCTGAGTTACTGCTGCTCTCGGCCAAGCCGAAGAAATCATAGCAAGCATAAGGCCCGGCAATTTTTCGATTGCCAGGCCTTAAAGGGCTTTATTAAAGCCGTTCAATCGTGTTTCATTTCAGTGGTAGTGAACTGGTTGCACACCATCACGTCCACGTCTAGCTGGCCGATCACTCGTTCGGCGGTGTTACCGCGCAGGAAGGAGCCGGTTTCACCGTACTGGTTCAGGGTTCCCATTACCACCAGGTCCGCATCAATCTCGCGGGCAATAGTTTCCACCACATCACTGGTATATCCCTGCTTCACGTGAATGCGGTGTGTTGGTACTCCGGTTTTGTCTGCGAGTTTGGCCAGCGCACCTCGATCCGGGTAAAGCATGGAATCCAGGTAGGCGTTTACCAAGTGCAGTTCGGCACCATAGTGACCGGCAATATAAGTAGCCCGCTCGCTGATCTGGCGATTTAGCTGGCGCTGTTCCAGGGTTTTAGCCTGGTAGTTCACGGTGGCCAATACCACTTTTCGCTCTTCCTTGGCGCCAGGACGGATTAGAACCACTGGGCAGCGTGCAGTTTTTAATACCTGCCACTTGGACTCGGCAAAAGTAAAGCGGCGGCTGGATTTTGCGTGTACCGGCAAATAGATCATTTCCGCATTGTAGCGCTTGGATTCCTGCACAATGGCTGCTTGCCAGTCGCTGGACCAGCATACAGTAATTTCACAGGATAGCCCTGCTTCGGAAATAGGCTCGCGGATTTGCTCGCGAAACCAGGATTCATCACGAAAGAGGTGGTCGTTTACTGCGCGCGTATCTACAGCCTCACCATCAACGGCTACAAACACTGCAAGGCGCGGTTGTGGATTGCGCCCGCGGGAAGTGGTCAGAGCTCGCTCCAGAGCTACATGCTTTTCATCGTTGGGGTCCACTACCACGAATACGGTGCTTTGCTGCTCCATCTTTCCTCCAGATCAAAGGGTATTTCTGGTCCCTGCCTTATGCAGTTGACTCTTGGGTCTAATCTATCACGGGGCGATAGTGGCGCGGAGATTTTGTTATTGAAATACGTAGAAATATGCGCCATTTGGCCCTGTTATCGGCGCATAATGAAGCAATGGGGGAAGCACGTATTGAGTTAGATCAAGTTGAGTTGCCAGCAGGGCTATCCTCTGGGGCTATCGATACAATAATCACTATCTGGCTGAAATACATTACTCAGCTATTAGTGATGGCAGTATTTGTTAGGTATTGGCAATAGTTGCAATTACTGATTTGGACAGGCTCGCGACTTGTGCAGATTTTTTGGGGAATAGCTTCCCTGCGGGAGAAGGCTTCTATAACTGGGCAGTTGCTTTGCTTTAGACGGTTAAGAAGCAAGTCCAACATATCTAGAAGTGATTACCTATTTTAGTGCCGTTGTTTTTATACTAGGGTGCATGGTGCCGTATATGTTAGTTCAGCAGGGAGTGGCAATCAATTTGGTTAGGCATTTTACATTGATTTATTGACACCTTCTCTTCCAGTGAAAAATTTCTTAACACCCTGAATTTGCGGTAATTAAGCGTAATGTAGCGGGGCAACTCCCGAAGGGGCAAGAAAAGCCGTTTGTTAAAACTCACTGGGAGTATTCGCAGTCTATTTCTGCCAAAACAGAGTAGGTAGGGTCACCATAAATTTGCCTAACTTTACATAATGATAGTGATCCCTGGTATTCCTCAAAATCTTGATGAAGCTGATTTAGCAATGCTTGTTCTATGTTGCCTTTAGATTCTTCTAATTGTGCCCTAAGGTGGAAGCTATTTGGCTTGTACTCAATAAATTGATTGCTCCCTGCTCTATCTTCGAACCTGATGTAGCTACTTATCTGATCATGTATTAGTAGGTAACCATAAAAAGAGGATGCTGAAAGAATACAAGAGACAAAAACTATCAGAGAGAATTTCTTTAAGCTCACCGTATTTATCATGTTTTAACGCTTTGAACAAACACACGCGTTAGTATGCCTGTTTGTTTAGATATGTTAATGGTTGTTCGATAGCTTATTACGCCAGTCCCTATTGAGACATTCAGCTTGAAGGTTAAAGCTGCACCTGCTCAGTATAGGGGTTCGTTTCCTTTGGTGGATAAAAGTCATTCTTGTTCCTCCTTAAGCCGTGGGTCACAGGAAATTATACTTTGCTCAATAGTTTTTGATAATTGCGGCTTGGAGCTTTTTATTACCTCACTTATCTCCCACTTAAACTAGGAAGAACTTGTAGTTCTAAGCCTTGCCAGAAAGACAGCATCAGAAGAACTATATTGTTCTGACATTTTTGAAGTTTCACTGCCTGAGTATGCAAATGCATACGTGCCAAGCAGGCTGCTAAAAAAGAGAAGTATGACTCTCACATGTTTTGTGATCATTAACGTCCGTAGTTGGGCCTGGCTTGGCGCTTAGCGGAAAGCCGGTCGACAAGCTAAGTTTGTTTTTTGAACAGTACAGAGCTTCACTTGTCGCTAATTTCAAACCTCTGCAGATAAAGCTACTACGCCCCCCTGAAGGGGGATGTATGCATTAGTACCACTTCTTTACTCTGCTATAGGTCGTTCTTCATGGAGGGTGGCCCATTGTACTGGAGTCACTGGGTTAGAAGCACTTATTAGGGTTAAATATAACAACGATAACTAGGTTTAGTTATCTCTCAGGTTGTCATTTCCCGGCAATCATTTGCACTCACTGATGCAAGTCATTCGCTTGGTTGGATTCAACTGGTGAGCATTTGCTGTGAGTACTTAGTAAATTGAACCTCATATTGATTGTTATGCATTAGCTTCTTTTATCTCTGTTGGGAAGCTCTCCTGAGCTTTAAGGCTTGCTGTTTCTAAAGTGGTGACTTTGGTATTTAAATTCAGGAAATCTTGCTCCCTTGACCTGCCGTTTGTGTGATTGAGGGCTCAGATACCTGGATTAAAAAAATAACAGCGAAAAGATGACTAAGAGAAAGCAATAATGAACAATCCATTTCCCCTAAAAAGGCTACTGGCCAGTACGGGCCTTGTGCTTGGTACACTATCTAGTGCCCATGTTAATGCCGGTACCGCTTTTGTACATTTATTCGAGTGGAGCTGGAATGATATCGCCAGTGAGTGTGAGAACTTTCTCGGGCCTAAGGGTTTTGATGCGGTGCAAATATCTCCGCCCAATGAGCATATCAGCCTATCCACCTGGTGGGCGCGCTATCAGCCCGTGACTTATACCAACTTAACCAGTCGCAGCGGTACTGAGCAGGAACTGCAAAGCATGATCAACCGTTGCCATGCAGCAGGTGTGAAAGTCTACGCCGATGCGGTAATTAACCATACGGCGGCCTGGAATGGCGGTGGTACCGGTTGGGGGGGCACTCAGTGGACCTTGCTGGACCATCCGGAGTTTTCTTATAACGACTATCACTCCGATTGCACCATCAATAACTACAATGATGCCAATCACGTATGGAGCTGTAGGTTGAGTGGCTTGCCGGATTTGGATACCGGTTCCAGCTATGTACAGGGAAAACTGGCTGCTTACTTGAGTAAATTAAAAGGCATGGGAATTGATGGTTTTCGTATAGATGCGGTCAAGCATATGTCCCCAAGCGATTTACACGCCATTGTGAATCAAGCGGACAACCCCTGGGTCTTCTCTGAGGTTATTGGCGCTGCCGGCGAAGCTTCGGAAATTCAGCCTTACAATTACACTTTTTTAGGCAGTGTCACCGAATTCAAATATGGCACTGATGTGGCCAGTAACTTCAATGGTCAGATTAAAAATCTTGCCACTATTGGTGAAAGCTGGGGGCTGCTCCCTTCTGGCGATGCGGTACATTTTATCGATAACCACGACCGCGAGCGAGGTCATGGTGGTGGTGGTAATCTGACTTATCACGATGGGGCCAAATACAACCTGGCCAATGTCTTTATGTTGGCTCATCCCTACGGTTATCCTAAGGTAATGTCGGGGTATGACTTTACCGATACTGATATTGGTCCTCCCAGCAATGGCCCGAATAATTGTCAAAATGGCGCTTGGGTCTGTCAACACCGCTGGGGCAATATCGCCAATATGGTAGGTTTCCGTAACTATACCAACGGTACTGCCATGAACAATTGGTGGGACAATGGCAATAACCAGATTGCTTTTGGCCGCGGCAACAAGGGTTTTGTGGTGATCAATAATGAGGGGGGCTCCCTGAGCCAAAGTCTCTACACCGGCATGCCCGCGGGGGATTACTGCAATGTGTTGGCGGACGATCATGAATGCAGTGGTGATGTGATTACTGTGGATGGCAATGGCTATGCTACCTTTAATGTGGCTGCCAACTCTGCTGCGGCAATTCATGGTGGCCAGTTAGTAACACCTTGTGACGATTGCGCTGAACCTGGCTTCCCTAGCCTGTACTTCCGCGGTACTGCCAATAACTGGGGCAGTACAGCATTTGAACAGGTGGGCGATAATATCTGGCAGTTGGTAGTGAACTTTGACGGTCAGGCGGACCAGCGCTTTAAACTGGATATTTATGGTGATTGGGCCGAAAATTACGGCGATGATGGTGCCGATGGTACTTTGGATAAGACCGGTGCAGATATTTATACTTCTGTAAGTGGTAATTATCGAATCGAAGTCAATGATCAGAGCCTGAGCTATACCCTTACTGAAGTTTCCTCCCAGCAGGCACCGGTAGCGGTTGTCTCTCCCTCAGCAGTTACCGTTGCGATCAATCAAAGTATCACTCTGGATGCCAGCGCTTCTAGCGATACTGATGGCAGTGTGGTGTCCTATAGCTGGAGTAGTGGTGGCAGCAACGCCAGTACTTCCCTGAGTTTCGACAGTGCTGGTACCTATACAGAAACAGTGACGGTAACGGATAACGATGACCTGACGGATAGTGCCACTGCGACTATTACAGTGATTGATCCCAATGGAGGCTATGCACAAAACTTCACTGCACTGCATTTTCGGGGAACGCCCAATAGCTGGGGCACTCAGGCCATGAGTTTGGTAGCGGATAATACCTGGCGTACAACAGTCGTTTTTGATGGCAGTAGTAATCAGCGTTTCAAGTTTGATGTAAGTACTAACTGGGATGAAAATTACGGGGATAACAATGCCGATGGGTTTCTGGAGCAGGGCAGCAATGATATTTATACCAATGTGGCTGGTACTTATCTTGTTGAAGTGAATGATAAAACACTCAGTTACTCCCTAACCTGTGTGGATTGTGGCGGCCACGCCTCTAATTTTTCCTCCCTATATTTCCGTGGAACGCCAAATAATTGGGGAGCTGAGGCAATGCAGTTAGTGGCGGATAACCTTTGGGAAATTTCGGTTAACTTCGATGGTCAATCCCAGCAGCGTTTTAAATTTGATGTCAATGGTGACTGGAGTGAAAACTACGGCGATAACAATACCGACAAAATTCTTGAGCGGGATGGTTCTGATATTTACATCTCTGTTACAGGAATTTATACGGTGCGGATTAATGATCAAACGATGACTTACAATGTGGATGGTCTATAGATGAACAAATAAAGCAGGCCTTGCATTAGGCCTGCTTTATTTTTTCTTGCTTTAAATTGTCTATATATACAGAAAAGAATAGTTTAGGTTATCGAGTTACATTAATAGTGAGCTCCCCCGACAACCATGTTAATTCATAAATTCCATCTTTATTGGTGTCTGTAAAATTCATGTGCCTCCACGGAGAGGATGCCAATTCGGGTGATATGCTGATGGTTTTTCCAGTTTTGGGGTCCATTTCCGCAATGTAAACTGTATTGAATTTAGCTATAGCTAATAAAATGTTTCTGTGTGATAAGCCGTAGTTCTGTATCTGTATTGCATTAACCCGATCGACATCCGGAAGGTAAGCAACACTTCTCACACTTAAATCTTGATTTAATATCATCATCCAATGGTGGTTGTATTCGGGTCTTAAACCCATCGTGACAATAATTTCATCAATTGAATCTCCATCTATATCCCCCGTTTCTATAGGGTTGAACCATATGTCGTCAATATTTTCTGAAAATATTGGGTCTCTAAACTCATCTGGAGTATCGTTAATTTGGAATTGAAATACTGGGGATTGGTAGCTATTTTCTTCAGTTAAAATACTTATTTTGTCGTAGTTTGAGACAGCAATACCCATCTTCCCACTGTTGTTGATATTGAATAATTCTAGATGGTTGCCACCATCAGATGTATTACTCCAAATTAATTCATAAGTGTTTGCATTATAGGCTTGAAGAGATGAGTCCTCATTCGTGACTACGATGCTGCTTTCCGTATTATTGCCAAGTTTACCTACTACCATGTGCCTTGGATCTGACCCTGTGGCTTCTCCAGACCATATTATTGACTCTGAAAAGAAATCATAAATTCCAGGCCTTTCATTATTTACGAAAACTAGCTCTTTTATGCCGTCATCCTGTAAGTCTAAAAGTGTTAATTGAGTGTCATAATCATCGCCTTTTGGAAGATAGATTTCTGGGCTCAAAGAGGTTTTTCCGTTGCTTGAGTCTAAAGAAAATACATATGTGGGTTCATCTAGGGAATTCGAAAGAACTAAAGCGTGGATCTCAGAAGTATTAGACTCATGTTGTTCTATAGGAAGCATGTAGCTGCGGAAGTTGGGTGCTCTTTCATCTGAATTCCATTCTAACTGGAGCTTAGAGTCTCCTGGATTTTCTGAGAAAATTGCCAAATTCTTTCCATCGTAATAAAGATACTCCAGTTCTGGATCTCCATCCATATTGAAAATCATCACATTTGAGGAGAATTGATTAGGTATTGTTCTTTCTCCTGTTAATAAGCTGGTAAATTGGAGAGTATCTGGGCTAAAGGAATATACTACTGGGAACGAACCTGATGTCGTCACAAACCTTGCAGACGTTTCCTCTGGAGATTGGATGATGCGAAAATAATCTATGGAACCCGGATTCTCAGCGATTATGCTTTTCGTTGTAGTGTCGTACGCAGTAAGATATCCGGTGTCCGGGTGAATTCCAATAATTTCCTCTACCCCATCCATATTTATATCTGCTGTTTCTATACTACGCCATTCTCTAGTAAAACCATTCTCATAGTGCCAAGCTGTTTTATAACTATTTCCATCACGGTCCAATAGAAAGCCATTACCGGTTACGATTTCCATTTCATCATCAAGGTCTAAATTACCGATGGTAAAATTAGTCCCTAGGGCTAGTGATTCTGACTGCCATTTAATTGAAAAATCTGTGCTGTCCAGAATGACTAGTTTTTCTTTGCGCTGATAACTGTCAGGTACTGGAAAAGGGGAGGTTGTGGTTTGGACTAATAGAATGATCTCTAAATTTGGGTCATTGTCCAGATTGTAAACCTTGATTTCATGAATATCGTAACCATCAACACTTGAAATTTTCGCAGGCTTAAAATTTTCATTGAATTTATACAGGCCTAATTGGGGCGGGTCTCCTACCAAGGAGTTATAATATTTTAACCCTACCAATATTTCATCTAGGCCATTGCCATCGAAGTCGGCAGAGGCAACAGATGAAATAGTTGATGCGGGTGAAAGACCATCATTATAGCTGCTTATCGAGAAAGGGTATTCCCAGTTAATTGCGAAATCAGAACCGTCATATCCCCAGATAGAAAGTCGCCTGCTGTTCTGACTGGTGGACAATACTTCTTGTGCTCCATCTCCATCAAAATCTCCAACAGTTGATAATTGAATCTTAGAAAATATATTTGAATGGCCTCTTGCAAGTGGAAATTGCCGATTCTGGTCGAGTACTTTAATTGTTCTGCTTTCACTATGTGAATATTCTGATTGGGTCAGTAGAATTTCCCAAGTGACATCCATCTCCGTATCGAACATAGGCCCAGTTGGCGTCCAACTGACCATACCACTTTCATCCATTTCCATACCATTGGGGCGTGCTTGAAATTCAAGCGTGAATGGATCGTTATCAAAATCTTCAGCTACTATTTGAAAAGTGGCTTCAGCACCATATTGTGCGGTTTCCGGCATATTGACAATAGTCAGTACAGGCAGGGAATCTTGTACCTCAGTGCTGGCAGATAGCTCGGTAGCTAGATCGCCATCTGAGGCGATTAATGTTACTGTTATTTGGTCATCTTTTGAAAAGTAGTCCGAAGGTAATGTATCTGTTGTTACACCGATAACTTCTTTTTGGTTAACTGACCACCGATACGTGGAGGTTATCTGATCACCATCCTCATCAGAGACTGTTGAAGTAACTTTTAGATCCGGCTGGGTAAAAACAGGCAAGTTAATAAAACTTAGGTTCTCGATAACCGGTGTTCTATTTTGAATAGTAATAGATGCGGTTTGCGTTACCGTATCTTTGCCATCGGTGACAGAAGCTTCTACAAGAATATTGTCGCCGCGGTTAAAGTAGGCAGGTTCAAGGTTGCTATTGGTTGCTTCACCAATAACTTCTTCGTTATTTTTCCATATATAACTGACTTCCAGCTGGTCACCGTCTTCGTCGGTTGCATCTAGCTGAATAGAGAGGGGTGTATCGTTATATGCCTGTTCAGGTGATAGTAATAAACTATTGATTACAGGAGGAGTATTGTTTGCTCCATCCCCTTGACCTGAGGAGGGCTCACTATTAGAGCTACTGTTGGATGACCCTCCTCCACAAGCGGTCAATATTATAGACATAGTTGCCAGATTAATGAGTTTAATCCAGGGTTTATTAATATATATACTCACATTGTCCTCCATGTATCTGCAGCAATAATCAACATGATTTCCCTGTAACTGGTTCGAGTGTCTCAATTATTAGTATTCTATTAGCTAATATTATTGGAATCGATGCATGTTATTTGTAATGGGAGGCAAAATAAATAATTTTTTATTTCTTTAAGTAATTGTTGACTGTTTCACAGTTTTTCGATGCGTATATCTGGTTTTAAATGGGGGATGTGAATGATTTCCAGAAAAGAAATAGCCAGAAATATGATTTTTATCGATTCTGAATTTTTGGGGAGTGTCCACTCCCCGATATAATTTCACTAAATATTTGTTGGTGAATTTTGAGGTGATGCACTTGAAATGTGGAATATGTTACTTTCAAAGGGCTTTAGTTTAAAGTGAATCTTCCCTAGCCTGTTATTTATTAGGAGATTTATCGTCCTATCAGAAATCTGGCCCTTAACCTGATACACTCCATCTTTCAAATTCCATTTACGAAGTAACCCTTCTGGTAAAACAAAATCAAATTCAGAATGTCGACTGCTGAAGTTGGCTATTACCAATAGTTTTTCACATTTGTCCCAGCGGGCAAAGGAAAATTGCTTTTCCCCATAGCCAGTACTTTGCTTGCGATTGTAGTTATGCAAATCTAAATAGTTACCACGTAAGGCAGAGCTTTGCTTGGAGAAGTTGAGCAGGCGCTGGTAGAAGCTGCGCAATTCTTTTTCTTCTTTTGTCAGCAGAGCAGTGTCAAAAGCGCCCTCATTATTCCAGCGGCGCACACTGGGTACTGACCAGTAGTCGAAAATGGTGGTGCGGCTGGCTTTACCGAAGCCGGCATCTTTGTTGGCGGGTTCTCCTAACTCCTGGCCAAAGTAAACCAGGGTAGGGGCTGGAGAGAGCGCGGCGGATACCAGCATTGCAGGTTTGCCTGCCTCTGGGTTGCCAGAAAATTGTGGGCTGGCAATACGCTGCTCGTCGTGGTTCTCCATAAAGCGCAACATATGAGAGGAAATATCTACCAGGCCTGCCTGCACCTCTGCGATTTTATCTGTACTGCCCTTGTTCTCCATGACCGCGCGAATAGCGTCGTAGGTGCCGACTTTATCGTAGAGGTAATCCATTTTGCCCAGGTGCAGATAGTCCCGGTAGCGCTCCGGAGTATAGATTTCGGCAAGTAACAGTGTGTTGGGGTTGCGCATTTTGATGGAGGAATTCAGGTAGCTCCAGAATTCTACCGGTACCATACCGGCCATATCATAGCGGAATCCATCCACGCCAAAGTCCAGCCAGTAGTGGGCGATATCGCGGAATTTTTCCCAGGTGTCCGGGACTTTCTTGTCTGCCCAAAACTGGGCGTGGGCCCGGTAGTCGCGCTCGGCATATTCCTGGGGTAGCTCAGAAAAATTCTTGCTGTCATCGGGGCGAACGCCAAAATTAATTTTGACCGTTTCATACCAGTCGTGCATGGCAGGTTGTGCACTGCGCGCGCCATTACCGGTCCATTTCGCTGGACTCTCTATAAACTGCCCATCGACAAGATCATTGACTTCGCCATTGAGTGGCTGATAACTGTCTTCTGCAACGGGCACGCGGAAGTCTTCGCCCACCACATAGTAGAAATTGTTGTTGCGGGCGTAGGTGACCTGGGTGTTGTCGCCAGCTCCAAAATCCTGTACGCCTTGGGGTTTATCGAGAGAATGATAGGCGCGGGCTACATGGTTGGGCACTATATCGATAATCACTTTCAGACCGGCCGCGTGGCTGCGTTCCACCAGTGCGCGGAATTCCTGTAATCGCTCTGCTGGGTTATTGGCCAGGTCCGGGTTTACGCTGTAGTAATCCTTGATGGCATAGGGAGAGCCGGCGCGGCCTTTAACCACGTCTGGATCATCGTTACTGATACCGTATTCCGTATAGTCGCCAACGAGCGCGTGGTGCAGGGCACCGGTGTACCAGATATGGGTGGCGCCCAGCGCGTGGATTTCATTCAGTGCTTTTGGGGTAAAGTCGGAGAACTTACCCACACCATTCTCTTCGAGTGTGCCCCAGGGTTTGTTGGTGCTGTTAGTGTTGCCAAATAAGCGCGGCAGCACTTGGTAGATAACCGCTTTTTTCTCTGCAACTTTTTCAGCGGGCTGTATTTCTTCCGGGCCGCTCTCCTGGCTGCAGCTGGCAGCGCCGAATAGAGCAGCACCTAGTAATGAAGCCGAAATGAGTTTGGCAATAAACAGGGAATGTAACTTCTTCATTGTTTCCTGATGACTTTAAAAGTTTTTAGTCAGTGAACAGCGGTTTGCTGAATTATTGATTTTTGAGCGTTAAATCCAGCGGTTCTTTATGCCAGTCAAATTTAATCAGCAGTTGCTGCTTGCGCCTGTTGTACCAGGCCCCACGGGGTGTCTGAGCAAGGTCTTTTTCACTGTCGAAAATAGGCAGGGATTTGCCGGTAATATTGAGCTGCACGGGCACTTGTTGCCAGTTGTGAATCTTTAAAGTGACCTTGCGGGACTCCGGCATACCGGTATAGCCCTCGCCTTCACGCCTAAAGGAAAAGGATAAACCCTGCTGTTTGTTTTCTGCTGAGAAATGCAGCTTCTCGTATTTGCCTTTTTCAAAAGCTTGCGCGGTAGCACCATCATCCTCATAAACATAGCGCTCAGATTTTGCTGCTGATGGGTGCGCGTAGTAATCCAAGGTCAGGTTTTTACTGGAGTAATCACGACTGCTGTGAATACCGTCAATGGTGGGAATAATGGCGCCGGCCCGCACCAGTACAGGAATAGTTTTCAGGTTCACTTCTACCAGGGCCTGATCGCCAGAATATTGTTCATCAGTCCAGTAATCGAACCAGGTGCCGCCGGGCAGTTTTACCGCGACCTCATCCACATCTTCTTCCACGACTGGGGCAACGAGGAAATCCTGACCCCACAAGTAAGCATCCTTGTAGTCCAGTAGGGACAGATCACTTTCGTTTTCGAAAAACAGCGGGCGCATCAACGGTATGCCGGTCTGGCTGTTTTCGAAGGCGAGGGTGTAGTTGTAGGGCAGCAGGCGATAGCGCAGTTTTACATATTCGCGCAGGATGTCGCGGGTGCGGCGGTCGTGGAAAACTGGCTCGGAAGCAATATGCTCCTGGGCGTGCGGGCGGTAAACCGGTTGGAATACGCCGTACTGTAACCAGCGGATGTAGAGTTCACGGTCAAATTTCTCACCACCGGCAAAGCCACCCAGGTCTGAATGGGTGTAGCCAAAGCCCAGCAAGCCCATACTCAGAGCCAATTCCACCTGGGGCTGTAAGCCACCCCATTCCCGAGCAACGTCGCCGGTCCAGGGGATCATGCCGTAGCGCTGGGAGCCGGCAAAACCGGCGCGCATCATAATAAAGGGGCGGCGTTCAGGGTGTTTTGCCGTTTGGCGTTCGTGTAGTAATTGTGCCCAGGCGTGGCCGAAGGCGTTGTGGATTTCATCGGCCATACCGATTGCGTGAACGGTATCGGAGGGGTGAACTTCCGGTTCACCCAGGTCGCCCCACCAGCCGGCTACGCCCTGTTCCAATAACCCGTCGTAAATATTCCAGAACCAGTCGCGGCCATCTTCGGAGAAGACATCAATCAAGCCGGTATTGCCGAAGTAGAAATCAAAACGCTTGGGCTCTCCGGCCAGGTTTTTGGCCAGGGCATTATTCGCCACGGCTTCCTGCCAGCGCTCGGAGGTGGAGAGGACAAAAGGCTCGGTCACCAGAATGGTATTGATGCCGCGTTTTTTAAGGTCGGCCATCATCTTTTCTGGTTCGGGAAAGGCTTCCTTGTCCCAGGCCAGGTTGCCCATATGGCCTTTGATATCCGGGCCAAACCAGTAGAGATCCAACACCAGGGCGTCCAGGGGGAAATCTTCTTCGGCAAACTTATCCACGGTTGCGCGGACTTCGGCTTCGCTGTGATAGCCAAAGCGGGAGGCGAAGTTACCCAGGGCCCAACGGGGTGGCAGGGGCTGTTTGCCGGTGGTGGATACATAATTTTCCAGCAACTGTGGATAAGTCTCACCGGCTACCACGATGTAAGCGGTGCGCCCGGCTACGGCTTCAAATTGCAGGATATCTTCTTCGTTTGCGCCCAGATCCAGGGTGCCGGTGGCAGAGTTGTCGAACAGCAGAATGTATTTGTTGCTGGACAGTACTGCAGGCAGGGAAAAATACATCTGGTTGGATTCGGTGGTGTACCCGTAATGGGCACGGTTATACAGGGGCAGGCGTTGACCGCGACGGTCCATCCCCATAACCCGCTCTCCACCGCCCAGTAGTTTTTCCTCTGGCGACAGTGCAAAGCGGAATCCGCGCATTGTCTCGGTGGCAAAGAAGCCGCTTTCTTCACTTAGGATTGGCTCTTTACCGCGAAAGTACTCAATTCGGAAGGGAGACTTGTGGATAATTGCTGTAAGGGAGCCAGTTTGGTAGATGAGCTTGTCCTCTCCGTCCCGCAACTGGGCCTTGAACGAACTTTCCGGCTTGTCGTCAATAGCAAAAGAAGGCAGCTGTTTGATACCTTCGCTGTGGTAGTGCAGGGAGAGTGCCGAAGGGCCGACCGGTGTAAGGGAGACCTCGCCATCATTTAATTGTATGGTAAGTGAGTCTTTGCTTTGCTGATGTGCCAGGTAACTTCTTGATTCACCGGCTACAGCGAGTACGCTCAAGCAGAGGGTGCTGGCAAGGGCAATTAGACGCAGAAGGGGCAGATTTGGGATCATCGCGCGGAACTTCAGTTGATTATTTGACTATTTGTGGCTGCAGGACCTGTGCGGGCACAGGGGACCCAAGCCTATGCTAAGGCACTATTTAGTGCTTGCATCCTCCCCCTGTGGGGAGGATGGAGACCTGAGGTTGGCGTGACAGAATGGCAAAATAAGCATAAATAGAGATGCGGTGATCCCAATGACCCAATCAGTAAACGGCGCCGCCGCGCCCCGGGCCCAACAGCCGAGCCTGCCCTTCTGGCAGGTATGGAATGTCAGCCTCGGATTCCTGGGAGTGCAGTTTGGCTTCTCCCTGCAAAATGCGAATGCCAGCCGGATCTTGTCTGATTTGGGAGCGGATTTACACTCGCTGTCACTTTTCTGGATAGTGGCTCCGCTGATGGGGCTTATTGTGCAGCCTATCGTGGGCTCTGCTTCGGACCGTACCTGGAGCCGTTTTGGGCGCCGCAATCCGTATATCCTGTTTGGTGCTATTGCCGCAGCTCTGGGTATGGCGTTTATGCCCAATGCTGGAATTGTCGTAGCTCTGGTGGCGCCAATTTTGTTCGGCGGTGTAATGCTGGCACTGATGGATGCCGCCTTCAATGTCACCATGCAGCCTTTCCGCGCACTGGTGGCAGATATGGTGCCCTCAGAGCAGCGCACCTTGGGATATTCCATCCAATCCCTACTGATTAATATCGGTGCCATTTTTGGCTCTATGCTTCCATTTATCCTCACCAATGTTATCGGCCTGGAAAATACTGCCCGTGCCGGCGAAGTGGCCCCTTCGGTGATCTGGGCTTTTTATATAGGTGCAACAGTATTATTGGGTAGTGTGCTTTGGACAGTTGTGCGTACCAAGGAATACCCACCGGAGCAGTACAATGCTTATAAAGGCCTTGATGCGGAGCAGTTGCAAAAAGAGCGGGAACAGAAAGGGACACTTTTACAGCGTTTGGGTGGCTTTTTCCGTTTGATGCTGAGTATGCCCCGCACTATGCGCCAGTTGGCCCTGGTGCAATTCTTCTCATGGTTCGCCCTGTTTATTATGTGGGTATACACAACCCCAGCGATTACCCAGCATGTTTGGGGAGTGGAAGCCAAGTGGTTTGATCCCGCTTACCTTGAAACTGTAAGTGAAATTCCCACGTATATCGCCGCAGCTAAGGGTGCGGCGGGTGACTGGGTGGGTATTATCTTCGCTGCCTATTCGCTGTTTGCTGCGTTGTTTTCGATTGTGTTGGCGAGGGTGGCTCAACTGCTGGGGCGCAGACTGACTTACTCACTATCTTTAGCGCTGGGAGGGTTGGGTTATATTGGGTTCTTGCTGTTTCAGGGTGGCGAGCCGACCGAGGTGAATCTGCTGATCACCCAGGTCTCTGTGCCCAGCGGTGCACTGGGTTTGTTACTGCCAATGATTGGTGTCGGTATTGCCTGGGCGGCAATTTTGGCAATGCCCTACGCGATCTTATCCGACACCCTGCCGGCAGATAAAACCGGTGTGTATATGGGAATCTTTAATTTCACAATTGCTGCACCCCAGATAATTTCTGCTTTGGTGGCGGGGCTGATCTTGAAGTCGGTGTTCGACAACCAGGCGATTTACATTATTGTTTTGGCCGGGGTGAGTATGCTGCTCGGTGCGGTATCAGTATTTTTTGTGCGGGAAACTGTAGAATCGGAAACTGAATTACGGGCTGGTACTACAGCTTAAATTAAATCCCTTTTTCCGCTAATAAGCCCCTTATTCAGGGGCTTTTTTATTGGTGTTAGTCTATCTGAATGGATTGGCCAGAAACTCTGGGGGAGCCCCTGGATTTTGACAGTTTGGTGCCTGTCTACCTAGACTGGCTCTGTCTCACAGAAAATTACAATCTCCTATGTCCTTTTTTAATGTAATCGAACAAGCTCTAAAGATCTTTGCCGATTTTGTCTGGGGGCCACCGCTGCTTGTCTTGCTAGTTGGTGGCGGATTGGCATTACTGCTTTATTCTCGCGGCCGACCCTATCGTCATTTGGGGCACAGTATCGGGCTGTTAAGTGGTCGCTATGATGACCCAAATGATCCAGGCCAGGTAAATCATAGCCAGGCACTATCTACAGCACTTTCCGGTACTCTGGGGCTGGGCAATATTGCCGGTGTGGCCATTGCCATTACCGCCGGTGGGCCGGGGGCCATTTTTTGGATGTGGGTTACCGCTTTGGTGGGGGTGGCTACAAAATTTTATACCGCGACCCTCGCCGTGATGTTTCGTGGCAGTGATACGAATGGGGAGTTGCAGGGTGGTCCCATGTATGTCATCCGTGAAGGTCTTGGTAAACGCTGGATGCCACTGGCTGTTTTATTTGCTGTGGCCGGATTGTGCGGCATGTTGCCGGTATTTCAGTCCAACCAGACTACTCAATTATTGCGAGAGTCTTTCGCCGAACCGCTGGGCTGGGTAGCACCGGGTGGTTCTCTGTTGTTTGATTTTATTATTGGCTTATTAATCGCTATTGCCTCAGCGTACGTGATTGCCGGGCGAATCCAGCGTATTGGCAAATTTTCCGAGAGAATTGTGCCAGGGATGGTACTGTTTTATTTCACCTTGACCCTGATTGTGATCGGAAATTTTTGGGAGCAGGTTCCAGCGGCATTTGCCCTTATTTTTAGTGATGCGTTTAGTGGCCAAGCGATTGCCGGTGGTGCTCTTGGTACAGTGATCACGATCGGCGTAAGCCGAGGGGCTTTCTCTAATGAGGCGGGTATCGGTACCGAATCATTGGCGCACGGTGCGGCAAAAACCTGCGAGCCGGTGCGCGAAGGCGTGGTTGCTATGTTGGGGCCTATTGTGGATACCCTGCTGATCTGCACCTGTACCGCCCTGGTAATATTACTTACCGGGGCTTGGCAGCAAGGTGAGGGTGTGGCTGGTGTGACTCTGACCGCACAGGCATTTTCTCAGGTGTTTGGCCAGTTGGGGCCCATTCTGTTGCTGTTTATGGTGTTTCCCTTGGCCTTTAGTACAATCGTTACCTGCTGGTACTACGGTATGAAGTGCTATGTGTTTCTTTTTGGCAGTCGCTGGCAGGGGCTTTATACCGGGCTCTATATGGTGCTGATTGTGTTGGGGGCGGTGGCGTCCTTGAGTGCAGTTAACAGTATTATTATTGGCATGTACGCTGTGATGGCCGTACCTACCATGGTATCTACACTGTTGCTGGCGCGACATGTTAATCGAGCTGCTCATGATTATTTCACCCGCATGGAAGTTTCAAGGCGGAAGGGGGCAAAAGTTTCCCAATAAAAGAAAAAGGCGAACTGTTAAGTCCGCCTTTTTATAGCGCCCCAATTTTGCCTAAGGTACGACGGATACCTTTGTTCCAACTCTAGCGTGGCGATAGAAAATCTTCGCCATATGCCAGGGGATACGGATGCATCCATGGGAGGCCGGGTAACCGGGTACATAACCGGCGTGCATGGTGACCGGGCCGTTAATCCGCATCATGTAATCCATTGATGCGCCGCGGAAGCGAGACCCGGCGGGTTTGCGATGGCGGCGTACATCCACATTGCTGCGCAGTACTTGGCCGCGGGCACTGATATAGTGACCGTATAAGTTTGAGCGATGACTATATTTCTTCTCAGAAATACGGAAGTTGCCTGTGGGAGTGCGATGGCCGGGTTTGCCGGTAGAGACAGGAGACATACCGGCAAGGCGCCCACCTTTATAGAAGTAGGCTATCTGGTCACTAAGGTCGATCACAATGCGTGGCGTACCCTGCACATGGGCTTTGAACCACATATGCTGGCCATATCGTGGTTGTGCCCTTTGGTATCGGCCGTATCGTGGTTGTGCCCTTTGGTATCGGCCGTATCGTGGTTGTGCCCTTTGGTATCGGCCGTATCTTGAATATCCCCTTTGATTCCTGCTGTATCTCGAGTGTCCCCTGTAATCCCTTCTGTATCTGTAATCCCTGCTGTACCTGGAATGCCCGCCATAGTGCCCTCCATGTCCCTGGTGAGAGACGTATCTCGAGCCTTGGCGGGCGTGGGGATTGGAGTAATCTACGGCATAGGCCAAGGGAGCTAATATTGCCGATCCTACAACCACCAGTGCGGCGGCGAATGAAGAGTTTTTACGTAGAGATCCCTGCACTTTTTGTAGGGGTGTTTTCCGTTGTGTATGTATAGTTCGATGATTTTGCAGCGAAGGTCGGTTATGCATTACACACCTCTCAATTGCCCGTGGGCTGTGCAAACAACCGCAGTTGCGAACTACTGTTACTAATCCCAGGGCGAGAGACAGGCTCCCAGTTAAGCGGGATAAGACAACAGTGAGTGATTCCCCAGTGCAGATTGCCGTTATATTCGGCATTTACTGCGGGATGGGTTAGCAGTGGTATTTGCCACTACAGGTCAAGAGGATGTTAAGGTCGCCATCTTGGGCCAATCACACCAAAATGGAATAAGGGACTTCTTTGTTAGTGCCAAGCTTGTTGGTCAGCGTTTGAACTAATAAAGCTGATACCATTTCGGACTACTCGGTGCCCCTATTTTGTCTACCGATTATCCTTTGACAGAAAAGATTGAGCGAAAGGAGTTTTATGAAAACTTAAGTTCATGGAATAGAAAAATATTCTCCGGATAACTGGTAGAGATGGAGACGTGATGTAGTAAAAAGGGGGGAGTAGAATAATTATGAAAAAGTATCTAAATAAGAGCAAGAATATACTGGATGATTTATCTTCGTGAATTCCTGAGGGCTTTACTTCCGGTGTTAAGGTTGTTCAGGGTTTGATTGAATAGCTGCCTGTTTTTGCCTCTTCCGAGAGGAATAATAAAACTGCTCAGATCTTTGATGAAAAACACTACTTTGTAATTCCTTTTGAACTTTCAGAGGTAGGTTTTACCTTGCATACTATGCGGTGTCTGCCCAAAGAAACCCCAGAGGTTAATGACCTGCCTAAGCGGCGTATTTTCACTTCTCCAATGAATATTATGAAGGCAGCCTGCGTAAATTCATGGTGGAGTCTGCCGTGGAATTTTCACTTGAGCATAAAGAAAAGCACAGAAATCCTTAAGCCAAGCTCGCCGATGATATTGACACTTTAGATAGAAAAATGACTTTGGGAATGTTGCTCATTGGTGGTGTGGCGGCGGTTTTCAATCCTATTGTTGGTGCTGGATTGGCAGCGAAAGTACTGGTTCCCGGTGTAGGTGGGATAGTCAACAAATTTGGATTGCGTCCAGTCGGTGAGAAAATTGATGAAGCTCAATCTAAGAGAGCCATAGCAAAAGCAGAGAAAGACGTTGCCATAAAATTTTCTGAGGCTAGTACTCTCAAGGTTGTCAATCCAATTTTACAGGAATTGGAATTGGCCTTAAGAACTACGCAAGAACAACATGATCCGTTGAATGACCCTAATCTGGCTAGTGGATCAATTCCAGAATTGGATGGCAAGCACTGGAGAGGATTAACTGAGAAAGCAATTTTTCATTAATATAAAGATATTTATTCTAATAAAAGCTGGCGTAAAAAGCACACCTGGGCCCAGAAGATTTATGCTGGCTTAAAGTTTTGTTTGCCGATATTAAAAACTGATTTACGTATGTTATTTGTTTTTTGGGGGGTGGTATTAAACTTTTTCCTGTTTTTATGAAAATGTTCGAATAGATATTGCTATGAATGTGGTATTTGCTTATGGAAGAGTAAAAAATTAATTTTATGTAAACCAAATCCCTTGGGTTCCGTTGAATAGTTGGGTTTCCATAAATAAACGGAGTAGAACATGTATAAGAAGAATGTGTTACTGAAATTTTTTTTATTATTTTATATATTCCTTAGCGGGTTTTCCAGGGCAGAGGTGAGTCAGGCGGATGAAACAACTCTGGGGGCAGTGGAGTTAATACTGAGCCCTCATCCTGATAATAGTCTGATGGTTAATGCCAGTGTGGTCACAGCGTCTAATGCGAGAGTGGCCATCAGATTCAACTCTGCTGATACAGAAAGAAGGCGTACGGCTTATACTGATTTCGGGACTGATCATAACCGAGTAGTGCTCGGTTTGCGATCTGATACGACTTATCAATTCACAGCAGTAGCTGTATTTGAGTCTGGTGAAAAAGTATTGAGTGAGGCTGTGGAGTTTAAGACGGGCCCTCAACCCACTGGAGTACCTGAGGTAAATCTTCTTGCAAAAAATGAGCAGGGTGAAGGGGGGCTTACCATTTTCGCGCCATCAGGCAATACTGGTAGTACTTTCTGGGGATTTGATGAAGAGGGCGAGCTTGTCTGGTACTTACATGGTGATTTGCCTGCAACAGGTACCAAGATAGCGAGAAATCTGCATGATGGACGCCTACTGTTGTTATTGAGTGGTGAGGCGCGCACTATTTCATTTACAGGGGAAACCCTATCCTCTATTGAGCTGCCCCCTTACCATCATGATGCTCTATTACTAGAAAATGGTCACATACTGCTATTGAGCAATGAAACCGAAACAATCAATGGAACTTTATTACAGGGAGACGCAATTATAGAGCTCGATACCCAGGGTAACATTGTATGGGAGTGGTCTGCTTTTGATCACCTGGATACAGGCCGTTTCCCAGGCGATCTGGCCGCAAGAGTGTTATCCAATGGGGCTCTGGATTGGACTCACTCTAATGCACTGCATTATATCGCTGAAGATGATTCTATTCTTCTCTCCAGCCGTTCCCAAAGTTGGGTGGTCAGTATCGACCATAAGAGTGGTGAAATTAACTGGATTATGGGGAGGGACTCAGTAGTTTCTAAAGAGCTATCAGAGAAGTTGTTCGCCCTTGATAATGGAAGCTGGATGGCTTCCCAGCATGCTGCAATGAAGACTGGCGATGGAGAAATATTAGTCTATGACAATAGAAATGAGTCTGAATTAAGTGGAGATATTTACAACAGCCGCGCAGTTAAATTTCGATTAGATACGGAAACTATGTCTGCGGAGCAAACCTGGGAATTTGTTGCGCCTAAATATACTGCATCTCTTGGAGATGTCGATGAGCTTATAGGTGGAAATATCTTAATATGTGCTGGGGGCCCAGGAAGTGCAAGTACAGGTGGTGATCGCAATGCGCACTTGATAGAAGTGACATCAGGAGATATACCTGAGACTGCTTGGGAGGTGGAGGTTGTTGATACCACAATTTACCGAGCAGAGCGTGTTAGTTGGGCTGAACTTTTAGGAAGAAGTTCTGGAAACAACTAGTTTGATAGCCGCTTCATTATTACCCTTTTCCAATTCATAAAGGCCTACCTTTAAAAGCCCAGCAAGTCCACAGTTAATCAGATGCTGTGGACTTGCTTTTACCTATTGAGTGAAAACTCCATAATCAGTTAACTTAATTTATATTTTATAATTCAGTGTATTTTTCAATTCTTGCTTCTTCTGCTAAAAGTGGGGCTAGCTGGGATAGTATATTTTTCAAATGGTCTGTGTTCCAATGCTGCTGCTCAGCTTCCGCAGACTCCCACAGTTCAAGAGTCGTAAATATATTACTCTGATCCGTGGCGGGCAGTATTTTATAATATAGGCAGCCGGATTCATTTTCAGATTCCTTTGCCAGTTCTGTTAGCAGTTTTAATACCGGGGATGCCTTATCCGGCTGGGCTGTGACTCGCGCCATAACGTATAAATTAGCCATTGCTTCTACTCCAAAGGTTTAAATTGTGCTTAAAAGGTCACGAAGTGCGTTTAACTACTAGCAAAACACCAATAACCATCATGGCCAGTCCAATTAGGCGCTTTGTGTCCAGGCTGGATTGCTGCGCCCCAAGTAATCCGAAGTGATCGATAACACTAATAGCGAGCAGCTGTCCAAGAAGAACGAAAGATACTGCATTGCCCACTCCATATCTTGGGGACACCCAAGTGACACTCAATATATAAAATGCGACTAAAATCCCGCCGAGGTAGAAATACCAGGAAATGCCTTTGTGAAAAATCTCGCCTGGGATCCCTTCCGTTTTAAAGAGGTAAACTGAGGAGATTACCAATCCAACAAAAAACAGTAGTGTCGTTGCCAGGGCTGAGCTACCGAGCTTAACACCGAGACCACTGTTCAGTGTTGCCATTACCGGTATACCGACACCTGCCAGGAGCATTAAGGACGGATAAAAAATTGCATTTTGCACTTTTGGAACCTCTACTCAAGGTTGTGGGCCGGTACTTGGGCCGGCCCGCAGCCCTATTAGCTGGCAAGTTGCTTGGCAATGGCCAAGCCTACGCCGTGTGCGCTAGCTGGGTTTTGGCCGCTGATTACACGTCCGTCCTCAATAACAAACTCCTGCCAGGGCTGGACTTTGTTAAACCGGGCCGAAGTTCTAACGAGAGACTCTTCTAGCAGGAAGGGAATATCGTTAATAGTACCGAAGTCAATCTCTTCTTCGCGGGTAAAAGCCGTTACCGATTTGCTGGCCAAAAGCTTTTCCCCGTTGCTTAGGGTGATGGGCAGGAAGCCAGCTGGACCATGGCAGACTGCCGCCAGGATGCCGCCCTTTTCATAGTGCTCAGCACTCAGTTTGGCGAATTCTTCATTAGTTGCCAGATCGGAGAGCAAGCCGAATCCCCCTGGATAAAATACTGCATCGTAGTCGTCAATATTCAGCTGATCTACGGGGATGGTATTGTTGATACGGTTCTGGAAATCCTCATCGTCCAGCATCTTCTGGTTTACCTCATCGCCCTCAATATCCGTACCGTAAATAGGAGCCTTGCCGCCTTTGATTGAGGCAATATCGTAGTCGATGCCATTCTCCTTAAATACATGAACGGCATGGGTCAGTTCGGGTGAGTAGGTGCCGTTGGCTTGATCGGTTTCACCCAGGGTGGCGTGATTGGTAACCGGGATAAGTACTTTCTTCATGTCTGTTTCCTCTATTGGTAAGCATTCAGTGGGGAGGGATTGTAGATTGTCCTTAATCTGCTGATAATATATCTATTCGGTTAAATACCTTTGCTATATGGCAATAATAGAAGTTTGAAATATGGAAAATTTTGACGGCCTGGTCGAGTTTGTAGCTGTGGCGGAAAGCCAGGGTTTCTCTGCGGCAGCGAAGCAGTTGGGGTGTAGCACCAGCCATGTCAGTCGGCAGGTCTCACGTTTGGAAGAACGTTTGGGCTGCGCCCTTCTGGCCCGCACCACACGCCTGGTCAGCCTTACCCAGGCTGGAGCAGTCTATTACCAGCGCTGTAAGGAACTGGTGACTGGATTGCAACAGGCGAATGAACAGGTAAGCCAGCAGCAGTTCCAGCTCAGTGGAACCCTCAGGGTGAGCTGTGCTGGCCTCTTTGCCGAGCAATATGTCGCCCCGGCCCTGATGGAATTTGGTGTAGAGCATCCAGAATTAAATATTGATATGGATTTCAATAGTCGGATGGTTAATTTTGTTGAAGATGGTATCGACTTTGCCATTCGCTATGGTCGCCTGGAAGATTCCGGTTTGGTAGCTCGAAAGCTTGCAGACCGGCAGATGATGGCAGTTGCCAGCAAAGAATATTTAAGACGAAACGGCATTCCCGAGCGCCCTGGTCAACTGAAAGTACATAGCTGTATTGTGACAAATAATGATCAATGGATGTTTGAAGTAAATGGAGGACAAGAGGTTGTGAAGGTTAAGGGGCGCTGGAGAAGTAATAATGCCCATACCGTTGTAGAAGCCTGTAAACAGGGGTTAGGTATTGCCTATATGCCTAAGGGCAGTTTTAGTGAAGTTGTTGAGGAAGGTTTGTTAAAGCCAATTCTTAAACCTTTCTGGAGCCGGGGAGCCAGTAGCTGGATTGTCTACCAGAATCGTCGCTTCTTGCCACTACGCGCAAGAATGGCGATTGACTACTTGGTGGAGTATTTCTCTGGTTGGAAAGAATAATTTTGAACAAGTAGCTACCTTATGTATCCTCGACTAATCAATAATGAGTTGGCCTGGATGAAAAATATATTCGCTCACTTACCTGCAGATACATCTGTGGAGCACTTTACAGACATTGTTAAATCAGGGGATATGCGTATTGAGAGAATCGTATCTTATGGGCAATCCTCCCCTGAACAGGGTTGGTATAATCAGGAGCAGAACGAGTGGGTAATCGTTTTATCAGGGTATGGAATGATTGAATTTAATTGCGGTGAGAAGGTGCGCTTGGAGGCTGGTGATTTTGTCGAGATTACAGCGGGGAGAAAGCATCGGGTATTGGAGACCTCTTCAGAAGAAGCTACAGTTTGGCTTGCTGTTTTTTATACATAGATGTCGCCATTTCTAATGAAGCATTCAAGGATAATCCTATTTTAAGGTTACCTGTAAAACCATATTGGTACCTATTGCACTTCCGAAATTGGCCTGCCGAAGGCTTGTTTGGAAACTATGCTTATTGGCCTAATTATCAGTTAGGGAAAAATTAGCGTGAATTTTCAAATTAAAGGTCTTGATCCAGCGAATTTACATCACTTATATAACTGCTCAGAACCTCATCTAAAATTTAAAAATATGGATTGGAAATTCGCAGATGCCAGCCCTGGTTATCCCTGAGGATCTCACTGCTAGATGCTGAGGTTGGTGAACGAATACTTTGTATACCATTCGTACATTTCAATTAACGAGGCTTTTACTGTGCCTCAGGTCCGGTTTTTATTAGGGAGGGTGCAAAACCGACAACATTGAATGTTAATGAAATTCCAGAGATGTTGAAGCACCGACTACTCTCTTTAAGGGCATACTGTTGTAATGATTTAATGGTGACGGCAGAGGTATGCCAGGGGGTTGACTTGGAAGCTGGGCTAAAAAAAATGTTCAGTAGTGCAAAGGTTGATTATGTTCATATTCACAATGCGGCTCCTGGTTGCTTTATTTGCGCTGTATACCGTATATGATCTTGTGGTATTTACCTTTTGTGACAAAGCTAATTCTTGCTCTGGATGACTGATAATCAGTCTAACAGCTGAACAACTTCTACTTTGCTTTAAATTACCTTTCTTTTTGCATAAACCATTTAGGTGGAACCCAGGTATCTTCAATATATTTATTGCCCCATCGGGCAATTTCCTGGAGGATCGGCAAAATATCTCGGCCTTTCTCTGTTAGCAGATATTTGTAACGCTTGGGTTTTTCCTGGTACAAGGATTTTTCAATAATTTTTTCCGACTCCAGCATTCTAAGCCTTTCGGCCAGCCGGTTTGTTGGAATCTTCTCTGGTGAATTAGCGAGTTCGGTATAAGTCTCTTTTCCACAAATCAAGTCCCTGAGTATTACCAAGGTCCATTTGTCACCAAATACATCCAGTCCGCTCACTATCGGACATCCGGAGCGCAAAAAGTTCTTATCAGGGGTCACGGTTGTTCCATTCGATTCAATGCGATAAATAGTAATACAGTAACTTGCAAAATTGAAGTTATGCTTATAGGATTTAATAACTTCAAAATCGTAAGTTACTATGGAGGAAAAAATGTCAAATTTATCAGGGGAGTGCCTATGTGGTGCTGTAAGTTATACGTGTGATAGTGATGCTGTAATGGCGGGGCATTGCCAGTGTACGGACTGCCAGAAAATTAGTGGTGCAGGACACATATCGAATATTGCAGTTCCAAAAGATAGTCTTAATATTTCTGGCAAGCTCACATACCATGAAAAGTATGCGGAAAGTGGCAACCTGATAACAAGAGGGTTCTGTCCTCATTGCGGCTCCCATATATCTGCGGAAAATAGTGGAATGCCCCAGTTTGAATTTTTGCGGGCAGGAACTTTGCACGACTTGGAAAAGTTCAGACCATCCATGGTCGTGTACTCGGGCAGTGGTGCTTCCTGGGATTATATGGACCCAGACCTCTCTAAATTTGAAAAGATGCCTGAGCTCTAAGTTGATTGGAGCTGAAAAGGCCATCACTGAATGAGGGATATCCCAATGAGAATAATGACGTGTACACAATTAGGAGATGCTTGTGACCTTGAGTTTCGCGCCAGCACCTTTGAAGAGATGGCGGAAATGAGTAAAAGGCATGGTGTCGAGATGTATTAAAAACAGGATCCCCTTCACTTACAAGCCATGCAAAAAAGCAGAATCTGATGGAAAGTCCTGAAGTGATGCAGGAGTGGTATGAGGCCAAGAAAAGGGAATTTAATGCTCAGCAGGAATGCTGAGGTAGTTAACCACGCAGCAGTCTGTGACATACAATCGGACTGGATATATCAGTCCGGTTGCAGAAAAACTGTTTGGGTAGTAGTACTATCTAATAGTTTTTTCGATAGTTAATTTTATACTGATTGCTGTATGATTTTGGGTGGAAATCTAGTGATTAATGTCGCCTTACTCAATAATAAAATTTATTTTTACCATTATGAAAATAATAGCTAAATAGCTTATCCTCTTTTGTACTTCACTGGTGTCAGCTGTTGTTGGGACCTTAGGATTTTAAAAAACCACCTTTGGTTATTGGAGATTCTATAAGTTTTCCATCCAAGATATCGGATGAAAAGCGTAGCCTGAATGTTTACCTGCCGAAGAGTGATCAAAGAGAACCAAAAAGGGACTATCCAGTAATATATCTTTTGGATGGATCTACAAATGAAGATTTTATTCATATTGCAGCCTTGTTACAGTTTGGTTCCTTTTTCTGGATTGATATGGTTCCTGAGTCGATTCTTGTTGGAGTTGTGAATGTAGGCAGAAAGCGGGATTTTACCTTCCCCTCTACGGAATCCCGGGATCGTAAGGAATTCCCATCTTCAGGGGGGGCAGATCAGTTTATAGAGTTTTTGATAAGGAAGTGCGGCCACTGGTTGAAAGTCACTATCGGGTGAGAGGGGATTCTACCTTGATAGGCCAGTCATTAGGAGGGCTTCTAGCTACCGAAATTCTATTTAGGCGTGCAGAACACTTCGACAATTATATTATCATCAGTCCAAGTCTTTGGTGGAGTGGAGGATCATTATTGGCTGATCTTCCAAAAGATTGCTGTGCTGATGAATTAGTTTATGTCGGCGTAGGGAAAGAGGGTGAGGTTATGGAGAGATTGACAAGGTCGCTATTCACTAAGTTAGATAGTGAGAAAAATAAAGCCAGGGTGCACTTTGGTTATTTTGGGCAGCTGGATCACGGTGATGCTTTACATCTGGCTGTCTATGATGCTTTTGAGAAATTCTTTTCCATAAAGAACGTGCAAGGTAATTAGCCTGTGTGGCTGAGATTCACTGCTTTTTATTTTTAGGGGCATTTACCAGCCCCTCCTCTATATCTATCTTATCCAGGCTGTGATATTTTTTCTTGATTTTGTCTATGTCGACAGTGGGGGCAGGGAATTTCATCTTCAGAGCATCCATAGCATCTGCAACGATAGAAGCTACTGCTAGGTTACGAAACCATTTGTGATTTGCTGGGATGATAAACCACGGAGCATAAGCCGTACTGCATTTACTTAATGCATCCTCAAAGGCATTGGTATAGGCATCCCAGTAGCTTGCCTCTGTGTAGTCATTTTCACTGATTTTCCAATGCCTTGTGGGATCATCAATACGTTGCTTGAAACGCTTTAACTGTTCATCTGCATCAATATGCAAGAAGAACTTCAGGACCAGGGTGCCATGGTCGGCCAGTAGTTTTTCAAAATTATTGATATGCTCATAGCGCTTAGACCATATCGATTTGGGTACCATATTGTGAACCCGTTGAATCAGGACATCTTCATAGTGTGAACGGTTAAAAATAGCCACATGGCCCTGAGCCGGTGTTACCTTATGGCATCGCCAGAGGAAATCATGAGCAGCTTCTTCTTTAGATGGTTGTTTGAAACTGGTTACGTTACAACCCTGGGGATTCATAGCACCCAATACATGATTGATAGTGCCATCCTTGCCCGCAGCATCCCGGCCCTGCAAGCAGATCAATAATGAGTGCTTATGTTCTGCGTACATCAGGTACTGCTGGGCTCGAATTCTCCTATCGAGCTTTTCTATTATTGGATTGGCTTCTTCGCGACTGTTGTAACAGTCTTTGAATCCTGGATCTATTTTATCCAGTTTGACTTTACTGCCAGGTTTAACCTGAAAGGTTTTAAAACAATCCATGGCTATTCCCATTTAGTGAATTGAGAAAAAGTTAAACTCTTTTCAAATGTCCTGCAGGCGGCGGTAGAGTAATTTTTTGACCAAGTCCAGGGCGAACATCCAGATGATCATATATAGCCATACCAAGCCAATAATGCTCCAAGGGATGGCGGGAACCAGCCAGCCGAATCCGCACATTAGCACCGTCAGGATTTGAGTGCCGACAATCGCACAAAACAGTTTCATTGCTGGGAATGGTTTACTAAAGAAAGCTTTACGTGAGCGCACTACAAACAGCAGCAGATGACCACCAGCGACAATTTGCAAGAAAATAATTGTCTGGATTTGTTCCTTACTAAGTGATATCCAGGATTGCCACTGGCTATTCTGTAGCCATTCCATGCCAATTAAAAGGAGGCCCATTGTTTGTGCAATAGAAAAAATTCCAATAATCGTTGACCCAAGCAGCAGATCACGCATTTCCCAGTGTACCGGCTCTTTGGGCAGTAAGGTATTGTCGTAGGCGATGGTCATTATGGGAATATCATCCAGTAATGCGACAAGTACAATCATTACGGGGGTAAGGGGAGAGAATCCAAAAAGAATGGTGGCGAATACCACAACAACCATGATGTCCAATGTCATGGAAACCCGAAAAAGCACATAATTAATAATACGTTCGAATATTTTTCGTGCTTCGTCGATAGCATCGACAACGGTCGATAATCCTGGGGCGGTAAGAATAATAGCAGCCGCAGCGCGAGCGGCATCGGTGGCGCCGCTGACGGCAATACCACAGTCGGCCTGTTTAAGGGCAGGAGCGTCGTTTACACCGTCACCAGTCATAGCTACCTGATGCCCGCGCCCTTGCAATGCTTTTACAATGGCATACTTATGTTCTGGAAATACCCTGCCAAATCCGTCAGCTCGCTCTACACAGTCAACCACTTTCTTTGGCAGGTGGTCCATATTTTCCGATTGATCAAATACATCCCCTGCTGCAAATATATTCTGGCCGATACCTACCTGGGAGGCGATTTCCTTACCGATCGCGACATCGTCTCCAGTAATCATTTTTACCTGTAGCCCATGTTCCCGCGCCCTGCTGATAGTTTGTTTAGAGTCATCCCGAGGTGGATCTTCGAGGGAAAGAATTCCGAGAAAAGACCAGTTATTTCCATTATTACAGCGTGCCACTCCCAGTGAACGAAGGCCGTGAGAAGCTAATTCCTCTACACAGGATTTTGCTTTCTCTGCTTTATCACCGTTGAGATTGCACAGTGTCATCACCGCCTGGGGGGCACCCTTGCAAAAAGAAAGTAAGTGTCCTTTATCGTCTGTGACCTGCGCCTGAGCACGCTTAGTAACGGGGTCGAAAGGAGTGAATTCTTTTAGTCGAAAGTTATTTAATTGATTTTTATTTTTAAGGCCGGCAAAAATTGCCTGATCGATGGGGTCACTGGAAGCGGATTCTGAAGCTAGAGCTGCGGCGAGAATAAGTTCATCGCTGCTTTGAGCATCAAATAATTTTGGATCATGTAAGCTCAACTGGTTTTTCGTTAGAGTGCCGGTTTTATCGGAGCAAAGGATATCTACACCGGCGAGTTCTTCAATAGATTCGAGTTTGGAAACAATAGCTTTTTTGCGCGATAGTGCCAACGCACCCAGGGCATTGGTAACAGTAAGCACTGAGGGCATAGCTACCGGAATGGAGGCGATTAGCAGCACCAATACTGTGCGCAAAATGTTGATAATGTCGGACCAGTGCCAGTTGGGCGCTATTACTATATCCCGATACAGCTGGGTCCCAACCAGTAACATCGCCAATATCAGGCAGAGCACAATCAGGAAGTCGCCAATATGAGTGACGGCTTTTTGTGAGTGCGAGGCCTCCTGGCCTGCACCTGCGACCAATTTTGCGGTGCGTCCAAAGAAAGTATTGCGGCCGGTGCCAATAGCAACAGCGCTCATTTCTCCACGTTTTGCAATACTGCTTGAGTAGCCAATATCTCCCACTTTTTTGCTGACCGGCAGGGACTCGCCGGTGAGAGCGGCTTGATCGATGCTAATAGATTTGCCGTCGATAAAGCGCACATCAGCTGGTACCACTTGACCAAGCTTTATACGCAAAATATCACCTGGCACCACGTTGGCCGCTGCAATAGTCTGGAATTTGCCGTCCCGTAGTACTTCGGCCTGTGGAGCCATACTGGCTTTCAAGGCGGCGAGGGCATTGGAGGCTTTATGCTCTTGCCAGAATCCGGCAATGGCATTGTAGAGAAGCAGTGCCATGATGATAGCGAAGTCCGGCCAGTGCCCAATAAGTGCGGAAAGTAAAGCGGCGGCTTCGATCATCCAGGGAATGGGGCCCCAAAAAAAACGGAAGAACCTGGCGAGTGCGCTCTGTTCTTTCTCTTGAATCGTATTGGGGCCGTACTGCTTAAGCCGAGCTGTAGCTTCACTCCGGGTTAGGCCCTTAGGTGTAGTTTTGAGTGCAGAATAGACGTCGCCAAGCTCTGCCTTTTGCAGATCTACCTGGCTGGCCACTACCGACGAGGTATTCGCAGTTTGAATTCCTGGCCCAGATTCAGGCACGGGCATATTCCATTTGGTCGCAGGCGTTGAGCATAAATTCCGGGTAATTTTACAGGGCAGTTAATTTGTACTTTTGCAAATATCTAATTTAGCAGCAGGGTCGAAGCCAAATGTTGTAAGAGCTGCCTGCGAGGATTTTCAATGGGGAATAAAAAGGCCGGCACGGGGCCGGCGAGGAAGCAGACGTCGAAAGGATAAGCTGACGTTGCAGAGACACAGAAAAGCAACACAAAATACCTGGGAGAGGTGCTGTTATTTTCCTGAAAATAGCGATCAGCAGCAGTAACTGCCGGTCAAAAAACCTCCTGGGTTAGCGGGTTACGAATCGGGTTTTTTCCGATGCAGTACACAGGCTCCAGCAGGATCCAGGGTTAAGGTGCTGTTGTTACACTGGTTTTTAAACAGGCTTGGGGTAATGTTTTGGGCACCAGTAAACTCTTCAGGCAGGGTATATTGCTCGCTGTGTTTACCTAGATTCAGGGCAACAAGGAGTTCCTCTCCTGCGGCACGGCGAATAAATACCAATAATTCGTTATCGGTGTTGATCACTGCCTGTTGTGCTGTCGCTAAGCTTGGCGGCAATGTGTGGTGCCATTCAATCAGGGCGCGAAACTGGTTCAGCATGGAGTGCTGGCTATCTTCCTGGATGCTGACGGCGCGTCGCTGGTGATCTTCTGAAACAGGTAGCCAGGGTTTACTGGCGGAAAAGCCGGCGCTTTCGCCGCCCCCCTGCAACCAGGGCATAGGCGTGCGGCAACCGTCGCGACCTTTAAATTCAGGCCATAGGTTAATGCCATAAGGGTCGACCAAATCCTCAAAAGCGATATCCGCTTCCGGCAGGCCCAGTTCTTCCCCCTGATATATACAAACACTGCCGCGCAGGGTCAGCTGCATAAGCAGGAATAGCGGGGCGCGCGCATGGGTTAATTCATCGCTGAAGCCTTTGTTCCAGCGGCTAATTGAGCGGGGTACATCGTGGTTACTGATGGACCAACAGGGCCAACCCCTTTCAATTACCTCGCGGTTTTTCTCCAGTGTTTCCCGCAGGAATTCAGCACTGCAATCCTCGGTCAACAGATCGAAGGAGTAGGCCATGTTCAGCCGGTTTTCTGTGGTGTAGTCGGCCATGATCTTGTGGGTGTTGTCATCGCCCACCTCGCCCACGGTAACCGTGCCCGGATACTGATCCATCAGCTTGCGCACGCGTTGTAAAAAGACGAGGTTTTCAGGTTGGGACTTATCGTGTTGATGCCATTGATAATCGTAGTGATTCACCGGCGGCAACCCTTTTTCGTCAATCCTGAGTGGGCGCGCTGGATTATCAGCCAGGGCCTGCTGGTGGAAAATGAAGTTCACTGCATCCAGGCGGAAACCATCCACTCCTCGGTCCAGCCAGAACTTCATGTCGGCTAGCAGCTGCTCCTGCACTTCTGGGTTGTGCACATTGAGGTCCGGCTGTTCCCTGAGAAAGTTAGCCAGATAAAATTGGCGGCGGCGGGTACACCAGCGCCATGAGCCACCACCAAATACGGATACCCAGTTATTTGGCGGGGTGCCGTCGTCCCTGGGATCTTGCCATACATACCAGTCTGACTTGGGGTTATCATGGCTGGAGCGACTCTCTTTGAACCAGGGGTGCTGGTCTGAGGTATGGCTGAGGATCTGGTCGATAATAATTTTCAGGCCGCGCTCATGGGCTGCTTCGATCAGTTGGTCGAAGTCCTCGAGTTTGCCAAAAATCGGGTCTACATCACGATAATCCGCCACGTCATAACCAAAATCCACCATCGGGGATTTAAAGAAGGGGGAGATCCAGATGGCATCTACGCCTAGAGATTTCACATAATCCAGTTTTTGCGTAATACCGGGAAGATCGCCGATACCATCGCCATTGGCATCGCAGAAGCTGCGGGGGTAAATCTGGTAGATAACACTATTGCGCCACCATTCTGTGCTGTTGCCGCTCATGGATTACTGCCTTGTTTCATTATTTGAAGGGTGGGACAGGCCCACTCTGGAAGGATGCGCCGAGTATGGGGTAGCGTGCAGTGGTCTACCTCCTCCCCACCCAGGGGGGAGAGGCTGAGAGTTGTGGCGCGCTGGGGGAGAGTAGTTGGAGGACACACTAATATCTGACTCACCCTGGGTGTGTCGTCAAATTATAGTGAGCTGCGGTGGGAATGCGTCAGTACATCCTTGTGCTGTGAGTGGTCTCAGGGACGATCCTGCACTGAACGCAGCATTTGCTCGGCCAGGGCGATGGCCTCTTGGCGGTCTTTGACATCCAGTTTCTGATAGAGGCTGCGGATATGGGTCTTGATAGTACTGGGTGCCACCTTGAAGTGACGCGCAATGCGCTCGTTCGATAGCCCCGAGTGAATGGCATTGAGTACCTGCCACTCCCTGGGAGTCAGTGGCGAATGGCGCAGAAAATCGGGTACCGCATCGCTGGCGAGAATCTCCCGGATGATGGTGTCATCCAGCTCAATTCGAATGCCACCATCCAGTTCAGGCTGTTGCTGGGTCACGCGAATCAATTCCTGCGCCTTGGTGGCTTCTGCCTCCTCCAGACCCTGCTCCAGGGCGGCCTTCAGAATGACGATCAGTGGTTTACCGATCTGCAGGAAGCTGGCGCGGAAGTCTCGCCCGGCGGCCAACTGCAGCGCCACGGAAATGGCTTCCACTGCTTCGCTGTGCCGCTCGCGCAGCCAAAGCAGGTGGGACTCCAATACCCGATTGCGTAGACGGTCCGTCACCAGGCCGCACTCCTTGGCGACCTGCTGCAAGCGGCTCAGCAAGCGATTGGCGTCAGACCAGCGATGTAGCTCAATCAATGCGCGTACATGGTTGCGTCCGTGACATTGCTCAAAGTGATTACTGGGCCTGTCGGCTACCGGTTCAGCCTGTTCCAGCCAGGTGGTAATAGCCTGTTGATTGCCCAGGGCGCGCCAGGTGCGGATACGGGTGGCGTCGGCATTGGCAACCCAGTCGCGATGATAGCGTTCGCCTGAGAGCAGGCGCTCAATACGGTCGAGCCATTCCTGGGACTCCTCTTTTTCGCCGCGCGCCTGAGCAATTTTCAGCAATAGGGTGTATTCAGGCAAAAGCCAGTGCTCTCCCACTTTGCGGTTGATTTGCATTCCCCGGCGGGCGGAGCGCTCGGCGCCTTCCAGGTCTCCACACTCCCACTGCAATTGGCCGCGCAGGCGACAGACAAACTCGGAAATTGGTAGGGTGGAAAGGTGGTGTTTCTGCACCAGGTTGTACACCTTTTCCTGCAGGGTGGCGGATTTTTTCAAAAGACCCTGGGCGAAAGCGATCTCGGTCTGCTGGCAGATGGCCCACGCGGCACTGGGAATATCTTTCTCGGCAATAGCCAGGGCTTCCACTTCCTGCATATGTGCAAGGGCTTGTTCCAATGCGCCCAGGCAGAAGCTGGTTTCGCCGGTCACCAGTAATGCGGAAATTCGCTCCCCCAGCTGTTCACGGTGCAACAGCCCCAGGGCTTCCTCAGCGTATTCCTTGGCTTGTAGGGTTTGGCCGCGGGCGATAGCGACCTGGGCGCGCATAGTGGCAAAGGCACCCTCATACTGGTGCCATTGCTGCGGATCCTGGCGTTGCAGCCAGCTCTCAGTGGCGGCGAGGTTCTTCTCACACTGGTCGTACTCAAAGTTTTCCCGCGCCATCTTGGCTGAAAGCAGGGTAAATCGCGCATTGAGTTGTAGCTCTTCAGCGCCCAGCCATTCAAGGCAATCGCGCAACAGGCGGGACTGGCCCCCGCGCAGTAACCGCTCTCCCTGCTCGTTCAGCAGCTGGCGCAGGCGTTCGCGGTCACCACCGGCGAGGGCGTGACGCAGGGCTTCAACCGGCTGGCCCAGCTCTTGCCAGGTGTCGCAGGCAATGGTGTGTAAATGCTGCAACTGATCTCGGTCGCTCAGTTGACGTTGCAGGAAACGCGCAAACACTGGGTGAAAACGGAACCACTGTCGACTGGAATCCTGTGCCTGTAGGAAGAGCCCACGCCTGGCCGCACTTTCCAGCATTTGCTGGCCATCGCTGCGATCACTCAGGCGCTCTGCCAGCTGGGCATTGACGCGGGTGAGAATTGAGGTACATGCGAGCATCTCACGTAGCTGGAGTTCAAGCCGTTCCAGTACTTCTTCGGCGAGGTAGTCGAGAATATGGCTATGGCCCTGCTCCAGTTCTGCCAGGTAACGGTCGACCTCTTCGCGGTCGCGTACAGAGAGCGTGAATAGTTGCACAGCCGGGGGCCAGCCCTCACTTAAATGCTGTAGTTGGGCGGCGCGATCAGCGTCCAGGTTAAATGGCAGGCGCTGCTTCAGCAGCTGGCCGATTTCCTCGGTAGTGAGTGCCAGGGCATCGCTGCCCAGCTCGAGTAGGCGTCCCTGCACACGCAGGGTAGCGAGCCCCAGGGGCGGCTGGCTGCGGCTGGTGAGGACGACGCCCACACCGGCGGGGGCGTGGCGCAGAAGAAAACGGGTTGTGTCGTGTACTACCTGATTATCGATCTGGTGATAATCGTCCAGCACTATGCGCAGCTCGCAAGGCAGTCCGCGCAATTCAGCCAGCAAATGGCTGACGACAGAGGTTGGGTCCGGACACTGGGGGGCTGTTAGCAACTGGTAGGTCTGGGGTACGCCGTTGCCGGTTGCGCGGTGCACACTCTCCACAAGGTAGCGGCAGAATTGATTCGGTTCGTTGTCGCTGGCATCCAGGGTATACCAGGCCACCGGGTTATCCTGACCTGAGGCCCAGGAGGTGACAAGTGTGGTTTTACCGTAGCCCGCCGGTGCTGTTACCAACAGCAACTGGTCGCTGTGACCGTCGTTAAGTAACGACAGCAGGCGGGGGCGCGCCAGTGTGTGCTCGGGGCAATCCGGCAGGCTGTATTTGGAGGTTAATAGCATCGCTGCGGGCGGGATCGTTTTAAACGTCTGATTTTTGTACAAAGGTTATTATGCACCAGGAAAGCGCTAATGTGACAGCGCTGCGACAGGGGGCAGGGGTAAAACTGGTAGATTTGTTTCGATTAAGACTGGCGCGGACTTGACTTTGGGCAGTATATTACTGGGCGGATCAAATTAGTCACACTGATCCCTTAAGGTTAGCCGCCGGCAGGGGCACGTCCCTTTGCCCCCGAAAGCTGGCGTGCAAACTGGTCTTACCGACCAGATTAATCACCTTCTAGCGCATTGTTATAGCGGCAATTTCCGGTCCTCCTGACCGGATTATTTTTGCCAAAATACGCAACATATTTTTACGCAGTGAGTTCAATTTGGATCACTGTCGGGTGTGCAGAGGGTCTGATGCCAATTCAACAAAAATAATAAGAAGAGGCAAATATGGCAGATATTGTAGTCCTGGCCGTTGCGGGAGCCGGGGTGGCCCCCAGGGATTTTGCGAGCCCATTATTCTCGGCGTTAAAAGATGCTCTCGGCGGTGACTGGTCGCGCTTGTATTGCGATACCCTGACGGCAGTGGAATCCCTTCAGGGCAATACAGATCGGGTGTTCCAGGGGATGTGCAAGAGCGAGATGGACTATCTGCGCGCGCGCAAATTCTTGCTTTGTACTATGGCCCAGGGCGCAGCCCAATTGGGAGATATCCAGCAGCGTGATGGAGCCTATGAGAAAACCCAAGGGGCGATTTATCGCATGTTGCAAAAGGCTGCAGCAGCGGCCGGTGAGCGAACACCGGTGGTGCTATTAAGTCATTCTTTCGGTTGCGTCAGTTTTTCCAATTACCTCTGGGATGCCCAGCGTTCGAGTGTTGGCCATGGAATTTGGCGTGATGGTGGTCCCGGAGGTGTGCGTAAGGGTTCTGCGCGAGAACGCTTCCTGCGACTGAAGACCCTGAGCTACTGGTACACCCTCGGAGCCAGTAATCCGCTCTGGTGTGCTGGCAGGGGGCGTGAGCAGATCCAGGCGGTCACCGCGGACTCCCGCGGCTATCGATTTCGTTGGAAGAACTTCTATCACCCCGATGATTTATTTGGTTGGCCCCTAAAGCCACTGAGTCCTACTTATAACCAGGCCGTGTTTAAAGATTATGAGACGCGTCCACTAAGTGATTCCCATATGGGTAGCCAAGGTCCACAGGTGTTGCCTCTGGAAGATTACTGGTCCAGTGACCTGGTGCTGCAACAGCTGCTTGGGGACTTGCGCGCGCTGCTGCAAAACGGACAGCGTGGAGGTTCGGCACCTGCTCAGCGATCTCAACGGGTACTCACGGTATAATCTCTGTTCCCTGTAACTGATCCCATTAAGGATACCTATGTCGCTGCAATTTCATTCGGTCCCGGTTACTCCCTTTCAGCAGAACTGCACATTGCTTTGGTGCGAGGACAGCAAGCGCGCTGCGGTAGTGGACCCTGGCGGTGATATTGACAAGATCCTTGCCGCTGTAGAGGAGCGCGGCCTCAAGTTGGAGAAGATACTCCTTACTCACGGCCACTTGGACCATGTGGGGGGGACAGCTGCGCTAGCCGGGCAGCTGCAATTACCCATTGAGGGCCCTCATCAAGATGATAATTTTTGGATAGAACAGCTGCCCATGCAGGCCCAGATGTTTGGCTTTCCCGCGGTGGAAGTTTTTACTCCGGATCGTTGGTTGGAGCAGGGTGATACCGTTACTGTGGGTGAGGAAGAGCTGGAAGTTTATCACTGTCCCGGCCACACGCCGGGCCATGTGGTGTTTTTTCACCGTCCCAGTAACCTTGCCCTGGTGGGGGATGTGCTGTTTTCTGGCTCTATCGGACGCACAGACTTTCCCCAGGGAGATCACGATACTCTGATACGCTCGATCAAGGAGCGCTTGTGGCCGCTCGGTGACGAGGTACGCTTTGTACCTGGGCACGGCCCTATGTCGACTTTTGGCCAGGAGCGTAAAACCAACCCCTTCGTAGCTGATAAACGTTTCGGCTGAGTTTTTATTGTGGGAGAACAGTAACTAAAACGGGAGGCCGACCCTATGCCTACGAAAGTGAGTTTATACCTACTTATTTTTGCTGCTGTGTTAAGTGGTTGTGCAGTAATTTCCGAAGATGAGTGCCGCGCTGGGCTCTGGTATGAGCGTGGCGTTCAGGACGGTGCCCGCGGACGCTCCCCGCTGCTGGTGCAGGAGTTGGCTCAGGAATGCCTGAGTTACGAAATCTATGTGGATAATGAGGCTTGGTTGCGCGGTCATGAGGAAGGTATAGAGCAGTTCTGCACCCCGGATAATGGTTATCGGCAAGGGCGTCGGGGGTACAAGTATGAAGGGGTATGTACAGGCCCTACTGCTGATCTCTTCGTCGAAAATTACCAGCGTGGACTCGTTGAATACCGTATCGAACAACAGTATCAAAACTTATTGTGGCGTCGCGACAACTTAGAGCGGGAGCTTTACTCTCTGCATTATGCCCTCCGGCACACTGACAGTGACAGCCAGCGCCGCGCCCTGTATTTCCAGCACAGTCGGCTCGAGTGGGAGTTACGCATGTTGGATTTGGAGCTGCATCGCTATGGGCTTTTCGGTCCTCGTTATTTTATCCCCGGTCTTTATCCCCGTGGTTTTTTCTCCTCCGCCTTTTTTTATTGGTGAGTTTAACGGTGGTGTGCTACCGAGTGGTTAAACTCAGATGATCACCTTTACGATTTCATTTCTAGAGAGTTTTTCATGGCAATTTGGCACAGTACTCCGACCTTGGAAGAGATTAATCAGGGCAGTGCTAACTGCATGCCCGGCTATCTCGGTTTGGAAATTACGGCAATTGGTGAAGATTACTTAGAGGGTAAACTACCGGTGGACCACCGTACACGCCAGCCTTTTGGGATTTTACACGGTGGTGCTAATGTGGTGCTGGCAGAGACTCTGGGATCTATTGGTGCCAATCTGTTGGTGGATCCCAATAAATACTACTGTGTTGGGCAGGAGATTAATGCCAACCACCTGCGACCGGTGCCGGAGGGTGAAGTTACTGGCCGGGCTAAGCCTGTGCATATTGGACGAAGCAGCCAGGTTTGGGAAATATTGATTTATGCACCCAATGGCAAGTTAAGCTGTATTTCCCGAATCACCATGGCGGTGGTGGCTCACGGTGGCTAGCAGATGCCAAATTTTTTGGGGTGCCTCCAATGAGTGAGGCGGATGAATTTATTTTTGAGGATATTCCCTATCGCTTGGTGCGTTCACCCCGACGCAAGCGATTGGGATTGATATTGGCGCAGTCAGGGGTAGAGGTACGTATCCCTCAACGCTGTGCAGCTCGCCATGGTCATCAGTTTCTGCAGGACAATATTCAGTGGGTGCGAGCCCAATTACTGGCCGCCAGTCAGCGGGCATCCCAGGTGCCGCGTTACCGATATGCTTTTGGTGAGCGATTTCCATGGCTCGGCAGGTCATTGCCACTTGCGCGTGCCTCTAATGCTAAAGCTGCAGGAATTGGTGAAGCGGCAATCCTTCTTTATACCCGCACCCAATTTCCTGAACAGGAGCAACTTCAAGGAGCTTTGCAGCGCTTGTATCAGCGCGAAGCACTGGTCCTGTTAACGGAAAAGTCCCAGTTGGTGGCGGATCGACTGGGGCTGGCATTTTCTTCGGTGCGGGTACGGCGTACTAAAAGCAAGTGGGGGCACTGCAGTATCCGTGGAGAGCTACAGTACAACTGGTTGGTTTGTCTGGCTCCGGAACCTGTAGTGGATTACCTCATTGCCCATGAGGTCTGCCATCTGCAACATCACAATCACAGCCGTGACTTTTGGGAGTTGGTGCAAAGTGTTTGTCCCCGTTTCAAAGAATTGCGCCGTTGGCTCCGTGATAATGGCCACCGCCTCACTGTGTAAAAAATATCAGTACAAATCAGATCTTTCGAATTCTTCAATTAATTAACATGAGCAAGAAACCGCGTTTTATTACCTCGCGCAAGCCGGTGACAAAAAATTTGCCGGCGCAGGCCGAAGCCTGCGTAGAGAAGTTCAGCCATGATATGCGTGGCATTGCCCGCGTTGCGGGGAAAACTGTATTTATCGATAACGCTTTGCCTGGTGAAAAAGTACTTTTTCGTTATAGCGCTCGTCGGGCCCGGTTCGATGAGGGCTCAGCGGTGGAAATCTTGCAGGCATCACTTCAGCGTAGCGCGCCTTGCTGTCCCCATATCAGCTTCTGCGGAGGTTGTTCTCTGCAGCACCTGGAAATTGGTGCGCAGATTATTGAGAAGCAAAAAATCCTGCTGGACCAACTTATTCGTTTTGCTGGTATTGAGCCCAAAGAGATATTACCGCCCTTGGTTGCTGCATCCTACGGCTATCGGCGCAAGGCACGTATCGGCATTCGCCAGTTAAAATCCCGTAGGGGGAAAGAGTTAATTTTTGGCTTCCGTGAAAAACGCAGTAATGATCTGACGGATATCGATGAATGCCATGTACTGCACCCGGCAATTGCCAGACAAATACCGACGTTAAAACAGCTTGTGGCTGACTGCGATGGCAAAGCCTATTTTTCTCAGTTGGATGTGGCTGTGGGTGATGATGTTGCGGCTCTGGTACTGCGCCACCTAAAGCCGTTATCGGAAGGTGACCGAGAGCGCTGGATAAGCTTCGCAAAAGTATCTGGTATACACATGTATATACAACCTGGTGATTCGACATCAGTTCGACGTTTATGGCCGGAGCAGGGGGAGGCCTTCCTCAGTTACGCGCTGCCAGAGTTTGATCTCACCATGCGTTTCCAGCCATTGGACTTTATCCAGGTCAATTTCGAAATTAATCGCCAAATGGTAAGTAGAGCCCTGCAATGGCTGGATCCCCAACCCGATGAGCGGGTATTGGACCTTTTCTGTGGCCTGGGGAACTTTACCCTGCCTTTGGCGCGATGTGCCGGCGAGGTGGTTGGCATTGAGGGCGTGGGGGCACTCACCCGTCGCGGTGTAGAGAATGCCGAGCTGAATACTTTGGATAATGTGCAATTTTACGCAGCAGACTTGAATGAGGAAATAATAAATCAGCCTTGGGCCCAGGGCGGCTTTAATAAGATTCTGCTGGACCCGCCGCGAAGTGGTGCTTTGCAGGCTGTGCGGAGTATTGCGAGTTTTAATGCAAAGAAAATTGTTTATGTGTCCTGTAATCCTGCAACCCTTGCGCGGGATGCGGGGGCCTTGACACAGCTCGGTTACCACCTGACAAAGGCGTGTGTCATGGATATGTTTCCCCATACCGATCACGTTGAATCTATGGCGGTATTTGAAAGGGATGCCTAAGCCGATAATTGTCTAAGCAAAAATATTCGAGATAAAGAAAAAATTAGCTGGGTTTTATGCATAAGTTAAAAATGGCTGGTGAGCCTCGCTAAGGCCAGGCCGGGAAAATTACGCCAGGTTACTGCATTGGTGCGAAGAGAAAACTAACGTACACTGCTGGCAAATCCATTAAGCGAAGATGTTATGCAAAGTGCACCCCTAACGAATGATTTTGAAGAGAACTGTGCGCGCTTTTTGCCTGAGGCTGCTGAGCAGGGCTGTGTTTGGGCACTACAGGGGGAAGAGGGTTTTGCGCTGTGTGAATCAGAAAAACGTGCACAGACTGAAGTAATGCCGTTTTGGTCGCAGCGTGAATTTGCTGAGATGCACTGTGAAGGTGATTGGGCCGAGTATGAAGCTGTAGCTATCGATCTGGAAGAGTTTATGGACGATTGGCTTACCGGTATGCATGAAGACGTGCTGCTGGTAGGGTTGAATTGGAATGTTGAACTGGAGGGAGTGGAGCTGGAACCACTCGACCTGTTGGAGCAGCTGGAGCAGGAACTGCAGTAAGCTGCGCCATAGTGCCCCATCAGTGGATAAAAATCACACAATAGGGTGTCTCAAATGGGGCAGATTCTCGGCTTGCACACGGTTATTTACGGTGTAACAGATATTGCTGAAGCCAAAGACTGGTACACACAATTACTGCAGCAGAAACCCTATTTTGATAGTGAGTGTTATGTGGGGTTTCGAATTGGCCAATGTGAACTGGGCTTGAATCCAGACGCGCGCAGTGCGATCAGCCGTGCGGATGGCGTGGTCGCCTATTGGGCGGTTGTGAATATGGCCACACAGGTCGAACGTCTCGGAACCATGGGTGCGCGACAACATAGCGATGTGGTGGATGTTGGCGAGGGCGTGCTGATGTCAAGTTTTCTCGATCCCTACGGCAATATTTTTGGGTTGATTGAGCACCCACAAGTTCAGCCGGAGGTTTTGGAACAGTTAACGGAGTAGTCCCCGTGAACAGACCGCCAGTATCCAGCTTTCGCACTTCAAGTCAGGGCTTTGCAGCTGAGAGCCTGGCCCAGATCGGACGGGGCTATGTGGCGCCAGACCGAGTCGCACTGATTACCGGATGTTCCAGCGGTATCGGGCGTGAGCTGGCCCTGGCGTTGCATCGTCGCGGTACAATTGTTATTGCCACGGCGCGGCGTCCGGAGAGCTTGCAGGAGCTTGCTGATTTGGGCATTGCCACTGAAGCCATGGATGTAAACAGCCAGGCGGATATAAACCGCGTTGTTCACGCTCTTAAAGCCGCCTATGGCCGCCTCGATATTCTGATCAACAATGCCGGCTATGGCCAGATGGGGCCGTTGCTGGAGTTGGATACTCGGGCCCTGGAAAATCAGTTTCGCACTAATGTATTCGCACCGCTTGCACTGATCCGCGCCTGTGTGCCGTTAATGCGTGCCGGCAAGGGTGGTGTTGTTTGTAATATTGGTTCGGTGTCCGGCGTACTGGCGACACCTTTCTCTGGTGCTTATTGTGCCTCCAAGGCTGCCCTTCACTCACTTTCCGAAGTACTGCGTCTCGAGTTAAAGCCTTTTGGCATTCGCGTGATGACGGTGCAGCCGGGGGCTATCGCCTCGGAATTTGGCCGTCATGCAGAGGTATCACTGCGCGGGTTACTGCCGCCGGACTCTTTATATAAGCGCCAGGAGGAGGCCGTGCGCTCCCGCGCACAGGAGTCGCAGCAAAATGCCACTCTGGCCAGCACGCTTGCACGTAAGTTGGTGCGTGAGTTACTTCGAAAGCGGCCACGAACTCTGGTACGTATTGGAAACCGCAGTAGCTTATTGCCCTGGTTGGCACGCTGGCTGCCCCGCGGACTTCGGGACTGGATAATGCTGCGTCGCTTTAAATTGAATCGGTTGGCACATAAGGCTTGATGTGTAGCTTCTGATTATTGCGGTAATCGTGCTGGGTGAAAGTTAATTGGGGATAAGAGTTTCCGAATCTGCCAACCAGGCTTTCACTTCAGCGTAGGTACCGCGAAAT
Organism: Microbulbifer variabilis; assembly: GCF_052467165.1. Lineage (NCBI taxonomy): Bacteria > Pseudomonadati > Pseudomonadota > Gammaproteobacteria > Cellvibrionales > Microbulbiferaceae > Microbulbifer > Microbulbifer variabilis. The sequence continues at coordinate 346,743 of NZ_CP174301.1, forward strand.
AGGACTTCACTATCACGCTTCTTCATCAGATAGCTATAACTCCCATCGTAATACTCCTTCAGCAGTGCCATCACCAATGGAATATAGGCGTCGCTGTTGCCACTGCGCTGTAGCTCCCCATTGGCTTCGGCCAGTTGTGTGTCTAATTGCTGATAGCGCAGCCCGCCTAGGCGTTTGCGTATTTTCCCCAAGCTTTCATGCAGATCCGCTCCAAGTGCCGCAGCAGGGGATTCAGTGTCGTCAAAACGTGGTAAGGCCTCACTGATATAATCGCGCACGATACGGCGGGCACGATTCTCTACGGGTTCCTCAACCAGTATACGTGGTGCTGCTTTCATTGCGCTTTGCAGGGCGGGGGGGAGGGCACAGCGTCCGATGAGGTGACTTTCATCCTCGATAAAAACCCTTTCAGAGGTTTGTGCCAGCTTGAGTAAGTCGATACTGATTTGGTTTTCGAAATTGATCTGCGTTGGTTGCTTGTATCCGGTGCGACCAAAGCTGGAACCACGATGCTTGGCTATGCCCTCCAGGTCCAGAGCTCGACTGGCCGACTGGATTAGTTCCGTTTTTCCACTGCCGGTATGGCCAGCAATAACAGCAAATGATAACTGCCGGCTTTGGATTTCCAGTTCACCAAGAAGGTAGTTGCGCATAGCTTTGTAACCACCCTCTACCAGAGGGTAATCAAAACCTGCGTCGCGAAGCAGTTTCTGAGTAGTACGTGAGCGTAGGCCACCACGAAAACAGTAGAGATAGCCTTGTGGGTGCTCATCGAGAAAAGCCTCCCAGGCGGTGAGACGTGCCTGTACCACCTCTTGAGTGGCGAGTTTCCATCCAAGGGTTATGGCGGCCTGCTGTCCTCGCCGTTTGTATTCGGTGCCGATGAGTTCGCGTTGGTGATCATCCAGTAATGGACGATTTTCTGCAGAGGGGAAGGCCCCACGCTGATACTCTACCGGTGCGCGCACATCCAGTAGTGGAGTATCACGGAGGAAAATTTCTCGGTAATTGGATGTACCCTGCCGCAATGGAAGCCTCTCTATTAATATGGGGAATATCGATAAGATACTTGATGCCGCTTCTGTGAACCAGATGCCTGAAGAGAATATCCTGGCTTTGAAAGTCATTCGCCGGAGTTAGGAAAACTGAGATATGGAAGATAAGATATGTTGTCGATGGTAAAAAAGCACTAATAGTCCGTATGTAATATGGAATATCCAACAAATATAGCGAGTGGCAGGGCTGTTCCTGAGAAATTGTTGAGCGTAACAAAATGGATCTCTTTTACTTCTGTTTCTCTATTGGGATTTTAGGAGAAATACTCTGCCACATTGATGCCAGATTAAGTTATGAGAATAAATAGGGTGCAATTATCGCTTTGTCTTTGTTAACTAGTTCAGGCTTGTTCGTGAGTATCACTTATCAAAAAATGGTCAAAATAGCTTATGAGATAGAACCATTTAATTTATAGTTAATAGATAGAAAAATCTGCCTTTATTGGTGCACAGTATTTAATTTTGTTGAAAGCTATTGCGATTCTGGTGATGTTTCCATATCCACTCAGGGGATTTTATCAATAGATGCCAGCGTGCTTTCCAGCCATTAGCCTGCCAGAGCTGCCGGAATAGCTTGGCGTAGCCGTGGCAAAAGATGGTAAACGGGTTGATGCTGTTAATTCTGGGAAAAACCCCGTACCGCACAGTTGATTTTTCCTCAGCAAAGGTTCCAAAAATCCGGTCCCAAATAATTAGAATACCGGCATAATTTTTATCCAGATACTCACGATTAGCAGCATGATGCACCCGGTGATGGGATGGGGTATTTAAAATCCATTCGATCGGTCTAGGTAGTTTTTTAACTGCCTCAGTATGCAGTAATGTTTGGTAAACCTGCACAATCATTTCGCTAAAGAAAATGAGAAGCGGATTAAACCCGAGCATGGCTAATGGCAGGTAAAAGAAAAAAGGCAACAAGCCATCCAGTGGTCCAAATCGGTAGGCTACAGAAATATTAAAATAGGGTGAGCTGTGGTGCACTGTATGGGAAGCCCAGGCTAAATTGACTCTGTGGGCAAAGCGGTGCTCCCAGTAGTAAGCCAGATCAGCAAGGATCAGGCAGGCCATGATGGTCCAGCCGGTAATGGGTAGTTGGACGATGCTGAAATTTTCAAAAACAAAGAAAAATGCGGCCACATAAAAAAGCGCAGCAATTAATGAGGTAATTGCAATAAAAGCAGCCAGGGTAATGAAGTTGCTAGCCGAATCACCTAGCATGTTTAGGGTCAGTTTGCGCTTGAGAGCATAACGTAGCAGTTCGAATACAAATACCACCATAGCCAGTAAAAAGAAGCCATCATTCACCCACACCTCTAAGTGTTCAATCTGTTCATGGGTAAACATTGCAGTTAAAAAGTTCATGTCACTGTTTCTCATTAACCTGATAAATATCAACAGAGCGAACAATCCCGTCTTCTGACAGAGTATATTTCTCAATGACTGCTTGCAGTGTTGGGCCAAAGTGAACCAGTTGCCAGTGCCCTTCAAGTCCATCTGGGGAAGTATCCGTGCTTCCTCCAATGTGGGTGACATCACCATCCGGTATGGGCTCACTGACGTTGCTCAGAAATAAGAAGCTTTCCTTCGGTAACCCTACCGTTACCCGGGCTTCATGGTAGTTCTTCGAAAATTTCTGGTAGATAATAAATATCTTATGAGGGCCCGGTTTAAGCCGAGTGTATACATCCTCGCGCTGCAATAGTAATTCAACCAGGTTGCCAGCGTTTTCCAAAGCAATGAAGCGGGTCATGCCATAGATTCTTTTTGGAAGAATCTCTGAACCTGATTGCGTTAAGGATTTAGCATCAGATTTTGTGGCAATTCCTGGTTCACTCGCTGCATTGGTTATATGTGCTCTTGTTTCAGGAGCTAAAGGCTGGGCCCAGGCAAGAAAAGTCACTGAGCCGGCAATAACACCTGTTAAAAGTAAGGCATGACAAAGTTTCAATTTCTACTCTCCCGGCTCGTAGATGTTCGATAAATAGGGATACTGGGACAGCCAAATAGGCGCGAAGCAAGAAAGTGGTGAAAATCCACAACAATGCGCTCTGCCTCAACTAGAGTGCCGCCTTTTCCAGAGCATGAGTTCATACCTCGTTGAACTCGTTCACAAATCCATTGGTCTTCGGCAAAGAATCTGTCCGTAAATTTACGGGTAGAGCGATTGCTGCCATGGCCGTTGTAAATCAGTGAACCGGATTGGACCTCTGTTTCACCCGCATGGCGTGGAATAACGGACATCCAGCTAAAAGAGACAGGATCGATAATGGCAACAAAGTTAGGAGGCAGCATCAGTAGTTGGTAATGTTCTGGCTTGCCAAAGCCAAGAAAGGACTTGATTGTGCCTCCAGTCAGGGCCCATCTGCTGCAGCCCGCGGTATAGTAGGCATCTTGGGTTGGTGTGACTGTTTCTAAGGTTTTCCGATGTACTTTGAACAGGTGGTAACTCTCCATGGCATTTTCCATCACCACTTTCCAGTTGGCAGACCAATACTCGGTTTTGCCAGGCTCGAATGCATCAAAAACGTCAAGCTGTTGGATTGGCAGGTAATTTGATAAGCTGGAAAGCTGTTTTGAGAGGGGGGGTGCCTGACCACTGACATCTACAAATACCAGGCCATTCCAGGTTTCTACCGGGTAGATAGGTAGACAGTGCCTGGCTTTGTTCACCTCCTGTTTTCCAGTGAAGGGTACTCCGAGTAAAGAACCTTCCAGGCTGTAGCTCCAAGCATGATATGGGCAGACTATGCGCTTATTAACATTGCCCAAGCCGGTATCCAGCAATGGTGTGCCTCTGTGCCGGCAGGTATTGGACAGAGCCCGCAGCTGTCCATCTGCCCCACGAATCACAGCTACAGGTATACGTCCAATATTAATGGCACAGTAATCTCCCTGTTTAGAGAGGCTTGCTTCGGCAGCGGCAAACACCCAACCCCCTTCAAAGATGCTCTCCATTTCCCTGTGAAATATGGTCTCGCACGTATATGCCCCGAAGGGCAAACAGTGGGCGTTAGGAAGCTGGGAATTGGCCGTGCGTCGATATTCGGATAACAAGTCTTCATCATCAGTACTCATGGAGCCACTCACAGTGTAAAATTTTTATGAGACATTTATGTATCATAACCGTCAGACATTAATGAGACAACTGTGTCTCAAAAAAGAGTTGCTATGAATACCAATGATTCCAGAGTCAGTCGCTCCCGAGCCCGCCTTATTGAAGCCGGCAAGGAGCTACTGATGAAGAACCCAAAAGCCAGCCTGAAAGAAGTAGCCGAAGTTGCCGGGGTGGGAAGGGCAACCCTCTACCGGCACTTTGAAACCCGTGAGGAGTTGATCCTGGAAATAGCCAGAGAGTGTTTTAAGTTAACCAGCCAGGTTCTGCGGCCCATCTATACAGATTGCAAGCTCTCGGCTCGGGAAAAGGTGCGCAGGGGGCTCGAGGCTCTGATGCCCCTGGCAGATAGTTATCATTTCCTGCTATCTCTGTGGAATATCGCAGAGGGTGATTTAGAAGTGCTGGCGTATTATGGTCAGCAGATGGATGATTTAACGGGTCTGATAGAACAGGCGCAAAAAGATGGCGACATTCGCAAGGATTTGTCCATCGAGTGGATAAGTTCAATGATTGATGCCCAGGTTTACTCAGCTTGGTGGTTGATCGGTCAGGGGCAGGCTAGTGTGGAACAGGCAGCAGGTTTTGCTGTTACCAGCTTATTTGAGGGTATAAATGCTTAGTAGTTTTAACCAACTTATTAGAGGCTGTACTTTTCCCTAATATGGAGAGGTAAGCCTTATTGTCAATCAATCTATTTCTGCCGAGAGAAAAACTCTTTACGGGAAAATTGATTGTGTGAATTTTTATTCGTGAAGTGTAATTTAGAAAAAATTTTCAATAAACTGTAATAATATTTATCTGTCTGAAAATGTAACTTATGTAGTAGGCCGTTAGTTGGAAGTAACCTGATATTTACACCATGTGTAAAAGTTAATCTGAGCGTCCGCCTCTTCTATTTTTGTCATATTTTTTATGTTCCCCTAATTTTATTTTTGATTCTTATCTTTTGAGGTTTTCCTGCCCAGGCAGTCATCAGTAAAAAGCATCATATTGGAGAATTGGCAACTCGTGAAAGTGTGGAGCAAGATATGTCGTCAAAGGTGAATTTGGTGGTAAGTTGTGCACAAAATAAGGAGGTCCAAAAAATATGGTAAAAAATAATTATAAAAGCGTTAGCTGGTGCTGTGTAAAACTAATATAGCGAGTGAATTTCCCCTGTCTTCAAATAGGGATTGCAACTGATTGTTTTTGGATTGCTGCTAAGTTAAAGGATGAAAAACAATTGCGGGGTAGGTACAACCTCTAACCTGAATTTAGGATTGATTATCTGATTTTTTTGTGGTTCATTAATGTGCATGAATTTCAGGAGGGAAAATTATTATTGATTTTCCTGGCTCCTGTTCAGAGTCAGCGTTGAATATTACCGGGGATGAATGTTTCTCCTGATTGCCAGTGGCATTTTCACTCAGCCTGAGTGGAAATTCAGTGTTTAATTTGGAAAAGTATGCGCAACTCCAGGGAAAATGTAAGAAATGGCAAAAAAATATATCTACATTCCAGTTAACAGCGATGAAATGCAGGAATTTGCAAAAGATCTGGCCGGTGCCTGGAATATTCCTGCAAACCAGATCCTCGCCAATAAGGTGACTTCCGGAGTTGGCAAGGCTATGTACCGATGGGTGGATAAGTGTCTCAGTAAACTTACCCCAGCTGACACTCTTTACATAGTTACCCATGGCACAGGTGCACCCGATGGAAAGATGATTGGGGCCCAACGCAATAGTGGTAATAACAAACAAAAGAAAGTATACGTAAATGGTATGGCGCAATGGCAGGGAGGTGAGTGGAAAACCTATACGCCAACCCAATTGGCGAGCACTTTGGTCAAGGAAGGCTTACCGGCTAACTTCGTTAACCTGCATGTCTGTGCTTGTGGCTCTGGTTATGATGGTAAGGAGCTGAGGCCCTGGGCCCAACGCCTGCTACAGCAGATGGCGAGCAGTCATAGGAGTCTTCAGGTAACAGGGTATACGGGTTGGTTTTCCTGCAGTACCAGCCGGGTCTGTATCAAAGTGGGTACAATCTTTTACCCGCTGGAGGAGCGCGCGGTCACTTTTTCCCTGGCGAATTAACGCATCGATGAATCAATAATTAATATCGCATAGGGATGTGTGATTACTTATCACGTCTATTTAAGGGTGAAGCTGACAGAGTTGCCTTTGGAAATAGCGGCACTGATTCTATCAGTGTTCTGACACTCAATTGCTCGCTCGATACTGTTCCTTGTATACCCTGAATAAGTCATCGCGACGAAATTCTCGCGAATGCCGTGTTCAGGACATACCTAATTTATGACTCTCGACCAGTTGCTTATTTTAGCCATCCTCGCGGTGACCATTGCGCTGTTTATTTGGGGCCCTTGGCGACACGATATGGTGGCACTGGCATCCCTGCTTGCCTGTGTGTTTACCGGCTTAATACCTGCTGAGAATGCCTTTAACGGATTTGGACATCCTGCGGTGGTGACTGTGGCCTGCGTGTTAATCATCAGCCGAGGCCTGCAAAACACCGGGGCCATGGATGCTCTGGCACAGCGAGTGGTACCGCGTAGCGGCAATATCACCTTGGGTATTTTATTGCTTACCGGTCTCGGCGCATTTCTGTCGAGTTTTATGAATAACATTGGTGCCTTGGCGTTGCTGATGCCAGTGGCTGCCGATATGGCTGAGAAACAGAATATAGCTCCCGGCAAAATTCTGATGCCGCTCTCCTTCGCCACTATTCTCGGCGGTATGACTACCCTGATTGGCACCCCACCGAACCTGGTGGTATCGGGCTTTCGTGCCAGTGCAGGTGCTGGCAGTTACGGTATGTTTGATTTTACTCCGGTGGGCCTACTAGTGACGGTCGTTGGACTGCTGTTCATCGGTCTGATTGGTTGGCGCTTAGTACCGGGGCGCAGTCAGGCTGGAGCCTCCAGTTTTGACACAGGTACCTACCTTACCGAGGCGGTTGTAGGCGAAAAGAGTGCCGCTGCAGGTAAGAGCCTTCGCGAGATTGGAAAACTGCTTGGTGCTGAAGATGCTCAGGTTGTAGGGATTGTTCATAACGATGCCCGAGTTTCGCCAGCTACTCCTTGGCACCGAGCGCACAGCGGAGACATTCTGGTTATTGAGGCTGAACCCGAATCCCTCGCGGCCAGCTTGTCGAGCCTCGGTCTCAAGATGGTGGGGGAATCGGAGAGTGTGCAGAAAGATAAAGAAGAATTGAAAGATAAAATGAGTCAAGCCACAGCTGGGCGTAAAGAGAAATCGGCAGAGAAGGAAAAAAACTCTAATCACCGTGAGGAAATGCAGCTGCGTGAGCTCGTGGTGATGCCCAACTCCCTTTTGGTTGGGCGCTCTATCCAATTCTTACATCTGTCTGCGCGCTACCAGATTCACCTGTTAGCTCTCTCCCGGCGGGGACGTCGCTCAGTGCGTAGGTTGCGCTCTACCCCGATACTGGCCGGAGATGCCCTGTTAATGATGGGGGCAGATGACAACTTGAATCATTTCGCCCGCGAGCAGGGTTGCGTCCCCCTGGCACAGCGGGATATCAGTATGCCGAATAAGGAAAAGTCAGCCATAGCACTAATTGCTATGGCTCTGGCGGTTGGGGGAGCTGCTTTTGGTTTAATTCCCGCTGCGATCTCATTTGCTGCCTGCGTATTGGCGTTTATGGCATTGAAGGTTGTACCGTTACGAAATATTTATGAGTCCCTGGATGGCTCGGTAATCGTATTGTTGGGTACCCTGATTGCAGTAGCGGACGTGATAGAAACCACTGGTGCCGCAGACCTGTTAGCGCAGGTATTGCTGGATAATCTGGCCCAGGGCAGTGCGGTAGTGGCATTAGCGCTGATCTTGATTGTCACCATGACCCTGTCGGATTTTATGAACAATGTCGCGACTGCGGCGGTGATGTGCTCCATCGCCTTTAGCACTGCGGAGCAGCTGGCAGTAAACCCGGACAGTTTCCTGATGGCAGTGGCCATCGGCGCATCCTGTGCTTTTCTGACTCCGGTCGGACACCAGAACAATACATTAATCCTTGGACCGGGAGGATTTGATTTCGGTGACTACTGGCGCATGGGGCTGCCTCTGGAGATACTGGTCGTATTAGTCAGTATCCCCATGCTGTTGTGGGTCTGGCCCTTGTGAAATTGCTTTTTTACCGAAATCAGGCGATGGAATCGTCTACCGGCTGGGCTAACTCCGCCATGTAGTTACTGCAAAAACGCAATATATCGGTCACTGTCACAATACCCACCAGTTCTCCCTCGCGCATTACCAATACCGAGCCGATCCCGGTATCGGCCATGGCCAATAGGATTTTATCGAGGGGGTCGTGGATATCGGCGATAAAGGGGCGCCGTGCACAGAGGTCATGCACGTATAGCTGCTGCTCTTCCAGGCGATGGCCGGGTGCATTAGCGCGTTCTATATCTCCCCTGGAGATAACAGTTTCCAGTTCACCCGCTCGAGTAACTGGTAAGTGGCGTACCTTGTGCTCCTCCATCACAGCCAAAGCGTCCTCGACAGTGGCATCGATATCAATGTGGTAGGGAAAGGGCGTCATTAATGCCGCAAGTGTGGGCATATGATGGATATTGTGGAGATTGGACATAGCTGACAATAAGTATCCAATAGTTTTTGGCAATGAACTCTATTGCAATGCCCAGCATAGTAATTTGCAATTGGCGACTGCAGGTACAATATAGCCAATACAGGAACAGTTGAATATCCCTTCATTGAGGGAGATATCCCCGCCTTTGTTACTTTTTAGTAGCGATATGGGCGAAGATCCATATTATATTCAAATGACAGTGTGTAAACAGTTGATATTTATTGGCGAAAGCTTATTATTCGCGACCTCAGCCGAGAAATATAACCAGCCATTCGGGCATATCACCACTTTTGGCTGAACTCGGTTAGTTTTAAATAATGTATTTGCCGATTATATCTAGCGTTGGAGTCCACCTGCGCAGCGGTATCTACTTTTTTGTTTCGGCCCGTTCGTAATGTGTCGAATATTACAGTTCTTAACCGCACTCAATCGGTTAACGCTGTTGTTTACAAATTTTTATATTTCGAATACCCGGGACTCGACTCTGTGTCGATTGCCGTCACAGGGTTTCCTCTGTATTTTTTAATAACCGTCGTTGAGGTTTATTGAATGTTTCAGGAATACGAACAACTTGAACAACAAATCGCCGAACACCAGGCGAGAATCGAAGAGCTGCAGGAGCAAATGGCCCAGGCAGAACGTAAAAAAGATGGCGTAATCGCTTTCGATAAGGCGCTGGTTAATTTGGCTGCGGAATACCAGATGGAAGAGGAAGAGTTCTTCGTCGCCCGCGGTCAGCAAATTGTTGAATGGCTGGTTGGCCAGCTGGGTGATGAGGATGCTCAGGACTTTGTTCAGACTCTTAAGTCCCGTGTTGCCCGTCACCTGAAGAAAGAGGGAGATTCTCCCCGTCGCGGTCGTCGTGCAGCGCCCGCCAGTAAGTCTGCGGAGCCCAAGCTGGAAACCGGCCACTACCGCAACCCTTATACCGGTGCCACTGTGGAAAAGAAAAAGCGTAATCCGAAGGCTTTAAGCCAGTGGATCGATGAGTATGGATTGGACACTGTAAAAGAGTGGAAGATCTAATCTCTTTTTGATCGCTAGTCCGGTGCCGTTTTATTGGCACCGGATATCCTTCCCTATATATTTACTTTTCTTTACATATTGAGCGCATACTCCTGCGTTTTATCGCATTCCGATTTACTTGCTCTATCATTGCCTGCATAACGTCTTACTGAGTTATTGATAGGGAGTATTAATCCGTGTTGTCCCGTTTAACGGTTCGCTTTACTTGCGCACTCCTGGCCCTGTTTGGAATGGCGGCTTGGGCTGAGAGTGAAACTGCAATTACTGATAGCCAGGTTATCTATTTAGTGCGCCATGCTGAGAAGCAGCGGGGCCTGGAAAGTGGAATAAACCCGCACCTGACAGAAGCTGGGCGGCAGCGCGCCAAGCAGCTGGCACGCGTACTTGGCGAGGTGGGTATTGATGCGGTGTACAGTACTGACTATGTCCGTACCAAAGAGACCGCAGAGCCACTAGCTGCGGAGTTGGGTTTGCCGATTCAGACGTATAATCCCCGTAAACTGAAGGAATTTGCACGGCAATTCGATCAGGCCGGTAAGCGGGTGCTGGTTGTGGGTCACAGTAATACAACTCCAAAGCTGGTGGAGCTGTTGGGCGGTGATAAGGGGCGGCCAATCAGGGAGTTGGATGAGTACGATCGGCTTTATATCGTGATACGCAATCGCGGAGATGTGACAACTTTGTTACAGCGTTATGGTGCCGATAGTAGTGCTAAAGCTGAGCGTAAATCGAAAACTGAAGCAGCTGTGGAAGAACCGTAAGGATTTTAGCCCAATAGATCTCGTACAAAATAATCCACGACCTCAGAGGCGGGCCCATAGCGGTGCTCGGCAAAGGCATCGCCAACACTGCTGCGCTCCAAATTGAGTTCCACGCTGTGGGCACCTGCCTGGTTGGCACATTCCACAAAGCCCGCTGCGGGATAAACGTTGCCAGAGGTACCTATGCTGATAAATAGGTCGCACCGACTCAGGGCATCGTAAATGCTACGCATTTGAAGGGGCATCTCCCCAAACCAGACTACGTGGGGCCGCAAGGTGCCCCTCAGGGCGCAACAGTGGCAAAGGTCGCTTGTATCCAGGTCTGAGTCGATAGGAAACAGCTGGCCGCTAGTACTGCAACGCACTTTCAGAAGCTCCCCGTGCATGTGAATCAAATTGCTGCTACCGGCTCTTTCATGTAGATCATCAATATTCTGTGTGACCAGCAGGAACTCTCCGGAAAACTCTTGTTCTAGTCTTGCAAGTGCATGATGGGCGCTATTGGGGTTGATTTCACCCGATAGCAATTGACGGCGCCGCTCATTGTAAAAGCGCTGCACCAGGCGGGGATTACGCGCGAAGGCTTCCGGCGTAGCAACGTCTTCAATACGATGGTTTTCCCACAGGCCATCGGCTCCGCGGAAGGTGCGAATCCCGGATTCCGCTGAAACTCCGGCACCAGTCAGGACCACAATACTTTGATACTGCATATTTATCGGTTTTTTCTTATTCTCAGAATAGGTATGCGGCTGGATACTATGTCGATCGCAAAAAAATTACGCTACCAGCATGGGGGCAAGTGCCTATATTGAATTTCTTAAGGCGCACCCCTGCGCCTTGATAATTTACGAATCCCTGTGGTGAGTCAAATCAGAGTGTTTGGTCTAATGCAATTTTAGCCGTGGGCTGACCGCGCGATTGGCCTGGCCGACCAGATAGAGCAGCATGGCCTTTGGCCAGCCGTGAATCGCTGCCAAGTGCATCCGGTAGAGGGAGCGGTAGGCAAAACCGGCAATGCGCCCCTCTACGGTGAGGCTGCCTTTTACCAGGGCGCCCATCAGGTTACCTATCGCAGTGTACTTACTCAGGGAGACCAGTGAGCCGCGATCGCGATAGTAGAAATGTTCCAACGGTTTGTCTTCAATCAGGGCGACCAGATTGTCGGCAGTCAGAGTAGCCATCTGCTGTGCAGCCTGGGCGCGGGGTGGCACTCTTTGTTCATCTCCATCTATACAGCTGGCACAGTCTCCCATGGCGAATATTTTGGGATCGCTTTGGGTCTGCAGAGTGGTTGTCACTTCAATTTGGTTGAGGCGATTAGTGGCGAGGCCATCCAGGTGGGTGAGAAACTCGGGGGCTTTTACCCCGGCAGCCCAGACGCGGATCGTTGCAGGAATTTTCTCTCCGTCGCGGGTTGTCAGGTCCGTGGCGCTGGCGCTGGCGATGTTGCAGCCAGTGAGCACACGCACTCCCATCTTTGCCAATTCCCGTTCGGCGTTATTGCCCAGCCGCGCGGGTAGTGCTGGTAGTAGGTGTGGGCCGGCTTCAATGACCGTTATCTCAATGGCATTGGAGCGAATGCGGCCGTAATTTCCCATTAACTTACTGGCATCTACCAGCTCTGCGGACAGCTCCACGCCGGTAGCACCGCCGCCGACGATAGCAATTTGCAGTTTTTCCTCGACATGGGTTTCCAAGCGCAAAAAATGATTGAGCAACTGTTGGTGGAATTTCTGTGCTTGCTCGCTGCTATCGAGGAACACACAGTGTTCGCGGACTCCCGGAGTACTGAAGTCATTACTCTGGCTGCCGATGCACAGCACCAGGTAGTCGTACTCCAGCTCCCGTGACGGCACCAGTTCGTCACCGTCGTCGTCCTTGACAGGGCCAAGTGTCAGCACTTGTCTTTTCCTGTCGAGGGACTCCAGTGCACCAAGTTGGAATTCATAACCGTTAGCGCGGGCATGAACCTGATAATTGAGCGCGTCCATATTGGCGTCAAGTGCGCCGGCAGCGACTTGGTGGAGCAGGGGTTTCCAGATATGGGTACGATTTTTATCGACCAGAGTTACTTGTACGGCGGGAGTTTTACGCCGTCGTGGCAGCCCCCGGGTAAAGTTGAAGTAGTGTCCGAGTCGTGTGGCCAGATGGAGGCCGCTGGCGCCTCCGCCAACAATCACGATTTTCTTCATGGTGATTGGTCTTCCTGTCGATTGCTAAAAAGCCGACTCCCCAATCTGTGAAGACCTATACGCCGGAATACTTGGTTGCCGGCGCTTGTTCTGGCGCCAGTATCTCTCTCATCGGTATTGGAGGCAACTTAAACCTGGCTTTGCACCGCCTCATTGTCGCGAGTTATCAGCTGGCGCCAGTTTCCTTCTCGTTGCAGGCGCACACTGGGCTTCACTCCATCAGTGTGGGTGATAACGCCAATGATTGCAGCCTGGCTGCAGCCGCTTTGTAGCAGGTCACGCACACAGGCCTCAGCGTGTTCCTGTGGTAAGGCGGAGAGCAGCCCACCACTGGTCTGTGGATCTGCGAGCAGTGCCCAGTGTGGAAGGGATTGCCACTCCTGAGGGTTTTCCACAGAAAGGTAGGCGCGTGCGTTCTGCGGTTGCAGGCTGGAGAGCCAGCCGCGCTCGATACACTTAGCGGCACCCGGAATCAGCGGAAGTTGTTCGGCGATTAGTGTGGCGCCAAGCTTATCGGCGTCGAGCATTTCCAGCAGATGGCCGAGCAGGCCGAATCCTGTAACATCTGTTAAGGCGCGTGCGCTGTGCTGGGCAAGTACTTCGGCTGCGTTCGCATTGCTGAGCAGCATGCACTCCAGGGCCTTCTGCACCCAGCGCCCCTCAGCTTCACCCATACCCTCCGCTGCGAGAATTGTGCCTATGCCGAGGGGTTTGCTCAGCACCAGGCAATCTCCCTCGCGAGCTCCGCTTTTTTCCAGTAACTGCTCACGTTCCGCCAAGCCATTCACCGTGAGCCCTAACTGCATCTCCGCGCCTTCGGCAGTATGACCACCGGATAGGGTGCAATTGTGGCGGTTGAGTTCGTAAATGGCCCCGGCCAATAGTTGTTGTAAATCTCGTTGGGTAATTTCTGCTGCGGCGGTAGGCAGGGTTGCCAGCACTTGTGCACTGACGGGGCGCGCATGCATGGCGAACAAGTCTGAGAGTGCATGCAGTGTGGCAATTCGTCCAAACAACCAGGGGTCCGCCACCATAGACCTCAACTGGTCTGAGCTTTGGACCAGCAACTGGCCTGGGGGCAGGTCCATCACTGCGGCATCATCGCCCACGCCACGTAAAAGATATTCTGACTGCTGGGGGGGCAATTTCTGTAAGGCGCGGCGTAAAACTTCTGCGCCGACTTTGGCACCACAGCCGTTGCAGCGCATACCCGACAATGAGATGCCGTTGCGTTGGGTTAATACTTCACGGGGTTGGGCCTCAGGCATTTCCTCCATAGCAACGGGCAGGTCGCTAAAGCGCTGCATAAAAGTGCGATCAATATGGTCTTTCCAGCGCCATAGCAGGTCACCTGAGACGGCAATCCCATTGCGTACAGCGATGGCGCGTTTGCCGCCACAGGATAGCAAGCTCAGGAAGCTCTTTTGCGGGCGATAGCTCTTTAGCGGGTGACCAGTGAGAGTGGCGCGCAGGTTATGGAATAGAATTGGCCCCTGGCGAACGGCGTAGACGCCGGCTTTGGGCAGTGGCTCTGCTGAAAAGCTGGCCACATCACCACAAGCGAAAATTTCCTGTCGGCCCTGGGCACGCAGCCTGCGATCCACCAGCACAAAGCCCTTTTCATCCAGGGCAAGCTGTGAATCAGCCAACCATGGCGGTGCACAAGCATTAGTGGAGAGGAGTACCTGGTCGAGTTCCAGCAGGTCGCCGCATTTATTGCGTACGCCTTGTTCTGTAATCTCCTGAACAGGCCAGTTGTGATGCAGCTGTACTCCGAGACGGTCGAGTTCGCGCTCTGCAAGCTTGCGTGCAAGCAGTGGATAGCCTTGGGGGATTCTTTCCGTGGCGTGAATCAGGTGTACCTGCACACGCCCGGAATAAATTTGCTCCTCCAGTGCGTGGGCCATTGCCATGGCCAGTTCACAGCCACCAGCACCACCGCCGACAATGCCGAGTTTTAGCGGTGCCCGGGTCTTATGCACATGTTGTAAAAGTTTCTGCCAAAAAGGATAGAAGTGCCCGATGGGCTTGATTGGGATTGCTAACTCCGAACCCGGCAGCTCCCGTGCGGGAGTCGCGCCCACATCCAATGACAGTAGGTCATACTCCAGTGGCGGGCGCCCCAACAAGGAAATTTTACGTTCTTCGGGATCAATATGGTGCGCACAGGCCTGCACAAAGCGAGCCCCAGCCGCACGGCATAGCCGGATCAAATCTATATGGGTGTCATCCAATGAATAGTGGCCCGCTACCATACCAGGTAGCATGCCTGAATAGGCGGTTTGTACTTGTGGGGAAACCAGTGTTAGACGCGCGCCTGGTAGTGGGTTCATAGCCCACATTTGCAGCACTATGGCATGGGCGTGGCCACCGCCGACCAGAACGATATCCTGGTAATTTGGGTGCTCCTGCATTTCACTCATTGCTCACTTAATGGAATGGTCGCAGCGATATATAACCTGATCGCCTGCCAAATTCTTCCGCCGTGCAAATTCACTTCTGGATAAATAGTAGACAGCATGAGTTGAAGTGAGACCTATAGCACGACACCGGCTCCTATTATCGCGAATCGAAGCGCCAGGGTAAAAAAATACACAGGTGCTGGTCTTTACTTTATTGGCTTGGCTGTCGTTGCAGCTTGCGCTTAATTTATTTTTTGCGGCGCTATTTTCCCAATGCCACCAGAGCCCGTCCATCAATACACTAAGTTTCGCCATCTGCTTTGGTGGTTGGTTGGTGGCTTATTGCTACTGGAAGGCTTTTCTATCTTCGCCTCGGACTTCGTGCGAGATAAAACAGATGCCTGGCTGGCTGAGCGGGGCCTGGATTTTCATGCCGACTATTTCCGGGTGTCCCTACTAGATTTGTCTGTGCTGGCTGTAGGGGTGCGTGCTTCCAATCGTGAAGGAAGGGGGTTTGCCGCACGTGAAGTAACACTGGATTACAGCTGGTGGCAGTTGCTGCGCGGGCGAGCCCACTTACCACGCGCCTCGGTAAGTGGCGCCTACATGGATTTGCAATCCGTTCCCGGAGAAAAATACCGGGAATGGGAAGTGGGCGGCTGGGACTTGGGAGAGGTGAAGCGCAGGGATCGTGATTTTAAAATGGGTATCGGCTGGGCCAGGATACGCGATAGTGAACTCTGTTATCGCCACCGGCCTGTCTGGCCAACTGCGACCTGTGCCTATGTTGGCGATGCAAAAATAGAGGATTTTTTGCTGGGGCTGTGGCGCAAGGGAGATGTGCCCCTCAAGGTCAATATCGCAGCTACAGATATCCAATTAGAGGAATTGTTGGCCAGGGAAAAAAATTCGACACATTACAATACTACTTTGGCGCATCTGCACTTGAAGCAAGGAGATTTCCGTTGGCCAAGTTTGCGTACCGGAGCGGAATCCTTTCAAGCAGAGCTTTTTTCTGGCTGTCCGCCTCAGAAGTGGGCTGATGCAATTCGCGGCTTACAGCGCCTGGTTGGCCACTGCGCTGCTGCGCGTCGCCTCAATGTTGAAGGTGATCTTCGATTTGGGTTTGGCCGTGAAGGATTGGCACATTGGCGTTATGCGAGTGGGGAGGGCGTCTTACTCCGGCAGAGTAATCAGCGTTGGCAGGATTGGCGCGCTGGAACCATCACTATTCGTGACTTCGATTTTGTCCGCTCAATAAAGCGGATACATTGGCGCAGGGGCCGGGCTACTGCATTTGATTGGTGCCCTAAGCACCTGCGTGATAACAATCATCATTTTTGTATCCGCGCAACCACTTTGCAGGTGCCTGAACCAACCACTTTTGACTGGAGCCATCGACTTAAAATTACAACCGGAACCAGTGCTGCGCAGCAGTTGCGCTATCTCGATGTTGCTCAACCCCATCGCCAGCCTTTAACCGCTCAGCAAGCAGCATTGGGTTCATTGGAATTTGATGTCACCAGTCGCATCCTAGCTGTGGACAGCTTGGCGGTGGGAACTGCCAATGGTTGTGTCCCCGGCGATATGTGGAAAAAACCGGATCACTGCGTACGTTTGGTCGGTTTGCGGGCTAAGGAAAAAGCTGCCTTACGCTTCGGCTCTTCCCCACTAGAAATTCCCTGGGGCTTTGCCAGTGGACCATTATCTCTTGCTCAGCTCAAGCTGTCTGGACTCGGTGAAGAACAGCTGCAATTGCAAAAATTAAAGTGGCGTGGAATTGATACCTTGGGTGTCGACACACCTTATTCGATTCAGAATTTTTCCCTCGAGTCCCTTTCCGGTTGCATGTCGCGAGGATTGTTGCCTACGGGCTGGGAACCACTTTGTGCGCAACTGAATAGCCTGGATGGACGTGGGAATTTTGCCTGGCAAGGTGGTGAGGATGGTTATGCCATCTTTGGTAAGCTGGGAGTGCAACGGCTGTTATTGGGAGAATCTAGAGGAGGTAATAAGGGGCTTCTGCTGCAAAAATTCAGCACCGGTGAAGGGTATTTTCGCCGTGAACCTGTTGAGGACCCATGGGCCAATGCCTTTTCAGCTACGGAAGGCGCTGTGGGGCAAGAGGATTACGGTAAGGAAAAGGGGCGCCTTAGGGAATCGAAAACAGGGAGAGAGGCTCTGAGTATGGCATTGGCCAGTATTCGTGCCCCTAATTTCAAGCTACAGAGCAGCTCCCTCCTTCGATTGGATGGGTGTTTGCCCCCTGAATGGGCAAAATTGATTTACCGTTCGTCAGCAGCAGCGCAGGAAATGCCAGCCTGCTTTGATGTGCGCGACCTGCAACAAGAGCGCCCCCTTGTGCTGGCCTGGCTGGGGGGGGTGGATTTTGCCACTGCGGAGCTTTCTATTGGCCGCGCCACTGCAGCTACTGTACAGAACAGACCCCTGCTTAACCTGGCCGACCTTAACTTGCCATTGGCCAGGATTCGTATTGTTCCTGCTGATACGTTTAGCACTTATATTGCCTTACCCGAAAGCTCAGTCGGCCAGTTGCATGCCTGCCTGCCAGATTTAGAGAGTACTTTGACCCAAAAGCTGCGATGTGTGGAATTGCAAACAGTGCAACTCGGAGGGCACTTTAAACTGGAGGCTGGGCATGATCGGGTATCGGGTAATCTGGATGACAG
This sequence comes from Microbulbifer variabilis, assembly GCF_052467165.1. Classification (NCBI taxonomy): domain Bacteria; kingdom Pseudomonadati; phylum Pseudomonadota; class Gammaproteobacteria; order Cellvibrionales; family Microbulbiferaceae; genus Microbulbifer; species Microbulbifer variabilis. The sequence goes on from NZ_CP174301.1 coordinate 364,592, forward strand.
CGATATTGAGCAACTGCAGCTTTTGGGAAGTGGCAATATTCCATTACTGGAAATCCAGAAACTATCCATACCTGAGCTGGAGTTTCTATGGTCTGGCAATAACACACAAGACTCTATGGTAGAAATGCAGGACTTATCCATAGAGTCGCTATTTGCCTGCTTGCCTAGCCATTTAAATTCCGCAGAACGATTGCCACATTGTGTGTTCAGTAAAGAAATATACTCAGTTGGTAGTAGCGGCTTATCTATTGGAGAGACAGAATTTACTTCTATAGGAACAGGAGAACCACTTTGGCAGCTCTCAAAGCTGTCCGTCGATAAAATCGCCTTCTCGCACAATACACTCGATCTGTACCATCTGGAAATTGATAACATTCTTATCTGTGGTTTGCACAGGCTATTACCTAGTGAGGCAAATAGGTTTCAGCTGGCTGATTGCATTGAAACTCCTCGATTGCGCTTCAATAGAGGACCGGTTCGTATTGGATTAAATGAAAATACAGCTCTTTTGGATTTTGGACCTATGCAAACTGCACCAGTTGCTTTTTGGCAAAAAGGGAATAATTACTTGCAGGCTGGCTTGCAACAGATGAGCTGGCAGCGCATGACCTGGGATGGTGATGGAGATTTTTCCGTTACGAATTTTCGCCTGGAAAATATCAGGGTCTGTTTACCTGACTCCGACAGGAAGGTAAATATTCATCTATTGAAACAGGCTAGCCCAGGGGATACGCGACGTTGCTATGGGCTCGACCAGCTCCTGATGCCTGGTGTGCAAAAAATATCACTCAGTAGACCATTTTCTCTAAAGGGTTCAATGGAGCTAAGTGGATTGTCTTTAGTGCGTAGAAATACTAAACCGATTAGGGTACCTAACTTGCAATTGGATAATATTTCCTTCGAGGGGAAATCACTGATACAAGTTGGCAACATAAGTGGTTGTCTTCCGGCAGGATTACTTAAAGACCGAAAGATAGCGCCTTGTTATCAGTTAGAACGGCTGAAACTTGGCAAAGTAGTAAGTAAAAATACGCTTTCCGGAAGAATATTTAAAGTCTTCGATATTAGTTCGGCAAATATACAGATGCATGCAGCAGGATTTTCGCAGGCACTACCGGAACAGCTGTTAAAAACAGAAAGTCTACGGGTGAGACAACTACGCTTCAGCTCTGGATCAGTGCATGTACAGCAGTTGCAATTGAATAATATTGCCAGTTGTATACCCAACGGCTATTTCGATGAGGGAGATCATTGTTTCAGGCTGGGGGATTTGGAGCTGGATGGAGGTTTTACAGCTGGACAGGGCCTGGAGTTCAATTTACTAAAGGCTAAAAAAGTTGATCTTTTTTCTCCCCAAGGTGAACTGCTAGTGGAGGGGGAGAGTATAACGCTTTCACAATTTGCGATCAGTGCTCAGGAGTGGCGATTTTCCTGGGGGGAAGCGGTTCATTTTCACTTTTTTAACAGGAATCCAGTTGAGCCAGAGTATCATCGACATAGCACAGTGGGGGACTTTAGATTACTGCATATTGAAGGATTTAGTTTCGATAGGCGTTATAAATTACTAAATGTAGAATTTATTGATTTTCTACAGCCGCGGTTTATTTTAGTGCGGGATGAGCGGGGTAGATTCCCAATAAAGCAAGAAATAGCTGAGCTAAGAGGGTTTAAAGGGGTAAACAGACTTTCTGTTGAGAGAGAAAAAAATGACCCCCTTTCCTACCATATAAGGGATGTTCATCTTCGACATGGCACTTTCACCTGGGTTGATCGGCAGGACGAGTTTCGAGCTCGGCTGCCCGTACGTGATATCAATCTAAATTTGAGCCATTTTAGTAATCTCGGCGAACACCCACCGGCAGTGTTGGTAGCGAATGGCAGGCCTGGTGGTTTTGGTGACATTCAACTGGGGGGAACTATCGATTACTTAGGGGAGAACATATGGGATGCTGATTTAACGGGGTATATGGAGAATGTAAATCTTATTCCGGCCACTCCCTATATGGCTAAGTTACTTGGTTATAAGATATTACAAGGACAAATGGACGCGGTGGTTAGCATTCATGTGCGGGAAAATCAATTGAATGCTTTTGCTGATGTTGAGCTAGAAAAAATCAAAGTGCGTCGTGTTCGTAAGGATGACCAGCTGCCCGTTAAATCAAAAATTATCCCATTAAATGTGGCTTTATGGTTGCTGAAAGATGGCCAGGGAAATGTGAAATTTGGAATGCCTGTAACCGGTAATATTCGAGATCCTAAGTTTTCTCTATCCTTTGTCTTCAGTGAATTACTGCAAAAAGCCATCTTCGATGCTTTGTTAAGCTACCTAACTCCCTATGGAATTTACCTGCTGGTTAAGTTGGCGTGGGGACGATTTATGGCAAAAGACTTTGATTCAATTGAGTTTGCTCCTGGCAGCTCAGAATTAAGTAGTTTGGCTATGGGGCAATTACAGCAAATGGTAACTGTACTGCATAAACATCCGAAGGCCCGCCCCGGAGTGTGCGGTATAGCTAATGCCAGAGACTGGAGCGCAATGTATCCTGAGTCTACCGTAGGCCTAAGAGGTAGCCGCCGTCTCCTTGCTGATTTTTACCATAACCCCCCTATTTTCTTGCGTGAAGAGTTTGAGAAGCTGGCACAAGAGCGTAGTCGAAAGGTTGAGCGATATCTTATTGATGCAGGCATTCCAGCGGCGGAATTGATCCCCTGCGCACCAGATTACAATGGAAGAGATTTTGGCCAGCCCAGAGTCGAGTTTTCAAATTAATCAAGATTTGTAAAATTACTTTGACTTGTTATCTTGATAGTAGCCTTGTTGCGCAATAAATTTACCTGCCTCTATATTACCTTGCTGTGATAAGGGTTCTATACCTGCGGCGGATACTAAGCGATTAACTAGAGAAAAGCAGGATACGACGAAGACAACATCTAATATTGTTTGCTCCTTCCATCCAGCACTAATAGCATCTGCAATATCTTCTTTCGAAATCGAATGAGCATTTTCAGCCACTTTCGCAGCGAAACTAAAAATTATTTGCAGCTTTTGGGGAAACTGAGTGATAACACCTGAAAGCGCAGCTTCTATAAGTTCATCTGCCTCTCCATATTCGCGTGCGACTTCTGCATGGGATAGATAGCAGTATCGACATCCATTCAAGGAGGAAATAAATACTGCTATTAATTCACGTTCTCCACGAGATAGTTCTGAGGGGCTTCTCATTGCTGCTTCAAATGTTTTTAATATTGATGGTCCTGCACCATGTAAGTGACTGAATATTTCCTGGGGGGAGGCTTCAGGTCTAAGATAGGAAAAGTGACTCATAATTTATGAAGCTCGCTGGAAGATATAACTAACTTTGGTTAGAACCAAGTCTCATAAATGAGAACTTATAGAGATCTTAGTGTGATCTTTAGTCCAGAAGTATTCATCGGAACCCTTGTGTGATTCCCTCCAAGCGTGTAGTTTTCTTTTGATGACAGTGTTTGCTGGCAAATACTGACACTGATAATAAAGTTGTTCATTACAGAGGGGATGTAATATGAGCGGTACTAATCAAGTACAAGGAAGTTGTCTGTGTGGTTCTGTTACCCTTAAGGCCTCGTTACCATCATCAAATTTGGGTGTCTGCCACTGCGGAATGTGTAAAAAGTGGGGTGGTGGTCCTTTGTTGGCGGTGGACTGCCAAACCAATGTTGAGATCTCTGGAGAGGAGCATATTTCCGTATTTGACTCCTCAGACTGGGCAGAGCGTGGCTTTTGCTCCAAATGTGGATCTCATCTTTTTTACCGTTTAAAAGAAACCCAGCAGTATTCAATACCAGCGGGAATTTTAAATCTACCTAAAGAAGTAAAAATGACTCATCAGATCTTTATCGATGAAAAGCCGGAATATTATGCTTTTGCCAATGAGACCAGGAATATCACGGGACTAGAGCTTGTGACTGAGTTTTCAGGAGAGTAAGTGCTCGCCAACTTTCTTGTTTTTATTTAAGGAGACTATTTGCTCCGCTTAAAGGTTATTATATGCCATTCATAGGTGCCGCCTTACTGGGGGTATCTTTCCCTGGCTTGGATGGATAATCAGAGAGTTGTCAACCGGGGAGCAGGTATTCTAATGACCGAGTAGTAATAGGGAGTAATAGGTCACCATGACAGAAACTCAAATTGTAGAAATTTTCCTGGCCAACCAGTGGTGGTCAATCATTGCACTTGTGGTGTGTGTGATCGGTGTTACCTTATGCTGGTTTGGGGGACTAATGGCAGCCCTTACAGCATTGGGTAACAAGCATTGGGTTTGGGGTATCATTACCATTTTCTTGGGTCCAATCACTGGTATTCCCTATGCGCTGCGCTATAAAGAGGCAGAATATGCACGCTCCTTGATGTTGAGAGGGGTTTGGATTTTGTTAGTTGGTTTGATTATAGCCGCTCTAGTTTTATTTTTAGGTCGGCCATAAAAAGCTACGTGATTAATTTGAAAACGCTGGCTGTTTGCCAGCGTTAACGCCTTTTCCAGTCTTTTTTCATTTGTGTACTCCCGATGGGTTGCTGGAATTCCATGGGAAACTACAGCTAGTTGACTCAGGTACTAATTTTTCAGACAAGTATACCGATACCTTTCCTATTAAGACGGATGTTTTTGGTTACCTCGATCGAGTTAATGGCATCGAGCAGACTTATTTACATCCTGACCTTGAGAAACGGATTGGTCTTCGCATAAGTGCATTAGAGGCATTTCAAGAGAAACTGCTTCTTTTATCACGCATATTTGGGCCCGAAACCTATATGGCTATTGAATTTAGCACAGTCAAGGAACCAGCCTCAGGTAGTCTATTCAATGCTCCAGTTTTTTGGGGTTGGGGTACTGACTCTGCTTGTATTGCAGCTGGGGGAGCCTATTGGGGTAAAATTGAAAGTGTCGAATTTGGTTTTCCTATTTCTTACAATATTAGTGGTGAGTTTAAGCCCCTTGCTGAATTGACCTATGGTGGTGCCACTGTATTTCGGGAAGCAACTCCTGGCTTTGATATTATGAATAAAGATGGAAATATCGAAGTCGTGGGCGAATTTAATTCTTGGAATGTATGTCTTGGGATATTGTCGGGGATTCTCAGCTCACAGCAATCAGTAATACCCAGAAGGTTACCTTTCCAGAAAATTACCTTTCCAGAAGGTTACCTTTAAAGGGGCTTTAATATTTTGATAATAATTCAGACTCAATTAATACTCTAAATAAAGGTATTTTAATTTGTCTTGTAACACTTGCGCTGCTATTGAGTAACTTAGATTAAATCAAGGTGATTTTAACTCCTTTAATCTATCTATACATAACCTCTCTCTCTGATCAAAGAGATGTTTCGCACACATACCAACAGAGACAAAAGTACCAAACCCTGTACCAGCAGCAATAGTAAACATAATCAAAATTTGATATTTCACTGCGACTGTGGGGGATGTACCAGCTAGTATCTGCCCAGTCATCATACCTGGCAGAAATACAATGCCGGCTGCAGCCATCGAATTGATTGTTGGCATTAATCCCGCGCGCATTGCGTCTCTGCGAAATTCAATACTGGCTTGCCGCCAGGTTTCTCCCAGCATTAGGCGATTTTCAATAATATCGCTTGAGCGCCGCATACTTTCTGTTAGTCGATCCAGGCCCAGGGCAACGCCGGTCATGGTATTCCCAAGAAGCATTCCCAGGAGGGGAATAGAGTATTGAGGTTGGTACCAGGGCTGAGGACCGATTAGCACCACTAGACTCAGTATTGTGACGCTAAATGCGGAAACCAGCATGGATAAAGTGCCAATGGCAAAACTCCAGCCTCCACGCAGGCGATATTTTTGCCGTGAGACGACTTGTTGCCCGGCAAACAATAACATTGCCAATCCCAGCAGGCTGACCCATAACAGGGTGCCAACAGCGAACAGGGCTTCCAGTATGACTCCGACAAGCGCCAATTGAACTGCAGTGCGTACTGCCGCGACAATCAGTGGCTTGCCGAGCTGTAATCGTGCGATATGGGTGCAAATTGCCAGGGCAACCACCAGCGCCGCAGCCAGCGATAACTGCCACCAGGTCAGGTCGATCACACTCATTGTGATATCTCCCGCTCCACAAGATGGCTTCCCTGAATCTCAAAATGCCTGCTGCCCACTCGCTGTATCTGTTCTTTACTGTGGGCCACCCAGATTACCGGGTATTGATGTTTTTGAATCTTAGCAAGCAGCCACTTTTCTACTTTATTCGTGGTTTCTGCATCCAGATTGGCAGTGGGCTCATCCAGTAAAAGCGCACTTGGTTCATAGGAGAGAGCGCGAATAAGCGCCAAGCGCTGCTTTTCTCCCGAAGAGAGCCGGCTCACCTGCCACCCTGTGGCCTCTGCGGGAAACCCGAATACCTTTAAGGCTTCGTCCATCGGTTTATTAAAGTGTTCACCGACAGTCTCATACCACCAGGCACTCTGTGCCGGTACCAGCATGACTTGGCGACGCCACTGGTGGCCAGGTATTTTATTCTGTTCTTTGTCATCAAGAGATATCTTGCCATTATGGGGCTCTATATCAGCCACAGCTCTGAGTAGGCGGCTTTTACCGGAGCCGGAGGAGCCGGATAGGCAGATGACTTCTCCCGGCGGTACATCCAGCGCTATTTTTTCAAGTGAGCCGATACTCAGTGTCTCTAATTTTAGTTGAGGCATATCAGGGGTTACTTGCTAACTACTTTGTAGTTAGTGGTTTTAGTTTCCTGCCAGTATTCTAAAATGCTTATACACCTGTCGTGTGAATTTGACTCAGTGGTTTGTACTGCTTTGCTAGGTTAGCTGAGAAGTGGAAGCTAGTTCCTACTCCTACTCCTACTCCTACTCCTACTCCTACTCCTACTCCTACTCCTACTCCAGTTCCGCGATATATCTTTTTAACACTCATTGCTTCCCTTTGAACCTCCCGCCCCAGTCCGCCATAATCCGCTCCTTCCGAATCGAATAACGAGTGCTGTATGACCGACACCTCTGTCTATGAGGCCACAGAGCGCCTGCCGTTAAAGGAGTACACCGAGAAGGCGTATCTGGATTACTCCATGTATGTGATCCTGGATCGCGCCCTTCCGAATATCGGAGACGGCCTAAAGCCGGTGCAGCGGCGTATCGTCTATGCCATGAGCGAGCTGGGCCTGAAGAATACCGCCAAGTATAAGAAGTCCGCGCGTACGGTCGGCGATGTGATCGGTAAGTACCATCCCCACGGTGATAGTGCCGTGTATGAGGCAATGGTGTTAATGGCACAGCCGTTCAGTTACCGCTATCCATTGATCGACGGTCAGGGCAACTGGGGTTCGCCGGATGATCCCAAGTCCTTTGCCGCCATGCGTTACACCGAGTCGCGCATGGGTAAATATTCGGAAGTACTGTTGTCGGAATTGGGGCAGGGCACTGTCGATTGGCAGCCGAACTTTGACGGCACCATGGATGAACCCTGTGTTCTTCCGGCACGGGTGCCCAATATTCTATTGAACGGCACCACCGGTATTGCCGTGGGTATGGCTACAGATATTCCGCCGCACAACTTGCGCGAAGTGGTCAACGCGACTGTGGCGCTGCTGGAAAACCCCAAGTCCACAGTAGAAGAGCTGTGTGAGCATATTCTCGGCCCGGATATGCCCACTGAAGCAGAGATAATTACGCCGCGCGATGATATTCGTAAGATTTACACTTCCGGTCGCGGCTCTATCAAGATGCGCGCCCTATGGAGCAAGGAAGACGGCGATATCGTGATTACCGCGCTGCCCCACCAGGTGAGTGGTGCCAAGGTGCTGGAGCAGATTGCCCAGCAGATGCAGGCGAAGAAGCTGCCTATGGTGAATGACCTTCGCGATGAGTCGGATCACGAAAATCCCACGCGCCTGATAATTGTGCCGAAATCCAACCGGGTGGATATGGAATCGGTGATGAACCACCTGTTCGCCACCACCGATCTTGAGCGCAACTACCGCGTCAATATGAATATGATCGGTATCGATGGCCGCCCCCAGGTGAAGTCCCTCGATAAGATCCTGCGAGAGTGGTTGACTTTCCGGGCAACTACCACCCGCCGCCGCCTACAGTTCCGCCTGGACAAAGTTGAGAAACGCCTGCACCTGCTTGCCGGGCAGTTGATCGCCTTCCTCAATCTCGATGAGGTGATCGAAATTATCCGCACCAGCGATGAACCCAAACAGGAGTTGATGGAGAGTTTCGAGCTCACGGATATCCAGGCAGACTACATTCTCGACACCAAGCTGCGCCAGTTGGCGCGTCTGGAAGAGATGAAAATTCGTGGTGAGCAGGCTGAGCTGGAGAAAGAGCGTGATACTCTAACTAAAACTCTGGATAGCGAACGTCGCCTGAAGACGCTGATCAAGAAAGAGCTATTGGCGGCGGCCAAAGAATTTGGTGATGAGCGTCGTTCCCCCATCGTTGCCCGTGAAGAGTCCAAAGCGTTTAGCGAAGCGGAGTTACTGTCTTCCGATCCCATCACTGTTGTGGTTTCCGAAAAGGGTTGGATTCGCGCGGCCAAGGGCCATGAAATTGATGCGGCGGCATTGAGTTACAAGGCGGGGGATAGTCTCGGCTTCGCCGCACGAGGCAAGAGCAACCAGCCGGCGCTGTTACTTGATAGCACAGGGCGCAGCTATTCCATTGCCTCCCATACTCTACCGTCGGCGCGAGGGCAGGGCGAGCCGCTGAGCGGGCGAATCAATCCACCCTCCGGTGCCACCTTTGAGGGGCTGCTCATGGGGCCGGACGAACAACGGGTTTTACTGGCCTCCGATGCCGGCTATGGCTTTATTGCCAAGCTCTCGGATCTGCAGTCGCGCAATAAGGCTGGCAAGGCCATGCTGACCCTGCCCAAGGGCGCGCAGGTGCTGCCACCTCATTTACTGGAAAATCCACAGGAGGCCCTGCTGGCGGCAGTAACCTCGGAAGGACGTATGCTGGTATTCCCTGTCACCGAATTGCCTGAGTTGGCGAAGGGCAAGGGTAATAAGATTATCAATATCACCTCGGCCCGCGCAGCGAGCCGTGAGGAAGTTGTGGTGGGTGTTGCCGTGCTGGAGGGTAAGAGCCAGCTGGTTGTCCACGCTGGAAAGCGTCATACCAAGATTAAGATCGCAGAGATGGATCATTACCGCGGCGAGCGCGGTCGCCGTGGTAATAAGCTGCCACGGGGATTCCAGAAGGTCGATCGGATTGAGGTATTGGAAAAGTAAGCTGAAGTCCACCTGTGCTGGCAAAGGCGGTCATTCTGACCGCCTTTTTTATTGCTAATCCCGTATTGATAACTGATACATTGATGAAATAATAAGCAGGCTTATAATGAGCGCCCTCAAAAAGGGAGTCTTAGGCATGTCAGGGAAAGATACGCAGGGCGAGGATATTGCGACTGGGGTGAGCCTGGAGCTACACAGCGCGGCGCGTTTACTGCGGCGCAACTTTGACCGCCGAGCCAGGGGTCATAGTCTCAGCGGCTCCCGTTGGCAGGTGCTGTGGCATCTGGTGCGACAACAGGGGCAGAAGCAGGCAGAATTGGCTGAGTGCCTTGATATGGCGCCGATTAGCCTGGCGCGCCAACTCGATAACCTGCAGCGGGAAGGGCTGGTAGAGCGGCGCCCTGACCCGCAGGACAGACGCTGCTTTCGTATTTACCTGACCGGGCAGGCGGAACCGGCCATGGCTTTGTTGGATGGGCTCGAAAAAGAGACTCGCGCCCAAGCCCTGGATGGTTTTTCCCCGGAGGAAGTAATACAGCTGCAAATGTTGTTGGAGCGATTGCGCAAAAACCTGACACGCGAAGAGATTGAATTTGACTGACAAGCTGAATCTAAACCTGGATCGAACCACACAGCGCAAACTGGGGCTCATACTGGTTCTGGTGCTTGCTGCGCTGGCGGTTGGCTGGAGCCTGTTTGGCAGTGGCGATATCGTCGAGACAGAGAATGCCTATGTGAAGGCGGATAAAGTCTCCCTGGCACCAGAAGTCAGCGGTGTGGTCACCAAGGTACTGGTGAGTGCCAACCAAGTGGTGAGCAAGGGCCAGCTGTTAATTCAGATCGACCGCACAGCCTTTGAGTTGGCGGTCACCGAGGCAGAAGCCCGTTTGTCACAGGTGCGCAATGACTTGCTGGCCCGCCGTGCCGAATATGCGGAGGCCGATGCCGCCTTACAGCAGGCGCGCAAAGATGCAGATTTTTACCGGCGCCAACTGGAGCGCAACGAAAAGCTAGGCAAAGTGGCTTTTTCTGAAGCGGAGCTGGATAGTGCGCGCCAGCAATTGGAGCGGGCTCGGGCACAGATCACTATCAATGCAGAAAAACTGTCCAGCCTGCGGGCAGAGCTGGGAGGCGATCCTGGTTCTGCTTTGGAAGATCAGGCGGATCTCAAAGTGGCCCAGGCACAGTTGGATAAGGCCAACTATCAACTGTCTCGTACGCGTATTATTGCGCCAGTAGATGGCACCATCGCCAATACCGTGCCCCAGGTTGGGGAGATGGCCACTGCCGGACTTAACTTGCTCAATATGATTGGGTCTAGCGGTCTTTGGGTGGAAGCCAATCTTAAGGAAACTGAGCTAGCCAAGGTACGTACCGGTCAGCAGGCAGAGGTGACGCTCGACGCTTATCCTGATTTCGAATGGCAGGCCCAGGTGGACAGTATGAGCCCGGCTAGTGGTAGCGAGTTTGCCCTGACGCCTCCCCAGAATGCTAGCGGCAATTGGAAGAAAGTAGTACAGAGAGTGCCGGTGCGCTTGCGTCTCTATCCTCTAAAGGATGCGCCGCAGTTACGGGCCGGTATGAGTGCAAAGGTGCGTATCGACACCAGCGAGGATGCCAAGGTGGTTTCGGCCCGAGCCTCAACCGATGAGAGTGGCAGGGTGGTCCTGTAAAAACGAAAAGTTTGCAGGGGAAGGGCTTCCCTTGCCAGAACAGATATTAAGAAGGCCCGCGAGATGGGCCTTCTTAATATTTAATTACTGAACTCTGTGCCAGGTCTGGGTGCGGTAGAAGAAACCAAGGTAACCGCGCACCTTCAGGGTATCGTCGTTCTCCAGCCAGAACTTGCAGTCGTATACCTTGCCTGTGACCGGGTCCATAATTTCTCCGCCTTCGTATTTATCACCTTTCTTCGCCATGCCGGTGATCACATCCATGCCAACGAGAGGTTTACCCTTCAGATCACCGGGGCAGTTCTCGCAGACGGTGTCATTGGGTTTCATCAGCAACTGGTCAATTTTCCCGTAGTACTTTCCATCCTTTTCGTAGATTTCCACGATGGACTTGGGCTGGCCGGTTTCATCGTCGACAGTGCGCCACTTGCCTACAACATCTGCGGCACTGGCCTGCAGGGCGAACATCAGGCCGAAAGCGGCCAGGAGCAGGTTTTTGATCATCTGTAGGAGTTCCTCTGTTAAGTGGTGACCCAGATCTTACATGAAGTCATCGTTGGCGGCAGGAGGATAGTCACCATCGGGCAAAAATTAGCCGCATATATCCGGCAGTTAGCCGCATTTAAACGCTTTTTATCTGATTTTCGTACCAGTTTTGCCGCTTTATGAGGAGCAGCTTAGGGGGATACGCTTGCCGGATTCAGGTGGTCTGGCAGACCAGGCCTCATGCTCCGGGTGTTCCTCGAACGGTGATTGCAGCAAATTGCGCAAAGTACGCAGGGGATAATAATCACCTTGTCCGGCTGCCTCGATGACTTTCTGTGCCAAATAGTTACGCAGAATATATTTGGGGTTTACTGCTAACATGGCGCGGTTGCGCGTGCGGGAATTACTATTCTCACGTGACAGGCGTCGATCGTAATGCCCCAGCCATTGATCCAGCGCATCGTGTTTAACTGCTGCGATACATTCACATAACCCAGCTGCTGGGCGTTCGCCGCGATAGTGTGCCAATGCGCGGAAGAAACGGGCATAGTCCGCCTCACCCTGTTGTAACAGTTTTAGTAGATCTGCACAGAGTGCTGGATCGCCATCCTCTTCTGTGGTGAGCCCAAGCTTGGCGCGCATACGTGCAGCATAGGTGCGGGTGACCTGGGGCTGAAACTGCTCCAAACAATCACGCAATGTTTCCACGTCAACAAATCCGGACAGGGCGTGGGCGAGCGCGTTTAAATTCCACAATACGACACCCGGCTGCTGTTCGAAGGCGTAGCGGCCTGTGTGATCTGAGTGATTACAAATAAACGTGGGGTCGTAGTCGTCAAGGAAGGCATAGGGGCCGAAATCAAAGGTATCGCCGATAATCGACATATTGTCGGTATTGAGCACTCCGTGGGCAAAGCCCTCTGCCTGCCAACCAGCTACCAGTTCGGCGCTGCGCATAGTGGTAAATCGCAGCATCGCCTCAGCCTGCTCGCGGACACCGAGCCCTTGTGAATTTGGCACAAAGCGCTGGCAGATTTCACTGATGAGCTGTTGCAGGGCTTGTAGTTGTTTAGTGTAAAACAGGTATTCGAAGTGGCCGAAGCGCACGTGGCTCTCGGCCACTCGGATCAGCATGGCGCCATTTTCAATCTGTTCACGGGTTACCGGTTCGTCGCTGCCAACAATACATAGTGCACGGGTGGATCGAATACCCAGGCCGCTTAAGGCCTCACCGGCGAGGTACTCGCGAATAGTGGAGCGCAATACCGCGCGGCCATCGCCAAAACGGGAGTAGGGGGTTTTGCCGGCACCTTTAAGGTGCAGCTCCCAACACCGTCCGGCATTTTCGATTTCTCCCAGCAGCAATGCGCGGCCGTCACCCAGGTCCGGGTTGTAGACCCCAAACTGATGACCTGTGTACTTCATGGCAAAGGGGCGGCTGCCATGAAATAGTTTGGCGCCACAGCCCAGTTGCGCCCATGCGGCATTTTCTATCTCAGATGCATCGATACCGAGTAGCTGCATGACTTTTGGATTGGTGTCGATCAACTGGGGGTGATCGAAGGGGGTGGGATCTATTCGCGTGCCGAAGGCGTCGCCCAGATCTGCATAGTGGTGGCTGAGGGTAACTTCGCTGAGCTTCATAGATTCTGGGCTTAGGATAAAAATTGATATTAACGGGCATGTTACCGGTATCGATAACAATTCACAGTGGTGTCTATACCGCAAGTAGGCGCAATGGGCGTGTCTGTGATTGCCAATGCTGTTCTTCCTGGTAGAGCAGCTCCTCAATAGCCGGGCTGCTATCCAGCCACTCACGTTCAATTTGCAAGCGGTAGGCATCTCCCTGGTCGGCCAGGTTGATTCCTTGCAATGTGCGTTCGGTGCGATCGCGGTGAATGATACAGCCCAGGCGCAGACACAGAAGCAGGTCGGGGCTGGGGTGGAAGCCGTAGTGTTCTTTGGGGTGCTTTATTCGTCCGCGCTGGTTGCGCACGAGATAGGACAAGTGCTCCTGTTCACCCTTGGAAAACCCGGCCAGATCAGCGTGTTTGATCATAAAAGCGCCGAGCTTGCGAAAGCTGCTGTGCGTCAGGGCCAAACCAACTTCATGGAGTTGTATGGCCCAGCGCAATCGCTGGCGTCCTTCCGGCGGATATCCGGGACGCAGTTGCTGTAATAGCTTAAGGGCAGTATCACTTACGCGGCGAGCCTGGTTGGCATCTATCTGCCAGCGCTGCATTACCCAGGCCACTGTATCCGCGCGCCTGTCCCCTCCATGCAGGCGGCCAGCCAGGTCGTGCACTATGCCTTCGCGTATTGCGTAAGGTGAGACCTCCATGCGCTGGATATCCAGCTCGCAAAAAATAGCGTGCAAAATTGCCAGGCCCGCAGCGAATACAGGGCGGCGCTCCTCATCGAGATAGGGCAAATTCAAATCGGCGATATGCTCGGCTTGGGCCACCTCTTGCGCCAGGCGATCAATATCCTCGCGCCTGATATCCTCTACTTCGCCACCGTTCAGTACTCGAGATACCGCCTTGATGGTACCTGAGCAGCCTACTACTTCAGCTTCGGTGGCCATGTGCTGGAGTTCCTGAAGCTCCGCACGTGCAGCGCGCTGAGCGTGCTTGAAATGATTGATGGTCTGCCTGCTAATAATGCCATCGGCGAAGTAGCGCTTGCTGTAGGAAACACAACCCATGTACAGGCTTTGCAATTGCTCTGGGGACTCACTACCGCGCACCAGTTCGGTGGAGCCGCCACCGATGTCGATTATGCAGCGTAGCCGGGGTGGACCGTCAGCGGCGGCCATTACACCTGAGTAAATCAGGCGAGCCTCTTCAATGCCGCTGATGATTTCCACTGGCACCCCCAGGATGGATTCCGCCTCTTCGAGAAAACCGTCTGCGTTGGCCGCTGCAGCGCGCAGGGTGTTGGTGCCTACCACACGAATATGATCGGTCGGTAGTTTATCCAGTACGGGTTGGAAACGGTTGAGAGCTGCCAATGCACGTTCCGACACCGCTGGATCCAGATTGCGTTCGGCATCCAGTCCCTCAGCCAGGCGCACCATGGCACGGTCTGTATGCAGGCGCACCATGCGCTGACCGCGAAATTCTGCCAATAACAGGTGGAAACTGTTAGAACCCAGGTCGAGCGCTGCGTAGCGTTCACTTGGTGATTGCATCGACATCCTGGCACCCGCGTTAATTGAGACGGCAAACTGCTCTACTATTAACTGTATAACCCTGTGCCCACTTAGATTGTTTCAATCTGGCGGGAATACGCCCCTGAAATTGGCTAAAAGCGTGTAAATCCTCTTTTCTGCAGTAGTGCCTCGTTTCCGCTTATTACTGCGCCTTCTTAATTGACTGCTTGGGACACGCTCACTCCAAGCCCTCTGGGATGGGGAAATTCATTTGCGGCTGAGATGTTTGGCAGATTGTCGATGTTTAACGATACGCCCCTATACCCCAAAGAGTTGAGTTGGCTGTCGTTTAATGAGCGGGTGTTGCAGGAAGTGGAAGATGAAACAGTACCCGTTATTGAGAGGGTGCGTTTCCTGGGGATCTTCTCCAATAACCTCGATGAATTCTTCCGGGTTCGTGTAGCGGATGTACGTCGCCTCGCGGCCTTTGCCGTTGGTGAACAACAGAAGAGGCATTTTGCCAAACTATTGGGGCAGATTAACGAGCGAGTGTTACGTCTTCAGCGGCGCTATGCACGTGCTTACGCCAAAGTACTGGCTGATCTCGATAAACATAACATCCATGTGGTTAGGGAGAATAAGCTCAGCGAGCGCCAGCGTAAGTTTGTAGAGGATTACTTTCATCGCGAAGTGTTGCCTGAGCTGGAGCCTTTCTTTATTGATGACCGCGATACTATGCCGCTACTTAATGAGGCGAGTATTTATTTTGCGATTTTCCTCCGCCTAAAAGATGGCAGTCGGCGCTATGCCGCTATGGAAATTCCCACTAATACTCTATCCCGTTTTGTAGTGATTCCACCCCGTGAAGGTAAGCGGGAAAAGGTTTATATCGTTCTGGACAATATTATACGGGCCTGTTTGGTAGAGGTGTTTCGCCAAGTGTTGCCCATTCGCTCGGCGCAGGCATTCATGTTCAAGATCAGCCGCGATGCCGAGCTGGAGCTGGGCGAGCAAATCACCCAGAATCTTGTAGATCGTATAGAAAAATCACTCAAGAGACGTAAACGTGCTGATCCAGTACGCCTTGCCTATGATGCAGAAATGCCCGAAGTGCTCCTTGATTTGGTGAAAAAAAAATTAAAGATGGGGCGTTACGATACTTATACACCAGGTGGCCGCTACCACAACTCCAAAGACCTGATGAAATTTCCAGCGGACTCTGGGCGTTATACCTACAAGCCGTTGGTGCCACTGCCTACGCTGCCGAGTGATGGGGGTGCTTTAGCACAAATTCGCAGTGCAGACCGACTTTATTATTACCCTTATCATGATTTTCGTGTAATCACCAATTTGCTGGCCTCTGCAGCTATAGATTCCCAGGTGCGGGAAATTCGTATCAATTTATATCGGGTTGCAAAAAACTCACGGGTGGTTGCTGCTTTGATAAACGCAGTGCGCAATAATAAAAAGGTGATTGCAGTAGTTGAGTTGCGTGCGAGATTCGATGAGCTAGCCAATATCCATTGGTCCAAGGAGTTATCCGATGCGGGAGTGGAGGTAATTTATGGCGTTCCCGGATTAAAAGTTCATTGCAAATTAATCTCTATTGTTCGGCGGGAAGAGGGCAAGGATAAATTCTACAGTCATTTGGGAACAGGTAATTTTAATGAGAGTACCGCGCGAGTTTATTGTGATTTTAGTTTGTTAACTAATAACCAGGATCTGGGCCTGGATGTTTACAATGTCTTCGAATTTATCCAGCGTACTCGACGTCGCCCGGTATTCCAGCATATCGCGGTTTCCCCACTGACCAACCGCGCAGCCCTGCTGGGGGCAATAGATCGGGAAATCGAAGCTGCCCAAAGAGGTGATCAGGCCGAGTTGTTCATAAAATGCAATAACTTGGTGGATAGTCAGATGATAGAGCGGCTTTATAGGGCAAGTGCTGCTGGTGTGCAGGTTAGAATTATTGTGCGCAGTATGTGTTCGTTAGTATGTGAAACTGCGGGACTCTCCAACAATATCCAGGTTATCAGTTTGGTGGATAAGTTCTTGGAGCATGCGCGTGTCTATATATTCCACAACGGTGGTGAGGAGATTATGTGGCTGTCCTCGGCAGATTTGATGACCCGTAACCTGGATCATCGAGTGGAAGTTACTTTTCCCCTGACCAATAGTAAGCATCGTGAGACTGTACGGAAAATACTGGAGCTGCAATGGAGTGACAATCAAAAGGCCCGGGTTATGGATGCAAAGCAAAGTAATACCAGAATTGCCAATAGTGATCGTAAGGGGTGTCGTTCTCAAGATGCTATTTATCGCTACCTTAAAAAGCGCCCACAGTAATCAGCACTCACCTAGTCTCGGCTGAATCCTACCAGCTTCCCACGGCTAAAAGAGAAGCGATAGCGCTGTCCGATCCGAAGCCATTCGTAACAAGGAGATTGAATAATCATCCTCGGGTATTGAGGTGTAACCACCCAGGTATTGAACTCATTTCCCGGCCCGCGACCAATTAGCCAATAATAGTCTCCGCGCTTGCAGAAGGCGCTAGGAGCACAGCGTTCACTGCCCCATACATAGGCTTCCACATCAAATTGCGCCGGAATACTGGTTTTCTCTTGGAATGGTTGGCGTTCATCGCCTGTAAAGGTGTAGAGCGAATCAAAAGCGATTGGGCGAAACCCCCTGGCTGGGGTGGCACAGCTGACCACTTGGGGTTTGCCTGTGATGCGAGCGTGGGGCGGTGGCGCTTTTTCTTTCCCGGCAATGGTCATTTCGCTGGGGAGGTAACCGCAGCCCTTGGCAAATAATAAAGCCAGGGCCACTGGGGTTGTGGCCCATGCAAATATGCGCACTTATCACCTGTTCTAATAGGAAATACCTCCTACCAATATAGTCACAGATTGAGCACTTACTTTTTCCTTGCGATAGCCGGTGCTCGACGGTGGAAGCGCCACTTGCGCCGGTAAGGGAAGGCGCTCTCCACATGTCCAGCGCGAATACGGTCCTGTAGTCGTCTCCAATAGCGGTAATCGTAAAGATCGCTGTGTTGCTTCTCAAAGGCTGCGCGAGCAACAGGGTTGCCAGAGAAAAATAGGCGGAATTCCTCGGGGAAAACATCTGCCTCATCTACCGTATACCAGGGCTTATCCGCCAGCTCCTGCTCTGCGGTCTGTGCTTCGGGGATCTTGCGGAAATTGCACTCTGTCAGAGGGCAAAGTTCATCGTAGTCGTAGAAGACGACACGGCCATGACGGGTGACTCCAAAGTTCTTCAGTAGCATATCGCCGGGAAAAATATTGGCAGCGGCCAGCTGCTTGATTGCATTGCCGTATTCTTCCATAGCCTCTCTTGTTTCCTCTTCATTGGCATTTTGCAGGTAGAGGTTAAGGGGCTCCATACGCCGCTCTACATAGAGATGCTTGATGATTACCCACTTGTCATCGATCAGCAGCTTGGAGGGAGCGAGTTTTTGTAGCTCTTCCAGTAATTCATTACTAAAGCGGTTACGGTAGAAAATAAAATTGGTGTACTCCTGGGTGTCAGCCATACGCCCGACCCTGTCTGAGCGGGAAACAAACTTATACTTCTCCTTCACAATTTTCTCGGTGACAGTTTTGGGGCGATCAAAACGGTCCTTGATGACTTTGAATACCACCGGATAAGAGGGTAGCGTAAATACACTCATCACCATGCCCTTGATGCCAGGAGCAATCACAAATTTGTCATTACTCACTTTCATATGGGCGAGAATATGGCGATAAAACTCCGTTTTGCCATGCTTGTGGAAGCCTATGGAGTTATACAGTTCCGATTTTTCCTTTAGAGGCATAATGGTAGAGAGAAAGCGCACGAAGCGGGAAGGAATCGGTGCATCCACCATAAAATAGGAGCGTGTGAAACTGAAGATAATGCTGGCGGAGTCATTGCTGTGCAGCAAGGTGTCTACAAAGATACTGCCTCGACCGTTGTTCAGACAGGGGAGGATCAGGGGGACTACCTCACCATGGAATATCATGCGCCCAACCAGATAGGCGGCCTTATTGCGGTAGAAAACTGACTCCAGCATATCCACGCGCAGCAATTTTTCATTTTCCAGGTCTGCAAGGGGGCGTCCACGTAGCGCCCTACAGATATTTTCAATATCCCGCTGCATATTTTCCCAGGGCGCAGAAAAGCTGAAATCCTTGAGGATATCCTCAATCATGTTTTCCAGGCCGGCGCGCCCGCTATAGCTGATATAGATACTGTAATCCCGCAGCGGCTTGTCTTCCGGGGGGCGGGAAGGTTTAACGAAAATATTGCTATCGTGGATATTGGCGTGTTTAAACTGGCTACAAAACACTGAGTTAAAGAATGTTTCCGCGATTTCGTAATTGCTATGGCTGGCGATTAGTTGGGCGTAAGTTGCGCGTGCATCCCGCCATAGATCCAGTTGGCTGGTGTCTTTGCTAGTGACGGAGTGTACAAGCTTGAGCACCTGATTGACCTTGGTCTTGTATAGATCAATGCGCTCCTTATTGGCCTGGTGTGCGGCTTGCCAGGAGGCGGTCTCAAAGCGCGCCTTGGCGCCCAGGGTGATGTTCTGGTAGTCTGCAAAATACGCATCAAAACCATTCAGGATGGTCTTCGCGATGCGGCGGGCGGTCGGTGAGTGATTGGTCATGCACTAGACTTTTTTACTGAGTTTCAGGTTAAGCTTTTCCACCGCGGAGGCCATTCCCTATGGCATTGGGGATGGCCCGGGCAATATTGCTGTGGTGCTTGCCGGTCTCCCCGCGGCAAGGAATAAGCGGATAGTAGCACGGCACGCCGGAGTACCAATTGAACGATTGGATCAGTAGTTTTGTCTTTTTCTTTGCTGTAATCGACCCGGTGGGTACCCTGCCGGTATTCATTGCAGTGACTTCCCGCCATGCAGAGTGGCAAAAACGTAAAATCGCCTGGCTTTCTGTACTGGTGGCGGCTGGTATTCTGCTGTTCTTCCTGATCGCAGGTCAGTTTCTACTGGAGGCCATTGGGGTGCCTCTATCCGCATTCCAGGTTGCAGGTGGTGTAGTGCTATTTCTATTTGCCCTCACAATGATTTTTGGTGAGGGTAAGCCCGAGCGGGAAAAGGAAATCGTCAAAGAAGGGCATGAGACTGCCATATTTCCCCTGGCAGTGCCGTCCATTGCTTCGCCAGGGGCCATGCTTGCCGCAGTAGTGCTGACTGATAATCACCGCTTTGATTTACTTCACCAATTAAACACTGCATCGGCCATGCTGGCGGTACTCGCTGTAGTCATTGCACTGTTACTGACTGCTAACTGGATTTATCGCTTTATTGGTGATGCTGGTGCCAGCATCGTCAGTCGGGTGATGGGCCTAATTCTCGCCTCTGTGGCCACCACAAGTGTTTTGGTGGGCATCCAGCAATTCTTCTCTATTTAATCGGTATACACTTTCTGAGCACCCCCTGATAGCAGCATTGAGGGGTGCTTTGGCGACCACCGGTTTACTGATTGCCTCTCTGGTCTATATTTGTTGGCTGTGGTTTTGGATGGATACTTTCAGGAGGGTGCTTTGAGTGGTTGAGGCTGCCAACTAATGATAGCTGCAACTATCCTGGTTTTTGGCGCTCTATCCTGGTATGTCTGTACTCTGGCCGCCGGTGGCGGGGCCATGTTGCTAGTACCAATGGTAGGTTTTCTCCTGGGTCCTTACTTGGTTGCACCGACTGCCACAATTGGCAGCGTGATGCTGCTCCCTTCAGGACTTTGTTTTTTTGGTCCTATATCAACTGGAAGGTGGCCTGCTGGATCATGCCCGGTAGCATTCTGGGGGCCAAAATTGGGGCCTATATCTGTTCTCAGATGCACCCCCTGTGGCTTCAATTTTTGTTGGAGTCTTTCTAATGTCTACTGTTTTTCAATACCGTTTGGGCAAGACAAAGTATTCGTTTCCCATGCGCCTTCCTTACTTTTTTATACTGGGACTTGTTACTGCCTTTTTATCCGGAATCATCGGGGCTATCGGGCCAGTAAAAAATCCATTTTTTTTGAATTATGGTATTGATAAGGAAAATCTGCTTGCCACCAAAGCTTTGAACACTCTGGTGTTACAGGGAACAAAAATACTGACCTACCTAAGCTTTGAAGTTATTACCAAAGAGTTACTTACCTAGGGTATTGCTATAGGTATTGGGGGGGGGCATAGGGGTTTACCCAGTAAAACGTCGAATATTGCGTATTAGCACACAGTGTTTTCACTACTATATGTTTGCCCTTATGTTCACCTGTGGTTTGGTGTTGTCATTGAAGGCACTGCCTCAACTGGTTCAGATAAAGCTAATAAACCAAGCAGAAGCGTATATAGATATTTAAGGATCTTTCTAGATTTGATATTAGTCGATAGCGAGAAGCTCTGACTGAGAAGGTATTCAATCTGTTCAGGTATTTGCACGATCAAACCCTGTAAAAGTATTGCCTTGGATTTCTTTTATCTTTGTATTCACGGTTCAGCCAATATTATTAAATATAGTGATTTCTTTAGGTCAATTGGATAAAGATTAATTAATGACCATCTACCAATACATACTTGTTATGTAATGTGTTTTTACCGGGGAGTTCAGTGGAGACATGAATGGTATGTTTGCAGGCTAAAATGGAGTTTTTGAGAGAGTAGGAGATAAGCTTGGTCAATTAATTCAAATAAGCTTCAATTTTATTGTTAGCCAGATTTGGTCCTCTATGTCGGCTTCTCTTCTTTGTCTGATGATCTCTAGGGCCGTGATTGAGTTTGGCCATTCGTGGGGTACATAAGACGCCATGCCGTTAGGTGATCCGCTTAATTTCCCTGTCACTTGTTGGAATCTAGACTCTCTTTAAGTCCAGATATATATAACTATTACTTTGGATGTCTCATCACCGTTAGGCCTTGAGTGTTTTCTGGCGGATGTTAAATGGTATTGGTCAGAACTCCGTCATCTTTTGCGGTTTCGAAGGTTGTATAGCTCTGGCATTCCATCGCAGTATTCGTGATGGGAGGAGTTAAAAGTGACAGTAGCTCAGCAGGGAGTGGCCAAAGATACTGAAGCCGGTTGCTGCCGGAACTGGAGATGACTCTCCGCGTGAGAAGCTGTGATTTACTGAGCCGGCCGAAGACATTATAAAAGCGGAATTGTATCGCCTACGTGCCAAGAGCATGAAGAAAAGTATAATAAGACAGCGGTTATTGTATCTCCGATGCCCCATAAACTTAAAGTGGTACCTTCGTTCTGCCCGATTGTCGCTAACTCTGATACTTATCAACTGCCTGTTTTTACCCTCAGCCTTGGCCTGGGCCCATGTGCCAATTGAAGTATCACAGTTGGAGGATGGAAGTAAGCTCACAGGATTCCATGAGACTTGGCATGATAAAGGTGGCCGTAGTGATATTGCGGATGCTTTACTTGCCTATGAACGTGGAGCATTTACCCCCTTGAGAACTGCGGGCTCAACCGGTATTCAACCCGGTGCTTTCTGGTCGCATTTTGCTTTGCGCAATAGCACAAACCAGCCAGCCAAATTACATATTGAGTATGTGGATCATCAGTTGCTGGGATTACAGGTGTATTCCCGTGCTTTATCCAATGCCGGATCTTATCGGAAGCTTGCCAACTTATCCATATATGCTCCATTTGACACTCGCCAGGTAGAGCACAATCGATTTGTTTTTGAAATTATTGTGCCAGCCAAGATTACACAGGAATTATTGGTAAAATTTGATTCCGGTGAGCTGGGAGTGGTTTTTCCCAGTATGCGAATTTGGAGCCCCCAAAAGCTGCAACAAAATAGCAAGGGTGAGATTAGTTTAATAGCCTTCCTTTTCGGAGGCTATTTCCTCATGGCCCTATTTGCGTTTGTTGGGGCAATTACGGTTAAAGAAAATATTCTCTACCTTTATTCCCTGTATTGCGCCAGTAAAATTTTGGTGTGGGGCACCGTACTTGGTTATACACATCAATATCTGGTAAGTGGTGGATTTCACTGGGGATATACCACTATTAGCGGAGCTATCGCGATTTTAACAGGCCTAATTTTTGCGCGGATTTTTCTGGAAACCAGGCGCTATACTCCCAGGCTTGATTACTTATTACAGGTAATGATGGCTAACAGTGCTTTCCTGTTAGTTTGTGTATTGCTGGGGTTGAAATCTGCCTCCCAGATTTCCATGACAGTAGCATTGTTATGTTATCCACTTGTGGTGCCAATTGCTTTGGTGCGCTGGCGGCAGGGTAATAGTGCTGCCGCGGTATTTGCAATAGGTTGGGCCACCCTGGTGCTTGGTTTACTGGTGCAGGCTATGCGTGATTTAGGCTTTGTGGTGCATAATCCGGTCAACTATTACTGGCCTCCAGTAGCTTCATTTGTGGAAATGATGGCCATAATGGCTGCGATTGGATTAATGGTGCAGCGTTTACGCACCCAAAAAGACCAGGCAGAAAAAAAATATTTGCAACAATTGGAAGTTTCCAAAACAGATCTTGAGCACCTGATACAGCTACGCACAAGGGAGTTACAAGCAGCAAAAGTGCGGGCGGAAATAGAGGCGCGTACGGATCCGCTCACTGGAATATACAATCGCCGCAGCTTCTTCGAGGAAGCTGCCTTGCTAATAAAACTAGCCCAGCGCAAGCAGATTCCCCTGGGTGTGTTGATGCTTGATATTGATCATTTTAAATCCATAAATGATATTCACGGCCACCTAATTGGTGACCAGGCGCTGTGTGCGACAGCACGAGTAATAGCCCAGCATGTGCGTGAGGTGGATGTATTTGGTCGGATTGGTGGTGAGGAATTTGCGCTGTTGGTGAGTGCGGATGTCGCGGGCACAGTTTGTATTGCGCAGAGGGTACATAGAGATATTGCAAAAATTGTTATTAAATCGGCTCAGGGACCTGTAAGTTTTACCGCGAGTATTGGGGTGGCTTGTCTGCAAGGGCATAAGGATATTTTGGAATTGTTACAGCAGGCAGATAGCGCCCTTTACCAAGCGAAGAGAACAGGGCGCAATAGGATATTGGAGTTTTCCACAGCGGGTGCCGTGCCTGATGCGCTCTAGTTTAATGCTGTTTATATTAATCGTCTTAAATTCAATTTCGTTATTTAAATTTGTAACGGATTCTACTGCACAAAGGTAACAGCATTTAAAACTTTTAATCGTACATTCTCTGGCAGTGGCACTAATCCAAGCTTGCCCGCTTCCGACTGGGATTTCCTGCTCAACATAAATACCAGTAATTGCCTCAGGGCCTTGGCTTTATCATCTTCTTGGTCCGAGTAGAGTAATAGCCAGGAAAAACTGGTGATTGGATAAGCGTCCCTAGCTTTGGGGTCCCAAACCCAGGTGATCAAATTGGGAGCGCCACTTACTGGTAGTTCGGTGTTGGGAAATTCGGCCTCTTTTAGTGCTGCAGCACCACTTTCTGCGCTGGCTTCGATATAGTTACCCGCATGATTTTCCAGTGTTGCGATTGGCAGGTTGACGATCTCGGCAAAGCCATGCTCGACATAGCCGATGGCACCAGGGATTTTTCTTACCCTGGCAGATACGCCCTGATTCCCCGGTGCGCGCTTGAAGCTGGGAAGCTTAGGCCAGTTGGGAACTCTATCCAGGCCAACCTTCTCACGAAACTCCTCACTGATACTGCTTAAGTGACCGGAAAAAATATAAGAGGTACCAGAACTTTCTGAGCGCGTGACCACGCTAATCGGTGTTCGGGGCAATGTGATATCGGGGTTATCCGCAACGATCAGTGGATCATCCCAGTTTCTTATTTTACCCAGGAAAATCCCTGTATAGGTTTTCCGGGAAAGTTTCAGCTTATCGATACCTGGAAGGTTGAATACCAGTACCACCTCTCCGGCGGTTACTGGCAAGACCACAGCGCCCCGTTTTAAACGTCTTAATTCATCAATATCAATCGCTGCATCGGATGCGGCGAAGTCCACTGTGTGTCCAAGAAAGTCCCTGATACCATCGCCACTGCTGCTCATTTCATAGAAAATAAAAATATTATTTTCTCGATGAGTAAATTGACGAAACCATTCCACGTAAATGGGATACGGGAAACTTGCGCCACTTCCACGTAAGTTGATAGGGTTTTCCGGTACTTGGGCCAGGGAGGAAAGAGAGAAAATTGCGCCAAAAATAGCGGCTGAAAGAGTGGCAGCCAGGCGGCATAAAGTAGTGGCATACCTCGATAGCATGGAAAACCTCAACTAAAGGGCCGCCAGTACCTTAATCGATTCCTGATGGCGAGCCGGGTAAAACTTGGCTTCAAATTCAATTTTAGCAGGAGGGCAGGGAGCTTGGTGTCACCACTGAGTTAATATAAGTTGATTTCAAGGGAAATAAATCTAAATACATCTTTGATTTATTGGACAAAATCTATGGCGCTCAGCACTTTCTCCCGAACGTGTTCCGGTAAGGGCACCAGCCCCAACTCACCTGCCTTTGCCTGGGAGTTGGCATGTAGAATAAATGACAACATTTTGCGTAGAGCTTTGGCTTTACTATCGTCCTGCTCCGCGTAAAGCAATAGCCAAGAGAAACTGGTAATTGGATAGGCGCCCTCAGCAGCGGGATCCCAAACCCAGGCAATCAGGTTAGGGGCGTTACTGCCTGGTAGCTTGCCTTCAGGAAATTCAACCTCTTCCAATGCTGCAGTGCCGCTCTCTACATTGGCCTCAATGTAATTCCCCGAACGGTTTTCCAGCAGTGCTTCAGGGAGATTGGTAACTTCGGCAAAGCAGTGGTCTATAAAGCCTATGGAACCTGGGGTCGCTCTGACCTTAGCCGCCACTCCCTGGCTACCTGCGGCCCGCTCGAAACCGGGCTGTCTGGGCCAGTTAGGCGCTTGGCTTATTCCGATGTTTTCGCGAAATTCATCATTGATATTACTCAGATGCCCGGAGAAAAGATAAGAGGCGCCAGAACTCTCAGTATGAGTTACCACCGTTATTTCAGTGTTAGGTAACTGTATTTCAGGGTTACTGGCAGTAATACTGGGGTGGTCCCAGGTTTGGACCTTACCTAAAAATATATTTGCATAGGCATCCCTGGAAAGTTTTAACGCCTCAATGCCCGGCAGGTTGAATATCAATACAAGCTGAATAGCGGTGACAGGTAGTACTACGGCTCCTCCCTTTAAGCCCTCTAGCCTGTCAATCTCGATGGCAATATCTGAGGCAGCAAAGTCTACCGTATTTCCCAGGAAATCCCGGATACCATCTGTGCTGGCACTTAATCCGTAGTGCACGAATATATCGTTATCCTGATGGGTAAACTGTCGAAACCAGTCGACGTAGACTGGGTGGGGGAAACGGGCTCCACTGCCGCGCAGATTAATGGTGGACTCAGAGGTTTGTGCGTTGATCTGGGGTAGCAGGCATACAGCAGCAACTGCCAGAGTGACGCCAATGTGGCGTAAAGCAGCGATAAATGTAGTTTGCATGGCTAACCTCAACCACAAAGCCTGCGCTCTTAGGAGAGACTACAGGCGGCAAGCCGGTAAAAAAATATACTTAGAGTTAATTTTAGCAATACTGACGCCGTCTTAATTGATTGTGAAGTTAGCTGCCAACCTCTTTACCATCGTCCCTGTAGATTGCCAATACGGATGGACGTGGTGGCAATTTGGGGTCATTGTCCGGCCAGCGGTGTATGGGATTTTCATATGTGGAGTTACGCGCTTCGGCGGGATGCTGCACTGCTATGAAAAGGGTTGTGCCATCGGGTGTAAATTCCGGTCCACAAACCTCTGCACCTCTGGGGCAGCCGAAGAAGTGTTTTGGTGCAGCGCGCAGGGGCCCTTCTGTCGCCATGGCCCAGAGCCCATCATGGAATCCAAAGCGCTCACAGCCATCAGTGGCAATCCACATATTGCCGTGGCCATCAAACGCGACATTATCCGGGTTGGCAAACCAGCCATTGGCGGAAATGTTGTAGCTGGCCTGCTGGCCGTAGGCACCTCTCTCTTCTGGGCGTTCTGCATTTGGGTTTCCCCCCAGTAAAAACTGTTGCCACTGAAAACGATCACTGGTGTGGTCACGATTACCATTTTTACCCGGTGGTACTATTTCCAATACATGGCCTGCAACATTTTTAGCGCGAGGGTTGGCAGCATCGATTTCATCTTTCTGGCGCTTCTTATTCTTCGTCAGCATGACATAAGTGCAGTCGTTATGGGGGTTGGTTTCCACATCTTCGGGGCGATCCATGGGGGTTGCGCCTAACAGGGCTGCCGCACGCCGTGCATCGATCAGTACATCTGCCTGATTGTGAAAACCATTTTCGCTGTTGAGAGATCCCTGGCCATAAATCAGGGCTAACCACTGCCCGTGACCATTTTCATCGAACCTGGCGGCATAGAGAGTGCCTTCAGTAAGAAGTTCCCTGTTGGCCTGGTAATCCTCAGGTTGATAAATACCCCTGGAGACAAAGCGATAGACGAACTGGTGTTCGTCATCATCGCCTCCGTAGGCCACCACCGCCTGACCGGGTTTACACACCAGGGTGAAGCCCTCGTGCTCAAAGCGGCCGAGGGTAGTGAGCTTGCGCGGCTTAGATTGGGGATCATAGGGATCGTATTCCACCATCCAGCCAAAACGGTTTGGCTCGTTGGGCTCCGCTTGAATGTCAAAGCGGCGATCGTAGTCACCCAAATTACGGTTTCTTGGGCTTATGCCAAAGCGATGGTGGTTCTGGGCCTCCCTGGGGTCTTCGACTTCTTGTGGGTTACCCTGGAAAGCGCCACCGAACCCTTCCTCAGCAATAAGGACAGTACCCCAAGGCGTCTTGCCCCCGGCACAATTCCCTATGGTGCCCAGCACTTGGGTACCGCTGGGGTCGGCTGCGGTTTTCAATCGCCTGTTTCCTGCCGCTGGCCCACTGATATCCATGGCGGTAGTCATGGTTATTCGGCGGTTATAGGGACTGTCCAGCACGGTACGCCACCCGTTGCTATTGCGCTCAATTTCCACCACGGAGTGACCGCAGGCCGCCTGCTCTATCGCGACATGCTCAGAACTAACCCCACGAGTGGCACTGTATTCGTCGTTATAGCCGGGGAACATTAAGTGGGGTTGAGTATATTCGTGATTTACACACAGTAGTCCGCGGTTGCTATTGCCGCTTTGCAGTTGTAAATCCCCACGTGAAGGTTCGACATTGTCAGCCAGAGGCATAAATGCAATGAAATCATTGTTGTAGCCGAATCGCTGTCGCTGTTCTGCGGCATCCAGTTTCTCCGGGTGAAATGGAGTATCGGTTTCCTGAATTGGATCTCCCCAGCGCAAAAGGATATCGGCGCTGTAGTGTTCCGGCAGGTGGTGTTGGAAATCCAGCGAATGAGGAATTTCAGAAAAAGTAAGGCTTTCCCTTTCAGCGCTGTGTTCCGCAATACAGCCGGGTAATACTGAGCTTGCTGTACCCGCGGCGGTCACAGTACCCAAGGTTTTGAGCAGTTTGCGCCGTGTTGGGTTACTGGGTTGGTCGCTCATACTCCACTCCATTTTGGGTTACTGGTTCTGGATCGCTGGCTCGGTGAATCTCATTGGTTAAGTGGGAATTTCTGCTTAAAAGTCTATGACCGGAGTCACTGCTCTATAACTCATTTTTCAGGCCTGATTGTTTGGCCCTTTGGTTGATTGGCACAGATATTTACAATTTTTTCTGAAAGCTTGATGACAGCTTAAAAAAAACGTCACTGAAGGGTCATAAACGCCTACTAGTCTGCGCCCAATCTAATACGCCACTGGCAATGACGGGAGTGGGTGCTTTATGAAATATAAGATCATCAGTTTACGGCTGCTAGGTACATCAGTTACGGCACTTGCCGCTGCAATTATGAGCGCAAATGCAAGTGCACAAAACCAGGATTCACAGGTTATGGAGACTGTGGTCGTCACTGCCCAGGCAAGTAACGCGCGCAGTGACCTGGATCGCCAGAGGGATGCGAATAAGCTGGTTGCAGTGCAGACATCTGATGCAATCGGTGAGCTTCCAGATGCCAATGTTACTGAAGCCTTACAGAGGATGCCGGGGGTTTTTATTGCCCGTGATCAGGGGGAGGGACGCTTTGTGGGTGTGCGCGGTATTGATCCTAACTTGAACGCGGCAACAATAAATGGAATTAACCTGCCGGCCCCGGAAACAGATAGTCGCGCGGTCGCCCTGGATGTCATTCCCTCAGACCTACTCGCCAGCCTGGAGGTTTTTAAAACCCTGACTCCCGACATGAGTGCAGACTCTATTGGCGGCGCTATTGAAATCAAAAGCCTTAATGCGCTCGATTATGATGGCCGTCGCTATAAGTTCAGTGCTGAGAACAGTTACAGTGAACTTCAGGAGGAAAATAGTCCCAAAGTCGCAGCCACTTTAACCAATGTCTTTGATTTGAGTGGCGATCGACGATTTGGCGTGGCCCTGGCCCTCAGCCATCAAGAGCGGAATTTCGGTTCGGAAAATATTGAGACTGATGGTACCTGGCAGGAATTTACGGCTGAGGATGGTACTACCGGCATTGGTGCGACAGAGATCGAACAGCGTGATTATTCCATTACCCGCGAGCGAACAGGTGTTGCTGCCAACTTCGATCTGGATCTTAGTGATCGCTCACGTATGTACTTCCACAATCTCTATTCAGAATTTTCCGACAAGGAAATTCGCCAGCGCAACTCCTGGAAGTTGGATGCCGGGCGGGATGAGCCGGAAACGATTTCAAGGAACTCCGCACAGTGGCAGGAAGCTGCACTGGAAAAGTCTTTGAAGGACCGGCTGGAAGAGCAGGAAATCATCTCCTCTGTTTTCGGTGGTGAGCATAATTTTGATCAGGTGGATATCTCCTATGCACTGGGATATTCCCATGCGGAGGAGTCTGAACCTCACCGACGAGATACAGATTTTGCATTGGAGCCTGTGCGCATTGGCTATGTAGAGGCAGATAAAACGCCGCGTATGGCAGTGGGCGCAGAAGATGCGCAGCGAGTTTTAGACCCGTCCAGTTATCAATTGGATGAGCTCGTCATTGAAGATAACTTTACAGAGGATAAAGAGCTGAGCCTGCGTTTCGACATTAGCCGGGAAATTCAGTGGGCCGGTAATCCATCAGTTATCCAGTTTGGCATACACGAGCGACAGCGTGAGAAGAGTGGAGACTTGAATGCGACCGTGTATAAGGATTTTGCGGGAGACTACACCCTCGCAGATTTTGTTCGCAATGACATCGACTACGGCTTGGATAGCTTTGGCCCTGGGGTTAGTAGCGGCAGTTTAAATTACTTTATTAACAGTCATATTGACGATTTTGAAGTTGATGAAACTGAAACGGCTTTGTCTTCCGCGCGCGATTACAATATGCAGGAAGATATCAGTGCGTTCTACGTTATGAATACGATTGAGTTTGACCAGTCGCAGCTGGTATTTGGGGTTCGCTACGAGCGCACAGACTTTACCGCTGAGGGTGTGCAAGTTGTCGAGTCTGAAGAGCCGGTACCCGGTGCACAGGAAATTGCCGACGAGGTTTATGCAGCTGGGATACGCTATCAGCGCGATTATGATGACTTCTTTCCCAGTGTAAATTATAAATATGACTACAACGATAATATTGTTTTGCGTGCGGCTTATAGTGAGTCTCTTTCGCGCCCATCCTTCGGACACCTGAACCCATCGCCGGCCAAGATAGAGTATGACGATGACAAGCTGGAAGTGGAGGCCGGTAATCCTGCGCTAGATCCGTACCAGTCGCGCAATCTGGACTTCTCTGCCGAGTACTATGCAGACCATTTGGGTATGCTCTCCCTGGGGTTATTCCACAAGCGTATCGACAATTTCATTGTCCTGTCCGATGTTTCCAGTGTTGTGGATTACAGTCAGTATGTGGGGAATTTGAGTGTTGACGAGGCTGAAGTATTACAACCGGTAAATGGTGATTCCGCCCGTCTCAATGGTATGGAGCTGGCTTGGACCAGGGGTTTCGAAAACGGGTTCCTGTTACGCGCAAATGCTACTGTGACAGACTCTGAAGCACGCTTGGGTCTGGGGCCAGATAGGGAGCGTAGCGATAAGATTTCTTTGCCTTCGCAAGCAGATCTGGTGGCTAATTTTGTGATGGGTTATGAGCGCGATGCATTTAGCATGCGGTTATCAGCTGCTTATCGAAGCGAGCGTTTATTGGAGGTGGATTTGGAGAATTCTACTGCTGATCGCTATGAGGATGATCATCTACAGTTGGACTTATCCGCACGCTATCGTTTCGATAACGGACTGCAACTGACCTTTACCGGGGTGAACCTCACTGATGAGCCTTACTACACACATAATTCAGGCTTTAATGGCCAGTATGAGGAGTATGGTCCAACCTATGCACTGGGTTTGAGTTATAGCACTTTCTAAAATTTTAATAGGTATTGCCAACCCCCTATTTAGTAACGGGGTTTATATTTTCTGCTGGTGGATTACCATGAAAAATAAGTACTACCTCCTGATTTGCCTTTTACTGAGTAGTATTCTCGGAGGTTGTGATGCTCGTTGGGATCAGGTTTTACGTGTCAAAAAGGTGCAGCCGATAGAAAAACTCGATCTCCAGGGCATTGGAGCTGAACAGATGTTACCCGTTCAGTTTCCGGGAAAGAGTGCACTATTAATTGCCAGTAAAAATAAAGGCGTCTTATTACTAGATAGCAATGGAGATCACCTGGTATCTGCTCCTGGCCGGGTAGAAACTTTGGCTATACAAAGTTTGTCACAAGGCAGCCTCCTTGTGGCAGCCTATGATGAGCTATCTGCAGAGGTGAAACTTTACAAGTTAAAGGGAGGGATCGATCGCAAACCAGTTTTGCAGTATCTTGGCGGCCGTGATGAAATTTCGCCGCAAAGCGCCCTGTGTTTTTATCAGAATAATGATCGTACTCATCTATTTACTATTGGAGATGATGGGTTAGGGCACGAATACCTGGTAAGCCCTGGACCTTCTACATGGGAGCTTGTAGAAATTCGCCCCCTGTATTTTGGTGAGCAGGTGAATGCATGTGCAGTCGCTCCCTTTAATGGGAAGCTGCTCTTCTCCCAGCCGCCAATCGGTATTATCAGTATGAATGCTGATGCTGAAAAGGATGAGGAAAGAAAATTACTCATGCAAGCAGATCAACTCGGGGAGGATTTTGGCGGCCTTTGGATTGATCACTCTGGCAATTATTTATGGTTAACAGCGGATGCTCGCCTGCAAGGCTATGAATTAAAAAATTTACAAGAAGGGCCTGATCAGACTATCTATATTGATAGTAATTATTATCCAGCTTCTGTTGGCGTTATAGGCAAAAATATTGTGGTTTTGGATGAGGAAGTAGATTCCCTTCTGTACTTTGTGTATGAACCTCTCAATCCTCCTGAACATCCTGACCTGCAACTGGTGGATGAATTCATACCGCGTATTCCTGCCAGTGCCCAAACACAGCCGGTTTCTTCAGCTGGAGACGCTGCAGATGATCCAGCTATTTGGGTGAATCGGCTTCACCCTGAGCAAAGCTTAATTCTGGGCACTGATAAAAAACATGGCTTAAATATCTATGGTTTATCCGGGCAATTGGTGCAGCAATTTGCCGTAGGGCGAGTGAATAATGTAGATATCAGCGAAATACAGCATCCTACTTATAGTGCAATTGCAGCAGCTTCCAACCGCTCCACGCCGGGTATTGACTTATTTGCCATAGAAAAATCAGGGAAAGTTGAATATCTGGGATTACAGAAACTGAATATGAAGGACCCCTATGGCTTGTGCCTTTATTATATGGATAGCCGGCTTAGCGTCTGGGTATCTGATAAGGAGGGAGAGCTACATCAGCTGGATATTCACTTGGGTCAAGATGCTAGAAATTGGCAACTTAAACACGTATCCCGTTTACCTGTCGAGGGTCAGGTAGAAGGGTGCGTTGTCGATGCCCAGAATGGTCAGCTTTTCTACGGTGAAGAAGACAGGGGAATATGGAAGCTGGATTTGCACAGATACAGTGCCGGGATGGGTAAGCCCAAACTTGTAGCGGAGGTTAATACTAAAAGTCTAGTGGCTGATGTAGAGGGGCTGGCCTTGTATCTGCATGAAGATAGTGGATATCTGGTGGCATCTAGCCAGGGGAACAACAGCTATGCATTATTCAATCGCTCTGGGACTGAGTTTATCGGTAATTTCCGTGTGGACATGAACAGGGAGTTAGGTATAGATGCCAGCTCAGAGACTGATGGCCTGGCCGTAACTGGTGCAAACCTTGGTACTGAATTCCCAATGGGGTTATTAGTGGTTCAGGATGGAAGAAACCGTATGCCAAGTGGTAGGCAAAACTTTAAGCTGGTTTCCTGGCAGAAAATTGAAAATATATTGAATCTATCTTCCGCTACAGCAAACTGATAGTTTTATTGTTCTGCTTGCGCTTCTATTTCCAGCGGCCATCCGAAATTGTCAGATGGCTGCTTATCAATAAATTTTTTTAAAAGGATGGTAAAAGTAAATTTTTCCATTCGTATTCAAATGTACTTTTCTCTTCTTTGTAAGAGATTAACCGTAATGTTCGCTATACCTATACCGATAAGATCAGCTGCTAAATCAATGAAGTCAAAGGTTCTGGAGGGGAGGAAGGCCTGTGTGACTTCTTCACTTAAAGCAAAAAGAAATACTGCTATCGCCCCATAGTAAATATGTATGGAGCCCAGACAGTAAAATTTTTTCCTTGAAGACAGCGTCAAGATTAATGTAAGTGTGCCAAATAATACTATGTGCCCGATTTTATCCCCGTAGGGGATAGCTCTCACCAGTTCAAAAAATATACTGCTGCTGCCTGTGTTAGCTAGGTAAATTACCCACAAAATAAAGCCAAAAAACAATATGGTCGATAAAGCTAATATTTTTTGCATATGGATATCACATAGGGGCTCGGTATCCATAAAAATAACATACAGAAAGTTAGGTGGCTATATGGTTAACTTGTCAAGGCTTTGCATGAAATTTCTTTCGTAAAGAAAGTAAAATTACTTCAGTGTCATTTTGCTGTGTATAGATACAGTGTTTGTCATATGATTTTTGATTCAGTTTGTCGGTATGCCGTGGTGAATGCTTCTCCAAATCGATATTATGGGATGATGATTTTTAAGGTGAGATTTAATAATTTATAAGTTGTATATGTTGGAAGGTGTTGGGGGCGAGCGTATTGAATTAGGGTGTGGCGTAACACATTTCCAGACTCTGGTTGCTTATTTTAGGAGTGCTTATTTAAGTAAGCACTCCCTAGGCTAGAACTATAGATATTCCGGTGCTTTGAACAAGGTTATGGATTAACCCCAGAAAGAAGGTCTGGATTTGTAATAAGATTTCTTACGCCGTGGGCATGATCTTCATTGAATACATTTTCACGGCACCAATTGTCTACTGATTTAATATTGACCTTTGCAACACGAGGCCTGACGCTCCAGGTTACTTGGAAAGGAGAACCTTGTTCATTATATCCAGGGCCAGTTGTTGAGCCTGGATATTGAATTGGCAGTCCGGTGTTAGCTGGAATATTTACTGCTTGATGAAACCCTTTATGCTCTCCGAGCTTTGTCAGTTCTCTGAAATCAAGGGCATTGTGGTCATTCACCAGTACGTAAACCTGAGCTTCAACCCGTAACTGGGGGTTCCTGACTGAGTCATTCAGGCAGGCGCCCAGGGAGGGGCCAGGTATGGTTTTGGCAGATGAATGAACATAGTGAACTTCAATGGTATCACCTGGGCGCAATCCGCCATGTTCACTGGGGCAAATATCTTGATTGATAGCTGCTAGCTCAGCCGCTGATAGGCTTCCGGAAAATTTAAAGCCAGTGTCGTATCCAAGGCCATTTCCATTCCCAGCAAAGATAGTAAATTCCCCTCCTTTATGTTCGGCATTTTTATGAAAGTGGATATTACAAAGATTCATGCTGGAGTAGGCAGGGGCCAAACTAAAAGAAATGGTATTCCTACCTTCAATGAGGTCAATATCGCGGGGAGATTGGGGTCCAAAACCTCTTCCTTGTGTGTTCTTTGCCAGGTTTGCACGTTGATGTGCAACATCTTCATCAGAAATACTGGTGAGGTTGTGAGAATGGTCCGTGACTGCAAAGGTTTGGAGTGGCAGGAAAGATGAGATAAGGATGGGTAGTAAGATTTTTAGTTTCATTAATGGGTCCTTTTTAATGATCCTTAAGTATCTTAGGAATACTTTCCTCTAATTATTATTGAGGGATTTTGGTGTATCTAAATGTTAAATTCTAAACAATTTCTTCTGTTATCTTTTTAGGAGAATGTGGAGCCAGAAGTTGCCGCCGACATGGATTTGCCGGCTTACTAAAAATATCCTGGTCTTAGGTCAGATTCCCAGTTCCGCGCGTAGCTCCGCCATTTTTTGTGCATTTTCTTCCTTGGAGAGTGGGGTGCCGGGCTTTTCCTCCAGCTTCAACTGCTCCGGGGCCGGAAGCTTTTCTCCCTCTAACACTCGAGCACAAAACTTGCGATAGTGCTCTGCAAATACGGAGTAGGCTACGGATTCGGGATTATTGGCGAGGAAGAACCAATTAGACTCGCGTCCGGCATGATAAACTGCAGGGTGGCTCCACCTGTGATTGGTTTTTGGACTGGGAGCATTGCAGGCTTCACGGTAAGCCGCGCGGGATTCCGGTAGGCCATTTTCGCCGGCGGCACAGAGCTGCAGCATTTTGTGCACTGTGGGCAAGTATTCGCTCTGGAGGATCGCACGCTTTGCGCCTTGCATAATGTCTTCGGGGGCAAATGAGAGTAAAGCTTCCAGCCATAGGCGCTTGGCATGGTGTAGAGTTTCTGTGTCCGGGAAGGCAGCACTGAACTGGTTATGATAGTTTAACTTAAACAGTGCGAATACTTCGTTGATTGCACGCTTCTTTTCGTTGACTTGTTCCTGGCTCTGTCCACTACCAGTTTGTGTCTGTGAGTATGTCGCCGATTGATCGGTCGCGGGTGCGCTGGTTTGCGCTGCTATTGGAGTCTTGTGGGTTGCCATAAGAGTTTCCTATTGCCAATTTGTTGCGCTCCGCCCACTGGTGGCGTGCGTGACGCACAAAAACGGCGTCCCAGCTTTTGCGTGCGGCGTTTTGGCCGCGCCAGTAAATAATAAATTCCGCTACTAGCGACAGGGCAAAATCTCGGTCGATCTCGCATTGATTCACCAGGTGACTCAGACAGTCGCCCCCAGGTTGCCAGTTGCGTGGAATAGGTTTGGCCACAGGGTTTTTCTCAATACCCTGGCAGTAGTAGGCCCACTCCTCTCGAGCGTATTCAATAAACAGCTCCCCCCAGCGTGCGCTGTGGCCACCTCGCTCAGTCCATTTATAGATAAATTCTGGCAGTAGCTCTGCGGCAAAGCGCGGATTAATGGCCAGGCGTTGTAACTGCTCCCAGGTATGTTCACTGGGTTGCCAGTCACGGGTCATCGCGGTGGGTTTACGCTTTTCAATAAATGGGGTTTCCTGCTTTTCCCAGTCTTCCATGATCCAGTCATTGAATTCCAGATCCCAGGATATGGATTGTTTGCCACTGGAGCGGTGGTAATCGAGGAAACGCTGCAGGCCGCGGCTGACAAATGTACTGGGCACACCCTCGTCGGCCAGTTTTCGCAAGGTGTCGTTGCTCGGTTGCCAGTTATCCGGCAGGGCTTGCTTGCGTTGAGCGGTGGCGCGAAAAGCCTCCCACTTGCCTTTAACCTGGCGTAGGAATAGTGAACCAAAGGAGTGTCGCGGCTCGGCGCGTTCACGCCAGTAGGTTACAAATTCCGGTAACTGCTCGCGCACAAAGTGTTCGGGGATGCCCAGCTGGCTGATACGCGCCATGGTCTCTGCATCGGGCTGCCAGCCTGGTGCAATAGTATTGGCACTGCGGCTCGGTGGGATTTGGACCTGGGGAGTTGGCGGTGTCGCTATAGGGTGTTTGTATTCTCCCGGCAGGGCAAATTTCAGGATTTCGCTACTGCCAAAAGGGGCAGCACCGAGTAACAGTGCACCCTGGTTACGCAGGCTGGTAGCTACACGCTGGATATCCGCTGCTTGCCAAAAGGGTAGTAGCAGGTATAGCTGTTCTCCCTGTGCTGTGTACCAATCCCGCCCCCCATAAGGCTCCAAGGGTAGGAAAGGCGTCAAGTCGCCGAGCGCTGTGAGCAATACAGCCTCCTCCAGGCCAACGGTTGCAGCCAGAGTCGGTGAGATACTCAGGGGTCTTTCAGGGAGCAGGGGGTGTTTCATGGCGCGATAATAACACCCCGGAGAAGGGCTTGCGCGGCCTTTGCACTCGCCTTGTGCGTAGCTCCAAGTCTTTGAGCAAAACACTAAGCTGAAGATTGGCGGCCGAACCCTATAAAAGAAGGGATTGCTGGCGCAAACTGTTGCCTTACCCTAGCGGGAAGGTTGTAACTTTGTCGCCAGAAACGGTTTTGAGGGAGAGCAATATGGCCAAGAAGCAGCATTCAGCACAAATGGTGTTCCGCCTCAGCGGCGTGAGTTGCGCCGGCTGTGTAAACAAGATCGAAGGTGCGGTACGGCAAGCTGGTGGTGTAGAGGATGCCAGGGTAAATCTTGCTGACAAAACCCTTATCGTTCACGGCAAAGCAGAACCTCAGACTTGTATTGAGGCGGTGCGTTCCGCGGGCTATGACGCCGAGATAGCAAAGAGCAGTGAGCGTGATCAGCGCGCCGAGCAAAGAGCCCACGAACAGCAACATTATCGCCAGCTGTTGTGGCGCTCAGCCTTCGCCTTGGGGGTGGGCGTACCGCTGATGGCCTGGGGTCTGATTACCGATAAAGTATCTGTGAACACCCTCAATGAGCAGCTCGCTTGGGGTGCAACAGGACTGATTACCCTGGCAGTGCTGGTTTTCTGCGGCGGTCATTTCTTTAGTGGGGCCTGGAAGGCGCTGCGCCACCACGGTGCCACTATGGATACCTTGGTTGCATTGGGTACTGGTACAGCCTGGCTTTTCTCGATGATGGTGGTGCTGGTTCCCCATCTGTTGCCAGAATCTGCTCGCCATGTGTACTTTGAGGCCAGTGCCATGATTATTGGCCTGATCAGCCTGGGACAGGCCCTGGAAGTGCGGGCCCGTGGGCGCACCAGTGCCGCGGTGGAAAAGTTGCTGGAACTACAAGATGTATCGGCTCGTGTGTTGCGAGATGGTAAAGAGGTAGATCTCCCGATAGAGCAGGTACAGGAAGGTGACCAGCTGCGTGTGCGTCCGGGGGAGAAAATTCCTGTGGATGGCCGGGTTCTCGAGGGCAAAAGCTTGGTGGATGAGTCTATGCTCACCGGTGAGCCGGTCCCGGTAAAAAAAGACGAAGGGGATAGCCTGACAGCAGGTACTCTCAATAAAAACGGTAGCCTGCTGTTTCTTGCGGAAAAAGTCGGAGCCGATACACGCCTTGCGCAGATTATTGAAATGGTGAAAAACGCCCAGGGGTCGCGGGTACCCATCGCACGCCTGGCCGATAGAATTTCTGCGATTTTTGTACCGGTGGTTATGATTATTGCTGTTGTTGCGGCTCTCATCTGGTTTAACTTCGGCCCAGAGCCCCAAGCTGCCCATATGCTGGTGGTGCTTACTTCGGTATTGATCATAGCCTGCCCCTGTGCCTTGGGGCTCGCTACTCCGCTATCCGTAATGGTGGGAGTGGGGAAGGGCGCTGAAAATGGAGTGCTGGTACGCAATGGTAAAGCTTTGCAACAGTCCTGTAATCTGGACGTCCTGGTTGTTGATAAAACAGGTACCCTTACGGAAGGCTCACCACGCCTTACCGATATCGAATGCAATGGTGACAGTGATGAATTACTGCAACTGCTCGCGAGTCTGGAGCAGGGCTCTGAGCACCCTCTGGCTGAAGCTATAGTCAGCGCGGCCCAAGAAAAAGAACTGCAGCTGCAGTCTCCCAGTGACTTCCACGCAATAACTGCCCACGGTGTGACAGGGATTATTTCTGGCAAGAAGGTGCTGCTCGGTAACAGCAAACTAATGCACAAAGAAAATATACCCCTGGCTTCCTGGCGGAGCCGAGCTGATACCTTGGCTGAGGCCGGGCGTACAGTAATGTACGCCGCAGTGGACGGAGAGCTGCAAGGCATAATTGCTGTAGCTGACCCTATTCGTGATGATGCTCAAGCAGCCATAGAGCGCCTGAGCAAGCTGGGACTAAGAATCGAGATGCTGACTGGTGATAACAAAGGGAGTGCAGAGGCAGTCGCCAAAAAGCTGCAGATCGATAGAGTTCATGCAGATCTTTTACCGGAGGATAAAGAGCGCATTGTCGCCGAGCTACAAGAAGGTGGTGAACGTGTGGGCATGGTAGGTGATGGAATCAATGATGCGCCGGCGCTGGCTCGTGCAGATGTGGGTTTTGCTATTGGAGCAGGTACCGATGTTGCAATTGAGAGTGCAGATGTCACTCTGATGCGCTCATCGTTACACGGCGTTGCCAACGCTGTAGAGCTATCCCGTGCGACCCTCCGCAATATCAAGCAGAACCTGTTTGGTGCCTTTATCTATAACACACTGGGCATTCCTATCGCCGCGGGGGTTTTATACCCAATAACTGGAATGCTACTAAGCCCGATTGTGGCGGGAGCTGCAATGGCATTTTCCTCGCTAACTGTTGTTAGTAATGCAAATCGCCTGCGCTTTTTCAAACCTTCGGAGGTGCGCTAATGGGAGCGATACTCGTTAATCTGGTGGGATTGCTGCTCATTGTTGGCATTGTCTGGTGGTTTTGGCTAGGACCAAAGCGCAAAGCCAACAAAGCCATGCCCACCGCAGATAAGTTGCAAATACTGGTCAAAGATGGGGTATATGAGCCAGATCATATTCGCCTTCCGGCGGGCCGAGCTGCAACCTTGCACTTTCTTCGCGAAGATCCGAGTCCCTGCTCGGAGTGGGTGTTATTTCCAGACTTGGAAGTCAGCGCTGAGCTTACTCTGCACAGGGATACTCCGGTTATATTGCCGGCAGCAAACCCTGGGGAATATCCATTTACCTGTCAGATGCAGAT
The DNA here is from genome assembly GCF_052467165.1 of Microbulbifer variabilis. Lineage (NCBI taxonomy): Bacteria > Pseudomonadati > Pseudomonadota > Gammaproteobacteria > Cellvibrionales > Microbulbiferaceae > Microbulbifer > Microbulbifer variabilis. The sequence goes on from NZ_CP174301.1 coordinate 404,245, forward strand.
GTACCGAGGCACCCTGATTCTGGAGTAGGCTCAGTTGTGACTAAGCCTGGCTGCTAAGTCAAAGTGAAAGACGTTGGAGTTGTAATAATTCCCGAAGTCGTGACGACAACTGTAAGTAAGTTCCTTCAAAGCATCTGCCATCAGGCTGCTCCTGCTGGCAAGGCATAAGGAATGGGAGATTGCCGTAAGGCGGCTCCTTGAAAGTTTAATTACTTCCAGGTCATTGAATGATGAATATTTGTTTGCGGAAACTACCATTTGCCCTCCTGGCTATTTCCTTCGCATTGCTCGCAGCCGCGCTTTTCTCCGGTCAGCAGGGGGGGCTGGGATCCATCATGGCATTTTATGGTTTCGAAGGAGGCGCGGGACTTTCACGAATTGCCACCGCTGTTGCGATAATCTTCACCATAGCTGCCCTACTCTCTGTGCTATCTATCTTTATAGAAAAATTTATCCTGCCTTTGGCGCTCTTGATCATCGCACTATCCATAGTGCCCCTGCTGAGCCTTTTTGGCAGCACACACTGGATTGACGCACTTGGCGGTTTTCCAGCTATAGGTTCTGGGCAGGGAGTCATAAAATATTTTTCCCTGATCGTAATAGGACTGACCTGGCTCGGCTATAAATCTGCACCTTCAAGGAAATATATATGGCTGAATTTTCTACCAGTTGGCTTGGTTCTATTGTGGATTGGAGGAATGAAATTCACCGCTATAGAGGCCCAAGGTATCGAAGGGCTGGTGAATAGTTCCCCATTGATGTCCTGGTTGTATAACTTTTTCAGTGTCCAGCAAGCATCCAATATTATTGGCGTTTATGATCTGCTTGCCTTGGTTATATTGGCTATAGGTATTCATGTTAGGGCACTCTTCTGGCCTGGAGTATTACTTTGTGGGGCTGTTTTTGTTACTACCCAAACGTTCCTGCTTAGTTATCCCGGGAGCTGGGAAAAACCGTGGGTTCTAGCATCCAGTGGAATTTTTATCATTAAAGACCTTTGGTTTATTGCGAATTTGATCATTATGATCAGTTTCAGGCACCAGATATGTCAAAATAATCAAGCTGTAGAAACATCAAAGGAATAGTAATTTGATGAAATTAATGTTTACTTTTACAGCGCCGTAAAATTCAAAGATGGAACCTGGTCGCAAGGATGCAGAGCCAATAATGTAGTAAGCAGATATTCTCAAATTAAGTAGCCAGGGGAAATTTTTCTAGGTTTCTTAGCCGAATAAAATCTCAACAATTCATTTATGCATATCTTTTAACTGAAATAATCAGCCTTGGAGTTTGATTCTGAAAGTAAAATTTATAAGTATTGTGAATAGATTCTGTTGTTTTGTTCGCAAAGGTAATCAAGACTTCGGTATGCTTGGTCTTTCTCTATTCAGATTAAAAGATTTTTTGTTCAAGGCTATTTTTCTTTAGATGACCACCTATTGGTTACTTAAATCTCAGTTGTTGTTGCTGATGATTGAGGATCGAATGAAGCTAATCCCTAACTCTGGATACTGTTCTCACTGGAGCCGTATGGCGCGCCGGTATGAACCGAATAGAGGTCGTAATTGGGATATGCCTAAGATAAATTGTAAGTTTTGGAGAAAGGCTCCTTGATGGGGATTTTTTACACTCGTAATTAGATCGGCTAAAGCGTAGATTACTTCTCTTGCCTGTTTCATTCCAGGCTTATATAGATGTCATTCTTTGACAGACACTCAGTGGCCTACACTGAACTCTATACTTGGATAAGTTGATCCCAGGCTGGGATACTATATAGAGAACTTTTTTCCAGAAGTTATAACCAAGAGAGCGGTTATATCGATGATGCTAGTGTATTAATATTTTCTATGCCTTTAAAAGGATTTGAGGCGATACCGTGAATAATCGAAAGAATATCTCTTTCTTAGAGCCGCTGGTAAACCCACCGGTATATTCGATGAGTAAGGCAGATAGGAATCTACGTGTTGAATTGGATGTTCAGTACGAAGAGAACAATGTCTTCAGTTTTTACAAAAAAAATGAAACTCCTGTCTGGACACGTGTATTTTCATCTTCAATCACCCGGGAAGCTGGGTTTACCCTTACTGGGCCGACCATTGAAATACGCCCCGGTAGCCATCTGACAATTCAAACCAATAACAAGCTGCCACCTGAAGAGGAAGAGGGTGATTCCGGAATGATCAATTTTCCTCATGAATTCAATACTTATAACCTGCATACACACGGACTTCACGTTTCCCCAGAGTCTCCAGGTGATAATGTTTGTATGAAAATTCCGCCGGGTGAAAATTTCACCTATGAATATGATATTCCAAAAAATCACCCGCCCGGCCTCTACTGGTATCACCCTCATAAACACGGCTCTGTCGCGATACAAGTCGGAAGTGGTATGGCTGGTGCCTTAATTGTACGTGACGATTTTGATGATGAACTGGAGGCGATGGGTGTTAAGGAATATGTATTGGTATTTCAAAATATTGCGGTAGATGAAAAAGGAAGAGTGGAGGACCAACATCAGGTTGCCAAGTTCCCCGACAGTGAATACTGCATTACTGTGAATGGTCAATATTGCCCAGTGATACATGCGACGGTGGGAGAGTTACTGAACTTGCGTCTCCTCAATGCAACCACTCGCACGTCAATAGACATAGACTGCCCTTGGTTCGCGCAGATGTACATTTACGGCTTTGATGGGAATCCCACAGAAGACTACCGCCTGCAGGATGGCGTAAGTTTGGGTCCCGCGAATCGCGCTTCCTTGTTTCTCAAAATTAGTGAGGCTGCAACGCCCGGTGCGCATTTCTATGTATATAATAACGCCATTGAATTTCAGCAGATGCCGCACTACAAGTACCACAATAATAGCCCGTTGTTTGTTATCGCGATTGAGCAGGGTGAGGAGATTGGTACTGCTATTTACGCTCCCAGCAAGCCTCCGTCAAGGTGTGCTCCACCTCCATTTCCTGAGAGTTTTAAGGTTGATCTTTTAAAGCCTATTACAGATGATGAGATCACTAATACACGGCGATTGACCTTGCAGGCCAATACGCTGGATGATCCGGATAAATATTTCCGTGGTCTAAATGTAAGTATTGATCATGCGCCATTTGGTGGTTGTGATGTGGTAAACCACTATGTTGAGTTAGATGCGATAGAGGAGTGGACTCTGGTCAATGAGAGTGAGTTTCCTCACCCGATACATATTCATGTCAATCCTTACTATGTTATTGAAGTGGTAGGTGAAGACCCGATGCACCATACACTGAAGCTGCCATTCTGGTGCGATACTTTCCAGGTGCCTCCACATGGATATGTAAAATTTCGAACCCGTTTTAAAGACTTTACGGGTAAATACCCTTTACACTGCCACCTGCTATATCATGAAGATGGCGGTATGATGCAGCATGTGAGAGTTGTAAAGGACCTCTCAGAAGTAAAGAAATAAAATTTTCTAAGCCAGAGGGTGCGAGATTCTTAGCCTTAGGTAGTGTTATTTATGACTCTACTTCATCAATGAACAAAATCTACCGCAGAATTTACCAGTAAATTGGGGGGTGCATTTTATGATTTGAAAATAGCTCTCTATATAAAATAAATAATATCTAAAAGAATATTAAGATAAAAATATAGGCTAGGCTCAATGCTCAACTAATACACCTGGAAAATTTAGATAAGCAACATCTATAACATGAAATGAATGGGTCGCAAATACTGATTTTTTAGGAGCCATCAAAAAAAGGATCCGGCAAGGCTGGATTTCTGATTTTTGCTACGGCATCTGCGCCAACAACCGGAAGACCTTCTGGGTTTAATAGGCCAAGCTGGACCAGAACACTTGCCTGGTCCCACAGAATATGCTCGTAAGCTACCTTGTCATTTTCAACGCCCACAATAACAATAAATATTACTTCAACTCGCCTTCCGGTTGGTTCAATTCCCGGTAGCATGTGGTCCATCTTTATAGTATGAGTGAATGATATGATCAACTCATCGACGAGTCGCTCTTCGCTGTATGTTCTAGAAATAGTTTCGAAAGTAACATCGGGTGGAAAAAACTGCCCTATAAGATGTTTGGAGTAAAATGTACGGATGCTCTGAGGGCCCTGACCACCTAGCATGGTTGGTATATTTACGATATGAGGATTGGGCGCCATAGTGGACAGGGTTCCATCGAGATCGCCGGCAAGTTCAGCCTGTACATGCTTGTCGAATATCGCGTCAAGTTTTGACTTTAGGTCTGTGGTAGGCATTTTATTGGTTCTTGAGGTTTAAATGAAATTTGGCAGTTTGTTTGGATAATTACTGACCCATAATTTTCAGAGCGATATATGGCGCCACGATAAATACCAGTGTCACGATTTTGTAAATACTCAGGAAGTCAAAGTACTTGGAGTTCAACTCCCCAGCCTTTAATCTAAATAGCTTACTATGAATAGAAGATAACCACTTATTCATAAAAGAAATAACTATTGTTGCCAGGAGAAGGTAGGCAATATTGATTATTGATGCCCAGCCAAGTAATTCTGTTAACTGTGGAAGTGTAATCATAGCATCGTCCTTGTCATTGCTTCATTTTTTTCGTATTGGTGCAATAAATAGAAGCTATCCGAAGTGAGGCTCAAAAAAGGTAGACAGTAGGGTGGCTTATTGTGCTTTATTACTCATTAGATATTCAATATGTCCCGTATATTTATCTAGCTGTTCCTTTATTGGTAGGAAACCTTGAGAGAGATAAAAATGATAACTGGGTGTATTTTCTTTATAGACGGAGAGTGTCAGATGAGACCGTTGAGACTTTGCATGAGACAGAAGTTGCTTTCCTATACCTTGACCCTGGACGTGTGGATAAACAAAGATTGCAGCCAATGAACTACCATTGAGGGAATAAAACCCAGCTACTTTTCTGTCTCTCTCAAAGACATAGGTTTCTGAGTTTGGGATATAGATATCGCGCATATCTTCCAGCTGTGATTCCCAGAACTCAGAAGAGATAAATCTATGTGAATTGATCGAGGCTGTTAACCAAATATCTAAAATGATGTCCAAGTCACTCAATTTGTACTCTCTGATCATATATGTCTATTCCCTTTGTTCGTAGCAACTTTATATCGAATACATAGGCCGTATCTAAGTTTATTAATCTAGTAGTGGGTGGAGTAGGCGGCCTTATCTAGGTGAAATGCTAATACATTTTTCCCATTATGAATTTTAGGGGCTTCTAGATTTATTTCATGAAAAGGCTGATTTTAACTATTGATATCAATATCTTATCTTCCCGTTGTTCTTAACGAAATAATTCTCATAATCAATTTATATCTCGGGAAACTTCCAGTGCCACATTTATATTGAAGCGGGTTTCTGCCATAGCGCCTGCTCTTGCTTCAATAGCGAGAAACTAAGCCACTAAAATTTTTACGATTAGTGGGTTAGATAATTTCTATAGGCGGACCCAGGAGGAACTAAGTGCTTTCATTGATATTTAACACTATACCTTTTAAGCTCGATAATGACTCAAAAACATAGCTGTAGTGCGCTCGGCCAGAGCTTCTTGCTCAGTAGGGGTCGGTTGGCCAGAAAGCTGGAGCAGCTGTGGCCAAAAGCAACTTCCCTTTATCAAATTGTGTATCTGGCCGCTGGCGATCTCTAGATCCAGCTGCCTCAAACGGCCATCGGCTAAAGCAGATTTTATCCAGCGCTGTACGCCGGTTTCATTAGCTTTGAACTTTTCCATCTCTTTGCGCAGGGCTTCCGGTTGGTGGAAAAAGTAGTCGAAAGCCATTCGGTTCAATTCAATATACTGGGGGTTGCAGATGGTTTTAATCTCCAGCTCGAGCAGGGCGCGCAACTGTGTATGGAGGTCGCTGTTCGGATTGTATTCGCAGCCAGGGGGTTGGGTTGCCTGCTGCCAGAGTTCGCCAATCAAAAACATAACCAGCGCTTCCTTGCTGGCAAAGTGATTGTATACAGTGCGCTTGGATACTTGAGCACGGGCTGCCAATTCATCCATGCTGGTACCCTGAACACCGAGTTCCTGAAAAGCTTGTTTAGCGGCATCAATAATGGCCTGGCGCTTCAGCTCACTTCTGGTTGGCTTCTTTTCGTTCATATGACTCTCGGTACTTCTGATTGCACTAGGAAATCCGCCTGGCGGTGAATCTTACTTCACAATTAATTTTACACTAATTAGTTTACTTTTGTATCTGTCGGCAATAAACTGCACTGTATAGTTTACTTGGTGGTATCTATGAAAAAACACTGGTGGTTATTATTAGGAGTGGTAGGTATGTCCGTTGGTCTGTTTAACAGCTGTGCTACTCAGCCGAATAAGTTTCAAAACTCAGAAGTCGACTATAAAGCCGGGATGGGTAAGGTTGTTGAGATTATCGGTGCCTACATTCGCTCAGAGAGGGCTGCGCCGTTACCGAAAGCGCCCCTTCCACTGCAGCCGATTACAAAGGAAGTACTTACCAGTAACGAGAATCAGCCTACAGTCTATCGTTTGGGACACTCATCAGTACTGATCCGTCTCGATGGAGAATACGTGCTTACTGACCCGGTATTCAGTGAGCGAGCCTCACCAGTGCAGTGGATGGGACCGAAGCGTTTTCACCCGCTACCTCTGTCTCTGCAGGACTTACCAGCACTAAAAGCCGTAATAATAAGCCACGATCACTACGATCATCTGGATAAAGCCAGCGTGCGTATCCTGGATGAGAGAGTAGAACGATTTCTTGTTCCCACGGGGGTTGGCAATTATTTGCGGGACTGGGGGGTTGCATCAGACAAGATTACCGAGCTTGACTGGTGGCAGTCATATGCTGTTGGCAGCTTGCAATTTACTGCAACTCCGGCTCAACATTTTTCCGGACGCGGCCTTACTGACCGTGATAAGACTCTGTGGGCCAGCTGGGTGATTGCCGGGCGCGATGCCCGAATTTTCTTTAGCGGTGATAGCGGCTATTTCAGTGGTTTTCGGGAGATAGGTGAACGCTTGGGCCCGTTTGATCTGACCTTGATTGAAACTGGTGCCTATAACGATCTGTGGAGTGAAATTCACATGATGCCGGAAGAGAGTGTGCAGGCTCACCTGGATCTGCGTGGTCGCGCTATGGTGCCCATCCATAACAGTACTTTTGATCTTGCCCTGCATGATTGGTTTGAACCTCTAGAGCGAGCGCTAGCTGCTGCAGAATCCCATGGGGCGGCGATCCTGACCCCCATTATTGGTGCCCCGGTTGATGTGCGTATGCCGGCTCCGACTCTTCCCTGGTGGAGGAAGTTTATTGCAGAAGGACAGGTAGAATTGGTTGTGCAACCATGATTATGGCAATTCAGTTGAATTTCTTACAAGGGGAACATACAGATGGATAAAAAAGTTGTATTGATAACCGGCGCCTCCTCTGGTATCGGCGAAGCCTTTGCTTATGAATGTGCAAAGAAAGGCGCGAACCTCATTTTAGTTTCCCGTAACTATAGGGCTTTATCGGAGATAGCCAGGAAGATTGAAGGGAAATATTCAGTTAAAGTGGATATTATTGAAATTGATTTAAGCGTGGAAGGTGCCGCACAGAAACTATATATCGAAACCCAATCGCGGGGATTGGCAATAGATATCTTAGTCAACAATGCAGGATTCGGTAAATGGGGGAATTTCCAAGACTTTGACTTGAAGACATACAGAAGTTTACTTCAGCTTAATATTAATACCTTAACTGAGCTATGCTATTTATACCTTCCTGAAATGAAGTCAAGAAATACAGGGGGGATTATCAATGTGGCTTCCAGTGCAGCTTTAATGCCAGTACCCTATGCAGGGGTTTATTCTGCATCTAAAAGTTATGTGTTAAATTTCTCAGAAGCTCTACATAATGAACTGCTTGGAACGGGAGTCACTGTTACCTGCCTCTGCCCCAGTGGAACCAAGACAAATTTTGCTGAGGTGGCAAATAATAAGGTAAGCGTTGATGAAAATTTATATGAAACCGCTGAGCACGTTGCTCTGGTTGGAATCAATGGATTCTTGGCAAAGAAAAGTTATGTGCTTTCGGGTAAGCAAAAGTGGACGCTTGTTTTACTTCCTAGACTATTGAGCCGAGCGATGTTGTTGAAGCTATCGGGCAGAGTGTTTAAAGGTATTGTAAATAACAAAAAGGCTTAGCTTTTAAGGATTATTTTGATAGCGGTATTATAGGTTTTTTTGGGTTTCCAGCAATTGATGACTTTCGTTGCTTGGAAGCAAATCGCGCGCAGGTTAGAGACGCGTAATTTCCCTTGCCTTAAACTGTCAAAGAAAAAATACAATGGCGAAAATCACTGAAGAGTTCCCGCGGTAGGATACAGCATCGGAGTTAGAGAAATATTTAAGGTAGATTAGAGCGTCAATTGGCTGTCTGTATTCTGGTCTATTGATTTCCTTTGGGTACCCTTAAAAGTTCTTCTTACTAGCAACTTAGTGTGGGGCGGTTTGAGTTGATGCTGGGATATTCGTGAGGATGAGATTTTAGAGGGCTTATTGGTTTAGCGTAGATACTAGGCATTCGGAGAATAGTACTCTTCGGCCTTATAGCCAAGCCCTAAATCCAAGAACCCATACAGTATCGTATACCATTTCTCCTTCTTCGCGTTCAAAGTCAGCCGTATTACCGGCATTTCGATATTGATGAATGCCAATATAGGGGGAAAACTTGGGGTGAATTTCATAACGTAAGCGCACGCCGATTTCTATTTCGGATAGACCAGAACCGCCGTCCACACTCGCATCATTTTGCCCAAAGAAATCTAGCTCAGCACGTGGTACTAAGCTCACTTTTTCTGAAATTTTGAACGTATACTCCCCTTCTATACGAAGGGCTGTGCTACCACTTCTACCAAAGAAAAGTACAGCATCCATTTCGAAAGAGTAGGGCGTTTCGCCAATAACTCCAATGGCAAACCAGTTACGGCTGGTGTTCTCTAACTGAAAATCATGGCGTATTCCGGTAAGAACATTCCAGTTGGCAGAAACTGAGCGGCTATAAACTCCCCATAATTCATTTTCATCAGTTTCTCCATTGGTGCGTTCATAATCAACCTCTATTGATATCTTACTTTCATCTGTGCCATAGCTGAAGTCACCTTCGATGGTGGCTCCGTTATTGCCTTGTAATTCGAATTGGTCAAGACTGAGCTTGGCTATCGGCTTGTCTTCTCTTATGTTCGTATCATTCAGTGTGGAGCGGTACTGGATAGAGTGATGTAAATCTCCTTGAGACTGTCCTTTGGCAGGCTGCATTCCTATTAGTAATAAAAAAATAATTACTGGTGTTATTGGTGCTTTATGTGAAAGAGGTTGTCTTATATCTTGGCAGGACTTCCATATGAGGGTCAGATATCTAGTTAAATCTACGGTGGTGAGTGCAAAAAAATCTTTGCAAAGGTGTGATGAAGGAATATGGCACTGAGCTGTAGGATTGAAGTGCGACACCTTTAGCCCTTTTTAACCTCATTTTGTCTGATATGGAATTTTCGTTCATCCACCGCAAAAGATATTTATGACGCTGATAATTTACAGATTTTAGGTTTGTAAATTGTAGGGAATTAATAATGATTATAAGTATATTGCCTGTCTAAACTCTCGATTTTACTGAGGTCTGTCTGTTAATCCACTATGAGTAAGAAAATGTCGTGTATTTAAACTACCATGATGAATTATTTAGAATGTCTATTGAATTTTCTCGACGAACAGTAGTTTGTTGTGAAAGAAATTATTGGTAGGGTGGGGATTAAAACCAAGCACGAATACCGATAACCCACACGGTAGTATATACTTTTTCTCCTTCTTCACGGGCAAAGTCCGCTGCATTGCCCACTTCTCGCTCATGATGAACCCCAACATAAGGGGAAAACTTGGGATGAATCTCATAGAGAAGGCGCAAACCTAATTCTGCTTGAGATAATCCCGTACCACTACCGGCGATTTCGTCATTTTGACCGAAAAAATTCAGTTCTAGGCGCGGAATCAGAGTGACTTTCTCTGCGAGTTTGGCCTCATATTCCGCTTCCAGACGGAAAGCTGTGCTGCCACTTTTCCCAAGAAATAACACCGCATCCATTTCTAATGAGTAAGGTGTTTCTCCGATTAAACCAACCGCCAGCCAGTTACGGCTGGTACTCTCTCTCTGGAGGTCGTGACGTATGCCGGAGAGGAAATTCCAGTTTTTGGAAATAGCGCGGCTGTAGACCAGCCATCGCTCATTTTTTTCTGTTTCACCTCCTCCCCGCTCGAAATCGATTTCCAGCACCAGCTTATTAATGTCGCCTCCATAACTGAAATCCCCTTCAATTGCTGCGCCATTTTGGCCGCGCCGCTCGAACTGGTCGAAACTGAACTTGGCTGTAGGTTTATCTTCTTCCCCAGCGATGCCATTACCTTCTCCAACGGTAGTTTCGTTGGAGCGAGACTGGATGCTGTGGTGCAGATCTTCCTGATTTTGGGCTAAAGCTGCTTGAAAACTCGGCTCGGAGCATAGGGCAATGAGGGCTGTTGTTGTGGCTTTTATTATTGTGTGGTGGTTCATACCACACGGACCTCACGGAAAATGCCGTGTGCGCGATAGAGCATTTGGCAGTGTAATGCCCAGCGCCCTCGGGTATCGGCATTTACCAGAAAACTGATTTTGGCGCCGGGCTGCACTATCACCGTGTGCTTGCGTGGCAGGTACTCTCCATCGCCGGTTTCCAGCTCACTCCATAAACCATGCAGGTGCATGGGCTGGGTGAGCAGAGTGTCGTTTACCAGAGTGATACGAAGGCGCTCGCCATAGGTTAATAGTATCGGTGTGGCATTCCTATATTTAACGCCATCAACTGACCATAGATAACGTGCTGGATTACCGGTGAGGTGTAACTGCAGTTCCCGCTGCGGTTCGCGTTGGCCTAACGATGGAGTGAGGCTGCGAAGATCCGCGTAACAAAGTACGCGGCGGTTGTAGCGCTGCTGATGTTTACGCAGTCCCACGCCGGGATCATACACTCCATTTTTTGGAGTGAGCGCGCGCAGGGCTACGCCATGACCTTTTTCTGTTGGTTGGTGGATGATAGAGCTATTGCTTCCCAGGCCGGCGGGGGCCAGTTTGCCACTGTGTTCTTCAGCGGAAGGCTGTCTGCCGGCGGCTTTAGCGCCACTGGCAGGAGTGAATCCCAGATCGCGCTCATCAAGTATTGGGATTGGGTCCATGGAGGGAACTTCGGCAGTGAATTTCTGATTTGGCGTTAAAGTGCCACGAGCGAAACCACCGCGGTCTATCGCTTGGGCAAACAGAGTGTAGGCTCTGTCCTCTTTAGGCCTAACTACCACATCGTAGGTTTCCCCGGTGCCAAGGCGGAACTCATCTACCCGCAGAGGCTGAATATTCTGGCCATCGGCACTGACCACTGTCATATCCAAGCCAGGAATGCGCAGGTCGAAGATTGTCATGGCTGAGGCGTTGATAAAACGTAGCCGTACTTTTTCTCCGGGGGCAAATAGGGCAGTCCAATTGTCCTCCGGGGTTTGTCCATTGATCAGGTAGCTGTAGGTATCGCTGGTGATATCAGATACGTCCCGATCAGATATGCCAGCGAAGTTCCATGGATGACGTTCGCGCCAGGTTTGCTCTATACCTTTTGCGCGTACATCTCGCCAAAGATCTGTGGTGGTGCGGCGGCGGTGGCGGTTGTAATAGTGGCCATCTTTCTTCAGGTTAGAGTAAATCCGCTGGGGGGAATCGTCGCTCCAATCGGAAAGCAACACCACATAGTCCCGGTCATAGGCCACCGGGTCTTCGTCAATTGGATCAATGACGATGGCTCCATAGAGTCCTTGTTGCCTCTGGAAGCTGGAGTGGCTGTGGTACCAGTAAGTGCCGCTTTGTTTTACCTTGAAACGATAGCGAAAGTTTTCCCCAGGCCTAATTCCAGGAAAATTGAGCCCCGGCACTCCATTCATATTGCTCGGCACTCTGATACCGTGCCAGTGAATCGAAGTATCCTTGGGTAACTGATTGAACACATTCAGGGTGACAGTTTGCCCTTCACGCCAGTGCAGAACTGGGCCGGGAACTGAACCATTAACTGAAATAGCGTTGCGTCGTTGGCCGGTGAAGTTGACCGGTCTTTGGCCCACTTTCAGGGAGAAATGCTCGCCACTTAGTATCGTGGGTGGAGGCACCCTCGTTCTGGCGGCGAGGGGAAGACTAGATAAGCCTAATAGAGCTGCGCCGGCGGTAAGGCCGGTCACAAAGGTGCGGCGCGAGATCGCACCACACCATGGGGGGTTTGTCATCGACAGCCCTCAGAACTGTTCTCCGGCAGAGTTAATCGCGGCATAAACCACGCTGCTGCCATCTTTGTTTATTTGCATTACCTGGTAGGGGGTAAAGCGATCGCCTACCTCCATGCCAGGACTTCCCAGGGGCATACCGGGAACTGCCAGCCCCAGGGCATTTTTCGGTGGATTCTCCAAAAATTGGTGAATCATTTTGGCTGGCACATGCCCTTCGAAAACATAGCCTTCCTTGGACACACTGGTGTGGCAAGACTGGTAGCGGGGTTCAATTCCATGCTGCTTTTTGACGCTGTTAAGGTCATCGACATCTTTCGCTACCACATCGAAGCCAGTTTCCCGAGCGTGATCAACCCAGACTTTGCAGCAACCGCAAGTGGCTGACTTGTAGGTGGTCAGGCTGGGGCTTTGTGCCGGTGATTCAATAGACTCGGCACAGGCGCTCAATGCCATGGGGATAAAGATAGAGGCTATAGCAGCCAGGAAAGTTCGGTACATGGAGAGTCTCCTTGTTTTCAAAATTGATTACGCGTCATGTGAAAAATGCACGGGGCTCTGGGCACGCGGAGATCTGTTCGCGCGTGAAAAATTTCCTGGTGGATTGTCTGGGTCAGGAGAGCCCTGTGGTGCCTGTTGCAATTCAGGAGTGAATAGGAGGTCGCAACTCGGTATCTGGCTCTGGAGGGACGTTGAAACGGAAATAGGCTGTATTACATGAGCTCTGCGTAATAAAAATGGGCTTGCTATCAGAAGGGGCAGCGAGGTTATTGCCAAGCCCAGGACAGCAGCCGCACTCAATACTGCAATTGCCGGCGTGCTCATTGCTACAGTCGTCAGGCTTCTCTGAGGAACAGTGACTCTGTTCATTGGAATCAGCGCTCATTAAGGCCGATGCTACCTCACCACGCTCAATACAAGGTACCGCCGAAGCCAAGCCGGCAAAGGCAAGGAGCAGTATCAGTAGCAGTGAGCGTAAAAATCCGGGGTTCATGGCTTCGGCCTGAATAAGTACAGGGACGCAGTGTATGAGCTGACACTTAGGGGCGCAATAGTGACCGGGGTGTTGGTTAATGAGGTGAAACACTGGTGGCGTTGCAGGCGCCACCAGTCAATATCTCTGGGTTCAGGACTTGCCGAGGGGCAGGCGGAAATCTTGATGGCGCAATAGATCTGGGCCGCACTCCAGCTTCTCCAGCCAACCTAGGAATCGGTTTTTGGTTTCGTCCGAGGAGAAATAGCCGCCGTGCTGAGGCACGATCATAGACGGGTTTAATTCACGCACCATCTTGGCCCAAAGCCGGCAGGCCCAATTGCCTCCCATATAGCGCTGGTGAAAACCTTCCATTGATGGGATATGTGTGTCGAAATCTAACACCTCTCCCTCTTCGCCACCGAGGGAGGCACCAATATCTCCGGAAAACAGGATACGGCTAACCGGATCATAGAAGCTGAAATTGCCACATGAATGCAGAAAGTGAGCGGGCAGGGCCCAGATTTCACTATCGGCAAAAGGCAGTACTTCGCCTTTATCATTGAGCGGTACTATGCGGTCCTGCCATTTCTCACTGCCCGCCCGAGAGGCTACGAAGCCAGAGACTAAATGTGGCAAGAAGCGCGACCAAAGTTTTGATACTGCCACCTTACAGCGGGAATGCAGCATCCAGCGCGGCAACGAGGCGATAATATCCGGATCCTGGTGTGAGGCCAGAATGTATTCAAGATCGCTCAGGTTAAGGTGGCGGCTGAGCTCGATAGTCAGGGGTGTATAGGTTAGATCGCCGCCGGGATCAATGAGCGCTCCCTTGGTACCGCGGCGAATTACAAACTGGTTGGCCTGAACGCCGTCGCTGCCATTCTGCTCATTGACCAGATCGCAGAAACGCGCAACCAGGTGGTGGCCTTTTTCAAATAGGATGTCCACGCCGCGGCTCTCCTTATTTCACCAAGCCGAGGTACTGTTGCAGTCGCTCCTTATTTACAGCAATACGATCATTCATCCCTTCGGCGTGTTTCTTGGCCTCCTCAAGGTTGCCGGCTTCGCCGACCTGAATTACCCCAACCATACCCAGTGGTAGATGTGGGTCACACTGGTATAGGTAAACACCCTCTTTGTTCAGGGTTACAGTCACTTTTTCCCCCATAGTGCCGTTCCAGGAAGCGCCCTCTGCTGGGGAAAATACGGAGCGGGTGTTGTGGGCCATATCAGTGGGAAGAAAAGTTACTGTGTCGCCCAAGGCAACGCTTAGGAAGGCTGGTTCAAAAGTCATCATGCCATCCTTGCCCTGGTTCAACATTTTAACTTCGTGGTCTGCTGCCAGGGCGGAGGTCGAGGCCAAGGCGAGCGCTAGAATTGCGCCGCGAAGAGAAATAGACGACATGCTTACTTCCTGTTTGGTGATTGGTCAGTGTGATTGAATGCCTCCCCATTAGTGGGTACAGGCAGCGGCGGATATTATCTCGGTGGAGACCCAGGGAATTGATCTAGATCAATCGCGTAGACGGCGTAGATTAAGGAAGTAAGTGCCATTGCGTTGGACCGATACAGGTGAGTCATTTATGTCTGCTCAGCGCTGCCCGTTGTTCCCTGATAAGGGGTAAACTGTACGCCAAATTATTCGGGCAACTGTTCGGGAGATAACCTTGGCCGCAAAACGCAAAACTGCCTATGTATGTAATGAATGTGGTGCGGACTACACCAAATGGGCAGGGCAGTGCAGTGCCTGTGGTACTTGGAATAGCCTTTCAGAGGTACGCCTTGGGCCTGAACATAAGGACAGCCGTGCAGCCAATTTTACCGATGCGCAGAGCGGCTATGCCGGCACTGCTGGTGCTGGCAAGGTGCAAAAGCTCTCGGAAATTGACCTGAGCGAATTACCGCGAATTCCCACTTCCGCCTCTGAGTTAGATCGTGTGCTGGGCGGGGGGCTGGTGCCGGGCTCGGTGGTGCTGATTGGTGGACACCCCGGAGCCGGTAAATCCACGGTACTACTACAAACTCTGTGTCATTTGGCTATCTCCATGCCAGCGTTGTATATCACCGGGGAGGAGTCCTTACAGCAGGTGGCTATGCGGGCCAAGCGCCTGGGCTTGCCTACAGACTCCCTGCAACTACTTAGCGAAACTGATGTAGAGCGCATCTGCCTGGCGGCCAGGGAGGTGAATCCGCAAGTGATGGTGGTGGACTCCATCCAGGTCATGCATATGAGCGATGTACAGTCCGCACCAGGCTCGGTAGCTCAGGTACGGGAGAGTGCAGCCTACCTGACCCGCTACGCCAAGCAAACCGGCACGGCACTGATTCTTGTGGGCCACGTCACGAAAGATGGCAGCCTCGCCGGCCCCAAAGTACTGGAGCATATTATCGATTGCTCCATTTTACTTGAAGGTACTCACGACTCCCGTTTCCGCACTTTGCGCGCGCACAAAAATCGATTTGGTGCGGTCAATGAGCTGGGGGTGTTCGCTATGACCGAACAGGGTCTTAAAGAAGTCTCCAACCCCTCCGCTATTTTTTTGCAGCGCGCAGAAGAAATCGCCGCGGGTTCGGTGGTAACTTCTGTTTGGGAGGGTACTCGCCCACTTTTGGTGGAGTTGCAGGCGTTAGTGGATGACAGCAGTTTGGGTAATCCGCGCCGTGTGGCAGTGGGGCTCGACCAAAACCGTTTGAACATGTTGTTGGCGGTGCTGCACCGACATGGTGGTGTATTGGTGGGCGACCAAGACGTATTTATCAATGTGGTAGGTGGAGTTAAGGTCATGGAAACCAGTGCTGATCTGACTTTGTTATTGGCTGTGGTTTCCAGTTTTCGTAACCGTGTTCTGCCCCGAGATTTGGTAGTGTTCGGTGAAGTGGGCCTGTCTGGTGAGATTCGACCTGTGCCTTCAGGCCAGGAGCGTTTGCGTGAAGCGGCCAAGCACGGTTTCCGCAAGGCGATAGTGCCCGCCGCAAACCGCTTAAAAAATGATATCGAGGGGATGGAAATGCACTCGGTAAAAACTCTGGCGGAAGCCCTTTCCGTTATAGATATGAGCTGAAACTGCTAAATTTTTTCAGCAAATCATTGTAATTTGTTGTTTGAGGAGAAACTGCTGTTGATTCAACTGTTACCCGATTAGCGATCGCCTTTGAACGTATTGTTTAAATAAATTAGCAGGTTTGGTTGAGTCAGCCGAATCTCCTTCCCGCTCCTCTGTCGCGGGGTGTTCTCTGTGGGCCCCTGCGAAAATCTTCTGAAGGCGTACCCTTGTAGCAGCGCGGAATAATTGGCCATTCTTCAGTGAGGAAGTAGGCGTAGGTGCCCTCGGGAAAGTCGGGGGAGTGCACGAAACGGCCGTTGCACTCATCAAGGGAGCCTGAGCCTTCCACATACTCGTAGTCAGCTACGAAAGTACCATCATAGTAACCGCCTGGCTGATTGCTGCCAGCAGGACGCTGCCCAGCTTTCACTTGATAACTGGACCGCATTTTTGCGACACCGGATTCACTATTTTGGCCATCTTGAAAACCGTACAAGGCATAAATTGGGAAGCCATCTGCAGCCCAACCAATTAGCGGTGAGTGGTGCTCAGAGGTTACTTGCAAGCGTGCCAGAAGTCCGGTCGGCAGGCCGTGGTAGTGGTAGGCTCCGCTAGGCTGCACATGCGCAAAGTTATCATCCACACCTAAGGAGACTGCACCTGATAACGCTTCATATCGCCAAGGGCCACGATTACCCAGATACCATTCTGCTGCACTTGGATCAAAAGGCACACCGTTAATGCCGATGCCGAAATTCTGCAGTGTGACGGGTGTGACTTGTGCTGCCACTTTGGGGGTGGCTGGAATTCTGTATTTATAGCGCTGGGTTTCAATTCTGTGTGGATTACCTGCGTTGGGAAAAGCGCCTGTTTTATGTGTTGAGATACCATTGGCTTCAATCACCCTCCAGGGGCCCTGCACAGACACCGTCACCACACTGGAGGCGATAGGCGTACGATTTGCAGGAACAGTGCTTTGCAACCCATCTGACTGTATTGCTAGGTGTTTGCGAGTGGGAGGTCTGCCTGCAATACGGTCTTTGGAGGGGGCCTGGGCAATATTCAATCTCTCCGGTAGGCAGATGAGTGTCTGGGACTCTGTTAAGTTAAAACACTGGCCAGTACTATGCCCGACAGCACAACTGGCACCGGGAGTGAGGCTATGGCAGGCTTCAGTTGCTGTTTCTGGTAAATGACCTAGAGCAGTCGGGGCAACACAGACAAGAGTTAGTAATAACCACTTTTTCATACGACAACCTAAAACTGCACGGCCCCTGACAGATCGGAAAATTTATTCGGAATCCGCTTCTTTGTCCCTGCGCGGTCTGTGGCCCTCCATTTTTGCCGGTACGCAGACCAGTTGCTCTTCCCTGGGAGGGATACGGCAAGTGCCTTCCAAAGTACCTCGTGGAGTTTCAACGGTGCAGGAATCCCCTTCCGACATTTCATTACATGCATCAAAGGCCTCCTGAGGCGGTTTGCGAGGTTGTGCCGTTGCTGTAGAGGCGATGGCTAGCATAGCGATGGGAATCAGAATTTTATTCACAGTGCTCTCCTTTTTGGATTCGACTGAGTGGATTGTTGCTATCAGTATTTCATAACTGGTGTGGAACCATATCTTGGGAAGGAGGCTTTTTTCACTAACCGATGAGAGCCAACATAGTTCAGGAATGCGCAAGGAATGTGGAATTTATGTAAAGAAATGTGGAAGTAAGCAAGGGCGCTGGTACCAGGTAGAGCTTCATGTTTAACCGCGTGTTTGACTGGCCTGTTCATTATGGTCGGAATGTCGCACTATCATACTTGCTGTTGCTTTGTTACCCAGTAGTGGGTGTTTCACTTTATTTGGGTAAAGGAGGCTCGTTAATATTTTTGAAACAGAATCCAGTCTGTCTTTATAGTGGCCAGCCATTTCACCTCGCAGTAAAAGTGGAAAGTCTCACATCGGCTTCATTACCGATTCTGGTGTGTATATGGTGGAGAGCAGGTAAATTTATAAAAAATGAGGTGAAGTGGTTTATAGCTGCTATTTCAGGCCTTTCTTCCTTTTCACCCGGAAAAGGTGCCATTTCCCTATTTATTGGGATTAAGGTGAATCTCTTTGTCACTCACTTTCTGCTGCTGAACTATACCTTTGTAGTTATTCTTACTACAGCTATCTGGTATTTGATGGTGGAACTGTATGTCGGTATTTAGCCAGGATGGCGTGAGCCTGTACTTTGAGCTTCGCGGGAATGGTCCTCGCCTGGTATTCCATCCCGGTACTCTCAGTGATCTCAGAGTACATCCGACTGTATTTGATTCTCCATTGGCACGACATTTTGAAATACTGAGTTTTGATCCACGAGGAATTGGGCAATCCAATTCTCCCGATGCCTCTCCTACGATGTTTGACTATGCCCAGGATCTCAAGCGTTTAATGGAGCATATAGGTTGGCAGGATGCACTGTTTATTGGCGAATCTTTTGGTGGAATGGTATTGCAGGAGTTTGCGCTTCTCTATCCACAAGCTGTGCAGAGACTCGTTTTGATAGTCACCAGTTCTGGGGGGCCGGGAGGAGCTTCATTTCCTCTCCATAAATATGATATCGAAGCAATGAACGTCGAGGAAAAAGTTAACTTTTTCATCTCGGCTGGAGATAGCCGTATGCCGAGTTCCAATAATGAACAAATAGAAACGGCGCTCTACACACCTCTGCGGAATTACTACAAGCAAGTTTGTGAGATTTCTATAAATAAGCCGGAAGGGGCTTTATGCCGTTCTCGACAGCTCCAGGCAAGAAAGGGACATGATACCTTTGAACGCTTGCCTGAGCTCAGGGTTGGGACACTTATTTGTGGTGGTCGCTATGACAGAATCGCTCCTTTTGAAAACCAGAAGGCTTTATTCCAGCAAATAAATGAATCTCGCCTGGGAATTTTTGAAGGTGGGCATCATGTACTATGGCAGGACACTTTGATTTGGGGTGTCATTTTGAGTTTTCTTAAGTTGACTTAAATATTGCTATCAATTTGTTTACATAGTTATGTGCCTAAATATTTATTGGTTTTTTTATGAGCTCTAAATTTCAGGATGAAAGTAGACAATACAAGGAGCGTATGCGGAATCGCAAGCAGATCGTTGATGAGACGGTATCTAGAGCGCAGGATGAGCGTGGAACTGTAATTTTATATACTGGTGATGGTAAAGGTAAAACCACAGCAGCTATGGGGTTGGTAACAAGGGCTCTGGGTTATGCTTTCTCTACGGTGGTCATACAGTTTATAAAAGGTACTTGGGAGTGCGGGGAGAAGAATTTATTGATGGGATCTTCCCGCCCTTTGCAGTGGTACCAGATGGGTACGGACTTTACCTGGGAAACCCAGAACTTTGATGCAGATAAGGCCGCAGCACAAGCGCTATGGGAGAAGGGGTTGATGGCCATGCGTGATGAAAGCGTGTAATTGGTTGTTTTGGATGAATTGACCTATGCATTAAATTTTCACTGGCTGGATAAGGCTGAAGTATTGGCAGCTATACGGGATCGCCCCAAGGAACAGTCAGTTATTATTACCGGCCGTGGTGCTAAACAATATTTGAGGGATATTGCGGATACCGTTAGTGAAATGCGCGCGGAAAAGCATGCCTTTGCTAGTGGTCTCGCAGCACGTAAAGGTATTGAGTGGTAATGAAGCAACTGCAGGCATAGGCCTAAACCTTGCGGGTAAGGATTGAGCCAACTGGTTTTGATTATTAGCACCTACTGATTATATATTTACAGCTTAATGCGCTGAGGCCGACAGGGTGATGTTATCACAATAAGCACCCTGCCATTTTTGGTGAAGGGTCCAATTACTCGGTTTCTGCTACTTCTCTGGCAGCGATGCTGGCTATCATTTGGCGTCTCACACGCATCGGCGTGGTTCCAAACCAACGATAACAGGCGCGGTTGAAAGAGCTCTGCTCACGGTATCCCAACATATTGGATATCTGTGACATGGGCGGCTGTTTGGTACTCAAGTAGTATTCGGCACGCTCACGGCGAATGCGATCCAGTAAATCTTCAAATACGAGATTGCGGTCACGCAGCCTCCTTTGCAGGGTGCGCTTGTGCATGCCAAGTTGGTTAGCAACTTCTTGCAGGCTGCAACGCTTCAGCGGCATCAGGCAATAAATAAGCTGCTGCACTTGCTCTATCAGACTGGCTTCCCCCTGTTGTAGGAGCTCTTCAATATATGTCTTTAGCAGTGGACGTAGGCTCGGGTTACACTTTTCAGTGGGGTGTAATAGGGAGCTACTGCTCAGGATAAGTGCATCTTTTTCCCGCCCAAAGTGTATCGGGACACCGAAGAAATTTTCATACTGGTCATGCAGGGGGCGCTCTGTTTGCAGATGCACGGCTTCCAATTGGAAGTTTTCTCCGCAAAGATTCTGTAATGCGACCATGGAGACCCCGAGGAGAAATTCTCGGCACTGTTCCAGGGCAATAGCGGGGGCTCCCCGCTCCTCTGTTTGGAGGTCGTCTATGCAATAAAAATAAAGATATGTGTGTTTGCCTTTTTTCTGAAGTTCCACACGCAGGTTATAGGGTGGCTCTCCGAGCTGCCTAATTGCTGCGTTGAGGAACTCCCCCAAAGTTAGGGACTGCAGTACCGCTGCTCCCAGCGATCCCAATGCAGCCGCCCCCTGGCTGTAAGCAAGGCGCAGTCCAAAATCTGCACAGTTGAGTTGATGCGTAGCTCTGTTCATCAGGTCGTTTACGGATCTTAAGGGTAGGTAACCCTCAAGGCTTTCAACTTGCTGGGGATTTATTCGGGCATTTATTAGCAAGGCCTCAGGGCTGCCATTAAATTGGCTCACCAACTCATAAAAGCCCGTTAACAGCGTAGTTCTTATTTGTTGAGTCAATTTCTTAGAATCCTGTATACCACTCGGATAAATGACGTTATGAACTTGTTCCGAGTTAAATAATTCAATCTGGCGTTAGTGAAACGACTGTTAGCAGAACCCAGGGATAATAAAAAACGGAGCCTTGTGGCACGTTATTTATGGTTTTCTTCTAAGGGTTATTACTGTGTCTGTTATAAGGACAATCTTGTCGGCGGAAGTCTGCTCTGTTTTGACGTCCGGATATGTCAATGGATGGATGGGCAATAACAGTCACTGCCTTATAAGAATAAGGTCAGTGCAGGGCACAACCATGGTGCTCATCCTGAGCGGATAGTGAATGATAGTTCGATCAGGGCAAGGCGCTGGTGGCGATAATCCGCGTATTGATCTCCGCTTAACGTTATTACAAGTATCTATATTACTTGTTTTTTTTAGGTCTTTTGAAGACTGTTAATCGATATGTGGATTTAAACCTTGTCGCCTAAAGAAAAAAAATACCCGTATGCTTGGTCATTTAAGAAAAAAATTCCTTAAATTCTTATAAATGCATTTTTTGTTTTATGGCGACTAAGCGATTGGGAATAATAGTTTTTCAGAAAAATTTGTCAGAAATCGGTTTTCGTTAAATATGTTCTCTGCAAGAAGCCTTGCCTGCCCGAAATTGGGACATACGTACTTTCTTTGGTGGCTGTAGTTAGGATTAGGACAAAGGGTTGTAAAAAAAAGAGCCCGCATAGGGCGGGCTCTGGAGTGTATGGTTTAGCCGCCGTAATAGGTTGCGGCTCCTGGACCAACAGGGAGGCCCAGGGCAAAAACCCAAATGTAGAAGAGGGCAGTCCAACCGATAAAGAAGAAAATAGAGTAGGGGATCATAGTGGCGATCAAGGTGCCCATGCCTAGGTCTTTTTTGTAGCGGGCGGCGAAGGTGATGATTAGGCCAAAGTAGCTCATCATTGGCGTAATCACATTTGTCACAGAGTCACCGATACGATAGGCCGCTTGAATAACTTCGGGGGCATAACCGAGCAGCATCAACATGGGTACAAAGATCGGGGCGGTTACAGCCCATTGGGCAGATGCGCTACCGAGCATCAGATTTACAAAACCGCACATCATGATGAAGAACAGGAACAGCAGTGGCCCGGTCAGGCCAATGCTCTGTAGAGCGTCGGCGCCCAGTACAGCAAAGATAGTACCGAGATTGGTGACTTTAAAGAAGGCAACAAATTGCGCTGCGAAGAACACCAGCACGATATACATGCCCATGCTATTCATGCTCTTGGCCATGGCATCGATCACATCGCGGTCATTCTTCATGGTGCCAACCACTTTGCCGTAAACAAAGCCAGGGATGGCGAAGAAGACGAGGATCAGGGATACAATACCTTTCAGGAATGGGGAGCCGGCTACCAAGCCGGTTTCCGGGTTACGCAGAACTCCCCACTCAGGTACAACAGAAAGAGCAAATAGAGCGGAAACGGCCAAGACAGCGAGACCCGCGTATTTAAGTCCCCGTTTCTCGTCATCGGTCAAAGTGCCCAGCTTGTCCTGGCTTAAATCTACCGAAGCTTCATTTGGGTCATACTTACCCAGCTTGGGTTCTACGATTGCCATTGTGACCCAGCTGCCGACAAGGGTAATCAGGAAAGTACTGACGATCATAAAGAACCAGTTTACTTCCGGACCGACGCTGTAGGTCGGGTCAATCATATGGGCCGCTGATTCTGTTATGCCTGAGAGTAGTGGGTCCACAGTGCCCAGTAACAGGTTGGCGCTGTAACCACCAGAGACGCCGGCAAAAGCAGCAGCCAAACCCGCCAGGGGATGACGGCCCAGGGAGTGGAAGATCATGGCTGCCAGAGGGATCAGCACAACATATCCGAGTTCTGAGGCGGTGTTAGAGATAATACCGGCGAAGACCACGATCACTGTGACAGTGCGCTTGGAAGCCTGCAGTACCAAGCCGCGTACTGCGGCACTCAGCAGGCCCGAATGCTCAGCTATCCCTACTCCGAGAAGAGCGACCAATACTGTTCCAAGAGGGGCAAAGCCGGTGAAATTTTTCACCAGGCTGGTGACGATCATCCTAAGGCCGTCACCGCTCATCAAGTTGAAGACTTCAATGACTCCATCTGGGTCACGGCCAGCTGCGCCCACAGGGCGGGGATCGGCGACGGACAGGCCAAAGTAGGAAGCTATGCCACTGAGCACTACCACCCCAACGGCAAAAAGTGCAAACAGGGTAATGGGGTGGGGAAGCAGATTACCAAGCCACTCCACTACATCTAGGAAGCGAGTAAAGGCCGTCTTGCGCCCAGGCGAACTATCCTGCTGATCGCTGGGGGAGGTCGTTGTGGTCATTGTTTGTCCTCAATCATTTTGGTGTCGGCTGCTCCTAATTGCCTCTGGAGCGTCCGTTAGCCGAATAATTGGCTGAAAAATGTGCTAAGGCGCGATCATACACAAAAGTCCTTTGGGTAAGAATGCCTGAGGGGGGAATGTTCCCTACGGGTGGATCGGTAATCACCAGTCAGATATACACTGGGGAGGGTGTTTTAAAGAAACGGCACTTCTATTTCGGTCACCAAAACTGTGAGTTTGTGACAGTCTTTTAACAGGTCAGCTTAAGAGACCTGTCATTCTTGAATATGCCATAATCCCAACACTCAGCAGTCAACTCAGCGGTGAAATAATGAAAATTGGAGTGTTAAAGACCGACGATGTGCGCAAGGAGCTGGTGGGCGAATTCGGCGAGTATCCGGAGATGTTTGCCGAGCTATTGCGCAGTCAGGATTCAGGGTTGGAGTTCGCTACCTACGAGGTACAGCACGGCCAATACCCGGAGCAGATAGATGAAGTAGATGCATATCTGATCACTGGTAGTAAAACCGGTGTTTATGATGATAAAGAGTGGATTCCGCCGCTGATGCAATTTGTGCGCAAGTTACACGATGTAAAGAAGCCCACTATTGGCATTTGCTTTGGACACCAGCTGATTGCTCAGGCTCTGGGAGGAAGAACCCGCAAGTCTGACAAAGGTTGGGGATTGGGAGTGCATACTTATGAGATGCAGGAAACTCCCTCCTGGATGTCTGAGCCGCTGAATAACTTTAGTTTGTTGGTTACCCACCAGGATCAAGTTGAAGCGCTTCCCCCGGGCGGCCGTGTGCTGGCTTCCAGCGAGTTTTGCCCTATGGCTATGTTGCAAGTGGATGACCACATGCTCAGCTTTCAGGCTCACCCAGAGTTTACAAAGCCCTATTCCAATAGCTTGATGGAGTTGCGCCGGAAAGCTTTCGGCGAAGAAGTTGTGCAGAAGGGGCAGGCTTCTTTACAAAATGATATCCATGAGAATGTCGTTGCCAAGTGGATGTTGGAGTTCTTGCGCAAATAATATATTTCAAGAGGGCGGGTTTCTCGTCCTCTTATCTTGCCTCTTCATCACTTTAACCCTACCGCAGAATTTTTTATTTTCATCAGCCTTGGTCAAGATATATATCCTTTGATTGCAAAATCAAATTTGGGTTTTGAATAAGAAGATATTGTGTAAGCAACCTTGCCAGTAATGTATTGATTTTGATGCAAATAATAAATTTTTTTGAATTTGATAAGAAATAATCATTTTTTATTTGTGGTGATTGATAGGGTTTCCATATCAAACTTATAAATTCCAGAATCTTTTTAATTTTCTGGGACAAATTACATTTTCAGTTATCTATTTTTTTTGGTTATCGAGTGGTTAGCACGTTCTTGGCGTGATTCTCTCTGATTTGTAACAAATGCAGAGCTAAAGAGATTGTTTTACAAAATATGAAGGAATAATGTGTGTCTCAGTCTCTTCAAAGTGAACGTTTGCTTTTGATCCCATTTTAGGGTTTCTACGGGTCGGATGAGTTTATAACTGGTTGTTTAGAAGGAGTGGAACGTCTACTTGGTTTGATGTTGGAGGCTGTGGTAGCGGGGTAGATATTTTGAGCCTGATATAAAAGCCGATAAATTATAAATAAACTGACAATAAAAAGGGTGGCTTTATGACCTTATTCAAGAAGACAATAGTAGCTGCATCTATTAGCCTGTCGATTTTGGGCAGCCAAGCCATAGCTGCAGGAAATGTTAATGGAACGATTGATGGTTCAATTTTAGGACATAATGGAGCTGAGATAACTGACGCCACCATTATTATCGAAAATGAGAAGAATGGATTTAAAAGAACAATATCTACTGGGGTGAATGGGGATTTCAGAGTTAACCTTCCCAGTGGGGCCTATAAAGTTACGGTGCAAAAACGTGGTTACCAACCTACGGTTATTGAGAAGGTTTTAGTCTCGATTGGTAGTTCGGCCAGCTTGGATATACCTTTGTCACTGGGTGATCTTGAAGAGGTTGTAGTCTTTGGGGAGGTAGCTCCGCAAATACGTAGGGGAACAGCGGAATCCTCACTTAATATTGGGTTGGCTGATATAGAGATGCTGCCTGTTGCTCGTAACATTGAATCGGTAGCTTTGTTGGCGCCTGGGACAGTTCTGGGGGATTCCGGCTTTGGGGAAGATAAGGATCTGATTTCTTTTGGTGGCGCCTCTGTAGGGGAAAATGCATATTATATTGATGGTCTCAATGTTACAAATTTCCGAAATGGACTTGGTGGTTCTTCAGTACCCTTTGAATTTTATGATCAGTTTCAAATAAAAACTGGGGGATATAGCGCTGAATTTGGTCGTTCACTTGGTGGGGTACTGAATGCTGTTACTAAAAGGGGAGGTAATGAATTTGAATATGGAGTGGTTGCTTATTACGAGCCTGTGGACCTTCGCTCAACTAGTCCTAATACAATATCCACTGATGGCACTCTTTATGATTTAAATTCCGAAAACGAAAAATCAAGATATACGACTGACTATTATGTCAGTGGGCCGATAGTTCCTGATAAACTATTTTTCTATGCCTTATATGAGCAGCAGGAAACGATTGAAGAATTTACAACAAGGGCTGATCCGGGTACTTTCAACGATAGAGAGATTGGTGATGATTTCTGGGGAGTAAATTTAACCTGGAATATTACTGATAATCATATATTTTCCTACGTACATTTCTCAGATGAGCGCACCAGAGAGAACAGGCAATTAAACTATGACCCTTACAATAAGGATGATCAAGGATATAAAGGTACAGTATGGGATGAGCGAGGAGGAGAAAACTGGCTTGTTCGATACGACGGGCAAATAACTGATAACTTTAGTGTATCACTTCTCCATGGTGAGAATGAATATTCCCTAACCACTACGAGCACTACCGATACAGAATGCCCATATGTTGTTGATACAAGTGATGGAGCAATACCGGGGAATTCTTCTACATTTCCTGGCTGTGAGGCTAGTGCCAGGCCTCAAACTGGTGGTGATGAGCGCGTTGCTGATCGTATAGATTTTGAATGGGTCTTAGGGGATCACACCTTACGATTTGGTTATGATCAAGAAAATAACTCCTCAAGTTCTGCAGAAACTTATTCGGGTACTGGGTTGCGAGCAGATGGAGGTGTCTACTATAGATATTATACTTTTACGCCAAGTGCAGAACTATCAAATGGGGGGATCGTTCCCGATATTCATGGGGATGGATCAGATGTCCACATTGTTCGATATCGCCTGGGGGAAGTGTCAGGTGACTTTGAAGTGGAGTCTAAAGCATTTTACATTGAGGATACTTGGGATATCACTGACACCCTTACTATAAGTGCAGGGCTTCGCAATGAGACCTTTTCTAATTATAACGGTGAGGGGGATGTATTTATTGAAATTGATGATCAGTGGGCGCCCAGGCTAAGCTTATCTTGGGACCCCTTTGGCGATGGTGAATCTCGTTTGTTTGGTAATTGGGGGCGGTACTTTATGCCGATTGCCTCAAATACCAATGTGCGTTTGTCTGGTGGTGAATTAGGGATACAGCGCTACTTTATATTTGATGGGGATTATGACCCCGTCACTGTTGCTCCATCTAATGTAGGTACCGATGGTATCCCTCTCTCTGAAGAAATAGGCTCCACTCAGATAACTTCCAGTGGCGAAGTTCCTGATAGCGCGCAGCTATCGGATCGGGATCTAGAGCCGATGTATCAGGATGAAATTATTTTTGGTTATGAAAAGGTTTTAAACAGTGATTGGACTGTTGGGTTAAAGGCCACCTACCGTGATTTGAAATCCCATATTGATGATGTGAGTATTGATCATGCTGTTGATGCACTGGGTTATGAGCATACTGGAGATGCTCATGGATATGTACTAGCTAATCCAGGTAATGATATTACTATACCTTATGATAGGTACGGAACTGGCGAGCTGGAGATGACAACTTTCCCTGCAGAGCTATTAGCTTACCCTGAGGCAAAACGAAAATATAAAGAGTTGGAGGTCTCGACCAAGCGAGGATTTGATGGGGTCTGGGGAATCAGTGCGAGCTATACCTGGTCTGAAAGTAAGGGGAATACTGAGGGTTATGTAAAGTCAGATAATGCACAAGATGATGCGGGAATAACTCAAGACTTCGATTTCCCTGAGTTAATGGATGGAGCCGATGGCTTTCTTCCTAATGATCGTACCCATAAGTTTAAAATATATGGTAATTATCAAATAATGGAAAGCCTACTTTTAGGGGGCAATCTACTTTGGCAATCAGGGCGACCTATTAACTCTTTTGGTGCGGGGCATCCTAATGGAACTCCTTCCTATGGGGATACTTATTATCTTACGGATTCCAATGGTAATTTGATAAAAGCAGAGCGTGGCAGTAGTGGACGAACTAGTTGGGTTAAACAAATAGATTTATCATTGGTTTATACTACTCGAATTGGTTTAGCTGATCTAGAATTAAGAGCTGAAATTTTTAACCTTCTGGATGCAGATGCTGAGACTGAAGTATATGAATTTGCCGAATTGAGTCCAGGGATTGCTGATCCGAATTGGGGTATCAATCAGGTTTATCAAACTCCTCGTTACTTACGTTTTGGAGCAAGTGCGCGCTTTTAAAATAAGAGGAGTATTTTTAGTAGGGGCTGTCTTCAGCTGAAGAGGAGGCGGCCTCTGGTGTTACTATTTATAGTTTTGGCTGATTGTTAATTTTTCTAATAGTTATTTTTGTTGTCAAAATGTTAGTTGATTCCCGACATTAAGTCTTCATCAAACAATAAAATTCTTACTGTGATAGGATCTTCGATTTGAAAAATCCTTCTTGCTGTTTCATCAATCCGGATAGAGAGTTTTTGCAATATTTCATGTGTGCGTGCAGGCTTTTTACTGCATATTATTTCGATATAACAGCCAGCGGGTTCTACATAATTTGATTCAACCACCGCTGTAACTGCATGCTCTCCTTTGGCTTCAAGCCCCTCGATAAGAATTTCATTAAATATGGCTGGCACAGAATCTGGAACCAGTTTTGAGGACTCTATAAATATCTTGCAGCTGGGCATGTGCTTCTACCAGAAAGGGTGATGTTGATTAGATGCTTTAAGCTGATATAAGGCTGATATAACTTCATGACTGGCTAGCCGATAGATACATTTCTCAATAATTCTCAATATGAAAATCTCAGCTGATTACATTATAGCTGTTGACCTTGAATGCTGCTTTGGCGCTCTCTGGAAAAAGAAGAGGGTATCGAACAGGTGAGAATATAGGTGTTAATAAAGCATGGCTATAGGCTTAGTAAAAGACTGCTAACAATGTCAGGATTAGTAATAGGGGCGCTATGGCTGTGGTGATTTCTATCATTTGCCAGCCAGCCAGCCAGCCAGCCAGCCAGCCAGCCAGCCAGCCAGCCAGCCAGCCAGCCAGCCAGCTTTTTGCCCATGTTCGACTTTGTGCGCGAGAGGAGTGTACAGGATTTGTACAAGTAACATATAGGCAGCCCAGATCTTTCCGGCTTACTTAGATGTATTGGGTTAAGATAGATTTTTACCGGATGGGGAGTCAGGTTGCGCTCAACCCAGGCTATATCCTTGGGTTTTATAATATTAAATGACTGGGCAGGTATGGTTAGGAAACACTCAGTACCCCTTGCCAGCTTAGCTTGGGCCAGCCTCATAGCCTGGTTCGGATCTGGTCACTGTTCATAGAAGCAGTGCCCATTATGGGCAACTGCTGCATCTAGGTAGATTAGCTTTTTATGCGCTTCCTGACTCTGTCTGCCTCAGCTGTACCAGTAATACAGGCAAAGCTACGGCCAACCAAGATGATATTGTCAAGCTCCTCCCATTCAATGACGCTGACTATATATTCAATAAAAGTTTCGATACCAATGCCGGGGTGGATTAGACGGTGCTTTTCATCCAAACCTGTCGGGGTGGAGCTGAAGGTGCGGTGTCAAGTTGCGACCAGCCTTTGGGCAACCCGCCACCAACACCAGCCACCAAGGAATAGTCCGTGTACTAACGCATAGGTTTTTTTGCCCTAAAGATTCCATGACGATTAATTTAGTGAGGTGTAAAAAATATACGTGTTTTTCTGTTCTATCGATTTCATTTATGTATTGGTTGGGGAGAAGTTGTTCGAGTAGGGGAGCGGCATACAAGTTAGGAAAATGACTGTAAGGTTAGGTTTTAATAGGCTGCTTTAGATTAAAAATATAAAAGTAAGTTATGTTTTTTAATTTCTAACTTTAATAACAGTTCTTCAGTAGGTCGTCTCTATAAGAAATTTTTAGAATTTTACTATTTGATAAATGTGAATTTATTTTTGTTCAATGTTGGATTTTTGATCATATAGGCAAGAAAGACAGCGATAAGTTAGTTGGATAGTTTAATATTTATCGAATTTGACTATCTGTTATAGGGCATTTAGATTTGGTTCCGCGATAAACAGCCAAAGGCTGTACGCATATAAAGGTGAAATATAAATAGTACTGGCCATAGTTGGTACAAATTAGGTGAATCGCATTGCCAACCCCCTTCATTAATACAACTCGATCTATCTCTGCGGATACTTTTTACTCGTTAGCATGGGCTACAGCTCTTGGTATATCGCTGATGGTGGCTTGGATAGTTTGGTTTCTGACAAAAGATATCACTACATACAGCGTTAGTGATCAAGCCAGGCTTGAGCAGGAGCAAAATACCGTACATGTGAGCACCCAAAGAACAGGGAGAGTAGTGTCTATCCAGGCTTCTCTGGGGGATATCCTCAAAAGGGGAGATATATTGGTACAGCTTGATACTGCTGCGTATGATCTTGATTTGGATGGGAATAATAAAATTTCCCAGAGCCTTGCAATACAGCTGGAGGCGATCGGGCGGGAACAAACCCTTCTGGATAAAAAGTTTGAAAAAGATAATAAAGCTCTCAACGGGCAGTTAAAACTCATTCGCCAGCAGCACCAACTTCAGATAAGTAATCAGAGGATACAGGCTGATGTGGCAGATCGTTATGAGCGATTATTGAAAAAACAGCAAAGCTCTGAATTGGATTATTTGGCAGCACAGCGAACTTACCAGCAAATGGCTATGGCAACTCTGGCTTCAGAAGCCCAAATTGAGGCGACCGTTGATCGGTCTGAGGAAATTGCCAGTGAATATCAACTTGCTCTTAGTGAGTTAAAGCAGCGTCGGGCGGATATTCAAAGTAAGCTTGCAGAGGTGGATACCCGCATACAGCGGAGTAACTTGGCTGTGGATGAGCAACAGTTACGTGCTCCAATTTCGGGTAAGCTCGCTTCTTTAGCGGATATTCGTGAGGGAGAGGTTCTGGTTGCTGGCCAACAGATTGCCACAATGCAAGCAAAAGGCATGATTAGCGTGCAAGCCTTTTTTCCTCCGGCCATGGCTTTAGGGCATATTCGTGAAGGGCAAAGTGCCCGGGTTAAACTAGATGGTTTTTCCTGGGCGCGCTATGGGCAGCTTCATGCTCGTGTAGAGAGGGTTGCCAGTGCTGTTCATGGAGATCGAATTTTGGTCGAGCTATCTCTTCAAGGCGAAGTGCCCCAACAACTACCATTAATGCATGACCTGCCCGCGAGAGTAGAAGTTGCTACCGGGATAAAAACTCCTTATCAACTGCTACTACAGCGAGTTGGAGATATGTTGACAGGGGAGCCAGATAGTAAGCTAAACAATGCGAGGTTTTCTCAGTGAGGCAGAAAATCCGCTGGCTAGTACCTGAAATTGTACAGACATCTAATATGGACTGTGGTCCGGCATCTCTGAAAAGCCTGTTGGAGGGGTTTGGAGTCAATGTCCACTATGGCCACTTGCGCGATGCTTGCCAGACCGATGTGGATGGTACTTCTATAAATACGCTGGAAAAAATTGCTGTTGAATTAGGATTAGATGCGGCTCAAATGGTCGTACCAAAAGACCACTTGCTAATGGATATTCCTGGTTATTTACCTGGGCTGGTGGTTGTGCGTTTACCTAATGGGAATACTCATTTTGTTGTTGCCTGGCGTAATCACGGTAGTGTTATACAGGTAATGGACCCAGCCAGTGGCCGACGTTGGCCCAATGTTCATCGCTTCCTCGAAGAATTGCATATTCATACTATGCGTGTTCCCCCCCAGGGGTGGCGCGCCTGGGCGGGAGGAGATGACTTTATGAATCCCCTTCGCACAAGAATAGTTCGCTTAAAAATTTCCGAATCACTCTGTGCGAAGTTTTGTCAGTTTGCACTGAAGTCAGACAGTTGGCTACCTTTAGCGTTTCTTGATGCATCTGTCCGTATGATGACCGCCCTGGTGTCCTCTGGGGCATTACGCAGAGGAAGCGAAGTTAGTGGGATACTACAAAAGCTGGTGGATGAATTTTCTGAAAGCTCTGCTGATGCTTTTAATTTGGTGCCAGAGAGTTATTGGTGTGCCCGTCCTCATTGTCCACCTGGTACTGACTTAAATACACCTTTCGAACAGTTTCCAGAACAATTGGAGTTCAGCGGTGCAGTAATAGTAAGTGTTAAAGGCTTACGTAAAGATGCTGAAGTGAAACCAAGCTCTGAGAACTTATCCAGAGCTTTAGAGGAGCCTCCTGTTCGTCCATTGCAGGAGCTGTTTGGAATGTTGCGGGATGATGGCTTACTCGCTCCACTCATAGTTATCCTGGCGATGATGGGAGCCGTATTTGGCTTAATGGCCGAAGCGTTGCTCTTTCGGGGGCTGATCGATATCCATAGTGAGCTGGGTACTGAAATACAGCGGACGGGTACTGTGGTGCTATTGCTGGGTTTTATGTTGACTGTAGTTCTCATTCAGTATCCTGCAGCAAAGATTCAACTGATGATTGGGAGGCACTTGGAAAACCGTTTTCGTATGCGTTTTCTCACAGCATTGCCGCGTATCCCGGATCACTTTTTTCAGAGTCGCCCAACTTCAGATACTGCCGAGCGCAGTCACCGTATTAGTGCATTACGAGAACTCCCTGTGCTGGGAGGTGGTATTCTTTTTAAAGTAGTTTCTTTGTTTGCTACGGCTGCTGGAATTATATGGATTGCGCCGACTGCTGCGCCGCTTGTAATTCTGATGGTCGCTGTCCAGGTATTGATTCCCCTTGTGTTCCAGCCTTTACTTAACGATCATCACATGCGTGTCCAGACACATGCGGGTGCCTTAGCGCGATTTTATATGGATGCGCTCTTAGGGCTTGTTCCGATTCGAACTCATGGTGCTGCCGAGTCAGTGCGCAAAGAGCATGGGAGCTTACTTACCGAGTGGGTGAAGTCCAGTTATCTTTCTCTGCATTTGCAATTAAACAGCCAGGCGGTGCAGATGATTATAAATTGTGTACTTGTCTGTACCCTGGTGGCTTACTACATCCAAGTTCGTGGAGCGAGCCCTGATCTATTGCTATTGATTTATTGGGTTTTAGCCCTTCCACCTCTGGGAGAAGATATTGCCGTATTAATGCGGGAGTATCCAAGACAGCGAAATACTTTACTGCGCGCCTTGGAACCTTTACTGGCGGTTAATGATAAAACAGAGGAGGGAGTAACGGATGATAATGATAAAGAAGAGAGCTTTTGCCTGACGCAACCGGCACATTTCTGCTTCGAAAATGTCAATGTCCAGGTCAGCGGTCGCACCATTCTTGATAGTATTAACCTGAATATTGTTCCAGGAGAACATGTCGCTATCGTTGGTGAGTCCGGCGCGGGAAAGTCCAGTCTTGCTGGCCTTTTGTTAGGGTGGCATAAACCTTCCAGTGGACAGTTGCTCTTGAATGGCTTGAAACTGCAAGGCCAGCTTCTGGCTCAATTTCGCATGCATTGTACTTGGGTAGACCCCGCTATCCAGCTTTGGAATAGTAGCCTCCTTGATAACCTGAATTACGGCAACAGCCCTAATAAATCCTTGTATCCAATTCTTGAGCAGTCGGATCTACTCAAGCTAGTGGCTTCGCTGTCAGATGGATTACAAAGTACCCTTGGCGAAAGTGGTGCACTTGTTAGCGGTGGAGAAGGCCAACGCGTACGCCTGGGGCGAGCCCTGGGAAAGGAAAACCCCTGTTGCGTAATCTTGGATGAGCCTTTTCGAGGTTTGGATCGTGAACAGCGTCAGCGACTTCTTGGGCGTGTGCGACAAATTTGGAAAGATACCACTTTGATCTGCATTACCCACGATATTTCTGAGACGCAGGATTTTCCCCGTGTGCTGGTAGTAAAGGATGGGCGTATTATAGAGGACGGCGCACCTAAAAAGCTGAAATCCCGTAGGGATTCCCACTATGCGCGGTTAGTAGTTTCTGAACAAAAGGCATGGGAAGAGTGTTGGCAGAGTAGTGATTGGCGCTACTTGCGCATGGCTGCAGGAAGCCTGTCAGAGGTAGAAAGGCCCATTAAGAATGAGGAGCCGATACAGCCAAAAGAAAGGCAGTCCGCGGAGGTGGTCCATGAATTCTGAAATTTCAAGCGACAAACTCCGCTCCCGTTGTTGGCCTGCCTCTCAACTAGATTCTGCCTTACAGGCGTTAGCCCGGCATTGTGGATTGGAGCCGGAAATACTGGATTACTCTTCAACAGATAATGAGTTGGACACGAACACTCGTCTACAAGCGAGTGCGGAAGCTCTAGATATACAGGTCGAGCAAGTTAGTTGTAGTTATAGCGAGTTGAGCCAGATGTTGTTACAGGCTTCACCTGCATTGGTTCGCTTAAATTTTGGTGAGGATGAGTATTTTGCCGCCTTATGTGGGGGGAATCGCCGTCAATTGCGTTTACTTACCCCAACGTTGCAAGTGGTTCAAAATTCTCTTAGTCAGGTGGAGGCCCAGTTCAGTCATAGACAAGTGACCTTCCAGCGTGAGCGTATAGCGCGTTTACTTGATGGTATTAATATTGGGGAGCGACGACGCGCGCGTGCGACCGAGGCTCTACTTAAAGAGAATCTGGCAGGGGTGCGCATTGAAGGTTGCTGGTTACTGCGCCAGCCTGCACATCGCTCTGTTTGGAAACAGTTACGCTTGCGAAGCCAGCACTGGCAATTTTTAGGCATGCTGGCCTGCCACGCAACACAAATGGTTTTTTTCTTGGCTAGCTGGTGGGTCATTGGACGTGCCGTATTGGGTGGCTATATCGATACGGGCTGGCTTGTTGCCTGGATATTGTTGATGGCTTCTCAAGTTCCTCTGTCATTGTTTACCTTACATCTACGCGGTTCTATATCGATAGAAAGCGGAGCACTCCTAAAACGACGATTACTTGCTAGCGCCCTGCGTATCAACCCAGACCGTTTGCGCCATATGGGCACTGGCCAAGTATTAGGGCGTGTTTATGATGCAGAAAATATTGAGTCTAACGCGTTACAGGGAAGTTTCCTTTTGGTGTTAGGGGCTACAGAGCTACTTATGGCTGTCTTTGTATTGTTGATAGGTGCAGGAGGGCATATATATCTATTACTTTTGCCTTTGTTTTTCATTGTGGCGATTGTCCTGGGGAGTGCCCAGTACCAAAGTCGTCGCAGCTGGGTTGTCCAGCGGCTATCAATGACAGATCGCTTAATTGAAAAGATGTTGGGTCACCGCACTCGCCT
This sequence comes from Microbulbifer variabilis, assembly GCF_052467165.1. Taxonomy (NCBI): domain Bacteria; kingdom Pseudomonadati; phylum Pseudomonadota; class Gammaproteobacteria; order Cellvibrionales; family Microbulbiferaceae; genus Microbulbifer; species Microbulbifer variabilis. The sequence continues at coordinate 439,431 of NZ_CP174301.1, forward strand.
TGCCCAGCAAGCTCCGGTGGATTGGCATCGTGGTGAAGATCGGGAGCTGAGTAATTACCTGCAAGCTTCTACAGACGTAGATAGTACCATGGTGCGCTTAGTAGCTCTTTTACCGCGCATGTGGCTCTTATTTGGGGTAGTAGGATTGTTACCGGTATTCATTAGTGGTGATGTGAGTAGTGCTCAGCTAGCAGTGGCCTTTGGTGGTGTGCTACTCGGCTACCGTGCAGTGCTTAAATGTATGAGTGGTTTCACCAGTGCTCTGAGTGCCCTTTTAGCTTGGGAAAACGTACGAAAGCTATTTGCCCTTGAAATACCACAACCACACACTTTGTTTCGGACCGTGCAAGCAAATGGTGTGAAAACGCTTACAGCTAATCAACCTTTCATTTCCATGAAGGATTTGTGTTTCAGCTATTCTGGAAAAGGCAGGTCAATACTGGCCGGATGTACACTGAATATATATTCTGGGGATCGTATATTACTGCAAGGCGCTTCAGGGTCAGGCAAATCTACTTTAGCGAATATTATTACAGGTATCCATGAGCCAAGTGACGGACTGATGTTATTAAATGGGTACGATAGAGCCAGTTTTGGTTTGAATGAATGGCGTCGAATCGTAGCTTCCTCCCCTCAGTTCCATGAAAATCATGTACTTGGTGACTCGTTCCTATTTAATTTGTTGATGGGGAATGAGTGGCCACCAACGCAAGAGAGTTTGCGAAAGGCCTATGCAGTTTGTGATGAGTTGGGCCTGACTCCCCTGTTAAATAAAATGCCTGCGGGGATACTGCAGACCGTAGGAGAGATGGGATGGAAGTTGTCACATGGGGAGATGAGTCGGTTGTTTATTGCTCGAGCTTTGTTACAGGATGCCGAGCTGGTTATACTGGATGAAAGCTTGGCTGCTCTAGATCCTGGTAACTTACGTAAAGTGATAAACTGTATAAAAAAATATTCGAATACATTAGTTGTGATCGCTCACCCATAATTATCGATTAACATTGGCCTAAAAAGCTAAATTCGAGTTAAGCTTGCTATAGTCCATTATTCAGTAATGAATGATGGCAACTTTGACAAATTAAAGAGTAAAAGGAGATATGATATGCATAGTCAGACAGATATAAAAGCTGGTCCAGAGGCAAGTCCAGAGCCGCCAACAGATCAGGTTTAGAATATTTAGCAGTTTTAGGGTTAGAGGCTTAGCTTTCGGTCCGTACCATTTGTGTATCGGTACATGGTTATGCCTCTAACCAATTGTAATTTAATGTCAATTCCTAGATGGAGTATAATAATGCTTTTTGAAACTGATATCCAAGCTGGTCCTGAGGCTATACCAGAGCCCCCTCCCAATTAGGGAAGTAACTGCGGTTCAAATTAAAGTTTGCCATATGAGACTTATGTTCAGGCTTTTTGGTGTGTTCAGTGGCATCACAGTGCTGTCACAACATCTCTAGTCTAGGTTTCTGACTTTGTGGATGACTTTTAAAGATGTCTTAATTCTAAGTTAGACCTAAGTGATCAATGCACTTTGAATTAAGTGTTTCTTCATGGCGTTTAGCTTGCCGATGCGACTGAATACTCGTTGAAGTTCCTTCGGTCGCCAATATAATTTTTGGATTTATTGCAGTTTTTATATATTAACCATATTTTCTTGCCGACAAGGTCTTTCTCTTGGTGTTTCTGCTGACTCTACATTAAATTTTAATTAAAGGTAAATTTTTAGGTTCGGTTAATCTCAAAGAGTTTTTTCTAATAATCTTGGTGTCATCCTTACCTTTATTTTATGAGGGCTCATAAAGGGGGCAGCCAAAATATTATCGAGCTTATCTAATTAGCACTAGATTGACAAACTCTCGTTATCTCTCAGATCATGACTTGTTTATATATGAGAGGTTATTTTCTAGAGTTTTTTATTCTATCTTGAAACTTCAAAATAGTATTGAAAGTGTAAGTATGATTCGTTTAGTGTTAAATGTATTGGTTTATTCTCAGTGAACAATAAGTGGGAAACTGGTTCTTTTTATATGAGTTGGTTTTTCAAGGGTGTGGTGGTTACTAATTTGGTAAGGTGGTTTGTAAGTTTTTATTTATTTCTGGGAAAGATAGTAACATTCCAGTAATTTTACATTTTAAAAATATAATTTCGGTTATCTTTTTGGGTGCTGGATCAGATGTGTCCAAATCTTATATATATCTTGAGCTGATATAAAAAGTACAGAATTGTAAGGTTTTTTTGATTAAATGGTCGGATTTTTATTTTAGGCTGGTAATGCTTTCTCAATATCATGCGTATGTTAGAGTTGGCGGTTGAGCCATAATTTTAGCTAACTAATAGTACTTTAAACAGAATTATAGAGTTGACAATGTTTAAATCTTATTTAGAGGTCGACAATATGAATAAGGCAAGGTTTATATATCTTCTCATGAGCGGTTAGTCACCAAATAAGGCGCCTATATTTGTTGATGTATGGCCAGAATTTTATTTTACTTGAGTATATGTTGCACTTCTTGTATGTGAATTAAAAAAGCCCGCAGAAGCGGGCTTTTTTATTCTCAAGTCTTAAGCTTTTTATAATGCATCCGATGAGGTGTTGCATCCTCACCTTTGCGCTGCACAAAGTCTTCGTGGTACTCGGTGTAGTTACCTTCGAAGAAGACCGCTTCACTCTCACCCTCATAGGCGAGGATATGGGTGGCGACGCGGTCTAGGAACCAGCGATCATGCGAGATTACCAGGGCGCAGCCGGGGAAGTTGAGCAGAGCTTCTTCCAGGGCGCGCAGGGTTTCGATATCCAGATCATTGGAGGGTTCGTCCAACAGCAGTACGTTGGCGCCCTGCTTTAGGGTGTAGGCCAGGTGCAGGCGTCCGCGCTCACCACCGGAGAGTTCGCCTACGCGTTTTTGCTGGTCGCTGCCCTTGAAGTTAAAGCGGCCAACATAGTTGCGTGAACCCACTTCATAGCTGTTGATCTTGAGCATATCGTGGCCGTCTGAGATGGCTTCCCATACGGTCTTGCTGTCGTCCAGATTCTCACGGCCCTGCTCAACGTAAGCGACCTTGACGGTTTCACCGATTTTGATTTCGCCGGAGTCCGGCTGCTCGGTGCCGCTGATCATACGGAACAGGGTGGACTTACCGGCACCGTTACCGCCGACGATACCCACAATCGCGCCCTTGGGCACGCGGAAAGACAGATTGTCGATTAGCAGGCGCTCGCCGAAGCCTTTGCTCACCTCTTTAAACTCAATCACATTATCGCCGAGACGCTCACCGGGCGGAATGTAGATTTCGTTGGTCTCGTTGCGGGCCTGGAAGTCCTGAGACTGCATTTCTTCCAGGCGGGACAGACGGGCTTTGTTCTTGGACTGGCGGCCCTTGGGATTTTGGCGGGCCCACTCGAGTTCCTTTTGCATGGCTTTGGCGCGCGCCTGTTCGCCGCGCTGCTCCTGCTCCAGGCGTTTTTCTTTCTGTTCCAGCCAAGTGGTGTAGTTACCTTCCCAGGGGATGCCGTGGCCGCGGTCCAGCTCCAGAATCCAGCCGGCAACATTGTCGAGGAAGTAGCGATCGTGGGTGATGGCTACCACAGTGCCGGTGAAGTCGTGCAGAAAGCGCTCCAGCCAGAACACGGATTCCGCATCCAGGTGGTTGGTGGGCTCGTCAAGCAGCAGCATATCCGGGCGGGACAGCAACAGTCGGCACAGGGCCACACGGCGCTTCTCACCGCCGGACAGGTTGTTGACGTCTGCATCCCAGGGCGGCAGGCGCAAGGCGTCTGCGGCGACTTCCAGGCGGTGCTCCAGGTTGTGGGCGTCCCAGGCCTGGATAATATCTTCGAACTGTTGCTGTTTCTTAGCCAGGGCATCGAAGTCCGCATCGGGCTCGGCGTAATCGGCGTAGACCTGTTCCAGGCCGGCGAGAGCGTCGATGGCTTCGCGTACACCGTCTTCTACGTTGCCGCGCACGGTCTTGCTGGCATCGAGTTGCGGTTCCTGGGGCAGGTAGCCGACTTTAATACCCGGCATGGCGCGGGCTTCACCGTTAAAGTCCTGGTCGACCCCCGCCATAATGCGCAATAAGGTGGATTTACCGGCGCCGTTGAGGCCGAGTACGCCGATTTTGGCGCCGGGGAAGAAAGACAGGGAGATGTCCTTCAGAATTTCGCGTTTGGGGGGCACTACTTTGCCCACCCGGTTCATGGTGTATACGTATTCAGCCATTTGGGGTTCCGTAACTGGGTGTTGCAATCGCTCAGATTTTGCGCGCAACTTATCAGTTTGCGTAAAAAGTGCAACTGCACCTTAGTACCTGTCACCGCTGTACTCGCGTGTGGCTGACGTCGAATCTGATATGTGCTTAACTGCGACGCTAACTAGTACAAGAGCAATAAGACGGATAACAATGGATCAGGATTCCCCGGTATTGTTTTCCCGGCGCGGCGCATTGGCGGTCGCGACCCTAAACCTGCCCAAGGCACTGAATGCCTTGAATCTGCAGATGATTGATCTGCTGTCCACCCAGTTGGACGCCTGGGCTGAAGACGATGATATAGCGGCGGTTTGGATTGAGGGCCGTGGCGATAAGGCCCTCTGTGCCGGTGGTGATGTAGTGGCGCTATATCAGCAGTCGACATCTTATGGTGAAGTGCCGGATTATCGCTATACCACTGATTTTTTCTCCCGTGAATATCGTTTGGATTACAAGATACACACTTATGCCAAGCCGATAGTGGTCTGGGGTGGGGGTATTGTGATGGGAGGCGGTATCGGCATTATGGCTGGTGCGAGCCATCGCATTGTGACTGAAACTACGCGAATGGCGATGCCGGAAATTACCATTGGCCTGTTTCCCGATGTGGGGGGGAGCTGGTTCCTTAATCGTATGCCCGGTCGTCTAGGGCTTTTCCTCGGCCTGTCCGGTGCCCAGTTTAATGGTGCCGACGCCCTGTTTGCAGGGATGGCGGACCGAATTATTGCCCAAGACCAGCGTGAGTCGGTTTTACAGTCCCTATCGGTGCTGGATTTTGTTGCGGATTGCACCGTGAATCATCAGCTGGTGGGTGATTGCCTTAAAGGGCTCGAACTATCTCCTCTGCAGCGGCCGGAATCGGCGTTGCGCGAGCATTATGATCAAATTCAACAGCTCACGGATTTCTCGACTCTGCCGGAGGTCTGTGCGGCTGTCACTACGTATCAGGGAGTGGATAAATGGTTACAGCGCGCTGCTGCTACCCTGGCGGGAGGCTCGCCATTAACACCCTGGATAGTGTGGGAGCAGTTGCGCAGGGCACGCCATTTGTCTCTTGCCGATGTTTTCCGTATGGAGTTGAATCTGGCAGTTAATCTTTGCGCTAGCGGACACTTTAAGGAGGGGGTACGTGCCCTGTTGATTGATAAGGATCGCGCACCTAAATGGCAACCGGCATCCCTAGGGGAAATGAATTCTCAGCAAGTGGCAGATTGCTTTGTGGGTCCCTGGGATAGCGATCATCCGTTGATAGATTTGTAGAAAGCCTGTTACAAGCGTCCTGGCCGCTTTATGCCCGGAATATAAACAACAAAACACGGAGTGGCTTTTATGGAAAAAATAGCCTTTTTTGGTCTGGGTAATATGGGTGGCCCTATGGCTGCCAATTTGGCAAAGGCAGGCTTCAGAGTAGCTGCTTTCGATTTAAATTCCGCGGCATTGGTTCAAGCCCATAAGGATGGCTGTATTCCTTGTGATACAGCACTTCAGGCCGCTGAAGGTGCGGATGTTGTGATTTCGATGTTACCCAGTGGTGAGGCTGTCAAAGGGCTCTACCTCGGTGATCAGGGCCTTTTGCAACAACTTCCGGTTGGCACCCTGGTTATCGATTGCTCAACGATATCCGCGGAAGATGCCTCTACTGTGAGTAGCGCTGCGCATGAGCGAGGATTACGTGCGATTGACGCACCTGTCTCCGGTGGGACTGCGGCAGCGGCAGCTGGCTCACTGTGCTTTATGTGCGGTGGCGATGAGGTAGTTGTGAATTCGGCCCGGCCAGTTCTAGAGGCTATGGGAAAGAAAATATTTCATGCGGGTGGGGCTGGTGCGGGGCAGGTAGCCAAAATCTGTAACAATCTGCTGTTGGCGATTCATATGACCGGCACTGCAGAGGCTTTACAGTTGGGTGTGGATAAAGGTTTGGACCCCAGGGTCCTCAGTGAGATTATGCAGGAGAGTTCAGGCAATAATTGGTCGCTCTCCAATTACAACCCCTATCCTGGCGCCATGGAAAATGTACCTTCAGCAAAGGGGTATGCAGGTGGCTTTAGTGTAGCGCTAATGTTGAAAGACCTGGGGCTCGCAATGGATGCGGCCTCCACCAGCGCCTCTTCTACGCCTATGGGAGCGCTGGCCAAAAACCTGTATCAGCTTCACGGGGCGAGTGAAGAAAATCAACAGCTCGACTTCTCCAGTATTCAGAATATGTTCCGCAGGCCCGCTGGAACCCTGACCTGGTAAATTGTGTGTTCAATTGATATAGGTTTTCCGTGCCCAAGCAAGACCCGGGAACTGTATCAAAATGACAGGCGCACCGGTGAGGTATGCCTGTCACCTAACGCTAAAAATTGGTACTGGTTCGCAAAATAGAGAAGAGGTATCAAATAGCTCAGTTGTCACCATTCCTTAGCCGCGCCGCTCTCGCTATCTTCCTCCGCCCGCCTTGGGACTTGCCCTGATTTCAAGCCCGGTTACATGACTGCAGCTGGTGAACTGCTGGTTTTAAATCTACTAAATTCGACAGCTTGATTTGGATCAAGCCCGTTTTTGTAGCCAGGGGTTAACCTTCCTGCGACTTGTGATTGTGCCTGGAGGGGGCCCTTCCTGAGTCGGGAAAAATGCCAAATCGCTATATGGAGAAGTTGATGAATCGTAAAACTGCTTATGCAGCAGCCGCCTTGACCGCCGTACTCTCTGCCCCAGTACTGGCCTACGAAGAGGGTAGCTTTATTTTGCGTGGTGGTATGGCCACTGTAGCGCCCGACACCAGTTCCAGCACACTTTTTGCCAATGGGGATGCTGTCCCGAATACTGGTGTTGATGTGGATAATGGCTCTGCATTGGGCCTGACCGGTGTGTATATGTTCCGCGATCATTGGGGTGTGGAGCTGGTAGCCGCAACTCCTTTCACTCATGAAATTCAAGCTGAAGGCCTCGGAGACACTTTTGAGCTGGGTGAAACCAAGCACTTGCCGCCGACTCTGTTAGTGCAGTGGTACCCGATGGATACTCAGTCCACAATCCAGCCCTACGTTGGTCTCGGTGTGAACTACACCGCTTTCTTCGATGAGGAAATTAGTAGCACTGCAGATGCGAAGTTTGAAGAGCTGCTTAATGCCACTGGGGACGCCAAGCTCTCCCTGGATAACTCTTTCGGCCTGGCTGCAGAAGCTGGCGTTGACTTCGCTTTTGGCGCTGACCAGCGTTGGTTGTTCAATGTTTCCGTGTTCTGGATGGATATCGATACCGATGCCACCGTCAAGGTACCGGGTGTGGGTAATATCACCGCTAAAGTGGATATCGATCCGCTGGTTTATATGGCGGGTCTGGGCTACCGCTTCTAAGGTAGCGACACTCTAGTTTGGGATGGGGCAGTCGCTGCGGTTTTCTTAAAAGGAACTCGGTGGCTGCCTTTTAGTTTGTGCGGGGGGGCTGTCGCAAACGATTGATTGAGGTTGTAGGAATATGATGCAGGAAACCAAAAGTAACATGGGTGGCTTGTCAGAAGAGTTGCTGTCCCGCTATAGCGGGCCCTGCCCCCGTTATACATCCTATCCTACAGCAGACCGGTTCAAACCACTGGATGGCAATATTAGGCCTTGGGAAGCTTTGCAGGATATTCGCAGCCTCTCTCTTTATGTTCATATCCCCTTTTGCCGTTCACTCTGCTATTTCTGCGCTTGCAATAAAGTTATTACCTCTCAATATGGCCTCGCCTCCAGCTACCTTGACAACCTGCTACGAGAAGCTCGCTGGTATCGAGACAAGGTAGCGCAGGTACCGGTAACCCAGTTGCACCTGGGGGGCGGGACTCCCACCTTCCTCAGTGATGGAGATATGCGGCGTTTGATGGAAGGGCTGGGTGAGGTGTTTAACCTCCATCCTGGCGATGGGGTGGAATACAGTATTGAGGCCGATCCACGTACCCTGGAACTGGAGACGCTGGATACCCTGCGGGAACTCGGATTTAACCGCTTGAGCCTGGGAGTCCAGGACTTTGATATCGAAGTACAGAGATCAATTAACCGTATATGCAGCGCTGACCAGGTTACTGAACTGACAGTTGCGGCGCGCGAACGGGGTTTTGAGTCTATCTCCTATGATTTGATTTACGGCCTGCCAAAACAAAATCTTTACAGCCTGCACAGTACCCTGGATAAAGTATTGGATTTGCAGCCTGACAGAATTGCACTTTATCACTATGCACACCTGCCCCATCGTTTTAAAGCGCAGCGCCTGATCGATACTGACCTTATTCCATCAGCCGCAGAAAAAGTGGCTATGCAATTGGCCGCAGTAGAGCACCTGGGACGCGCTGGATATGAATTCTTGGGTATGGACCATTTTGCTCGCCCGGGAGATGAGCTGGCAAAGGCTTCCCATAGCGGGATGCTGCAAAGAAACTTCCAGGGCTATACCTTGATGCCTGCCGACGCCTTGGTGGGGCTTGGGGCCTCGGCGATTAGCTATAGCCGAGATGGTTTCTGGCAAAACCTGCATCGCTTGAAAGAGTATGCCCAGGCTATAGGAGAGCGGGGTAATGCGTCTTGCAGAGGATGGTTTTTGAGTGAAGAAGACCGTTTGCGCCAGTGGGCTATAACAGAGTTAATGTGCCGTCTGCGCCTGGACAAAAACGAAGCCGGGCGTCGGGTGGGGATTCCTTTTGATGATTATTTTTATGAAGAGCTCCAACGCCTGCAGCCTATGTTTGAGGATGGTCTAATTTACCAGGATAAAAACAATATTACTGTTACTGATCAAGGGCGGTGGTTTGTACGCAATGTGGCTTCAGCTTTCGATATTTATTTACATAATCAGCATACCGATGCGCAATATTCCCGGGTTCTTTAAGTAACTACAGGAGACGATCGCTTTTACAGCGGGTACAATTGCCGCAAATTAGTTTACCGGCTGGTTTAGTATGATTGACTCTTCAGTAGCGGTTAGTTGCGGTAACTGCTCCGTTAAACGTTTATGCCTGCCCGCGGGATTATCTCAAGCGGATATTGATCGACTGGAGCAGGTCACTCGCCGAAAGAAAATAGTAAAAGCAGGGGAGACCCTCTATCGCTCTGGCGACCCTTTTGCCAACCTTTATGCGATTCGCTCCGGTAGTTTTAAAACGGCTGTGATTGCTGCTGATGGTGATACGCAGGTGACTCACTTTGCTTTACCAGGGGAATTGCTGGGACTTGATGCCTATAGCAGTCGGGTTCATCCGAGCTACGCTGAGGCACTTGAGGACAGTAGTGTCTGCCTGTTGCCGTTCACCCAGTTGGAGTTATTGGCCCATCAGGTGACAGCCCTGCAGCAGCAAATCTACAGTATTTTTTCCGAGGAGCTACGTCAGGAAAACGATATTCTGATGTTACTCGGCAAGCGCTCAGCCGATACTCGCCTGGCGGCTCTACTGATTAATATTTCCAGTCGCTATTCCCGTCGCGGTTATTCCCACAGTGAATTCGTTTTGTCTATGCCAAGAACTGATATAGCGAATTACCTGGGATTGACTGCAGAAACAGTTAGCCGACTTTTTTCACGTTTTCAGCGTGAGAATTTAATTAAAGTGAGTGGTAGGGCGGTGGAGATATTAGATTTGGTTGGGCTCAGTGAATTGGCTGGGACCCATTGCGGTTACGATGAGGATTAATATGAGGGGCAACTGAATATTCGGTTGCCCCTCAAGAATCCCTTAATTGGAACAGAAAATTAATTAAAGCTCTGCAACTGTCTCAATTGAAGCAATAGCTTTCGCCCATTTCTGTTTTTGTGTTTCGGAAATATAACTGGCTTTAAAGCTATTTAGAGCCAGTTGTTTTGCCTGCTCCCTGGTCATCCCCAGACTTTCGCTTAGAGCCAGGTAGTTTCGGTTGACATAGCCGCCGAAGTAGGCCGGATCATCGGCATTTACAGTAACGCAGAGCCCTTGATCAAGCAGATTGAGGATCGGATGCTCGCTCATATCATCGTAGACGCAAAGTGCAGTGTTGGACAAGGGACATACAGTTAGTGGAATTTTTTCTTCTTTAAGGCGATCAATCAAAGCCTTATCCTCCACACAGCGAACCCCATGGTCTATACGGCTAACATCGAGTATATCGAGAGCCTCTTTAATATATTCTGCCGGCCCTTCCTCCCCTGCATGGGCGACACGCTCCAGGCCCAGTTCTTTGGCCATAGCAAAAACATTCTGGAATTTAACTGGTGGGTGGCCAAGTTCTGAGGAGTCCAAGCCAACCCCCTTAATGAAATCGAGGTAAGGTTTGGCTGCTTCCAGGGTTGTGATAGCTTCCTCCTCACTCAGGTGGCGAAGAAAGCAGAGAATCAGATGACTGCTTATACCCCATTCATTTTCCGCATCCTTGAGGGCACTGTGGATTCCACGAATGACCACGCCGATATCGATCCCCCTTTCTGTGTGGGTTTGTGGATCAAAAAAAATCTCTGTGTGTACAACATTATCCTCCTGACAGCGCTCGAGGTAAGCCATTGTCAGGTCATAAAAGTCACGCTCATGAATCAGGACTGAGGCACCCTGGTAATAAATATCCAGAAAGGACTGCAGGTTATGGAATTTATAGGCAGCCCTGATTTCCTCAACACTATTGAATGGGATTTCAATATTGTTCCGTTTGCTCAATTCAAACATGAGTTCTGGCTCCAGGGAGCCTTCAATGTGCAGGTGAAGCTCTGCCTTGGGCAGGGCTTTAATAAAATCTGGATCAGCGATGCTCATAGAAATAACTTTACCTGGGCAGGGATTTGGGACATGGACCATAAGGCATGCCGTTTCAATTGCGGCTAATGGTATCAGCTTCTCACTGGTAGCTGAAAAGTGGAGCAGTGGTCTCTGTTTATTTACAAGGTAAACGAATCGGTTTACTTTTTTGGTATACCATAAAATACACTGGTTGGTTTACATTTGTATTAAATTCTAGGAATCGATAAATGGGAAAGGTTACTTTGAATAGTGGGACATCTACCGGCTTGGGTTTCAATCTGGCTCTGCAACTGTCCGCGCAGGAATATATCGTTTATACAACCATGAGTAACCTCACCAAGGCAGGCTTCCTGAAAGAGAGGACTGGAAATAGAGGGAGTCTCAGGGTCTTGGCACTGGATGTTCTGAGCATCGAGGGCGTGCAGCGCTGTGTTGAGACTGTTGTCAGGGAGCAGGGCCGGATTGATAACCTGGTCACTAATACTGGCGCTGGGTCTGTCAAAACGACTGAAATGGCCAGTGACGAGGAGACCCCAACGGATAACGGATGTGAATTACCTTGGGTAGTACCCAGTACCAAGGCGGTTCTATCTTATAAGTGCTGTAGTGCCAGGTGGTATCCACTCTGAATTTGCCAATAGTATCCTCTCGCAGTTGGAGCTGGATGAAGGAATGCCGGAAGGGGGCTATGGGGGGGAATTCGAGCCGTACTTCTCCCGTATCCACAAGCGGACTCCAGAACAAACTGCAAGGCGTTACCAGAGCGCTGACCAAGTTGCACAGGTGGTTTTGGAGATCATAGAGAGTAAGAAGGCACCGGTGCGTATTCGCACCTCTGCATGGGCAGAAGAGTTTTGTAAGCTCAAAACCGAAATAGATCCAACAGGGAAAAACAGCAAGGGATGGTTGTGAATAGCATGCCATGCTGTCTGGCTGGTCATCAGTTCACTGAAAGTGGTAGTTCTAGTAGCGGGTTTTTTATTAAACGACAGAAAGGCTAAACATACAGAAAAGATATTAGTGGTCAGCCGTGATTCTTTTGTGTAAAAAATAATTCTTAAATTTTTACACGCTATTTTTAAGGAAATTGAACGCTTGACTGAATGTCCGATAGGAAATTTTTTTCACTTTTTGTTTTTTGAAATTCAGCTAAAGACGCTTGTTGGAGGAGTGGGTACAATTGCCGCAAATTGTTAACCGGTCGCTTAGGCATGATAGATTCATCAGTGGCGGTAAGTTGCAGTAACTGCTCAGTCAGGCGTCTATGCCTTCCTGCTGGCTTGTCTCAGACGGATATTGATCGACTGGAAAAAGTCACCCGCAGGAAAAAAATCGTCAAAGCTGGTGAGGCTTTGTTCCGGTCAGGCGATCCATTTAAAAATCTTTACGCAATCCGTTCCGGTAGTTTTAAAAGTGTCGTAATAGCCTCAGATGGGGATACCCAAGTCACCCATTTTGCTCTTCCTGGAGAGTTGCTTGGTCTTGATGCCTACAGTAAGCGTCTTCACTCCAGTTATGCTGAAGCTTTGGAGGATAGTAGTGTTTGTCTTTTACCGTTTGCGCAATTGGAAGTACTCGCGCAACAAGTTCCGGCATTACAGCAACAAATCTACAGTATTTTTTCCGAGGAGTTACGTCAGGAAAATGATATTTTGATGCTGTTGGGTAAACGCTCGGCGGATACGCGTCTAGCTGCTTTACTGATCAACATATCCAGTCGTTATGCCAGTCGTGGATATTCTCACAGCGAATTCATCCTCTCCATGCCGCGGACAGATATTGCCAATTACCTCGGTCTTACCGCTGAAACAGTCAGCCGGATTTTTTCTCGCTTCCAGAAAGAAGGGCTGATTAAGGCGGATGGCAGAGTTGTAAAAATTGTGGATTTACTTGGGCTTAGTGAAGTAGCCGGAACTCATTGTGGCTTTGATAATGAAAATGTAGAGTAGTTATTCCTAGAGGGTTGGGTCACTTTTTCATGCACGAGGTGGATAGTTAAAATTAGTGACAAAAAAAGGGGGGCGAAAACGCCCCCTTAATCCACTACTTATCAGGAGTGTGTGGAGAAAGCTAAATCTTCCCTGGCCTCACTTTTTTCAACTTTTTCTTCTGTTGCCTGTGACAGCCAATCCATGGCCTTGTGCTGCTCCTCGAAGTAGCGCACTTCACCACTCATAAACCATCCTCCTACTTTGGTGGCGATTTCCTGCCACTCTTCATCCCCAAGTACGGCGATCCGGGAGAATTCATTGCCGTGTTTTAATGCCAGTTGGAATTCGTCCCAAATTGCATGTAATCCCCACCCCTCGAAATCCCTGAGGTCAATTAGCATTTGTACTTGTGGGCTTTTTACGCCTTCGAGGGCGTACTCAAGTAATGGCGTAATATGCTCATAATCTTCATGGGTCAACTGGCCAATTGCCTTGATATAGAGAAAGAAATCATTATCAATACGCTCCATGCCAATTGAAATGCCGTGGCGTTTAGTTTTCATGCTTCCTCCTTTGATTCATTAGTAGTAATTTTTTTACACCTCAAGCGAGGGCTTTCTCTGCGGTTTCTGGTTGTACCAGGTAGTTACGCAAAGATTCGTAGATTTTTTTTGCATTCTCATCAAAAAGCGGGTCTTTGATTTCCGCGACTTGTTTGTTTATCTGCTTCCAATCTTCAGCGTCTAGGTATTGTTCTATCTGGGGAAAAATCGCTGAATTCTCCAGGCTGATATGGCTGCGCTGAAGTTGTAAATAGTTGTTACTGGCGCCCTGTAATACTCTTCGCTCTACCATCGCATCATTCGCAACAGCATAAAATAGTGCGCACATATGTTTGGTTGCAGCTGCAATTTGCTCGTGTTGCATTTGTGCCTCATAGATGGCATCCCGCCCATGTATTGGTTTGGTCAGGAGACGGGCAAGTATCAAGTCCTCAACTGGATGGTGGTATTTATCTGGGTAGACCGAAAAATAATCCAGCGCATCAAGTATTAACGTCAATGTGTTGGGGTCGCGGTCGCTGCGTCCAAATAGATCCAGCAATAACTGCTCAAAAGCGTTGAGCATTTGCTGCATATGTTTGTGGTCACAGCACAGTTGCCGATAGATGGTATTCATCCCAGACCTCCGCGATCAGTTTCTGGCTATATTGTTGCTGGGATGAGCAAGCGAGAGTTGATTTGGATCAAGTGAGGAAAAGTTTGTAGGATGAAGAGAGGAATATAATGCAATATACCTATTCTTTTACTGCTTCCCCCGCTCCTTATGTGTAATGATTGAAAGCAATATTAATTTGGAACATTGTTTTTGTCGGTTAAATCTACTGGTTAGTCAGTCATTGGTATTATTTTGAATAATATTGATGGATATTAATTTGACCGTTTACTAATCCACGCCTACTTTCAATTCAAATCCGCTCTTTTCTTTTGCGCTAATCTTTGACTGATTGCTCTTCATAAGAATTTGAATAGATATTTTATGTTTTTCATGAGTATGACTATTTATTTCATGCCGCTTGTATTGATCTAAGTGACATATAGTTATAGATATTTGGATGGTGGACAGGATAAGAGTGGTTATTTCACTATTAATTAGTTAAGCGTTTGGCAAATTTGGGAATATCCATGGAAAAAATTACAAAATTTATAGTCGCCGGTATTCTTTCACTATTGTCTTCTGCGGCATTATCGGAAGGGGGTTATTGGGGGGCTGCTGTCGGGACAATGAATTTTGACTTCAAGAGGGTTGATAATCCCACGGGGGTTGGATTGAGAACTGGCTACTCCCTGGTATCGGGCTGGGGAGTTGAAGTTGAATATATTGGCTCCTTGATAAGTGGTGAGGTAGAAGTCCTTGGGGAAGAAGTGGATGTGGATATGTATAGTCTGGCTGGCTATGCAACTTATCGAACACTTGGTGATATCTACTTCAAAGGGCGTTTGGGGCTGCTATATGAGGATGTCACCGTGGGCAGTGATAACAGTGACGATTTTGGTATTACTGCTGGGGCAGGTATTGGATTTCTTCTTGGTGCCAGTAGTAATTTTGAGCTGGAGTACACCATCCTCGAAAAAGATGTAGGATTTTTGTCCGGGGCTTTTAGTTATCGCTTTTAATTTTTCAACAGGTGACATTGTAGCGAGGCCTAATTTTACATTTGGCGCCCGCGTCTTAAGTACTTCTAGTGATTTTTCTATTTCACACTTGGCTTTTTATAGTGCGTTTAAGTAAGTGCTTGCATACATTGCATACCCCCCTATAATCCGCCCGTTTTTATATCTTCAGAGGTAGGGGGAAGATGATGCGTTTTAATTTTAAGGTTTTGGCTGTAGCTGCGGCTTTGGTTTGTTCAGCGACTACACAGGCAGAAGGTGCATATGTCGGTGGTGTTTTCGGTGTGATGAATACTGATGCCAGTGGAGATAGTCCCCTTAATGCCGGTATCCGCGCTGGTTACACCTCGAACTCAGGCTGGGGAATTGAAGTTGAGCTTACTGACTCTCTGGTTGAGGGTGAGTATGACTATTACTGGGGAGATGAGAACTACTCCCTCGCCACGCAGGCGCTATATGCTACTTATCGCACGCAAGGTGATATTTACATGAAAGGGCGTCTGGGTTATCTCCATGAGGAACTGGATGTAGACTACTTTGGTGAGTATTCCGACAGCGGTGCCTCTGCTGGTATCGGAGCTGGTTTCAAGCTGTCAGAGAAAGTCATCTTTGAAACTGAGTACACTTTTATTGAGGCGGATGTGGATTATTGGTCTGGCTCCCTGATTGTGAGGTTCTAAGCCGATATGGCTAAAAGAAAACGCGGCCAAATGGCCGCGTTTTCGTTTTTGCGCAATCCCTTTGCCCTTGGTGTACAATGCGCGCCTTTCTAAAATGCTCAGGATTCTTTGAGTAGTCCATGTGGCCCGATTGGCGCCAGAAGCCAAGCTGTAAGACCTGAGCAAAGTGGTACCGAGCTACACAAAACTCTACTCAGCCCGCATTACCGAGGGAACACCATGTTTGATTCATCAGTCACACTCGCTTCTTACGATCCCGAAATCTGGGAAGCCATTCGGGAAGAAGACTCTCGCCAGGAAGATCATATCGAGCTGATCGCCTCCGAGAACTACACTAGCCCGCAAGTCATGGAAGCCCAGGGCAGCAGCCTGACCAATAAATACGCAGAGGGTTATCCGGGTAAGCGTTACTACGGTGGCTGTGAGTATGTGGATAAGGTGGAAACTTTGGCGATTGAGCGCGCCAAAGAGCTTTTCGGTGCCGATTATGCCAATGTGCAGCCTCACTCCGGCTCTCAAGCTAACTCTGCGGTTTACCAGGCGTTATGCGCGCCAGGAGACACCGTTTTAGGAATGAGTCTGGCCCATGGTGGTCACCTGACTCATGGTGCTCGAGTCAACTTCTCAGGCAAGATTTACAACGCGGTCCAATACGGGTTGAACCCGGAAACTGGCGAAGTAGATTATGAGGAAGTGGAGCGTTTGGCTCTCGAGCACAAGCCTAAGATGATTGTTGCCGGCTTCTCTGCATACAGCCGTGTAATGGATTGGGCTCGTTTTCGTGAGATTGCGGATAAGGTTGGTGCTTACCTGTTTGTCGATATGGCACACGTTGCTGGCCTGGTTGCTGCTGGAGAGTACCCTTCGCCGATTCCCCATGCGGATGTAGTAACCTCTACGACTCACAAAACCCTACGCGGTCCACGCGGAGGCATTATCCTGGCGCGCGCCAATGAAGAAATTGAGAAGAAGCTGAACTCCGCCGTATTCCCCGGTGGTCAGGGTGGCCCGCTGATGCACGTTATTGCAGCCAAAGCGGTTTCTTTTAAAGAAGCGATGAGCCCTGAATACAAGGCTTACCAGAAGAAGGTGGTAGAGAATGCTCGCGCAATGGCGGAGACCTTCCTGGATCGTGGTATCAATATCGTTTCCGGTGGTACCGATGACCACTTGATGCTAGTGGACCTGATTGGTAAAGAATACACTGGTAAAGATGCTGATGAGGCCCTGGGTAATGCAAACATTACGGTGAACAAGAACGCAGTCCCCAATGACCCGCGCTCTCCATTTATCACCAGCGGCCTGCGTGTTGGGACCCCGGCGATTACTACCCGTGGCTTCGGTGTGAAGGAAACCCAGCAACTGACTCATTGGATTTGTGACATTCTCGATGCCTTGGAAAAGGGTGATGCAGAGTCCACTATTACCGAAGTGAAGCAGAAGGTTCTTGAAATCTGTGCGCAATTTCCTGTGTACAAGAAGGCCTGATAGCTCTTCCAGTTAAAAAAGCGGCTTGTTGGCCGCTTTTTTTATGGAAGTACATGCCCGTTCTTAATCTGTCTGGCCGACTGCACCGGTGCGGTGCGTCGCGCAGACACACAGTGCAACGGCTGTGGTAAACTGCGGCCCATTTTCCACTCCCCTGGGGACGATCCCACATGCACTGTCCGTTCTGCAGCGCAGAAGAAACCAAAGTAGTCGATTCCCGCTTGGTGGCCGAGGGCGACCAAGTGCGCCGCCGGCGCGAATGCCTTGAGTGTCACGAGCGTTTTACCACTTTTGAAACAGCGGAATTGCTTCTGCCGCGGGTAATCAAACAAAACGGTCAACGCGAACCGTTTAACGAGGATAAGCTGCGTGCGGGTATTCAGCGTGCGGTGGAAAAGCGCCCGGTCAGCACTGAGCGGGTAGAATCTGCAGTATCTCAAATCAAGCATGCTTTACAGGCGACTGGTGAGCGCGAACTGCCGGCGCGCGCTATTGGTGAACTGGTTATGGAGCAGCTGCGGGAATTGGACCAGGTGGCCTATGTGCGATTTGCTTCGGTCTATCGGCGCTTTGAGGATGTCAGTGACTTCAGTGATGAGATTGAGCGCCTGACCAGTAAGGAAACCCAACGGAAATGATTCAAGTGGCTGTAAATACACCCCAATCCCTGATGGCCCGAGCTATTCAACTGGCGGAGCGTGGGCTGTATACCACTATGCCCAACCCCCGTGTGGGTTGTGTGATCACCGATAGTAAGGGTGTTGTTGTCGGCGAGGGCTGGCATCAACGTGCTGGTGAGCCCCATGCAGAAATTGAAGCCCTGCGCGATGCAGGAGAGCGAGCCCGGGGTGCTACGGTCTATGTGACCTTGGAGCCCTGTAGCCATACTGGTCGCACTGGCCCTTGTACTGAGGCGTTGATCGAAGCTGGTGTCTCTCGTGTGATATACGGAATGCAGGATCCTAACCCCAGGGTGGGTGGCAAGGGGCTACAAAAACTACGCGATGCCAATATAGAAGTGGAGGGGCCTCTTTTAGAGGATCAGTGCCGCGCGCTCAATCCGGGTTTTATCAAGCGGATGACTTTGGGTCTTCCCCTAGTGCGCAGTAAATCTGCGATGAGCCTGGATGGACGTACGGCGATGGCCAGTGGTGAGTCCAAGTGGGTGTCCGGACCTGCGGCGCGTGCCGATGTACAGCGTTTACGGGCACGCAGTTGCGCAATTGTGACCGGTGTAGAAACAGTGCGATTCGACAACCCAAACCTAAATGTGCGCGCCGATGAAATGGCCCTTGAGCTGCTCGCTGCTGAACAGGCAGCTGAGGTACAGCCACTGCGGGTGATTGTTGATAGCCAGCTGCGCACCCCGGCAAAAGCCTTTATTTTACAGGGCGATGCCCCCACACTGGTGTGCACCACCGAGCGTGCGGACCCGGAGCGTCGCGAGCGCCTGGAACGGGCAGGTGCTGAAGTCATCATTCTGCCACAGGACAAAGAGGGGAGGGTGGACCTGCTCGCTCTGCTCGAGGAGCTGGCGCGACGCCAATGTAATGAGATCCTGGTGGAGAGTGGTGCGACCCTCTCCGGTGAGTTCCTGTATCGCGGCCATGTAGATGAGCTGATAGTCTATTTGGCTCCCAAGCTGCTCGGCAGCACGGCGCGGCCGCTATTCGAGCTGCCAATTGAGCGTATGGGCTCGGTGCTGCCGATCACGATCACTGATATGCGCGCCGTCGGTCACGACTGGCGTATCACTGCAACTACCGATATTGAGCGCTGATGTTTACCGGAATTATTGAAGCTGTTGGTGAAATCGCCGAGCTGCAGCCCCAAGGGGGAGATCTGCGTGTGCGCGTCAGGAGTGGCAAGCTGGATCTTACCGATGTCGGGCTTGGGGACAGTATCGCAACCAATGGCGTATGCCTGACAGTAGTGGATCTGCCTGGCGATGGCTACTGGGCGGATGTCTCTGCAGAGACACTCGACGTCACCAGTGTCAGTAGCTGGAAAAAAGGCGATCGAGCTAACCTGGAGAAAGCTCTCACCCCGCAAACCCGCCTTGGTGGGCATATTGTCAGTGGCCATGTGGATGGCATTGGTGAGGTTGTGTGGCGCAAATCCGAGGCCCGGGCCGAGCGCTTTCGTTTGCGCGCGCCGGAAAATCTGGCCCGCTATATTGCGCACAAAGGGTCGATCACTGTTGACGGCACCAGCCTCACAGTCAACGCGGTGGATGGTGCAGAGTTTGAACTGACGATTGTGCCGCATACGCTGCAGGAAACCATTATGGGAAGCTACAGCGCAGGTACCCGGGTCAACCTCGAGGTAGATCTTATTGCACGCTATCTGGAGCGCTTGTTACTCGGTGATAAAGCAGCCAAATCCAGCGATGAGGGTATGACTCTTGAGTTTCTCGCCCAGCATGGGTTTTACAAGCGCTAGCCGGTTTCATCCCGGCATGCCGCGCCAGTGAGGGCGGGTGGGAGTGAATAGCAGGGATAGCCGCTCAATTAGCAATTGATAAATTTATCCAGAGTTAACAATGGAATTAAATACGGTTGAAGAACTGATCGATGATATCCGCCAGGGCAAAATGGTGATCCTGATGGATGATGAAGATCGTGAGAATGAAGGTGACCTGGTGATGGCGGCGGAGCAGGTACGCGCCGAAGACATCAATTTTATGGCTACCCATGCCCGCGGACTGATTTGTATGCCCATGTCCAAGGAGCGCTGTGAGCAACTGGACCTGCCGCTGATGTCGCGGGAAAACGGTGCCCAGTTCAGTACAAACTTCACCGTATCTATTGAGGCTGCTGAGGGGGTTACTACCGGTATTTCTGCCGCAGATCGAGCGCGCACCGTACGCGCCGCAGTGGGCAGGAATGCCAAGCCCAGTGATATCGTACAACCCGGCCATATTTTCCCGATTATGGCCCAGCCTGGTGGCGTATTGAGCCGCGCGGGCCATACCGAGGCAGGCTGCGATCTGGCGCGTCTGGCGGGTTTTGAGGCCGCCGCTGTGATCGTTGAGATCATGAATGAAGACGGCACTATGTCGCGCCGCCCGGATCTGGAAAAGTTTGCTAAGGAACACGATCTCAAGATCGGTACTATCGCCGACCTGATTACCTATCGCGCTTTGAATGAAAAGACCGTTGAGTGTGTTAATGAGCGCAAAGTGCGTACCGAATTCGGTGAATTCAAATTGCGCACCTATCTCGATAAAGCACGACGGGAGAGACATTTCGCATTTATTAAAGGGGATCCCACTCCGGAAGAGCCGACTCTGGTGCGGGTGCATGTGGGCAATACACTGCGTGATGTACTCACAATTCGCCGAGGCGACGAAAAATTTGTCCCCTGGACTTTCCGCCGCGCAATGCAGCGTATTGAGAAAGAAGGTAAAGGGGTTGTGGTGCTTATCTGCCACAACGAAACCACCGAAGAGATTGAGGAAAGTATCGACTGGCTGATCAGCGGCAAGCAGCAGCGCCCCAGCCAGGACCTGGTCTACAAGCAGGTGGGCACAGGTTCTCAGATACTGCGTGACCTCAAGGTACGCAAGATGCGCCTGATGAGTGCACCGTTTAAGTTCAGTGCCATTTCCGGATTTGAATTGGAAGTGGAAGAGTATCTGAACGCCGAAGAGTAAATAGAGCTGTAACGTCGACAAGTACCGGCGTTATAGAAAGAAATATGGACTGGAAATTATGAATAATATTCAAGTGATCGAAGGGGATTTTGTCGGCAGCACTGGCAAGTATGCGCTGTTGGTCAGTCGCTGGAATAGTTTTGTCGTTGAGAGCCTGAAAGATGGTGCACTGGATACCCTGCGTCGCAAGGGCATCAAGGATGAAGATATCACTATCTACTATGCGCCGGGTGCTTTCGAATTCCCATTGGCCGCTCAAAAACTGGCTGAGACTAAGAAGTTCGATGCCATTATTGCCCTGGGAGCGGTGATTCGTGGCGGCACCCCACATTTTGAATATGTGGCTGGCGAGTGCACCAAGGGCCTGGCCCAGGTATCACTGAATACCGGTATCCCGGTAACTTTTGGTGTGCTTACCGTGGACTCTATCGAACAGGCGATTGAGCGATCCGGCACCAAGGCTGGTAACAAGGGTTGTGAGGCTGCCGAGACGGCTCTGGAAATGGTTTCCCTGCTCGGCAAAATTTAAATTGCCGAAGTGCCGGCCTATTTTGCCGGCACCCCCATTCTGTGAAGTATCTACCGGAAAAAACAATGACCGTAACTGCATCCGCTCGCCGCAAGGCGCGTCACTACGCCATGCAGGCGCTCTACCAGTGGCAGATTGCCGGCGCCAGCCTTAATACGATTGAAGCTGAGTTTCATGCTGACAACGATATGAGCAAGACCGACGTGGAATATTTCCGCGATATTTTCCACGGTGTTGCCAAGAATCTGGACGAAGTTGAGAGTGCTTTCACTCCGCACCTGGACCGTAAAGTGGATGAGCTCGACCCAGTTTCCAGAGCCCTTCTGCGTATGTCCACCTACGAATTAAAAAATCGTATTGATGTGCCCTACAAAGTTGTCATTAACGAAGCTGTAGCTTTGGCGAAAAAATTTGGTCCTACCGATGCCTTCAAATTCATTAACGGCATCCTGGATAAAACAGCTGCGGATCTGCGTGCGCCAGAAGTGGCGGCGGACAAGAAAGCCTGAAGCAGAAAATGGGAGCTGCTCCGGGCGAGTTTGAAATTATTCGTGACTTTTTTGCCAGTGCTCCGCAAGGGCAGGGTGTGGTTCTGGGAATTGGTGATGATTGCGCTTTGCTACAGGTTCCCAGCCAGGGCCAATTGGCTACGTCTATGGATACTTTGGTGGCGGGTCGACATTTTCCCGCCGAGGCCGACCCGGCGGCGATAGCTGCCCGAGCGCTGCGGGTTAACCTCAGTGACCTGGCTGCCATGAATGCCCGGCCACTCTGGTTTACTCTGGCGCTTACCTTACCTGAAAGTGACGCTAACTGGTTGCGCAAATTTTCCAGTGGTTTACTGCAAACCGCTGCGCAGTTTGGCGTTTCCCTGGTGGGAGGAGACACTACAGCCGGTCCTCTGTCGATTACTATCCAGGTGATTGGACAGACTGCCCGGCCATTGCGCCGTGATGGTGCCGGTTGTGGAGATTCTATTTATGTTAGTGGCCCTCTGGGGGCGGCAGCTGCTGCCCTGCCGGTAATTCTCGGTGATCAGCGGGTGCCAGCTGAGGTGCAACATCAGGCTGAGCACGCCTTTTATTTTCCCGAGCCGCAATTCGCCACTGCGGCAGCGATTTCTGACTTCGCCAGCAGCGCTTTAGATATTTCCGATGGCTTGATAGCAGACCTGGCCCATATTTGTGAGTCCAGCCACGTCAGCGCTGATATTTATCTGGAGCGCCTGCCTGTTTCTCCCATAGCGCAGTCACTTGCTGGTGCGAATGCCCTTTCTTTATCTGCTGGTGGTGGCGATGATTACCAGCTTTGTTTTACTGTGCCCCCGGAAAAGGTGGAATCAGTGGAAAAGCTGGAGCTAGGAGTGACTGCTATTGGGACTCTAAGTGCTGGCGCTGCCGAAGTGCGTTGCTGGCACAATGGTGAGCCCTGGCAAGCGCCGTCAAAGGGCTACCAACACTTTTGAACTGGCACTTTTAATGAGTAGAGAACGCCACTAGAGGCCTTGGATACAAACACTATGAGTGGAAAGAACCCGACTTTTTCACAGCTCCTGCGTGACCCCACCATGCTACTGGCCTTTGGTTTTGGTTCCGGCCTCGCTCCAAAGGCGCCTGGCACCTTCGGCACTTTAGTTGCGATTCCATTTTGGTGGTTAATGCAGGGGCTGTCGCCAGCCTGGTATTTAGGGATTGTTCTTCTGGCGGGCCTGCTGGGCTGTTATTTATGCGGTGTAGCTGCT
This sequence comes from Microbulbifer variabilis, assembly GCF_052467165.1. Lineage (NCBI taxonomy): Bacteria > Pseudomonadati > Pseudomonadota > Gammaproteobacteria > Cellvibrionales > Microbulbiferaceae > Microbulbifer > Microbulbifer variabilis. The sequence continues at coordinate 462,596 of NZ_CP174301.1, forward strand.
CGCAAGCTGGGTGTCCATGATCACGGTGGGATAGTCTGGGATGAAATGGTGGGTTACTGGCTTACCATGTTTTTGGCCCCTGCAGGTTGGGCGTGGGCCCTGTATGGTTTTGTGCTTTTCCGCATATTTGATATTGCAAAGCCCCCACCCATCAATTGGGCTGATAAGAAAGTGCGAGGTGGCATCGGGATTATGCTGGACGATATACTTGCTGCCGTTTACGCAGGTCTGGTGTTGCAACTGACTGCCTGGATACTGGGAGCCTAGCGGGATAAGGAAGACGCGATGCGCAGCTACATACTGTTCTTATTTGGCTTTCTGATTACCGCCGAGGTAGGAGCACAGCAGGTACAATTGAGAGGCCTGTTCGGCGATAGAGCCTTATTGGAAATCGATGGTCGCCAGCGAATTTTGAAAAGTGGTGATAAATCCCCTGAAGGCGTCCTTCTCCTGGAGACAACTAGCAGCCACGCACGTATCAATGTTGCTGGTCGAGAACAGAAACTCACCCTGGATGCACCTATAGCGGCGAGCTATGCCAAAGCGGATAAGGCGGAGGTGCGGCTCTCCGCTGATAGCCGAGGTCACTACAGTACAGATGCTTGGGTGAATGGAATGCGGGTGCCGATGATGGTGGATACTGGAGCAACCAGTATCGCAATCAATTATCCTACTGCGCGGCGCCTGGGTTTGAACCTCAGCTCAGCTAGAAAAATACCCATTTCTACTGCAAATGGGATGACGAGTGCATACCTGATAAATCTCAGCAGTGTCACTATCGGCGGTATTAAACTGCACAATGTCGCGGCCACTGTGCACTCTGATGATTTTCCCCGTGTCGTCCTTTTGGGAAACAGTTTTCTGGGGCGGGTAGATATGGAACAGCAGAGTGGCGTACTGGTATTGCGTGCTCGGAACTGAATTGAAGAGGTATTAAGTTGACCATTCGATATGTAGAGTCCTCAAAGCTGCCCACATCCTGGGGAATGTTTGAGATGCACGGTTTCGAGGAAGTGGAAACCGGTAAAGAGCACGTGGTGCTCACTATGGGGGATTTCGACACCAATGAACCCTTGTTAGCCCGCATTCATTCAGAGTGCCTGACCGGAGATGCGCTCTTCTCACTGCGCTGTGATTGCGGTGCCCAGTTACAGCATGCGATGCATCGCATCGCGATGGAAGGGCGCGGAGCGATTTTTTACCTTCGCCAGGAAGGTCGTGGCATCGGCCTTTTAAACAAGATTCGCGCTTACCACCTACAGGATTGTGGTGCGGATACGGTGGAAGCCAACGAGCAGTTGGGCTTTGGTGCTGATATGCGGGATTACTCTATTCTGAAAGCGATGATCGAGCACCTGGGAATCCATGCTATTCGTCTGATGACCAATAACCCGCGCAAAGTAAAAGCGTTGGAGGATTTGGGGATTAATGTGACTGAGCGCTTGCCGCACCAATCCGGACGCAATCCCCACAATGCCAAGTATTTGTCCACCAAGAAAGGTAAGCTTGGTCATTTGATTGAAAATGAGGATGAAGAAGGAAAAGAGGGAAACTAACTTTCACTTCTCTTTAAGTATCCCAATAAAAAAGGCCGGAGTTATCCGGCCTTTTTTATTTTGTAGAAATTATTTAAAGCTGAGTTCGGATATTTCAAACTCGGTTTTAAACTATTCAGAGGCTTTTAATTCTTAAAGACCTTGCCCCCTTTCATCACAAAATCCACATCTAAAAGTTCATCGATATTATCCAGTGGCGAGCCATCGGTGGCGATAATATCGGCATACTTACCGGACTCAATGGTGCCCAGTGAATCGCTCATATCGATCAGGTCGGCGGCGTTAACGGTAGCGGATTGCAGGATGGCCATATTATCCATACCGGCTTCACTCATCAGGACCGCCTCGCGGGCATTGATGCCGTGTTTGGATACACCTGAGTCGGTGCCGAAAGCAATCTTTACTCCGGCATCGACCGCTTTACGGAAATTGCCGCGCATGTCCGTGCCAACACGTATGGCTTTTTCCTTCTGAGCCTCAGATAAAACATCGGTATTTTTTGCCAGCTGTACCACGGTATCACCGGCGAGAAGGGTCGGAACCAGGTAGGCGCCGGTTTCTTTAAATAGCTTATGGGCGCGGGGGCCCGCGTAGGTGCCGTGCTCAATACTGTCTACACCAGCCTCCAATGCGGCAATAATGCCTTCTTCCTGGTGCGCATGACTGGCTACCTTGCGCCCCATACGCTGGGCTGCCAGGACCACCTCTTTTAGCTCATCCATTTCCATCTGCTGGCCGGTACCTGTAGCGCGATCGGTAAGTACACCACCGGTAGAGGTAATCTTGATAAAGTCAGCGCCGTATTTGATCGCATGACGGGTCGCACGACGGCAATCGTAGGGGCCGTCGCATACAGTTCTGGTTTTGTCGTCATGCAACGCCATTAACTCGGGGCTGACCCCACTGATATCTGCATGCCCTCCGGTAATACCCACTCCGCCGGCTGCAATAATACGTGGGCCATCTACCCAGCCATTGTTGATTGCATCGCGCATTGCATACATTTCTTCACCGCTATTACCCGCATCGCGCACAGTGGTGAAACCAGATTTCAGAATACGCATGCCAAACATTTGCGAGCGCATTTGGGTCAGTGGCATGGACATCTTAAGGGTTTCGGAATCATTTTGGGGTCCCAGCTCATTTTGCAGGTGAACGTGCATATCCATTAAGCCCGGCATTACGAAGCTGTCCCTAAGATCAATGACTTCGGCATCATCTCTGTTCACATAACCAGGGCTGATGGAAGTAATCCTGCCATCCTCGATTATTACGCTTTGCTCTTTTAATGGTTTTTTACCGGGAACAGCAAGGAGTGTGCCTGCGTGGATAATGGTTTCTGCCAGCACTGAGGAAGAGAAAAGAGTCACTGCGATACCGCAGAGAAGGAAACGCTTCATGATTTGTACACCTATTTATTATTTAAGCACAAGCTAAATCAATCTGCGGAATATGACAATTGTGGGGTTATTACTTGGCGAGAGCCGGAAAAAAGTTTCTAAAAAATCCAAAAAAAGACCGGAAAATCCGGCCTTTTTTAATCTGTAGAGAATTAATATCTGCGGCGTGGCTGCACAAATACTGCGGTAGTTCGGCCGGGCAGAGTAAAGGTGCCGCTGCTCCTATCAAATTTCACTTTGTACAGGCGTGAGTCTACAGAGCGACGCTGACGTGGGTGCTTGAACAGGTACTCACCAATGAGGTTTTCGCTGCTAAATTCCAATGATTCGTCATCGCCATTAAACAGCACCACAATACGTTCAAAGCGGCGATCGATGTTGCCATTGGCATCGGATAACTCCATCACAATCAGCCCAGAAATCTGGTCGGGTCCGGTGTTGAGGAAATTGAGGTGTGCCTCTACGGACTCTGCATCAGACAAGCGGAACAGGGGAGAGCTGTTGCGAATCGCCAGCTGCTCGCGGAATAGAGCGGAGCTCCACAAGCGGTGCCGGCGCTCGGGAGCCAATTCCGGGTTTGCCAGTAAAGGTTGCATCAGGGACCAGTTATCTTCGTTTTTATCCGCGATAGGCAAACCTATACCCCAATTATCGGTGGCGAGGCTGAAGTCCAGTGCATTAAACCAGTCACCGGAATTGTAACTGTCCCGATCCATCGACTTTGAGCGCAGGAAATCCTGGCCTGCATGGATAAACGGCACTCCCTGGGCGAACAGAACCAGGGAATTACTGAATGCCTGGATACGCACTCGTTCAGCCAAGTCGGCGCTGTCGCTGGCTTTGATCTGTACTCCGTCGAACAGCGTCTCGTTGTCGTGGGCGGCAATATAATTAATGGATTCCTGCGGGTCGGCGGTATAGCCGGTGGGCTGGCCGTTATAGTCCAGCTCGCTGCCGGTAATGATATTGCCGTTGGCATCTTCAAAAGGATAATCCGCTAGGTTGCCGGCGAGGGAAACGCGGACTTTATCTGCCAGGGTTAGCAGTGTGGCACGCTCATCTTCTCCCTCAAACTTGCCGTTGCTGTCGGTGAACAGACCGGTACCAAAGCCCTGCTCCTCAAAGCCTCCGAAGGGGTTGCCGCCACGCACGGAATCGCGCAGGCGATCGTTAAAAGTGCCTATACCGCTGCCCGCCATATTGCCCTGGCGGGCCTGTACAAAGCGAGCATCGTCAGCCACCTCGCCAAAATTCCAGCCCTCGCCGTACAGGTAGATAGCGTTGCCATCGACACCATCGGCTGCCGGGGTCAGTGATTGCAATGCCGCTTGCGCCTTGAGGATATTGTCGAGGCTGTGGTGTCCCATCAGATCGAAACGGAAGCTGTCCACCTTATAGGCCCGGGACCAGGTGACCAGGGAATCGATCATCAGCTTTTCCATCATTGCGTGCTCACTGGCGGTATTTGCGCAGCAGCTGCTCATTTCCACACCGCCCTCCAGATTGCGGCGGTGATAATAGCCGGGGACGATTTTATCGAGTACGGAGTTGTCGTATTGGCCATAGGAGCTGGTGTGGTTGTAAACCACGTCCATCACCAGCCGTAGGCCGGAGTGGGATAACCCTTGCACCATTTGACGGAATTCGCGAATGCGCGCAGGTCCATCGGGAGCGCTGCTATAGCTGCCTTCGGGGACCGTGTAGTGCAATGGATCGTAGCCCCAGTTAAAGCCATCGGTATCGCGAACAGAATCCACCTGGGCCTGCTGCTCGCTGCTGTCCGATGCGTAGTCTGAGAGGTCCGGGGTTTGCTGCTGCTGCGTGCGATCCTCATTGACTGTGGCAAAGTCAAAGGCCGGCAGCAGGTGGATATGGGTGAGGCCGGCGCGGGCCAGTTTATTGAGGTGGCGCATGCCGTCGCTGTGCTTGCGGGTGAAAGCCTTGAAGGTGCCGCGCTCTGCTTCGGGGACAGTTTGATCCGCAATACTGAAATCGCGTACGTGCAGCTCGTAGACACTGATATCTTCCGGTTGGGTTAACTTGGGCTTGCGCAGGCGGTCCCAACCGCGCGGCTTCAGGTCCCGGTCATCCAGGTTGACGATCTGGCTTTTGCCGCTATTGATGGAGAGACTCAGGGAGTAGGGGTCGGTGACCAGGTTGGTTTCAATCTGGCGGCTGAAGTAGGAGTACACCTCGACCTCGTAGAGGTAAAAGCTGCGGTCCCACTGCTTATCGATATCGGCACTCCAAACCCCGGTAGATTCATCGCGCAGCATGGATACCACCTGATCGGCGCTATCGCTGCTGGAGTCTGTAAACAGGTGCAGCTTTACTGCCTGTGCGGTGGGTGCCCAAAGATCGAGTTGGATACTCTCCTCGCCGACACGGGCACCGAGTTCACCGTCGTAGTAAAAGCGGTCATCGAGCGCACCTGCCATCTGCACACCAGTCGCATCCAGTAAGTTGCCCTCCGCATCGTAAGCGGCGAGGGCGAGCTGCTGGGCGACCAGATCACTGGTGGAGGCCTGCCCTGGCAATTGCCAGGCACTGAAACTGGCCAGGTGTGGGAATTTTTGTTGGGCGCTGTCGGGCAGGGTGGCGAGAGGGGTGAGATCGATGGTGCCATCGGAACGGATATCACCGTCCTCCAGTTTTAGCTCGGCGCTGTTGCTGTAGTGCAATTTAACCTTGGTGCCTTCCTGCACCTGGATATCCCAGGCAAAGCTGCTGCTATCCACCCAGTGCGCTTTATCGCTGCTCAGGTCACCCTTGGCGAAGCCATCACTGCTGACGGTGATTTCTTTACTATTCGAGTCAAAAGCAAAGTAGATTTCGTCGTAATCGGCAGCCACGGTAAAGCTGACGTTGGCCCCATTGTTGCCGTAGCTCTCCTCCCAGCCTTCGTGCAGGGCTACCTTGAATTCATAGGAACCGGCAGGAAGCGCTGAGGTGATATAGGTGTAGGTGCCATCTCCATCGGCATCCTGCATCCAGCTGCGCAGGCAACCGGGTTGCCAGTCTCCCGGGCACCCCAGCAGGGATTGGAAGTTTCCGGCTACAGCGGTGACCACGCTATTGTGGTTGTCGGTGATCCAGTGAGTCTCGTGGTCGTAGATAAATTTAACTTCGCGGGCCTCATCCAGGCTGAGGGAAATATTACCGCCGTCCCGTTGGCCGCCCGAGCCATAATTTTCATCCCAGCTGTTGTTGAGAGCGGCTTTGTACTCCCAGTTGCCGGCGGGTATCCAAAAGCTGCCTTGCCATTTGTCGTCTTCGCTGTCATAGCGGAGCAGGGTGGCGACACAACCTGGTTGCCAGTCGCCATCGCAGCCCAGTTGGCTTTGTAGGTTGCCGGGAATATTGACCTCTGTGGGATCTGGTGTATCAGATGCCCAAACCGGTAATTGGATGGAGCAGAAGACTGCCCCCAGAATCAGCCCCGCCCTTGTGCCGGGCCCTGTAAATTTTGTTGTTGGCATAGCGCTTCCCATTTTTTTTGTACTTGTTGCGGTTCTCTCAATTGGTATTGAATCGCAGTCACGCATTGACGGCCTCCCACCCCGAGGAGGTGGAGGTCTGGGGGAGGTGGTTGGGGGTGTCATAAAACCTTTATAAATTCGTCACTTGGTGGAAACACCCGCAGGAGAAGATGCTTCTCGAGTAAACGCGATGGCGAAAGAAAAAGCCGGATCTATACTCAACTGATCGGGTTATGGTGAGTCGAGAAAGGTGATGCACTCGCTGTAATCGGATTCGAAGGCCGGCTTTTGCCGGCTTTGCTTTTTGTGGCGGGGCAATTACTAAGAGGCTTCCCGGGATTATCCTTGCTCCTATCCCCGGGTAGTGCTAATTTGCCCATAACCCGCCAGGTACTATGGCGGAGTCCAGAACTCAATAACTGCGGAGGATGATTGATGATTGTTGCAACCCTCCGTCGGGTCCAGTAGCAGCCTCCAGCTGCCCACGCCCGGCGATAGATTCCTAGACGTCGGGCTTTCCCTGAGAAAGCTCTGTTGGCCGCGTATCTGCGGTCGCTTGGTGCTTTGTTGCGCCCAGAGGGTTTCAATCTTGAGTAAATCTCACTTTACCCGCCGGTCTGTTAATAGATTCGGCACTAAATCCCCATCTATCAAAATTGAGCGGGAAGCTTCTCCGCTACAAAAGCTCGGTTGGAAGTCTTTTTTCCAACAGCAGGTGACGCTCGAAGAACTCGAACAGTGTTTGCCGCTGCGGGTTATGGCTGTACACCGCGGTCGCCTGGAATTGGCCGGCGAGCAGGGGGCTGTGTCCCTTCCCCTAACCGGGAGTCTTGTGGCTAATTTGCCGACGGTGGGGGATTGGTTGTTGTTAGAGAAGAGCAGTGGATATTTTGTGCGTTTGTTGAGCCGCAGCAGCCAGTTTGAGCGCATGGCACCTGGGGGGCATCAGGTGCAGATGATCGCTGCCAATGTCGATAGTGTTTTTATTGTTTCGTCCCTGAATGAGGACTTTAACCTCTCACGTATTGAGCGCTATTTGGCTCTGGCACGGGAGTCCGGTTGCCGCCCCCACCTGATACTGACTAAGGCCGACCTGTGTGAAGATACTGCCTCTTTTCTTCAGGCATTGCGCCCATTCGGTGAATTACCTGTTGCAATGGTAAATAGCCTGGATCGAGAGAGCGTGGCACAGCTGCGCCAGTGGTGCTTACCTGGGGAAACTATCGCGCTGTTAGGTTCTTCTGGAGTGGGTAAGTCCACTTTGCTAAATGCGCTGTCTGGCGAATCTCTGGCTGAGACTGGGACCATTCGTGAAGCTGACAGCAAAGGGCGCCACACCACACGGAAACGCTCTCTTCACTCCCTGAGTTGGGGAGCGTTGTTACTCGATAGTCCTGGGATGCGGGAGCTGGGGTTGGTGCATGTTGAAGGTGGCGTGGCGGAGACTTTCTCCGATATTGAGGCCTTGGCCAGGGAGTGTCGCTTCTCTGACTGCCGGCACCAGTCAGAGCCAGGCTGTGCGGTACAAGAGGCGATAACGGGCGGTTCGTTGGATGATCGGCGCTTGCGCAATTGGCAAAAACTGCAACAGGAACTAAGCCGTAACGGTCAAACTCTGGCGCAGAAACGGGCGGGGGAGAGAGCGCTATCCCAGATGTATCGATCTGTGCAAAACCAGGCGCGTAAGCGCAAGTATCACGGGGAGGATTGAAAGTAACTCCTGAATCTCTAATTTTTATAAGTGGTATGCAACCAGGGATAGAAGGGCAGCATTAGCAGCCCTTCAAAACTGTTATGTAAGCTAGCGAGCCAGTTTTAATGTGACAACCCCGACGATAATTAGCAGTACTCCGAGATATCGACCGAGGCTGGCCGTCTCACCAAAGAAAACGATTCCCATCAGAAAGGCACCGGCCGCACCGATACTTGTCCAAACCGCATAGGAAACTCCAATGGGGATTTCCCGCTGGGCCAACCACAGTAAAAATCCGCTGAGGCCAATAAACACAACAGCCATTACAACACCCAGCAGGCGGGTAGATACCTCCTGGGATATTTTCAGCCCCAGTACCCAACCAATCTCACAAAGACCAGCCAACAATAGGTAGAACCAGGCCATGCTTTTCCTCTTTAAAACGTAATTTTTAAAAAATTCCTATTTCATTCTCCTTTTGGAGGTTAGGTCGGAGAATAGCTAACTGCCACTTTACTTAAGAGTTTAGAGAAAATTGATCGACTAATATGCCGGTGGGGTGTCGCTACTGCGTGTTTTTACATTGGCACAGGTTTTGACTGGGAGCTTGATAGGCTAAGGCGGAAAGGGGAATTTGATAGTGGGAAGGGAGAGAATGGGAAAACTCTGCCCAGGTCCTGTATGGTTGACTGTAATCGAAGGAGAATCAAGCTGGAAGCATGTTAAAAAAAATCAAGAGTTTGGGGCTAATACTATTATCGGTCAGCCAGGTGGCTTGGTCCGACCAAGCGAATATCGAATCTGTCGTCGTTACAGCTAGTCGTGTTGAAAAACAGCTTCAGGAGTATCCTGAAAGCTTCTCTATGGTTGCCGGTCAGGAATTAAAGCTGATTAAGCACAATCATATCCAGCAAAGTTTAGCGCGAGTCCCTGGGGCCAATGTGGCAAGAGGCAACGGTCTGGAATATTTGCCCGCATTGCGTTCGCCAGTACTGTCAGGGGCTGGAGCCTGTGGCAGTGTGCTGACAATGGAGGATGGCATCCCTCTGCGGGCAAATGGATTCTGCAATATAAATGAGTTGTTTGAATCCCATAGTGAAGTGGCACAGCGAGTTGAAGTTATTCGCGGACCAGCCGGCACTCTGTATGGTTCCAACGCTATGCATGGTGTCGTGAATATTCTGAGTCCGGAAATTGAAGAAAATACAAAAGCCTTTTCTGGAACTTTAGGTTTTGAAGGTGGCCCCCATGATTACTATCGAACCAGTATTTCAGCTGAATCTGATCTTTCTAACGAAGGCAGAGTACGAGCAGATCTTTCCCTGGCATCTGATGGGGGTTATAGGGACCATTCTGGTTATGACCAGCAAAAGCTCAGTCTTTTGCACTCTGTTTCTACAGCGCAGACACAGATCCGTTCTCGTCTGGCAGTCACGAATTTAAATCAGGAAACAGCGGGTTATATCGAAGGACACAATGTCTATCGGGATGATCGGAGGGACAGGGAAAACCCGAACCCAGAAGCATTCCGCGATGCCTCCGCGGTACGGCTTTACTCTATTCTCGATATTGATTTGGGCTCGGGAAAAAAGCTATCACTGGCCCCTTATCTTAGAAAAACAGATATGCGTTTTCTACAGCACTATTTACCGGGGCAGGCGTTGGAAGAAAATGGCCAGGAGAGTATCGGCCTGCGAAGCAGCTATTTCTTTACCAGGGCAGGCAACCTGGAAATAGTAATGGGGCTAGATATGGAATTTACCCAAGGCTATTTACGAGAACTCCAGAAAGAGCCAACAGAGGGATCGGTTTTTTTACGGGAGACTATCCCCGTAGGTAAGCACTATGACTATCAAGTAGATGCTTACAGCGTTGCGCCTTTTACTTTGGCTACCTGGAATGCTACCGATACTTTAAAGCTCTACAGCGGCGTACGTTTAGAATCGGTACAGTATGACTACAACAATAAAATGCTGTCTGGCCGTACGGCCGAGGATGGTCTCCCTTGTGGCTTTGGTGGCTGTAGGTTTAGCCGGCCAGAAGACCGCAAAGACAGCTTCCAGAATTGGTCGCCCAAACTAGGAGCTACTTACGATCTCAAACCTGGCTTGCAGTTTTTTGTCAATATGGCCCAAGGACATCGGGTTCCCCAAGCAACAGAACTTTATCGTTTACAGCGAGAACAAACTGTTGCCGAATTGGATTCTGAACAAATCAGCAGTATTGAACTGGGGGTGCGAATTCTTAAAGAGCACCTTTCCTATGAACTTGTGGCTTATGGAATGCGCAAGCGCAATGTAATTTTTCGGGATACGGAGTACTTTAACCAATCCAGTGGGAAAACCTCACATCGCGGTGTGGAGATGGCGCTTGGCTATGCATTTGCCCAGAGCTGGCGACTGGAGACATCCTCCAGTTATGCGGAGCACCGCTACCGTGATGAGCGAGAGCTGCAGGGAGTGTTACTGGATGGTAATCTTGTGGATTCAGCCCCCAGGGCTTTCGGTAGCTACCGCCTGCAATGGCAACCCCGGCAAGAGATAACCGCTGAGCTGGAATGGTTACATCAGGCGCGCTACTTCACAGATCCCCAAAATCAGCATGAATATTCCGGGCACAATTTATTGAACCTGCGGGCCGAGTGGGTATTTGATCGCTGGGCTCTTTCTATAAGGGCGTTAAACCTTACCAATAAGGCCTACGCAGAGCGAGCGGACTACAGCAGCTTTGTTGGGGACAGATACTTTCCAGGGGAGCCACGCTCAATATATTTGTCAGTATCTTCCGAGTGGTGATTAGAGGGCTTTTAGCGGAGACTTCAGTCATAAAAAAGGGCAGGGAATTCCTGCCCTTTTAGTTTCTCTAGCCCGCCGATGCTTGCGATGTTGCTGGGGGAGAAGCCTGAGCCGATGCAGAGCCCTGACTTTCAATCCAGCTGTTCATTCGTGTCTCGAGAATATTTAAGGGCAGCGCGCCGGCGCCAAGAAGGGCGTCGTGGAAGCTGCGGATGTCAAAATTATTGTCTAGCTCTTCTTCTGCTTTTGCACGTAGCTCTTTAATTTTTAACTGCCCTAATTTATAGGCCAGTGCCTGTCCTGGCCAAACCAGGTAGCGATCAATTTCCACGGTGACATCGTGCAGAGGCTTGGCACTATTTTCCATAAAATAGTCAATTGCCTGCTCACGGCTCCAGCCCAGTTGATGCATGCCGGTGTCTACAACCAGGCGCACGGCGCGCCACATATCGTAGGTCAGTGCACCAAACTCGCTATAGGGATCTTTGTACAAACCCAGGTCATATCCGAGGCTCTCGGAGTAGAGGCCCCAGCCTTCCACAAAAGCGGTATAGAGAGCCATGCGTCGCAGTGGGTGAATATCACTTTGCTCCTGGGCCAGGGCAATCTGTAAGTGATGGCCAGGCATTGCCTCGTGTACCGTCAGCGCCTCCATTTCCCACTTGGGCCGGCTGGGCAGGTTGTAGGTGTTGGCAAAGAAAATACCTGCGCGGCCAGCCTCGTTGGAGCCTGGCAGGTAATAGGCCGTGGTTTGTGACTGCTCCGAGTAGCTGGGAATGGGTTTAACTCCATAGGGCAATCTGGGCAGGGTGCCAAACAGCGCGGGCAGCTCGCCATCGATGCGCTTGGCAATATCCCGGTAGTCTCTTAACAGGGCCTCACGGCTGGTGTGGTAAAAGCGTGGATCAGTGCGCAGGAATTCGGTAAAGGCCTTGAAATCTCCCTGGAAGCCAGTCTTTTGCATGACAGCTTGCATCTCTGCACGGATACGCTTGACTTCGGCCAACCCTATGCGGTGGATTTCCTCAGGGCTTAGTTCTGTAGTGGTGTTTTGCTCAACCTTATAGGCGTACCAGCGCAGGCCGTCATTGCGGCTGCTAAGAGCGATATTTTTCTGCGCACCGGGGATATAGTCACGCTCGATAAATTCAGCCATTTTCCGCCAGGCCGGCATTAACTGCTTGTTGTAGATATCCAGAGCACGTTGGCGCAGGCTCTGTTGCCTGGCAACCGGAATGCCCTTTGGCATGTCTGCGAAGACCTTGAGCAGCGGGCTCTGTTCCGGAGTTGCTGGAATCAGGGCGCGGATCTGCCTCGGTAAATCACGGAGGGTAATCTGTGGTGGAGTAATTTCCCTCCTGAGTCCCTCACGCATCAATTCCTGGGTTTGCTCAACCAGGGTTGGCAGCTTCTCCAATCGAGCCAGGATATCCTCGTAATCGGCCACCGAGCGGCGCGGCATACTAATTAGCACAGCTGGCACGCTGCGCTGGATACCGCTCATATGGGTCACAGGCTGTAGGTGATCGGGAAACTGGAAGCCTTTTACTTCACCGAGTAAATCCTGGTAAAGCAACTGGTAGTCCAGTTGTTGCTTTTCGGGCAACTCGCTGGCATCTAGATTGCGAGTAGCACCTAAAAGTCGACGGGTCTGTTCCTGCCGAACTTCGATGCCTCTCTTTGAGTTGTCCACCCAGCGGTCATTCTGTCCGGGGTAGCCTTCGTAGGTGGCCATGCTGGGATAGCTTTCCATAATCCACCGGTAGCGGAAGTCTTGCAAAGCTATCAACTGCTCCGAGGCATTCTCAGAGGGAAGGGCTTTAAAGGCCTTTCTGAAAGCTTTCTGGTCCATGGCGGTAGCACTGAAACTGGCAAGCAGGCCTATGGAAGTGACAAGGGCTTTTTTAAAAAACGACATCTTTCCCCCGAATCCAAGCAGAAATTGATAGAAAAAGGGCCAGTAAAAAGCCCCAGTCGCGCCCGCAGTACCTGAATAAAGCTGGACACACTATTGAAGTTATTGGTTCGTTGGACTGGGAAGGTCCTGGAACGAACCCGATTAGTTGGCCGCTGCCGTGCGCCCCTTGAAGTTGTGTTGGTTAAGCATCTGCAGTCGGCGATGTATCTGCTCCTCAATTCCGGCAGCATCAAGACCGATTCCGGCAAGCAGGTCCTTATGCTTACCGTGCTCGATAATTTGGTCTGGCAGACCTAACTGCAATACAGGCATGGTTCTGGCAGTAGTATTAAGGTACTCAAGCACTGCGCTGCCGGCTCCACCGGCAATGGTGTTCTCTTCGATGGTCACCAGCAATTGGTGGCTATCCGCCAGCTCGTCAATGAGCGACTCATCCAATGGTTTGACCCAGCGCATATCGGCGAGAGTGGCGCCAAGGCGCTCCGCAGCTGCCATAGCGGGGGCTAGCAGGGTACCGAAATTCAATATCGCCACGCCGCTGCCCTCGCGGAGTAAACGGCCCTTGCCGATGGGAAGCTCTCGCATCTCTTCTTCGATCGTAGCGCCCATGCCGGTACCGCGCGGATAACGCACAGCGGCGGGACCATTGTGGCAGTAGGCGGTATACAGTAACTGGCGGCACTCGTTTTCGTCGCTGGGCGCTGCGATGGCGAGATAGGGCAGGCAGCGCATAAAGGTCAGATCGAAGCTGCCTGCATGGGTTGGGCCATCTTCACCAACAAGGCCGGCGCGGTCGATGGCGAAGGTGACATCCAGGTTTTGGATGGCAACATCATGCACCATTTGGTCATAGCCGCGCTGCAGGAAAGTAGAGTAAATGGCCACAACCGGCTTTTGGCCCTCGCAGGCGAGGCCGGCGGCGAGAGTAACAGCGTGCTGCTCGGCAATGGCTACGTCTTGGAAGCGCTGTGGAAAACGTTTGGAAAACTCCACCATGCCGGAGCCCTCACACATGGCGGGTGTAATAGCTATAAGCCGCTCATCCTGGGCGGCAGTGTCACACAGCCACTGGCCGAAGATATCCTGATATTTGGGCAGCTTCTTTTTGCCTGGCACTGCAACTTGAACTTTACTCTCCGGTTCCAGTTTGTTCAGTGCATGGTATCCGACAGGGTCGGCCTCCGCCGGACCGAAGCCCTTGCCTTTGGTAGTGGCTATATGCAGTAGCTGGGGACCGGGCTGGCTGCGCAGGTTGCGCAGGGTGTGCACCAGATCGTGCATATTATGGCCGTCCAGTGGGCCGACATAGTTGAATCCCAGTTCCTCGAAAAGTGTACCAGGGGTAATCATGCCCTTGACGTGCTCTTCTGTACGTCGTGCCAGCTGCCAGGCCTTGGGTATCGCAGACAGGATCTTGCGGCTGCCCTCGCGCATATTGAGGTAGGTCTTGCTGGCAAGGATCTTGGCAAAATAGGTGGCCAGTCCGCCGACGTTTTTCGAGATCGACATACTGTTGTCATTGAGAACAACCAACATATCCCGACCGGTATGAGATGCGTGATTGAGCGCCTCGAAGGCCATACCTGCGGTCATGGCGCCGTCTCCGATAACCGCTACGACTTTACGCTCATCGGGGGAGCCCAGGGCCATACCCAGGGCCGCGCCGATAGAGGTACTGGAGTGACCGACTCCGAAAGTGTCGTAGGGGCTCTCGCTGCGCTTGGGGAAGCCTGATAGGCCGCCCTGCTGGCGCATGGTGAGCATCTGTTCGCGGCGACCTGTGAGAATCTTGTGCGGGTAGGTCTGGTGGCCTACATCCCACACCAGGCGGTCTTCTGGAGTGTTATAGATATAGTGGAGGGCGATAGTCAGTTCCACCACGCCGAGACCGGCGCCGAAGTGTCCGCCGGTTTGGCCGACACAGTACAACAGGTATTCGCGCAGCTGGTTGGCGAGTTCGGGCAACTGGCGTTCGTCAAGCGCGCGCAGTTGGGCTGGCTCGTCGATAGAGTCGAGCAGCGGCGTATGAGGGCGTGAGCGTGGAATGTCTTCGAGCATCAATCGTATCAATGGCTACAGATAATGATAGTGAGGGGGATTGTATGCCCGTGACAGGCATATTGCATCCCAAAGGGGGACGGACGCCCCACTCTAGTGGCTGCGCTGGACGATATAATCAGCGAGCTCTCGCAGTAATGAGGTATCGCCAGGCAGTGTAACCAGGGCATCAAGGGCCTGGTTGTGCAGTCCCTGCAACTTCTCCCGAGCGCCGTCTACGCCAAGAAGGGAGACATAAGTAGGTTTGTTCAGCAGCGCGTCTGCACCCTGGGGCTTACCTAAAACCTCAGTATCTGCAGTGATATCGAGGATATCGTCCTGTACCTGGAAAGCCAGGCCAATAGCTTGCGCATAGTGACTAATAGTTTGTAGCTGGACACTGTTGGCGCCACCGAGTAGAGCACCCATTCGTGCACTGGCGCAGATCAGCATGCCAGTTTTCAGGCGATGCATAGGCTCCAGTTGTTCCAGAGTAAGGGTTTTGTTTACAGAGTCCAGGTCGATAGCCTGGCCCGCAACCATTCCCCGGCTGCCAGACGCTGTCGTCAGCTCCTGTAAAAGTTGTAACTTGAGTGCAGGCTCAGTGTTATCTGCCAGTAGCAGTTCAAATGCTTGGGTTTGAAGCGCATCGCCGGCAAGGATTGCTGTGGCTTCGTCAAAGGCGATATGGCAGGTAGGGCGGCCCCGGCGCAGATCGTCGTCATCCATTGCTGGTAGGTCATCGTGGACCAGGGAGTAGGCGTGGATACACTCTAGGGCCGCCGCGGTTGCATCACATTTAGCTGGATCAAAATCTACTCCATAAAAGACTTTGGCACTGGCATATACCAGGGCCGGACGCAGGCGTTTGCCTGGGCCCAATGCGGCATAGCGCATAGCCTCAAAGAGTTTTTCGGCATTGGGGGCAGGTTGCTTGAGGACTTCCTTGATTCGTGCTTCAACCCTTGTGGCTGCATCATGGAGAAAGGCCCGCAGTGTTACGGGTGCGGTTTTACTACTCACTCAGGCATCATCCGCGGAATCATCGGTATCGAATGGTAGCTCGCGAATATTACCGCTCTCTTCCATCAGCAGTTTGACCTTCTGCTCGGCGCTGGCCAGTTTTTTCTGGCACTCACGGGTGAGCTTTACTCCACGTTCGAAGTCAGCCAGGGCCTCTTCAAGAGGCAGGTCTCCGGCCTCAAGGCGTTCCACCAATTCTTCCAGGGCCTCCAGGCTTTCTTCAAAAGTTGCTGATTTTTTCTTTGCCGCCATAGCATCGCCTCTTAATTCCGAGGCAACCTTAGCCGCTGGCGCGACAAGGGTCAATTAGAGTGCACTCGCTTCCTAGTAGCTGAGCTATCTCAGGGCCTCGAGAGATAACAGGTAATGGGCCAGTGCTTTTTTCTGCTGATCCGTAAAGTTGTATCTAGGCATAGGAGGCGTCGGTGCATCGAAATAACTGGCAAGTGTCTCCAAGGTGTATTTTTTGCTCAGTTCTTTCAAGGGCACTTGTTGTTGGTGGCAATGAGCGCAGTCATGTTCCTGGTAGAGGGCTTTGCCTTCGCGAGCGGCGTCGGAGTCTATTGTAGGTGGTTTTCTGGGAGTATTATTAGTGACCTTGAGAGGATAGGGGGCCGAGGCTTTTAGCATGCTACCGGGAGACAGGTGGTAAATCGCCCCGGCGTAGTCGTCGGTAATATAAATTGAGCCCTGGCTATCTTCAGCAATGGCCACTGGTCGACCAGAAACTTCTTTGCGATCGTCACTGAGAAACCCCCAAAGGAAATCCCGCTGGGTGATATCCCCACTTTCATCCCAGTGTAGGGATACCACTTTGTAACCGTCTTTGACGCTGCGATTCCAAGAGCCGTGCAGGGCTACGAGAGCTGCCCCCCGGTAGTCTTCCGGTTGTTCCGGGCTGCGCAGGAAGCGAATACCCAATGGCGCATTGTGTGCGGCAAATTCGTGTACCGGAGGAACTGAGGATGCGATCATCTCTTTTACTGTCGGGTTTTCATCACCAATGAAATCTGGGTCGGGTATCCGGTCTCCATAGGCATAGGGCCAGCCATAGAACTTGTCTGGCCGAATTAGGTTGAGCTCATCGGGTGGGAGGTCGTCGCCGAGCCAGTCGCGGCCATTGTCTGTGGCATATAAACCGCCATCTTTTGGGGACCAGTCGAATCCAACGCTATTGCGAAGTCCAGTGGCAAGGATTTTAAAGTCACTGCCATCTGGCCGCATACGCATTATCGTGGCGCGCCGTGGGTCTTTCTCGATGCAGACGTTGCAGCTGGAACCGCTGCTCAGATACAGCCAGCCGTCTGGACCCATTTCAATGGTTTTGGTCCAGTGACCGCTGTCCTCCAGGTTTTCGATAATCCTTTGGTAACTTCCAGCAAGGCGCCCATCGGAATGATCGAGTGGAACCCGCCCAACGGCATCGCTCTCTGCGATATAAAGCCAGTTTTCATGTAGAGCTAGACCGTGGGGCCGGTTTAAGTTATCGATTAATACCCGCTGGGCATCCGCTTGTCCGTCGCCGTTACGGTCTGGGGATAGCAGAGATACCTGTCCCTTTTTTGGCTGCGAGACGAGGATGTCGCCTGAGCGGGTGATCACCAGCCAGCGTGCCCCGGGAACATCGTCGGCAAATAGTTGAAGATTGTATCCCTGAGCGTTTGAGAGCCCACTTAAAACCTGCTGCTCGGTAGTTTTAATGCCACCAAAAAGTTGGCGCCAAGGAACACTTATTCCTGAAGCAACTGCGGATAAGGCGCCTGAAACTACAGCGGTAAAGATAAGCAAAAAAATTAGCGTATATTTCAACGTTATTTTCCCTAATTGGATTGCACTTGAAATAAAGGTGTTTATAGTGGCCGCGCTCACCTAATTACCCTTGTTTTACCACAGCGTGTCTACAGGGTCTCCCCCTCCTTTGTGAAGGAAATATTTCACTTTGTGAGATATGTCTTACACAAATTTCAGCAGATTACCCCTACTTTTTTCTCGCTTGATGTCCATAATTAACTGGCAGGGACGCAAAAGGGACTGCACCTCTGCGGCAAAGGATAAATGGATTGCGCCGCTCGCCCTAAGGATATGGGCACCATCCTGTGAGACGCACCGCCCGGGCCGGATTGCCTGGGCGGTGTTTTAATTATTGTGCCCAAACTTCCTCATATTTTTATTTAAATAAAATCTATTAATGTTTTTCTTTTCCACTCCTCGGACGGTTTAAGAGAGTGAGTTTACTCTTGATGGTGGCTTCAGCTGTCTGGAATTTGTAATATTTATCCGCTTTAATAATGATAGGCCGGCCAAAATTGCTCGGGCTGGCGGAGGGTGGCGCATTCAGTAATCTACTTTCAGCAGTGCCCATTTTGCCCCAGACATCATCGAGTTGTTGGGGTGCTGTTTTCTTGTCGGTGAAATTATTAGCAGGTTATTGCACTTTTCCTGTCATAGTTTTTATTTTTTCAACACTGAAATCTCTCTTACAGATTGAATTCCACCCCAAACCTTTCTATCCGACCTATCAAGGTTGCCTGTATACAAACAGCCAATTTTTAAAATTATTTAGCCTGCTGGCTGTGATGACTTTCGGTATGAGTCGGGTTTTTCCGTTTGACTGCGGGGAGGCGAGGTCATGCAAGCAAGAATTTTACGCCTGAATTTGGCAGGGCAGCCACTGGAATGGCTTACATGGCAGGAGGCTTCCTGCCTGTATGTGCGGGATTTGGTCACATGGTCACTCGGGGGGATTGTGCAGCGGGTACGTGGTGGTTTCAATCGTAGCGGTAAGCGTTCCACATTGGATCTGGCGGCAATCATTGCCTGTGGTGGTGCCAGAATGGCGCGCCCGCGCATCCGACCTCCACTGACAAACCGGGCGCTATTTTTTCGTGATGCTCACACCTGCCTGTACTGTGGCGTGCCCTTTAAATCTATCGATCTGACCCGTGATCATGTTATGCCTGTATCCAAAGGAGGCTTGGATTCCTGGGAAAATGTGGTAACAGCTTGCAGGCGTTGTAATCAGCACAAAGGAAGTCATTTGTTGGAAGACATTGATATGGAATTATTGGCATTGCCATTTTGCCCAAATGCGGCGGAATACCTGGCGCTAATTAACAGTGAGCGTATTCGAGGTGACCAAATGGAATTCTTGCGTGGTCAGTTCTCTCGGCGCAGGCAGCAGGGATGGTTACACCTCTGATTGGCAGATAGATTGAAAAAGTAAAATAAATGTCAGATATAAAAAGGGGCCTATTGCCCCTTTTGGTTTTTCAGATTTCGAACGGTTAATAACTATTTTCTAACTACCGATCCTGTATCGATTCAGATACTGCAGCACGAATCAGGCCTGTCAGGTATTCGGTAAAATCGTGGCCATAGTTCTCCATCATTTTTGGGAACATGGAGTTGGGTGTCATACCTGGAAAAGTGTTTACCTCATTGAGGTAAAGCTCGTTATTATCGGTCAGGAAAAAGTCGATACGGGACAAATCTTTTAGCTTTAAGGCTTTAAAAGTACGCATCGAAACTTCTCGAATCCATTCCAGCTGTTCTTCGCTCAGTCCCTCCGCTTCAATAAAAGTTTCAGCGCGGCTGCCAGCAGCATATTTTTCCTTATAAGTGTAAAAAGTATCTGATGGAGCGCGTACTTCGCCGGGACGAGTGGCGATTAGCTCTTGCTCAAAGGTATAGACTGCCACTTCCAGTTCACGCGCATTCAAGGCTTTTTCTACCAAAACATAGGGGGAGAGAGTAAAGGCTTCTTCAATTGCGCTTACTAATTCTTCCTTGCGAGTAATTTTGAAGCAACCTACTGAGGAACCCTGGTTGGAGGCCTTTACAAATATCGCCTCCCACTCCTCCAGCGCTGCGTGAGCTTTATTCAGCTCCTCAGCTTCCATGCTGTGCAAAAAAAGATAGGGTGTGTTGTCTATTCCCAGCGCACTCAGCCACATCTTGGTTTTGATTTTGTTAAAGCAAATTTTGCTGGCTTCAGGTGCGGACCCGAAGTAGGGGATACCAAACATATCCAGCTGGGATTGCAGGTCACCTGTCTCACCGGGGTAACCGTGGATGGAGGGAATAACGTAATCGACGTTCCAGGCATTGCCCTCTTCATCACGAATCTTGCGGTCGTAAAAGATATGGTAAACCCGGCCCTGTTTATCGGTGAGGCAGCCACTTGCATCCATTTCCACCCGCTTCAGGGCAATATCTTCGGCTTGTGTCAGCTGCGCTTCAATAAAATCCGCGGTACGCAGGGACACTTCGTGCTCGCTGCCGCCACCGCCACAGATAAGCAAAGTGTTGATCATAGATTTATTCCGTCGTGGTGCCGGCAGGGGGTGCCAATAGTACCTGCTGGCATTGCTGCGGCATCGTCTTAGGTTTGGGCTTTGTCGGTTGGGGCTTGGTGCCGTTTAGTATTGCGTAGAATTCCTCGCTAAACCACCAGTCCAGGTCGTTGCCACAGGGATCTGTTCGCACCGGTGCCTGGGGTTTGCAATCGCTGCTTCCCTCGGGGCAAGCCAAGCGTACATGGAAGTGATAGTTATGTCCCCACCAGGGGCGCACTTTGCGCAGCCATTCGTTATCCCTGCCCACAACTTCACACAACTGGCGCTTGATTGTGGGATGTACAAAGATACGTTCCACCCTCTGGTCTTCTGCTGCCATACGCAGGATTTTGGGGACTCGCTCATCCCAGTTTTCGTCAATAAGGCGATGTTTTTTTGCATCTGCCAGAGGAATAGCGGAGATATTATCGCGCTCCCACTGCGTGAGTGGTCGCTTGGCAGCACGCCGATCCTGGGAGTACCAGATATCCACATCCAGGCCGGTTTGGTGGCTGCTATGCCCACCGCTGCCAAAGGGGCCGCCGCGGGCCATGGACATATCGCCAATCTGGATTCTGCCCAGATCATTCTGTGCCACACTTTGCGAAAAGTCTTTTAGGAAGGCGATAGTATCCGGGTGCGCAAAATGGCGTTCGCGGCCTGTGCGCACCAGTTGATAACCCTCACCGCGCAAGGGCAGGGTTTCTCCCCCCGCAAGGCAGCCATTGGTGTAGGTGCCAATGCTGGAGGCCGCCTGAGCGCTGGGCTTTTCAGTTTCTTCCCAGGGGTTGGCCTGGGCGATGCTGCTGAGAACGATTGAGGTAATGGCCAGGGCGCGGGCAATCAACCTGGGGTGTTTGATGGAGGGGGACGTTGATGGAAAGTACATAGTTCCCATGTTACCGGTAAGTCACTGTAGTCGGATCGCAGTTAAGCGGACCCGACGAGTATAGACAGGTTGCCTGCTAGCTCTGTGACGCAAGTATCTCTTTGCAGTTCCGTATAAGCTGGTCCATTTCATCATCTGTGCCAATGGAAATTCTCAGGTAATCACTGATACGGGGCTTGTTGAAGTAGCGCACCAGGATATTCCGCTCACGCAGTGCCAGGTATAGGGCTTCAGCCCCTGGCTCCGGTGGCTTCGCCAGAATGAAATTTGCCTTGGAAGGCACGACCTGGAAGCCCAGCTCCTGTAAGGCTGCCCCACTACGCTGGCGCGTAGCGATGACCTTGCCGCAGTTATCTGCATGCCAGGCGCGATCGCGTATTGCGGCGGTTGCAACCTGTTGGGCAATGGAGTCTATTGGATAAGAGTTAAAGGAGTTCTTGGCGCGAAGCAATCCCTCAATCAAATGTTCCTGTCCCATTGCAAAACCGAGGCGCAGGCCGGCCAAGGCATAGGACTTGGATAGGGTGTGGATCACCAATAAATTAGGGTATTGATCAATCAACTGGGTGGCACTTTCTCCGCCAAAATCGATATAGGCTTCGTCAATAATTACTACCCGTTCTGAATGCAGGCGCAATAACTCTTTGATTTGATCGAGTGGTAAGTAGCGGCCAGTTGGTGCGTTGGGGTTGGGAATAATGATACCCCCGGCATTACCGGCATAGTCCTCTACAGCAAGGGTGAAATCCTCGCGTAGAGGGATGGTTTTAGGTTCTATATCAAAAAGCTGGCAGTACACCGGATAAAAGCTGTAGGTGATATCGGGGAATAGCAGAGGGTCGCTGCGACGGAAAAAACTGTAGAAACTCAGCGCAAGGACTTCATCTGAGCCATTGCCTACAAATATTTGATTGCTATTGAGATCGTAGCGCTCCGCAATAGCTTCGCGTAACTCAAGGGATTCCGGATCCGGGTATCGACGCAGAGCATCAGCGAAATCGCCTTGTGCTAATAGTGAGAGCGCCCCCGGCGAGGCAGGGTAAGGGTTCTCATTAGTATTGAGCTTGACCAGGTTTTTACTATTGGCTTGTTCGCCTGGAGTATAAGGTTCCAGTTGCTCCAGTCCAGGGCTCCAAAATGACTTGTTCATTGCCCAACCTCCGCGTTGCTGCTTGTGTCTTCTGCGGTAGAGCTGTCCATGTTCCCCGGTTCCGACTCTTCTTTCTCGATGGCAATATCAAATAGCGCTGTTGAGCCGGCGATAAAATCCTGCATCGGCACCGGTCTACGTAGTAGCATATTATCGTACTTGAGTTCGGTGGAAATCTCCGGTGCCTCACTGAAATCATTGAGCTTGCTGAGGCTTTCAACCAGGCTGAGCCCTAAAAAGCCGATGGGTAATACCATCGATACAGCCCAACGCCAGCCGCGTCCAAGATTGGTGGCCAGGTAGCAGGCACACCAGAGCATGGCTGGCAGAATGATCGCGAGCACGAGGAAGTCGAGAGCCTCCATCATATCGCCGATAGCGAAGTTGTAGTTCAACACCCCACTGAACCACTCCCAAACGGTATAGCTTAGGGCGCCTATAGCGGCGATAGACAGGTGGGCAAAGAAGTGGGTTTCATGTTTTACCACTCTGCCAATGAAAGCCCATGCACCGGCATAAATCACCAGGCCGATGGTAGCACTTGCCAATATATTGATGGCAAGTGTCCATTCATAGCTACGTGCATAGTTGAGGTAACTGAGTAGCACCGTGGAGCAGGCCACAGCCAATACTAGCAATATGGCGTTCAAGGGGCGGGATAGGCCTGAAAACAAACTTTCCAGAGAGTGCAGTGGGGTAGCTGCTGGCACAGCATCATCAGAGTAGAACAGGCGCAGCCGGGATTTGCCACATTGCACTATATCCCCAGAGGTAATCTGATGTGAGGAGATTTCTCCAGGCTTGACCGACTTGTCCTGCAGGTTACCTAATAGCTGGCTGCCATTAACTGAATTAAGGTCATGCAGAACGTAGCTGCCGTCTTCTTCATGGCGTATTTCAGCGTGGCGGCCATCGGCGTGAATATCTTCTAGGATAGCATCGTTGCTGAAAGCGCGACCCAGAGTGAATTTTTCCCCATCCATGCAGTAACGCATTTGTACCCGATGGGCACGGTTGAGTTCTTCAATAATCAGTGCCATTGGATCTCGCTCGTGAACTTCTCGGTAAAGGCGTCGGCGGACTCCTGGGTAAAACCAGAGAGGGTAAAGTGGCTCACCAGTGCACGGTTTTTCTGGTCCACACTGAGGCTCAGAAAGAAGATGTCATATAAATTGGGAAAATCTTTATAACGTCTTACGCAATAACTGGTACGCGCAATCAGTGGTTTTTTACTGCGGTCTGGTTTTGATACCGGGCCATTGCCAGTACGCGGTTGCGAAGTAAAGCCCTGGCGACAGTGGAAATTAGTTACGTCTTCTTCGCCAGCGCTGTTGCCAGGATAAAACGTGCTCATTTGTTGTTCATATTCTGCGTAAAAGCGTGCAGGCAGCAAGTTGTCGGCCTCCAGCCAGAAAAATTCATACTCCACTCTGCCGGTATTGAACTCGTCAGAAAGGAAAATAACATCTTGCCCAGTGCAGCCCTTGTCGATGCGCTTTATAGGGCTATCGTCATCATCCTGCGTATTGCCCCAGCACTTAATGGCCGGCACGATTTCCCCAACTACCTTTGCTTCACCAAGTGAACGGCGTTTCCAGTCGGCCTGCAGGATGGAGTTGATAATTCGCTGCTGGTTGTCGACAAGCTGCTGGTAAGTCACAGCCTTTAAGTCCAGGGCTTCGTCGCGCTGATGGTAGTGCTCTACTAGCGTGGATAGCTTATCTACTGGTACCAGGAAGCTCACTTGATTTCCAGCAGTGGCGACATTAATACCTACCACTTGGCCTCGGGTATTGATTGCTGGGCCGCCACTCATTCCTGGGTTGATGGAACCGGCGAAGTGGATACGATCATAAAAACTGCCGCCGGCAATACCATTGTAGGTGCCTGGAATCAGTGTCATACCCAGATCCAAAGGGTTGCCGAGTGAAACAATGGTTTCACCCTTCTTGGGGGTGTCGGTGGCAAGTTGAAGATACTCCTTACCTGGATTGTCCTGGCGCAGTAGGGCCAGATCGTTCACTACATCTATATCCAGCAACTCCAGTGTGCCTTTAGTGCCGTCAGTGGATAGATACTCCAGAGTGTATTTTTCAGGATCACTGACGGCCTGAGCGACTACATGGTAATTGGTGGCAAGTAACCCATCAGCTGAGATTTGGAACCCGGAACCGAGACCGGCTTTGGAGTTGGAGGATTTTTCGATCAGGCGAATCTGGTAGAGGCTGCCGCGGTAGTCGCTGTAAAGCTGCTCGTATCCCTGGGCCAGCACCATTGCAGAAAGGCAACAAAGTACCCAGGCCAGAAGGCATGCGGAAATTTTCGGCATTTTTGTTTGATTAAATTATGGACAGAAATAGTGATACTACGGGATATAGGGTAGTGCAACAAGCGCGGCGCAACGGTAGTTACCGGCTGCGCCACTTTCATTCATTCCCTTAAATCAATTTCCTTTACAGGTAATCGGCAATTTTCGGTTGTGCTTCCACTACCTTCTGGTGGGATTGCATATAGAAGTGAGTAAAGAGTGCATCGGCCTCCTCCGGAGAGATAAAGCCGTCACTGAACCCTGGACTCACAGGGTCCAGATGAAGACGTGCGCAATTAATCACGTGGGCTGCGAGCTGTGCCATATTTTCATCCCCCACTGAAATACGGATGGTGGTTGGGAATATGCCTGCAGCTTCCATCGCTTCAGGAGAGAGCTCCGAATGAGAGGTAAGTGCAGGGCAGAGTACCATGGTATTGGTTTGCCCCAGGCTCACCATTTGCCCAAAGGCCGGTTCCAATGCATCAAAGAAACTCTTGAAGGCCGCGGTGGGAATCTGTGCTGCCTCCATATCAATACTGAACAACGGTGTTGGGAACTCATAGCGCATTAATGACTCGCGCATTTTTGAATTCGGGTGACTCTCTACCGCGTGGCTATTCACGCGGATTTTATTGTGGCTGGCAAAGAAATGGCTAAGGCTCAATGTATTGATACATTTGGTAAGCATACGCATTTCCAGGGTACGCATGCCGCAGTGCACTTCCCATGCCTTATCCGCATCCAGGAAAGCGCCTTTAATATAATATACATCCCAGAACATGCACTGGTCCCAGTTGAGCCCTTTGGCACTGTCCCCCTTGGGAATAAACATGCGGTGATTTTCCCCAATAACCACGCCAGCTGTTGCAGCGCCGGTGCCGCCAATATCCTTGGTATAGGAGTGCACAACAAAATCCGGGCGCTCCTCACGGTCCTCCCGGCGTAATGGTTGATACAGAAAGGGGGTGGCCAAGGTGGCATCCAGGCTTACGAGGATATTTTCCCGATGTGCCATCTTACAGATACCCGGTACATCCAACATGATACCGTGTGGATTACAGGGTGATTCGATATAGGTGTGGATCTTCGCCCCCCTAGCAAGATTATCGGCATAATTCTGCTGGGTCTCATTTAAAAGCTTTTTAAAATCCTCTCCGCTAGTGCCATCAAACCAAACCAGCTGGATTGCTAGCTTGTCTTTTCGAGCGTAAAAATCTTGAAGCAGCTGGTGTACGCCGCCGTAGATATTACGCGAGACAATCAATATATCGTCGCGGCGCAGCTGGTTGGAAAGCAGTGCATCAATGGCTGCCATGCCAGAGTTAAAGTTCCAGGCCATATATTCGTTTGCTGCAGGACCGCACTCTAGGTCCACAATGGCATTGGCGAGGGAGATAGAAGTCGGGTTGAGCAGGCGTGAGTAAATGTCGTGGCTGGGTTCGCGGCTGCGAAAGGCGTCATCTACCCACTCGGTACAGGCATAGATGTAGGTGGCAGTGCGTGCGATCACCGGGGTTGCGGAAAAAATCGCTGGAATATTGTCGAATAGTGGATAACCACCACGTGTGGTGATATTGAAATCGTCTCCCTGCAGACTTTGAAAGCTAGCCCGCAATGGGTTTTGTAGAGTATCCAGCAGTTTTGCCAGTTGGAAACTCATAAAGCGCTTGGCATTGAAATAAGCAATTTTATCTGAGCGATCCAAGCGCTGCAGGGTGTCTGTAACCTGGCTCCACAGTTGGTTCAGATTCCCCTGGGCCTGATATAGCAGTGCTGCAGTTTGCTCCAGTAATTGGCCGTGCTCTGAGTCTGAATCGATGCAGAAATGCTGTAATTGTTCACGCGCCAACTCCTCAATATTTGTAGCTTCAGTACTGTTGCGGCGGGGAGAGAGAATTTTTACATCTTCGAGATTCGCTTCCATCGTATCCTCACTAAGCGATGCTTTTTGTTATATCGCGACTCTAACAGCCTATGCCGACGTATAAAACATTTGGCGCGTAATTTTCTGTAATTGGGCGTGATAGACCTGTAATTCTCAAATCCGTAAAGTAGGTTCCAGTTGAGGGGGGCGGGAGATTGTTAAGCAGTTCCCCTGCCATGGATCGGCAGCCCCCGCAACATAACTTCGGATGGATTTGGTTTTCTCACGTTTTCGCAAGCGTGGGATTAAAAGGATTCAGCGCAAGCTGAACGGTCGAGCTGGAACCGACAGGTGCAGAGTCTTAGTCGGAACTTTTGGATGAGCTTGCCCGGGGCACGGATGCCAAATTTTGCTCTTGATAGTGTTGTTGTAACCGTCGATGGTTGGGACCATCATTCCGGGCCGGTAGTATCAGTACTGCCGGCTTTTTTTTAAACCGGTACCGGTTATGATTGCGCAGTCACAGACGTAGTTTACATGAGATAAAACGTCTTTTGGTTACACCAAATAACAAATTCTTACGAGAGGGATGAATAATGGTCGCTTGTGCCGACTTACCCGTACTGGAGTGCGAGGTACCTAAAGAAGGGTTAAAGCTGGATCTGGTTTTACGGCCCAGAGAGCAGAAGGATGGCGAGCCTCAGTATTGGCCTCTTTACAATGCAGCTAACCCGGAAGAACACTTTGGGAATATGCGCTTTAAAATTTATAAAGGTGGAGTGCTTACCCTGAAAGTTTCCCTGGATTTGTCAGAAGTTCCAGGTCGAGAGTTGGAGTTTGTTCGTTACCAGCAAAACCATAAACTTGATGGAATTATCGCGCTGAGTCCTGATTTTCGCCATCAATTTCGCGCGCGAGCCAAAGAAGTAGATGGAGATTACACTAAGTTGGTGATAAAAATTAAAGATAAGGATCGTATTCCAGATCGGTTTAATTTTTTGTGGATGTGTGTTGATCCTGAAACGGGAATGCATTTTGTTTCCGGTGATCCGGAAGCGGGTATTGACCCCGTTCCGGCTTCGGGTACTGGCAAATAGAGTTAAGAGAGGCTTCTATTGCTATGGGTTGAGCGCAGAGCTGTTGAAATTCAGGTAGGATGAACCACACTGCGCTCATCCCTTGTGCTAACAGCTGTTCTATATGGTAACCGGCAGAGCGCCACTCTTGAGCAATGGCATATACTTGGGCTGCAGAATATTTTACGTAGGTATCATCTGGAGCTTTTTGGAGGAGCTCTTTTATCATGCTTATAGAAAGGGAAACCTGCCCTAGATTCGCTAAAGCAACAGCTCTATATCTTTGAGAGCGAAAATCAGATTTGCCTTCTGTAGTTTGAAGGAGCCTATTCAAGAACTTTTCTGCGTTTTTATGGTCAGAAAGCATAGCGTATGCCTCTGCGACCTGACTGATCATTTGAATATTGCTTGGCGAACTCTCCAGGATATCTAGGTAAATTTTCAAGGCCTCTCTGTAATTACCTTGAAGAAAAAATATAGTCCCAAGATTAGATTTTGTACGCCAGCTTCTATGAGCTTCTGGAACCATTTGTATGGCAGCTTGTGCCGTATCAAGGTTGCCATTTTCTAGTTCTATAACTCCCAGTAAGGCATAAGCAGGCCAGTATTGAGGGTTGCTCTCAAATAGTTTATTTAATACTTCTTTTGGGGAGCTGTAGTCACCGCTGGCTACTTGGGTGATTGCAACTAAGTATAGGTGATTTGCTGAAGGTGATAATGCTACGGCCTTTTGAGCATAAATTAGCCCTTCAGAGTAGCTGCCATTACTAAAATGAAATCGCGAACTTTCGGCAAATAGGTGGGCGGAAGGGTAGCCTCTTTTCTCGAGTTTCTTAAGTATTGTTTCAAAGCCTTTTTTGTCTGCATCAATAGACCTAATCTTTAGCTGAGCCTCAAGTAGAGTAATTTCATCTGCCCCGGAAATATCAGCACTAGAGAGAATTCCCATAGTGGATGTTAGCAGCTTGTTATTGTTTGTTATGATAAATATCCTTGCTGCGAAATCAGCATAGAGCTTATAAAGGTTCACATTTCTGGGGTATTTGCCAATTAATTCTTCCAGGTGATCGAGATCTTCTTCGGTTAGGGGGGTATCATTTTTATTTAATTTTGCTAGCAGGGTTAGATACAAGTTGTAATCACTTGACTCCATTTTAACCTTACCACTAACTTGCTTTTGATAACCACTTGGAAAAAGTGCTAAAGAGCTGTTGCTAATAGTATATTGAGACTCCTGGCGGTGCTCGCTGAGGAATAAAAAAGAGGCCTGTTCTTTTACTTGGTTATTTTCAGGATTGATTCTTTGTAATTCAATGTTGCAGCGCTGCTGCATACAATCGAGATGGGCGAATAAGACATCGGTGACGCCTTTTTCGTGTAGTTTTTTTAGTTGCTGCTCCTGAGAGCTGTTCTCATCGGGAGTGAAATTTACCAAAGCGCTGGATTCAAGACCACCTGGAGTGCTCGTTAACGCCTGGCGAACCATAGCTCTTACCAGAGTGGATGCGTTATCACCACCTGAAATTTCACCACTGATCTCTATTGGTAATACTGCAATATATTGCGGTGTCAGCTGCGTAAGTGAGCGCCAGCCCCAAACTCCCCCGGCGAAGAGTAAGGCTAGTCCGGCAATAAGGGTAGAAATACGTTTATATTTCTTTCTAGGTTTTATTAATAATTGCGTGACCGTATCAGAATACTGATGAGTGTCAGCGTCAATTCCAAATTTGCGAATTATTTCCAGGGCCTCATACACCTGTAGAGCTGAGTCTGGCCGTTGCTCCGGATGTTTCCCTAATAGTCTATCTAAAAGAGCACCAAGGGGCTTTGGAATATCTGGCCAGGATTTTTGGGGTGGGATATGAGGTTTATTGATGATTTGCTGGGCAAAAGCCAGTGCACTTATATCCTTTCTTTCGAAAGGTTTACAACCACAGAGAAGCTCATAGGCGATACAGCCAAGGCTGAATAGGTCGCTACGCGCATCCAGGGGAGTTCCTTGTAATTGCTCAGGGGACATAGCTTGTACGCTGCCAGCTATGTGGTCCTCCCTGGTAAGCTGTTGGTCGCAGTCCAGTGCTTTGGCAATACCAAAATCGGTTATTTTCGCAACACCATCTACAGTAACAAGGATATTCTCTGGTTTAAGATCTCGGTGGATAATACCGAGGCAGTGTGCTTTGCCAAGGCCTAAAGATACTTGCATCAGCAAGTCGAGCTTCTCTGGCAGTGTGGATGTTTGTTCGCGTATCCATTCCTTGAGGGTCACGCCTTCAACTAGCTCCATTACCAAGGCTATTTTGTGCTCCTCCTCTATCACATCATATAAACGTACGATATTGGGATGGTTTAGCCTGGCTAAGAGTTGTGCCTCACTACGAAAACGAGCTTCTGCTGAGTTGCCAGTCATATCTGAGCGTAACTGCTTAATCGCAACTTTGCGCCCCAGCTTGATATCCTCTGCGAGGTAAACAACTCCCATACCCCCAGCTCCCAGAGTGCGCTCAACCCTGTAACGGCCTTGGTATTCCTCAGTTTTCTCCAGCGCAACTACGTCCATTGTATTTTGATCTTCTCGGATGGATAGGCCATTCTACCTGATAGTACATTTTCGTGAAGCTATCTGTCTCCTTTCTGAAGGAAATGGTTCACGTTATTCCATATTTTTTGGCTTGATCAGCTCTATTAGAGAGACTCTATTATGCTTGTAGTACAATTAATATTGGTACTTGACGAGTCAATGCTGGCTTAATTTTAAACAGTTCTGATTCGAGTATTGTAAGCTAGGTACAATGCTGTGCTGTATATACAGCTAGAGAGGAGTTGCTCCTGGTTTCTGGAAGGCATTATATGGCCTTCCAGTCCCAATGTGCCTGAAGCTTCCTACCAATGGCCCTTGGGTGCTATTTGTACTCAGAGGTTACTGATCTTCGCTCAACTATGTTTATTAATGGAATCTGTTGAGTTGAGTATCATGTATGCCTACCGTTGCTTTGCGTAGCAAACAATTTATTCCCCCGGTGCTGAAGAGTGCCTTTACCATATAAGATGGTCACCCAGAGGGGGTAGTAGCTCCTGTAATGTAAGCCTTGTCTGTATCTTGGTGATTCAGTTCTACCATTCTGGTAACTAAATTAATAGTAAAGTGGTCCTTAACTTAACAAACCCTGGCTCCCTCAAAATTTAAGCTTCTCCTAGCTCTGCTTTTGCCTCCAGCTGGGTACCCTTATATATCTCAAACTGGTGGCAGCCAATACGGATCTCCCAAGAGCGGCGTTCAACCAGGTTTGAAGTATCAACTGCGTCCGGCAGGGATTCGGAAATCTGTTTGCGTGCACGGAAGATCTGGGTGTTCAGATGATTGACAGTAATACCCAGCTCGTGGGTAGCTACTTGGATCGAGACCCAGCCCTGCGAATCCATATCTAGGCCGTTTTGCATGTCCCTGAAGCGTGCTCGGGCAAGGTATAACAGCAGATAATTGTGGATCCGTGCAGGCAGGGATTGCTTCATTCCCTCTCGCTGCAGCTGTAGCTGAACATGCTCTTCGTGAGAGCTGACTGAGAAGCGCAGGCCGAAGTCGGTGATCGACAGCTGTTGTAGGGATAGCTCCTTGGTGGCGCCTTGATTATCTGCCAGAAATAACTGCCAGCTGTTAAGGCCGCAGTCGATGCGGTCGCCATGGTTCACTAGCTTCTTGTTGCCGACTTCAGCGGAATTGCCAGTGAACTCATATTGCCACTGCGCAGTTACGGGACTGAAGTGTAAGCTTGCCAATGGTTCACTCTCATCAGGGAGCAAGTGGTATTGCTCAAGAGGTTGTGCTTCCCCGGTTTGCAGGTCAATGAGTAGATTCTCTGGCGCATCAAGATTCTCGATAATCCAGGCTGGGTTGTCAGCCCGGCCGAAACAAATCTTGTCACCTGTCTGTAGTGGATAGCTCTTGGCGGGAACCAGTTGTTGGCCGTTGAGCCAGGTTCCGTTGCGGCTGAGATCACGAATATTCCAATGGGTGCCGGTCCATTGGATTGCCGAGTGAATACCGGAAATCTCAGCACTGGTGATACGGGTGTCCACTGCGCCCTGGCGGCGACCAATAGTGTGGTGGGCCATTAAATATACTGGTTGTTCCCTATCTGGGTGCTGTAGGCAAGCCATTTTTTTGTCCTTTTTACCCTGGCAAGAATGCTCAAACTTCTTGCGAATCTGGCTCCAGCAGGCTTAAAACATGGTAAGCACTTACTCAAGTGAGTAAGAGAAAACCTGAGGTAATGAGGTTTATCTCTTTAAGCGCCAGCTAGAAAGCTGCAGTAAACCAAGTTGATTGCCGCTACCGCCACGGATATTGGCAGTGTGATGGGCAGCTTATCCGGTGCTAAAATCCTGCTCTAAGTGAGTGGTCACTATGAGGTTGAAGTTGCTCTGTATAATCGTTCCATTTATACCGATCTAAGGAACGATTGCAATGATTGATACTAATTGCCGCTATTTTCGCTGAAAAGTTGTTCTGACGTCAAAAGCGCCGTAATCATTTGTGCTTGCTCAGTGTGGACTGGTTTGAATTTCTACTGCTATTTGCAGCTTGGGGGAGGCTGAAATCGAATAAAAATTTGCACTTCTCTCTCTTATCAGGGCTACCAGCTAAGCTCTCGAAGCCACAGGCCATCTTTATCTGAGCAGCACTTGTACAAACTTACTACAGTAAAATCCAAGCTATAACTGGTACTAACCTAATAGAATCACAGCGAATCAAGAATGCCAACTTAGCGGCAATTCCTGCCACCCTGCCTAATAAGTACGCAATTTCAAATTTGAATCGACCGGTTAGGTGCTACTTGGGACTAGATTACAGTTGTCACAATGCTAATTTTTTGCACTGGTAAATAGCTCGTGATGGATATTTAAATTGATGGGCTGAAAAGATAAGTGAGACTGGTGATAACAAAGCCAGGGCTTATGGAGCCCTGGCTTTGTATGTATTTGGGCGATTGTGTCTGGACTTAGATACGGATGCCTTCAATATCCAGAATCATCTCTACTTTCTGGGAGGCAGGGCCCAGATTGTAATCGATACCAAAGTCTTTCAGTTCGAACTCTGTAGTGCCACTAAAGCCCTGACGGTAGCCGCCCCAGGGGTCTTTACCACCGCCAATATTGGTTACGTCGATCGTAATTGGCTTGGTAATGCCGTGCAGGGTAAGTTCACCTTTTAACAAAGCCTTGCCATCTGCGAGAGGTTCGAAGCTGGTGCTTTTAAAGGTGGCTGAGGGGAATTTTTCAGTGTTTAGGAAATCGGTCCCGCGCAAGTGCTTGTCGCGCTCAGCATGGTTACTGTTGAGGCTGGTAACATCAATATTGACGTTAACCGAAGATTTCTCTGGCGCTTTATCGTCGTAAAAGAAAGAGCCGTCGAAATCATCGAAGCGGCCATACAACCAGCTGTAGCCTAGGTGTTTGATGCGGAACTGTACAAAAGCATGGGCACCTTTAGTATCGATTTTATATTCGGCGGCTTGGGCTGTGGTGCCGAGTAGGGCTGCGAATAAAAGTGCAGTGAGCTTCTTCATAAGGCTGTTTCCTTTTTTGTGGTTGTGATGGGGGCTTGTTCTTCTGATTGCTCAGAATCTTTGGATAGTCCTAGCATTTTCAGCAAGGTGGAATCATGGTCGATAAAGTGATGCTTCAGTGCTGCCAAGGCGTGAATGGCTACCAGAATAATCAGGCTCCAAGCCAGAACTTCATGCACACTACCGGCCATATCTTCCTGGTTGGGAATGCTTTGAATAGTGGCCGGCAGGCTGAACCAGCCAAAAACCTCAATGGCTCGCCCGTCAGCGGTGGAGATCAAGTAGCCGGAAAACATAATGGCAAACAGGAGGAGGTAAATGAGTTGGTGTGCTCCCTTAGCCACAAGTGTTTGCCAGCGTGGCGTATTGGGTTCTGCTTGTGGCGTAACATTGATCAGGCGCCAAAAGAGCCGTAACACCAGCAGCAGTAATAGCAACACACCGATACTCTTATGAATATTTGGCGCCTGCTGGTACCAAGGATCGTAGTAGGACAGCTGCCTCATCCACCAACCCAAGGCAAAAAGACCGATGATGGCTGGTGCCATCAACCAGTGCAAAGCGATGGCAGCCCAGCCATAGCGAGTCTGGTTATTCCGTGCCTGCACGGCTTACCTCCGGAGATCTCTGGTATTGCTTTATTATGACTGGCGCTAGGGTACAGCCTTTGTCGCTTATGACCAATGGTTGGAATGAGACTCTGCGAGGGAGGTCAAAAGTGGTTACTTCAGGTGGTATTGGTATTTCGAGTGATTTTTACTAATGCGCCTGCCTTTGCGTCCGCTCGCGTTCTGCGGCTAGAAGAACCCTTTCACAGGCATTACGGTCCAGGGATGTTGAGCGTCTGGCGAGCTGCTCAGCCAGCCAGCTAGTAGAGTGCTCCTCGCCATCCAGGGCCAGTTGTTCCAGTTGCCAAATAACGTCGAGTAGCAAGTCGCGCTCCAGGTTGATACTGGCCTCCTGAGGTGAGAACAGACGGGGTTCCAGCTGCTCCAGGTCACTGCGTTTGAGTACCAGTTCAGCCAGGTTGGGATACCAACGGCTGCTATAGGGTTCAGGTAGTTGATGATGATCGAAAGTAATCCGAAGGCGATTACCTTGGGCGTCTTCAAGCAGGGGGGTATCTTGTTCATATGCTGGCAGAGCGGGGTTGTGGCGTAATACGCCGACAATTGCCCGCCAATCACTTTGATTATCCGTACAAAGGCGCAGGGGCTCCACCAGTTCGCGGCTGCCGATTTGATCCAGGAACATTAACTTTTGCCCAGGGCGATACCAGTAAAGGTCAAGGAGCTTCTCCTCAGCAAGGTCCGCTAAATGAGCGCTGGTTAGGGGCTCCTCCGAGAGGGCGCTCAAGTGATTGACAGCCTGTTGAACACTCAGCCATTGCTTGCGGTGGAAATGTTTGCCAATCGCGGTTCCCATGCACTACTCCCGGGTGGGGTAAGGATTTTAGGAAATAGATAGTCCGAAGTCTTTGCCTGCTTCTTACCCCCTCCCTGAAGCCAGGGATCTGGCTGGCTCATTAAATGGGAATGCAAGCAAAGGGAGACAGGCTTAGGTTACCCGTTTGGGCCCATGGTCACTGAATAGTTTAGCAGTCAGTACTTCCAAGCCGGGGATGGGTGGTTGTCGTGTGGTGATAAATACCACTGGGACTGGGGTGAAAAGGTGAGTCATGCTAATAAGAGGAGATGTACAATGGCGCTTTTACTCACTTGGGGGAATTATGAGGTTGAAGCCTGTTCTCTTGTTATTGCTTTTACCAGCTTTTTTATCTGCTGGAGCAGAGGCTGAAGTTTCTTCCCTGGCTCAGGACACCGCGGACTACGCAGTCGAAAAATACGAAGGGGCCATGACAAAAACCCTCGCGAGCCTGGTGCGCTTCGAGACTGTTGCAAGTGAGGAAACCCCCTTGGCTGATAACCCCGCTTTTGTAGGATTTAAAAAGGTGCTGGAGTTAAAAGCGAAGGAGCTAGGGCTTGAATACCAGGACTATGGTCATGTACTGGTAGTGGCCTTGGGTGAGGGACCTGAAAAGGTCGGTATTGTTACTCATGGGGATGTACAGCCGGCAAACCCTGAGAAGTGGCAAAAGAGCCCTTTTTATCTCGATAGTGAAAGTGAACCCGGCAAGCTGATTGCCCGAGGCAGTGAAGACGATAAGGGGCCTATCGCAATTGCACTCTATGCCATGAAGGCAATTAAGGACCAGGGCTCGCCTATTAAGCGCAGGATAGAGCTTCTTATTTACCTGGCTGAAGAGTCTGATTGGGAGCCCTTGAGACACTTTCTGAAAACTTACTCAATTCCCGCTTACAACATCACTATTGATGCTAGCTACCCGGTAGTGACCGCAGAAAAAGGGTGGAGTGAAATACAGGTTAGCACTATTGGAAGTTTGCCGGCGGACTTTGCCAAGCCCTATGTTGAGGATTTTTCCGGTGGTTATTTCCGCAGCCAAGTGCCGGACGAAGCCCGAGCCACCCTGGCTAATGTCACTCCGGAACTGGTTGAGGCGGTTCGCACCAGAGCAGCCAAACACTCCCAAGCGACTATTGAAATATCGCAAAGTGAAAACAAGCTAGTTGTTACTGCTCGTGGAAAAGCCATCCATAGCTCTGAGCCGGAACATGGAGTCAATGCAATTGCCTTCCTGGCCGATCTTCTTAGTGTGCACGAATGGCCGGCTAATGCTGCTGGAGCAACTGTACGTTACCTGAATGACCTGGTAGGCACTGGTATTGAGGCAGAGAAATTTGGGGATATCGCCTATAACGATTCATTTATGGGGCCAATGACTGCTTCTGTTACCATGGTGAAAGTCACTGAAAATGGGCTCACCAGTTACCTGAACCTGCGCCGCCCCACGGGTAAAAGTGCTACCCAGCTGGAAAAAGAAATTCATTCTGCACTATCAAGTTGGCAGGAACGGACCGGCATAATATTTGCCGATACTCAGGTTTCCCTGGGTAATCCCTACCGGGTAGACAATGCGCCTCATGTTGAACCATTGCTGGATGTTTTCAGCCATTTTACTGGTATGGAAGATGCCAAGCCTGTCGCCATAGGTGGTTCTACCAATGCCAAACTGCTGCCGAATGCAGTCAGTTTTGGTCCCTCCATGCCGGGCAGTGCTTATACGGGCCATTCTGAGCATGAATTTATCACTGTGGAACAATTCCGTCTGAATCTAAAAATGTACACAGCCATGATGATTGAGGTTGGCAACTTATAAGTGTGTCCGGTAAAACGGATTTATTCACAGGAAGTGGTCTACCAAGTGCTTGAATTGACCGGTTAGCCTCGGTCAGCTCAAGAGTGAAACTATGTGGTTCTTTGAGGGAGCTGCGGTAAATTACTTCATTCGTTATTCAATTATTAAAGAATCGCAAGATGTTAAATTTTCTTCCCTCGATTGTTTTGCTGATATTGGCCTCGACTCTGTTGGCCATTGGCACCATTCTGTGCTTCATACCCATATTATTTTTTGTGGTCCTGCGATTGATTTTGCCCTTTGCTGCGCTGCGCAAGTTCTTTGCGATCATTTTTATTTCTTGTGCTGAAGCCTGGCTCACTCTGAATAAAGGCTGGATGAAGCTCACCCAGAAAACCCAGTGGGACGTACAGGGCGATGAGTCGCTGGATAAGAATGGTTGGTATCTGGTGACGTCAAACCACCAGAGCTGGGTGGATATTTTTGTGCTGCAGTCCATTTTCAATCGAAAAATTCCTTTCCTGAAATTTTTCATAAAACAGGAGTTGATCAAGGTTCCGGTGATGGGGGTTTGTTGGTGGGCGTTGGATTTTCCTTTTATGAAACGCTATAACAAGGAGTTCCTGAAGAAGCACCCGGAAATGCGCGGTAAGGATTTGGAGGCGACAAAAAAAGCCTGTGAACGCTTTAAATTAACCCCCACCAGTATTATGAATTTCCTTGAGGGAACACGTTTTACGCAAGACAAACACGACAGGCAGGGATCTCCCTTTGCCCATCTGCTCAAGCCTAAGTCCGGGGGTATCGCTTTCGCAATGCAAAGTATGGGTAAGCAACTAAACCGCCTGTTAAATGTAACCATAGTTTATCCGGATGGTATCCCGTCATTTGCTGATTTCCTTGGTGGGAAAGTAAAGAGGGTGATTGTTCGTGTTGAGCAGATTCGTATTCCGGAAAAGTTCTTTCTTGCGGACTACGTAAATGATCAGGTATTTCGTGCTGAATTCAATCAATGGGTCTATGAGCTGTGGCGAGAAAAAGATATGCTGATTGGTAAATTGCTTGCCGATAGCGGCAGAGCCTGATTTTTCCAGAAAAACAATAAAGGGGCTAGTCAAGTAGCCCCTTATTTTTCTGCTATAAAATTTAATTACAACCAGATGGGCAGTTGGGCCCGAATTTCTTCTGGTTGGCTTTCTACCAGGTTCTTACCGGTCTCACCCGCAATGGTAGCGCGGGTTGGAGTCTTGAGAGCATCCCGTAGGCTACCCACCATATATGGCTCGGCTACGATATAAAGTTTTTCGTAGCGTCCCTCCTGTCGCCCCCGCTCTAAGGTATGAGCAATCTCTCTGGCAAATTTCTCACCGTTGCGATGGCGTAGATCGGAAAAATTACCCATGGTGTGGCGACCCTTGCCACGGCTGTCAAAAGTGCGTCCAGGGGCGTCACTTTCGAGATCGCGGCCCGATAAGCGGGATTCAGGGTGGAGGAGAGCTTCGATTTCGTGGAGGTTTCCGGCGCGTTTTTTTGCTTCGAAAATCCTGGCTTGCGACTGGTTGGCCACGAGGACCCATGCTAGAGCCATGCGCTTATCCTCTTTAATTTACCTGTAATTATCGTAGTTAAATTCGATGCCACTGACTAATATCCTTAACTGCAAGATATCCAGCAATTCCCATATAGATAAAAAGTAAATAAAAAATATTTTTTAATGCTATTTGCGATGGCTACTGTGGGCACTTATTCCTACCGAGTGTCGCTGAATTACCTAGAATGAAGTCAAGATGTGAGAGGCGCAAGCCGGGTCCGAGGAGCGGGCTTGCGCCTCCTGCGACATAGTGGAAGCAAAGAGGTTGTGATTATGAGTCTGATACCGAGAGGGTCCCTACTGGATCTGGACAATATGTTTGAACAGATGCTCTCACCCAGCCGTGGCATTACCAATGAGCGGGAGGGTTTCTTCTCTCCGCGTATCGACGTGAGTGAACGTAAAAACAAGTATGAAATAAGCGCTGAATTGCCAGGTGTTGGTAAGAACGATATCAATGTGACTCTTGAAAATGGTGTCCTGACCCTTGAGGCAGAAGTACATCGCGAACTGAAGGAAGAAAAAGATGGCCGTGTGCTTCGTCAAGAGCGGCGCTACGGTAAGTTTTTACGCAGTTTTAACCTGGGTGATGATGTGCGTGAGAGTGAGATCGACGCAAACTTTAAGGATGGTATTCTGACCCTGACGGTGCCCAAGCATGAGGGGCATCCCCCACAACGAAAGCGTATTGAAGTGCACTGATTTTCTAATGGGTGGCGGCCATGCCGCCACCCAGTGAATATATTTAAGAAATTGGCGGAGGTACGTGATGAAAGTAAAACAGGCAATGCACCAGGGAGCTACCTGGTGT
Source organism: Microbulbifer variabilis (assembly GCF_052467165.1). Lineage (NCBI taxonomy): Bacteria > Pseudomonadati > Pseudomonadota > Gammaproteobacteria > Cellvibrionales > Microbulbiferaceae > Microbulbifer > Microbulbifer variabilis. The sequence continues at coordinate 501,307 of NZ_CP174301.1, forward strand.
ACTCCAGACACCCCGCTACAGGAAGTGGCGAAGATCCTGCGTGATGAAGATATAGGTGCCGTCCCGATTGGAGAAAATGATCGCCTGATCGGCATGGTTACTGACCGTGATATTGTATGTCGAGGTGTAGTGCAGGGTGGTAATTTGTCCTCGCTAACTGCCCGCGACGTGATGACTGAAGGCATTGAGTGGTGTTGGGAGGAAGATGACCTCCTCTCAGCTGTACACAAAATGGAGCAGCAGCTACTTCGCCGTATGCCAGTACTGAACAGTGAAAAGCGTATGGTGGGTATTCTTAGCCTGGGTGATATTACTTCGGCCATTGCCAGTAAGCAGGGTGGCCATTTTGCCTCAGCGATCTCAGCACACCATTAGAGCTCGCTACTAGCGAAGTATTATCAACAGGGGCCGTGGGTCCCTGTTGATACCGGTCTTAGAGCTATGCGCCTTTCCCCTATCATTTCTCCAGGCTAACTTTTTTCACCTCGCTATTCCAAAGTTTCGATAGCCACGTCGTTTGCCCATATGGGCGAATTAGCGCTTATACTGCGCACTTTTTTGAGGTCAACCATGATCACTCAGGAACAGTTGCAACAGCGCAGTGGCGGTCAATGTGAACTCTGCAAGGCACAGGAAAACCTAGCGGTCTATGAGGTAGCTGAGTCAGTGGGTCAGGCAAACCCACAGGTGCTTTTGTGTCAGACTTGCCGGGAGCAACTGGATAACCCAGCACATTTAGACAGTGCCCACTGGCAATGCCTCGCAGATAGTATGTGGAGTCAGGAACCTGCTGTGCAAGTATTGGCCTGGAGGCTGCTAAAGCGTCTATCTGTCGAGACCTGGGCTCAAGATTTATTCGAAATGCTCTACCTGGATGATGACCTGGTTAATTGGGCCCAAGCGGGTACTTTTCCGGAAGAGGGGGAGCTACTCGTGCATCGCGACTGCAATGGTGCAATACTGCAGGCCGGTGATAATGTCACCATTATCAAAGACCTGGATGTAAAGGGCTCCAGCCTTGTGGCCAAGCGCGGTACTGCTGTGCGCGGCATCAGCCTTACCGATAACCCCGAGCATATTGAGGGACGTGTTGAGGGGCAGCGTATCGTGATTCTGACGAAATTTGTGAAGAAAAGCGGCTGACATCTCTTTTAGCTGCCTAGTTTTTCTATCGGTAAGGATATTTATCCCCATAAGTAACTCTGTTACCCGAAGGCATTTGGCCTGATATCATGCCAGTTCTAATTTACCCGATTTCTTTTTCCCTGTGTGCTCGCGATCCGGGGCCATATTGATGGCGTGGCTAAACACTGTGGAAGATAGTGGTCAATAAAGCAGAGGTTGAAGCTGTGGGGATGGAACGATGAAGCCCACTTATGAGATTCGCAGCGGCACACTTGCGGGTTTCAATACTCTGGTGCCGCAAATGGGTGGGAATCCCGCTGCCCTCCTGAGAAGCGTTGGCCTACCTTCAGACTGTGTGCGCCGCCCGGATATCCTTATTTCTATCGCGACCCTTGTCGACTTACTGAATCTCTGTGTGGAAGAACTGCAGTGTGAAGATTTTGGTTTGCGTTTGGCAGAGATGCAGGGTTTGCGCATGCTTGGGGTACTGGGAAAGCTATTACTCAATGAAGGGAGCCTGGATGCTGCCCTGACAGTGAGCCACCGCTACATGGTGCTACATAACCAGGCGGATCACTGGCGAATATCGGAGCGGGATGGTCTGTTGATGGCACAGAGAGTCAGCCATTCTGGTGGGCTTGGCGCTGCGGAGCAGTACAGCGAACTCGCTATGGGTGCCGCATGCCGCTTATTTCAGGAATTGGCCGGTAAAGATATCCGCCCGCTACAGGTACAGTTTTGCCATGCCCCAATTTCTTCCAGGCAACGATACCGGGACTATTTTCAGGCGGAAGTCCTGTTTGCCCAACAGGGCGATTGCCTGACATATAATGCTGAATTACTTCAGCGACCCCTCAATGCCCCTAGCCAGAGCCTGGTGAATTATTTTGAAGAGTTTACCCAAGGATTGATCAAGGGATATGAGGGGGATATTGCTTCTCAAATACGTACTTTGATATTGCAAACTCTGGGAGCCCAGCAGCACAGTCTGGCTCAGGTCGCGCAGTTGGTGGATACGCCCGTGCGTACATTGCAGCGACGTTTGAGTGAGGCGGGTACTTCTTTCAAACAATTGCTCCAGGAGGCGCGTATGGAGACCGCCCGGTGGCATCTGCGCGCTTCCAGTATTGATATTGGGCTGCTCTCTGCGAGCTTGGGGTATACCGACACCAGTGCTTTTTCCAAAGCCTTTCGTACCTTACATGGCAGCTCACCACTACAGTGGCGTAAACGACAAAGAGAAATAGCTTAAGGCCCAGGTATTAGAGCTGGTGGAAAACTAACCAATCCGTGAAGCTGGACCTAGCCACCCCCTTTTATCTGCTTGCCCTTGACCCTGTTCCTCTTTGCCTCTATTCCAGCGCCGGGCTATCCTGGCCCCTTGCTGAATTCAATGAGCATGACCAAGGAAAAATACTATGGGTGCGGAGACTATTCGCTGTAAAGCTGCGGTGGCCTGGAAGGCAGGTGAGCCACTTTCTATAGAGGAAGTTGATGTGATGCCTCCCCAGAAGGGAGAGGTTCGTATCAAGCTGACGGCTACTGGAGTTTGTCATACCGATGCCTTTACTCTGTCTGGCGAAGACCCTGAAGGAGTATTTCCTGCGATTCTCGGCCACGAGGGTGCAGGTATTGTCGAGTCAGTAGGGGAGGGGGTTACTGGCTTGAAAGTTGGTGACCATGTGATTCCTTTGTACACGCCGGAGTGCGGCGAATGTAAATTCTGCCTGTCTGGTAAAACCAATCTGTGTCAGAAAATCAGGGCTACCCAGGGTAAGGGGCTGATGCCCGATGGCACCACGCGTTTCTCTATCAACGGACAACCCATTTATCACTATATGGGTACTTCCACTTTTTCGGAGTACACAGTCCTTCCAGAGATTTCGCTGGCAAAAATTAATCCGGAAGCGCCGTTGGAGGAGGTTTGCCTGCTTGGCTGCGGTGTCACTACCGGAATGGGCGCGGTAATGAATACTGCCAGAGTAGAACCGGGTTCGACCGTTGCTATTTTTGGGCTTGGCGGGATTGGTTTATCCGCCGTGATTGGTGCCAAAATGGCGGGTGCAGAGCGCATTATTGGCATAGATGTGAATGAGGAGAAGTTTGCCCTGGCAAAAAAACTCGGCGCCACTGAATGCATTAACCCCCGGAATTATGAGCAGCCGATTCAAGAGGTGATCGTCGACCTCACCGATGGTGGTGTCGATTATTCCTTCGAGTGTATCGGCAACGTAGACGTAATGCGCTCTGCCCTTGAGTGCTGCCATAAAGGTTGGGGGGAGTCGGTAATTATCGGTGTGGCAGGAGCTGGACAGGAAATTAGTACTCGCCCCTTCCAACTGGTAACAGGGCGGGTATGGCGAGGCACGGCTTTTGGAGGGGTAAAGGGGCGCTCGGAATTACCGGACTATGTAGAGCGTTATCTCGCTGGTGAGTTTAAGTTGGATGATTTTATTACCCACACCATGCCGCTGGAAAAAATAAACCATGCATTTGATTTGATGCATGAAGGTAAAAGTATACGCAGTGTTATTCACTATGGTGAAGCTTGAGCGGAGTTACCATGACTATTGAACTTGTCAGCAGCACCAGGTCTTTCGATGGCTCACAACGGCAATATAAGCATGATTCCGATGTTTTAAATTGCCCAATGCACTTTTCTATTTTTTTGCCACAGGAAGCGGAAATTGCCCCTGAATATCGCTATCCGGTGCTCTATTGGCTATCTGGACTCACTTGTACCGATACAAACTTTAGCCAGAAAGCGGGGGCCCAGCGCCTGGCCGCAGAGCTGGGTATCGTACTGGTTATTCCTGATACGAGCCCTCGCGGCAAGGATGTGGCCGATGATCCGTCCTATGATCTGGGGCAGGGGGCTGGCTTCTATGTCAATGCCACTCAACAACCCTGGAAGCTGCACTACCGAATGTACGATTATATTGTGGATGAGCTTCCTGCACTTATTGAAGCTCACTTCCCGGTGAGTCAGCGTCGTGCAATCAGTGGTCATTCTATGGGTGGGCACGGAGCCCTGGTAATAGGCTTGCGCAACCCTGAGCGTTATACCTCAATTTCGGCTTTTAGTCCTATTTGTAATCCTATTGCCTGTCCCTGGGGTGAGAAGGCATTGGGAGCTTATTTGGGGGCAGATACCACTAGTTGGGAGGAGTACGACGCGAGTGTACTGCTGGGGCGAGCTACAACTCATGTGCCGATACTTGTATCCCAGGGCGATGATGATGAGTTCCTTGAGCAGCAGCTGCGGCCTGAGGCTTTACAAATGGCTGCAGGAGCTTGTAATTACCCGCTTCGGCTAGAGCATCATGCAGGGTACGACCACAGCTATTACTTTATTGCCTCATTTATTGAAGAGCATCTGCGTTTCCACGCGGATTACTTATTGAAGCGGCATAAAACTGCAATTTAAATCGGCAGTTAATACACGCAGGGCAATGCTGCAACCGAGCATAGGAGAATGGCCCGGTTGCAGTGTTACTGGCTATTGATTGAATTTACCTGGGTATTTTCCTTTATTGAGGTGCAGCTGCACGACATTCACCGAGGATTTCTGCCTGGTTTTGGTGGAATGTCTGCTCAATCAGGAACCAGCCGTTAGGGCAGAAGCCGCTTTCGATTAGCAGAAGCTCCATCCGCTCCATAGCCATTTTCCTAATATCGCCTGAGGTTGACTTATTGCGTCCAGATTTACCTGAGCTGTGTTTGCCTCCCGGCGGCTTGGCTCCACTTCCTATACCTGGGCCACCAGAGTTCTGGCCTCCACGGCCATGTGGCCTGGTCCCCAGGCTCGCCTTATATACAAAGCGCTTGTGGCCTACTTCAGTAATATTAGTAACAAAAGATTCTGTAGTGGGAGCCTCTGGGGTGGAGTTACAACCGCTGATGAGCAGGGTCGTCGCCATAAAGGCAATTAGTTGAACCTTCATTGTTGTTATCCTGTGAGTAATTCGGTTCAAGTATGACCATCGCCCTGAACAAATGTCGGTTAAGCAGAGTAAACAATTGTTAAGGCCAATTACTTCAATAAGGTGTTTCTTTTCTTAAGGGCCTTTACAGGTTATTTTCTTGTTACCTGAATAAGTTATTCTTGAAACCTGTATTTTTAAATGTGCGTAGAGCCCTGCCCAGATTATTTTTACTGTGATCTATGGCTTGAAAATGGGATAAGAGCGTCAAAAATAAAGCGGCTTTGTAGTTCTATGGCAATTTATAGAGGAGAGATAGTGAGTAAATTTTCGGGTTTGATTTTAGGGTGCACAGTGTCTCTTCGGCAGCTGGAGAGGCTTATTTTTCTGAAGCGCTAGGAAGGTGTCCTCAGTTACAAAGACCTGTAGAAAAGCCATAATCTGACAACAAAATGTTGTTACAGGCATTTAAAACTCCTTGTTTTTCACGAACTCGCCCTGGTTTTGGCCGGCGGCGGTACGTCCTTGTATTGCCTCAGTTATCTGCTGTGATTGACGGTGAGGAACTATAGTTTTCCCAGGCGCAATAAAGTTTTATCAGGCTCGTCGCCTCTGAAAAGAAAGTAATCCGACAGCAGTCAGCGTTTTTAATACTGAGGTCCAAGCACTCATATTTGGTTTCGTTGGCTTTCCCTTGCCAATAAGGGCCAGCTGTTGTTCGTACCAAGTGACATCCAGCATAGCCATAAAATCCAGGTTGGGAATACCTGTGGTGAGCTTTTTCAATGTTATCTTATGGTTGCCATCTGATAAAAGTTTGTGCGATAGCCGGGGGTCAACCGCTAATGGGCGGGCAAGGCCAATCATATCCACGGCATTTGATACAAGGGCGGCCTCCATGGCAGCTGCGGAACGGAAGCCGCCGGTGACTACGACGGGAATTTGCAGCTGTGCTCGTGCCTTTTCTGCATAATCGAGAAAATAGGCCTCTCGCTTGATAGTACTTTCCTTCACATTGGCACCAACCATACTTGGGTTTTCATAGTTGCCGCCGGAGATTTCAATTAAGTTAATACCTTCATCCTGCAGGGCTTTTAGAACCTGCATGGATTCCTCTTCACTGAATCCACCCTTTTGAAAATCTGCTGAATTGAGTTTTACGCCTACCGGAAAATCTTCACCAACCGCTTCGCGAATAGCGCTATATACCTCGCGTAAAAACCGTATGCGATTTTCTAAGGTACCTCCCCACTGATCATTTCGCCGATTGTGGTGAGGGGATAGAAACTGATTGATCAGATAACCATGAGCAGCATGTATCTGAACTCCGGTAAATCCAAATTCTTTTGCCTGTGCGGCGGCCCAGGCGAATTTTTTAATGATAATAACTATTTCATTTTCGGTGAGTTCTCTAGGGCAGTTGAAGGTCTTCTCTAAGCCGTTAGCCAGTGGAATTGCAGAGGGTGCGACGGGTTCAGTGCTTAAAAAGTTGGGTGTTTGCTTGCCTGGATGATTTAATTGCATCCAGATTTGCGTACCGTTTTGGCGCCCGGCTTCGGCCCATTTCCGGAACAGAGAAAGGTCTGACTCCTCGTCTAATACCACATTGCGCGGTTCACCCAGAGCGGTACGATCAACCATGACGTTACCGGTGACCAGTAAACCTGTGCCCCCTTCTGACCATGTGCGATATAAGTGAATCAGCTCCTTGGTGGGGGCATGATTGGGATCCGCTAATTGCTCACTCATAGCAGATTTAAACAAGCGGTTTTTCACACTGGTTCCCGGCAGAATACTCAGTGGGCGAGCGAGAGGTGTAGCTCGATCGGTGTTTTTTAAGGCGCTAGTGCTATTTTTCAAAATGAATGTCCTGCCTGTAAGTTTTAATGCTGGCCAGTGTTTGTGCTCCTTGTTGCGTCACCAAGGTGCTAAAAAAAGTCCGTAGTTGTCTGAGTAAATCATTGGGATCACCGGATACCTGGTATTGCAGAATACTGCCCTGCCAAACGCTATAACACAGTGTCGCAAGGTTATCGGCGGGGACGTCACTGCGTAGATCTCCTTGATCTTGGGCCAAATGTAATATCGATTGAAGATTTGCCAGCCACCTGTGCTCTACAGACTCAATGGCTTCACGGCAAAGAGGGCTGGCCTGGGCTACCTCGGCCGACATCGCTCCGAGCAGACAGGCACAAGACTGGCCAACTTTTACTTTGTTCTGAACACGGTTTTGAAAGCAGCACCAAAGCTGGATCAAGCCGGGTGCCTGATCCATGTTTAATTTCGTCTGCGCTAGTTCCGCATCAATCTGTTGGCCGTAGCGGTGAATAATGCTGGCTACGAAGGCCTCTTTACTGGGGAAATAGTTGTAGAACGAACCTTTGGGTACGCCTACTGTATCCAGCACCTGCTTGATACCAGTGCCGTGATATCCCTGGCTGGTCAGCATTGCGGTGCCTGTTTCTAACAATGCTTCTTTGGTGTTTTCGCTTTTACGTGGTCGAGCCATTAAAATTAGACCGGTCGTCTATTAACTAATGTTCAATATATGACCGATCGTCTTGGAATGCAAGGGAGAGTGTTTTGTTTTGGTAGTGTCAAGCTGGGGATCAGGGAAAGGTTACTTAGACGGGGAGATCGGCACCGACAACCTATGATACTGGGCGTATGGTCGATTTTAGATCTCGATAGAAGCTTCCAGTAATATTCGGCCACACACAATGGTTCACTGAAATCCAAAATACTCTTTCAAAATAAAATTTATTCGGGGTTTTGAGTTCAATATACGTATTATTGTGCTATTTGATTGCTTATTTTGGGGTTTAAATTGCCCACTTTGGCAGGGTCCTACGCTTTTCACCGTCGCATACTTAGATGGTCCCTCTATCATCTTGCCTGCCCCGACTACAGGGTCTGCCTCAAAGTTAGATAAGAAAGTGAATCGATTGTGATTGGGTTCGCGGTGGTTATTGGGAAGAGTCTCGCTTTGGGATCGAGTTGTTATGGAAGGAGGTGAGAATTGTTTTAATGGAAGAAACAAGGTAGATCTCTCACTGTTTTTGTTTCGCAAAAGCCAGCTCCAAGACTGTCTTCAGGCACTGTAAACATACATGGTGCAGAGTAAATGACGGTAAAGGAAGGCAATTACAGAAGGTTTGATTGTCACTCTGTTAAATTCAGAAGGAGAGCTTGATCCCCTCCGTTATCTGGAGATTACATTGTAGAATTCAAGGACTTTGTTGCTTGCAGAGAAAGCGGTCTTACGCCCTTCTCACCGCAGATTTGCGCCTAGCATAAAACACTAAAACAAAGAGCCCTTCTATGAAAAGAAAACTGCTTGCCCTGCTTAGCTGCACAACCTTTGCGGGACTCTGTTCCGCGGATACGTTGACTATTGAACGAATATTCTCCGATCCGGCCCTTGGGGGCACAGCGCCCCGTGCCCTTGAGTACTCTCCCGATGGTAGTCGGGTAACTTTTCTGAAGGGACGGGATGAAGATTACAACCGCTACGACTTATGGGAGTACAACATTGCCGATAGGCAGTCCCGTATCCTGGTGAAATCTGACAGCCTGCACAGCGGCGATGAAGTGTTATCCGATGAGGAAAAAGCCCGACGTGAGCGTCAAAGAATCTATGGCAGCGGTATTATGGAATACAGCTGGTCTGAGGATGGGAAATCCTTGTTATTTCCGCTGGCAGGAGATGTTTATTATTACAATTTGGATACGAAGTCCGCGCGGCGCTTGACTGAAACCGAAGCTTTTGAGACCGATGTTCGTGTTTCCCCGAAAGGGCGATATGTCTCTTTTATTCGTGATCAGGATATTTTTGTCGTCAACCTGAAAAGTGGTAAAGAGCGTGCGCTAACCAGCGATGGAAATGGGCCTATCAAAAATGGCATGGCCGAGTTTGTTGCCCAGGAAGAAATGGATCGTATGACAGGTTATTGGTGGTCTCCAGACGACCGCCATATTGCTTTCCTACAGGTTGATGAGTCCCCTGTAGATGAAGTGATCCGCAGCGAGATATATGCAGATCGCATCGATATGATAAGCCAGCGTTATCCCGCAGCAGGGCGAGCTAATGTTAAGGTTCGCCTGGGTGTGATGGAGGTGGCGTCTGGAAAAACCCGTTGGGTAAATCTGGGGGAAGAGCAGGATATTTATATTCCCCGAGTAGATTGGGCTCGCGATAATTTACTGACTTTTCAATGGCAGTCTCGGGATCAGCAGAAACTTGAGCTTCGTGTTTTTGATCTCAATAACGGCAAGACCCGCAATCTGTTAAAAGAATCCAGTGACACCTGGGTAAACCTCAGCGATGATTTATTTTTCCTGGAAAACAGTGACCAATTTATCTGGTCATCTGAGCGAGATGGTTTCAAGCACCTCTATTTGTACAGTTTAAATGGAAAACTACAGAAGCAATTAACTGTTGGTGATTGGATAGTTGATGAGCTGGAAGCTGTGGATGAAAAGAAAGATGTTGTGTATTTCAGTGGCCGTAAGGATTCTGACATAGAAAGGCACCTTTATAGTGTACCAATAAAAGGTGATGGGGGTATTCAGAGAATATCCACACGCAGTGGTATGCACGGTATTGAGTTTGCTGAGGATGGTTCAGGTTACATCGATAAATTCACCAGCATTACTACTCCTCCACAGGTAAGTTTACACCGCTCAAGTGGCGAACTGATAACCTGGCTGGAGGAGAACGCTGTTGTTGAAGGGCATCCCTTATTTCCTTATATGGAGCAGTGGATTACTCCGGAGTTTGGCACTATCAAAGCTCCACAGGGACATAAGCTTAATTACCGCCTATATAAGCCGGCCAATTTTGATGAGAGTAAACGTTACCCGGTCATGGTATTCGTTTATGGTGGTCCCCACGCTCAGGTAGTAACCAATAGTTGGGACAAGCACATCAACCAATTTATGGCTCAACAAGGTTACATCGTTTTCTCTCTGGATAACCGTGGTTCTGCAAACCGGGGTACAGCGTTTGAAAATCCCATTTTCAAAAATATGGGAGGCCCGGAGGTAGAGGACCAGGTAACAGGTGTTAAATTCCTGCGCACACTACCTTTTGTTGATAGCAATAATATTGGTATCTATGGCCACAGTTACGGTGGCTACATGGCACTAATGAGTATGTTTAAGGCCGGAGATTATTTTAAAGCTGGCGTTTCTGGTGCTCCTGTGACCGATTGGATGCTTTATGATACTCACTATACCGAGCGCTACATGGGTAATCCCAATACAGATGCTGAGGCCTACCAGGCTTCCTCTGTATTTCCCTATTCGAATGGACTGAAAGGTCCTCTGCTGATTTATCACGGGATGGCAGATGACAATGTTTTGTTTACCAACACTACACGTCTGATTAAACAGTTGCAGGATAATGGCCAACAGTTTGAACTTATGACCTATCCAGGTAAGAAGCATAGTTTACGTGGCAAGCAAACTCGTATTCATCAGTACACTATGATTAAGGAATTCTTTGATCAACACCTTCGCGATGATAGTTAAGGCAGACTAAAGAAGCTAAATTTCTATAATTGATTTGTAAATCAGTAAAAAAGCCAGGGCTAGCCCTGGCTTTTTTACTGATTAATTTTTTCTTTGAAGTTGTTTTTAGGGGCCAACTTACAGAGGAGCAAAATTTCCGATCACTCAGGATGTATAGAAATACTCTATGGCTTAATTCAAAATCCATACCGGGCATACCTGCCCGGTATGGATAATAGGGACTAATTAAAAAATAGATTTTAGCTATCGATTAACTTCATCAAATCTGTCCAGATTCATCACCTTCGTCCAGGCTTTGACGAAATCCTGGGTAAATTTTTCCTGGGAGTCATTGGAACCATAGACTTCAGCCACTGCCCGTAGCTCTGAGTTGGAACCGAATATCAGATCCACTGAGGTGGCAGTCCACTTATCTTTGCCAGTTTTACGATCCTTGCCTTCATAAAGCCCTTCTGACTTTTCAGACTTCTTCCACTCGGTGGACATGTCCAGTAAGTTAACAAAGAAATCATTAGTGAGTACACCGGGGCGATCGGTGAAAACCCCGTTGGGAGATCCGCTGGTATTGGCATTGAGCGCACGCATTCCTCCTACCAGGACTGTCATCTCGGGCACGCTTAAGGTGAGTAGGCTAGCGCGATCCACCAGCATTTCCGTGGGCGTTCTGCTGTTATCTTTAGCGAAATAGTTGCGGAATCCATCGGCGGTGGGCTCTAGTACCGCAACAGATTTCACATCGGTTTGTTCTTGGCTTGCATCAGCCCTGCCAGGCCTGAAGGGTACTTTGATATTGTTTCCACCCTCGGCAGCGGCTTTCTCAATGGCAGCGGAGCCGCCGAGCACGATCAGGTCGGCAAGCGAGACTTTCTTGCCGCCGGATTGATTGCTATTAAAGTCCTGTTGAATTTTTTCCAACTGCGTCAGCACCTTTGCCAATTCGGCGGGATCATTTACCGGCCACTGCTTTTGTGGCTCCAGGCGAATGCGCGCTCCATTCGCTCCGCCACGCATATCGGAGCCGCGGAAGGTGGAAGCTGATCCCCATGCAGTTCTCACCAGTTCAGGAATCGTTAAGCCAGAGTTGAGGATTGCCGACTTAAGGTTATCAATATCGCTGTCATTGACCAGGGGATAATCCACTTTGGGAATGGGGTCCTGCCAGATTAGGGCCTCCTCGGGTACTTCAATACCCAGGTAGCGTGCTTTGGGTCCCATATCCCGGTGGGTCAGTTTGAACCAGGCTTTAGCAAAGGCGCGTTTAAAGTCCTCAGGGTTTTTCTGGAAGCGTTGGGCAATTTCCTTGTAACTTGGATCAAACTTCAGTGCCAGATCAGTAGTAAACATGATTGGCGCATGACGTTTGTTTTTATCGAAGGCGTCAGGCACAAGATTGGCGGCAGCGGAATCATCAGGTATCCACTGTACCGCGCCTGCAGGGCTCTTGGTTTTTACCCAGTTAAAGTTGAACAGGTTATTCAGGTATTGTTGGCTCCAGGTAATTGGTGCTGCAGACCAGGCACCTTCCAGGCCAGAAGTCATGGTGTCATCCGCATTGCCTTTACCACACTTGTTTTTCCAGCCGAGCCCCTGCTGTTCTGTGGGAGCTGCGGCAGGCTCTGGTCCCAGGCAGTCGGCCTTGACGGCTCCATGAGCTTTACCGAAGGTGTGACCACCGGCAATTAGTGCCACTGTCTCTTCATCGTTCATGGCCATACGGCCAAAGGTTTCGCGAATGTCTACGGCGGCAGCTACCGGATCGGGTTTGCCATTCGGCCCCTCAGGGTTGACATAAATCAGCCCCATTTGTACCGCACCGAGCGGCTTTTCCAGCTGGCGGTTACCCGTATAGCGCTCGTCTGCGAGCCACTCGGTTTCCGGCCCCCAGTAAACCAGGTCAGGTTCCCAGTCATCGATACGTCCACCCGCAAAGCCGAAAGTTTCAAATCCCATGGATTCCAGTGAGACATTGCCTGTGAGAATCATCAGGTCTGCCCAGGACAGCTTGCGACCATATTTTTGTTTGATGGGCCAGAGCAACCTGCGAGCTTTATCCAGATTGGCATTATCTGGCCAGCTGTTAAGGGGATCGAAACGCTGCTGGCCACCACCGGCACCACCCCGGCCATCGTCGATACGATAAGTGCCTGCACTATGCCAGGCCATGCGAATCATAAATGGGCCGTAGTGGCCAAAGTCTGCAGGCCACCAGTCCTGGGAGGTTTTGAGCAGGGCCTCGATATCATTTTTGACTGCTTTTAAATCCAGCGTTTTAAATTCTTCTGCGTAGTTAAAGTCATCCCCCATGGGGTTGGACCTGGGTGAGTGCTGGCGCAGGGGTCTAAGATCCAGCTGGTTGGGCCACCAGAACTGATTGGACTTTGGCTGACCCTCCACAGGGCCTTGGCGAATTACAGGATCAGTCACAACTTCCTCCTTATTGGCGGCAAAGGATTTTAGCGTCAGCAGTGACATGGCGATTATCAGTGCGCCACAGAGTGGGGGTCTTTTTATTAGCATTGAAATTATCTCCATACCATTTGAAATGCAGACCGCGGCTCTATACCGGGTGTGAGTCCTTCACTGCCGGAGTCAAAAGGGTTATATAGACTATATTGGCGACTTGGTTACCTTTATTCTGCTATCTCAAGTGCCAGCGCACAGTATATGCCTGTCTTTTCAACGTCTGGTTAAATCCTGTTTGTTAATCGTGAAGGGTTGCTCAAGAGCAGGGTTAAATTTCGCGTATTTCATTTTTAAGCTGATTTATAGGGGCGCTGGAAATTATTGTTTGTTGACTTGGTCGTAACGGTTTTTTCTGCCGCCTTGAAGAAATATAAATTACTACTTATTTCGTCGCTTGAATATCAAGGTTCTTACAGCGGATTTGGCTTAATTTGCGCCAACTAAATTTCGGCGGCAAAAACAACAAATAGCTTTCCTTTTGAATGGTGTGACTTTTTCTGTCTTTCGTTGGCAGAATTCCACCGAGGTTTCAGGGAATTAGAGTGGGGGACCATTTTGTATCTGGTTACCCTCTCCTGTCTTAAGTATGGAAATGGAGTGTCATGCGTAACCAGCCTGGGGGAGCCTCTATGCGTTCATTGATATTATTGTTATCACTTTTCCTCATTGCCTGTGGCAGTGAACCCGAAGCCGGTATTGATATCTTCAATGCTGAAATAAAGCCTGCCTCGAAGGCAACTATCGTCCACAACCAAACAGTTTCTGATCGCTTACCATTTACTGATAAGACAGATTTTGAACTGGCCAAACGAGGATTTATTGCCACTATTCCCGGCGCCCAGATTAAAAATACTGAGGGACGTGAGGTGTATGGTTTATCCCAGATGCAGTTCCTGCAAGGTAGTTCTGCTCATACGGTAAACCCCAGCTTATGGCGGCAGGCCCAGCTCAACGCGTTGAACAATGGTTTGTTTAAGGTGGTGGATGGTATCTACCAGGTGCGCTCCCTGGACCTGGCGAATATGACCCTGGTAAAGGGGGATAACGGCTGGATTGTTATCGATCCCCTGACATCTGCGGAAACTGCGTCTGCGGCGCTCGCCCTGGCCAATAAATCTCTGGGAGAGAGGCCGGTCAGCGCGGTGATTTTTACCCATAGCCACGCGGATCATTTTGCCGGTGTGACGGGGGTCCTGACGGCTGAGCAACTGCAGAGTGGTTCGATTGATATTATTGCTCCAGAGGGATTTGCAGAGGAAGCGATCAGCGAGAATGTGCGCTCTGGCAATGTGATGCAACGGCGCGCCTTATACCAGTTTGGTGACCTCTTGCCCTCAAGCCCTGATGGGTTTGTTTCTTCAGGGCTTGGCAACCGGGTATCCGATGGTGAGCATGGCATTGCCACACCAACGGTTGTAATCCCTGAAGCCGGTGCACAAATGAAAATTGACGGCGTGGAGATTGAGTTTATTAATACTCCGGGGGCGGAAGCGCCGACTGAAATGGTATTTTTCTTTCCCCAGTTTAAAGCGTTATGTATGAGTGAAATAGCCAACCATACACTGCACAATATCTATACCCTGCGTGGTGCCAAAACAAGAGACGCCCTGGCCTGGAGCCGTTACATTGAATTTGCGATGGAGAAGTTTGGTGGGGAGACAGAAGTAGTATTCAGTAGCCATCACTGGCCTACCTGGGGGAAAGGGGAGGCTATGGATTATCTCGCCAAGCAGCGGGACCTGTACAAATATATCCACGACCAAACGCTGCGCCTCGCCAATCACGGCTATGACATGATCGAAGTTGCTGAGAGGCTGGAATTGCCTGAAAGCCTTTCACAGGCCTGGGCTAACCGAGGGTATTACGGCACGGTTAATGTCGGTGCCAAGGCTGTATACAATCGCTATTTAGGTTATTTCGATGGCAATCCGGCTAACCTGCACCCGGTTCCCCAGGAAGAGGCGGCTCATCGCTATGTGGAATATATGGGGGGGGAGGAAAGCATTATGGCGCGGGCACGGCGGGACTTTGCTCGCGGTAACTACCGCTGGGTGGCCATGGTACTGAAGCATTTGGTTTTTGCCGAGCCGGATAACGACCAGGCCCGTTACCTGCTAGCCGACAGCCTGGAGCAGCTGGGTTACCAGGCAGAATCCGGTATTTGGCGCAATTTTTACCTCTCAGGTGCGAAAGAATTGCGTCATGGTGTTGAATTTCGAGAAGAGGTATTGCCGGCTGAAGAAATAGTCGCCAGGGTGCCCTTGCAGCTGTTATTCGATGCCATGGCCGTGCGACTAAACGGAGAGAAAGCGGCGGATGCGGAGATCCGCCTGAATATTGATATGACCGACACCAGCGAGAAATACCTGGTCGTGGTGCAGAACGGGGTGTTACATGGCTATCCCGGTCGGCACAGTGATGATCCCTCAGCCAGCCTCGCCTTGAGCAGTACCGATCTGCGTTTGATGTTTGGCGGCTTGGTAGGTGCGCCCACCATGATCAGGGAGGGCCGCTTGAAGGTGAGTGGCAATCCCCTGGCCCTGATTAAATTCGGCAGGCTCTTCGATAAGTTTGACCGGAACTTTAATCTCGTTACGCCATAGCAAAGTAAAATCATCGGTTTTTACAGCTTTGGGTAGAGGTCCGGCAATAGTGGTGCAGTCGGCCTCAACCGTTAACTTCGCCGAGGTACCGGTTTCCTTGGAGGTGAAGTCGACCCCGTTGCTGCCTGAGCGGGGAGCGATAACCAGGCCGGTATTGCCACTATTTATCCAGCTTTCGATAAGCCCTGAAGAAGTCAGGTCGATTCGCTCAACACCTGTGTAGAACGGGACAAAACTCTCTGCCAGGTCATCGCGCACCGAGGAACCGCCAACGGAGTTCCAGGTTACAGACTCCTCTTGCCAATCATTTGCGGCCAGGTAAACACCGTAGGTATTGTCGGACCTATTGGTGACATTCAGCTCCAATGTGGCGGTATTGATCGAGCTACAGGCGGTGAGGTCTGAGAGGTCGAACTTGATCAGCGAGTACAGGGTACCAAAAGTGGAGTCACTGCCATCGGCAAGCAGCCCACCGGAATCCCCATCAAAATTACTGGATGAGTAGCGTGAAGAAATAAACACATCGTCAGTCACTGGCAATATAAAGTTGTTGCTGCCGCTGCCATCTTCAGAAATAACGCTGCGGTCCGCGCTGTTGCGTATTAAAGTCATGGCCTCACCGATACGGTTGGCACTCCACCAATTCACGTTACTGGGTAATACCAGTGGATCTGCGGTGCGATCTTCTCGCGATAAGGTGCTGGCGGTATCGTTAAATTCGGCAGTACGTACCACCAGTTCCTCTGCACTCACCTGAATTACTTTGAATTGCTGGATACTGGCCATGTCGATAGTCCAGGACTTGGCATCGTTGGCAGACCGGGCCGGAGCCCCCCAGCTGCCCTCCCCGACATAGACAGTGCCGCCGGAAGTGGTTGTGGAGAAGTTACTACCACTTGGGATGACTGCCTCGGTAAGTTTGGTGAGGTGGGTATCGGACTCCACTACCAGGTTCATGGCGTAATCGTAGAAAGGCTGTGCCCACCAGCTGAACAGGGTGGGGTTGTCAGACTTGCCTGTGTAGTGGGGAAATAAAGGCTTATGGTATTGCGCAAAGCGCCAGCTGGCTGCACTGCCTGATGCTGATAAGTCACTTTCAAGCCAGTTATTCATGGCAGTTGCATAGGAGGACCAGCCACTGCTCTGGAACTGGCTGTTGAGGGTATATACACGCAATAGGGGAGAAACCTGCACAGCACCATAGGTGTCGCTGGGAGAGCAGTCACCGTCGCTATTAAAGTCCACGCCGAAGACCTGGCAGATGGTGGAATAATTATCGTCCTCATGATTGCCGTGTGTGGGAATTAACGGGTAGATGCGTTTGTAACTGTAACCATCGATATTATCGCTGGAATAAGTCAGCTCCCAGTCGTCCAGAAACTCACGCATTTCCGATGCACTATTCGCGTTGGTAAAGTCTCCACCGTGCATAACGGCGAGGGGGCGAATTTTTGCGAGCAGCTCATTTCCCTGCCGGCGGGTGGTATGGCCAGTTCGGGTATCACCGCCGGCAACCACTACAAATGGGGAATTGTGCGCAGGTGCAGTCCGGAACCAAAAACGATCCCCGCAGCCATCTTGATCACAGATACGAAAATAAACGGGGGAGTCTGCATTTAAATCCTGTAAGCGCACGAAGTGACTGGTGATACCGCCATCGAAGCTTTCGCTGTTGCTGACATAGGCACTATTCCAGTTACTTTCGTCGGTGGAGTAGCCATAGTTTAGGTAGGGGTTATTGCTACTGCCGTCAGGTGAAAAGCCAATCACTGCGCTGCTGGAAGCATCACCATCCCAAGAGAGCCTGTAATGTTTGGTTGCGGCACTGGCACCCATTGTAAGTAATAACGCCGAGATTGTAAGAGCACTGCCAAAATATCGTCTCATTAGAGAAATCCTTTGGAAATTGGGACCATTTTTGTGAGAGCGTCGCGGCCTGGAGGGGGGGTGGATTGCATGGCAGCAACGCGCAGGCATTATTGAGGAGCTTTGTGACAGGCTGTTGAACGACTGGTTACCAAGCGGACGAATGCGGCATTACGATAGGGAATTGTGACCCTGTCCCCACCAATAAAATTCACAGCAGTACCGCCGACTGTTAAATAGCGGTAAATACCGCTCAGTTTCTGTTTATTTTCACTGGTCCAGTAATCGCCTCGCATGGTTTTTGGAAAGTACTCGGACTCAATTGTCGGGCTGCCCGGTTTATTGTCTTTGCTGATAATCGTATTGATCTCACTGAGAGTGGGCAGGCGCCAGTTGCCTGCTTGACACAGGCGCTCGCGATTAGTGTGCCGGATCAGGTCTTCAGTATCGCAGCGGTCCAGCTCAAAGTAGCAGTCGCCATTATTGGCAACGCCTTCGCTATCAATAAACCAGGAGTAGGTCCAGCGTCCATCGTGGATGTCCTCGTTGTCGGTTTTTACTTCCCATAAGAGACCACTACGCTTGTCACAGACGCAGGACCAGGGACCTTCCCAGGCGCCGAGTAACTCCCCCTGCATATTGACCTTGACCAAGTAATGTTCCGGTGGCTCAGGATTTTGTGGGGCACGGACTATTGCTGCCGCAACCAGTGTGAAAGGTAGAGCGAAGACCAGAAGTAGGCGAAGTATCATAAGGTTTTATCAAAGCTGAGTTGAATGGCGCGGCTGTGGCGAGTATGGGCAATTTGTGCACGGTCAAAGGCGGAGACCCACATGCAGATGCCGTCCACAATAGGAATATCTTGGGAAGAGCCGGTATCCAGTTTGCGCACCAATTCCAGGGACCAGTGGCCATCGCGCCAGATACCACGAGCGCGGACATCTGCACGGTCGCCCTCAAAGCGATTGGAGGTATACAGCACCGAGGGCATCAAGGTACCCAATGGGAATTGGTCGTGACTTGAAGAATAGGGTTGGTAATCGAACCAGGAAATAGTCCAATCCGGGCTTTGACTGTGGGGGAGAGAATACTGATAGGGAGCCAGCTGATCTATTTTTGCAGGTAGGCGCTTGGGGGTGATTGTAGTGGGAGAATACCACTTCCAGTTCATTCTATAAGCACCGGACTCTTTGCTATCCTGCTGGTAACCTGCGGTATAGCGACGTGCACCGGGACGCACTTTATCCGGTTTGCCGATAAAGTTGTCATCAGCCAGGTGCATCTTATTGCTACGTACTGCCTTCCAGTGCCAGAGGTCATGTACCTGCTCGGAGGTACTGTAATGGTAGCCTTTGCCGTGCCAGTTTGCGGGTTTATCAGCCAGTGGGGATTGTCCCAAATGGGCGGTGCCAGCTGCGGCGAAGGAGCAGTTTTCAGAAAGGAGTATTGCGAATTTATCTTCGTAATGACGTTTTTCATCAAATATCTTATAGCCTGATTGCAAGATCTCCCAACCTTCTGCAGTTTTTTTCAAGGGCAGGTGGGCGAGGCTCTCATTGGGATCTTGCCAGGTGATATGAAAAAAAATTTCCTGACCATTTTGCAGGGCCTTTAACTGCACATCGGAGCGGCCTTTATAAAAATTGGCCCCACCATCAGTACGTAAGGTGAGTATTTGAGCCTGTTGCCATTGTGGTTCTGAGGCCATGCCATCGATGTTGATGATGGTATTTGGTGAAATCCCGGCGACTGCCAGGGGGTGATGGGAATATCCGTGAATTAAATACCAGCTTCCCACTAAAAGAAAGCCAAGGGAGAACGTGCCTAGAGATAGTGAAACTAAAGGAAGGTATTGTCTTTTGGGCAGTGATGGTTTGAGGATAAATGGAAGTGCACGCAAGCCAAATTGCATAAGGTAAACACCGCCGTGCATAAAAATATAAAAGACAAGTCCGATGGCGCTACAAAAGTGAATCGAGCGAAACCAGGGGAGTGGGCCCAGGCCGTTAAACAGCATCCAACCGCTCAACAGTGAAGTTATAAGCAGGGAAACACCACCCCAGGTAACTAGTCTGTGATAATTGATAGGCTTGGGCGTCGATATTCCAGACAGGTTTCGAAAATAGGGGATGCGTGAGATCAAATATCCTGCAGCGGCCAGGGAAAGTAAAATTGCGGAGACAAAGTGAACAGTATGGACCTCTCCTTGGGGGAGAAGCTCTGCAATAGTAATAAGCGCAGGCTTATCCAGGGTTGCAATACGCAATCCACTGAAAAGGCTACAAGTTACCGCCACAACAGCGGCGCCGTGTAGAAGTATCCACGAAGGGCTCTTCGATCTATTTGACATGGCGGCGCCTCAAAAAGCGCTCAGGCTATCGATAGGATATGACAGTTTAGAGAAGAATTTATGAGACTAGGAATTGAAACCTGGCCTGAGGGTAGAAACTAGGGTTATTCGTGCAAGTGAGTGGCACGAAAGCTTTCACGAGCTTCAAGGTTTTCCGATAGGGCAGTTAACTGTGGTCGTCCATTGCGCCAATCGAAATCATCATGACGGAAGTCCAGATATGACAGGGCTGAGCCAAGGTTAATATGGATCAGGCTGAGCTGTTTGGGGAGCTTTGATACATTTGACTCAAGGAAGTCCAGTGCCCTGGTGATTGCGTCGTTAAAACGTTGCCACCAGAACTCTGAGTGCAATCCTTCGTGCTTACGCAGTTTTTCCATTTGTCGCTGCACCAGGGTTTCCATCAATCCTGAGGTCGTGCTGTAAAGTGTGCGCAGATCCCAGTCATTCTCCATGGCTTTACTCAGGTGGCCATCTCCAAGTTGTTTGTCCAGGTAGGCACAAATAACTTCGCTGTCCATAATGGCACTGCCATTGTCCAGATTCAGGCAGGGCACTTTGCCAAGGGGATTGCTGGAGATTAATTCCTGTTCATTTTGAAATGGATGGGAAAATTGCTCAGTGATAACAGACTGGAGTTTATGTTCATGAACGACAATACGGGCAGTTCGAGAAAAGGGAGAGGAATAAGTCAGGTAGAGTTGCATGGCGCCATCAACTTGTTCTGATTGCTTGTGATTTCAGTGTGCTGAATGGCGCCGGCAATGTCCAGACAATAG
This sequence comes from Microbulbifer variabilis, assembly GCF_052467165.1. Lineage (NCBI taxonomy): Bacteria > Pseudomonadati > Pseudomonadota > Gammaproteobacteria > Cellvibrionales > Microbulbiferaceae > Microbulbifer > Microbulbifer variabilis. The sequence goes on from NZ_CP174301.1 coordinate 521,948, forward strand.
CCATCGCAAATTAATGATGGGTAATCATTCCTGTGATGCGGTTATAGAGATGCTGCTTAAGATAAGCACGCTGTTTTTTTAGGCTGGAGTAGTGGTCGTCATCAGTGCCTATCCCGCTGTCTTGAAGACCGCGAATTTGTTTATCAAGTTTTCGGTAGAGGTCGTTCTCCAGTTTGAATTGCAGGTCATCCCTTAGAAGTATCTTGATGGTTTCTGCATACTCTGGGAAGTCCGATTCCAGCTCGTGCGCGGCAATGGGCATATGAGAACCTCCACTTGATCCAGTAAGAGTTTCACTACGAATTCTAGTTCGGGTCCAGATGGTCACAAATGGGTCGATTGAATACTGCCCTTTTAGGGCGGAAATGGGCAATTTGTGATGACAGATATCGATGAAAAATCAAGAATAAGTAGTAATAAACGAGTGATTTTTAAAGAAGTTTCCGTGATTTATTTTACCTGGGAAGTTGATGATATTTTTCTTTTTCAAATAGGCCTTCGTTTTTGGAAAGCTAATGATTTAGGGGTTTTGGGTTGTGATGGTTATTTGTTTTTGAGTTTGTTGGAATTGAAGAATAGGATGTGGCGAATAAGTGATGGGCAAAAATAAACCCGGCAATTTTGTTGCCGGGTTTATTTTTTAAGCAAGAGTGGATTGAGAATCCTCTACTAAAAGAGGCCTGTACGCTGTTTAGGCCGAAGCCTCCAGCGGAGCGAAGCGCAGTTGGCGCCTCTGTAACAGTTCTCCCAGGTAAAGCTTCAAGTATGCGGCTGCCGCTCGCTTACCTTCAGCCGCGGACTCATCGGTTATTCTTCCGAAACGCGAGTAAGCCTGGGAGCAGAAAGAGTCATTGATATTGATCGCACACATAAAGCGGTCGCGCCAATCCTGCGATGGAGGCAGTTCAAACTCGCGAGACAGATTCTTTATCAAGGTGTCTGCCAAACGCCAGTTATTTTCCATTTGCAGTTGACGCAATGCCCAGCTGGATTGCGGTCCGTAGTGTACCTTCAGTGCAGAAATATTGTCTTCATAGTAGCTGCGTACCAGATCACACAGCTGATTGAGCATATCCTGCCAACTTTCCGCAGGTGAAAAGTCTGAATGGCCCAGCACTACGTCTCCGAAAGACTTGTAGTGCCGTTCTGCCAGGGCAGTAAGGCTGGCATCCACACTGGGAAAGAAATGGTAGACAGATGCTGCAGGAACCCCGGCTACCTGGCTCAGGTTTGCGAGGCTGATATCGGTTGAATCCTGCTCAGCGATTAAGGTTTCCAGCGCATCGAGAAGCTTCTCGTATTTCTCGCGGCCGTTCTTACGTTGTGGTTTGCGCGGACTAGCAGTGTCGCGCCGGCTGATAGCCCGTCGATCGATTTGGTTCAAATTCACCTCCCCCTTAGACAAGCGCAATCTGAAAGCGCCAGAAATGCGCTTTACTTCCTTGTAAAAAATTGTCTTCTGGAATTGATGATTATTATCGTACCAATTTCGGCGAGCAAGGGGATTTTGTTTGATTTGTGGGGTAGTTCCGCGCTACCAAATTTTATTTGAATAGATGTTGCTACCCCTTGAAAGTGGAAACTATTTCTTCAGTGATAGTGAAGCTCGGTTGCTTTGCCGCGAAATACCCGGTAAGAAAAAGCGGTATAGGCAAGAATGACTGGTATAACAATCAGCGCACCAACCAAAATGAACTTGAGTGATGCAGTGGCGCTGGCCGCCTGCCAAATATTCAGCTGTCCCGGCACGATATCGGGAAAGAAACTGAAAGCTAAGCCGATAAAGCACATCAAGAAGATGATCACCACCATAGTGAAGGGAAGAGCGCTATGTCTGTCATTACTCTTTGGCATTCTTGCCAGCAGGACATCATTAAAGATAAAGGCCAGGAAGCAAAGGGTGGGGATCAGCAGCACAAACATTACCAGCGGATAGGTAAACCAGCGATCAAAGACGGTTGGATTGACCAAGGGGTTGATTACCGATACCGAGAGAACACCGAGCAGGGTTGCGCGACCGGCCCTGCGTGCCCAACGCACCGAGCGCGCCTGTAGCTCATTTTCGGTTTTTAACACCAGCCAGGCCGAGCCCATATAGCTGTATGCGGCGGTAGCACCCAATGCACTGACGGCAGAGAACAGTTGTGCCTGCCAGCCGGGTGTAAAACCCATGACATACTGCCCCAGCATGTAGCCCTGGGAGAGACTGGTGGTGAGGGAGCCCGCTTTGAAAGTTCGGTCCCAGGCGAGTTTGTGTCCTACGGCGGCCTTGGCACGGAAGTCGAATGCCACACCTCGCATGATTAGCCCGACCAACATAATTGCCGCGGGAATATAAAGGTGCATCAATACCAGGTTATGGGCGATTGGAAAGGCGATCAGCAGCAGGCCGACAGCCAGTACCAGCCAGGTTTCATTGGCATCCCAGAAGGGGCCAATTGAGGCGATCATAGTGTCTCGCTGAGGCTCATCCTCTTCGCCCATAGGAAGTAGGATACCGACTCCCAGGTCGTAGCCGTCGAGAATAGCGTACACGAGTACTGCGAGCCCCATCAGGCCAATGAAAATTACGGGCAGCCAATAGGCAGCGGAAGTTGCCCCCTCACTCATTGTGAATCCCCCTTTGTCGACTTCTGGGTTGAATGAGGCAGGTTGGTCAGGCTGCCTCCTGCGAGCGGTTCTTGTGTCTCAAACTCCTCCACTTTGACTGACTTCAAGGCCATTACTTTCAGGGTGTGTATATAGGCGTATAAAAGGATCACGTAGACAATCAGGTAAAGAGTTAACGAGAAGCCGACATGGGAGGGAGGTAGCTGGGTGACTGCGTCAGCGGTTTTTAATACACCTGTAACAAGCCAGGGTTGGCGACCGATCTCTGTTACATACCAGCCGGCAAGTGTCGCTACCCAGCCGGCAAAGGTCATTCCCACCAGGGTTTTCAGTGCCCAACGAGGAAGTTCTTTTCGCCGCCATAACAGGTAGCAGCCGCCCCAGGCCACGGCGAGCATCAACAGGCCTACACCCACCATAATGCGAAAGGCGAAAAATACCGGCGCTACTGGGGGGTGGTCTCCTGGGAATTCATTAATACCTCGTACTTCGCCATCCAGCTCGTGGGTTAGGATCAGGCTGGCCATTTTGGGGATGGCAATCTCGAAGTGATTGGTTTTCTCCTCGCCATCAGGAATTGCGAATAGCAGTAAGGGCGCACCTCTCTCCGTTTCCCATACACCTTCCATAGCTGCCACTTTTTGCGGCTGGTGCTCAAAGGTATTGAGACCATGTAAATCCCCCACAAAAATCTGGATAGGAATGAGAACTGCCGCCAGCACCAGACCGGTTTTCAATGCCAGGCGCGGGGCGCGTTTGGGGTCGCCTTTCAGAATGCGATAGGCAGAGATTCCAGCGACAAAGAAGGCTGCCGTTAATCCCGAAGCCAGCAGCATATGTGTCAGGCGGTAGGGAAAAGAGGCATTGAAAATAATTGCGAGCCAGCTTTCTGGGTAAGCGACACCGTCGCGCATTTCAAAGCCAGAAGGGGTCTGCATCCAGGAGTTAAGAGCGATAATCCAGAAGGCGGAGAGTGTTGTGCCTATGGCTACAACAAATGCCGAGAAGGTGTGAACTTTGCTGGGAACGCGGTTTATGCCAAACAGCATAATACCGAGGAATGTGGCCTCGAGGAAAAAAGCAGTGAGTACTTCATAACCCAGTAATGGCCCTGCGATATTACCGACTTGAGCCATAAAGCCTGGCCAGTTGGTGCCAAACTGGAATGACATGGTAATACCGCTGACAACCCCAAGGGCAAATGTCAGGGCAAAGATCTTCACCCAAAATCGATATGCGCGCATCCAAACAGGATTATTCGTCTGGTCATAGCGGAGCTTGAAAAAGACGATAATCCAGGCGAGAGCGATAGTGATAGTGGGAAATAAAATATGAAAACTGATGTTGGCGGCAAACTGTATTCTGGAGAGGATCAGAGTATCTAGCATGGGTGCCTCTGCTGGTCGGAACTATTTTTAACCAGATAACTGGGTACTCTTCCTGAGTAACCCGGGGGTGCCCGAAAAAACACCAATGCAGAAGTATGGACCTGCCAGTATTTTTTGAGCGGTTACCGACGCTGGGTCGGCGGCGGTATATCCCTATACCGCTTTTTCTGTAGCCCGCTGGATTTCTCAATCCCCGGGCTGACTACTTCTATGTATTTCTTTTATTGCCGTGGCGTACTTTTAGTCGGAGCTTGACGTTCCACCTGTAAGTCTGCTTTTGAGTTCCAGCAGCTTGACGATGCCTGAGCCAAGCTTCATCAATTTAAGCAGGTCATCATGCTCCAGTTTGCTCAGTGTGTTGGCAAACTCCTCCAGTAACTCCAATAGGCTGTAGACCTCCTGGATCTTTTCCTGGGCCTGGGCTTCCTGCTCATCCTGGGGCTCATTGAGCAACAGCTGGCGCAGTAGGCTCAGGGTTGGGTCTAGTTCCCGTTTTCGGCGCTCTTCAAAGACTGTGCGTGCCAGGTCCCAGATTGAACCGGCTGCGGTGAAGTAATCCTTGCGATCTCCCGGCTGGTGGTGCAGTTCGATCAATCGCCAGGCCTGTAACTCCTTAAGCCCCATACTCACATTGCCACGGCTGATTTTGAGAGCCTGGGCAAGTTGCTCTGCATTGAGGGGCGATGGGTGGATAGTGAGCAACGCAAACATCTGGCCGACAGTACGATTAAAGCCCCACCGGCTGCCCATCTCGCCGAAATGCAGTACGAACGCCTGGGCTTGACTGGAAAGTTTCATGGAATTCTTAAATTTCAGAAATTTCTGAAAATTGTAAATATAAATTGATCTATGTCAATAAGTAATCGGAAATTGTTTGCCTTAGGCGAGTTACAGGGAAGGAAAGGAGACAACTTTAGGAGGGATATTTCGGATAGAGGCTGTTTGGGCTGCTCGCTGAGTACACCACACTCACCTCTGTTTTCAGTGGCCAGGCAGGCTTGCCAGTGCCTCTGGATACCAGTGTTTTGGAACAATGAATCCGCGGCAGACTTCCCCGCTTTTATCCTTTGCCGCAACACAGAGAGGGCGGTCAACAGGGGCTTTGTCCAAAGCCTTCGGAAGCTCATCAGAGTGACTTTCGCTAGCGAGGTCCGGTTGCAATGGAGCCAGCCAGGTAGGTTTAGGTAAATAAAACCAGCGTAAAGATTGATATTGAGGGAAAGTACTTAAGTAGAGGTTGAAGCTATCCGGGTCGGCCCACCAGAATTGCATTTGTCGTTTTGATAGCTTCCCTCTGGCTTTAGCAGGGCCCTCCAATGCGTAAAACAAACGTCCGGGTATCAAGGTCCACTGCTGTTCAATTTTTAAATTTAGATCTTGCAGAAGGTGCACTACCTCAGGGCGCCGGATTAATGGCAGCTGGTGCTCCGCCATACGCCTCAGCTTGATGTCCAGACGATCCCTGAGCTCAGGGCCAATCCAAAAGTGGCCAGGTAGCTGCAGGTAAAATTTCACTGCAACCTCCCAGTGTTCGCAAGTATCACTGGGGAGGTGTCGTACCACAAAGTCCAGTTCACCCAATGTTTTACCAGCGATACGCAGAGGTAAGTTGTGGTGCAGCAGTTGGTAGTCGGGGTGATGTTCAAAGACAAAGGCCCACAGCCTCTCAAAGTACACACCCAATCGGGATGTGGGTTTGCGCTCGCTATAGTGCTGCAGGAATGCCTCGAGTTGCGGTGAAAGTTTCTTGTTGACCTGTGACTGAGCGAAATACTCCAGTAGCCTTTTTCGTCTTTTCTCCGGCAACCATGGCAATGTTGTGGGCAAAAAACTTGATTCAAGTGAGCCAGTAATACCCGGACTCCCCACAGCCCATAGTAAATTGGACCAGTGATCCACTGGTGCACTAGGGAAAATCTGTGACATAAAAAGTGTGACTGCCCTGAAATCAATGCTGGGCAGTGTACCAGAGGCGGCACTCTTCGGTGGACTGTGCTAGGGTTCAATATCGCACAGCGAAACAATAAAAATACGAAATAAAATCTGGTAACTCGAAATAGTGGTTTTACATAGGTGTTTCATGCGTGTCGCTCTATCAAGTGGCCACCTACTAACCGGGTTACCAAAATAATAATAATCTCAGGAGGCTAGTGTGGAATCAGGACCCATGATCTCAATCGGTCTGCCGATTGCGCTGTTTATTATTATGGTCGGAATAGGGATGACCCTGACGGCCAAGGATTTCCATCAGGTAACTGTGAAACCGGCTGGTTTGGTGGTGGGTACTATCACCCAGATTCTCCTGATGCCGATTGTTGCTTTCGCATTGTGCTGGCTTCTTAGCCTGCCCCCTGCGATTGCCGTAGGTCTCGTTATTATCGCGGCATGTCCGGGGGGCACTACCTCAAATCTTTTCACCCTGCTCGCCCGTGGCAATGTAGCCCTGTCTATTGTTCTTACTGTGTCTGCAAGCCTGATCACTATCCTCAGCCTGCCATTTTTCACCAACTATGCACTGCGAACCTACTTCGGTGCTGAGCAGGAAATAGTGCTGCCGTTTGCGAAAACTGTCGTGATGTTATCAGTCATCGTATTGCTGCCGGTAGTTATCGGGATGTTGGTGCGAGCCTGGAACCCTCATTTGGCCAGCCGTGCAGAGGGTATTGTAAGCATCTTTGGTGCGTTGGTGTTGCTGATTCTTGTGGTAGGGCTTGTGTGGGGCATGCGCGATCGTATTGATGAGCTGGCGACCCAGGCCGGGCCTTCAGTAGTCCTGTTAAATATTCTGGGTGTTTTGTTGGGTTTAATGGCCAGCCGGCTTTGTGGCTTGCCTAGCCGTGAGGGCTTGGCGGTAGCTACTGAATTAGGTATTAAAAATGGCACTATTGGCCTGATGGTAACCTTGACTCTTCTACACTCCAGTGAAATGTCGGTGCCCTCTGCGGTCTATGGCGTCCTGATGTTCCCATCGGGCATGTTGCTGGCTCTTTATGGCCGCAAGAAAGCCCGGGAGATGGAAGGGGCAGGTGATAAACAGGCTGAAGAAATTGGAGAGGCTGGGTAGAAACTCTGTCAGTCATAGCCTGGCCAACCAATGTTTGCTCGGGCTGTGATTTAATCAAGTTCTTCAATATAGGCATGAAGACGGCTTAAGTCTGGTACTTTGATGTGACCGTAAGAGGACTCGATCAGCCCTTTAGACTCAATATTTTTTAGTACGCGATGAACTCCCTGCCGGGTCATGCCCATGGTGTTGGCAAGTAGTTCACGGGTGAGTCGAAAGCTCACTGCGCCACTAATATCCTTACCGTGATGCATCTGTGCCATAAAGAACAGGCGCCGTGCAACTCTTGCTTCGGTACCCCGCAGGACGTCGTCCTGGATAATCGACATTACTGCCCACAAGCGGAGGCTCACTTGTTCCAATACTATTGGATAAGCCTCTGGGTGGCGGCGCATCAAGTCGCGTAATTGTTCGCCTTGAATATCCACAATAGTGCAGTCACTGTGAGCGTTGGCGCCAAATACTCGGGGAGTACCAGGGCAAAATACCGTATCGCCAAACCAGGCTCCGGAATCCAGTATGGCAAGTGTGGCTTCGCGCCCTGAAATATTACTCGAGCAAATACGTACCTGCCCCTCGGCAATAATTGACAGGCGTTCCAGTAAAGAGGCAGGTGGATAAATCATATCCCCAGTGCCGAAGCGCCGTACTTGTGCTCCTTGCGCAAGCCGCTCCATGGCCTCAATTGGCAATCCGGAGAGCAGAGGACAGGCATCTAAAATGGCCGCAATAGTATTCATTCGCCAAGTGTAAACAAATTGACAGTCTTTGCGGTAAGGCTCATCCAGAATCGAGGCTCGAATAAGAAAACAGGAGAGCATCATGCAACTGGAAATCATGCCTTCACTAAAGGGAAAGGTCAGTGAGGAAGAGTGGCAATTACGTGTCGACTTGGCTGCAGCCTACCGGCTAATCGCTCATTACGGCTGGGATGATACGATTTTCACTCATCTTTCCGTGCGTATTCCGGGGCCCGAATCTCACTTTCTGATTAACCCGTTTGGAGTATTTTTCGAGGAAATTACCGCTTCCAGTCTGGTCAAAATCGACTTGGGTGGGGAAAAGGTTGACGACAGCGGTGCGATGGTGAACCCCGCGGGATTCACTATCCACAGTGCCATTCACGAGGCTCGAGAGGATGCTCACTGTGTTATGCATACCCACACTACTGCGGGTGTGGCAGTTTCAGCACATGCCGAAGGGCTGTTGCCGATTTCCCAGCAATCCCTTTTTCCCCTATCGAGCATTGCCTACCATGATTATGAAGGCATTGCCGTGCGTGAAGATGAGAAAGCGCGGTTGGTCTCTGACCTGGGTATGGCGAACTACATGATCCTACGTAATCATGGCCTGTTAACCTGCGCCTCCACCATTGCAGATACCTTCCTCGCCATGTTTATCCTGCAGCGTGCCTGTGAAATACAAATTGCTGCGCTCGCCGGTAATCCTCCTTTGACCCCAGTTCCCCAGGAAATTGTGGATAAGATCGTTAGTGAGGGAGACATGGTTACAGGTAGCCAGGGAGGCTTGCTGGCGTGGCCGGGACTTCTGCGCAAACTGGACAGGGTAAATCCTGGCTATTGTGAATAAGTTGACTAAATATGGCCGCGAATCAGTGAGTTATTCTATTTAAGGTGCGTATCAACAGTTCTTTTATCTATGTTAATGGACCATAGTTCCAAATTTGATACTGTTGAGCATTTTTCATGTACACCTTGATGTATATTATTTTTTATAAGAGGTAACCAGAAGAGTGACATATTTTGGTTACCTTGATGGTCAAAGAAAATAGTTTTCGGTTACATGACATGCTTCAATACTTTTTGAAAAAAAGGCTCAGAAGCCACGATTTAAATAACAACTTAAAGTTGGAGTCTCTGGTTCGCAGTCATCTGTTGAGCCAGCAAACTCTAACCAGTGTTGAAGAGGGGGTAGGAAATAATAAGCCAGATAAAATCGTTGTTTCGCTGACATCCTTCGGTCGACGTATCCATGATGTTTATTTATGTGTGGAAAGTTTATTCCAACAATCCCTCAAGGCTGACGCTATAGCTCTGTGGTTGTCCAGAGAAAATTTTCCCGATGAAAAAGTGCCGGAGATGTTGCTGAAGCAGCAGCAGAGAGGTCTTCAGATCTTTTTTGTTGACGGTGATCTTGGCTCTTATAAAAAATACTTTTACGCATTTAATCAGTTCCCGGATAGTTTAATAATTACTGTAGATGACGATGTCTTATACCCACCGGACATGGTTGATATGCTGTACCAGGCTTATTTACGGGAACCCTCATATATCCATTGTCATCGTGCCCATCAAATCACCCTTGATAAGACTGGAAACCTACTTCCCTATGAGAAGTGGAGATTAAAGAGGGAAAGCTGGTGTGGCTTCTCCAATACCAAACCTTCCCATATGGTATTCCCAACCGGGGTTGGAGGAGTACTTTATCACCCTCATGCTTTGCATAAAGATGCGTTTGATAGTGAGAAATTCCTCAAAATTTGCCCTGATGCGGATGATATTTGGCTAAAGGCGATGAGTATCAGGCAGGGAACTAAGGCAGTCCGTGTGTCGGATCACCGTCACTGGCGGGATCGGTTTTTAACAATACCAGGTGCCCAAGGATCTGGCTTAAAAAATACAAACCTGAAAAGGAAATCTGGCAATGATTGCAAGTTAAAGAAGGTATTTTCTGAATATCAATTGCTAGATAAGCTGCAATAAAAAGCGCTAATAATGAGCCGCTATAATTGGTACTTGCTACCATTTATAGCGGAAACCTAGTTCCAGGCCACCAACAAAGCTATCCCCAAGATTTTCCAGGCTACTTGAATAAAATATTTCTGAGTATATTGAGCAATGATCTCCACACTCTTCATAACTGGCGCCCATACGAAGCTCACCAAACCAGTTGTCCGGTTCCTGATATAGGCGGGTTCCTGAAACAAGCAAGTCTGTTTCCTGGTCGAGATTAAAAATCAAGCTTGGTGTCATATAGAAGCTAAAGCGTTCCAAAGGTAGCGAACCATACATTTTCCGGCTTGATTTGCGCTGGCTTTTTCTTTTCTCGAATGCGGTACCCAGGCGCAATAAAAGACCATTGTTATTGATATCACTCACGAGAACTTCGTAAGTATCCTCGATATCCTCTGCTTCCTCAGAGGTATAAATTAGTTGGGCCAAAGGAGTAATGGAATAGTAATCGTATAATTTGAAGCTCCATCCGCCCTCTATGGATATGGCATAACCGTAGGCTTCGCCACTGTTATGCAGAGTACGTAGATCGTAGGCATCAAAATCGAAGTCAAACCAGTCCAGTTTTAATTGCGTATCCAGATATAAGCCCTGGTAGCTGTACCACGTTAAGTATGCGCTGACACCATAATTTCTGACATCAATGTCACCATCGCCAAAGAATGAATCCACATCATTTTTAGCATCGCCATAATGCAAGGTCATACTTGCAACTGGCGAACTGCCCAGGACTGAAACATTCAGGGGTAGATCCGCTCCCAGTTGCAATTGAAAATAATTTTGATCCCAGCTGGCCCAGGTGGTGGATTGGCTTGGTGAGGCGCTAATATAACGTGCACTACTACGTATCCACAGGCCTTTGCTATCGATAGCAGTTTCTTCTGAACTACTGTAATCAGTATTAAGAAGATCTTTATAACTGCTACCCACCCAAAAGCGGTTTCCTACACGACTGCGTAAGGGGGTGGGAAGGTTCAGGGAGCGAAGTATCTGTGGTAGGGATTCATATAATACCGCAGTGGGTTGCCAGCGAGTCATTCCACCTTGTGGGAATTTGCTTGAGTCATTTACTACAGAGCGCAGGTACCAGTCACCATCATCGTTACCTGAAACTCCGTTGTGATGAAGGGTATAAGCATAAGCACCGCCAATAGCTGCTTGCTGGTCATCCTTGGTGACATAATCACCATTTAACACAAAAGCATTGTCCGTAGATGATTCTGATACCGAAATTAGTTTAATGCCGTTACCTTCGGTGCGGGCTCCTTGTCCATCAAGGTTAAAAACTGTAACTGCTGTAGTGCCGCTGGCTTCGCCTTCAATAAACAAGTGGTCACTTCCCGCATTATCACCTTCAAGGATTACATCCATCCATAGGCGGCCATTGCCGCCAATATATTGGCCATAGTTACCATTACTATCTTTTTTTACTGTTAGTTTATTGAATTTTTGATTAACCAGATCGATAGTTCCATCATTGGCAACATTGCCAGTCACGGTATATTCGTCAGTATCAAAAAAAGCTTGCCCTCCCCACTTGACGTGCAATCCCAGAGGGTTGCCATTGCTATCCTGGCCTCCGCCGACGTTGAGGCTGCCGGAAAAAATCATTTTAGAACTACCCCAGATAACAACCCTCTCCCAATTATCTAACTGGGTTCCATCTACGCGATAATCCAGCTTGAAAATCAGAGTATCAATATCACCATCTTCAGCGCTGAGATCATCACCACCATTAAGTATGGCGTCGCCCTCGAAGGAGTAGGAATCTATAACCAGAGTGTCTGAGCCATTGCCACCTCGAATTTCATTACTGAGCCCCTCATCCCAGTGGATATAGTCGTCCCCTTCGCCGGCATCCAGGTAATTAAAAATAAAACCACCATCCAAGGTGATTTTGTCATTTCCATCGCCACCCCAAACATGGAAAGACAACCCGTCCAGAATTTGAATATCATCATCGCCGGCACCGCCGTGAATACCTCCACCGCCAAGATAAGTGCCAACATCACTACTGCGTTCGTTCAAGACAATAGTATCTTCGCCATCGCCACCATCAACCAGGTTGGTCACTATGGCCCCAAGAATATGGATTTCATCGTCACCGGATCCCCCATAGGCATTATTGAGGTTGCCGCCATTTAGATTTAGGGTGTCATTGCCTCCCAAGGCATTAACGTCTGCGTCTTCAGCATCGTTATCTTCATCACAGGTAATTTGATCTGGGCCATCTGAACCGGTATTTCCCGGAGTGCACTCCGCTACAGCAGGATGGATCGATAATAAAGGTAAGAATAATAAGAGGTATGAAATAAGGTATCGAGGTTTAAAGATAATGAACAGCTGGTTTAATTTATGTTTGATGACCACAATGACTCCGATAAATAATATACGGGGAGCAGACAGCTATTGACTCATGTAGGCTGACTGCTGTGATCCACTGGTAAAATTCAACAGGTGAATCTAATAGCTGCAATTAATGAGGTGTTTTTAAAACTTGGTTCCCACGCCAATATTGATTACCCATGGATCGTAATCAAAGTGGGCGTAAAGTCGATCACTGCCCAGTTCGGTGGGGAAATCCACTGTGGGATCTGTATCAGACATGTAATAAAGCGCTGCAAGATTAATTATTAGTGGATACTGAAACTGGCGAAAATCCAAATTGAAGTCCACCCCGGCCTGTAGCGCCCAGTCCCAAGAGTGCCCCATATTAAATGATCCAGGTGCAACGGCCATGCCTGAATCTATCAGATATTCATTAAACTGGCGGCTGATTGATACTGTATGGTAATTGGTATAGTTAATCCCAGCTCCTACATAGGGACGGGTGAAATAGGAAGGGTCCAAGAAATACCAGTTTGCGAAAGCGAGTGTGCTAGAGGCCTTGAAATCTCCTAACTGGATTTGGTCACGGCCCGGATTGCCTGTGAAGTTATCCAGGGTTACGTCATATGAAGCGTTATTAATATGCATCAGTTCAAAGCCCCAACGATCTGTGGGGCGCCAAACTCCTGAGATCTGCCAGGTTTGCGCGGTGTCCATTTCCCAGGTTGTATTGTAAAGATCCCACTGTTGAAGAACTCGATATTTCAGTGATGTAGCTGCGTCATTGGGAGTAACATAGCTGAGCCCGAACCTAACTATAAAGTCCCCCCACTCTATGTCACGCCAGTCCTCTTGGGCATGAGAAAAGTTTGCACCAAAGGTCAAAAGAAACGTAATTGCGGTGCAACTTAGTCCCTTAAGTTTCATCACTATGTCCCTCTATAAAAATTCTGTACTTACGCAGGAAATTTCTTTCTTTTCTGCCGTTGTGATTTTTCCGCCAGGATTTATTTGAGGTTGCCGGCGGGTATCCCAAAAGTAGCAGGATTCGGGCCGGCCGCAGGGGATTTGACGAACTTTAAGGCATGACTTTTAAGGGAAATAGAAAAGCAGGGATCGTACGAATAACAATCTCTTCTGTAGACACCAGTAAATATAAGATTGATACCTCCCTGTTTTAGTTGGGGAAGGTTAATTACTTGGATTGAAGTATTTTGGGGCTTCCAATTTCTTCCGGCACAGTTTCCAGGTTACGGGCATAATCCAGAAACTCCATTGCAGCAGGAGAGAGGGGGCGGGATTTTCGCCGGGCGAGATACCAATGAGTGATAATGGGCAGTTCTTCTACATTCAGCATGGCAAGGCCGGCACGCCCGCCAAAGGCAAGTGTATGCTCGGAGAGAATCGATACGCCGAGACCAGACATCACTGCATGTTTTATGGCTTCATTACTTTCAATTGTCATACGAACATTGAGATCGACCCCCCTTTTTCTCAGGAAGCGCTCAATTGCATGACGTGTACCGGAACCTTCTTCCCGACGCAGGAAAGGACAACTGGCAAACTCCTTCAGGGAGATCTTTTTCCTGTTTGCAAGCGGGTGTTTTTCTGGGGCGATAGCCAACAAGCGGTTGGGTAAAAACTCCACCAGTTCCAAATCGGGATTTTGCGGGGGATGACTGAATACATAAAAATCATCAGCATCCTCCCCAGTATAATCAATGATTTGTTGGCGATTACCTACACGAAAGCGAATATCCAGCTGTGGGTGTTGTTCATAAAACTCCCCAATTAGGTGGGGGATAAAGTACTTGGCTGTGGTGACAACGGCCAGTTGGAGTTTACCGCTTTCCAGGCCCCGGAGTTTAGCCAGTTTCAGCTCCAGGTACTCATAGCTTTTTAGTATCTCTCTGGCACTTTCCACCAATGTCAGGCCTGCTTCGGTGAAGTGGATTTGTTTGCCGACAGAATAGTAGAGGGGTAGCCCCACTGCCGAGGAGAGCTTGGCCAGTTGCATAGACACACTGGGCTGGGTCAGGTGCAGGGTTTTGGCGGCGGTACTAATGCTGCGTTGCTCGAACACTGTGAGGAGGATTTCCAATTGTCGTGCGGTTCCGATGCGGGCGTGGGCTCTGCTGGATGACACAAGGCACCTGTATAGAGGATTGCTGATAGATAACATAATAATTATCTATTTTTATCTATCAATAGTCCTATCGATAATGCGCCCACTTAATAAACAGCGGGGGCCTCTTTGATGCATAAGTCACAACTTTATTTTGGCGCGTCTGTTGGATTACTGGTCATGTTTGTTGGCTGGACCCTGACACTGGCCGGTATCGTAGCCGGAGCCCTCATGGCTGTTGGTCTCCTGGTGTTACTTGCCAACGTCGGTTACTGGTTTACCAGTCGAAGCCGCCGGCGAATCAGGGTGGATATCGCCAGACAGGAGCGACAGCCAGTACGATCCCAGCGCCGGAAGTACTGAAAATGCAACTCGATATTGTTGTAGGTTTCTTCCTGCTGGGTGCACTGGCACAGTTGGTTCGCAGTGACCTGCGCCTGCCAACTGGCCTCTACCAAAGCTGTGTGATCTTCCTGTTGCTGGCTATCGGCCTCAAGGGTGGTGCGGCACTCAGTACCTATTCTGCCGCTACCCTGGTACCACAATCACTGGCTGTTCTGGCTTTTGGTGCCTTGCTACCTCTGTTGGCTTTCCCGGTCCTTCACTGGATTGGCAAGTGGTCCCGCCTCGATGCCGCAGCCACAGCTGCCCATTATGGTTCCGTCAGTGTCGCGACTTACGCTGTGGCTGTTGCACTTCTCAATTCACGCGGTATTGAATACGAGGCTTACTTCCCTCTGTTTGTCGCTTTGTTGGAAGTTCCTGCAATTGTGGTGGGCATTCTGCTGGCGAGGCAGTCTGCTAAAGACGCTGGCACCGGCAAGCTGTTTCACGAGCTGACCTGTAACCAGGGCGTTCTCTTGCTTCTTGGCGGTATTGTTATTGGTGCCTGGGCTGGAGAGCGTACTGCGTCTGTCATGCCTTTCTTTGGTCAATTATTTCACGGCGTTCTCGCCCTGTTCTTATTGGAGATGGGGCGGGTAGCCGCGGCGCGTCTCCGAGACGTAAAGGGGCAGGGCGCATTCCTGCTCAGCTTCGGCATCTTCATGCCTTTGATGGGTGGCGTTGCGGGGGGAGTTCTCGGCTCCCTGCTCGGTCTTTCTGCCGGAGGCGTCTTCCTGCTAGCGGTGTTGGGCAGCAGTGCTTCCTATATCGCAGTGCCTGCAGCGATGGCCGTAGCTCTGCCCCAGGCTAATGCCAGTGTTTCGATCACCTTGTCTCTGGCAATCACATTTCCTTTTAACGTGCTGGTGGCGATCCCCGTCTATCTGGCCTTCATCCAACACTGGAGTTAACTGCAAGTGAAGTCTCTGCCTTTTGAAAAAGTCACCATCGTAATGGGGTCGCGCTCGGATTGGGCCACCATGTCCAATGCGACCAAGCCTCTTACAGAGCTGGAGGTCCCCTTCGCTACCGCCGTAGTTTCTGCCCACAGAACCCCCCAGCGTTTAGTGGAATTTGCCAGTGAGGCACATAAAAAAGGTACCCAGGTGATTATCGCTGGTGCTGGTGGCTCTGCGCACTTACCGGGCATGATTGCTGCCATGAGCCCGCTGCCGGTGATTGCTGTCCCTGTTGAGAGCCGTTTTATGACTGGTATGGACAGCCTGCTTTCGATTGTACAGATGCCACGGGGTGTTGCCGTTGCCACTCAGGCAGTAGGTGCTTCCGGCGCTTTTAATGCGGGCCTGATGGCAGCACAGATGTTGTCATTGAGCGATGCAGGTCTGCAGCAGCGCCTGATTGCCTGGCGGGAGCAGCAAAGTGAGCAAGTTCCTCTGTCTGTGGAGTAAGGCACTGTGAGTGAGCGCACCAGACATATCGCTATAGTTGGCTGTGGGCAGCTGGCACAGATGATGGCGCAGGAGGGCCAGCCCCTCGGTATCACTTTCAGCTTCCTCGCCGAGGAAGGGGAAAACACCAGCTGTGTCGAAGGGCTTGGAGAGCTGGTCAAGCTTGAAGAGCATGAGAGCGGGGAGGTTTTGTATCAAGCCTTGGGCCGGCCAGAGGTAATTACTGCCGAGCGAGAGCAGGTGGATGTGGCCTTGTTGCGAAAGTTACAGCAGTTTTGCCCGGTTTATCCCGATCCCCATATCTTTGAAAAAGCCCAGCACCGCCTGCGGGAAAAGTTAGCACTGACCGAGAGCGGTCTTCCAGTGGCGTCCTTTGTACCGGCGCTGGGGGCTGATGAATTACGTCGCGCCCTTGGCACCCTGGGCTATCCAGTATTTATTAAAAGCTGTGAAAATGGCTACGATGGGAAAAACCAATGGCGGGTTAAAAACCAGGCGCAACTTGAAGATGCTATCGAAGAAGCTCAGAGCCAAGCTTGCGTGGTGGAAGCAGCGGTGGATTTTTCCTGTGAAGTTTCCCTGGTTGGAGTGCGCTCTGTATCCGGGGAAGTAAAAACCTATCCCCTGACTGAAAACCTTCATCGCCAGGGCACTCTTCTGGTTTCAAAGGCGCCGTTTCATGACTTCCAGCTAATGAGTCAGGCCCAATCCTACCTGGATAAACTGATGCGTGACTGGGACTATGTAGGCGCGCTGACCCTGGAATGTTTCGTGACAACTGAGGGATTGATCGTTAACGAAATAGCGCCGCGGGTCCATAACAGTGGCCACTGGACCCTGGTGGGAGCAGAGACCAGTCAATTTGCCAACCACCTGCGCGCCATTCTCGATATGCCGCTGGGGGATACACAATGCTCCAGCCCAACTGCCATGATTAATATGCTCGGAGTGAATAAATCACCCTCGCAGAAAAATGAAGGCGTATGGCTTTATGGCAAAAGCCTGAGAGAGGGACGCAAGATGGGGCATGTCATCCTTGTCGATGACTGTTCCCATCGACTTTCCCAGCGTAGTGATGCAGTTATCGCTGAACTGTATTCTAAGGGCCACTAATTTAGGGGCTCCTCGAAAGGACTTTCGGTTAACGGAGGTCCCTTTTCGGATTTTTGAAACGGGGGCGGGCTGATGCTCCCCGCCACATAGGGGTACCAACCCGGTAGGCTGCGCGTGCGATCATATGCACGCCCACCGGCACCGTGAGTAGCAGGAACAGGATTGCAGCCACCGCCCGTGCCGTAACCTGGGTATCATGGAACAGGGTGGCTACTCCGGCCAGTAAAAGACCACAGCACAGGGTAGCAGCCTTACCGGAAGTACTCATGCGAGTGTAAAAATCCGGCATGCGCAGTAATCCCAGGGCGGCACTGAACCCAAAAGTACTTCCTACCAGTATCAATGCTGCAATAAAAACCTCATCGAAAACTACCACCACCGCCCCCTTCGTGAATCACGGTTTTCTTGCCACTTTTTTCGATAAAACGCGCGAAGGCCACACTGACCAGAAATGCCACAAGTGCCAGTGCAATAGCCGCATCCAGGTATACAGGCTGTCCTGAAGCAATTGCCAATAGTGCACAGTATGCGACGGCGAGAATATTTAATACATCCAGGGCAACAACTCTATCGGCTAACGTAGGCCCAAAAAATATTCGCAAAAAGCACATTGCCAGGGCCAAAAGTAACATCAGTGAAGAGATGTTAATCGCCCCTACAATAATGGGGGAGTGTATGTCGGCAATAGTAATTGGCATCAGGAAAAGGCCTCCCTTACCCGCTTTTCGAAACCCTGGTGAATTTCCTCGCGAAAAGCTTCCGGATCATCCACAAACATGGTGTGAACCAAAAGTTCAGAGTGGTCTTTGGTAATTTCCAGCACCATGGTTCCCGGAGTTAGCGAGATTAAATTAGTGAGAATAAAAATTTGGTTGCGATCAGTGATTTTCAGGGGGATACGCACGACCATGGGGCGGCTCTTTAGTTTGGGTGAAAATACCTCATAGGCAGCACGCAGGCTGGACAGTATCAGCTCCTGAATGAAAAAAAAGGACAAGTGGGCGAAGCGCGGCAGGCGATAAAAATACTTACTTCCCCCGGGTAAACTGGGGGATACCCTCAGTGCCAAGTAACCAATTAAAAAACCAAAACAGAAATTCGTCAGTGTCGCATTACCGGTAAGTGCGGACCAGCTGATGGCCAATAACAGATTGAGTAAAAATACGCGCATACTCAGTGGTTTCCTGTGTACTGGGCGGAACCCTCGCCCAAAACCGCATCCAGATATTCCCGGGGTTCCAGAAGCTCATTTGCGGCCCCTAGGGAGTAATCAATAAAAGGCTCTGGAACCAGCCCCAGCCCTAAGGTAATGAATGCTAACAGGGCAACAGGTAGCAGGCGCTGTAACCTCTCAGTACGTGGTATCTCATACAAATTGCTACAGTAGCTTTTGGGGTGGTCCTTCCAGAAAACCTCTGCCCAGATCTTACTCATGGAATATAGGGTTAGAGCGCCGGTAATTAGCGCAACAGCTGCCACAAGGTAAGCCGCCTGGTCCATGCTGGCTTTTAATAACAATAGTTTGGCCCAAAAACCCGACAGAGGAGGAAAGCCGGCAAGACTGAAAGCGGCAATAAAGAAAAAGGTAGAAAGCAGAGGGCTGGCTTGATAAACACCACCGATTTCGCTCAATTCATAGCTGCCTGTAAGGCGCTGGGCGGTACCGCTGATCAGGAACAGGTTAGTTTTGGCAACAATATTATGCACCATGTAAAACACTGATCCGGCCAGTGCCAAGGGGGAGTTGAGAGCCAGCCCAAGCACCAGGAAACCGATCTGGCTAATGATATGGAATGCAAGGATTTTGCGAAATTCATATTGGGCGGCAGCGCCCAGTACGCCGGTTAGCATGGTGAGTAATGCTGCCCCCAAAAGGATATTGTGGGTAAAGCCCAGGTCTGTAGGGAAAATCAGGGTAAAGGTTCTTATCAGCGCGT
Organism: Microbulbifer variabilis; assembly: GCF_052467165.1. NCBI lineage: Bacteria > Pseudomonadati > Pseudomonadota > Gammaproteobacteria > Cellvibrionales > Microbulbiferaceae > Microbulbifer > Microbulbifer variabilis. The sequence goes on from NZ_CP174301.1 coordinate 541,059, forward strand.
AGACTCCAACTTTCGTAAGCAGCCCGGCAAATACAGCGGTTACTGCCACAGGTGGGGCATGATAAGAAGCTGGCAGCCAGAAAAATAATGGAAAGATAGCTGCTTTGATCCCAAAAGCACTGATAAACAATACCGCCAGGGCAGATACAGCCACCGGATTGTCGACCGTGGCCAGGGATATATGCAGCTGTGCCATATTTAGGGTGCCGGTCAACCCGTAAATCATACCAATGGATGTGAGCATCAGCAGGGTGGACACAAGATTCAGCGCGACATATTTAATACCGCCATCCAGCTGGATACGATCTCCCCCCAAAACCAGCAAGGCAAATGAGGCGATTAGCATCACCTCAAACCAGACATACAAATTAAACAGGTCTCCGGTAATAAAGCTTCCGCAAACGCCTGCCAATAAAAGCTGGAAGAAGCTGTGAAATCCCAGCTTTACCCGTTTTTCATCAATGTCTGAGAGTGAAAATAATGAAACGCAGAGCCCTACAATTGCACTGATTAGCAACATTACTGCACTCAGACGATCAGCTACCAGGGTAATCCCAAAGGGAGCCGCCCAATCCCCCATTTGGGCCGCGCGCGGACTGCCGGTTTCCACCAGTATCATAATGGCGATTGCTATTCCCAGCATCAGCACACAGCCGCAAATAGAAATTGAGCCGCAGAGCAAAGGGCGCCCGCGCGCAGGAAAAGCGGCAAGTGCGGTGAAGATGGGAATCAGGAAGGGCAGGGCGAGTAACCAGCTCAAGGGGATTTTTTCCTCTTGGGCTTCACCGGCTCCGCAATGCGCATGGAGTCCACATCAAGGGTACCCAGCACTTTATAGGCCTGGGCGATTAATGCCAGGGCAAAGGCCAACAGACCAAAACCGATTACAATGGCAGTCAGGATAAGTGCCTGGGGCAGGGGGTTCGCTACAGGCATAGGCGGTACTTCCAGCCCTTTGGGAACCAGGGCCGGAGCCGCGCGGGTTAATCTACCGGTAATAAATATGGCCAGATTGGCGGCGTTACTGATGAGTATTAACCCGAACAGGTAGTGCAGCAGATCCCTGGCCAGCATCAGATAGACTCCGGTGGCAATCAATATGCCAACCACAAGTGCGAGGGGACCCTCCATATTAACCAGCCTCTTCCAGGGCAAAAATCAGGGTGAGTACAGCGCCGAGTACCGCCAGGTAAACGCCAATATCAAAAATTAGTACATTGCTGATGGAGATACCGCCCGAGTTTTTATCGCCGATAAGTTGAAACCATTGGCCCGAGAAAGGCGCTTCTCCTTTAAAAGCTGCGAGCATACCGGACAGTGCCGAAATCAATACGCCACTCATTGCCAGGTTTCCGGGAGGAACCCGCAGTGCTCGCTGGGCCGCTTCCATACCCCAGGCTATGGCAAAGAGTGCAAATGCCGAAGCGGCAATTAACCCGGCAATAAAACCCCCTCCAGGATAATTGTGGCCGCGCAAGAGCATATATACCGAGAAAACCAGAATGAGCGCCACAAGCACTCGGGTTGCTGTTTGCAATATCAGAGAGTTCATTGTGGCCCCCGCCGTAATTGATGGCCCAGCAGCGTTACTGCCGCTACGGCAGCAGTAAATACCACAATGATTTCTCCGAAGGTATCCAGCGCGCGGAAGTCCACTAGGATGACATTGACAATATTACGCCCATGAGCCTCGGGCACTGCGGCCTGCTCAAAGAAGTCACTGGTAGGACTATCGAAGGGTGTTTGTAATACGGCAAGAATACTCAAAGTCACCAACAGGCCGACCATGCCACCCAAAAGGGCATCTCTAGGGCGAAAGCGGATTTTTCTACCGGGGCTGAATACTGGCAGGCGAGGCAGTATTGCGGCAACCAATACCAAATATAGGGTTTCAACCAGGAGCTGGGTAATAGCTACATCCGGAGCACCAAAGAACAGATAGATTAATGCAACTCCAACACCCAGGGCCCCGAGAGCGCATATTGCAATTAATGGTTTGCGTGCTGTACCCGCCATAAAAGCTCCACCCACGGTAAGTAGAAGGGCGGCCCATTCTTTCAGGTTCAGACGCGGCCAGTTGTATTCCAGTGGGAATTGCCCCGATCGTAACAAGGCATAGGAAAGGAATATCGAAACGGTCACAAAAATGACCGTCAAATAACGCCGCATAACCCCGTTTTGCAATATCCGGGTCTGGAAAGCCGCAAAGGACCTCAACAGCTCCAGGGACTTGTCCCACAGTAGATCGGCACTGGTAGGCGCATGTTTGAAATCCCATGCCAGCCAAGCCCGCAGGTGGCGTAAGCCCAGATACATAGTGACCCCAAGACCAAAGGTCAATATGCTCATTAACAGAGGAATATTAATCCCGTGCCAGAGGCGTAAATCGATACTCTCTGGAATACCCAGTACAGCAGTTAATGCAGGTTCAACAAGTCCCCCACCGACGAGATCCGGGGCAAGACCAAAGGTAAGTCCCAGAAAGCTGAGAATTAGTGGACTTATCCATAAGCCAAGCGATGCCTCGTGGACTTTGGGTAGGTTGTGTGGGTATTTTCCCAGGAAGGGTTTTAAAGCAACCATACCAGCCACGGTAACAGTGACGGCATTGGCGAATACTGCGGCAGTGGATACGAGAGCTGGTTCGGATGCCACAGCCAGCGCTCCCTCATATTTTAATTCTTTACCAATAAAGCCAAGAAATGGTGGGAATCCTGCCATAGAAAGTGCTGAGGCCAGTGCGGTAAAAAAAGTGATAGGCATGACACGTCCGAGCCCACCAAGTTTGATCATATTGCGGGTGCCAGTCTGCTTATCAATGATGCCTACCACCATGAACAGTGCAGCCTTATAAAAAGAGTGCACTATTAAAAAGGTGATAGCGGCTGCAACTGCAGCAGAGGCATCGGAACCAAGGAACATAGTCAAGGTACCGAGTGCGATCATTGTGGTGTAGGCCAGGGCAAGTTTCAGGTCGGTCTGGCGCAGAGCAGCCAATGCAGCCACTGCTGCGGTAGCCGCACCGGTACAGGTCAAAATCCACTCCCAGGTTTCTGTCTGTGCCAGAACTGGATGCAGGCGCGCCAATAGATAAATGCCTGCTTTTACCATAGTTGCAGAGTGTAGGTAGGCGCTGACAGGGGTCGGAGCTGCCATCGCATTGGGAAGCCAAAAATGGAAAGGCAGTTGTGCGGATTTGGCAAAAGATCCGATTAATATCAGTATCAGGATTGGCACATATAGTGAACTTGCGCGTACTGTCTCCCCGGAAGCGAGTACCTGCACCATATCGAAACTGCCTGTGAGTGAACCAAGCAGTATAAAACCGGCCAGTAAACACAGGCCTCCAAGGGTGGTTACCAATAGGGCCTGTAGCGCTGAGCGGCGTGCAATGGCGCTGGTGTTATTAAAGCCAATCAGCAGGTAACTGGCGATAGTGGTGATTTCCCAAAATACAAATAAAGTAATCAGATCACCGGCAAGCACCAGACCCAGCATTCCGATCATAAATAGGTAGAGATACAGATAAAAACGGCGCAGTTGCATATGTCCGCGTAAATAAGATGCGGCATAAATTGTAATAAATACGCCGATGCCACTGATGAGTAGGGCGAAAAGAAAGCTCAGACCATCAATAAAAAATAGCAGTGATACACCGAGGTCAGATACCCAGGTCACACCAAAACTAATTTCGCGACCGGCAGATATATCTGACATGTAGAACAACAGGATCAGTGTCAAAATAGTGGGGGGCACAGGAGAGAGCAGGGAGATAAGTCTCCCCGGTTCGGCTTGCCTGCTATCGCGACTATCCGTGTCGCCAACTGCACCCATCAATTGATCCCCAATTGCCTCGATCTATTTTAGGAGGGAATCGGCCAGAGAGCAGGTAGGGCGATTACTGCGCCTGATTGAAAAAATATATATTGCCGCTGATGATTACTTCGAATTGCCTTATTTCAAGAGTTGACTTTATTTTACTAAATTTTCATTGATGTGGCAGATCAAACCACAAGGCCGTTATACCATCTATACCGGCCTGTAATTGTATATCCTCTTTAAACAGTCCAAGGCCATCTCCTGCCATCATTTTATGATTGCTATTAAAAGTGGCACTCCCCCCAATCACATGTAAATATCCGGGGCGAATTCGGGTATCCAGAACCACACTTTCTCCGCTCTTCAAGTGAAGTCGATACAAACTGGCATCTTGTTGCATGGTTAGTGAATCATCACGTCCATCTGGGGTAACCAGGGGAGTCAGCTTCTTTGTTTGAATAATTGATTTTTGTTCATACCCAGGCTTGATGCCCTGGCAATTGGGTTGAATCCAAATTTGCAGGAACTTTAATCTCTGTGATGTTGAGTGATTATATTCTGAGTGGGTGATGCCTGTTCCGGCACTCATTCTTTGCACTTCTCCGGCGGGGACCACAAAACGATTCCCTTCACTGTCGACATGTTCAATAGCGCCTTCCAAGATATAGGAGATAATCTCCATATCCCTGTGGCCGTGAGTATCAAAACCTGCACCGGGACGGACGGTATCATCATTGATTACCCTCAATACAGAAAACCCCATATGCATGCGATCGTAGTAGTGTCCGAAGGAGAAAGAATGCTTGCTTTGGAGCCACCCAAAATTGGCAGTTCCTCGTTCCTGCGCCGGTCTAAAATAGTACATAACAAGATCCAAGTACTTGAATAATGGTTTTATTTATTTTATTCAAGTCTGCACCAGAGAAATATTGGATAGATAAGGATTCGCTGTTCTATTAAAGTGAATTTTCCGAAGTGGGCATATTTAGTGTCAGCAACCGTAATTCCCCTATAAATTCACGCGCAGCAGGGCCCAGGCTGTCTTGATCCCTAAAATTCAAATAAAAACTGGCTGTGCGGGATGCGCCTTTTTCCAATGGAAGACGTTTTAACATTCCGTTTTCCAATAGCGGGGCGGCAATTGGCATGGGTAGCCAGGCATACCCCATTCCCTGGCAAATCAGCTCTGTAGATGCACGCAAGCTACTTACTGTCCAGCGCTGTTCAGCGCCAAGCCACCCCGAGTCGACGCTGGTTTGTGTGGCTGAGTCCCGCACAATAATCTGTCGGTAAGATTTTAAATCATCATAGTTTAACTTTCGTTTGAATTGATGCAGAGGATGGTTGATATATGCCACTGCGATAAATTCAATCGTACAGATTTCTTCATTGAGATTGTCGGCCATTGTCATTGGTGATAAACCCAGGTCTACAGCACCTTCCTGTAACAACTCATTAGTGCCAGATAAAATGGTATCGACAATATCAATATTGGTTTGTGGGAATATTCCGGATACTTTTTCGAGAGCCTTAAATACCACTTGCTGGGGGAAGGCACCATCTACAGCGATACGCAGCTCAGATTCCACACCACTGCTAAGAGACTCCGCAATTGCCTCTATACGGGATACTTCATCCAGTAAGTACTTTCCACGGCGCAACATCAGCTGGCCAGCTTCAGTCAATGTAACTCTGCGCCCGGTTACTTCAAAAAGCTTTACACCCAGTGCCGTCTCCAGATTCCCTACCGCATGGTGAATACTCGATTGGCTTTTATGCACCACTGAAGAGGCCTGGTTGAAACCTCCCGCATCCACCACAGCCTTAAACATACGCCATTGCTCCAGGGTGGTTTTCTGCATGGGTGCCTTCTCCCGTTGATCATTTAACTTGATGCCTATGGCAGGATAAGTTGTCGAAGGGCTACTCTAATGTTCGCCAGAATCGAATGATAGTCAGAATTATAGAAAGATTTGTTCGAAAATTTAGATGGGTGGCGACGACATTGCCCATGATTGAGTAAAAGTGGCCGCAGAGCGGCCGAGGTTGGGGTTAGTCCTGAGGTGGGGCCGGGCTTAAAGATTTATCTTACGGGGAACCTGTTGCGGTCGTGGGGGCTACTGTAATCGATAGCGGGCCCCACCGGTACAACCTGGGTGGGGTTAATCGAAGTATGGCTGAAGTAGTAATGGCGCTTGATATGGTGAAAATCTACAGTTTCGGCTACACCGGGCCATTGATACAGCTCGCGCACATAGTTACGGATATTAGGGAAGTCATCCAAGCGCTGACGGTTGCACTTAAAATGCCCATGATAGACTGCATCAAAGCGTATTAGTGTGGTAAACAAACGCCAGTCTGCTTCAGTGATTTGATCACCGGTAAGATAGCGCTGTTGGCTCAGACGTGTTTCCACATGGTCCATTGATTTGAATAATTTGTCGTAGGCTTCCCCATAAGCGGCCTGGGTGGTAGCGAAGCCACAGCGATAAACTCCGTTGTTAATATTCTCGTAGATCTCATGATTAATAACCTCAATTTCATCGCGCTTTTGCCGTGGGAAAAAGTCTGTTTGATCGCCAGTAATCAGATTAAACGCGCTGTTAAACATACGTATGATTTCTGAAGATTCATTGCTGACAATACAGTTCTGCTGTTTGTCCCATAGCACCGGCACAGTTACGCGCCCACTGTAATTGGCTTTGTTGTGGGTGTAGATTTGATACAGGTAATCGAATCTGAATAGGGGGTCGCCACTACTGCCTTTTTCAATATTAAAACTCCAGCCAGAGTTCAGCATATCAGGGCTTACTACCGATACGCCGATATGCCCTTCCAGCTTTTTCAGCTTGCGAAAGATCAGTGTGCGGTGGGCCCAAGGGCAAGCAAGTGATACATAGAGGTGATAACGGCCGGGCTCGGCTTTAAAGCCACCAGTTCCACTGGGCCCTGCGCTACCATCAATGGTTATCCAGTTGCGCAGTTGGGCCGCCTCTCGCTCAAAGGCGCCACCAGACTCGCTGGTGTTATACCATTGGTCCTGCCATTTTCCGCTGATTAAAAGTCCCATTTTGTACCTCTTAAAAGCCTGTAAGAGTGGGTGCAGGCCCCGATTTTCTCGGGGTTTCTGCCGTCTATTTTATGAGGAATTACTGCTTGGCTCCCTGTCTGTGAGCGTCCAGGCTCCATCGTCCAGCACCATTAGCAGCCAGTAACAGGAAGCCCCCGGCCATGGCGATGTTTTTGAAGAACATAATAAATTGCATCTGGTCAGCCAGATTGTTGTGATACAAGGCAGCGGTAATCACACTAAATCCAGCTAGGGCTAATGCAACCAAGCGAACTTGAAAGCCTGCGATCAAGGCAAGGGCGGTGCCTACTTCAAACAGTATCACCAGTGGCAGCAGGAGTTCAGGCAGGCCGCCGTAGGCCAGGTACTGGGCGCTGCCCTCGTAGTTTTGAATTTTATTGACACCTGCCAGTAAGAAAATCGCAGCCAGGCCTATACGACCAGCCAAGTCGGTAATAGCAGGAAACATGGAGTTGGTATCTTGAATTGTGCTCAGGGCGGAAGTGGTCATGGTATCGCTCCTCAATCTGTGAGTTCTAAAGTAGTGCCCCAGGGAATGGGCAACCTCTATCGATGGGGAGCAGTTTATCGGGCAGGGACAGGATGAAAATTGCTAAAAACGGGCCGTATGATTCGGGAAAATAGAATGAATGTTGAGTCTATCGGAACGCCGCAACGGGAAGTGCTTGCTCGATTAATTAAAATGAGAGTGGATTACTGAAGAGGCGAGCTACCGCCAGACTGGAAGGAAAGTCCATAACTTATTTCTTTGATGCCCAGACTGGCATTAAAAAGAAACTATTAAAATCACTCTTTCGGATTTCCGGCACTCCAAATCAGAAGTGATAACCGATACCGACCGAGAAAACAAACGGATCTATGTCCACATCGACATTGATACGGGAGTAAGCTTCCGCACCTGTATAGAAGCGGATATTTGCATCGGTATCAATATCCAGGTACCAAATAGCGGCATTAAACAGCCAACGGCTATCCTGGCCAAAGGCGATATCTATTCCAACTTCCCCAGCCAGGCCCCAAGAATCATCCAGCTTGAGTCTTGCTCGTGATTCTGCACCGAGTACAGCTTCAAAGTAATTCTGAGCCGCACGATTGATATGCTCACTTAAAAAGTGGGTGTAATTTACTCCGACACCAATGTAAGGCTGCACCCAGGATTCTGTGCATACCGGGTACCATTGCAAGGTGAGGGTAGGAGGCAGATGTTTAATGTCCCCGAGGCGCACCCGTCCGAGAGGTTCGCCAGTCACCGGGTCGGGCAGGCCGCGCACGTCGAGATCATGTTTAAATGGTAATGCTGCCAAAAGCCCCAATCCCCAGTGGTCTGCGAATAACCAAGTGCCCGTAACGCTCACGGAGTAACCGGTATCCACGTAAACCCGTGTATCAGGCAGTATGGTGCCATTTAGGCGCAGATTGTCGGAATCGTCATTGGGATCAACTGCGGCGGCGCCAACACGAACAATAAAGTCTCCTTTTTTATACTCTGCCAAAGCTTGGCTACTAATGAGTAAGGCGGCAAAAAGCGTTATTGCCAACTGAAGCCGTTTCATTTCTTGCTTCCCTGCGCATTTTATCGAAATGGAGTTACGCATTCAGTGTAGTTGGCCGGCAAATGGGCGGTTTGGGTAAGGCGTTCTTTGATGTGATAAGACGTCTTTAGCAGCAATATATAGAGGGTGATCTGTGCCAAACCTTTGTAAGTATTGCTTCAAAAGATAGAGCATATGGAGTTCTTGTATAACCCCACACAAATCATAACTAATTTAACAACTGTAAATAGTAATGGGTCTAAAAAGGCCCATTACATTTTTGAGATAAGCTGATCAGTATTTTTGGTGTTTTCATTTTCTGGGGGTCAGAAATTTCTGATACTGGAATGCAGCCCCCAGCATGCACAGTCCCACCAGCATACAGACCACAATCTTTTGTATCAGGGAAAAGTCCTGCATATCCCACAGCACAATTTTTAGTGCGGCAATGCCGAACAACATGAGTGAGAGCTTCAGTAACTTTTGGGTATCAGGTCTTAGAGTCTGGAACAGTAGCAGTGTTGCATGCACCACCAAGGCAAATGATATGGCTGGCAGCCACATGGTTTCCAGCACTTGCGCCAGCAGCGCAATATAAGCTGGGATGGCTGTAAGGTGCAGCACCCACAGGTTAAACAGCCTGCGGCCAGGCCATACGGCTCTATTGGCGAAAAAGCGCTGATAAACCAACAGTGAAGCGATTCCCAGGGCCACCAGGTTATACACTCCCAACATTGGCGCCTTAGCGGAATTGGCAATGACCGCTGCAACTTGCAACAAGGTAATAAACTCAAACAGGCGCAGACTCAGCATATAAAGGGGGGTCAACTGGTTGCGCAGCGGCGCTAATTGGGGTTTAAAAATATACAAACCGGCGAAGTACAGCTGGCATAGTAAAAGTGCCAGTGCAAAGTCACGGCTTAGCGCGTAGCTAATAATAAGTAGCGTTGCCGCGAGATAGTAAAAGGCCAATGGAAAGAGTGGCTTAAGTGCCCGATGCAGGGCCAACCGCCAATCCTGGCCGGCTGGCTTCCGCCGCAATCCCTGGCCGATCCACAACAGTGCCGCCATTGATACCAGCCCCAACAGCAACCCACTCAAGGCAAACCCTTGCCAGTTGGCAAACTCCTGCAGAGCACAACTGATTATTGCTACAAAGCTTGCGCCTGCGATCAATATGCGCAGTTCCTGTTTTAATACCTCCAGTTTCAGGTGTGTATAAAGTGCCAGGGCGATAGCGCCAGACAGCCAAACGGCGATGGGGAAGTAGTCGTTGGCCTTATAAAGTACTGTTGGTAGGAAAAATATTGGCACCAGAGCGTAAAACAGCTTGCGCAAATTGAGTGCCAGAGAGAAGCCAGTGGATTGCATATCCAGGTGTTTATACAGAGCTGCAATCATCCACAAGCTAAGGAAGGCCTCTACACTAGCGATCTTTCCGTAAGGTATTTGATCGTAGAAATGCAAGTTACCCACAATCGATGCACTCGCGAGTAGTGGGATAAACAGCAGTAAGTAATGGCTGAGTCCAAACCATTCACTAAATGCTGAACCAGTGCGCTTGCCGTGCCAGATTAAAAAGCCCATCGGTAGCAAGGCAAGCAGCCACATACCCTGGGGCCAGAGGATGCCAACAGATAGCAGAAAGCTTGCGGATAAAAACACCACAAAAGCGTTATCTGCGAAAGAGGTTAAATGGTGCTCTCTAGGAGTAATCCGATCTGCGCAGTGCTGCAACAGCCGGGTTAATGCGAAGGTGGCCGCACAGAGCGCCAACCAGTTACCCCAACCAGCATCTGCGCTTAATGACAGCAACATTGGTGCGGGAACAACTCCGCCAGCTACCCAGGTCAGAGCTTGCCACAGCATGGTAATGCCAGCTGCAGATAGGGCGATGTAACCCTCGCTTCTTACACTGATAAAACCAAAACGGGCACCGAGAAAAATCAGCAACAATCCCTCTAGGCACCAGACAATCCCCAATAAAGCGGGACTGCACAACGCAAGGATTGCCAAGCCTGCCAGTAATCCACCGTGTAGTAGAGCCATATTCTGTACAACACGGGCGGAAATGCTGATGGCGTTGTAGCCAAACAGCCAGCGTGAATAAATGGCCAGAGCCATCCAGGGTAGAAGGTTCAGCAGCCACACAATGCCCAGTGCGTTACTGTTGGGTGCCAGCGACCAGCTGATGTGGATAAACAGCACCAGGTTTGCGGCAATAATAATCAGGCGCCTTCGCTCCAGCCCTTTGGACTCTATCAATTCAGCGTTTAGACCCCGCAAGGCGTAATGGGCAAAGCCATAAAAGAAGCCGTGCAATATCAACAATGGTCCCCAGGTAGATGTAGCCCCATCCAGGTTTGAGATCGAAAACTCCAACATGCCTGCGCTCAGTACCATAGTGACGATCGCAAGCTGTGGCCAGCGTATCTGCCTGGATAAATGCAGCATCGCCAGGGCGAGTGCCAATAAATAGCTGAGGTAAACAAGTGCGGAAGGATCAAAATGATTCGCCACCAAAGGCATGGTGGCACCGCCCAGCAGGGTCACCATAGACACCACTCGTGTCTCAAATAATAGGGCCAGTAAGTAAGAGAGCCCTGTTGTCGCCACCAACAGGCCGACTCCAACAGGAACAGGCAGCAACTGATAGTAAGGCCCGGCAAAGTACCCACACAGGTAGAGAAGAATCACTCCGAGCGCTATTAATCCAGAGCCGTAGTCCGCCATATGGGGCATACGCCGGCTAAAAGTCACACCGCCAAAAGTGGTTGCCGCCGCAACCAGAAAGCCCAAGATTACCTTACCGGCCGGGCCCAAATAGTTGTTGAAAGAGAACTGCAGCAAGTATGCGAAGCCAAATACCAGTGCCAGTATGCCGGCAGCGGTCATAAAGAATACCGGGGCTTTACCCTGGCGCTGGTAATGGCGATAAAAGTTTGCAAGGGGCTCCCACACACGATTGAGCGGTTCCAGGGCTGGTGCCAATAGGCTGGCCAGGCCTTCTTGTAACCATGGAGTGGCTACTGATGGTTTACCGGCTCTCTCAGGCGTTGATTTGGATTCAGAAGATTTCGGGGTAGGAGTTGCCGTTGCTAAAGGTATGGTTGCTGAATGAGCTTGCTGAATGGTTTGGCGGGGCTTGGAGGGTGTGCCCATAAGCAGGGCCAGTTCGTCTTCTAACTCAGCAGTACTTTCTACCAAGGCTTCTTTGGTTTCTGTATCGTCCCGCCTGAGCTGTGCCTCAAGGGCGGAGAGCCGTCGTTCGAAGGTCTCCAGCCGGCGTTGATTGTCCCGCTCCAGCAGGGCGAGTTCGGCTCGAAGTGAAAGTAATTCACCTTCCATAATTACCCCATTTTTATATGGTTGCTGGGTATTATTGACTTATTATTCAAAGCAATGCTTAGGTTGGGCTGTCCAAGGTAAATGGATAAGGAGCACTGTCACTCCTCTTGCTATTTTTTCTGACGATTGAGTGTTTTCAGCCTCTAATCTGACTGCTTCAGGATACCGTGCCAATTCTTTCAAAAGCCAGCTCTGAGATTTTTACTTAGGCTGGTTTTCATACTGGATACGGTAAGGTTTGCAGCTGAAGGTATTTTTACCGGCATTGAGTTCAATAAAGTTTTTTGCATCATCAATTTTTCTAGAAAAATAATTATACTTTTTTCTACTGGCTGTAAAAATTGTATTCCTTTAACCCTGGAAAAGTGGGGATCTTGTCAGGAGGTCTACTGACCAAACTCAGCGACCGGATAGCTATGCAAATGGTTGTTAAATCTTTATCCGGGTTAATTTCGTAGGATCTTATGTAGATTCTGTTTGAAGTCAATCGATTAATAGTATTGCCTTGTTTGAATTGTGCTCGATCTGTCTGCTTATCAACCAAAATTGGCCGGCTATCAGCTTTTAGTGTAATAATGATGGCAGTAGTACCAGTTAGATCATTAATCGAACTATCTTCTTCAGGCGAAAAGTTATCTAAGAGCAAATAACAGGCCGGCCCTTTTCTCTGCCTCTTTTTACTGGGAGGCGTAAAAATTACTGGCTTTCAGTCTATTTTTTGCATCTATACAGCATCCGGTGTCTGCTATAACGAGACTCACTGTGGCTAAAAAGTCTGGTCTCCCTGATGCGCCATATAGATACTGGAACTATTGCAATAAGGCATTGCCGCCTGCGGCGACTTGAAAATTTCATTGATGTCGCTTACGCGCTCTTATTTGTCAACTTCGTTTTATATCTTCCTTCGGGAGAAGATATGGCTTGGATAAAGCTTGAATTTGGCCTTCTGAGTCTTTTAGTAGAGAATTCCCAAGAGATTTTCCGCCTATTTATTGCCGTAGGACTAACGCTCGTACAGTGGAATCTGACGCATAAATTACTTGGGCCTGTTGAGCAGTCCAATAATATCCATACTTCGCTGGTGTTATTGCAGCAGGTGGTCGTATGTTTTTATCTCTATTTTGCGATCAATGACCCTAAATTAGTTAGCATCTCGTCCACCGTTGGCCAGAGTGTATGCCTTGCTCTATCGGGATTTATCGGGCTCGCGGGCTGGCAGTATGCCCGCAAGATGGGCTTCGCTAACACATCCCTTACCAGCAATGAAAAAAATAACGTCTTCAAAAGCGCAACGACTGAACCCTTCGTCGCAGTACTTACTATTGGACTTGCATTCATCAGCCCTGTGGTTTGGTCTTTGGGTTGGCTGGTGATTCCGCTGATATTAATGGTGATACATAAAAATATTGGCCGGAAATAAAAAATCGCTAATTTAGTATTCTATGTTCATCCTTCAATAAATTAGGTTAACTTTTGAGACCTACAGATTCCCCATTCCCAACGATTAATTGGCCAGAATTCTCAGAATTCCAATGTGCATGCTTTCCTAGAGAGTAGGAGAATCTGCTTAGCCTGGCTTTGGGGCCTTTGAAATGTACTTGGCATTCCTGGCTTAGCATGACGAAATCTTTGCGTTTTTATACTTTATAGTCAGGGGCATATAATCAGCTTTTAAGAAGAATCTGGGGCTTTGAGTCATTTCTTGAGCGATTGGATTAGCTGCACATTTTCACGTCTTCCCCCCTGGATTTCTCTTTTATCCGGGGTTCAGGCTTTCCTTTGAATCCTGAGCTGGCTTGGCTTTTGGAGTGTGTTGTATCCAAACCATGGTAAATGTGGACGGCTCTACAGTAAGTATCTGTTAAGAAATTCCTCATTATGGACTGTAATAATTTGCGGCCTACGCCGACTAAGGTTGCAATGCACCCAATTTTACCTTTCTGCTGGGGTGTGCATTTTTATACCGAGGATATGATTAGCATGAAAGTTCTTCACTTATTTCTACGCTCTTTGCTTGTAACTTCCTTCCTTCTTAGCGTGCCCTTCGCATCAGCCGGAGAGCCCTTCTCTGAAGAGCGCTTCAAAGAGCTGCAAGCTGCGAAGCAACCCGTATTGATTGATGTGCGGGCAGACTGGTGCCCTACCTGCAAGAAGCAGGGCATAATTCTTGCGCAGTTCCAGAAAGATAACCCCCAGTGCGGCCTCACAATCCTTAATGTGAATTTCGACAAGCAAAAAGAGTGGGTAAAGCATTTCCGTGCGCCCAGGCAGTCAACCCTGCTGCTCTATCGTGGGGACAAGCAGGTATGGTTCAGTGTTGCTGAAACACGCGCTGATGTTATTCGCCAGAATATCTTTAACTCAGTTAAGGCCTGCGGCGAAAATGCTTGAAGTCAGCGCCATCCCCCTGGCCTTAATTGCGGGCACACTTAGTATTCTCTCCCCCTGTGTTTGGCCGCTGGTGCCAATGGTGGTTGGCGCCTCCAGCAGTGCTGGGCGCTGGGGACCTTATGCGCTCGCCGTAGGGCTCAGCTTGTCATTTGCCCTGGCTGGAACTGTACTCAGTTTCCTGCTGGTTTCTTTAGGGCTGGACCCAGAGCTATTTCGCTATATTGCTGCAATCCTGCTTGTGGCCGTTGCCCTTATTCTGCTGATCAAACCCCTTTCCGACTGGGTGACTCTGCGTTTGTCGAAAGTTACCGCAGGGGCGAGCATTACTGGTGATGGCGCCTGGGCCGGACAGTTTGGTATCGGCTTTCTCACAGGAATTATCTGGTTGCCCTGCGTAGGTCCCACGCTAGGTGCAGCAATCGCGCTTGCTTCAATGGGCCAGCAACTAGGCCAATCATTTATGGTGATGTTTTCTTTTGGGCTTGGTACCGGCGCTGCGCTACTGGTGGCAGGCGGGCTATCACGGAAAATTTATAGCCGCTTATCACCATCAGTTGGCGCTTTTGCTGTTGGTGGCAAAGTAGCACTTGGCGCCATACTTTTGTTGCTTGGGATTATGGTGTTGAGTGGCTTTGATAAAGTCCTGGAAACCTGGGCTTTGAACTGGATGCCCGAGTGGACTTTTAGTTTTTAATAATCATTTCGAAGTAAATCACTATTTAGTCGAGGTGTCCAAAGGGATTAATAGTTATTTTAGTGTCTGGAAAAACACTGAAAATTACCTCAGGAATCCAAGAAGTTATACGAGTAAGTTTAAAGCCCCAGTAACCTTCAATTACTGGGGCTTTTTTTATGTCCTGTTAAGGAACTGTTAAAAATTATGGCTGGTAAGAAGGGTAATCGGTATAGCCTTCATCGGTACCGCCATACATGGTTTCCGGGTCAACCTTATTAAGAGGCCAATCATTGCGAATACGTATGGGAAGGTCCGGATTGGCAATGAAAGGGCGGCCAAAACCAAAGATATCTCCATTACCCGCCTGCAGCACCCGCAAAGCCTTCTCTGGGGAATACTTGCCGGCATACATGATGCGCCCGCCAAAGATCTCTCGTACTTCCTGGTAGAAATTCTCAGGTAAATCCGGTGCATTATCCCAATCCGCTTCTGCTAAAGATAGGTAAGCAATTCCCGCCTCGTTCAATAGTTTGATAGCTTCGATATAGGTTGTGTGTGGGTCACTCTCCACCAGGCCAAGATAAACACGGTCCACATCGGTACTTTCAAACAGCGGAGCAAATCGAACGCCGAGACGATCATTACCTACCTCTGCTGATACCGCTGCAACAATCTCTTTGAGGAAACGCAGTCGGTTCTCCAGGCTACCGCCATACTCGTCATCGCGTTGGTTGGTATGCTCAGAAATAAACTGGTTTACAAGATAACCATTGGCACAATGCAGCTCAACACCGTCGAAGCCTGCTTCCAAAGCATTGCGTGCTGCCTGGGCATAGAGCTGCACCAGTTCTTTAACTTCTTCTGTTGTCAGCGCGCGGGGCTCACTGGGTTCAGCCAAAGCACCTTGCCCTGGCCCTGTCTCAATAAATACCTTTACCGCATCTGCTCGGATTGCAGACGGCGCAACGGGAGCCCCTCCACCCGGCTGCAGTGATGTGTGGGATACACGCCCCACATGCCAAAGCTGGGCAAAAATAATACCGCCTTGATCGTGTACGGCTTTGGTCACTTTTTTCCAGCCTTCGATCTGGTCCTGTGAATAAATTCCGGGGGTCCAGGCATAGCCCTGACCCCGGGGCTCAATTTGCGTGCCCTCTGTAACCATAAAGCCGGCACCGGCACGCTGAGCGTAGTAGTTGGCCATTAAGTCATTAGCGATGTTGCCAGGCTGTGAACTACGCGACCGGGTAAGCGGCGGCAGCACAATGCGGTTTTTCAGGGTGTAAGGGCCCAGGTTGATTTCACTGAATAGTGCTTCGTTTTTCATAACTACTTTCCTGCTAAAAGCTTATTGCAGTGAGGTTTAAAAAAGACCGTAGGGCTTTTCATTAAGACTGATAAAGATATTCTTCTTCTGCGTGTAGGCATCAATCATCGATTTATGGGTTTCACGCCCAATACCTGATTTCTTGTAACCGCCGAACGGTGCATGGGCAGGGAGTTCGTGATAGGTATTCACCCACATGCGGCCTGTTTCCACGGCTCGTGCAACGCGCAGTGCACGGTTTATATCCTGAGTCCAAACAGCACCTGCCAAGCCATAATCGGATTGGTTGGCCATCGCTATAACTTCCTCCTCAGAGGAGAAAGGAATCACTACCACCACAGGGCCAAAGATTTCCTCCTGAGCCACTTTCATAGCGTTATCGGCATGGGTAATAATTGTCGGCTCAATATAAAAACCCTGTTCCATTCCGGGTTTTTGCAGCCGCTTACCGCCGGTAAGGATCTTCGCACCTTCTTCTTTGGCAATATCTATGTAGCCAAGAATACGGTTCATTTGCGCTTCACTGATCTGGCTGCCCATCTGTGTGTTGGGGTCCATCGGATCGCCGACATTTACAGATTCAAACTTGGCTTTTAATTCAATGGTAAAACGGTCGAATATAGTTTCGTGGACAAAAAGGCGGGCACCAGATTCACAGACTTGTCCCTGGTTCAGCAGGATAGACAGGGCTCCGCCCTCCAGGGCTTTTTCCCAGTTTGTGTCGGGGAATACGATATTGGCTGACTTGCCACCCAGCTCCAATGTAGCTGGTACCAATTTATCAGCCGCAGCTTTGGCCACGTTATAGCCGATGCCAGTAGACCCGGTGAAGGCCAGCTTCGCGACTTTAGGGTGATCCAGTAAAGCCTGGCCCGCTTCTGGGCCTACGCCGGTGACAACGTTCACCACACCATCTGGTAATACTTCCTTGAAAATCTTGGTCAGCTCCAGCAGGGTGGATGAAGTCATCTCGGATGGCTTAATCACTACGGTGTTACCGGTTGCGATAGCGGGTGCAATCTTCCAGGCGGCCATCAGCAGAGGGTAGTTCCATGGGATTACCTGACCGACTACACCCATTGGCTCGCTGAATACCAAGCTCATGGTTTGATCATCAATCATCACCGCTTCGTCGCTGTGAGAGCGGATAACCCCTGCAAAGTAGCGAAAGTGGTCTATGGCCAGTGGGATATCAATATTTGAAGTTTCGCGAATTGGCTTGCCGGTTTCCAATGCCTCAAGGTGGGCGAAGAATGCTTTCTTTTCTGCAAGCATGTCTGCAATTTTGAGCAGTGCATCCTGTCGTTCAATAGCGGAAGTAAGTTTCCAGATGGGGAACGCCTTTTCTGCCGCAATGACAGCAGCATCGACATCACTTGAATCGGCCAACGGTATGCGAGTCAGTAATTCGCCTGTAGCAGGATTGAGGCTGTCCATCGTACGCCCCGAGTTGCTATTAACCCATTCACCACCAATAAATAATTTATAAGATTCCTGAGGAGCAAAGCGCTTAGTGGGTCGGCTCATATCTATCTCCAGATAATTAGAAGAGTAACTACTTGGGCTATTAAATAGCCCCAGCCAGATGTGGCTGTGCCTTACGATGGTGGGAATAATAGATAGGCAAAGATACAATTAGAAACAACTACTCTTTGTCCTGGTTACAAATATGAATGGTATAAGTCGGTTAGACCTGAAACAGCTACGTATATTGGAAGCGCTACTGCAAGAGAGAAACCTATCCCGGGTAGCCGAAAAGGTGGGGTTAACCCAGCAAGCGATAAGCGAACAGTTGCGTAAGCTGAGAGAAGTGTTTGATGACCGGCTGTTTATCCGGCAAGGCAACGGTATGGTGCCCACCCCTGTTGCTGAGCAGCTGGGAGGCAGGATCAGTAGTATTTTGAAGGATGTAGAGTCACTGCTAACCCCAATAGCGTTTGATCCGGCAACTTATAGAGGGATTTTTAGTATTAGTGCCACGGATTACGCAATTCAATCGGTACTGCCCCAGCTATTAGAGGTTGTCCGTAAATCTGCCCCGGAACTTAAAGTTATCGTCAGGGACTTTGAAACAGATAATCTCAATCAGTTAATGGTTGCTGGTGAGATCGACTTAGCGCTTACCTTTCCTGATTTCATCCCGGATGACCTGCCATACAAATTGCTATTTGAGGAGCAACATGTCTGTATAGCGGGAAAAAAGTCTCCACTGAAGAGTAAGTCATTAACGTTGGCAGACGTGGCCGAGCTTCCGCAACTGATCATTTCACCGTCACGGGCAAACCTCAAAGGATCACACGATGAGTGGTTTGCGATGCAGGGGCTAAAACGCAATATTGTTATGTCGATACCCAGCTTTTCTGCCGCTCCAGATATTATTGCAGCGACAGACACTATTGCGTTCTACCCCTCAAGACTACTACCCAACAAAAAAGTTATTCCTCTTAAGTTGGACACGCAAACACCAAAATTTGAGGTTATAGCAGCATGGCATAGTCGATCTAACCATAGCCAGCTTCATATGTGGATGGTTGAACAGCTGATGAAACTTTTTAAGTAGCCATGCAATTTAGTTGATAGAAAATAAGAGTGATATCTTGAATTAAATCGAGGTAGGAAAATAAGATGGTTTATAGCTAACCATCTTATTTTTGAAAACTAAAACAGGCTGTATTTCTATTCCCGTAAGAATAACTCAGCCACTTCCTTTTTAGCGGCAACAACATAGGTAATCATTAGGTTTTCCTGATTAATATCAGTCAAGTAATCGATATCTCTATGTACTGCTCTCAAAATGGAAAAGTCACCAGTGCTGAGATCGAATGACCACAGCTGGTCATCTCGATTGATTGAGTAAATCACATTCTCTTTGAGCACAAACCTTTTCTCACTACCCTGATGAACCAGCTCTTCGATTAGTTGATCTTCCGCTGGGCCGGGTTGCCAGAAGCGGTTCATATGATCCATATAGATCAGCCGGCCATCTTCGCTTCGTTGGGCCCAGTTAACTTGGGTATCGTTGATAATGCTAACTTCGAGATTATCCAAGTTTACTTCTGCAAACTTTGTAACGCCTTTAACCGTTAAAGTTAACAGTGCGAGGTTACTCACGCTATCCCACTGGAATAGTCGGTCAACTGGATGGGCTAGTGAGAAGGCTTCTCTGCTACCGTCCAGGGAGATCTTAGTCAGTATCTGATTGGCACTCGCCAGTATGCTTTGGCCGTCGGCAGACCAGCTAATACCGTAGATATTGGTATCCATTGGAAACTGACTGACTTGCCGTAAATCGCTGCCATCAGTTATCCACACCTGATCTTCACCAGAGCGCCTGGATGTAAATGCAATCAAGTTGCCATTGGGTTGGAAAATGCCATCATCTTCTCCCAAAATCGACCGTGTTGTGCTTGGGTAGAGTTCGCTGACATCTTCGTCCGAAGGTGTATCGATTGACTCAGGTTGGTTAAGCGGTATTGATGCAATGTCACTATCGTATCGGCCCTTAATCAGAAGTGCCCTCTGCCCATTTGGGTGGAATTCCGGCGAGCTGGCAGACTGATCCAGGGGTAAATCAAGCTTACTGACCTTTCCATCATAAGTGAGAGAGAAGAGCCGCCGCCCTGTGCTAAAGATTAACTCATCTGTAAGCGGTGAAAAGTTAGGGGATATGGTCCTGCGCTGGGGGATTTCATCCGGATAGTCTATCGGGTGGCTGGATAAAAGCGCCCCCTTGGAATCCAGCATATCGATATAAAGCTGGCCATCTTGATGATGGCTGGTTACGGCTATTAATCCATCACTTATTGAGTAATCAAAATAGGCCAGATTTCCATTCTCCAGATCATAAAGGACTCGACTGGTATTATCCCTGACTGAATAGTTGATCAACCGCCAACGGTTAGTCTCTTTATGCAAAATAGCGAGATTATTGTTATTTAACCATACGGGGTTCTTAATGGCCGAGTTCTTACAGCGCATTAATACATTTGGCTGTTGTGGGCTGACTAATGCCTTTTGAAAATCCAGGCTTACCAGGTTGTAACAGGTATTCTGGGTTAGCGGTATGGTGCAGTCTTCTTCGGAAATAAATACCAGTTTCTTGCCATCCGGTGACAGTGTATGGCGGCCATAAGTACCCCATTCTGGAGTTAACTCCGTTTCCTTCTGGGTATGTATATTCCTGGCCCAGATTTTATTCACACAGAGCTTATCCAAATAACGATTAAATATAATATATTCACCATCAGGTGAATATGAGGGGCCAAATTCTTTGTGATCCGTAGCCGTTACTGCCTGTAATCGATCAAATATAAGCTGAGCGTTTTGCTTGGGCGGAGAGTATTTAAATATAATAAATACTAATAATACCAAGCCGACAAGTGCAAAGATTGGAAATCGATTTGGTTTGATAGACTGGGTTTGGTGGCTTGGATTAGCCGGTGTTATATCTATTTCCGGCTTGGGGGAAGAAGGGGAGGGAGCTTCCTCTCTCGGTGCTGTCTTATCTTGTGGAATAGAATCATCTTGCCAAACAATATCACATTCCAGGCTATAACCTTGTTTGGCATGGGTTCTAATATAAGACTGCTGCTTCCGATCTTCCCCAAAGGCTTTTCTAAGTTGCGCAATACTTCTTTGCAGCGTATTGGGTGTGACTATTGTATCCGGCCAGACCTCAGACAGTAGCTCATCCTGGCTCACGACTTTTCGCTGATGTCTTGCTAAGTGGGTTAAGACAGCAAGGGCTTTAGGGGGGACAGTTTGCGAGTGCTCATGTCGGGTGATCTGGTTTCTGGATAAATCAACAAAGAAGTCACCCACCCAATATTGTGAAGTCATTGATGTATCTACCTGAACAAAATTTGAGCTGAATTTTGGCAATGGATACTAGCATAAACCCTGATTACAGCTAAAGCAGACTTTGTAACTTATTGATAAATAAGCACTTTATAGTAACAGAACAAAATCATTCAAAAGTCAGGGGCACTTCAGGTGTTTCATAGTCTCCTTGTTTAGATTGAGCGCTTCTCAGATCACATGTAACGGTATAAATACTGATATGAAAAAGCGTTTACTAGTTGCCTTCCTCTTGCTACTACCTATAACGGCTCTTAAAGCCGGTGAGCATAAAGCCCTGGAATTATCCACAATCCAAGTGATACCTATTCAGGACTCCGGCAATAACAGGGAATACGAGCTGTATATCAAGCTGCCTGAGAAATATGGGGAGAGTGATACCAAAAAGCATCCGGTTATTTACTATACAGACGCTTTATGGGCGGTTGAAATGCTATCTGCCACTACTGAATACGCACTGGAAGATGCCATTTTGGTGGGTATTAGTTGGCAGAAAGATATGGCCGGTGCTGAAAAAGAATGGTCGAGTCGATATCGGGACTTTAAACCAGCACTACCCTCAGATAATAAAGATAACGATAAAGAATCCTTTAAAGGAGAGGCCCATCAGCATCTCGCCTTTATCAGAAATGACGTTATTAAGTATATCGAAAGCAATTACCGCGCGAATCCAGATAATCGGACATATTTCGGTTACTCATTTGGTGGTCTCTTTGGAGTCTATGCCTTAATCAATCAACCGGATACTTTTCAGAACTACATTATCGGTAGTCCATCAAGATTGATAGGCACTTATATGGATTCTCGTCTTGAATTAGAGCCTAACAAACCATTGATGGAACTACCAAAACAAACCAATGTATTTATTGCCTACGGCGCTTTAGAAAAGGAGCTGGGTGCAACGGTAGAAAGGTTCGTAAGTAAGTTAAAGAGCCAAAAATTGGCTAATTTAATTCTGGAGCCAGCGGTTATCGAATCCGCGAATCACACTACAGCATTCCCAAAGTCATCAGTGCGCAGTATTTATTGGCTTGCCGATAAGCTGAAACACTAACCAATGGTATATCGAGTCATATTAAAAAAACTTCAAAGTTAAATTGAGGATATAAGATGATTTTTAAGAAACTAATCACAATCGGCCTAATGTACGGCATAAGCGCTACTGCAGGCGCGGGAGACTTAAAGGCACCAGAAATAAATATGGCCGACTATCGTAGTGACCTCCCAAACCTGGAGAGATCCACTCCAAAGCTCAAAAAGGCGTTTATTGATACGGCGCCAGCGGATAGAAAAGACGGTATTCCTGTTGGTGAGATAGATACAATTAAGGAAAGCTTGCAAAAGCTGGCCCAGGAAATAGCCGATAATCAACATACCCCCTACGATAGCCTGCTTATCGCCCTAAATAACAAGCTGGTATTTGAATCCTACTATTCCCTTGGCCGTGTCAACTTGCCTCACCCACAAGCATCTGCCACCAAGGCCTATACAGCCCTGGCAATTGGGCGGGCAATACAGTTAGGTTATTTGACCATGGCAGACTTGGACAAGCCAGTCATTTCCTTCCTAAAGGGGTTGGATAAGAAGCAACTTGTTAAAGGCGCAGACCTTGTCACATTGAATCATGCCATGAGCATGCAGTCAGGAATTCGAATTAAAGAGGAAAAACTGAGTGCCTTACTGGAAAATAAAGAGCAGTTAACTGGGAAAAAGCTGGCTCAAATCTATTTGAGCCATAGCAAACCGATAACCTCAGAATCGCAAACCTATTTATATCAAGGCTCAGACCCAATGATTGCAATGTTGGTTCTGGATGCCGTGGTTCCCGGTTCCGCCAGCGACTTTATTAAAAAAGAGCTGCTAGAGAAGATGGGGATCGATAGCTATCACTGGAAGGAAGCCGTTAGTGGGGTGCCCCAGGCAGGGTCAAGAGCCATGATGACATCTCGCAGTATGGTTAAGTGGGGTACATTGGTACTCAATAAAGGCAAATGGAATGGCCACCAGCTGATTCCGGCAGCGTTTATCACCAAGGCCACTGGTAAGGTAGCTGTTCCTACAAATGATGAGTTTGACTACACCAATTTCTCCTACGGTTATTTCTTCTGGCGAACCCCTCTGAAGGTTGGCGACAAGAAATACCTAGCGAAATTTGGCTGGGGCGGTGGTGGCCAGTATGTGATATCCATCGAAGACCTGGATTTGGTGATAGCTATCACCGGCCGCGGCGATGAAGAAAAAACCCTGGGCTTGATTGAACAACGTATTTTACCGGTTTTTGTATCTTCTGCATTAAGTGGTACAGCCGGCTAAATTGTTACATTAATTAACATTGCCTAGGCGCTGTTAAAGTTTTCTGTCCAGCATTTAGGACCTTTGGAATAGGGAAACCCTAAATGCTGGACAGATTGTTCGATTATACAAGGGTTGCGGTTGTTATCGTCCTTGGAGCAGTAGGGCCTAAGCAGGATTGTTAGGACTCATTCTACTAGGAGAATCTGTTTTTTTATCCCCCCGTTGTCTTGCCCCTGTTGTCTTTTGATTCTTCTATAAATTTCTTCTCGGTGAACCGGTAAGGACCTTGGGGCGATTATGCCTACCCGCACTTGATTACCTTTAACTTCTAATATTGTGATTGAGACGTTTTCCCCAATCCTGAGGTTCTCGCCAGTACGGCGGTTTAAAATCAACATATTGGTTTCCTAATGAGACGCAAAGCATTGGCGTACCTCCCGCAACGGGAAGGCCAGGAAAGTAATATCGGTTGCAGGCATTAGGAGGGGCGCGAGAACGGTAGGCGTAAAAGAAGAAAAGACGGGCGCTAGATTCCCAGTGCTTGGGGAATCGCCTCAGGTTACTGAATTTGCAACCTTTTATTGAAGACGAGCGGGTTTCTAGCGTACCATTCATGTAGCCACTTTGATAACTGTGATATCAATTTGGTTAGCTGGCCCCGGGTGTTGCCGCACCTTGGGTCAGCGCCTTTTACTTACTCTTACGTCACGCTACCGTTCTCCTTTGAGAATAGGTCTTTTAGAAAATTTTTAGTGTCCTTGTTTTATCCTGGGCTGTTGGCTTGTAGAAGCCGGTTTGATCAGTGCCCAGAATCTTGATAAATATCTTTCGATTCTACGCAGCTTTGACGCTGAAGAAAACTGAATAAATTCCAATAAGATTATTTGGGCGCCTATATTTTTAGGTGTACTTACCGCGAAGAAATGCAGCTTTATAAAGGGGGTGTCGAGAAGCTTTCATTTCTCTAACCCAGAATTTAAATGAAGTTTTGGAGTCTTATGAGAGTTGCAGTTTTCAAAGCAATCAGCTTTTTAAATTTGCGAAATATTTTTTAAGGGTTTGGTTTTGCGCGTTTTCATTGTAATTGTCTCGCTACTGCTTATAACCCTTTTGATAAAGGTGTCCGCCTGAAGTTTTGTATCGCTTTTCTGGACAGTATTCTGAGCACCCATTACAGGGTAGTTCTGACTAGGCTTTTAATCATGGCTAAGAAGAACCTGTAGAGACGAGAGGCTTCCTCTGTATAGGGTACATATCCACTTAAAAAATATCCAATGTCAATTTTTCTTGTAGTGTTTCACCATAAAACAGAGCCATGATTTTCTCCTCTAGGTAGCAATATTCGATCAACCTGGCATTTCGACTACCTTAATCCACCGGCACAATAAATTTGTGCTAGAGGCAACAGTTCCTGGCCTTTTAGCCCCTTACTAGGTGGGCTTTGGGGAATTAGAAATTCCTTCTAATTTGAAAAAAATATAAAAGGCCAGTCTCACGGTTGGTCTCTCTCGCAATAGATTCGTTCAGATAGCGCATGAACCAACTGGCATCGGTAAGTCGTGCCTTCCAAATTTTTACTACCTCTGTGAGTTGGGTGGGTTCGGCGTGATCTGGGTTTCATCTCTACAAAAACGCTGTGATAAAGCTGAGCCTTTGCATAATCGATACCAACGAGACACCACTTCTTTTAGATCCCAGTCATCCGCGTGTTGCTGGTGTATAAACAGCGCAATATGGTGTGACGTAGGATGCTTTATCTTCTGTGGATGTCCCATCACGCCTTTTATGTGCGTTACTTCAATCGGGAGTATCGGTGCTCGGGAACTTTCTGGTGGGGGGCTACAAATCCTGTCTGGTTCAATCTATCGAGAAACAGTTTGCCAGGCGGGTGACGGAAATGCTGCTGGAACGCCTATGTATGGCTTTACCATAAATGTGGGTATTCCTAACACAATATTGATCTGACCCCATTTATTTATAAGGCTCCGACAGGCATTGATCCTGTCGGATGAAAAACGTTCAACGCCTAGCAAACTGCTAAAAGGGAAATCGAGACTATCTATTGCTAGTCACTTTTTTAGAACCGACGTACATTGCAAATAACCGAAGGCCGATGGTAATTAAGACAAGCATACTTGGCGCTGTATGAGCGGGTATTGCCTTTAATTGGGTGATTTCTCTTTGAAGGGTCATCGTTTGATGTGGATTGGACTGGTGCTTTGGAACCTGAATGACGTTTTTCTTAAGTAATTTATCGAACGACTCGATTTCTCCCGCAAGCATATCCAGGAGTTCCAATTCGGTCTTGCCTTCCCATGGTAGCTGTTTCCTATATGCGTCAACTGCTTTACCAAGCTTTTTCCATTCTTCTGCGAGGAAGGCTTCAAGTGATGAGAGGGTCCTAAGCTTCGAGTTCATGGATTGATTGGCTCGGTAGGCGTTTTGTCCATGAGCGCCGCTCGCCATCATTCCACCAAAGTGCTGTACGTTATGTTTGGCGGTATTTAGGTTCCGGCTGATTAAGCTGAGTTGATCCAAAGTGTGGACCAGAGTCTGATCAAGTCTCGGATCTTTATTCTTAATCGCTGCCAGAGCGGTGTTAACCAGTCGACTCACCTGTACCTTGGTTGCATGTTCGTTGATAGACATATCCTTTTATCCTCGTAAATCCATTGATGAATGTGTTCTACCTCTCTGATTTGAGATGCATGTGCCACATTCAGTTTTTTCCTTGATGAAAACGAGAATTCTAAATCAAATCTGCCGAGTGCCGGGGTCTAATAGAGTACGGGCCATTGCACGGAATCCGTGGGTGGTCATGGTTTCATTGCCATAGCCCAGTGACCTGAGCGCAGTCTTCACACCGTTATCAGACAGTGGACGGCACTGGCCTCGAGCTGATGGGAAAACATATTTGCCATGACCTGTTAGCGGCTCCAGTTCTTGCAGTAAGGCAATAGCCTGTTCAGCAAGAGGGATAATGTGTGGCTGACCCATTTTCACTTTTTCGCTGGGCAGTTCTATGTGCTTGGCACCCCAACTGATTTCTGTCCACACAAGTTTTTCCAATTCTCCAGGGGGTAGAATAGGAGAGAGGGTAGTTTTAGAGCTGCTCTTACTGCTGAAATTTCGATCTAGGATAGTTGTGTACCTCAGGTATCCTCAGGTTAGGGCCCATATCTGGTGGCTGTTGCAGCCTTCACCGAATGGGCCTGCTTAGCAACTATCAGGCTGACCAGTAATGTGTCATATTGGTGCTGAGGAGGGGCCGTGGAGCTTCTCAAACATAATTGAATTCTTGAAAGCCACAGTGTAAACATCGAAAGAATCCATGAAATGTCAATCTTTTCTAATAATTTGGTTTATAGGTTGGCCACTATAAAGACACTTTGCAGTTAATGGTTTATTACTCGCCAATATCTTCATGCCAAATTTCAGGGTGTTGCTGAATGAATTGATTCATAAGACCAATACATTCAAGGTTATTAAGAAAAACCAAGCTTACGCCTTCAGATTTGAGTAATGATTCATCACCTTGGAAAGTTTTATTTTCACCGATAACAATACTTTTAATACCGTATAGGCGAATGGCTCCGCTACACATTGAGCAGGGTGATAAAGTCGTATAAAGCGTGCATTTTTGGTAATCGGCAGCGCGCAACCTCCCTGTGTTTTCCAGTGCATCCATTTCAGCATGCTTGATCACACTATCCTGTTGGATACGCTGATTGTGACCCCTGCCGATAATTTCATCATTCAGTACGATTACGCTACCAATGGGGACACCTCCTGCAGCTAAACCCTTACGTGCTTCCTCAATCGCTGCTTGCATAAAAGTTTCATGCCTGGATTTATTCATGGCAACACTCTGTTTAATTTGTTAAGAGTACTTGAAGCATAGGGCATAGCGTATTTGTCGATGCATTCTTCACACCAAGGTGCCTGATTTTACTGATCATAAACCACGCGATCTCAACAATATGAAGTGGCTGGTCGATAAAGTAGGGTAGTTCTGATTAAAGGTTCGTTTGCTTGGGTTCTTTTTCAGGCACATTATTTTTCGCTAGGACTACGGCGACTTTTGAGGCTTTCACTCCATAAATCTGCAACAAATTTTCAAATACTATTTCCGTACCTGCCCACTAGAAATCATGGAGTATCCATAAAGCTTTTGAAGGCAAAGGGTCAAAACGCTCCTGCAAAGTCAGTGGTACATAAATCACAGTATTCAGTATCGTATGTAGTTCGTGCATCGCTTACTTTTCACTAACAAACTGCGCGCCACTACAGTTTGTCGTGGCGCGTTGACGGTGCGGCGTCCAAAGAAGACTGGAGCGTGTACACACCGTCGCGGGATTCTGGTAACGAATAGGTTGCCCAGGCGTGTAATGGCCACCTGAGCAACCGCGCGAATTACTCCGGTACTGCGATAATTAGGAACGACACGTGCGATTCGCTGTTTTCTTGAGTGTGCTTGCAGTTCCCCGAGTCGCCGTCGCCGATCAGTGCGTGTGGATTGTGCAGTATGACCTGCGAGCCTGATGTGGAGTAGGTTTCCGAACCTCCGCCGACTTGCCGGATGTCGTGGTCACTGCTGTCGTAGTGGACGCGATAGCCAGACAGGAATACTGCCGCGTCGCTTATGGGCTGGCCCATCTCGACAGGGACGTCATCACTCGTGTTTTGGAGGTTTGTCACGTACTTTGCGATCAGAGGGGGGCTATTGCTCAGCTCAATGAGATTGCCATCAATCGATGCAATGGCATTGTTGCCCGAGTCATCGTGCATCTGTGCAGTCGATTGGATACCCACTTCGTAGTTGTTAGGAGCCGCGGTGGTTGCATCGAGCTCAATGGTGCGAACGTGGTGTGACTTTGGGGGTTCGCTCGGGTCGTTGTCCTTGTGGTACTCGCACGCCCAGCCTCCAAGGGCAGCATAAGCCTCTGGCTCATCGAGGGGGATGTATGGGCTGGTTGATTCATCGGGGATATCGGTGATGGTTCTCGGTAGGATCACACCGTCTTTAGGACCGTCGACGACTGCGATGCACGACAATGTCAATTGGGAGTCTGAGGGGCTTATGACTTTCTTCTGGCCGAACAAGGTGGCGTCAGGCGTGACGGTGAGGACGGCATTCTTGTTGTGGACCTGGGTGAGCGAAAGGCCCAGCGTTTGCGTCTGGTGGTCTGTACCTCCTTCGTACTTGAAGAACCAGTAGGTGGCGGCAACGATGAAGCTCGTCACTTCTGAGCCATATTTGCTGAAGTCAAACCGGAACCTTCCGCCGTTTTCATCCAGCTGCTGATTGATGTGCATCATCTGAATGTTCGGAGGCGCGATTGGGGTGGAATGAAGCTTGATTGGCATATAGGCCCAGTCACCACCAATCTGAAGATAGGCGGGCGAATTCGTCTTCTTGACCTGGAAGCCGGGAATTGCAATGTCGATACTCCCTTTCCTCGAACTCAGAATCGAGAGGATCAGTTGAATGACCCAGCCAAGCGGTACGAATGCCCACCAGAAGGGGAGTTTTGCCTTGGTCTTCACCTGAATGTTGAGCACATCGTCGTAGGCACTGAAGCTGACTGTCGCAGAGAGCTTAAAGGTCTGGTAGACCCACAGCGTCATGGCCCCCCGCTTCACCCTGACGTCGGCATTCAGAACAAGGTCGCCATCGTTATTGAAGGCCGCTTGAAGGTTATTCTCTTTTATCTTGATGTGCGCGCCGTCAATCACATCTTCGACGTCGGTGTTGAGGTACATTTTTTCAGGGTAGGTATCGGTCACCGTCAGCTGCGATGAGGTCAGTGGCGTTGCTTCAGCAATCGCTGCGGCCACCGAGGTCAAAATTATGTCGTTGGATACGATGAGTGCCGACGTACAACCACTAGGGACAGTTTGCGGCAGAAGCGCGTCTATTGGCTGGCGATTCCTACGGCATATCCCAAGCCCGAACAGGTTTGAGTCGGAGTCGCCACCAAAGGCTGTGTACATCACTCCGATTTCCAGGCTCCCGGCGGGCAGGGGGGTGCGTTGAGCGACTGTGTACTTGATGGGCCACTCGAAACTTGAGATGAGTTGGTCGACAGCGCCTTTCATCGCGTCGGTAATGTCGAGACCCTTGATCGGCTGCGAGAGTTGAACGTCGCTGAGATCAAGCTCCATCATGCGCCAGCTGGGCTTCTGGATGGTCACGGTGACCTGCCCATCGTGGTTGATGCTGGCGCTGGCTTGCATTTTGTCGAGGTCAAGAACGAGCCGGGCGTGACCGGGGCTTTGGCCCTGCGCATCTTCGATGTTGCTTGTGATACCTGGGAACTTGATGAACCCTGTGATGGGCAGGTCGAGCGTCGCCTTTTGGTCTTCGGGAGCGATGAAGGCGGGACAATCAAATGCAAACTCGTAGCGAACCTTGGCGGGGCCCTTGCCGACATTTCCGCTGAATGACCATTGGCCGGAGTCGCCTTCGAAGAGCTCGCTAATCCAATTGTTGACTGCGCCTTGAGTCGAGGCACTGATCAAGTCCCAGCCCTGCGAAAGGTCTGGATCTGGCGAGGATTCAACTTCTTGAAGACCTTGCTGCTCTTCAATTTCTTCTTCAATTAAGTCGCTTGGCTCTTCTCGGTCAACCAGGCCGCGCAGTCCCTGGACCAGCTCGGGGCGCGGATCGCATACCCGCTGAAAAGTCGCAATTGGGTCGAGCACGAACTGACGTGCATTGCCTTCAGATTCACCAAGCCACTCCAGCATGCGAGCTTCATGTTGCAAGAGCTGGCCAAGGATGGGGTCGCTTCGCAGTGGGTCTGTTTGAGATGTTGGCGTGAATTCGAAAGAGAGCGAGGTCGAACTATCTAGCTGTGTAGCTTGCTTGCCCAGCAGGCGTTGCAGGTCGTCGGGAGAGAGTGTGAGGGGCGCGCTTTGTTTTTTGAGTCGGCGCTGCAGGTCGTCGGGAGAGAGTGTGAGAGTCTCGTCCATGATGATGCTCCGTATTAAATTTTTTTGAGAAGGCAAATAGCTGGGAAGCGCCACGCGCCCTCTTTGACACAGCAATTGAATATCTGGCCCACAAGAAAATTGCCACCCGCCCTAAGTTACTCTTCAAAAGGGCATCAGCCAACAAGGTCGAAGGCATTATCAGGGAAAATGTTAATGTCTTTTGTTTGATAACATTTTTTGCGCCATTGTTGGGATGTTCTATAAGGAATCTTTCGGTAAAAAGTTACGCCACTATTGCAGTAGCAAAGGCTTTATCCATGGCTCTCGAGGTTATTGCTACGGGATGAGTATTGTGTGACGGATCAAAAATGCTTCCTTGGATATGAAAAACGGAGGAAGGAGAGGGCTAAATAACGTGCCAAAAAGCTGTTATCAGATTTTGAAGAGCCGGATAAGACTGGGCTTTTGGTGAGGGTGAAAATGCGATGTAGCACGATATTCATGGTGGGAAGCTTGCACCACCGTGGTTTAAATGGTAGAAGAAATAATCTAATCCCTGTCTGGTAGAAGCTCGCCAACATACTGCGCTAATGCATTCCTACTCTGTGTTAGTTGGACTATTTTTTCATCAAGTTTTTCTAACTCACTTTGTAGTGAGGCTTTGACAGCGGAGCACCCATAAAATCGAGGGATTGAATGCTCGCTCTCTATACAAGGTAATAATTCTTTTATTGTTTTTAATTTAATTCCACTTTCATTTAATGTTTTTATATTTTTTATCAGCTTTATATCTTCCTTTGAGTATTCGCGATACCCCGCTTTAGACCGGGTAGGGGTAATCAGTTTTTCAGCTTCGTAAAATCTTAGCATTCTCTGACTTACACCAGTAATTTTTGAAAGTTCACCAATGCGCATTTTTTCTCTTCTGAGGGTTGACTCTGACAGTACTGTTAAGGTTTACAGTGTAGCTTAAACGTAATGGCAGAGTAAAATTCAATGAAATTTAACTGTTTTAAAAGTCTTTCAGTGTTCTTATTTTCTCGGATCACGATTGTCACAATATTAATCTCAGTATCTACTTATGTGCACTCAGGCCCAATTGTTAGGGATTTAAATATTACAGTTGTTCATGGGTATATGAGTTCACCAGATGATCACTGGTTTCCCTGGCTTAGAAATGAGCTTCAAGATCGTGGTATCACTACTGAAGTTTTGTCGCTACCAAATCCATCGGTTCCGAACCCCGAAGAGTGGCAGGAGACCCTTTCAGATAAGTTAGGTAAGATCGACAGTAATAGTATCGTTGTCGCACATAGTCTTGGCTGCATTGCAACACTGAACTATCTTAATTCTCTCAAAAAAGAGAAGCATATTGCTGGGCTTGTACTCGTGTCAGGTTTTATTTCTAATATTCCAAATCTGCCGCAGCTTGATGGTTTTACTCAAACGGATTTAGATTTTAGTAAATTGATATTGGCGGCGGGCAAGATAATTGTGATTGGTTCTCCACAAGACTCCATAGTCCCATTTTATTTGACAGAAGAGTTGGCTGATCAGCTCCAGGCAACAATTGTGTCGATTCCTGATTCGGGACATTTTTTGGCTTCAGATGGATTTAGAAAATTTCCACAGTTATTAACAGTGATTGATAATATTTTGAAAAATGAACTGGTTGAAAAGTGAAATTGTGGGTTTGGTATATTTGGTGCCTGGCTAGACCTTCCTTTGATTTTTCTCGCCTATTAAGTAATAATCTACAGTGCTCGTGAATTACTCTTTGTAATATTCGGAAGGAAATTTAGTTTCGACTTTTGACCAGCCGCTTTTACCTGCCAATATCTTCATGCCAGATCTCAGGGTGCTGCTGGATAAATTCATACATAAGATTAATGCAATCAGAATTATTTGGGATAGTTAGGCTTATACCTTCAGATCTGAGTAATAGTTCATCTCCTTGAAAGGTTTTGTTTTCACCGATAACAATATTCCTAATACCGTATAGACGTATGGCTCCGCTGCACATTGGGCAGGGCGAAAGAGTCGTATAAAGCGTGCATTCTTGATACTCGATCGCTCGTAATCTTCCAGTCTTTTCCAGCGCGTCCATTTCAGCATGCTTGATAACACTATCCTGTTGGATGCGCTGATTGTGGCCTCTGCCAATAATTTCACCATCACGGGCTAATATACTACCAATGGGAATACCGCCTGCGGCTAAGCCCGTGTGTGCTTCCTCAATGGCTGAGCGAGGAAGGGTAATTTTTTCTGAATATATCACGGACAAGCAATAAAAAAGTCAACTGTCCCGGATTGCCTTTTTCGATTTGGAGGAGATGGCGGCTGAAAATATCTCTTAACTTTTTGATAAAGCTATATTAAATATTTCGTGCACTTGGTAACCCGTCAATAAATCTTTCCTATAGAGCGAACTACGGGAACTGATGGCTTTTTTTGTGCTGGTGTGTGCTGTATAGGATACTAACAGGCTGATGTTCCTGAGAGTTGGCCTGGCTCAATAGTTAGGGTATCCAAGCCCCCGTTCTGACGCGAATAAAACCTTTATAGGTGTCAACATTAGGGTAAGCCCTTCTTTGATAAAACTTCTACTTGAGTTTGACGAAATAATAACCCCTTGGTTGTGGGGTACTAACTACCTGTGAGGAGGGGGAATACCAGCGGAAGACCGCTACCTGGAAAGGGGGAAGAGAGTTTAATAGTTGGGGGTTGCCCCACCTATGAGGAAAAGATTGCGAAACTCTAAGCAACTGAAGATATTTTTGTGCAAAGCCCAGGGACGGCTCTTAGGGTGACTATTGTTGGATTCTGTCGCAAAGTTTGCGACAGAATCCAAAGTGGAACGCTACAGTTGGCGTTTACTCGTAGGTAGCAAAAAGGGCTTTTAGGCTCCCTATACCCAAAAGTAATTCATTCGCTCAGTGTAATTTCTGCTCCTTCCGCAGGCAATCCAGATACCGGCAGCAAATCACCGCTGTCCTTTCGGCTAATATTCACGGCGGTAATACTGCTGGAGAAGGTTTTAGATTCGGAACCGCCGGAACCGTCAGAACCGCCGGAACCGTCAGAACCACCGGAACCGTCAGAACCGCCGGAACCGTCAGAACCGCCGGAACCGTCAGAACCACCGGAACCGTCAGAACCACCGGAACCGCTAGAACTGCTAGAACCGTCTGTGCTGCTGGGGCTACCCGAACTGCCGCTACCGCCGCCACAAGCACTCAGAGCTAATAACAGCAGAGCGGGGACCGCAGATTTAAGTATGAAGTTTTTCCCGTTCATCAGTTTGCGCTCCTTCACTGCACAAAATCGTAAGTGACGATGAAATGGCTCTCGCCGGGCTCCAGCGCCAGCGGTCCCGGCAGGTCGAGTTGGAAAGTCAGTTCGCCGTCATCTGCTTGAAACCTACTGCTGGCAAGTATGGTGTCGCCCTCATCCAGGTTTCCGTTATTGTTGTTGTCCAGGTAGAGTTTTGCCCGGGCGATATCCAATCCATCGTCCCCGCTGCCGGATGCCTGTAAGGTCAGGGTGTTGAGTTCCGACTCCACGTCCGTCTCCAGGCTTAATACCTGCACCACCACATCCTCCTCGCCGGGGCTCGCCTCGCGATCGCCCGCAGTACCTGAATTAAACTTCACACCTGAACTTGGTGCCTGCTGGAACCGGGGGTTAAAGGGCTGGGCATCTTCGCTGTCCACCGTGCCGTCATTATCGGTATCCACTACCGTTGCCGCATTCAAGCCCAGCACGAAGGCGCCGCGAATCGTGTTCTGCATACTGTTGCCGGCACTGTCTGTGGCGACAATGCGCAGATCGGCGACGGCGGATTCCGACACTTCGGGCAGCTGGGCAACGTAGCGACCGTCTACCGGTGCGGTTTCCAGCGGCAACCAGTCACCCCCACCCAGCGCCAGCTCGGTGGTCACAGAGTCGAGCGGCAACTGGCTTTCGAGGGACAAAAACAGCTTGGCGTTGCGGCGCGCATAGTGCGAAATCACGCCGTCATCCAGCAGTTCCAGCATAGCGATACGCGGCGCGGCGGCACCGTCCAGATTGTTGAGTTGCACCCGGGCGCTGGAGGTGTATTCATCTTCACCGAGAGACGTGGTGTACTCGAAATCCACCTGCACCAAGGTGCATTCGCTGTCGGCGAAGAACAAGTATTCTTGAATAAAGTCGCTGCTGCTCAATTCACTATCGCCGGGCAGGCACAGGGCGCGGTATTTCGACTCCGGTCTATAGCCGTTGCCCCAGCTGTCCATTATCCAGCTCGAAGAAATACTGCCGATGTGGCTGGGAAGTAAGCGGTGATTGCCGCCGTCATTGCGCAGGCCCCCAGCAAAATACCTGGGGCCCTGACCCATAAGCATGATTCCGCTGGACCGCTCCAGTATTACCTCGGGGGTAGTGAAGTCCTTATCGCTAGGTCGCAGCTTGCGGTAGACCGTGCGGCCGACGGAAATTTCGTTACTGTGGGCCGCCGTGGTCTGATCTTCCCCTATGGGGACATACAAACTCAAAAATGTGGGCCAAGCAGCGATATCCTCCTCTTGCCCATGCAGGGTAAGCAGGGACGATTTGTGGGTCAACTCGATTGGGTTCGACCAAATGTTGATATCGGCATCGTACGTATTGAGCCCGTAACCCACGGTATAGCCCTCCCGATTCCAGAACGAATTACCGATCAGTAATTGCGTACTGCCGGAATTACTGAGATCGAAGTGCAGATCTTCAGACATGCCCTGTTGGCTGTGCTTAACCATATACAGCTTGCGGTCTTGCGGGTGCGCGTCCCCATCTTCCGCCAGACCCATATAGTTGACATGAAAGTTATCAGACAGGTTGCGCAGGGTTGTCGTCGGCATATCCCCACCGTACCTCTGGATCAAGGCCGACCCGTGAATTTCGGGGTGGGTCACCTCAAGTGACTGTTCCACAAATTGGAGCGTCTTGCCGCTTTCTGTTTGCAGAGGGGGAATGCCAGCCCCCCGAACTCTTGCAGGCACTACTAGTTCACCATCGGACCCGTGCCGGTTTTCAAACGCTTGCCAGACGTTATACCGCTCTCCATCAGCAAAGACGTCCGTACCGAACAGAATATTGATCGGCTCGTCACGCACCGCCATATGCAGGACCGGTTCAGTACTTTCGAAATCGAAGAGGCTCCCCCTGGCAGACCAGCTCTCATTGAACACCAATGCGTAATAGGACCAGAATCCCCCCGGCGCCTCGGATTCACGCATGGCCAGTATCTCCGCGCGATGGAAGGCCACCGGCAGGCGCACCCGCTCTTCGCCGGACAAATATTCAAGCGCCGAATCGTAGGCGAGGTAAAGTGGTTCGAGGTAGGGCACCCGACTGTGATCGACATTCAGGTCGACGAGCTCGGCTCTGCTTGCACCCACTTCCAAATCGAACTGGTCGGCGGAAGGATCCAAGCCGGCGCCGGCGGGGAAAGTACCCCCGGTAGCAACTGTGAATTCGGCAGGAGCGCTCAGGTTTTTAACCGCCACCTGCAGGGATCTCTGGCTGTGAGCGCCCTGTCCAAAGTGCCCTGCATAGAGAGTTGGCGGGCTGACCAGAAAACGAGCGCTCGCCGCCGCGAAGGCATCCAACTGCCCGTTGCCCACCTCGGCCAGTTTGCCGTCCACCTGCGAGGCGCGGTTGACCAGCAGCGCCTTGATTTCGGCGCTGGTCAGTTCCGGATGCAACTGGCGCAGCAGCGCCGCGGCGCCTGCCACATGGGGCGCGGCAAATGAAGTACCGGATCCAGTTTGGAATCCGCCGCCCAGGTTGGCACTGGTGATATCCACGCCCGGCGCGAGCATCTCCGGCTTGACGCTGTTGCTGCTTAGGTCCAGGCTGGTACCGAACATGCCCCGGGAACTGAAGTCCGCCAGGTTGCCCGCCCCATCTACCGCACCTACGGTGACAATTTCCTCCGCGGAACCGGGGCTGCCAATGGAGTTGAGAAAGGGGCCGTCGTTGCCGGCGGCGGCGACCACCACGACACCGGCGCGCATGGCATTATTGGCGGCGACGGATAGAACCGAGTTGTTGCCACCCGCGCCGCCCAGGCTCAGATTGATCACGTCCACCGCATCATCCGTTTGCGGGTTTCCGTCCGGGTCCAGTGCGGCCTCAATGGCGGCGATGATGTTGCTTTCGCTGCCAAAGCCATAGTTGTTCAGTACCTTGTAGGCGTAGAGCTTGGCAGCAGGCGCTACCGCCGCGGCCACCCCTGCTACCATGGTGCCGTGAGAGTCGTCGTCCATGGGATCGCTATCGTCGTTCACGAAATCGTAGCCGCCGACCACGCGGCAGCCGTTGCCGAAACAGCCGCCCAGGTCTTCGTGTGTGTAATCGATACCGGTATCGATAATGGCGATGCTGGTCCCTTGTCCCTCCACGGCTCTGTCCTGCGCATCGCGTATTGCCCACACTTCCGGCGCGCGTACTTGTTGCAGACTGCCGGCCTGAAAAGCGCGTACCTGCCGGTCCCGCGTTACCGCGCGTACCTCCGGCATTGCGGCGATAGCGGGCAGCTGATCCACCCTGGCGGTTGCGCTGATGGCGTTTACTGCACGAGTAAAGCGGTGGTTGTGGCTCGTGATCAGTTTGCGCTGTTGAAGTTTGGCGACCATTTGCCGCTGGCGCAGGCCCAACTCTTGCTGCCGGGCGACGAAAGCGCGCATATCCCGCCGTGTGCCGATAGCGCCCGATGCACGAAAGCCAGCCTGCTCCGCAGCCGAAGGCCCGTGCAGTTCGATGATAATACGCACCTCTTCATCTGCACGATATCTGACCACCTCCGGCCAGGCTTGCCTGTTGGGCTCCGACTGAGACGCACCTTCGCGGGACACGCTCAACTGCAGAGAACGAGACTCTGAAGCTTTTTCACCCGGATCGGCCGTCGCGGATTGCAGTAACGTAACCAAGACGGTCGCTGCTAGATACTGCGGAATCGGTTTTACGCGCATAGTAAACCCCC
This sequence comes from Microbulbifer variabilis, assembly GCF_052467165.1. NCBI lineage: Bacteria > Pseudomonadati > Pseudomonadota > Gammaproteobacteria > Cellvibrionales > Microbulbiferaceae > Microbulbifer > Microbulbifer variabilis. Next base: position 578,337 of record NZ_CP174301.1, read on the forward strand.
TATTTAAGTAGTTGATCCTGAAAAAAACAAACACCCACCCCCAGTACCGGGCAGCGTGGGATTACGGGATAATTCGTACCAAACTCAGCTTTCAAGGCGTAAGTAAAAGAGCCATATTGTTAATGAGTGTGGATTTGAGGCTAAAAATATTGATGAAAGCGCTTTTTTTAGGTCGAAATAAAAAGCTTCCAGAGCCTTAACTATTCATTTTTTTAAATTCCAGACGCATGCGGCCTTGAAAAGGCTGATCGCATCACCCACGGTGCCTTTAAGGAAGTTTCTTGACAGAAGAAAATCAGATTTCAGGTGTCCAATTAACGGCTCAATTGCCGCTCGACGCCGACATTTTTTCCGATTCTTTTCTCGCTGGTAGCGATCATCCCTTTTCAAAGCAGGTTTGGGCGAAAATTATTTTCGCACCTTCGACCATCTTCTTTCCCGCGATAGACCCGATCCCATATGGCCCCTTCAATCTTGGATTCTCTGACTTCATAAGCCTTGCTAATCACTTCATCTAAGGTCTTGCTATCGTGAATTTTTTCGTGGTGATTCATAGCGATTAGAATAATGCCGTCTTTCGCGGTAGAGACAATAGAAGCTTTGCTGCCATACTCATATGGCTTATGATCTTTACCCTTGTCAACACAATACACTTGCGGTTCGTGTAAGCTGTAGATTTTATCTTTATCATTTTATATTGTTTCAAGATACACTCACGCAGCGCAAAATCACCCTGACAGATGTAAAAGACTTTTAGGTAATTTTCTTTTCAATTCCTGCAAAAAATGCCCGTTATGGTACGCAACCATTTTGCTAATTCTTTTTGCGTTGGAACGCTTCTTGACATGGTGAAAGAAACGCAGTTTAAGTCGCATTTCTTTTTCTTCCTTGGCATAGGCTAGGTGCTGCTGAGTACCGTTGTGTTTAGCAAGTTTATTAAGGCGGTTAATAAATTTGATCGCGAGCTTACCATCCGATGGGTAAGTAATAAATAAATTTCTCTTGTACTTTAGTATCGATATTTACGGTTTTATCTTCAATAAGATTGGCATGGAGTTGCACCGACATCTTGAAATTTTTTTCAACAATGAACTCGCCAATGCGGCTGCGAAAATGCACCCATTCTATGGGGCAGGGGGCTTTATTCTGGAAAGATATTAAACTACAGAAGGACTGATAGTGGCGGGTTCGTTACCATTGAAGTACAGCATTCCCGTCACTCAAATGTTCCAATGCTTGAGTATAAGTAGACTGATGAGGAGGTGAATGGGAATGCTCGGGTGTCCTTTTTTGTCAGAATAAAAGTGTCCAAAAGTGCGATCAAAATCTATTCAGGGGATTACTTTTGAGAGTAATAGTAGTGGATCTGACGGATCAAGTTGGTCAAGGAGGTCAGTACCATATGGTATATCTACATCACCATAGTGTTACAAGACTTCACGGCATTTTTTAGGGCCGACTAGTTAATTTTTATCGTAATGGTAAGTCAGGAAAGTACTTCTTTGCATGGGAGTAGTTTTTGAGTCCATAAAAAGGGCTGGATTTATTGTCTATAGCCACATACAAAGCTTAAGTATTTGAGTTTATGAACGGTACCTTGGTGTCAATTATCTTGATTGCACACTATAAAATCACATAATCATTTTCCTCTATTTGCCTCTGGTAGATAGATAAATCGATACTGGATTATATCCGCATTACCTTTCGAAGCGTTTGGCTAATCACTTGTCATAATACTCCCTAAAAAAAACTGGGTAAGGAATCGCCGGGATGAAGCTTTTTGTACCCACATTAGGCGTGAAAGATAATGATGGCTTCTTGTCAGAATAGGAGGGGAAGATAGTTTTAGGGCTGCTTTTACTACGGGGGTGCCATGGTATTCGTCTATGGCAGTTAGCAGATGGCAAACTTCAGGTGGGCTTATCTCGGAAATGGGGCATTAACTCAGATAGGGTTTTAAGTCTCGCTATAGTGTGAGGATGTTGCGGCTGGTTTTCTAGGCGGATTTCTTACGGGCATGTTTTATATCGCGAGGGTCGATACCTTCGGCAACACGCTGTCGGGCTTCATCGCGAAATTCGCGGGCATATTTTGGGCTCATATCTGGGGAGAACCCTAGTGCCGTCTCCGGGCGTTTGCCGTGAAGGCGGAAACGGAATACCCAGCGCTTGGCCCCGGTCGGGGTCACTTCTCAGCCAGTCCTTTTTCATCGGACTCGATGTACTTCTTCTCGCGTGGCTTGAGGGCGCGGACTTTGGTGTCAGACAGCGGCATAGCTCACCTTCCATGGATTTTGGACGGGTTGGACGGTGGCACTGCTATCAACCCGTCCAATAACCCGTCCACTTGAGGCTGGATTTGGACGGGTTAGCTTAGATTAACTGGGATGGTCCAGATAAGCAAAAACCCCGGAAACTCTAGGTTTGCGGGGCTTTCGTGGGCTGTCTGAGACAGCGATTTGGTGGAGATGGCGGGAGTCGAACCCGCGTCCGTCAGCACTCTGCCAGAGGCTCTACATGCTTAGCTCCGTCTATTGATTTAACCCATTACAGCCCGGCGGTCAGGACGTATAGGGCGATCCCGAAAGTTGTTTAACCGCTTACCCACGGGTATGGCTTGCGGCGATCCAGTTCTGTATAACAGTCTACAGCGCGATACTGGAACCTTGCTGAAGACTGCTAAGGGACGAACCCTTAGTTAGCGCTTCACAAGCTGCTTACGCAGCGAGTTGGGCACCGTAGTTGTCGTCGTTGGCAACTAATAAAATACAGCTTTGGATTTACGAGATTCGCTGCCATCTCGGCATGCACCCAAGGTTTCGTAACCGGCGTCGAATCCAAGTCATCCCCGATAAGAAACACTCTCGTGTGTCATCTAAGTATACCTCAAACTTGGCCTCAGCAATAAGTTTTTACGTGCTAGATGTTTTGCTGGCTGTTTGGGTGTGTTTTGGTGCGGTGTTAGGAAAGTGGAGGGTAGCCCCGGCTGGCTGCGGCCGGGGCAGGTATGCGGAGTGATTACATAATTGACTGGGCGAAGGCTACCAGGATCAACAGTGGGCATACGATGCGCACATACCAGGGCCAGATCTTCCAGAACAGGGTGTGTTCAATATCCTCATGGCCTTTTTTCAGCTCACCCAGTAGCTGGTCACGGCGCCAGATCCAGCCTGCAAAGATACACAGGGCGATACCAAGCAGGGGCTGTCCGTATTCAGTACTGATACTGACTGCCAGTCCAAACAGGGTGTCGAAGTTGTAAATAATGGTGCTGCTGATGGCGAATATGACCAGGCCTACCGCTGGAGTGGCGATACGGCGTGGAATCCCCAGGTTCTCAATCGAGAAAGCCACCGGCACTTCCAGCATAGAGATGGAGGAGGTGAGGGAGGCAATCACCATCAGGGCAAAGAAGGCAATGGCTACGAATACACCTGCTTCGCCCATGGTATCGAACAGTGCTGGCAGTACCTGCAGGATCAGGTTGGGCCCGGCAATCAGGGCGCCGTCAGCGGCGAAGATCTGGGTGCCGGCTTCCTGGGCTACATACATGGCGGGCAGGATCAGCAGGCCGGCGGTGAAGGCGATACCAACATCAATCAGGGTGACCAGGGCACCGAGGCGCGGCAGGCTCTCCTGCTGGCTCAGGTAAGAGCCATAGATCAGCATGGTGCCTACACCCAGAGACAGAGAGAAGAAAGCCTGGCCCATGGCGGAAATCAGCAGCTTCGGGGTGAAGTGACTGAAGTCCGGCATCAGGTACACCTCCAGGCCGGTAAAGGCGCCGGGCTGGGTGAGTACATAGGCGATCAAAAGTAGCAACAGGATGATCAGGGAGGGCATCAGCAGGGTGGACCAGCGCTCGATACCTTTCTCAACACCGCTGGCAATAATCAACATGGTGAGGCCACTGAAAATTGCGGTAAAGATCAGATTGCGCTGGGTACTGTTTTCAGTGAGCCACTGTGCGGCTTCCTGGGCACCAAACAGGGCTGCAAAAGGCTCGGCCAGATGTGCCACCATCCAGCCGGCCACAATGGCGTAGAAGCTAAGAATCAGGGAGGCCACCAGGATACCGCCAAAGCCGGTAAGGCTGCCGAAAAAGCGGCTCACAGGACCAGTGGAGATAGCGCGTAGTGCCTGTACCATATTGCGCCGTGCGTAACGGCCAATGGTGAGTTCGGCCATCAGTGCCGGGTAGGCGAGGGCAAAGGCCAAAAACAGGTAGGCCACCACAAAGGCGGCGCCGCCGTTACTGGCGGCTTTGGTGGGGAAGCCCCAAATATTGCCGAGGCCCACGGCGGACCCCGCCGCGGCCATCAAAAAGCCAATATTCGAGCTGAACTGTCCTCGCGGTGCACTCATGATAAATCCCGTAATTATTCTTTTATTTGTCTCTGTGCACTACTTGTGCGTCGCGCGCATCAGGCGTTGCTTTTCGCGGTTCCAATCGCGCTTTTTCTCGGTTTCGCGTTTGTCATGCATAGCCTTACCTTTGGCCAGGCAAACTTCGCATTTGACCAGATGACCTTTCCAATACAGGGCGGTGGCCACCACGGTGTGTCCCTTTTGCTCCACAGCGGCAATCAGCTTGGATAGCTCGCGTTTGGTGAGCAGCAGGCGACGGGTGCGGTCGGGCTCGGTGACATAGTGGGTGGAGGCACTGGGCAGCGGCTGGATATTGGAACCCAGCAGCCAGGCTTCGCCATTTTTGAAAATGACATAGCTGTCGGTGAGCTGGGCCTTGCCCTCACGACAGCTTTTCACTTCCCAGCCCTGCATCTCAACGCCCGCCTCAAACTTCTCTTCAATGAAGTAGTCGTGACGGGCCTTCTTGTTGAGGGCGATGGTATTGGATGTTTGCGCTTTCTTTTTCTTGGCCATGAAAACTTCTAATGACTAGATAAAACTGTGTCCAAAAAACTTCAGGGCCACGGTGTTGATAAAGATCAACAGCAGTATCAGTGGGATAAAGGTGCCCAGGGAGAAGTTTATGTATTTTTGTGAGAAGGAGCCGGCGAAGGCCGCATCGCCTTCCTGAAGCTCCTTGTCAAAGTTGGCTTTCTTCCACTTGTAGATCACGAACAGACATACCAGCAGGCCGTTCAGGGGCAGGATGGTGTCGTAGAAAATGATCTCCACTAAATCGAAGAAGGACTTGTTGACGCCGGCCAACTGTACAAATTCAGTGAGCCAGTTGACCATGCCAAAGGAAACGGCGCAAGCGATGGCCAGTACAAACTGTATTCCGGCGACAACGTAAATGGCCTTTTGACGCTCCATATTGCGCTCGTCGCGCAGGGTGGCAATGGGTACTTCAATAATGGAAACCAGGGAAGTGATTGCCGCTACCAGAACCAGGAAGAAGAAGATCGCAGCTACGGCACTTGCGCCGAAATAGCCGATGCTGTCCTGCAGTGCGAGGAAGATCTTCGGCAGGAACAGGAAGATCATGCCTGCGGAAGACTCGCTCAATTCAGAGGGATCAATCTGCGGGTTAAAGTGGAAGATGCTCGGCAGGATCAGCAGGCCTGCAGTAAATGCAACCAGGGTGTCAGTAATGGCTACCGCACGGGAAGAGCCGGGGATGGAGTCCCGCTTTTTCATATAAGAGCCGTAGGTAATCATGATGCCCATACCCAGGGACAGCGAGAAGAAAGCCTGGGCCATGGCTTTACTCACCACGTTGCCGTCGATCTTGCTGAAATCCGGTACCAGGTAGTACTTCACTCCAAGGATGGCGTTATCCAGGGTCAATACAAAAATTACCAGGCCCAGCAGCATAACGAACAGCATCGGCATCAGGGTTTTTGCTGCGCGTTCAATACCGTCTTTAACCCCCATAGCGAGAATGGCATTGATGATCAGCATCAGTACCACCAGGTAAATAAATACCTGAGGGGTGTTAATAAAGTGAATAAAGAAATCTGGTGTTGCCAGTGTGGCCAGGTTGCCGGTGACGGTTTCAATTAAGTAACCGAGTACCCACACGGTAACCACTAAATAGAAAACCGCGATCATAAAAGGTGTAGCGAGGGCCAGCCATCCGGGAATACGCCACAGATTTGAGCCATTGGAGAGTTGACGGTAGGCGCCGACAGGGTCTTTGTCGGAGCGGCGCCCTATAGCAAGTTCAGCCATCATAACCGGCAGGCAGATCAGGAAAACGAAGAGAGCGTAAACCAGCAGGAAGGCACCACCCCCGCTCTTGGTGGCCGCCACTGGAAATGCCACCAAATTACCAATTCCAACTGCGGAACCCGCAGCGGCCAGGATAAAGCCCAGCCTTGACCCAAAATGCTCTCTCACGGCGGTCATAGTACTCTCGCTATTATTTTTTATCGGATACAGCTTTCGTTTTTGTTATTCCAGCGAGACTGGGGGTGTCCCGATGGCAAAAAACGCGATTGTTACAGGAATTGTCTTGCTTGAGTAGCGCTGGCTGGCAAAATTAGCGGCCAGACGACGATCCTGGGCGATTGTGCCCGAAGGACTGGCTTAGGCAGCAGGAATGACTGAAATTGAACGCAGCGCGTTGGTGATGTACAGCGCAGAACAAATGTTTGACCTGGTCAATGATGTGGCCAGTTACCCGCAGTTTTTACCGGGGTGTCGCGGGGCGGAGGTTTTGCATAGCGATGAACAGACATTGGAGGCGCGGCTGGAATTGTCGCGCGCGGGTATACGCCAGAGCTTTGTTACCCGCAATAAACTGGATCGACCCCAAAGTATGACCCTGACACTGGTGGATGGTCCCTTTGAATCATTTACCGGCCAGTGGCAATTTTCCCCGCTTTCTGAAAATGCCTGCAAGGTGACTTTCACCCTGGCATTTTCCCTGAAAAGCCGTTTGATCGCCGCCGCTGCCGGCAAGCTTTTCAGTGATCTGGCCAACCAGATGGTGGCAGTAATGTGTGAGCGTGCCGAAGTGATTTACGGGAAACCCCAATGACAGAAGAAAAGATGATTTCGGTGGAGGTGGTTTATGCACTGCCTCACGAGCAACGCCTGATGCGCCTATTGGTAAAGCAGGGAACTACCGCGCGGGAAGCTTTGATTCGCTCGGGAATTCCAGATGAGTATCCGGAGGTAGATCCGGACAGCGCCAAGATGGGGATATTTGCCCAGCCCCTCGGCAGTAAGGGGCTACCGCCTGCGGAAAGCTATGAATTGCAGCCAGGGGACAGGGTAGAGGTATATCGGCCGCTCATTGCAGATCCGAAAGAGGCGCGCAAACAGCGCGCCGAGAAGGCCAAGCGTCTGGCTGAGAAAAAGAAGGATGCGGAGGGGTCCTGAACTCAGGGCCAGCCCGCCGGCTTCCAGTCGCCGCTGGTAGAAACCAGTGAGTCCTCATCAAAATAAACGCTAAAGCGCTTCTGGGTATACTGGCCCTTCTTATCGCGTATGCGATTGACGTAGTCCCAGCGGTTGGGGTTGTAGGTGTCCTCCAGAAGCGGTGTGCCCAGAACAAACTGCACTTGGCGGCGGGTCATGCCCGGCTTGAGTTGGTCCACCATTTCCTGGGTGATGATATTACCCTGTTGAATTTCGATGCGGTGTACGCCGGGAAACTTAACCAGTGTGCAGGCACCTAATAAGGCGCATAGACTGGCGATGGCGATAAATCTCAGGCTAGACGGCATTCATTGCTCCATTATGATGTTCTTTCACACGGCACCTCTCGCACAAATTTTATACGGTTAACCGAAATAGGCTCCGTGAGAGGAGGAAAGTTCCCCCGCTTGCGCGATTTGCCCCTGTCGAAGTGATCGGGGTTCCGCTAACTCCGTAGGGCATGGGATAATACCCGAAGAGTTGGTTCGCTGACAGACGGAACTCTGAGGTCTTATACGGGTATAGATCTCTGCAGCGGGCTGTTACAAGTAAAGACAATCCATAAAATCCTGTCGGGAAAAATTTATTCATGTCGAACGAAAACCAGGAATTGCGCAAAGCGGGCCTCAAGGTCACTCTGCCGCGGGTTAAGATTCTACAGTTGCTGGAGAGCACCAGTGAGCAGCATCTGAGTGCAGAAGATGTCTACAAGCTACTGTTGGAAGCGGGTGAGGATGTCGGCCTGGCTACTGTTTACCGGGTTTTGACCCAGTTTGAGAGCGCTGGCCTGGTTGTGCGCCACAATTTTGATGGCGGCCACTCTGTATTTGAGCTGGATCGCGGTGATCACCACGATCATATGGTGTGTACCGATACCGGTAAGGTAATCGAATTCCACAATGAGGAAATCGAAGAGCTGCAGCGCCAGATCGCCGAAGAGCACGGCTATGAGCTAACAGGCCACAGTCTGGTGCTTTATGTGAAAGCGAAAGAAAAGTAGGTTATTTCAGGTGCGGCCTTCGCCGCACCCATTCCCTTGCCTGCTTATTGCTGTGGCTGGCAGGGCGGCGTGTAGAGTTCCGGGAATTTGCCGATCTTGTCCGCATAAAACTCCCTCAACTTGGCCAATTCGGCTTCCAGGTTTTCCCCTAATTGGGCAATCGGGCCAATACCCACTTCTTTCTTAGAGAAATTGATAAAGCCCAATACCAGTGGCACCTTGGCGCTGCGCGCAATATGGTAAAAGCCAGACTTCCAGCGCTCGGCTACGGCGCGTGTCCCTTCGGGTGGGATAGCGATGACCAGTTCTTTGCGCAGTTTGAACTGGCGAACAGTGGCATCCACCAGGTTATTGGCTTTGCTGCGATCTACGGCGATACCGCCAAACCAGCGCATAGGTCCGCCGAGGGGAAACTTGAACAGTTTGTCCTTGCCCATCCACTGCGGGGTCATCTTCAGTTTGAGCGCGGCGAGAATAAAGTAGTAGCCGTCCCAGTTGGTGGTGTGGGGAGCCCCAATCAATACGTACTTTTTCAGCTTAAGTGACTGCTGGTCGCCATTAACGCGCCAGCCGTGCAATTTCAGGAGCAGTTTGGCTACCTGGCGCAGCAGGGGCGTGACAATGGGGGTGTTAAAAATCGTTCTCTGCATAAACTCGGCCGATACTACTCAAACAAAGTTAAACAAGCGGCTGAGTATATGGTGACTTCTGCCGCCATACCCAGTCATATTTGGTCAATTTGTCCTAAAACGGCATATCTCACCGGCAAGCAGGCTATTTTGCCCGATTGTATGGCGGTTATTTATTGATCTGCGGGATTTCATTGCTCAACAGTCGGATTTTGGATGCCCCTATCTGTCTGTGCGGTCAGGCTGTTCTGGGGTGGCAGCCAAACAGGTAAGTAGAACCTGCTTGGCTCAGCCTTGCATTAGTGGGTCCTGGAGAGCATCTCTTCTGCGTGGGCCAGGGATTGGGTGCTGGGAGCACCGCCGAGCATTCGTGCGATTTCCTCGCGGCGCTCGCCGTTTAGCAGTTCGCGCAGAGCCACAAAGGCCCGCTCACCATCACTGTGTTTTTCCACCAGGTACTGGCGATGGGCCCTGGCTGCCACCTGTGCCAGGTGGGTAACGCAGATTACCTGGCCTGTGCGGCCATTGCGGGTCTCACCCAGCTGGCGTAGCAGGCGCCCCACAACATCACCTGTGGCACCGCCGATGCCCACATCCACTTCATCGAAGACCAGTGTGGGGGTGCGTGAAGTCTGTGCTGTTACCACTTGGATCGCGAGGCTGACTCGCGAAAGTTCACCGCCGGAGGCAATTTTACCCAGTGCCCGAGGGGGCTGGCCGGGATTGGTGGAGATCAGGATTTCCACCTCCTCGAGCCCATGGCTGCAGGGCTTGTCCAGGGTTTGCAGGGCCAGTTCGACCTTTGCATGGGGCATGGCCAGATCGCCCAGTTGTTGATTCACTGCGTGGGCAAGCGCTGTGGCAGCCTTTGCCCGCAGTTTGCTCAACTTGCCTGCAGTTTTGCGGAATTGCTGCTCCAGTTTTTCACATTCCGCTGCGAGTCGCTCCAGGGCGTCTGCGGAGCCTATATCGTCCAGTTCTTCTTGCAGCTGTTGCTGCAGGGATGGCAGTTCTTTGGGTTGTACACGGTGTTTGCGCGCTGCCTGGTAAATAGCGCTGAGGCGTTCCTCCACTTCTGACAGGCGCTCGGGGTCCATTTCAAAGCGGTCGATATGCCGAGACAGGGTGCCGGCAGCCTCATCCACCTGGATGCGAGCGCTGTCGAGCATTTGCGCCACTTCCACCAGTGCCGGTGCCTGCTCGGGCATGGCCGATAGCAGCTGCAGGGCGCGGTGAATTTGCTCGGCGATATCGCCTTCGCCGCCGGACAGAAGGGCGGCCAGCTGGTAGCTGCCGCTTAGGATTTCACCGGCATTGGCCAACTGGCGCTGCTCACTCTCCAGGGCTTCCACTTCTCCCTCACTCAAGTCCAGTTGCTCAATCTCTTTGAGCTGGTACTGCAACAGGTGGCGCCGTGCCTCGGCCTCTTCAACACTGTTGGCCAGGGTGCGGTAGCGGCGGTATTGATCTTGCCAGGTCTTGTAGCGGCTGCGGGTTTCAGCAGCCAGCTCCTGGGCTTGGGCAAACTCGTCCAGCAGGCGACGGTGAGTGTCCTTTTTCAGTAAAGATTGATGTTCGTGCTGGCTGTGAATGTCGATCAGCTGCTCACCCAGGGCGCGCAATTGCAGTAGGGTAACCGGTTGGCCATTGATATAGGCCCGCGAGCGTCCGTCTGCGCCGATAGTGCGGCGCAGGATAACTTCCTGTCCTGCATCCAACTCCTGGGATTTGAGCCATGGGCCCGCTGCTGGGTGCTCGGAGATATCAAAAGTGGCACTAATATCGGCGCGATTGGCCCCAGTGCGCACCAGTTCGGCACTGCCGCGACCACCCAGGGCGAGCCCTAATGCGTCCAGAGTGATGGATTTGCCCGCGCCGGTCTCGCCAGTGAGGGTGCTGGTACCGGGACCGAACTCCAACTCCAGTTGGTCCACCAGGGTGAATTGGCTGATAGACAAGTGCAGCAACATATAGAGATCGCTTCTGTATCCTTTTATATGGATGGGTATGAATGCCCAATTAGTGGTTATTTATACAGTATTCACCTTGGGTTAGCTATAGCGTCAAGCGCAGATTCCCCTGTCACTGTGCGCTAGCGTAAAAAACCACTTGAACTGTACGGGGATGGCCCCATATAGCCACCAGAGCCCGCGGGACGGGCCCCAACTCATTACTGACAGAGTCGACGCGACGGAGAAAGCAGTGGCCAGAGAGCGCAGCGAAGAAGATCAGATCACAGAGGGAGTGCAGCCGGAAGCGCTGGCGGACGAGCACAGAACAGCTACAGACGAGGCGGTTTCCGCGGAGATAGAAGACCCCTCGACAGCGGAGCGCCAGCAGGCTGAAGAGGCTTTGCACGAAGAAGCCGAAAGTGCCGATGCGCTGCACGATGAAATTATCAAGCTGCAGGAACAGCTGGTTGTGCAGAAGGATATCGCCCTGCGCGCCCAGGCGGAGGAGCAGAATGCCCGCCGCCGCGCCCAGCAGGATATCGATCGTGCACGCAAGTTTGCTGTAGAGAAATTGTTGCAGGATTTGTTACCGGTTGTGGACAACCTGGAACGGGCACTTTCCACCATCGATAACGCTGATGAATCCAATAAGGCATTGGTGGAAGGTATTGAGCTTACCCACAAGTCTTTCGTCGATACCCTGACGAAAAATTCTGTGGAAGTAGTTGATCCGGCTGGCGAGCCGTTTGACCCGGAGTTGCACCAGGCAATGACCCAGGTACCCAACGGGGAGGTGGAGCCGAATACGGTTCTAGAGGTGTTTCAAAAAGGCTATCGCCTCAACGGTCGTTTGGTTCGCCCGGCCATGGTTGTGGTTAGTAAGGCCCCGTAACGGCAAATGAGTGGAACGGCCTTGAATTTCGCTGGCCGGCACCAATATAGCTGACATCAGGAATTATTCGCGCGTTGCATACAGAACAGAGCTGGCGGCGCGCATCAAATGAGGATTTTACAGATGGGAAAAATTATCGGCATCGACCTGGGTACCACTAACAGCTGTGTAGCGGTACTGGATGGTGACAAGGCGCGTGTAATCGAGAACGCCGAAGGCGATCGTACTACGCCTTCTATTGTTGCCTTCACTGACGACAACGAAATTCTGGTGGGCCAGTCCGCCAAGCGTCAGGCGGTGACCAATCCCCAGAATACTCTGTTTGCGGTTAAGCGTCTGATCGGCCGCAAGTTTAAAGACGACGTTGTACAGAAAGATATCAAGATGGTCCCCTATACCATCACCGAAGCTGACAATGGCGACGCTTGGGTAGAAGTGAAAGGCGATAAAAAAGCTCCGCCGCAGATTTCTGCCGAAGTCCTGAAGAAAATGAAAAAAACCGCGGAAGATTTCCTCGGCGAAAAAGTAGAAGCTGCGGTAATTACCGTACCTGCTTACTTTAATGACTCCCAGCGCCAGGCAACCAAAGATGCCGGCCGTATCGCGGGCCTGGACGTTAAGCGCATCATTAACGAGCCGACTGCGGCAGCCCTGGCCTATGGCTTGGACAAGCAGGGTGGCGATCGCACTGTAGCGGTATACGACCTGGGTGGTGGTACCTTCGATATCTCCATTATCGAAATTGCAGACGTCGACGGTGAGAAGCAGTTCGAAGTACTGTCCACCAACGGTGACACCTTCCTCGGCGGTGAAGACTTTGACCTGCGCCTGATCGACTACCTCGCGGAAGAGTTCAAGAAAGACCAGGGTATCGACCTGAAAGGCGACCCCCTGGCCATGCAGCGTCTGAAAGAAGCTGCGGAAAAAGCCAAGATTGAGCTGTCCTCCAGCCAGCAGACCGAAGTGAACCTGCCGTACATCACTGCAGATGCCACCGGTCCCAAGCACCTGGTGGTTAAGCTGACTCGCGCCAAGCTGGAAAGCCTGGTAGAAGACCTGGTAGCCCGTTCCCTGGAGCCGGTAAAAATCGCTCTGCAAGATGCGGACCTGTCCGCTTCAGGCGTAGACGAAGTGATCCTGGTTGGTGGCCAGACCCGCATGCCGCTGGTACAGCAGAAAGTCACCGATTTCTTCGGCAAAGAGCCGCGTAAAGACGTTAACCCTGACGAAGCTGTTGCTATGGGTGCTGCCATCCAGGGCGCCGTACTGTCTGGAGACGTAAAGGACGTACTGCTGCTGGACGTAACGCCACTGACCCTGGGTATCGAAACCATGGGTGGCGTTGCAACTCCGCTGATCGACAAAAACACCACTATCCCCACCAAGAAGTCCCAGGTTTTCTCCACTGCGGAAGACAACCAGACTGCGGTAACCATTCACGTGGTACAGGGTGAGCGCAAGCAGGCTTCCCAGAACAAATCCCTGGGTCGTTTTGACCTGGCTGATATTCCGCCGTCCCCCCGCGGTGTACCCCAGATCGAAGTGACCTTCGATATCGATGCCAACGGTATCCTGCACGTACACGCGAAAGACAAGGCGACTGGTAAAGAGCAGTCCATCGTGATCAAGGCTTCCTCCGGTCTCTCCGAGGACGAGATCGATAAGATGGTTCAGGACGCTGAGGCGAATGCCGAAGCGGACAAGCAGTTTGAGGAGCTGGTGCAAACCCGCAATACCCTCGACGGTCTGATCTCTGCTACCAAGAAGACCCTGGAAGAAGCCGGTGACAAAGCCACCGCTGAAGAGAAGTCTGCAATCGAAGCAGCTATCACTGAAGCGGAAGAGGCGGTGAAAGGCAATGACAAGGCTGCTATGGAAGCTGCCACCACCAAGCTGACCGAAGCTTCTGGTCCGGTTGCACAGAAGATGTACGCTGAGCAGGCCCAGGCCGCTGAAGGTGCCGCTGGTGCAGACGCTCAGCAGGGTGAGCAGCAGCAATCTTCCGCTGGCGACGATGCTGTTGACGCCGAGTTCGAAGAAGTAAAGGACGACAAAAAAGAAGGTAAGTAAGCGTTCGCTTGCATTTCCGGCACCAGCTTATACAGTGGCTGCCGGAAAACTTCAGGGGCGCGGCGCCTTCTTAATAGGCCCCGCGCCCTGTGTTGTTTCAGATAACTGCCAAAAGTGATGTTTCTTAATTTTGGCAGTGCTCCGCAACGCGGAGCTTGGTTAGGGACAGAGAAGTAGAAAGAGTTTGGCCGTTCTTGATGCCGGACCAGAGAACATAGTTTTATGTCGAAACGCGATTATTACGAAGTCCTGGGCGTCGAGCGCGGCGCTTCAGATGCAGAGCTGAAGAAAGCTTACCGCCGGGTGGCGATGAAGTTCCACCCGGACCGCAATCCTGATGACAAGGAATCGGAAAACAAATTCAAGGAAGCTAATGAAGCTTACGAGATCCTGTCGGACTCAGAGAAGCGCGCTGCCTATGACCAATTTGGCCACGCTGGTGTAGAGGGCCAGATGGGTGGTGGTGGCGCCGGCGGTTTCGGTGGCTTCTCCGATATCTTCGGCGACGTGTTCGGCGATATTTTCGGTGGTGGCGGCGGTGGCCGTCGCGGTGGCCCGGCGCGGGGTTCCGACTTGCGCTACGATCTTGAGCTGGACCTCGAGGACGCGGTGCGCGGCACCACAGTCAAGATTCGGGTGCCGACCCTGGCTTCCTGTGATACCTGCCACGGCTCTGGTGCCAAGCCTGGCTCTTCGCCGCAAACCTGTGGCACCTGTGGTGGTGCTGGCCAGGTGCGGATGCAGCAGGGTTTCTTCTCTGTACAGCAAACCTGCCCCAATTGTCGCGGTCGTGGCACTATCATTTCCGATCCCTGTGGCAGCTGCCACGGTCGTGGCCGCGTAGAAGAAACCAAAACCCTATCTGTGAAGGTTCCCCCCGGTGTGGATACCGGTGATCGTATCCGCCTGTCCGGAGAGGGTGAAGCAGGCCCCGATGGTGGTCCCTCCGGTGATCTCTATGTACAAGTGGTGGTAAAAGAGCACGAACTGTTCCAGCGTGATGGCAAGAACCTCTACTGCGAAGTGCCGATCAGTTTTGCCGCCGCTGCATTGGGCGGTGAGCTGGAGGTACCAACCCTGGATGGCAAGGTGAAGCTGAAGATCCCGGCAGAGAGCCAGACAGGCAAACTGTTCCGCCTGCGTGGCAAAGGCGTTACTCCAGTACGCGGCGGCGCTACCGGTGATTTGCTGTGTCGGGTTGTAGTGGAAACTCCAGTTAACCTATCCGGCAAACAGAAAGAATTGCTGCAGGAATTTGCCAATACCCTGAGCGAAAAGAAAAATGCACCGCGTCAGACCGGTTGGTTTGAAGGTGTGAAGAACTTCTTTGGGGATATGAAGCTTTAATCTTCCACTTGGCTCCCTCAGTTGCTAGAGCTGGCTGAGTGAGCACTGGAATGACCCAGTAATATCTTTACTGGGTCAGCGCTCCTGGGCTGCCCGGACCCGTAACCTGTTAGCAAATTCACGCAGGAATTCGTGCTGAATTCTGCCCGCCTCCTTTAGTTGTTTCTGATTTAATTTTCCCTTTAATTCCTTCAGCGTTTGAGCGCTGATGGCAGCCATTTGTGCGCCGATCTCTCCACGTTGTTTGGGGGTTAAATCAATTTTTTTGTCGCTCAACAAGCTATAGGCTTCCAATACTGCCTTTTTTTCCGCAAAACTCTCCTGCAGGATGGGCAAGACGACTTTTTCCTGTTCAGGGGTGAGCTGCAGACGCAGCGTCACCCAATCTGTTATGTCATCGTATTTCTCCCAAAAATCCGCATTGGCACCTTGTTGCTGGGCTGAGCCCGGCATGCTGCCAAAAGCCAGGGTCAGGGAAATAACCACCACAAGTAGATGCGGCAGGTGGTTAGATCGGATCATAAGTCGCATATTGGCGCTCCATTTATCCCATCACATAAAGACTAGCAGCGGTGGTCAAGAGCGTTTTGGCAGCAAACTCTCTCTTGGGAATAAAGATTACCATTGATATTTCCATGGTGTGTTAGCTGCCTGGTAGCAGCTTTTATTGTCTGCACTCTTCTTCATTTAAAGGGGGTCTATTTCGCTATGCGCCACTGAGGGTGCAGGGTAGAATCCCAGGCCTTAAGGGTGCACACAGGAGCGGTGGGAATGGCAGTAAAGATAGCGGTTACAGGATTTGGCGGACGTATGGGGCGGGCGCTGGCAGAGGCGCTACAGCTTGCGAATAATGCCGAATTAAGCGCCGCAATTGTACGCCCGGGTTCCAGCCTGGTGGGAGCTGATGCCGGCGAAGTCGCAGGGCTCGGGCGTAATGGTATCGCCGTTGTGGATAGCCTGGAAAAGGCTGGCTTCGATGTGTTGATTGACTTTACTGCGCCGCAGGCAACTGTGGATAACTCTGCCTATTGTGCTGCCCATGGGCGTCCCATTGTCATTGGCACTACCGGTTTTGATGCGGAGCAGAAAAAACAGGTGCTGGCCAATACGGAGAAGGTGCCTCTATGCCTGGCCAGTAACTTTTCCACCGGTGTAAATCTGTGTTTCAAGTTGTTGGAGACCGCTGCGCGGGTAATGGGGGAGGATGCGGACATAGAAATTGTTGAAGCGCATCACCGCCACAAAGTGGATGCGCCCTCGGGCACTGCGTTGAGTATGGGAGAGGT
This sequence comes from Microbulbifer variabilis, assembly GCF_052467165.1. Taxonomy (NCBI): domain Bacteria; kingdom Pseudomonadati; phylum Pseudomonadota; class Gammaproteobacteria; order Cellvibrionales; family Microbulbiferaceae; genus Microbulbifer; species Microbulbifer variabilis. The sequence goes on from NZ_CP174301.1 coordinate 594,847, forward strand.
AGTCGCCGAGACCCTGGGCCGCGACCTGGAAAAAGTGGCGATCTATGGGCGCGAGGGCCAGACTGGCGCCCGTGAGCGCGATACGATCGGCTTCGCCACCGTGCGTGGTGGTGACGTAGTTGGGGAGCACTCTGTGATGTTCCTGGCTGAAGGGGAGCGGGTTGAGATCAGTCACCGCGCAAGCAGCCGACTCTCTTTTGCCCGTGGCGCGGTTCGGGCTGCTTTGTGGCTGGCTGGTGATGGCAGTGTGCGCGCACCTGGACACTATGATATGCGCGATGTGTTGGGGCTGAACTAATCTCACCCTGAACCGATATTTTTGGTGCCTGCAGGGGTGCCGCGAGATGATTTTGTAATTTTCATTTGCCCGCCATTTTTGTGGGCGAAGCTATTAAAGGCCGTTGGGTTTTCACCCTGTCGACCACCCTGTAATCCCTTTTGAGGAACTGCTATTGGAAAAGAAGCTGATTGTCGGCAGTGAGGAGTGGTGCGGATTTCCTGCACTTGGCATTCCGGCGATTAAGGCGCGAGTGGATTCTGGAGCGAAAACTTCCTGTCTGCACGCTTACAACATCCATACCTTTAAGCGCGACGGTGAACCCTGGGTAAGTTTTGAGGCTCATCCATTGCAGCACCAGCGTCGCCCCTCTGTGCGTTGCGAGGCTCGCCTGCTGGATAAACGCCTGGTGCGGAGCTCCTCAGGTGAAAGCGAGAAGCGCCCGGTCATTCGCACATCCATGTCTGTGGGGGGCAGTGTCTGGGATATCGAGTTGACCTTGACTAATCGCGACAGTATGGGGTATCGCATGTTGCTTGGTCGGGAGGCCATGCTGGGGCGTATGTTGGTGGACCCCTCAGAGAGTTTTTGCCTGGGTGAGATTCCCCAAAGCCAGTTGGATGAATTCTACCGGGATGAACACCATATTGCGGGTACTGGCCTGCGTATCGGTGTACTGGCATCCAATCCGGATCTCTACAGTAACCGACGCATTATGGAAGCCGGTGCCGAGCGGGGGCATCGCATGAGCTTTCTCGATATCCGCCAGTGCTACATGAAGCTCGACCCGAGTGAGCCGGAGGTGCACTATCGGGACGGGCGAATTCTCAATAACCTGGATGCCGTGATTCCGCGTATCCGCCCAAGCCAGACGTTCTATGGTTGCGCCCTGACGCGTCATTTTGAAAGCCTGGATGTGTTTGCCCTGAATGGCTCTGCAGCGATCAGCCAGTCTAGGGATAAGCTATTTTCCCTTCAGCTGTTACAGCAGAGCGGTCTGAGTATTCCTACCTCCGGTTTTGCCAACTCCCCGGTGGATACCAATGAGCTGATTGAAATGGTGGGTGGCGCACCTTTGGTTGTGAAGCTGCTGGAGGGTACCCAGGGGCGCGGCGTGGTGCTGGCAGAAACCCGCAAAGCGGGGGAGTCGGTGATCAACGCGTTCAAGTCCCTGAAGGCGAATTTATTGGTGCAGGAGTTTATCCGCGAAGCGCAAGGTAAGGATCTGCGCTTATTTGTCATTGATGGTCGCGTGGTGGCTTCAATTCAGCGGGAGGCGGCACCTGGGGAGTTTCGTGCCAATATTCATCAGGGTGGGACTGCTTCGGTAGTGAAAGTCACCCAGGAGGAGAAGCGCCTGGCGATTAAGGCTGCCAAAGTATTGGGGCTCAAGGTGGCCGGGGTGGATATTATTCGCTCGAGTAAGGGGCCGTTGTTGCTGGAAGTGAACTCCTCTCCTGGTCTTGAAGGGATTGAGAGTGCCACGCGTAAGGATGTGGCTGGCGCCATGATTATGTCTATTGAGAAGGCGCTCAAATGGCGCCCGGCGGTAACAGGCGATGGCAGTGGAGGCAGTCCGCAGGTGGTGTAGTTGTCGCTGGAGCGGGAATGGCGCCGACACTGGCAGGCCCGGTAGACTAACCTTCAGGGGTGGCCGGGCTTTTTGCAGGCGCGCAACCAGAGCCCCGGTGTAGGTCCCAAACCGTGGGCCTCCGCCGATTAAAACCGTTTTGGGGCGATAATTGTATGGCCCCGGACGGCGCAACCCCAGGGCTTTAACGATCGTGAAAATTCCCAGCTGTCGCACCCTCTCCTGTCTTTCTCTACTTCTAATCTTACTTGCTGCGCCAGTAGTGCAGGCGGCAGTGAACCTTTCCGATACCCCTTTGGGGAGAAGGGTGATGGTGGATTACATTCTGCACTTCGCTTACAACCTGCAGTGGCCGGTCAACGCTTTTGCCAATCAGCGCGCGCCTTTCAGGGTATGCTTGATGGGAGGCGATTCTTTAGGTGAACCCCTGGCGGAGCGTTTTAAGAACCAGCGTATCGACGGTCGTCGGGTGGAGCTGGAAAAGATTGACCTGAAAGAGATGCTGCAGGCGCGCAAGTGCCAGATCGTAGTACTCGGTGCCATGGAGCGTGCCAGCTTACTCAAGGCCCTGGTGGCTGTAGAGTACTTCCCGGTTCTCACTATCAGTGATGCCCAGCGCTTTGCTGCAACTGGCGGTATGATTGAGTTTGCCGATAGCGGTGGTGAAGTAGCCCTGCGCATGAACAAGACCATGCTGGAAAAGGCTGAGCTGAAAATGGGAAACAGCTTGTTCCGCCTGGGGCAGAAACCAGAGTAAAGAAGAGCGCCCCGCCAGGCTTGGCGTATTTTTGCACTAGCGTCCAGAGGTAAATTCGCGTAGAATCTGCGCCCGAATTTGGGCCGGTGCCGCGAAGCTTGATCGCGCAGCGCGAGCCCACTAAAAAGCCGGTGGCAAGCATCGGCCAATTTGTGAGAGCCGCGCGTGAAAAGATTTTTAAAGCGAGATGAAGCTGCGATGTTTCATCTCGCTTTTTTATGCGCGTGCCAGTCAGGAGCCGCGTGCTCCAAAGCCCACAAACCCCGCCCGGAAGCAGTTCTGAAGATTGGAGTTCAACTTGACTAAAGCTGTCCCTACGTCGGAGGCCTTCATGCCCCACAACTTTATGCAGAGTACAACTCCCGCGCTGCTGATGCTCGCTGATGGTAGTGTCTTCGAAGGACGCGCAATCGGTGCCCACGGCAGTTCTGTTGGCGAGGTCGTGTTCAACACATCCATGACCGGTTATCAGGAGATCCTCACCGATCCTTCCTACGCCCGCCAGATTGTGACTCTGACCTACCCACACATCGGCAACACTGGCACCAACCAGGAAGACGAAGAGTGCGCTGATATCTGGGCTGCCGGCCTGGTAATCCGCGACCTGCCGCTGCTGGCCAGCAGCTTCCGCAACGAGCAGTCCCTGGAAGACTACCTGCGCGAGCGCAATATCGTTGGTATCGCCGATATCGACACCCGTCGCCTGACCCGCCTGCTGCGCGACAAGGGTGCACAGAGCGGTTGCATCGTTGCCGGTGATAATATCGACCGCGAAGAAGCCCTGGCCAAGGCCGAGGAATTTGCAGGTCTGAAAGGGATGGACCTGGCCAAGGTAGTGAGCACCAAGGAAGCCTACCCCTTCAATGAAGGCACCTGGGAGCTGGGCGAAGGCCACAAGGCCGCGCCGGAACAGCCCTTCAAAGTGGTGGCTTACGACTTTGGTGTGAAGCGCAATATCCTGCGCATGCTGGTGGATCGCGGCTGCGATATCACCGTAGTACCGGCGGAGACCCCGGCCTCTGAAGTGCTAGCGATGAATCCCAGCGGTGTATTCCTGTCCAATGGCCCCGGTGACCCCGAGCCCTGTGAATACGCGATTACCGCTATCCGCGAAATCCTCGACGCGGGCATTCCCACTTACGGTATCTGCCTGGGCCACCAGCTGCTGGGCCTGGCGGTGGGCGGTAAAACGGCCAAGATGAAGTTCGGTCACCATGGCGGCAACCATCCGGTACAGGACCTGAACAGCACCAAGGTGATGATCACTGCACAGAACCACGGTTTCGAAGTGGACGCCGACAGCCTGCCGGACAATGTGGAAGTTACCCACAAGTCCCTGTTCGATGGCACCTTGCAGGGTATTCACCTGAAGGACAAGCCGGCCTTCAGCTTCCAGGGCCACCCGGAAGCGAGCCCGGGCCCTCACGATGTGGCACCGTTGTTCGACCACTTTATCGATTTGATGAAAGAGCGCGCCTAAGGGTGCAGCCCGCCCAGGGTAGGGCAAACAACCGCCGCTTTTGCGGCGGTTATAAGGAGACTCTGAATAACGCAGTAATACCTCTGCGGGTCCTTGAAGGCTGCAGATGTTAGGCGCAGCTCGCCGCGAATGGCCGTAGCCCTTTGCAAGAGCTGCAACGCAGCAGCTGTGGCCTTCAAGGCCCGCCCTTCGGGGCTTGCATAGCGATTCACACTCCGCGTTGCGACTTCTTGAAAGGTCTAGACATTCCTGCGAAGCCGCGCCTTGATTGTGAACCGCTCTGCAAGCCAGAGGCATCACGGAGTTGTTTAGAGTCTCCTTACAAGACACGAATGAAATTTAGCGCAGCCGGCCTTAGCCGGTAGTAGAACGGAAGAAAGATGCCAAAACGCACAGATATCCAAAGCATTCTGATTATCGGCGCAGGCCCCATCGTGATCGGCCAGGCGTGCGAATTTGACTACTCCGGTGCCCAGGCCTGTAAGGCGCTGCGCGAAGAGGGTTACCGGGTGATCCTGGTGAACTCCAACCCGGCCACCATCATGACCGACCCGGCCATGGCCGATGCCACCTACATCGAGCCGGTGGAATGGCGCACCGTAGCCAAGATTATCGAGCAGGAACGCCCCGACGCCATCCTGCCCACTATGGGCGGCCAGACAGCATTGAACTGCGCACTGGACCTGGACAAGCACGGTGTCCTGAAGGAATTCAATGTCGAGCTGATTGGTGCGGACAAAGACGCTATCGAGAAAGCGGAAGACCGCGACCTGTTCGACAAGGCGATGAAGGCGATCGGCCTGGAAACTCCGCGCGCCAAGATCGTCCACTCCATGGAAGAGGCGAAGAAGGTACCGGAAGAGTTCGGCTTCCCGGTGATTATCCGTCCGTCCTTCACCATGGGGGGCTCCGGTGGCGGTGTGGCCTACAACTGGCCGGAGTTTGAAGAGATCTGTAAGCGCGGTCTCGACCTCTCCCCCACCAATGAACTGCTGATCGACGAATCCCTGCTCGGCTGGAAAGAGTACGAGATGGAAGTGGTTCGCGATAAGAACGACAATTGCATCATCGTATGTTCCATCGAGAACTTCGATCCGATGGGTGTACATACCGGTGATTCCATCACTGTTGCCCCGGCGCAGACGCTGACCGACAAGGAATACCAGCTGATGCGCAACGCCTCCATCGCGGTACTGCGCGAGATCGGTGTTGAGACCGGCGGCTCCAACGTACAGTTCGGCGTCTGCCCGAAGACTGGCCGCGTGGTGGTGATCGAGATGAACCCCCGCGTTTCCCGCTCCTCCGCACTGGCCTCCAAGGCCACCGGCTTCCCGATCGCCAAGGTCGCGGCCAAGCTGGCAGTGGGTTACACCCTGGATGAACTGCAAAACGATATCACCGGCGGTGCTACCCCGGCGTCCTTCGAGCCGTCCATCGACTACGTTGTCACCAAGATTCCGCGTTTCACTTTTGAGAAATTTGGTGAGGCCGATGCGCGCCTGACCACCCAGATGAAGTCTGTGGGTGAAGTAATGGCGATCGGTCGCACTTTCCAGGAGTCCATGCAGAAAGCCCTGCGCGGCCTGGAAGTGGGCAGCTTCGGTCTGGAAAGCAAGATTGACCCGGGCAAAGACGGCGCTGAGAGCCGTCTGCGCAGCGAACTTTCCGTACCCGGTGCCGAGCGTATCTGGTATGTGGGCGATGCCTTCCGCATGGGCATGAGCGTCGGCGAAGTTTACGATCTGTCCGGTATCGATCCCTGGTTCCTGGTGCAGATCGAAGAGCTGATCAAAATTGAAGAGCCGCTCAAGTCACTGCCTACCTCAGCGTTGACTGCTGAGCATATGCGTTTCCTCAAGCGTAAGGGTTTCTCCGATCGCCGCCTCGCCGACTTACTGGGGGTGAGCCAAAAGAGTGTGCGCGAATTCCGCCACAAGTTGGGCGTATTCCCGTCTTATAAGCGTGTGGACACCTGTGCAGCTGAGTTCAGTACTTCCACTGCTTATATGTACTCCACCTACGATGAGGAGTGTGAAGCAGAGCCGTCCGACAAGAAGAAAATTATGGTACTCGGCGGTGGCCCCAACCGTATTGGTCAGGGTATCGAGTTCGACTACTGCTGTGTACACGCCGCTCTGGCGATGCGCGAAGACGGTTACGAGACCATCATGGTCAACTGTAACCCGGAGACCGTTTCCACTGACTACGACACTTCCGACCGCCTCTACTTCGAGCCGGTAACCCTGGAAGACGTGCTGGAAATCGTTGCCAAAGAAAAGCCGGAAGGCGTAATCGTACAGTTCGGCGGTCAGACTCCGCTGAACCTGGCGCGCTACCTGGCCAACGAAGGTGTGCCGATTATTGGTACCACTCCAGAGCAGATCGATCGCGCCGAAGACCGCGAGCGTTTCCAGCAGATGATTATGCGTCTCGGCCTCAAACAGCCAAAGAACGCTATCGTGCGCTCTGTCTCCGAAGCCATCCAGGCCGCGAAAGACGTGGGCTACCCGCTGGTTGTGCGCCCGTCTTACGTACTGGGCGGCCGCGCCATGGAGATCGTCTACAAAGAAGACGAGCTGCTCACTTACATGAAAGAAGCGGTACAGGTTTCCGACGAAGCGCCGGTACTGCTGGACCACTTCCTCAACGCCGCCATTGAGGTGGATATCGATGCGGTATCCGATGGCCAGGATGTTGTAATCGGCGCCATCATGCAGCACATCGAACAGTGTGGCGTTCACTCCGGTGATTCCGCCTGCTCCCTGCCACCTTACAGCCTGCCGTCGGATGTGCAGGACCGTATGCGCGAGGAAGTGAAAGCCATGGCTCGCGAACTGGGCGTAGTTGGCCTGATGAACACCCAGCTGGCCTACCAGGACGGCGAGATCTACGTGATCGAGGTGAACCCGCGCGCTTCCCGAACTGTGCCTTTCGTTTCCAAGTGCATCGGCACTTCACTGGCGAAAGTGGCCGCGCGCTGTCAGGCGGGTATCAGCCTGAAAGAGCAGGGCTTTACTGAAGAGATCGTTCCGGACTACTACTCCGTCAAAGAGTCTGTATTCCCCTTCAATAAGTTCCCCAAAGTGGACCCGATTCTTGGCCCAGAGATGAAGTCTACCGGCGAAGTGATGGGCGTAGGCGCCACCTTCGCGGAAGCCTTCGACAAGGGCCTGGTTGCCGCTGGCGATCGCCTGCCGGAGTCCGGCCGCGTATTTATCTCTGTGCGTGACTTCGACAAGGCCGATGCAGTGGGCGTTGCCCGCGATCTGGTGGAGCTGGGCTTCGAGGTGATTGCCAGCCGTGGCACCGCCAAGGTCTTGCAAGAAAACGATATTCCCGTTACAACCGTCAACAAGATGAGTGAAGGTCGCCCGCATATCGTCGATATGATTAAAAACGACGAGATTGCACTGGTGGTAAACACCACCGAAGGTCGCCAGGCGATTCGCGACTCTGCGGATATCCGTCGCAGTGCCGAGAACCATCAGGTGTGTTACACCACCACCCTGGCGGCCGCTCAGGCCATGGCGATGGCCATGCGCCAGGAGCAGCCGTTGCAGGTTCGCCGCCTGCAGGATTTGCACCAGCGTGTGGTAAAGCTGTCCTAAGCATTCACAACAATTCGTAAGTTCCGACCGGGCCTTGTGGTAACACAGGGCCCGGTTTCGTAGTAACTATAATGGAGGTCCCACATTGAACCGGGTACCAATGACCGTTGAAGGCGCAGATGCGCTGCGTTCAGAATTGGATAATCTGAAAAAAGTCGAACGCCCCGCTGTTGTACAGGCTATTGCCGAGGCGCGAGAACACGGTGATTTGAAGGAAAATGCCGAGTACCACGCGGCGAGGGAGAAGCAGGGCTTTGTTGAAGGGCGTATCCAGGAAATTGAAGCCAAGCTCTCCCATGCACAAGTGATCGATGTAAAGTCGATTGAGCCCAGCGACAAGGTAATTTTCGGTACTACAGTAACGATTATTCACCTGGATAATGATCAGGAAGTAACCTACAAGATTGTTGGTGACGATGAGGCTGATGTGAAGAAACACAAAATCTCAGTAAATTCACCGATTGCCCGTGCCCTGATTGGCAAGGAAGTGGGAGACGTGGTTGTGGTGCATACTCCCTCTGGCGCAGTGGAGTATGAGATTGATACGGTAGAGCACCTGTAATAAGGTCCCTCACCACAAAAAAGGGCGGCCATAGGCCGCCCTTTTTCTTTCTGATAGTTTCCTATTGTAAAACAACGCTCTTGTTTGCATGGCCTACCTGAAGAACCAGTGCAGTTTCACAGTGGCCAAGCTGGCCGACCAAGCTTTCATTGTATCCGCCGACCTGGACTGCTAACGCCTTATGCTTACTACCGATCTGGCCTAGATAGACGTCGTTGCCATATCCAATCTGCTTGGCATTGGCGTAGTTATAGTAACCGGCCTGGGAGATATCCGCCTCGTTGTAGAAGCCTTTCTGATCAATGGAGGCATCGTTATGCTCCCCATAAGCTTGGCGAATATCGGCATCATTTTTATATCCGTACTGCTCTATATTTGCATAGCTTTTATCAGCGTATTGATCGACGTCCGCGTCATTCCTCCAGCCTTTTTGACGAGTTTTGGCATCATTATGATCGCCATGTTGATCAATTTCGGCATCATTTTTATAGCCACGCTGCTTGATGCTTGCGTAGTTATAATCACCCGGCTGGTTGATATGTGCGTCGTTCATCCAGCCTTTTTGCTTAACATGAGCATCGTTGTGATTACCGCTCTGGTGTACGTCGGCATCGTTCATACCACCATGACCCTGATAGATATGGACGTAGTTCCCTTCGCCGGTTTGTATAACATCGGTGTCAGCATGGTCGCCTTTTTGTTTGATAATTACCTCGCCATTGTAGCTACCCAGCTGGGTTATGGATGCCTTGCCATAGTCGCCACTCTGCTTAATTTTGGCAACATTGTACCCACCAAAAGTTTGAAGCGTTTTAGCGTCATTACCGTTACCTTCCTGGTAATGGTAAGACTTACTATGGTGCTCGTTAACCTGCAGGGTTACTGAAGTATTGTGGTCCCCTACCTGCTTGGAAGTGGCATGGTTATCGTGCCCAAAAATTTGGGTTATGTTGGAGAAGTTACCGTCACCATATTGGTATTGTATGGCTTCGCTGTCATGCTCTTCGCCTTGTGAAGCGACAGCGGCATTGTGATCACCATATTGTACTTGTTTTACGTAATTGTCATGGCTTCCAGCGCCAACCTGAAAAGAATTTACCGTGTTACCGTTTCCATATTGCAGTTGCTCGGTAACATTATCTGCCGCAAAAGCGGTACCGCTGATAGCGAGAGTAATTGCGGCAGCGATAGGGGTCAAAGATTTCATGAGTGTCTCCATTACTACATAAAAATGAGCATCACGATTGGGGTCAGCGTTCAAGTGCTGATAGGGATGGCACGTCATCCTGTGCCGAGGTTTTTACAGCGAAAGCACTAGCCCGGCAGAGTCAGCGCAACTGTAAATCGGGAATACGGCCAGCAATAGGAGGTGGCCGCATGAAATAGCGTATCGATGGAAAATCGAGGTGAGGGGAAAACAAATACATGATAATTGGCATCCTTGATACTGCTTAGGAGTCCAAATGTTCGTTCCGTCCTCTTCAGTCTTGTAGCTGCAGTGAGATGCGGCTATAGGAGAGAAGTTCTAATTCTCTAGGAATAAAGTTTTATTTGTAGAAATAGAGAGAGGAAAAATAGTGATTTTGGCGACGCTGTCAGGTGATTCAATATGGCTACCTAAAATCTGCGCAGATAAGGGGAGGCGTAATGGAGTCAAAGTGCGACAGATAGCTATCGAAAAATTAAAGTTTACTGAGTGAATGGCAAGGATGATTTAGTTTTCGGATAAAAAATTTTTACTATGTGACCTGCTTGTGATTACTTGTATCCAATTTCGATGACGTTTGCAGTTATTCTACGGTTTAGTAGGTCTGGGATAATGGAAATTAAGTGTGGCTATATGGGGGTAGCTCCCCAAAAAAATAGCTGGGAGTTAAATGGTAAGGGAAATTAAATTATTGCCCGGAAATTAACTCCAAAAAATAAGAATGGCTGAGGAGCTAATTAATCTCCTCAGCATGAAATATCTGGATTACTGATGCACTATGGCGGTATTACCTGTGCCCACCTGGGTAATATTTGCTGACTCAGAAAACCCAGACTGGATCACCGTTGCGTTATTCAATCCACCGGACTGGTTCACTATCACCATATGTCCGCCACCAAGTCCGCCACCACCTGACTGCATAATAGTGGCATGGTTCATAAATCCATCCTGATTAACATAAGCGCTGTTGTACCAGGAAACCTGGACAATCGTAGTCAGGTTGCTTTCACCATTTTGAACTATATCAGCTTCGTTATACATATCAGCCTGTTCAATTTCAGCAGTGTGGGACATACCCGCTTGATGAATATTGGCGTAGTGACCACTGCCTTCCTGGCTGATTAAGGCTTCGTGATAGGAACCTTCCTGCAGTATATAAGCCTCGGAGTTAAAGCTTGCATATTGGCCAATCAGAGCGCCATGAATATCGCCAATTTGCTCAATAACTGAAACATTATCACTACCAAGGTGCTGGTGGATTTCCGCCTCATTGCCCATTCCATTCTGGCGAATCATAGCCTCATTATTTTGTGCCGAAATCTGGTAAGTACTGGCTCGATTGTCCATTCCTGATTGATAGATCAGTACATTGTTTCCGATGCCACCCATCTGCAGGCTGTACATGTCATTCAGGGTACCTTCCTGAATTTGGTAAATGGTGCTGTCAGCCTCATTGGTCTGTATGGCTTCAGTGCTATGATGGTTGCCACTTTGATTAACTTCAATATGGTTGTCGATAGCGCCTATGTCCGTCTGGTCGGCCGTGGCGGAATTGTTATTGCCACTCTGTTCAATTGTTGAGGTGTTATCTGAAGCGCTTACGATACCACTGGCTGACAACAAAATTGCCAGGGGCAGAACGGTAACCTTCCTCACTGTGTACTCCTGCGTATTACCGTGTACTCGAGTCCATTCATATCCATTTACACGAGGATGGCCTCTTCCAAGTGAAGCCATCGCCAGGGCCTACAAAATTTCCTTACAGGAAACTTTAGCTGAAGTGAGCGTAAAAAAAATGCTTTGGCAGATATGTCTTTTCAATTGATGTGTATTTCTAAATCTATTTTTCTTGGCACCTAATTAAATGCGAATTATCGTATTGTCGTTTAGTTTGCTTGGGTGATGTATTGGATTTTAATAGTGCCAGCTGATGCTTTTTTCTTATACTTAAACCAGTTGATGGTAGTTGTTGGTATGGTATTTACCTTTGATTGTGCATCTACATATCCAGAGATGCTGGATTTCAATATTACTTGGAAGATGCAGCTATGAAACCGTAATACATAAAAGAATCTAATTTTGTGGCGTGGAGGGGTAGTAAAGATTCAAGTGTCTAGTGTTTCCAGAGATCGGAATTGAAGTGCTGGGAAAGCTAACCTGTTGTCAGGTCGGCCTTCCCAAGTTTGAACTACTGAACAACAACGGCCATATTGCCATCCCCAATTTGGTTTTCTATGGAAACATTACCATCACTTAGCTGGGTAACAGAGATCATATTTGCATTGCCGACCTGAGTTGCAATAGAGCTATTGAAGCTACCAATCTGCGATACATTTGTGACATTTCCTGTTCCTACACCTTGCAAAATGAAGGAGTCGTTTGAGCTGCCAGGCTGAATGACTGTTGCAAAGTTAAAGCTACTAAATTGCTCGGTTAGTGCCCAGTTATCGTCACCAGTTTGACTGTGTATAGCAACTTGGTTATCACCAACTTGCCAAAGCTCACTGTAGTTGTCACCTCCCTGTTGAGTGATATTAAACTGGTTGAAGGTGCCAACCTGGGTTGATAGTGATGTAGCGTTTGTTGCTAATACCTGGTTGTGTACTACACCATTGGATGTGCCAGATTGGATTGCACTAATAGAGCTTAAGCTACTGTTACTCTGTAATAGAGTGCCACTGTTGGTGCCATTTTGTGTGAGAGTGGCAGTATTCGCAAAGCCACCAGTTTGTGTGATATTGGCAACGTTAATTGTGCCAATCTGGGTAGCAGTGGCCACGTTACCGGTGCCCGATGTTTGAGCAACTGTGGCAATATTGGTTACTCCAAATTGGGCGACAGTAGCCGCATCTCCGGTACCCATTACCTGGAAAACATTGGCTTGGTTTGTGGTGCCATCTTGCACAACAGTAGCCACGTCAGCCAGGTTCATGATTTGGAATACAAAAGCATTATTATTAAAGCCACTCTGTGTTGCTACGCCAACAGTTAGTGCGTTAGAAACTTGATCAATCTGGGCTGTCTGCATATCTCCAGACTGGATAATAACCGCGGCACCGCCAGTATTGAAATCCTGATCGGTTACCGCATTGTGATTATTCAGAATCTGGGTAATGGTGGCCGTGGTGCCCAGTGTATTACCTTCCTGGTAAGATTCGGCGTTATTATTATCCCCGGTTTGGGTTTGTGTAATCACCCCTAAGCCATTGCCGTTTGTTTGCTCTGCATAAACTGTATTGTTATTTCCCACTTGGGTCTGGAAAATAAAGTTATTGCTAACGGTTGGATCACTTTGATCGGCAGTAGCTGAGTTTCCTGCCCCATTCTGGAAAAGTACGGCAGTGTTGTTTGCAGCGACGGCTCCGGTACTGGCGATTGCAAGAAAAATACTTGCCGCTAAGGGTGTGTACTTGTTCATCGGTACTCCTAGAGAGATATCTTGATCAGCTTGAGAAGCTTTTTAATGCGGAAAAATTGATAAAACAGCATCATCCGGTACTGCAAAGTACTTTCACACTGTAAAAAAATTCTGGGTATTTCCAGGTGGCAGTTTTGCAATCAATATTTGAAGACAGAACTTCAATTTTTGACATTCAGGAAATCAACCTTGCGATACCTCATGAACAGCATCTTGATGCTGAGTAGAGTTTTGATGAGGAGCGGTTCTACGGCTATAGGACAGAAGTCTTGAAAACCTGGGAATAAAGTGGGCTTTTTTATAAGTTAACGATACTTATGCCATACAGTAAATAAATCTGTGACACCATGGGATTAGATATTAAGGTTTTTCAGCCTCCTCTACTATTTCCAGGAGCTTTTAGCTTCGCAAATTTCGTTGAGAAAAAAGTAATCGTACCTCGAGGTTATAAAAGCAAAGTGAAATCAGGGTTTAAAAAAAGGCGGTCATTTAATGACCGCCACAAGCTTCTCTCTCTCTAAGGAACTACTGTGTAATTACACCGACATTACCAATGCCAACCTGGGTGGCGAATGCAGTTTCGTTAAATCCGATCTGAGTGGTGAAGTGGCTATTGAGCAGTCCCACTTGAGTTGTTACTGCATCATGGCCCAAACCTATCTGAGTTTTGGTGGCAATATTCAAGAGGCCCACTTGGTTTGACTGTGCGTCATTGAATGCGCCCAATTGAGTATGTAGAGCAAAATTCAGGGCACCAGCTTGCAGGATGCCAGAATCATTGAAGAAACCGGTTTGGATAGCTGTAGCGCTGTTTAATGCGCCGAGCTGGTTTGAGGTAGTGGTGTTAAAGGCACCAACCTGGGAATGGAATGCGCTGTTCAGGACACCGGTTTGAGTAACTGCAGCAGTATTGAAGGCACCCAGTGGTTGTACTACCAGAGCCAGGTTGAGCAGACCGTTTTGAGTTACGGTGGCAACATCAAAGAAGCTGATAGTTTGCAAAGTGCTGGCAAAGTTTACAAATCCATTTTGGTTGATATTTGCCACACTGCCGATGGAAGGGGCCGTCTGTGTGGTTGTACCAACGTTTGCAGCACCTACTTGGGTAATATTTGCAGTAGTTAGTGTGGAACCAATTTGGAAGGAGGTGGCCGCATTAAAGGCACCAGCCTGGGTATGATTGATGGTGCTCAAACTATTTCCCGCAGATTGTAATGCAGTGGATAGATTAAGCAGGCCAACCTGGGTCTGGGTAATGGTATTGTTATCTACCCCTGGGCCAACCTGAGTTGCAGTGGCCAGGTTTCCAACTCCAAACTGGCTTTGAACAGCTGTGTTGTTCGCTGCGAAAGCACCGGCAGTTGCGGTGAGGGCAATTGCTGCGGCGATTGGGGCTAACTTCTTCATGGTAAAACCTCTAACTTCCTAGTACGAGTGATTTGACATCCATTTTCAAAAGGTTTGGTCGGTATTCCTACTGCACTATTATGCCGACGTTACCAGTACCGACCTGAGTGGCAACAGCGGTTTCGTTAAGTCCAAATTGAGTGATGGTATGCAAGTTGGCGGTGCCAACCTGATTGACAATTGCATCGTGCCCAAACCCGGCTTGGGTGATGGTGGAAATGTTGATAGTGCCTAGCTGATTGGTGAATGCATCGTTAAAAAAGCCAGTTTGGGCATGAAGGGATACGTTGCCGAAACCAGTCTGTAGTGTGAAAGAATCACTGCCCAAGCCAGCCTGGAAAACGGTAGCAACATTGAGGGTGCCCACTTGTGTGGATGTTGATGTGTGGAGTGCACCTGTTTGAATGTGTGTGGCGATGTTAACATCACCCACTTGATTGGCAATGGCAGTATTTAAGCTGCTGAGTGTTTGGGTAACAGTCGCAACATTAAAGTCGCCAGCTTGATTAATTGAAGCAAGATCCAGTGAACTGGCAGTTTGAGTAACCACGCCAGTGTTAAAATCACCGACCTGGTTAATAAGTGCTGTAGATGCAAATGACGAGGCGGCTTGTGTGGTTATACCACTGTTACCGCTACCAACCTGGGTAATAGAAGCGGTGTTCAGGAGTCCGCCAGATTGAGTGGATGTAGCAGTGTTCAGGGCGCCAGTTTGGAGATGGTTGATAGTATTGAGGTCACTGCCAAGAGTTTGTAGAGCAGTTGATGTATTGACAGTGCCAGCTTGAGTCTGAATTACCAGGTTATTGTCAACACCTGGGCCGACTTGAGTGGAAGTCGCGATATTGCCAACGCCTCCCTGATTCTGGATTGTGGTGTTACTTGCTGCAAGTGCGCCACTGCTTATGGCAATGGCGACCACTGCTGCGATAGGGGTTAACGTCTTCATGAGATACTCCTTTTCTTCCGACGCTATATAAACCAGCGAAATTTACGCTGAATTACTTCCGTACCTTTTCAGGTAAGGGTAATTACGGCAATACGTTTTTATCCCGCAGGGGAATTTAAAACACTATTGATCCGTGACTGAATACTGCTACCAGCGACTGATCGTTCCCTGTCGCTAGATAAATTTCATTAAGATGGCGGTACTGCTCTAATGCCAGGTTGAAAATTCAAGTGACTCCCAGGTACAACATTCGGGACCTTGGTAAAGAAGGGCCGGTTTGGCCCAGAGAAGATGATCTCTATATAACAACCTAATGCCTGCATGACGTAATGTCCGAGAGGTGTAAACAACAAGTGATCGGATATGTTTAGAGTTTTGCCCTAATCCTGCGAGACGGCTATAGGAGGTAACTCTCTAAAAACTAGGAAAATAGTTCGAATCGTTAGATGGTAAATTTATGGAACTTTCTATTTCGGCAAAATATGCGACTGGCCAGATATACAGGGTTTGTTGAGTTGAATGTACTATATCGATAGCAGAGTTGAAATCAGTGCAGGATTAATCATTATTAACTTAGGTGAAATGCGCCGAAAGCAATTTTTAATGAGAGACAGACCTTGGTGGTGATAGAAAACCAATAAAAAATAGTGCCAGTAGAGAATTGATCAAATACCAGTTTTAATCGTATTGGCTGATATAGGTGGTCGTCGCAGTGCCTGTTACTGTGACAGACGTGTGTAATCCATGGCCACTTTGGTAGATATTGACCTTATGCAAGATGCCAATTTCTTGTACATGGGCACTGTTTTGCGTACCGAATTGGGAAATCCCGGCAGAATTTCCCATGCCGTACTGCTCGATATCAATTAGGTTCTCGTAGCCTACCTGGATCAGGCCACTTAAGTTTTGATCTCCTATCTGTCTTGATAGAATAACATTGTCTTCGCCAGCCTGGGTGACAGAGAGATTATTTCGATTGCCATCCTGATGAGCAGATGTGTAGTTGGTTCGCCCTGACTGTCGTACGTTGATATGGTTTACACCGCCTTCCTGGTTAATGACGGTGAGATTGGAAACAGAAATAAGGTTGGCGGCGCTCAGTTCACTGGAGATCGCCAGCTCATTGCTGGAATCCAGGTCTGTGGCGCTGCAAACCCCTGAAAAGAGAAAGAGGGCAGCGGTAAGGCTCAGGGGGAGGTGGTGCTTGTTAATACTTGGCATGGTTGCTTCAGCCTTTTAAGCTCGTCCTGTCTCAAGTGGATTCATCACATAATCACCGTGCTGTCATTCAGGTAATATTGCAGTACGGGGTTGTTGATATCATCGGGGTTCGCCAGTGCCCATGAATTGTGAATAATTCCCTCACTGATCAGATGAATTACCGCAGATTCCATTGCTGAAAGCATAGCAAGTTGCGCGGGTTCGTTGTATGTCACTCCGGCTTCCATTTCCAGTAGGCGCCGGAATCTTACAAAGCGAAATACATCGGCACTGATTGCTTTTGAGTAAACGGTTTTCGAGGTCAATACCGAATGCAATATTCGGCCTGAGCGGATATCGATAGCACGCAGATTCACGGAGACCTGATCAATACGGTATTGCTCATCAGCTCCGATACCAAAGTAGCGGGCTCCTGCGCCACCAGTTTGAATATTCTGGTCGTAGGCGACAATTCCCCCTTCCAATAAGACATTGGCGGCAATTAAGGTAGGTAGAGGGACACTGTTGTTTGCAGGGGCATCCGGCTTGCTGAGACCAGCGCGAATAATTTTTCTTTCAGTGAGTAGGTTTTGCAATCCCTCGCGTTCAAGCGCAATAAACCATCCTGATTCATTCAGCACATCCATCAACATGGCGGCACCGCCCTGGGTGACAGCGGTAGAGAAGCTGCTGTTTGGGGCAGGCTTGTATTGTCCCGTTTGGTCCCGAAAACTGTATACCGCTGCCAGAATTTTACCCTTTGGTTCTGGCAGGTTAAGTAAATCCCTGTAGGTGTTCATACGCGGTGTGAGCATGGCCTCAGTACGACCTGGGCCAAAAATGGCATCACCAAGACTTTTAAATGCGGAGCAGCCGCTTAGTGTTAATATGAACGCCAGGGCGGGCAAAACTATGGCTTTTTTTATTGCATTACGCATTGCCAGTTTTCCTTCGGAGTTGGGTACTATGCTAATTAGTCGGGTTGAGCCCGCTTACAACGATTTCGCTTTTATCTCCAGTACTCCGGTCAGTGATCAACACGGTCAGTACACCGTCGTTGTCAACGATCTGCACGATAAAGTCATCAGTTATTAGTTCACCGCTATTGCCATCGCCCACATCAGTAAGCAACTGGTTTAAAAGCCGTGTTTCGAGGGAGTCAGTAAAACGATCCAGAGCGCTGGGCTGCTCATACAGACTGTCTGGCTTGTCGGGGTCATCATGGCTGTCCTGTGCTTGCGCATTTTGTAGCAGGTAGGTGCCATTTAATGGGTTGCCACCAAAGTTGGGGTTTACTGGTTCGTAAATTAATTCTGTGGCATAGCCACTGCTGGACAGGAACATAATCACAGGCAGGGCAGCAGGAACTATCAAATATCTGATTTGCATTAGAATTCATCCTTTCCCAAATCAAAATTATCTGTGAACGCACTGCTTACGCGATCTTGTAGTACCGCTTGGTGAATATACTGTGCTGCCTCATCGGCCAGCCGGTGTATATTGTTGGTGCTTGGGGTGATAAAGCGCCGAAAAACTATTTTGTCGTTATAGGTTACCCAAATCAGGTTGCCCCACCGTGCGGAGGGGCGCTCGTAAACTGTTAAGTTGTAAGTTGAATCTGGATAGTTCAGATTTCTGTATTCACTCAGATAACGCGCAAAATCATGCCCGGTTCGCGTTATTGTTCGATCAATATTAAACCCGCTGATTTCATCCTCTAGTTTGCCTGAGTCGGTGTCTGCAGGAGGGACGGTTGTGTCATCCTGAGCATAGGCAATTGACATACAGAGAAAAAATATCAGCAGGCTTAGCCTCATATTTTCTCTTCCTGGAGATTGAGTTTTGCCCAATTACTGGCTTGCAGGCGATTCTTTACGCCGATTTTTCGGAATATGTTATACATGTGGTTTTTTACAGTGTGTTCACTCAAGTGAAGTTTGGTGGCAATCACACTGTTGGGTTCACCCGTAGTCAGTTGTCCTAGAATTTCCTGTTCTCTGCGTGTTAGAGGAAGAGGATTTGGGGTACTGCCATGCTGCCTGCTTTCACAGCTGTGAATAGCAGTACTTAATCTCTGAATTAAATTTTCCTGGCTGGTATTACTGTCACAGAGGAGGTAGAAACCACTTTGGCGCAGTTTTTCCAAGATATGTAAAGGTAAGTCCACTGGAAAGTTAATAAGGATAGCTTTTGGATGACTGATCTTTTTCAGGTCGGAAAGAAATTCTTTGGATGTGGCGGCAATACCTATTTGCCAACAGTCAACAATTATTGCCTCATAGTGCTGCAGGCAATGGCGCTGTTTTCCTATGCTCGCCTTTTCCCATGGGAGCGGAATAGACTGAGAAAAAAGTGAAAATAAAAGATCGCCCTGAAGGCCGGAATTGCTGAAAAAAAGAACCGGCATATACCTCGTACCTCTCCTTGATACAGATAGATCTTTCCCAAATTTGAGTTTGAGATCCTCTATCAACTCCTGTTACATAAGTTTCCTGATTGGCTTTTGATGCCTCTTTTGAAGGCATCCCTGCTTACGCATATTCCCTTTTTGTACTTAGGGAAAATGACTCACCCAGTGAGAATTTAGTTTGGAGTGTAGACGTGGGGTGGGACGGCTTGGAAAAATAGATGCCTTATTTTCAGTTATAAAAAAACCACATTAAGAAAATGTCGCAGTTATTTTTTATTGGTGGAACTATCTGTGAAAATTGTTCTCATGTATCCCTGAGTGTCATTTTCCCAAAAACACTTCTCCCTGGTCGTGATTTTTTGCTGTGTCATTTGCGTCTTTAGCTTCTCAGTCCTACCTCTTTTTATTCTGAATGCTTCGCTTTATTGGTGCTTAATATTTGGAGAATTTCCTGAGTCATTTTTTATCTGGGAATACTGCCTGGTTAGTGAATATTTGAGGAGGACTCTTTCCCGAGAATTTGTCGGCATTGTAATTTGAGAAGGTGTGGCGTGCGAATAAACACTATTGGGTAATTCAATACATTAATGCTGCAAATGCTATTTCGATGCCGGTTTATCTTGTTGAAATAGATACCCTGGTACCATTTTGTCTGGATTTATCTCTGATAGGGTGATGTCGTCTTATAGCAATATAAACTGTGACATTTTGGGCGATTGTGTGACTGCTAGCTGATAGGATGGGCAATTGAATTGTCGCTAGGGAGCTAACATCGTGAGTCCATTAATCAATAGTTTGCCGCTGTGGCTTTGGCTCCTATTCGGCCTTTTCGCAATGTTCCTTGCCAGGAGGCCGGTACATAGGGCTATATATGCTCTGGCGCGCTTTAGTTATCGTTCCCTGCGCCTTGCGGCTGGTGCATTGGGCACCGCAGAGCAGACTCTCCTTGAGCGCAATCGAGAAGTTTTGCTGGCAGCTGGCAGGGCGACGGCAGAGCGTCATATCGAAAGGGAATTTGAGCGTATAGAAGGGGCAATGAAGAGAGAGTTGGCGCAATATCCAACACTTCACCGTCGTTTGTGCGAGCAGCTGACATCTATCGATGAAGACTATGTACGCAGTGCTGAAGTGCCTCCTGAACCCTCCAACTGGGCTCGCGCTATTCGCTCCGTATCAGAAATTCCCGCCCAGGATGATTCTGTTGTGGCAGACGTGCTGGAAACGATTAATCACTCCATGCGAAAGGCGGAATCCAAGGCTCTGGAGTCTTATCGGGAATCTACTCGTGAGCGACATCAGTTACTGAAACGAATGATGCCCAGTTGGCGTGCAATGCTAATTACACTGGGGAGAATCAATAAAAATGTAGAGTCGGTCATTCGGCGTGCTAAAGCCCTGGACTTACATATGGAGCGCTATGAGGAAATATTGCAGGAAAGTGATCGTAGTGTGCGCTTTCTGTCAGCCTCTTCCATGGGCCGATTTTTAATTGCTTCCATGGCTTTAATGGTGGCGGTGGCTGGTATTTCTGTTAATTTTCAGTTAATCGCGCGCCCGGTAGCAGAAATATTGGGTGGTAATAGTTTTCTCGGTAGTTTTGTTGTTACAGATATTGTCGCCTACGTACTTATCTTTTTACAGGTGAGCCTTGGAATCATGGTGATGGAATGCTTGCAAATCACACGGATGTTTCCGGCGATCAATACCTTGTCAGATAATATCCGGCGTCGTTTGAACTGGGCTGCTTTGGCACTGTTGCTACTTTTTTCTATGGTAGAGGCCTGCTTGGCATTTACGCGTGAATTACTTTTACAGTATGACCAGCTGCTGGCTGCCAGTGCAGGTGAGGCTTTGCCGATGATGGCGGGAATGGGGACTTATTGGCCTGTTTCTCTGACGCAGATGGGGCTTGGTTTTATCCTTCCTTTAATTCTGGCTTTTACTGCAATTCCATTGGAGCAATTTATCTCCTCTGCGCGTACTGTAATAGGCACCTGCCTGGTGCTCAGTTTACGTCTGCTTTGTGGTGGGCTGCGCCTTTTGGCCACTTCAGTAATGCATACTGGCATACTGTTAAATCGTTTTTATGATTTGGTGATCTTTTTTCCTTTGTGGTTACAGGATGTATTGCTTCACTACTGGAAAGAGAGAGCTAATAAGGGCAGTGGCGGGAGAGAGAATACTACGGAAAATAATGAGAGAGCTGGAGAAGAGCTAATGGCCGAGCCAGCTGTCAATGGTTGAAATTCTACGTGGTATAAGGACTTTTATAGGATTTTGTGTATTGACTGTGTCTGCAAGCGGTGTTTGGTATGCCAGGGCAACTGTTTCTTTGTCGCGTATAAATGGTATTGATTCATGTCTATGTTGTTGATCTTTGCTGGTCTGTTGATCGTGCTGTTGATTTACGCCAGATCAAGACCTGCGAAAAAATCGGCATTGCGGCTTACACATACACGTAACCCTATGGTGATTTCCCATGGTAATGATTGCAGCAACGGTCTGTATCCCGGTAATACCTCGTTGTATTTACAAAAAATGGTGGAGCTGGGTGTCGATGGTATCGAAGTGGACCTCTGGCTTACCGCCGATGGCCATCTGGTTTTATTACATGATCCTGAGTTGAAAGACTCTTCAGATGGCAGTGGTTCTGTTGAGGATATGACCCTTGCCCAGTTGCGCGAGTTAAATATTGCTTATCATTGGAGCCCCGATGGAGAGAACTATCCCTATCGTGAGAATCCTCTGACAATTATTACTATTGAAGAGGCATTGGAGGAAGTGGGTGATACTCCTCTGATTCTGGAGTTAAAAAGCGCTAAATACGCTGCCGCAGAGGTTTTGAGCGAGGTATTACAGACGAAGGAAAAGCATGGGCAGGTGATTGTTTCTTCCTTTCATCATGGAGTTGTTCGTGCGTTCAGGCGTCTCAGTCCGGATGTTGCTACAGGCGCAGTGACCTGGGAAGCGGCACTATTGTATTTTGCTCAATTGATTCGAGCGGAAGGCCTGCTGGCCCCTCACTATCAGACAATGCAGTTGCCAATGTTCCACTTTGGATTGGATGTGGTAACTGCGGGTACTATGCGTGCGGCACACAAACTCAACCTGCATGTTTCTGTGTGGACAGCAAACGGGCGGGCCGATCTACAACGCTACATCGACCTGGGCGTGGATGGTATTGTTACCGACCGCCCTGATATATTAATGGCCATGGTGTCCGGTCAGGAAGCAAAGGGCGAGCCTAAGCAGCTAGAGCAGGCGTCCTGAATTGAGTAATATCACTGTAGCAATATGACAATAAAAACAGAGAAATATTCATGAAGCAGATTGCAGCTATTGCGGTGCTGTTAGCGTCTCTAATCAGCACCCCGCTATTGGCCGAAGACCGATTTGCCAAGATCGAAATTAGCAGTGAGCCGGTGGCAGGTAATGTATATATGCTCCAGGGGGCTGGTGGCAATATCGCAGTACTGGTCGGAGAGGACGGCACCTTTATGGTGGATGACCAATATGCACCACTCACTGCAAAAATACAGAAAGCGGTGGCGGGTTTGGCAGATCAGCCGCTGCGCTTTGTGATCAATACCCATTGGCACGGCGATCATACCGGCGGCAATGAAAACCTGGGTAAAAGTGGTGCCCTGATCGTTGCCCATGAGAATGTGCGCAAACGTGTGAGTACCGAACAGTTTATAGAGGCTTTTAAGCGTAAGGTTGAGCCCTCACCGCCAGCAGCACTACCGGTAATCACCTTTACCGATGCCACCACTTTTCACTGGAATGGTGATGAGGTTAAGGTACAGCATGTCGGCCCAGCCCATACCGATGGTGATTCTATTGTGCATTTCGCCAAAGCCGATGTGATTCATATGGGCGATATCTATTTCAATGGCACTTATCCATTTATCGATCTTTCTTCTGGTGGTTCGGTGAATGGCATGATTGAAGCTATGGACACCGCATTGGCGCTTTCTGGTAAAAACACAAAAATCATTCCCGGACATGGTCCTCTGAGTAATCCTGCGGAGTTAAAAGTGCAACGGGATATGCTGGAGACCCTGAGGGATCGCATTCAGAAATTGGTCGATAGTGGTCAAAGTCGTGATCAAGTCATTGCTGCCAAGCCCACCAAGGATTTCGATGATCAGTATGGACAGGGTTTTATGACCCCGGATATTTGGACCGGTATTGTGTATGACTCTCTGGCTGCAAAATCCAAGAAGTCTTAATCGTATGTTGATGGTGGCGATTAAAAGCTGCTGAATGAAAAAGGCCTGGATGTAAATATCCGGGCCTTTTTTCTTTTGGTTTTTACTTGAGTCTTTTTATTAGGGTGTCAGCGATTATCAGGATACCTGCGGCTCAGCACCATTTAACTCCGTTGGAATTTCTACCTCAGTCTCTGTTTTCTCCTCTCGCACCCGGAACCAGGCGGCATACAGGGCTGGCAGGAAGATCAGGGTCAAGGCGGTAGCTACGATCAATCCCCCCATAATGGCAACAGCCATGGGGCCGAAGAAGTCACTGCGCGACAGTGGGATCATCGCTAATACCGCAGTCAGGGCGGTTAAAACGATTGGGCGGAAACGCCGCACAGTGGACTCAATAATTGCCTCCCAGGCACTCAAGCCCTGGCTGATATCCTGCTGTATCTGATCCACCAGAATGACGGAGTTGCGCATAATCATACCGGCCAGGGCAATGGTGCCTAGCATGGCGACAAAACCGAAGGGTTTGCCGAACAGCAGCAGGAACAAGGTAACCCCGATCAGTCCCAAAGGCGCGGTGAGGAAGACCATCGTAGACAGGGACATGCTGCGCAGCTGCAGCATCAGCAGGGTAAATACCACCAACACAAACAGCGGCATACCGGCATTCACTGATTTTTGTCCGCGCTCGGATTCCTCCACACTGCCACCAATTTCCAGCAGGTAGCCCGGTGGCAATTGCTCACGAATATTCTGCAGGCGCGGCCATACTTCATTTACAACATTAGCGGGCAGTTCTTCACCATAAATGTCTGCGCGCACTGTGACCGTGGGCAGGCGATCGCGGTGCCAGATAATCCCTTCCTCGAAGCCGTACTCCAGGGTGGCAATCTGGTTGAGGGGGACACTGCGGCCGCTGTCGGTTTGCACCGCCAGATTGCCCAGTTGGCTGAGAGCGTAGCGTTCTTGCTCATCGCCGCGCACTCGTACGTCAATCAGCTCGTTGTCTTCGCGGTATTGGCTAACGGTAATACCGGTGAGTGAGCTTTGCAGGGCACGGGAAAGCGAGGCGCTGTTCACACCCATGGTGCGTGCGCGGTCCTGATCGATATTCAGATTGACGGTTTTACTGGGCTCCTCCCAGTCCAGATGTACGTTGGTAACCTTGGAATTTTCCCGCACACGCTCGGCAACCTGGCGGGCCAGGCTGCGCACTTCACCAATATGTTCACCGGAGATACGAAACTGCACCGGATAGCCAACCGGTGGTCCATTTTCCAGGCGGGATACCCGGCTGCGCAGGGTGGGGAATTCCTCCGCCATGGTTTCGATCAGCCAGCTGCGAACCTGCTCGCGCTCCTCAACACTGCGGGTCATCACTACAAACTGGGCAAAGCTGGCTGCAGGAAGTTGCTGGTTCAGTGGCAGGTAGAAACGCGG
This sequence comes from Microbulbifer variabilis, assembly GCF_052467165.1. Taxonomy (NCBI): domain Bacteria; kingdom Pseudomonadati; phylum Pseudomonadota; class Gammaproteobacteria; order Cellvibrionales; family Microbulbiferaceae; genus Microbulbifer; species Microbulbifer variabilis. The sequence goes on from NZ_CP174301.1 coordinate 619,364, forward strand.
CGAACCGGTGCCCACATACACCACATAGTTTTCCACCAGGTCGTTTTTATCCAGCAGGGTTTCCAGCCGCTTGGCCTGGAACTCGGTGGATTTCAGTGAGGCACCTTCGGCCAGCTTGAGATCTACTAACAGTTCCAAGCGCCCGGAAGAGGGGAAGAACTGTTGTGGCACCAGGCGGAACAAGGCCAGGGAACCGATAAAGATCGCCAGGGTTGCCACTATGACAGTTTTGCGGTGGCGCAGGCACCAAGTGATCAGGCGGCGGAAGCGCTGATAGAAGGGCTTCTGGTAGGGGTCCTGAACCTCACCGCTGTGATCATGGCGAGCTAAATTGGGCAGCAGGTAATGTCCCAGGTAAGGCACGAATACTACTGCGGCAATCCAGGAAACAACCAGGGAAAGCGTGACTACCTGGAAGATCGAGCGGGTGTATTCCCCAGTGCCGGATTCGGCCGTGGCGATGGGTAGGAAACCGGCGGCGGTGATTAAGGTACCGGTGAGCATGGGGAAGGCGGTACTGGTCCAGGCGAAGCCGGCCGCTTTTAGTCGGCTGAGCCCCTGTTCCATTTTGATGGCCATCATTTCCACGGCGATAATGGCATCGTCCACCATCAGGCCAAGGGCGAGTACCAGGGCGCCCAGGGAAATCTTGTGCAGGCCAATATTGAAGTAATTCATTAATGCGAAAGTCATGGCCAGCACCAATGGTATCGATAGCGCTACTATCAAGCCGGGGCGGGTACCGAGGGAGAAGAAGCTCACTAATAGGACGATGCCCAGCGCCTCTGCCAATACCTGCAGGAACTCACCCACACCGCGTTTTACAGCCGCAGGCTGGTCGGACACCTTACGCAATTGCATGCCGATCGGCAGGTCTTCCTGCAGCTCGGCAAAAGTAGTGTCCAACTGTTTGCCCAGCTTGAGGATATCACCGCCTTCTTTCATGGATACGGCCAAGCCGATGGCGTCTTCGCCCATAAAGCGCATGCGCGGTTGTGCAGGATCGCTGAAACCGCGGTGTACTTCGGCAATATCACCCAGCCTCTGGGTGCGCCCACCGGCGGTGATGGGGAAGCGGCGAATTTCATCGACCGAGTGAAACTGGCCGCTCACGCGAATACGCACACGGTCGCTCACTGTATCTACAAAGCCGGCATCAGCGACCTGGTTTTGCGATTGCAGTGCGCTTTGCACTGCGGTGAGGGGAATACCCAGGGAGGCGAGCTTGGTGTTGGAAATTTCCACCCAGATTTTTTCGTCCTGCAGACCCAGTAATTCCACCTTGCCCACATTCTTGACCCGCTGCAGTGCCAACTGCAGGCGCTCGGCATAGTCTTTCATCAGGGCGTAATCGAAGCCGCTGCCGGTCAGTGCGTAGATATTGCCGAAAGTGGTGCCGAATTCGTCGTTAAAAAATGGGCCCTGGATATCCGGTGGCAGGGTGTGGCGGATATCACTGACCTTTTTGCGTACCTGGTACCAGAGATCAGGAATATCCCGCGAATGCATATCGTCGCGGGCGACAAACAGCACCTGGGATTGGCCGGGGCGGGAGAAAGAGGAGATGCGTTGGTAGTCGCCAGTCTCCAGTAGTTTTTTCTCTACCCGCTCGGTAATTTGGCGGGATACCTCTTCGGCACTGGCGCCGGGCCAAAGGGTATTGATCACCATTACCTTGAAGGTGAAGGGCGGGTCTTCACTTTGCCCAAGTTGCGTGTAAGAGGCCGCGCCAAGCAGCCCCAGTACGATCATGGCGTAGAGTACCAGCGGGCGATTTTTCAGTGCCCATTCGGAAAGGTTAAAACCCATGGCAATTTCTCTGTGTTGAAGTACGGCCCTATCGAGCAAGCCGTATTTCGGCAAATTCGTAGCAGCGCCTTTTACTGCGCGCCCGGTCAGATTCTTTTCTGAGTGCGGCCGCCACTCAGTCCTGGCGCGCGAGGGCCCGGTCTGGTTCGATTGGGCGGTTCATGCGATCCACTGGGCGAACCTGTTGTCCTTCCAGTAGAAGGTGAGTGCCGGCGGCAACGACCCAATCATCGACGCGCAGGCCGGAGAAAACTGGTACAAACTCCTGGCCATAGGGCCCCACAGTGATTTCGGTTTTATGCAGGATTTGCTGCTCGCGGTTCAGTACCCATACGAAGGCTTTGCCTTCATCGGCGCTCACTGCTGACATGGGGACCTGTAAAACATCGGTAGCTGCTGCTTTGGGAACGAAGACCCTGGCGCTCTGGCCTATTTCAATGCCGGTGGTTTTATCGGTAAAAGCCACGCGTGCTTCAAAGGTGCGGGATACTGGATCTGCGGCGGGGGATAGCTCACGCACCAGGGCGGGAAAGGATTTACCTGGTTGCGACCAAAGTTCCACGGTCAGTGGCTGGCCGACGCGGAAATGACCAATTGCCTGCTCCGGCAAATCGATGCGCACCTCGCGTTCACCGTCGGCGGCCAGCTCGAAAACCCCCTGGCCAGCGGCGACAACCTGGCCTGCTTCAGCCATACGGCGGGCGATCACTCCGCTCTCAGGCGCCTTCAGTTCTGCGTAAGTGGCCTGGTTGCGCGCTACATCCAGTTGCGCCCTGGCCTGTTGCAGACGCGCATCGCTGGCTTCGAAGCGGGTTTCCACCGCATCGAACTGTGAGTGGCTGACCAGCTGGCGTTCCAATAGTTTACGGTGACGCTCTAACTCGCTGCTCGCCAAGCGCTGGTCGGCTTCGGCAGAGGTGAGGTGTGCGCGCGCAGAATCCAGCTGCAGGAGCAGGTCCTCGGTATCCAGTTCGGCCAATGCCTGCCCCTGCTCAACGCGGTCGCCCACATTAACCAGGCGCCGCTGCAATTTGCCACTGATGCGGAAGGCTAAGGCGGGTTCGAAGCGGGCGCGTACCTCGCCGGGATATACATCCATCTGTGCGCTGGCCACCTGGGGTTGGACCATTACTGCTGGGCGGGGTTTTTCTTGCTGTTCGGTGGGCTCCGATGGCGCGCAGGCGGACAACAGCAGGCTGAACGACAGCGCGGTGAAGAGTAGCGGTCGGTACATAGGGGCTCCCTTCCTCGGCGGCGAGGCGACAAGGTAAGTCCAGAAGTGGACGAGTCATGGCCGGGCGGCCGGTAATGTTATACTGGCGAGTATAGTAAATTTATTAAACTGGTGAGTCCAGTATATGGAGTGCTATGTCTGAACAGTCTCAGGCGGCTGCCCAGCGCGGGCGTCCCAAGGATCTGGCCAAACGCCAGGCAATTCTCGATGCAGCCAAGGAGCTGTTTCTGACCAAAGGTTTTGCCGCAACCAGTGTGGATGCGGTGGCCTCTGCTGCGGGTGTATCGAAACTGACGGTGTACAGCCACTTCTCTGATAAAGAGACGCTGTTCAGTGCTGCGATCACTTCCCGCTGCGAGATGATGATGCCCCTGCCTATTTTCGACCTGGAGGAGGGGGATTCGGTGGCAGAAGTACTGGAGCGCATTGGCCAAGCCTTCCTGAGCATGGTGGACAGCGAAGATAGCATTCGCTTGTTACGGCTTTTGTGCGCACTGGCCGCGCAGGAATCAAAACTGGCACAGCTGTTTTTCGATGCGGGTCCTCAGCGAATTCTGAAGGATATTGAGCAGTTGCTGCGCCGTGCTACCGAGATGGGTAAGTTGAGGGTGGAGGACCCGGCCGAGGCTGCTGAGGACTTTATGGGTATATTGCTGGGTTGCCGGCATATGCGTGTATTGATCGGCTGCTGTGAGGTGCAGGCAGAGGAGGAGCGACGCGAGCGGGTGCGCAAGGCGGTGGCACTGTTTATGCGCGGTTACCGTTGATTTCTAATATTGGTCGGTGCGGCCCGCCATCATCGGGCAGCGGCTGATATTTCTATTTATTTCCAGCCAGTCCGGTTTATTTTGGTAGTAGACGTAGCGTTCTGGCTGAATAAATGCCGGGTCGTCGAAGGCGCCTCCGGCAATACCGCGATACCTAGGCAGAAATTCCAGGGTCCAGGTAACGGCACTGCCACAGCTGATGCAGAACTGGCACTCTATCCAGCGATTCGCATCGGATATTAACTGGTGACTTTTCAACTTGCCTCGGATGAACTCTACGTTGGCCTTGTCAAAATACACCGACACGCCGATTAGACTGCCGGTACGTTTTCGGCACCAGCTACAGGAACAGAGGCTCACTCGGTGAGGAGTGCCAGCGGCGCGAAAATGCACGGCGTCACAGGCACAGCCACCCTCGTGAATTTCCCCCATCCCTAAAATCTCACTGATCAGGTTTTAATCCGGTAGCCGGTGCGGAAAATCCACCAGATAGTTGTCAGGCAAAGGAGAAGAAAAAGAAGGATCATTCCCACGCTGAGGCCCAGGTTTACATCGGCAACCCCATAAAACGCCCAGCGGAAACTGCTGATCAGGTAGACCACCGGGTTAAACAGGGTAATTTTCTGCCAGATTTCCGGCAGCATACTAATGGAGTAAAAAGCTCCACCCAGAAAAGTCAGGGGGGTAATAATCATTAGCGGAATAATTTGCAGTTTCTGGAAATCATCCGCCCAGATACCGATGATAAAACCAAACAGGCTGAAAGTGACCGCAGTCAGCACCAGGAATACGATCATCCAGAAGGGGTGGACAATTTCGTAGTCCACAAAAAAGCGTGCAGTGAGCAGGATCAAGAGCCCGAGAATAATTGATTTGGATGCTGCAGCTCCCACATAGCCGGCTACAACCTCGAAAGCCGATACTGGTGCGGATAGCACTTCGTAAATGGTGCCTGAGAACTTCGGAAAGAAAATACCAAAAGAGGCATTGGAAATACTCTCGCTTAACAGTGCCAGCATAATCAGGCCAGGGATAATAAAGGCTCCATAGCTAACACCGTCAATGTCCCCCATACGCGAGCCGATGGCCGCGCCAAACACAATAAAATAGAGGGAGGTGGAGAGTACCGGCGAGGCGATACTCTGCATCAGAGTACGCCATGTGCGCGCCATTTCAAACTTGTAAATCGCCGCGATTCCGTACCAGTTCATTCCTGGGTCTCCTTGCTTAGCTGTTCCTCTCGTTCCCTGCGCGCACCGTGCACCAGGTTGACAAAGATTTCCTCCAGGGAACTCTCTCTGGTATGTAGATCGCGAAAATCGATACTGGCTGCATTGAGGCGGCGCAAAAACTCCGCAATGCCAGTGTCTTCGCTTTTGACATCGAAACGGTATACCAGTTGGCTGCCATCTCCGCTTAGGCTTAGAGGCAAGTCGGCAAGGGCATCGGGAATTCTCTGTAATGGCTCGGGCAGGTTGAGGCTGAGTTCCTTCTCACCCATTTTCTGCATCAGGGTTTTTTTCTCCTCCACTAATACCAGTTCACCATGATTGATGACGCCGACGCGATCGGCCATCTCCTCGGCCTCCTCGATATAGTGTGTAGTCAGGATAATGGTGACGCCTGAATCCTTTAGTCCGCGTACCATCTCCCACATATCCTGGCGCAACTCTACGTCTACACCTGCGGTGGGTTCATCCAGGAATAAGACATTCGGCTCATGGGAAAGCGCTTTAGCAATCATCAGGCGGCGCTTCATGCCACCAGACAGGGTAATAATTTTATTGTCCTTTTTTTCCCATAAAGACAATTGCCGCAGAATCTTTTCCAGATAGGCGGGATTCGGGGATTTTCCGAACAGGCCACGACTGAATTTCACAGCAGCCCATACGGTTTCAAAGGCATCGGTGGAAATTTCCTGCGGCACCAAACCGATCTCATTGCGGGCCTTGCGGTAGTCTGACTGAATGTCAAACCCGTTGACGCGAATACTGCCTTGACTGGCGTTGACGATGCCACACACAATGCTGATCAGGGTGGTTTTGCCAGCTCCATTGGGGCCAAGCAAGGCAAAGATTTCCCCACGCTGAATTTCCAGGTCGACATTATTTAGGGCGGTAAATCCTCCAGCATAGGTTTTGCCGAGGCCCTGGATCGAAATAATAGGTTTCACTTTCTCTCCTTGCCAAAGTTACGGTTACTTCTTTGGCGTTGCGTTGTCGGGCGGGTCTACATCCTACCGCAATTTAATTTCAGTGGATGTTTTTGTTTTAAGCCAGTGGGTTATCAGGGCTATAACTGCCAGTAACAATAGCCCTAGAGCCACTGTAGAGAAGGCACTTGCAAGACCAAAGTGATTAACCCATGGCTGACTGAGAAAAGGAGATAAAAATTGCCCAATAAATACACTGGCGGTCAGCGCTCCCGAAATGCGCCCGCGCATATTTTCTGTAGCTGACTCCAACCCTGTAGAAAAAATATGTGGTATGAGTGTTCCCATACCACTACCGTAGATTGCCATGGCGATAATGATTCCAGAGAAAGATTCTGCTATGGAAATCAACCCCATGCCGGTGGCCATAACGGTAAAACTGAAGGCGAAAATTCCAAATTTGCCAAAAATTTTGTGTGCACGTGGGAACAGAGTCAGCGAAGCGAGAGCGCCCATTAGATTACCCGCAGCAATGGCTACTCCGGCTTGACTGGGAGAGCTGGCACCGATCTCTTGCAGCAGGAAAGGCAGCTGTGTTGGGATCAGGAAAAAAGCCAGGCTGTTCAGCATGGCAGCACCGAGCAAGGCGGAGAATCCCAGCCAGTAGATTTTTTTTTCTGCAATGCTTTTTGATTTTTTGAGTGTATAGCTGCGTTTGGGTTCAGGAAGGTAGATCAGCACCGCGGGAATCAACAGCAGCGCAACCCCGTAAATGGCAAAAGGGCCACGCCAATGCAGGTCTGCCAGTAATCCCCCGGCCAGTAGACAGACAACTCCCCCGAGGCTGATAAAAGCGCCTTGCTGCCCCATGTAAACCTGCCTCTCTCTGGGGGTGAAATAATCTCCTACCAAGGCAGTGACAGAGGTCATTGTGCCGGCTACGGCCACCCCCAGAAGAATGCGGCTGGCGAGAATTCCTTCCAGACTGTTTTGCAATAAAGCGGAAGTCCCGGCAAAGCCATACAGACCTACCGCCAATAGCAGTAGTCTGCGCCTTCCGTAGCGGTCTGAGATAATCCCGGCCAGAGGTGCAAATATGGCGATCATCAGGGCGGGCAAACTCAAAACCAGCCGGCTCAGCAGTGCACTATCTGGGTGTTGGGAAAAATAGTTTTCCAGGGCCGGCAGGGATGGCGCCACAGTAGCGCCGGACATAATTGTGAGTGCTGCGAGGCACAATAACGTCAGCCGCTGGGGTGTGGGAACCGTAAAATTACCAGGTACTGCAATCGCAGCAACAGTTTTCATGACTGGCCCCCGACCTTGCAGGCATTCAACCCGATCCCGGTATTGGCAGCCGATGGACTTTCTTGCTGCTTGGTTTCTTTGACCAGGCTGATGCTCAGGCTCTGTGCTGCCACCATCAGTTGAAAGAAGCCCGGTGCTGACTGTGTCTGGAGAGTCGGATTCGGTTGTTTACGATTCCAGTTCATCACTTTCCTTCCTTTACTTGCATTGGATCGCGGCGCAGTGTAAAACCTCAAGTAATATTGAGGTCAATGGTTTTGGGAGGCCTTTAGGTGACTAAGGCGAAAAATGACAAAGCTGCTATCCAACCGGGGCAAAGTATCCGGCGTGAGTTGACTGTTGGAGAGGTGGCAGAGCGCTGTGATGTAGCGGTAAGCGCTCTGCACTTTTATGAGAGTAAGGGGCTGATTAGCAGTTGGCGCACCAGTGGTAACCAACGGCGCTACTCCCGCGATGTATTGCGGCGTGTGGCCATTATCAAGGTGGCACAGAGTACCGGTATCCCACTGGCCGAAATCCGTCAGGCGTTGGCAACCCTTCCGAATGGACGCACGCCGACAGCTAAAGATTGGGCCAAGCTCTCGGCAGGCTGGCGTGAGGACCTCGACCAGCGTATTCGCCAGCTGACCCAGCTGCGCGATCGGTTGGAAGGTTGTATAGGCTGTGGGTGCCTTTCTATGGATAACTGCCCGTTACGCAACCCAGGGGACCAGGCGGCAGAGCAGGGTAGAGGTGCTCTCTATCTGAGTGAAGATTAGAGTTCTGAAATTTAAAAGGCGATTTGTGCCCGGTAGTAAATTTACCGGGCACAAACATTGTCAGTTGAAGATTTTTTGGTAGAAATCCAGGGCGCCCTGCCAGGAATCCATTGCCGCTTCCTGGTTATATGCGAGTGGTAGGCCGAACTTCTCGCCTCGCTCAGTTGCGGCGGGATTGGTAAATCCGTGCAGTACACCTGGATAACTCACCAGTGTGAGCTTGGCTCCCGCTTCTTGCATCTCTTCAACAAAAGCACCGACCTGTTGGGGCGGAATCATGGCATCGGCACCGCCGGTATAGACCTGTATTTCGGCCTGGATCTTGCCTTTTTTCGCGACAACATCGCTGGTCAGAGCACCGTGAAAGCTGACGGCACCACGCAACTCGAGGCCGAGGCGTGCCATAGCTAATACCACGCCGCCACCAAAACAATATCCCTGTGCAGCAATGCGATTGGGATCAACACCGGCGTGTTGTTGTAATAGCGAAAGTGCTGTACGAAAACGCGCTTCCAGAACCACGGGGCTTTTGAGGGCCTCATCGTGGAATTTCTGCGCCTCGGCAGGGTCATCGGTTTGTTTGCCGGTACCGAACATGTCCACTGCAAAAGCGTAGTATCCAAGTTCGGCCAGCCGGTCTGCCTGTTCCCTCACAAAGGCATTATGTCCCCACCACTCATGTACCAGAATGACTCCGGGGCGCTTTTCGTTAATACCGCTGTCCCACGCGAGGTAACCGGTAAAGGAATCACCATTTACCGTATAATCTATGACTTCATTTTCCATAATCTCAGGGCCTGAATTGTGAGAAAATTGTAAGCTTACTTGATAAAAATGTCTGAATCTCAAAGTTTCTATAGGAGATAATTGATTAAATAATTTTGCCAATCAACGCCTTCAATTTAGTAATGTTGACTTCAAGATTATTAAAATATACTGAAAAACCCATATCCTCGGTATCATAGTTTTTCTCTACAGATGAGGATTGAATGTTATTTTATTGCAAAAATTGTTGAGTGGTACCAGGATAAAAAGGATCTGCAAGAAGGTAAATTGCATATTCCAGCACCCAGAGTAGCCGCACTTTTTAGGCCAAGTGGTTGATTCACTGGCACAAAATCAATCAGACATACACAAGTGTAGAGCTGATAGAGGCCAAAATTATCTACTTGGCGTCCAATTGCACAGTCCTATCGTTTGTTGAACTTAAACATTATATTTAGTTACGTCATCTGCAAAGCAATAAAGTCATTTCATTTAATACTGAATTTGGATGCTATTCTTAAATAGTGAGTTCAGAGACGGGCTTCTAGCAGAAATTAAGCAAGAAAAATTGCTAGAAGTGCTAACTAAATTATATAAGGGTGTCAATGGCGATATATAATGAAAGCATTTCTTGATTTGCATAGTTTTGGTCGGCCAAAATTTTTTTAAATAACCCTGCACTAAATTAGTGGGGTTAAAGGCAAAAATAGAAGAGCTCTATAAATTGGTGAGCCCGGATTGTCCAGTTAGGAGCTGTGTATACAAGAGATAGAGCGCACAAAGGATCAGAAGCCCCCCATAATACCGTTAAATACTTTTACCCGGTGTTCGGTGCCTAGTAGTAATCGAGCTCTATCTCCTGCCAGAGCCCAGATTGCCAATGATGTATAGCATACGAGGAAGCAGATTAGTACAAAGGTCATTAAACTGGAGTGGCTTTCTGCACTCGAGAATAGTGCAACTCCAGATATGCAGGCTACCCACGCTTTAGGGTTAAGCCATTGCAACAAAAATCCTTCATGGAATCTCGGTTTAGTCTGCTCTGCAATATCAATAGTTGCATCAGAAGCCGTTGCTATCTTATAACCGATATATATCACATAAGCCGAACCCAGTATGGCCAGATATTGTAAAAACTGGGGATAAACAGCCAGTAATTGATAAAAACCGAAGCCAATGGCTGCCAATAAGAGGGTAAATCCTATTGTTGCTCCTGAAACAAATGGCATTGTCCGGCCAAAACCATAATTGACGCCGGAAGAAATAATTACCATGTTGACTGGCCCCGGCGTGATCGACATGGCCAGAGAAAATCCGAACATAGCTAAAAGTAAAGACATATAGCTTTCCTGTTGATAATTATTGATATACGTCAGTAAAAGCCTTTTTGGGGCTGCATGCAAGTTGATTGAAAACAGCTTTTTCATAAATGGTCAAAGTGAGTTAAATCATTTTTTCTATAGGAAAGAATTCCATATTGAAATGGTGGGCTTTAATTTGGCCTTTCGGGATGCGTAATAAAGATATAATCCTCTAATCGTCCCAAGTATATTAAGCCATAGATGTGAACACTCTTATTAATGCTCAGGGCGCCATCAATTATTGAATAGGAGGCTCAATATTTCCATTCGCCAGCGTGCACTATTGTATGTGGTTTTTGTGTGATAATCATATTTTGTGTTGCGATACTAACTCAGGATTTTGGTATATCAATAGCTGGCTAGAATAATTGCCGCTCCCTAAATGACTTTTTTTCAAAAAAATGTAGTTATACTGCTTTTAATGAGCTTGATAGGTGGTTTGTGATTAAAATGTCGGGATACTCAAGGGGCTTTTCTTTAATGCTGCTATTCCATCCGTGAAAGCTGCTAAAAAATCTTCATTGGCTGAGTAATCAGCCATCTCAGGTTTTTTACATTTCTGTTCTTCGGGACTGGAAAATTATCAAGCTGTTTCGGGGTTCCCTAAGTGGTTGGCGGGCCCTTAAGCTCTATAACATTGTGCTCGGGATCTGAAATATAGATTGATGGCCCCATGCCTTCGGCTCCGTAGCGCTGCTCTACTGGGGAGGCTTCGACATTATTTTCACTCATGTATTTGTGAATTTCCCTTGGGTTAAAAGGATCAACACGCAAGCAGAAGTGATGCATATTACGTCCCTCTTTTCCTGGGGCTGAGCCTCCCGCTAAACCAATGGAGTGGTCTACCGGAACCAGGTCAATCAGGCAGTTGCCGGCTCGCATCTGGTAAAGCCCGAGGTCTTCATTTTCCCGCTCCATCTTGCAGCCGAGGATTCCTTCATAAAAATCGCGCATAGCGCTTAGTGATTTTACGCTTAAAACCACGTGATCAATATGGTCGATTTTGAACATGGAAACCCCGTGTGCTTGATTGAAAAGCTTCGCTATGACGCGCTAGATATATCGGCCTTAATTGTAGAGGGAATAAAGTTGATATTAACTTGAGAGGGCCCTTGCAACGCCATAATAGAGGCCTTTCTGCTCTAAATCGGCAGGTCAGCCTCTAAAAGAAATAATTTCATCCACAGATAGTTATTGTCTTGGGGATATTGCGGGGATGAATTGGACCCTTCTGTTAATTCAAAAGGACTTCCTAGGCGCCAGCTGCGTAGTTTTCTTTAAGTTCTTTGTGCTTATTTTTGGCAGACTTAACCACTTCGGTCTCCATCGTAGCGGCTACTGCCTGTCCGGAAACACCACTTTCCCGCGCTGTGCGGATCAGGGCAGATATTTCCGGTTTACAAGAACCGCAGCGGGTTCCACACCCGAGTGCATGACCTAGCGCTTCTACGGAGTGGATGCCATTTCCAATTGCTTGCTCGATCTGCGGCCGGGAAATCTGCATACAGGTGCAGACCATACGCGCACCGGCTGGGATAGGGTGTAGCAGTTGAGCTGGAATTTGGGGCATATCGAATTGCAAATAGCGCTCTAGAGTCCGTCGATCCGGTAGGTTGTGCCAGTCGTTATTAGCAATAATCAGTAGTTGGAATTCATCGCTATAGGCCAGCCAGCGCTGACTCTTTAACGTCTCGACCTGTTGCCAGTGAATATCGGGGATATCCTGCAATAGCATTGCACCTAACTTGCGGCCATCCAGGGGATGGCACAGAGCCAGCTCAAAGCGATAACCACCATCACAAGGCACTCTGTACCAGTGCAGGAGGTTGCTGTCGTTATGTGTTTGTAACCACTGCCATAGGCTTTTGGCTACTGGATCAGGGCAGATCAGGGTGGCATAACTGTGGCATTCGAGGGGCTGTAGTTGAACTGGTACCTGTTTGAACTCGGGTTGGCCTGATAGGGGATCAACAACTGCTTCGGTAAGGGCGCTGACTTTGGACTCCTGCGCAAGAGTTTGGCTCCAGTGGATGGGCGCAAATAACTCTCCATGTTTTTGTGCGGCATTTAGCGCTGCGCGTCCGCACATTCTGCCCTGCGCACTGCGCAGCTCTACCAGGGCTCCCTCGTCAACACCGTATTCCCTGGCATCTCTCGGATTGATCTGAACCTCAGCAATTTCGCTGTGGTCGAGCAGCTTGCGTGAGCGGCCGGTGCGGGTCATGGTATGCCACTGGTCACGCATGCGTCCGCTATTGAGCCACAATGGGTAGGCCTTATTAATTTGCTGCTGGGGAGAGCGGGGTGTGATAGGAATAAAATTAGCGCGTCCGCTTTCGGTAAAAAATCTTCCATCTTCAAACAAGCGTGCACTGCCGTTGGGGTTTGCAGTATTGACCGGCCACTGCACCGGTTGTAGCTTGTCGTAGTCACTGCGTTGGATATTCCCAAAGAGGGAAATATCAAAGGCTCGGCTACCGTTATTTTCAAAGCCGGATAATTGAGCGTGCTCGCGGAAAATATCTGCGGGATGTGAATAGCTGAATTGATCCTCGAATCCCAGACGACCTGCCAAGTCACAAATGGCCTGCCAGTCATGCCGAGCCTCTCCGCTTGGTTCCTGGAAGGGCCTTTGCCGGGAGATACGCCGTTCTGCATTGGTAACTGTGCCATTTTTCTCTCCCCAGCTAGTAGCTGGTAACAGTACATCGGCACACCGTGCGGTGTCTGTATCGGCAATACAATCGGAAACAACTACCAGCGGACACTTGCGCAGCGCTTCTGCCACTCGGTCTGCCTCTGGCATGCTCACTGCAGGATTGGTGGCCATAATCCAGATGGCCTTAATCTGCCCACTTTCCACTGCGCGGAACATATCTACTGCTTTTAATCCGGGAGTCAGTGCGACCTGCGGAGCGCACCAGAAACGGCCTACCCGATCAATGGCATCCATATCGAATTCCATATGGGCAGCGAGCATATTTGCAAGGCCACCCACTTCACGCCCCCCCATGGCATTGGGTTGTCCCGTGATTGAGAAAGGGCCCGTTCCCGTTTTTCCAATGCGCCCTGTAGCCAGGTGACAATTGATGATAGCGTTGTTTTTATCGCTACCACTGCTGGATTGGTTGATACCCTGGGAATAAAAGCTGATTGTTTTTTCTGTTTCGGCAAACAGCTGAAAGAATGCCTGTAATTTTTCTGTAGATATTCCACAGGCCAGCGCGGTTTGTTGAAGAGACCAGTGCTGAGCTGCGACGAGGGTATCCTCAAAGCCCTGAGTGTGTTGCTGAATATATTGATGATCAAGTTGATTGTGCTGTGCGAGGAAATTAAGCAAGCCGTTAAACAGGGATGCATCACTGCCTGGAATAATAGCGAGGTGTAGGTCGGCCATTTCACTGGTAGCACTCGCACGAGGGTCTATGACGACCAGTTTTGCACTGCCTGCCTGCATGCGCTGGAAAAGGATTGGATGGGTCCAGGCGGCATTGGAGCCAATTAATATAATAAGGTCTGTGTGTTCCAGGTCACCGTAGCAGCAAGGTACGGCGTCTGCTCCAAATGCACGTTTATACCCGACAACTGCTGAGGACATGCACAGACGTGAATTGGTATCGATATTAGCGCTGCCAATAAATCCCTTCATCAGTTTATTGGCAACATAGTAATCTTCGGTAAGTAGCTGCCCAGAGAGATAAAAGGCTACGGAGTCTGGACCATATTCACGGATATTTTGCGCAAAGCTATCGGCCACATAGGACATGGCACTATCCCAGTCACACTCCTTTCCGTGCAAGCGAGGACGTAGCAGCCTATCACGTTCACCGAGGGTTTCCCCAAGCGCGGCGCCTTTGACACAAAGTTTGCCAAAATTAGCGGGATGTTGGGTATCGCCACTGACTTTTATAGCCGTAGTGTCCGCGCGCTCTTCCTTGTCGACCGTTACTCCACAGCCTACGCCGCAATAGGGGCAGGTAGTGCAGGAGCGGCGCGCGCTCAAAAATTCCGTTACTGCCATTACTGTATCTTATTGCAGCCGATGTAAACCTTATCCTCATAAAGTGCCAGTGGGTAGGTGGCAAGCCTGATATTGCTATCTTCCATGCAGACTCCATCGCTTAGGCGGAAGTGGTGTTTATAAAGTGGGGAAGCAACAGTCAATTCCCCCTCCATTTCCGCAATAATTCCTCTTGCAATTACGCCAGCTTGTGCGATCGGGTCCCAGTTGTCAACGGCATAAAGCTGTTGCTCCTGATCGGGTAAAAAAAATAGGGCGATACTTCTCTGTTCAATAATTTTATTGGCTCTACTGAACATCTCCGTAGGATATACAGAGGTATCACCCCAAAGGGCACACACCCCTGAGTTATTCACCAGATCTGATCGCTGACAGATTGGTAACCATTGGGGGTGGGTTATGGCAATTGAATTTGTGTTGCTTTGTTGCAGTGCGGCTAAGCTCATAATAATTTCCTTTAAAGACTTTAAGAGGTTAAAAAGTGAAGTCTTCATCATTTGCGGGCCGGTGGGTTAAGCTGCCGGGTTGGTGTCATGCGGACTCTGAGGTTTCCACAATTTCTTCCACAGTTGCCGGTCGTGGCTGACCACGCTCTTTGACAAAAATTATTTTTTCATCTGATTGGTCACTATTGACAAACTGGCGAAAACGTTTGAGCTTTTCGGGATCGTTGACCGCAGTTTTCCATTCACACTGGTAGGTATTGACTACACGTTTCATCTGCGCCTCCAGCTCCACACAGATATCCAGTTTGTCATCAATAATGACTTCACGCAGGTAATCGAGACCGCCGTCGAGATTTTCGAGCCATACTGATGTGCGCTGTAATTTATCGGCAGTACGTACGTAAAACATTAAAAATCGGTCGATATAACGGATCAGGGTTTCGCTATCCAGATCGGTGGCAAATAAATCTGCATGGCGAGGGCGCATGCCTCCATTCCCGCAGACAAAAAGGTTCCAACCTTTTTCGGTGGCGATTACTCCCACATCTTTGCTCTGCGCTTCAGCACATTCACGGGTGCAACCCGATACCGCCATTTTAATTTTGTGTGGTGAGCGAAGGCCCTTATAGCGATTTTCCACAAGCAGAGCCATGGAAACACTGTCTTGCACTCCGAAGCGACACCAGGTACTGCCGACACAGGATTTGACTGTACGCAGAGACTTTCCGTAGGCATGGCCGGTTTCAAAGCCTGCGTCAATCAGTTCGCTCCAGATTTCCGGTAGTTGCTCCAGCCTCGCACCAAATAGATCGATACGCTGACCACCGGTAATTTTTGTATAGAGGTTATAGCGTTTAGCGACTTCACCAATAACAATCAACTTTTCCGGCGTAATTTCACCACCGGGAATACGAGGCACTACTGAGTAGCTGCCATTTTTCTGCATATTCGCCATAAAAGTGTCATTGGTATCCTGCAGTCCGACATGGGACTGCTCGAGAATATGCTCATTCCATAAAGAGGCGAGTATGGAGGCTACGGTGGGTTTACAGACCTCACAGCCATGACCGTTGCCATGTCTTTCCAGCAGTCCGGCAAAGGTTTTAATTTCCTCCACCTGAATAATGTGAAATAACTCCTGGCGTGAGAAGGGGAAGTGAGCGCAGAGATGATTGTTTACTTCCATGCCCAGTGCGGCCAGCTCGTCGTCAACAATATCCTTCAGCAAGGCGGTGCAGCCACCACAACCAGTGGAAGCCTTGGTTACTTCCTTGACTTCAGCTAGGGAGTGGCAACCTCCGGCAATAACATCGACGATCTGGCCCTTACTCACATTATGACAGGAACACACTGTAGCGGTTGCTGGAAGGGCTGCTGCACCCAGGGTAGGAGTTGCACCTTCTGCTGCAGGTAAAATTAGTTGCTCCGGGTGTTCGGGCAACTCGATATTATTCAGGTGATATTGCAGCAGGCTATCATATTCACTGGTATCGCCAACCATTACGGCGCCGAGTAATTGTTTCCCGGTGCTATCGGTAATCATGCGTTTATAGATGCCGCTCTGCTCATCGACGAAAGTGATAGCGGCAGCACCGTCACTGCGTCCATGGGCGTCACCAATAGAACCTACCTGAACCCCGAGAAGCTTGAGTTTGGTACTCATATCGGCGCCGGTGAAATTTTCCTCTTCTCCAACCAGCTGGGCAACAGCTGTACGCGCCATACTATATCCCGGCGCGACTAGACCAAATATTTGATTTTCGTACAGGGCGCATTCACCGATAGCAAAAATATCCGGGTCCGAGGTTCGGCAACTGCTGTCAATAACTATGCCGCCTCGCTCTCCGGTTTGTAGGCCCGAAGATTTTGCGAGTGAGTCTTGGGGGCGAATACCGGCGGAGAATACAATCATATCGGTGATAAGTTTCCTATCCCCTTTAAATTGCATACATAGGCGACCATCCACTTCTTCAATGAGTTCGGTGGCTGTACTGGTATGCACCTGGACCCCCAGGTCTTCAATTTTATTGCGTAACAGTGTTGAACCGCCGTCATCGAGCTGGGTGGCCATTAACCCCGGTGCAAACTCCACTACATGAGCTTCGAGCCCCAGAGTCTTTAATGCATTGGCAGCCTCAAGGCCGAGCAGGCCGCCGCCAACTACAACACCTGTTTTGGCATTCACGGCAGCAGAGCGGATTGCATCCAAGTCTTCGATGGTCCGGTAGACGAAACAGCGCTCGTGCTGATGGCCCGGAATTGGCGGCACAAATGGATAGGAGCCGGTGGCGAGTATTAGCTGATCGTAGGAACGAGTGATGCCGCTGGCAGCGGTGACCATTTTATTTTTTCTATCAATCTCCTCAACCCGGTCGTTGAGCAGAAGCTCAAATCCCCATTGCTGGTATTGCTCAGTTTTACCCATAGCCAGGTCTTCTGTACTGAGACCAGAAAAATATTCAGACAGATGAACCCGATCATAGGCTGGCCTTGGTTCTGCACAGAAAATGGAAATTTCAAAACTTGTGGATTTTTGATGATTGGCCAGCTGTTCAAGGAAATGGTGTCCTACCATACCGTTGCCAATCACGATCAGCTTTTGTTTCTCTGTATTTACTCTCATTTACATTCCTGCCGTCTCAATTTGTTTGTTCGGCAGGGGCAGGCCCAGGAAAAGCAGCAAGGGCGCCTCCTCTTCTGCCGAAGAGTACAGGCGCCGTTGCCTCGAAATAGGGGAGTATTTTGTTGGTAATTAAATACATTCAATCTCCATGCCAACTTTATTTATAGAAATGGTGGCGTTTTGGCTCGATTGTCTACGATATCTGCGACAAATTAGTGCATGCGGGAATTTTCTTGCGCATTGAAAGTGCTTATTCAAATCCTGTGAGCTAGAGCCAGAAGAAATAGAGCAGATGTGAGAGCAGTAATAATAGAGCCAGTAACTGCCAACACAGCAGAGGATTGCGTTCCAGGAGTGGGCGCTTATTTGGCAACTTGAATTCTGGATTTGGAACCTGCAAATCCTGGATAAATTCCGATAGTGCGATGTAGCGTTTCTTTGGATCTGCCGCACAGGCTTTGTGTAAAGCTCCATCTATCCAGTGCGGAATATCGTCCCGATACCGGGAAGCCCTGGTAAATTGCATCTGGCTGTAACTTTTCAGATGGTAGTGATAATTGCCGAGACGCTCTGGATAGGGATATTTACCGGTGAGAAGTTCATAGGTGATTACTCCGAGGGAAAATATATCTGAGCGGTGACTGGCGCTATCACCAAAAAAGAACTCCGGTGCTGTGTAATTCTTGCTACCGGGGGCACATTCGCCGGATAAGTGTAATTGTTCTCTGAGTCCGGGACCATCAGCACCACCCAGATCAATAATTACGAGGCGCCCGTCATTGCGCATCATAATATTTTCTGGTTTGAGATCGCCGTGAACGATTTCCATGCGCTGCAGGCTTCGCAGAGCACTGACCAGTTGCCCGAGGATATCCCGTACCTGGGGGATTTGTGGTTGTGGGTTTAATTGCATCCACTGCCGCAAAGTCTGGCCTTCAATATATTCGAGAATATGGTAAAGGCAACGCCGCTCTTTGTTGGGAGCGAAAACTTTAATAATTCCAGGGTGAGTTATTCGTCGTCCGGTCCATTCCTCGGCAACAAAACGCTCGATATATAGGGGATCATCACAAAAATTGACCGAAGGGGTTTTAATTACTCGGAGTTTGTCTGTGTCCTGGTCTCGTGCCAAATACAGGTGGCTGCGATTGCTGGCGTGCAGTTCCTGTAGAATTTGAAAGTTATCGAGTTTCTGTCCCGGGCGCAGGTCCGGCGCAAATGGCAATTCTCGATTGCGCATTGCCAATTCATCACACTCGGGTAGGCCAACGGAGTTTACCCTGCAAACTATTGCGCTTAAGTTGTCTGTGGATCCTGCTTGTAAGGCTGTATCAATTAGCTGTTGCGGAGTGTAGGCACAGAAATTCTGCAGCAGCGCCTTAATAGTATCTTCCTGTAGGAAATCGTGGATACCATCACTACTGAGCAGGAAAACATCACCTGCTTGTAAAGCTTCACAGCGGTAGTCCACGTCAATATGCGCATCCATACCCAATGCGCGACTTAGAAAGGTACGCCCCGGGCCAAGGGTATGGCTGTGATCACGGCTAAGATATTCCAGTCTGCTATTTCTCAGACGATAAATTCTAGAGTCTCCAATATGTACCAGGTGAGCGCTGGTACCTTTGAATATAACGGCGGAGAAAGTAGTCAGCCATCCTCGCTGGATTTCAGTGCTGCCGCCACTCTGACGGAAAAGCCAGCTGTTGAGGGAATGTAATACACGTGCGACGGCGTGTTTGGTCGACCAGGTTTCCGGAGTACTGTAGTAGTCAGAAAAAAAACCATTGATAGCGGCTCGAGCTGCCTCGCCGCCAGCCTCTGCATTGGCAACTCCATCAGCGAGCGCTGCGAGGCTGCCGTGGCGCTGTAGCTCGGCTCCTTCCGGAAGCCTGACCGCGCAGGCGTCATCATTATGCTGCCGAAGACCGGCACAGGAGGCACTAAACAGCTGCAAGGCACCATAGTAATTGCCCTGCCCACAGTTTGTGGTAGCGGGACTGTCACCTTTTAGTCCCGCAGTTATTTTTATACCGCTGTCATGCGACATCGATCATGGATACGCTGCCATCGGGAAGTACTTCCGCCATTTGCCCTTCTGGTTCTTCCAGCATTAACAGGGCAGTAAAACCGAGTACTGCCGTGGCGCAGATGACCAGGAAGAAAGTCTGGTAGGACACCATGCTTAGCACTGTAAGGTAGAACACTGCTCCCACATTGCCATAAGCCCCTGTCATTCCGGCGATCTGCCCGGTAAGTCGACGCTTGATTAGAGGAACAACAGCGAATACGGCCCCTTCACCAGCCTGTACGAAGAAGGAACAGGCCATAGCAGCCGCAACGGCCAGGTACAGTGGCCATTCTGCATCGATCAAACTCATGGCGAAGTAACCCAAAGCGAGGCCTGCAGTCAGTATCAGCAGAGTGGGCTTACGTCCCCAGCGATCACTGATCAGTCCTCCCGCTGGGCGCGACATCAGGTTCATAAAAGCGTAGGCGGAAGCCAATAAGCCAGCCTTTACCGGATCCAGGGTAAAAGTCTCGGAGAAGAACAGGGGTAACATGGAGACCACGGCCAGCTCAGAACCGAATGTTGCAAAGTAGAGTAGGTTCAAAACAGCGACCTGCTTGAATTTATAACGGTGCACAGGTGCAGGAGGGTTACTGAGTACCTCCCGATTAATACTGTAGGTTTTTCGTGCGTCCAATAGATAAAGTACTACCAGTCCGCAATAAATCAGATTTGCAGTGAGGCTGGATATTAAGTTGACTCCGCTGGATAGTTTCCAGGTGAGCAGTGCCAGAGCTGCATACATAGGTACTTTCATCACCAACAAGAGGACAAAATCCCCAGTGCTGGTAACTTCCATTGCACCAATTTTCTTTGGTTTAAAATAGGTAGACCCCTTGGGGGTGTCGGTAACCGAGAAGTAGTAAATCACGCTGTATACAAGCGCAATCACTCCTGTAAGGCCAATGGCGTAGCGCCAACCATCATCGCCTCCAAAAAACAGTGCAATGGTTGGTAGGGACATAGCTGCGGCAGCGGAGCCAAAGTTACCCCAGCCCCCATAAATGCCTTCGGCAGTTCCCAGTTGGCGGGCTGGGAACCACTCCGATACCATGCGAATGCCGACCACGAATCCCGCACCAATAAACCCGAGCAGGAAGCGGCCTATTGCCGCCTGCACAAAATTGTCTGCCAGGGCAAAAATAAAACAAGGCACGCTACCAATCGCCAGCAGGAGAGAGTAGGTGAGCCGTGGACCATATTTATCTGTCAGCATTCCTATTACGATGCGAGCAGGAATAGTCAGAGCCACATTTAGGATCAGTAGGGTTTTAACTTGATCCGGACTAAGCGATAAGCTCTTGGCAATTGCCATTAATAGGGGAGCATGGTTAAACCAGGCAAAGAAGGTGATAAAAAAAGCCACCCAGGTAAGGTGAAGGATTTTTATCTTCCCGCGGAACGAGAATAGATTGAGTGTATCACTGGACATGCGCATTTCCTTTATTTGCTAATTCCGCAGGCACAAAAAAAAGCCCATAGCCACAGCCGGTAGACTGTAGTCGATGGACTTCGTTGCCCGTGATTTTCGGCGAATAACCACTTCACCGTGCTGATGCGCCAGAGGGAAGGCAATTGCATCATCGAAATATTTCCATTCAATTAATGTGCCACTATTTTTTTGAGAGGAGAAAGTCCACGGTTTGCCGGTAGAGGTCGGCTCTAAAGGCCTTCTCTGCCTGGGGGGATACTTCACTAAAGCCCTTGCACATCTCCAACAGCTGACTTGCCTTGTCTGCGCAAGGTCGGCCACTAACATTGTCCTTGTGGGCGAAGAGGTGCCAGCCTGGATTGGCAATGATCGCTGCATCCCTGCGGAACAGGATTTGATCACTGAGTGAGAGCTGAATTAGTGTTTCGGGTAAGTCAAGATACTGTTTCTGTGATAGCAGACCTGCAGCTATACGACGGTTTCCCCGTGCGGCAAGCCAAGTGCAGGCTTGAAGTAATGCAGCGCGTAAAGCCAGGTGTGTGGCGGGATGAGCTTCATGCCAGCTTTTAGTAACTGCCAGGACTTTTTCCGGCATAGCTGGCAGTAGGCTGTTACAGGCTGTGATGATTGCACCGGCTCCTTTGTGAGCGGCGAGGGTATTCCAGGGCTCACCCACACAATAGCCATCGATAACACCACTATGAAGGTTCTGCAGCATCTGCTCCGGGGGCAGCACTACCAACTGTATTTCCCTGTCTGGGTCAATATTTGCTGAGCGCAGCCAGTGTCGCAACTGTAAACTGTGACTGGAAAAAGGGTATACCGTAGCGAGCCTCACCGGGGTGGAGCCTGCATTATTCAGTAGGTACCGCTTGAGTGCCGCGGCGATATCAGCTTGTGAACTGCCGCTGATATAGTTTTGCAAGCGATGGAAAAGGTCTTCCGATAAGGTAATGGCATTGCCGTTACAGCTAAGGATAAGCCCGCTTAAGAGCTGTTCCCGACAGTTTGGCAGAGCCTGCTTCAGTGCCAGCGGCATCGGCGCTAGCATAGCAGCAGCGTCTGCTTTACGTCCGATCAGCTTGTCACGCAGGGTTGCCCAGGAGGTTTCCCTGTGTAGCTGCACATCCAGGCCAAGCTGATGAAAGTAGCCCTTCTCCTTGGCGATAATTAAGGGCGCACTGTCGGTCAGGCGCAGGTATAACAATTTTATTGAAGTCTTTTCCGGGCGCAGAGATAGTGACATCGGTAAGTTAATGCTCGCTCTGGAAATAGTGGATAATTTGTTCGGCAACTGCACGCATGGTGGAGTTACTGCTCATAGCAAGATTGCGCAGCGTTTTATGTGCGTCTTCCTCGCTGAGTTTTTTCTTGGCCATCAATAATCCCTTGGCCCGCTCTATGGCTTTTCTCTCTGTTAGCTGTTGTTGGGTTCGTTCCAGGGATTGGCGCAGTTGCTGGAAATTTCTAAATTGCGCCATGGCTATTTCTATGGCTGGTGTTACCTTCTCTGCCGTAATGCCCTCGGCCATATAGGCGCTCACTCCGGACTCGACGGCACGACTGATGAACTCGGCATTGCCACTACTGGAGAACATGGCTACGGGGGTCGGCGCTTCACGATTGACAATTGCCAGGCTTTCAAGAATGTCCCTGTCTGGGGATTCAATATCGATCAGCACTACATCGGGGCGATATTTCTCTACCTGGAAAAGTAATCCCTCAGCACTATTAATCTGGGCAACAACAGTGTACCCGGCTGCGCGTAATCGCTCACAAACAAGGTGAGCACGCTCGGAATGGTCATCGACCAGCATGATGGCGGGGCTTGCGTTAGTCACTGTATTACTGCGGCACTCGTTAAATGATTTCTATACACTTATCCAAGTGTCAATCAATAGTTATGCCAAGCGTGCAAGGGGGGATAAACAAAATATCTTCTTCTATTTCCATGAAGTTAGAGTGGCTGTTACTGCTAGTTCCTGGTGCGATATTCTGCGTATATTGCATTTCTTGCACAAGTGGGGGGCTTTATTCGAAATAGCCTGCATAAAACCGTGATTAGTTTCGATGGCTGAAAGTTATATTCTAAAATTTTCTTATTATTGGTTTTCTGTAACCTCCATGCATATTTACAAGGATATCCGTCCCAGTATTAGATGGCATACAGATAAAAATCGGCTAATTCTTATAGTTTTGAATTGTAAATTTTTCTATTTTAAATAGTCGCTAAAGTCTAATTTGTCTTAAGGACGGTCATTGCAAAAGCCATCTTAGGGCTTCATAGCCAGGATCTGAATAAGGGAAGGAAATTTTGATGTGCATATGGGTTATTTTTTATCCACACAAAACTAAGTAGATTGTCCCAAGGGGAGCCTGGGAGTTGCCGTTGATTAAATACAGTTTCAGTTGAGACGGTTTATTGTTTAGTGGTTATCTCTTTCACACGGCCATTCCAATTAATAGTCTTATAAATTTCGCCAATTACCGCTATCAGACTATTCCTCTTTTCATCCCTTGTTGCGAGGTTTACACTCGAGTTGTTTATAAATTGGGCAGTCCAATACTTTTTGAGGTAGATGTAGCTGTAAGTTCATAATACTAACTAAGAGGGGCACGGCGGTGATAATAGCCATACCTAGAGAGACCGCAGAGGGGGAAACTCGTGTTGCGGCAACTCCTGATAGCGTAAAGCGTTTGCGCGATATGGGATTTTCTATAGCGGTGGAGAAGGGGGCCGGCGAAAAGGCCAGCTTTACTGATGAAGCTTATGCTGAAGCCGGTGCAGAAATTCGCGAGGATATGCAACAGTGTCTGGCAGGTGCCGGAGTAGTTTTAAAGGTACAAGCACCTAGTGATGCTGAGCTGGCTCTTATTCCCGAGGGGGCTACATTGATTGCCTTTCTGAAGCCAGCGCAAAATGCTGAGCTTCTGCAGAAACTTTCTGAACGAAATATTAACGCCCTGGCCATTGAATCAGTCCCAAGAATCTCCCGCGCACAAAAGATGGATGCTCTTAGCTCCATGGCCAATATTGCCGGTTATCGAGCGGTCATCGAAGCCGCACATAACTTCGGACGCTTCTTTACCGGGCAGATTACCGCTGCGGGAAAAATCCCCCCTGCAAAAGTACTCGTTATTGGAGCCGGAGTTGCTGGTCTCTCTGCTATTGGAACAGCAAAAAGTATGGGAGCGATAGTGCGTGCTTTCGATACCCGTGCAGAAGTGCGTGAGCAGGTTGAGTCTATGGGAGCGGAGTTCCTGACTGTTGAAATAGAGGAGGAAGGTTCTGGCTCTGGCGGATATGCCAAGGAAATGTCCAAGGAGTTTATCGAGGCTGAAATGGCTCTATTTCGGGAGCAGGCCAAGGATGTGGACATTGTTATTACCACTGCTTTGATACCTGGTAAGCCAGCGCCGAAACTATGGCTTGCCGATATGGTTGACAGCATGTCGAAAGGATCGGTGGTAGTGGATTTGGCAGCGGAAATGGGTGGAAATTGTGATTATACAGTGCCGCATGAAAAGATTGAGAGGAGTGGTGTCACTATTATTGGGTATACCAATTTGCCTAGTCGTGCCGCAGCTCAGTCCTCCAGATTGTATTCAACCAACCTTGCTCACCTGATTGGAGAATTGACTCCAGAGAAAGACGGGACCATAAACCTAAATTTTGATGATGAAGTTATCCGTGGTGCAACAGTGGTTAAGTCTGGAGAAATTACCTGGCCACCTCCTGCACCTAAAATTTCTGCACAGCCAAAAGCAGCCAGTAAAGCTGCTGAACAAGTGAAGGTGATTACTGAGGAGAAGGCTGAAAAACGAAGGTCGCCTCTGTCTATCTTTATTTTTTGGGCCGTTGCCGCTGTTTTACTCCTTTGGTTGGGGCGGGTTGCTCCACCTGATTTTGTTTCCCACTTTACTGTTTTTGTACTGGCAGTTTTTGTCGGTTGGCAAGTAATCTGGAATGTCACTCATGCATTACATACGCCTCTGATGAGTGTGACCAATGCAATTTCTGGAATCGTAATTGTCGGGGCGCTGGTACAGCTCGGAGTTACTGGTTCTGGTTTGGTAACTTTGCTCGCATTTATTGGTGTACTGGTTGCCAGTATTAATATATTCGGTGGATTCTTTGTGACCTACCGTATGCTGAAAATGTTTCGCCGGTAAGGGAGGGAGAGTGTAATGAACGGTATGATTGCAATGGCTTATCTCTTCTCTGCGGTGATGTTTATTTTAAGTCTCGGAGGCTTGTCAAGCCATGAGACAGCTCGTCGCGGAAATATTTATGGCATGGTGGGCATGGCAGTTGCCATAATTGCCACAATCTCAGGCGTGGCTACCGGAGCTTATTGGATGGTGGCTATCGCAATGGTTGTAGGAGCTGTGATAGGGCTCTCCCTGGCCAGGCGTGTCGCCATGACTCAAATGCCGCAAATGGTGGCATTGCTGCATAGCTTTGTTGGCCTCGCTGCAGTGTTGATTGGTTGGGGGGGCTTCCTTGATCCTCGAATTACTCTGCACGGTGCTGCTCATGTTGTACACAGCACTGAAATTTATCTCGGTGTTTTTATCGGTGCGATAACTCTCACTGGTTCTTTGGTTGCCTTCTGTAAGTTGCAGGGATTAGTTTCCGGCAAGCCATTAATGCTGCCAGCTCGTCACTGGTTGAACTTAATTGCAATCCTGGCCTGTATTGTATTGGGGATTTTATTTGTACCTGCAGATGTACATGCGGGGACGGTTATAAATCTCCTCCTGATGACTGCTATTGCGTTGCTATTGGGCATTCACCTTGTGGCGGCGATTGGCGGTGCCGACATGCCAGTGGTTATTTCCATGCTGAACAGCTACTCAGGGTGGGCCGCAGCTGCGACCGGGTTCATGTTGGGCAATGACCTGCTGATTGTAGTGGGGGCTCTGGTTGGCTCTTCCGGTGCGATACTCAGCTATATTATGTGTCGTGGTATGAACCGCTCCTTTATCAGTGTGATTCTCGGTGGATTTGGTTCAGATGGTGGTGAAGTTTCCGATGAGGAGGTTGATGGTGAGGTTATTGCGATTGACCAGCAAGAGCTTGCCGAGGAACTCAAGGCCGCTGATAGTATTATCATCGTGCCTGGGTTCGGAATGGCTGTTGCCCATGCGCAACAAGCAGTCAGTGACTTGACCGATCGCCTGCGCGGCATGGGTAAAATGGTACGCTTTGGTATTCACCCTGTCGCGGGACGCCTGCCTGGCCATATGAATGTTCTTCTCGCTGAGGCCAATGTGCCCTATGACATAGTGCTGGAAATGGATGAGATCAATCCGGATTTCCCCAGTACTGATCTGGTACTGGTTATAGGTGCTAACGACACCGTAAACCCAGATGCGGTAGAAAAGCCGGGTTCTCCCATAGCCGGTATGCCGGTGCTAGAAGTATGGAAAGCTCACAGAGTTGTTGTACTAAAACGCTCTATGGCATCGGGGTATGCGGGGGTTGCCAATCCACTCTTTTATAAAGAAAACGCACGAATGCTTTTTGGGGATGCGAAAGACAGTCTTCAAGGCGTGCTAGGCAGGGTCAGTGACTAATCCTGATTCGTTGTTGGCCGGCTTTAGGAAAGCGTAAAAAATCCCTCCGGCTTGGAGGACTGGTGTCCAGGGACTACAGTACCTCCAAGCCTCTTTTCTCACGGAAAGCTATTTATTTTCAGTAATAATTAGGCTATCGCTCGGCTTACTGATTAATGATAACCTCCAGTCCTTTGCATATCTTCACGAAAAATAATAAGTGGGAGTCTGGGGATGGGAATCCATTTGCATAAATTGGCCTTGGTGGGAGCTATTGCCCTTGGAGCCTTTGGGCTTGCGGCTTGTGGAAGTGGGAGTAGTGACTCGGAAGGGGGGGCTACTGGCGTGGAGAACCCTACTCCTGTTGGTGGCTCATGGGAAAAGGGTAATTTTCTGCCAGTCTCAACTTTCACCGACCGTTGTGTTTCACCGCGTAGTGGCACTGATCCTATAACCGGATCTGCTTATGCTGATGTATTGGGCACACGCCAGGATGAAAATAACTGGCTGCGTTCAATGAGTAATGAACTCTATCTTTGGTATGACGAAATCGAAGATAAGGATCCTGCGAGATTTGATAGCTCTCTGACTTATTTTGAGGAGTTGCGAACATTCGCTTTAACCCCCTCTGGCCGAGAAAAAGATCGTTTTCACTTCACTGAGCCGACGAATGAATGGCTATCTCAAAGCGAGTCCGGGATATATATTGGCTATGGTGTGCAATGGGCATTGATATCGAGCGAACCGCCACGCAAAGCGCTAGTTGCTTACCTTGATCAGGAAGATAGCAGCCTGCCGGATGCCATTACTCGCGGCGCTGAAGTTATTAGTGTTGACGGCGTTGACCTGGCTAATGGTAGCGATGTCGATACATTGAATGAAGGCATGTGGCCCGCTAAATCAGGTGAGTCTCACGAGTTTAAAATACTACCTTTGGGTGCCTCTGACCCTGTGACAGTTACTTTAGTATCGGCCGAGGTTGAGTCAGATCCCGTGCAGCATGTGAAGGTGGAAACCACTGACTCTGATCGTAAAGTGGGTTATATGCTGTTTAATGACCATATTGCCAAGGCAGAGGGAGAATTGATTGATGCGATTACTGAGCTTGAATCTGAAGGTATTGATGATCTGATTTTGGATCTTCGCTACAACGGTGGAGGCTACCTGGATATTGCGGCTGAATTAGCCTATATGATTGCTGGCGATAATAGTGTTGGGCAATCATTTGAACATATGCAGTTCAATGATCAACACCCAGAAATAAACCCAGTTACTGGGGCACCTCTTGATCCAACTCCATTTCATACTTCTGCTTTGGGACTTGCTGATGATTCCTTAAAAGGATATCCGCTCCCGACCCTGAATCTCCCGCGATTATTTGTTTTGACTAGTGGTAATACATGTTCAGCCAGTGAAGCCATTATTAATGGATTGCGGGGAGTGGATGTGGAAGTAATCCAGATCGGTGAGACCACCTGTGGTAAGCCTTACGGTTTTTATCCCCTAGATAATTGTGGCACTACTTATTTCACAATCCAGTTTTCTGGTGCCAATGCCAAGGGATTTGGTGAATATTCGGATGGATTTGTTCCTAATGGCCCATTTGGTACTGAAGCAGATTTACCAGGTTGTGAGGTGGACGACGATTTTGATCATTTATTGGGGGATGTGAATGAGGCGCGATTTGCTGCAGCGCTTAGTTATATTGAGGGCGGTGACTGCGGTGATGTTGCGGTGAAAGCGTTCTCTGAATTTGGTACAAGCAATCGATTACTTGAATCAAATGTAAGTGTACCAAAAGAGATTTCTCGCAGTAACCGTATTATGGTGAGGTAAAAGTGAAAGCCTTGATTACAACAAAGTTACTATTAATCGCTCTAGTATGCTTAGCTTGTGGAGTTCAGCGGGTATCTGAAAGCCTTCAACCCGCTCTGATTGATGAGATGAGTCCACAAGCGCACAGTGAACTACAGCGAGTTGTTTCTCAGGCTATGGGAGGTATACAGGTAACTGTTGGAGTTGAGGCGCTTACTTATGAAAGCTTGCTGGTTGTTGAGCTTGGCCGTAAGCAAATGAGAAGTATTGGTCGTGAGTATAGCCGGCCAACTAAATTTCAGCTTGTTTCTGATGGAGATAGATGCTTGCTGGAGCGTCTTACTGATGGAAAACTATGGGAATTACAAGTTTCTTGTAAGTTAAAAAGTAATATTCAATAGCTGTAAATGAAGAAGGCAATGAGGTATAGCCTTCTCATTTTTCTATATTGTGCACCCAGTAATCAATAGTGCTTTTCTACTCCTCTGAAAATATATTTTCTTTTCCGTTTTCCGTTTTCCTTTCTTTCGCTATTTTTATAAGAAAGCAACTGGTTTGAATTCTTGGGGCGCTTAACAATTTGCCTCTTATTTTCTGCCCTGCAGTTATTGAAATTCTAGGATTTTTCTTTCAAATTGGTATAAATCTATTAATTTGATTTTATTTTGTGCAAGCTAAATGGTATTTTTATATTTTGGATTGAGATATATTGGCGCCAAACTTCAATCTGGATGTTCACCTGTTGGGAATTGCTAGGTGAAATAAGGCTTAAATAATCGGGGGCTGGAAGCCATGCGCCGTCGCGATCTGAATCGTTTTGTACCATTCTCTGTATCTTGTTCCTTTTCTTTACTTTTCACTGCGTCAGTCTTCAGTAGTTGGTCTTATGCCGATAGTTTTGACTCTGATATGGATGGCATGCCTGATTACTGGGAGAGCGCTTATGGGTTGAATATTTACTCAGCAGATGATGCCCTTACTAGTTTGGATATGGATACGCTCTCCAATTTGGCTGAGTTCCAACTTAGGACCAACCCAAGAAAAGAAGACACCGATTTTGATGGTGTGCCAGATGGTTTGGATTTATGGCCACTAGACCCAAATAAGAACTGGGATCATGACGGTGACGGCATCCCCGCCTCCTGGGAAGTCAGCCGTGGTTTGAATGATGACGATGCTCAAGATGCAACTCAGGATAATGATTTTGATGGTCTCACCAATTTGCAGGAATACCAAGCAGGCACCCGAATAGATCTTAGTGACAGTGACTTTGACGGTATTAAAGATGGCGAAGATATCGCACCGCTAAATGCCGCTTATCGTTTTGATCATGACGGCGATGGCCTGCCGGAATTGTGGGAACAGGAGCATCACTTTAATGATGGCGATGCCGGTGATGCAGCGGAAGATACCGACAGTGACGGCCTGACGAATTTACAAGAGTACCAAGCCGGCACCGACCCGCGTGATCCAGACAGCGATCATGATGGTGTTGCAGATGGCCAGGACTTATTGCCAACCGATGCTCGCTACAGTCGTGATGAAGACGGCGATGGCATGGCGGACGAATGGGAACAGGAACATGGCCTCCGTAGCGATGATCCCACTGATGCTATTTTTGATGAAGATTACGATGGTCTCAGCAACCTGCAGGAATACCAGCTGGGCACTAACCCGCAAGAGCGTGATAGCGATGGTGACTGGGTAGAGGATGGCGAAGATCGCTTCCCAACCAACTCGCAGTATCGCCATGACTTTGATGGAGATGGCCTTCCTACATTTTGGGAGAACCAATACGGCCTGGATGTCAGTCGCCCAGAGGATCGTGGTGAAGACCCCGATGGTGATGGCCTGACGAATGCCCTGGAATTTGAGCTGGGTACAAACCCCATTAATCCTGACACTGATGGGGACAGCGCCCGTGATAGTGAAGACTGGTGGCCACTAGACCCAAATAAGAACTGGGATCATGACGGTGACGGCATCCCCGCCTCCTGGGAAGTCAGCCGTGGTTTGAATGATGACGATGCTCAAGATGCAACTCAGGATAATGATTTTGATGGTCTCACCAATTTGCAGGAATACCAAGCAGGCACCCGAATAGATCTTAGTGACAGTGACTTTGACGGTATTAAAGATGGCGAAGATATCGCACCGCTAAATGCCGCTTATCGTTTTGATCATGACGGCGATGGCCTGCCGGAATTGTGGGAACAGGAGCATCACTTTAATGATGGCGATGCCGGTGATGCAGCGGAAGATACCGACAGTGACGGCCTGACGAATTTACAAGAGTACCAAGCCGGCACCGACCCGCGTGATCCAGACAGCGATCATGATGGTGTTGCAGATGGCCAGGACTTATTGCCAACCGATGCTCGCTACAGTCGTGATGAAGACGGCGATGGCATGGCGGACGAATGGGAACAGGAACATGGCCTCCGTAGCGATGATCCCACTGATGCTATTTTTGATGAAGATTACGATGGTCTCAGCAACCTGCAGGAATACCAGCTGGGCACTAACCCGCAAGAGCGTGATAGCGATGGTGACTGGGTAGAGGATGGCGAAGATCGCTTCCCAACCAACTCGCAGTATCGCCATGACTTTGATGGAGATGGCCTTCCTACATTTTGGGAGAACCAATACGGCCTGGATGTCAGTCGCCCAGAGGATCGTGGTGAAGACCCCGATGGTGATGGCCTGACGAATGCCCTGGAATTTGAGCTGGGTACAAACCCCATTAATCCTGACACTGATGGGGACAGCGCCCGTGATAGTGAAGACTGGTGGCCACTAGACCCAAATAAGAACTGGGATCATGACGGTGACGGCATCCCCGCCTCCTGGGAAGTCAGCCGTGGTTTGAATGATGACGATGCTCAAGATGCAACTCAGGATAATGATTTTGATGGTCTCACCAATTTGCAGGAATACCAAGCAGGCACCCGAATAGATCTTAGTGACAGTGACTTTGACGGTATTAAAGATGGCGAAGATATCGCACCGCTAAATGCCGCTTATCGTTTTGATCATGACGGCGATGGCCTGCCGGAATTGTGGGAACAGGAGCATCACTTTAATGATGGCGATGCCGGTGATGCAGCGGAAGATACCGACAGTGACGGCCTGACGAATTTACAAGAGTACCAAGCCGGCACCGACCCGCGTGATCCAGACAGCGATCATGATGGTGTTGCAGATGGCCAGGACTTATTGCCAACCGATGCCCGCTACAGTCGTGATGAAGACGGCGATGGCATGGCGGACGAATGGGAACAGGAACATGGCCTCCGTAGCGATGATCCCACTGATGCTATTTTTGATGAAGATTACGATGGTCTCAGCAACCTGCAGGAATACCAGCTGGGCACTAACCCGCAAGAGCGTGATAGCGATGGTGACTGGGTAGAGGATGGCGAAGATCGCTTCCCAACCAACTCGCAGTATCGCCATGATTTTGATGGAGATGGCCTTCCTACATTTTGGGAGAACCAATACGGCCTGGATGTCAGTCGCCCAGAGGATCGTGGTGAAGACCCCGATGGTGATGGCCTGACGAATGCCCTGGAATTTGAGCTGGGTACAAACCCCATTAATCCTGACACTGATGGGGATAATATCCCTGATAATACAGATCCTTCACCGGCAGAGTAGGATATTAGTTGAGTTCTGGAGCCTGGAAGGGAAAGGCAATAATTTCGCTGGTTTAGCAGGGTATTGATAGCTTCGAGGTGATTTTTTGGAGCGGCATTTGCCGCTCCAAAAAATTAACGCAATAAGTTG
Source organism: Microbulbifer variabilis (assembly GCF_052467165.1). Taxonomy (NCBI): domain Bacteria; kingdom Pseudomonadati; phylum Pseudomonadota; class Gammaproteobacteria; order Cellvibrionales; family Microbulbiferaceae; genus Microbulbifer; species Microbulbifer variabilis. The sequence goes on from NZ_CP174301.1 coordinate 651,271, forward strand.
GATTTCTTAACATCCGGCTTCTGCGCCGCACGGTAAATCAATGCAATCTTGCCAATCTCTTGCACCAGTTCCGAGGAGGATTTCGCACAGAGGTCGCCCACGATCTGGTGGCGAACTTCACGGTCGGCAATCATTAATTTGACCTTGATCAGCTCGTGATCTTCAAGCGCACGCTCCAGTTCTTCCATCACGCCATCGCTGAGCCCATTGCCGGCTACAGTCACCACGGGTTTCAGGTTGTGACCGAGAGAGCGAAGAGCTTTTTTGCGGTCGGCGGTTAAAGGCATACAATACTCCATTACCACTTTGTGGATATCGATGTGGAAGCAGCCACAGACCTCGATTGTCACCAGCAGACGTTTGGGACATGCGCGGTCTGTGGCCGCTCTTATAATTAAGCTGTAGTGATTGTAGGCATTGTACCTGATGGGCCGATCTAAGAGCAGCCACCGTTGGTTGCGTGAACATTTTAATGACCAGTACGTCAAGCAGTCCCAAAAAGAGGGCTACCGCTCCCGTGCCAGCTACAAGCTGCAGGAGCTGCACAATAAGGACCGCTTGTTCAAACCGGGCATGACGGTTGTCGACCTGGGAGCGGCGCCGGGTGGCTGGTCCCAGGTCGCAATGGAGCTGGTGGGGCACAAAGGCCGGGTTTTGGCGTCTGACATATTGCCTATGGACCCTCTGGCGGGCGTGGACTTTGTACAAGGCGACTTTACCGAGGAGTCAGTGCTCAATGAGCTGCTGCAACACTTAGGTGATGATCTGGCAGACCTTGTGATTTCCGATATGGCCCCCAATATGAGTGGGATACGCGACGTGGATCAGCCCGCCTCCATGTATTTGGTGGAATTGGCTGTGGATATGGCTCGCCAGGTTCTGAAACCCGGCGGGGCCTTCGTTGCCAAGGTGTTCCAGGGCGAGGGTTTTGACGAGCTGATTCGCGATCTACGCGGCAGCTACAACAGTGTTGTGACCCGTAAGCCCGGTGCTTCCAGGCCCCGCTCCCGCGAAGTCTACTTGGTAGCGCGTGGTTTTAAGGGCGGTTGAGGCGAGCGGTGTATTTCTGGTCTGGGCGCCCGATATGGTATAAGCGATACCAAGATCGGGGGCAGAGCTGTTGACCCCCGCACCTATACTGGTTTGAATCAGTGTCGATGTGACCGGCGTTGCCGGATGAACGGATTTTGAGTGCGAAAGCGAGAGGGCTATCCCTTTGAATGATATGGCAAAGAACCTTGTACTGTGGTTGATCATCGCGGCGGTGCTGCTGATGGTATTTCAGAACTTTAAACCGCAGTCACGGGATGAGGCTCTCAGCTATTCCGACTTTGTTCAGGATGTGCAGTCGGGCCAGATAAAAAGTGTGGTTGTAGATGGCCTGGTGATCACCGGGGAGAAGGCGGATGGCAACCGCTTTAAGACTATCCAGCCACAAATCATTGATGATGAACTCACTAATGAGCTAGTCCGCAGCAATGTGCAGTTCGTCGGTCGTGAGCCGGAGTCCCCCAGTATCTGGCAGCAGCTGTTGGTTGCCAGTTTCCCGATTCTAATCATCATCGCTGTATTTATGTTCTTTATGCGCCAGATGCAGGGCGGTGCCGGTGGGCGCTCTGGCCCAATGGCCTTTGGCAAGAGCAAGGCGCGTTTGTTGGGCGAAGATCAAATCAAAACCACCTTTGCCGACGTTGCGGGTGTGGATGAAGCAAAAGAGGAAGTGCAGGAGTTAGTTGAGTTCCTGCGTGACCCGACCAAGTTCCAGCGCTTGGGCGGCAACATTCCACGTGGGGTCTTGATGTGCGGTCCTCCTGGTACTGGTAAGACTCTGCTGGCTAAGGCTATTGCCGGTGAGGCCAAAGTACCATTTTTCTCTATTTCAGGTTCCGACTTTGTAGAGATGTTTGTCGGTGTGGGTGCTTCCCGCGTACGCGATATGTTTGAACAGGCCAAGAAGCAGGCTCCCTGTATCATCTTTATCGATGAGATTGATGCTGTTGGTCGCCACCGTGGTGCCGGTGTGGGCGGTGGCCACGATGAGCGCGAGCAGACACTGAACCAGTTGCTAGTGGAGATGGATGGTTTTGAGGGTAGTGAAGGGGTGATTGTTATTGCCGCAACTAACCGCCCTGATGTGCTTGACCATGCCCTTTTGCGCCCCGGCCGTTTTGATCGTCAAGTATTTGTGGGTCTGCCTGATATCCGTGGACGTGAGCAGATCCTTAAAGTGCACATGCGCAAGGTGCCTCTGGATGACAAGGTCAATGCCCAGACTATTGCTCGTGGGACTCCCGGCTTTTCCGGTGCTGATTTGGCCAACCTGGTAAATGAGGCAGCCTTGTTTGCTGCTCGTGCAAACAAGCGCACTGTGACTATGGAAGAGTTCGAACGTGCCCGTGACAAGATCATGATGGGTGCCGAGCGTAAGTCCATGGTTATGAATGAAAAGGAAAAAGTGAATACTGCTTACCATGAAGCTGGTCACGCTATTATTGGCCGCCTGGTGCCGGAGCATGACCCTGTACATAAGGTAACCATTATTCCTCGTGGCCGCGCGCTTGGAGTCACCCAGTTCCTACCGGAAGAAGATAAGTACAGCCTTTCCAAGCGTGCGATTGAATCGCAGTTGTGCTCTCTGTTTGGTGGGCGTATCGCTGAGGAAATGACTTTGGGTATCGATGGCGTAACGACTGGGGCCTCCAACGATATCGAGCGAGCCACTGATTTGGCGCGCAATATGGTGACCAAGTGGGGGCTTTCCGAGAAACTGGGTCCGCTGCACTACGGTGAGGATGACAGTGGACAGCCAGGGCAGGGCAACCCTGTTTCCGGTAAGACCTCCAATGAAATTGATGAGGAAGTACGCCGTATTATTGATAGCTGCTACGAACGAGCGAGTAAACTGCTCGAGGAAAACAGGGATATTCTTGAAGCGATGAAAGATGCGTTGATGGAATATGAAACCCTGGATGCAGAGCAAGTTGATGATTTGATGGCTCGCCGTAAGGTACGCCAGCCGCGGGACTGGCAGGACAATAATTTTGGTTCTGGCGGTAACAGCTCTACCGGCGAAGCGGATACTGAGACTCATGAAGCTTCTACCGAAGCCGATAAAAGTAATACCGTGGGCGGCCCGCTGAACGAGCATTGAGCTCCAAACAGAATTACAAGGACATAACTAACGGAATGCCCGATCGGAGATAAGGCGTATGCCTATTCCGCTCTGGCATTCCGTTTTTTTATCTTTGACATGAAAATTATTTGTGGAAAACATGCGCTGGACTTATCCCAGCCTGTTGTTATGGGGGTCCTGAATACAACACCGGACTCTTTCTCTGACGGCGGCAGCTACTATGCTGGCGGAAGCCTGGACCTGTCTCTGGTTCTGTGTCGAGCTGAACAGATGCTGATGGCAGGAGCTGCCATCCTGGATGTGGGTGGTGAGTCCACCCGCCCAGGAGCAAGCCCGGTTTCGGAACAAGAGGAGTTAGATCGGGTTATTCCAGTTGTTGAGGCTATTAGCTCGAACTTTGAAATTGTAATTTCTGTCGATAGCAGTACTCCTGCGGTGATGCAGGCCGCTGCCGAAGTTGGGGCAGGCTTAATTAATGATGTTCGTGCTTTGGAGCGGCCTGGGGCCTTAGAAGCTGCGGCGCAAACTGGATTACCAATTTGCCTGATGCATATGCAGGGACAGCCAGGTAGCATGCAGGCGGCGCCTTCCTATGGAAATGTAGTGGAGGAAGTTGCCGCTTATCTGGAGCAGAGAATCGCGATATGTGAAAGCCGGGGAATAGTACGCGAGCGGCTTATCATTGATCCGGGTTTCGGCTTTGGAAAAACTGATGCGCATAACCTAGCACTATTACGTGGTTTATCTCAGCTGGCCCCCTCCAATATTCCTATCCTTGCCGGGTTATCTCGCAAGTCAATGATCGGGCGGCTGCTAAAACGTGAAGTGGATGAAAGGCTGCCTGGAAGTCTGGCTCTCGCCATGATGGCTGCGCAGCGAGGAGCTAAGATCCTGCGGGTCCATGACGTCGCAGAGACCGTGGATGTGTTGCGCTTACAACAAATGGTTGACCGCGAAGGCTAACCCGTTCCACTGACGAAGTTAAACCGAGCCGCTGGGAAATTTCTGTATTTTCCGCAAGATAAAAAAGCGGTATTTGACGTTACTGAGAAGAGTTATGGAAAGAAAATTTTTTGGCACTGATGGTATCCGTGGGCGAGTGGGCGAAGGCGCGATTACCCCGGATTTTATGCTGCGATTGGGATATGCTGCCGGTAAGGTGCTGGGAAAAATGGCTGGCGAGAAGCGTCCGGGCAGACCCTGTATTTTGATTGGCAAGGATACACGGGTTTCCGGTTATATGTTTGAGGCCGCACTGGAGGCTGGTTTGATAAATGCCGGCGTGGATGTGGGATTGCTTGGGCCAATGCCAACGCCTGCAATCGCCTACTTAACCCGGACTTTCCATGCGCGCGCAGGTATTGTGATCAGTGCCTCTCACAACCCTTACCATGATAACGGTATTAAGTTCTTTAGTGCTGAGGGTAGCAAGTTACCAGATCAGATAGAGATGGAAATTGAGGCGGCGCTGAGCCTGCCTATGGAGACCGCAAAGGATCTCGGCAAGGCCCACCGAATTGATGATGCTGCTGCTCGCTATATCGAGTTCAGCAAGGCATCTACTCCCTGGAACTTCTCCCTCGATGGGCTCAAGATCGTATTGGATTGCGCCAATGGAGCGACATACCATATTGCCCCGAAAGTATTCCGTGAGCTTGGAGCCGAGGTCACAGCCTTGGGTGTCAGTCCTGATGGAATGAATATCAACCTTGAGTGCGGCTCGACCCAACCCCAGCAGCTCCAGAAGGCAGTGCTGGAACAGGGAGCGGATTTGGGAATTGCATTCGATGGCGATGGTGACCGAGTACTATTTGTGGATCGTAACGGTGAACTCGTCGATGGCGACCAGTTGCTTTTTATTATCGGCTTGCACCAGCAAGAGTTCCTTGGTGGGTGTAAAGGGGTGGTCGGCACCCTAATGAGTAACTATGGGTTCGAGCTGGCCTTGCGAGAGCGCAATATCCCATTTGAGCGGGCAAAAGTCGGGGATCGTTATGTCCTGGAGAAAATGTCTGCAAATGGTTGGATGCTGGGTGGTGAATCTTCGGGCCATATTATCTGTGCTGATGCCTCCACCACCGGTGATGGTATTGTTGCTGCACTTCAGGTACTTCGTGCTTTGCGTGAATTTAATGAGCCCTTGCATCAGCTCAAATCGCGTATGAGAATGCTACCCCAGCACATGATTAATGTGCGACTGGGGCATAGAGATGGTGTAATTGAGCACCGGGACGTGAGAGCGGCCGTTAGCGATGCAGAGGGCCAGCTTGCCGATAGTGGACGTGTACTCTTGCGCCCATCAGGCACTGAGCCACTGATTCGGGTAATGGTAGAAGGACGCGACAGTGCACTGGTTGAACAATTGGCAAAACAGATTTCCTCCGTGGTTGAGCGGATAGGGAATAGCTGATTCCGAATTGAAGAAAGCTTGGTAAGCTGGACTGAGCCGGGTATACGGTAAAGTCGTATATTTTTGGTTGTATGTTGGCGGCAATGTCGCTAAGATTTGCGCCCCTTGAAGGAGCACACATGCGAACACCGCTGGTAGCAGCTAACTGGAAAATGAATGGCAGCCGAGAGTTTGCCGAGCATTTTTTTGCAGACCTCGATCTGGAGGGAGTGACTTCCGACGTTGTTGTATGTCCGCCATTCCCTTACCTCCCCTTGGTTGCTCAGGTAGCGAAGGATAAAGGCAGCATTTGGGTCGGCGGGCAGAATATGAGCCAGGAGCCCGTAGGGGCTTTTACTGGTGAAGTTTCTGCAAACATGTTGCTCGACTGGAATGCCCGATATGTAATTGTCGGTCATTCTGAGCGCCGTAGCCTCTACGCAGAAACCAATGAGCTGGTAGCGAAGAAATTTGTTGCTGCTCAGCGGGCTGGTCTGATTCCCATTTTGTGTGTGGGAGAAACCCTTGAAGAGAGGGAAGAGGGGCGTACTCTAGAGGTTGTTACTGCACAAATTGCGGCGATAAGTGATCTTATTGATACAAACGCCTGGAAAGACGCTGTTGTTGCTTATGAGCCAATTTGGGCCATAGGCACAGGAAAAACTGCGACTCCAGAGGAAGCACAGAGTGTGCATCAGTTTATCCGTGCTCAGCTCGGTAATATTGGTGCTGAAGTGCAGATTTTATATGGCGGTAGTGTAAAATCCGCTAATGCCGGCGCGCTGTTTGCGCAGGCTGATATTGACGGTGCCCTTGTTGGTGGAGCCTCGCTTGATGCGAAAGAGTTCGCTGCAATTTGCCACGCTGCAATCTAGATTACAGCGGGTGGATTAGGGAATACTGAAAACGGGTTGGTTCAACCCCGGCAGAGAGTTTCCAGAAAATGGAAAAATTGGTATTAGTCGTACACGTTCTGACAGCGTTGAGCATTATCGGTTTGATTTTGCTGCAACAAGGTAAAGGCGCGGAAGCAGGTGCCTCTTTTGGTGCGGGTGCATCACAGACAGTTTTTGGTAGTCAGGGTAGCGGAAATTTCTTTTCTCGCTTGACAGCAATTTTTGCGACGGTATTCTTCGTCACCAGTTTGGGGCTGGCCTTTTTGGCTCGTCAGAACGCCGATGCTAATGTCGATGCAGACCTGCCGCAAATACCTGCTGTAATAGAGCAGGGCGCCCCTGCTACAGAGTTGCCCGAAATCGAAAGTGATATCCCGCAACTCGAAGCAGATTTGGAATCTGGTGATGTTCCCCAGGCTCCCACTGACAGTGACTCCACAGAGTCTGAAGCTGATCAGGAAAATGAGGAACAGCAGTAAATTTTAAGCCCAGGTGGTGGAATTGGTAGACACGCTATCTTGAGGGGGTAGTGAGCTATGCTCGTGCGGGTTCAAGTCCCGCCCTGGGCACCACATCAAGATCCGAAGAAGTTCGGAATCATCCAGAAAGCCCGGTAAATCCGGGCTTTTTGCTATCTGGAGGGTACAGCCCCCCCGCTCTTGTTCGTTGTCATCCGGTGCTATATTTGTGCTACCTGGTTCAATTTAGAAACTGGTAACACCACTATGGCTCTGAATGCCCAAACCAAGCAGGTCAAACCAAGCGACAAGGACCAGTGGCTAACAGATGGCCAGGGGTTGTGCTTGTGCTCAAATCTACTGGAGTAAAGTATTGGCCGCATGGATGCCGATTCCAGGCAAAGCAATGAACGCTGGCTCCGGGATTGCCTATAGCAGAAGTAGTAAAAGTTGCGGGAATAAATTTGCTATTCGTAGGAGGCGTGCCTCTTTTGGTAGAAAGCACATTGAAAAACACCAGGTGAGATTCGAATAGACTGAAATTTTTCTGCAGCTGTGGAAGAGTGATGAAATTATCAAAAAGGGATTTAGGCAGAAGGGATCGCCGATCATGTGCGAGCCAGGTTAAGAAATAATACCTTCTTTCAAATTGGGCAAAGGCCTAACACCTACCTGCATTCCCAAGATGAAATTTCTGTTGTCCGTCATATTGAGGAGCGGGATGTAATGCATGTTGCTCTACGGGTTTTGCGGGATATTCGCTGAATTTGTTGCTATGCCGTTCAGTTTGGCAAACTTGCTCATAGTTCCACAATTGTCTTGGCGGAGCAAAATATAGCTGGGAAACTAGTTACTGTACTTTCACTTCAAGAATCCGTAAGTCAATAATTTAGTTTGACGGCAGGCTTCAGCGAACAGTATTTGGCTATCTAGCACCCAATGATAGATAGGTAAATTTTCCCTGCAAGAAGTGAGGCCATTATTCATTATGTAGCTATGCCAGGGACTTGCAGGGTTCGCACTTGGGGCTTCTTACAAGTCAGCAGATAGAATCAAACTTTAATGTGCTCTTCGGAGTGAGAGCAACCCGAACTCTTCTGTTTAGCTAAGTAAAATTAGCTCCCCAGTCTGATTATTTCTAAATGGCACCGCGGTACATTCTATTAAGAGTAAAGTAGGGGTGAAGTTCAGCGTTTAATTGCCAGCGCCATAAATGATAATTGAGCTGAAATCCTTTGATTTATAGTGCGTCAATGTAATTGAGCTGACTGAGTTCGATATTTACTTGTTAGTAAATAAAAGGGTATTTATACTGCCGCTGCGTATGTTAATTTTTTAAGGATAAAAAATGAAGTGTTTTAAAGTTATGTTATTGGTGTTGGCTTTTTTGCTCTCCAGCCCATTGTTTGCGGAAGTGGTTGCAATTGCTGGTGTTAAGCATAGTGTTACAGATTTTTCCCATAGTTCAGATACCCGGCGCATTGCAAATATTGAAATCTTCGGTGATAGTGGACAGGAAATTACCTTTGATATTACTGCAGTCGTATCAGGTCTAGGAGAAATTAAACCAGACGTCATTTGTCGCTCTTCATACGCCAGAGAAAATTGTTATACCATGGATCGTCCCAAGATCTATGATTTTGTTTATGACATCAGGATGACAGCTAGCTGTATTGCTGAGGATGGTAGCAAAATTGCAATAGGAGCTGATAGGGACAACAAGAATATCTACACCAACGTACCTATTTCAGATTTGCGCAAAGAGGTAATCTTAACTATCGATAATACCTTAATTACAGAAGGCAAGTGCGATAATTTAACAGTCGATATTCGGGGTGATATGGACGTGATCCAAGATGTAGATTTAGAAATTTATATTTACGAGGTATTTTAGTTCGTAGATTAATAGTGCCGGTAGAAATACCGGCTATCCTATAGTCGGACTCTGTTTCAATGTAATATCCGTTACTGATTGTGGACTTATTATAAGACCCAAGTTAAACCCTTTGAGGATCTAAAATTACCTTGTATTGAGAAAAGGATGAGACCCCCTATCTTTGAGTAATTACTTAATATTTGGTATGGAGTTGTAGAGCTTGGGTTTTAGTTGTATCTCAAATTAGCTTGGCACTTAATAAGAACATGAGCTTAATAAAGCTGCTATTTTCAATGCGCTCGAGCGCCACTACTCCCTGATAGTTGCATAATGCAATTATATGAATAAATTTTATTTTTCTTAATTTTGTGGTGTTGCTTGCTGGGGGGCAATGTCTTAACCACATGTCTTAGATAGATCGTCTGTATATCGTAGTTTATAAAAGTTAAGAGCGTTTTCAAAAATCTCTTAAGGTTGCCACTTGGTCCTGTTTTGGAATTATTTATTTTTATTAAGCCTGTTTGTTGAAGCCATGATTAATGAGATTCTTTAAGATTTAAGGGGTGTTTACATTGGCCGTTGATAGAAGCTTAAAACTTTTAATATAAGCCTTATAAATCCAACCAGCCAAAATCCTCGATGAGCTAGTGAAAATAATAGCATCACTTTAAGGGGCGTGAGTTCAATATCCAATAACCATAATGACTTCGGTCTCTATAGGAGGGCAATATTAATGAACTGGACAGTTACTCTACTGCTAAATTAATGAAGAGCCCTGGTCAATAAACGAAAAAAATACCTATTAATTGAGATAGATCATTTTATTGGGAGAAGAATCAATTAAATTTAGAATGTCTATTAGTGAGAGCCGATAGGCCATCAAATATTTATAGCGAGACCTCCAAGTATCAAGGTGAATGTAATTTCTGGTCCTTATGAAAAGGATTGGTAATATTGCTGCAATAAAACTGGATAGTATTTGATCAGGGAGGATCAAAGTGAATCTTATTAGTGACTCATGGATACCGGTAATTCGTCAGGATGGAGCAAGAGTTAAAGTCACCCCTTGGCAGATTACGGATCGGGATAATGCGATCCTTGATATTGTGACAGTACGTGCAGATTTTCGCGGGGCTTTGTATCAGTTTCTGATTGGCCTGCTACAGACTACTTTTGCACCGAGAAATGTGAATTCTTGGGGGAGGCTATATCAGGAATCCCCTTCACCAGAGTCACTCAAAGCTGTTTTTTCATACTATGAAAAGGTGTTTGAGTTAATGGCTTGGACCGAGCCAGCTTTTATGCAGGATCTGGGTTTGGTTACTGGTGAGTCCAAGCCGGTTGTCTCCTTATTGATTGAAGCGCCCGGTAATAAAACCTGTAAGGCAAATTTGGATCACTTTATTAAGTGTAACCAGGTTCAAGGTATGTGTCCTAGCTGTGTTGCCACTGCTCTTTTAACCTTGCAGATTAATGCCCCTTCAGGTGGGCTGGGGCATAGAACCAGCCTGCGTGGCGGGGGCCCTTTAACCACGCTGCTAATGTCGTCTTCAGATGAAAGTAGTCTCTGGCAAAAGCTCTGGCTGAATGTATTACCAATGGAGGAAATACCCACTAGGCCGAGTAATAAGGATACCAGTGTTTTTCCTTGGCTGGCTCCTACACGACTTTCCAACACCAACGGGATGCCTACTTACCCCGAAGATACACACCCTTTGCAAATGTACTGGTCCATGCCTCGAAGGATTCGCCTGGATCTGGCGACATTACATATTGGCTCATGCGACTTATGCGGCGAGCACTCTTCTTCTTTACTTAGTCATTTTATATCCAAGAACTATGGTGTCAATTACGATGGTGCTTGGCTTCATCCGTTAACACCCTATCGATTTAATCCAAAGAAAAAGAGCCCACCAATCAGTTTAAAGGGGCAGCGGGATGCAATCGGTTATCAACGCTGGCTTGGCCTGTTATGGCATGACGATACTCTAGGTGATCGTGCCAGTGCAACTGTGCATTATTTTAATAAGGAGTATGGTGAATTAATTAATGAAAAGACTGGTGGTAATCATCTGAGTTTGTGGTGCTTTGGATATGACATGGACAACATGAAGGCCCGCTATTGGTCCGAATACCAAATGCCTGTAATTTTAGTAAAGCAGCACGAACAAGTGCATTTTGTTGAGCAAGTAAGTTTGCTAATAAAGATGGCAAGAGATGTGTTAAAGGCACTGCGCTTTTATATCAAATCTGTGTGGTTTCCTCAATATAAAGAAGCTAAAGGCAATCTTTTATTTATTGATCGAAATTTCTGGAGAATTACTGAGCCGGAATTTTACAAAATGCTGAGCATCCTCTCCACACACTCTCAAGAACTAAAATCTGTGTCACAAAATATGATAGCAAGCTGGTACAGAACTCTTAAAACTGTTGCAGAAGAAAGTTTTGATCGGTGGATACTTGACAATTTTGTAGAAGATTTAAATCAGAAAAGAGTTTTTGGAGCTAGGGAGGGTCTACAAGCCAAGTTAAGTCGTATGGCCAGAGTGAATTTACTGGATAGTGACGCTGAATTTGAGCAAGGAGAGAGCGTGATGGCGAGTTATCAATTTCTCAAAAGTGAAGATGTTTCGAAACTGCGTGCATGGCATACCTGGCTCAATACGTTAGAGGGACGCGCAGACCGTGCGCGGCTACGGCGTGCTGTAGAACCAATGGACGCTTTGGTTACTTCAGCATTCATTCGTTTTTTGAAGGCAATGCCCGACCGTTGGCAAAACAACGAAGATATTCGTCTGGAGGATGCTGCACTTGTAGCGACTTTGGCTGCTCACGTTAGCAGTGATACTCCTAGAGATGTGGCGAAAACAATTGCTCATTCTCTAGCTACTGTTGATGAAGGAAATGGACGGCCGGTGATGAGTGAGATGCGCTTTTCCCAACTGCAACGGAGTAGAGACACTCCTGAATTTTATCGACGTCTGGTCAGGGCTCTAAGATTACTTAGTGGAAAAGCAGATATCGCCAGTCTAGCTAATGATTTGTTGCATTGGCAGCATGAAAGGCGAGTGGCACCGGTGCGAAATGTAAGGGAGCGATTGGCTGTTCGTTGGGCAACGGACTATTACGCAAGGCTGTTAGATTATTAGTTAGTCTCAAGTTTAATATTTTTTAGTCAGCGAGTTGATTTTCAAATTATGAACTTCCTTTAGAGTTCTTATCGGTATCAAAGCTGGCGTGAGTGCTTTTGAGCGAACAATCGTCTCAAAACAAGGAGAGAGTAGTGAGTCGGTTTATCCAATTACATGTTTTGACTGCCTATCCACCAGCTAATCTGAACCGGGATGATTTAGGGAGACCAAAAACTGCCAAAATGGGGGGGTATGATCGACTTCGCATATCCTCACAGAGTCTAAAACGTCACTGGCGCACTTCAGATTTATTCCAGCGTGCCTTAGGGAGAGAGGCAGAAAATGGCTTAGTTGGAACGCGCAGTAAGCGACAAGGTGTTTTGGTTTTTGAAAAGTTACTTAGGCTGGGAGTAGCAGAGAAGAAAGCAAAACTATGGGCTCAGAGGATAGCGGAACAATTTGGCAAACTAAAAAAGTCGGAAAAAGATAATCCAAGTGCGGATCTCGAAATTGAGCAGCTGGTGCACCTGAGTTTGGCTGAGCAAAAGGGTATTGAGGATCTGTTACACAAACTTGCAGCAGAAGGTCGTGAGCCGGAAAAATCTGAGCTGGACTTACTGCGTAGAGAAAATATGGCGGTAGATATCGCCCTGTTTGGTAGAATGCTCGCCTCCAAGCCTGCTTATAATATCGAAGCCGCTTGTCAAGTGGCTCATGCACTATCAGTACATTCTGTAGTCATTGAGGATGATTATTTTACCGCAGTGGACGACCTCAATAATCATGGTAAGGATAATGGTGCAGCTCACCTCGGAGAAGCCGGTTTTGCCGCAGGACTTTTCTACTCTTATATTTGTATCAACAAAGAGCAGCTGATTGATAACCTTGGTGAAGATAAATCACTTGCCGATCGTACACTTGCAGCCTTGACTGAAACAATTCTCAAAATTGCTCCTGCCGGAAAACAAAACAGTTATGCCAGCCGTGCATATGCCTCTTATGTGCTCGCTGAAGTCGGCGATCAGCAGCCGCGATCACTTTCCGTAGCCTATTTAAAACCCGTGGATCGCTATAGCGAGGATTACGCTCAGGAGGCGATTGATGCGCTGCAAGGACAACTGCATAATTTCGACAAGGTATATGGCCAGTGTGCTGACAGCCGCTATATTCTCAATGCCGTAAATGGGCAGGGTAGCCTGCGAGAGTTGCTGGCATTCGTTAGCGAATAGGTGGCTTTATGGAACACTTGGTATTTCGCCTTTATGGCGCCATGGCATCCTGGGGAGAGGTTGCAGTTGGTGGAATCAGGCACAGTGCTTGTTATCCCAGCAAGTCAGCTATTGCAGGTTTGCTTGGTGCAGCATTGGGTATTAAGAGATCAGAGGAAACACAGCAGTTGGAGTTGGCGAGAGGGTATTGTCAGGCAATAAAAATAGTTAACTCGGGAGTTCTGCAAAGAGACTTTCATACAATACAAGCTCCAGACAGTGCCGGTAAATTCCGTTATCGCACACGTAGGGACGAATTGGTAGTGGGCTGCAGCCGGCTGGGCACTATCTTGTCTCAACGCGAATACTTAGCCGATGCTCAAGTATTGGTCGCTCTTAAAGCAACAGAGAGCGCGCATTGGTCGCTGAAAGATCTGGCTGGGGCACTGGCTCGCCCCAAGTTTCATCTGTATCTGGGGCGTAAGGCTTTTCCTTTGTCGGTACCCACTGCTGCTCATTTAATAGAGGCTGAGAATTTTCGGCATGCACTTGATCTGTACCCATTGACTGACGTCTTGCAGTATCAACTTACATGGGCAAGGCAGGAGCGCTGGCGACCTGATGATTTGCCTAGCCAATACTACTGGGAGGGTGATATAGAGGATTTTTCACAGGAAGATGAACAGTTTTCCTTGGGAGCTGTGCAGCAATTGAGTCGCCTGGACGAACCTCTATCTCGCAAGCGCTGGCAGTTCCAGCCGCGTATGGAATATCACTGGCGTTCATAAGGAAGTGGCTATGTACTTATCCAGAATTCAAGTGTCCTCCAGTTTAGCCATACAAGCGCAATTGGCGACCCTGTTGAAAAATAACAGCTACGGTATCCATCAGATGTTATGGGAGTTATTCAATGGTAGCGAGCGTTTTCTGTTTCGTGAGGAATCAGCCTGTGAGCAGCTCCTGAGTGAGCGAAGTCTGCCAGTATTTTACCTGCTTTCTCGGAAGAAGCCGATTAGAGATGGGTCGCTGTTTAGTGTAGAGAGTAAAGCTTTTATACCTCGGTTACAGGCCGGGGATCGGCTGGCGTTTCGCCTGCGAGCCAACCCTACTATTTCACGAAAGTCGGCTGTGGCTGGCCGAGGTAAGCGTCATGATATTTTGATGGATGCCCAATATCATTGGTTACGTGATCAATGTAAAACTCATTCACTTTTGCAAAGCGGAAGAAAGGGAGAGTTGAAACAGCGCCTACTGGATGCAAAACCAGGTTTCTATGCAGGTGGGCAAATAGAATCCCGGCTCCAGGAGGTATCCGTGGTAGCTTCTCGTCACTGGCTGATTGATAGGGGCTCGCGCATGGGTTTTGATATTTACCCTCCAAAACTTCACAGTAATGGCTATCGCTGGAACCTTCTGCCGAAAAAAGGACGCGGTGCTGGTTTCTGCTCAGTAGATTATCGTGGAGAACTGCTGGTGACTGATCCAGAGTTATTCTTACAGAAGATTTGTACGGGTATTGGTCCGGCCAAGGCATTTGGTTGTGGTTTGATGCTGATACGCCGCATTTGACTTTTAGAAGAGTGGAGTATTTGCAGGCTGAGTTTTTTTGATGAGGGCGTATATATTAGACACTTTCTCGAGTATGAAACAAGTATTGTCAATTTCCCAGCTCAGGCAGGGCTTTACCGATAAAATCAATCCCGATTGATTTTCTCCAGGTGTGTTCCCCACATGGGTGGGGTTTAGCCGGTAGTATTTTTAAAATACAGATGAAGGCCAATATGTTCCCCGCTATGCGGGGTCAGTTTACTGTGGGAGCAATAGCTTAGCCTAAGGCGTGAGCTTCTCAATGGTCTGGAGGCAGTTGATAAAACTCGACTAAGGCTTTAATAATTTCCCTCCTTGTGTTGAATTACCTATTTAGGGGTAATGCACTTTCATAATTCTAGTGGTAAGTTATCGCGCCTATTTCTGGCGACGTAAATAATTAGCTGATTACTAAATCTTCAAAGTTTGAACTTTCCCTGTGCCCACGGGGATGAACCGACGATGGAGAAATCGTTAGTCGGAGTGTGGATGTTTCCCTGCCTGTGCAGGGTTGAACAAACTCTGGGGAATGATGTTATCTGCTAGAGTGTTTGCCGGGGATGGGGTTTGTGCTGTACGAGTGCAATGGCCAGCAGTCGATGTTCGGCTGCTGGCCACTACTTTTTAGGGCATCCTTTCCTTGGACCAGCTAACCGGATAGTGCTTGCATTCTCTATCTACCAGTTTCAAAAGTGAGGGTATTCTGTATTGGCCATACCTTGTAGGATATGAGGTTTTTAGGTTGTAAGGCCAACACCAAAACTACTTATATATAATGGCTTGATGCTATTACCTCGTAGAGTGTCAGCTTTGCCTGGAGTCCCTTTATATCGTTTTTTGGCGGATCCGATAATTGGGACTTTATATGTTAGCACTTGGTATAGATAGGTCCTTAGGTCGGGCTGCAGCTCTGAACCCAGTGTGACATAGTTATCAATCACAATAAATTGCGATTGTAGTTGGTTTTCCTTGATTAGAGCTAAAATGCAAAGTAGTCCTCGTTTGTGCTTGGTTGTTTTTTTATTTTCGTGTCTGTTCTTTACGGGGTAGCTGCTCCAGATAGTTTACATCAACAGCCGGGATCACTTACCAAGCTCCAGTATTAGAAAAGAGTTACTTTCTTTAGAACAAAGTATTTAGGAGTAAGAATATTTCCTGCTTTATGCCTTATCCTGACAGTTCTGCTTTAGCCTGCTTAAGAATATCCTTATGGATGCTGCGGTAAAAACTGTTTGTTTCATCTGCATTTTTTAGGATTCTTTGCAGTATATTCATAGCTTTATCTCCTTGTTGAAGCCTTTTTAAAAAGATTGCATAGTAAAGACCTGCGGCGGGCCCACTATAATAGCTGTACAGTGTCTCGTATTCATGTTCAGCCTCGGCAATCATCTGTAAGGCATCCAGGGTGCGAGCATAGAGTAGATGGGCATCCTGATCTTTAAACTCTGGACTCTTGTCTATCAAAAAATCCAGGGTTTCCTTACAGTTGTTAAATTCTTTGAGCAAAAATAGACATCGAGCTAATCCGAACAAAATCTGAGGGTCATCCTTAAAGGGGCCTTGCAAGCTCTTTTGATATAAGTCCTTGGCTTCCTGGTTCAGCCCCTTCTCAAGGCACTCCTCCGCCATTTTTATATAGTTTTTTATGCTACTGGATTTGGCCAGATTTTGTGCTGCCTGATTGATATCTTGATTTGGATTCATCAGTTTCTGGACTTTTCTACGAGCTTTTTGTCCGTTTCGGGAATTATTCATTTCTGGCAATATTTCTAAAATCAGATAGGCAATAAGTCCCGCCAAAGGCAGCATGACCAGGATCCATATCCAGGTGGTATTGCGCCCGGTCTTCAGTACGTGAATAACAAAAGCGACTTGTATCAGGATGGAGAGAACTAAAAACGGCATATTGGGAAGACATTTATCCGGCTTAGAGGACTACACAGCTACTGCTTTTGCCAGGAACTGCACAAAAGGGGGGGAGGGTAAACGAGCGGCTTCGCTAAGCCAAGACTAAGTATGCCGGCTGTCTGACAGGTGTCATTGTTCCACAATCAGAATCATGGAAGTTCTAAGACTGATTTGCTCTTGTCTGTATTTGTATACGTTCTTACTGGGGCGCTTAAATTGGCATACTTTTACTTGTTCTAATCTGAAATGACGCTTGGCAGTTTATCCTGCAATTCAATACCCAACAGCACCTGCTTTTCTACTATTTGTGGATAGAGCTATCTATGTGCTTGGTTCCAAAGGAGGGAGGATGTCTCGTCTAACGCGTCGGAAGTTTTGTCTTGGTACTGGTGCTATGGCGGCATCGCTATTCACTGGTACAGAAGTAAGGGCTCAGGAGTCTTCTCTTCCTAATGGGGGCAAACGTTTGGCACTGCCTATCCCAAAGGAGTTGAGAGCTGATTCAGCGGGGAATATACATCTAGTGGTAAAACCGGATCAACAGAGTTTTATTCAGGGTTTAACCACACCTACCTATGGATTTAACGGGCCTTTCCTCGGCCCAGCCATACGCTTACGCAAAGGGCAGACAGTTACAGTGAGTGTCAATAATCAGTTGACGCAGAATGTGACAGCCCACTGGCATGGCCTGATTGTCCCAGGCTATGAGGATGGCGGCCCCTATATGCCGATCGTGCCTGGGCAGACCTGGCATGCAAGGCTGCCGATTATCCAGCCGGCAGCTACGCTCTGGTTTCATCCTCACCTCTACCCTACTACAGCCGAGCTGGTGCTTAAGGGATTGGCCGGCCTGATTATTATTGATGATGAAAATAGTGATACTTTGCCTCTGCCAAAAGAATGGGGCGTTGATGATATTCCAGTGATTATTCAGGATCGCCGCTTTAACAAAGATGGTAGTTTCTTTCATCGCTTCAATGAGATAACCGTAGCTGCAGGTTATTGTGGTGATTGCCTCTTGACTAACGGGGCCGTTAATCCAGAGGTGAAAACTCCCCGGGGTTGGCTGCGCTTTCGTATTCTGGATGGATCAAATGGGCGCAATTATCGCTTGAGTACTAGTGATAAACGCCCAATGTATGTGATTGCCAGTGATGGAGGCTTCCTACACGAACCGGTACAGGTGGATATTCTGCCTATTGCGGCGGGCGAACGTTATGAGCTGATGATCGATGCGCGCGATGGTAAGCCTTTTGATTTGATCACCCTGCCTGTGCCGCAGCCGGTAATGCGTTTACCCCCGTTTGATGGCCCTGTGGCATTTCTGCGAGTGATACCTACAGGAGCAGAGGGAAGGGGCACCTTACCAGAACAGTTGGTACCGCTGCCTCAAATACCACAAACATTGCCGCCTATCTCTCAGCGTCTGGTGATGCAAATGAACCGGCAGGCTCAGGCCAATAAACTGATTAACGCTACAGGTTTGCCACAGATGATCGCCACAGGGCGGACAGATCCAGCAGTAGTAGACAAGGTATTGCAATTAGTTACCCAGGCTCCGGCAATGCCGTTAAAGGCACAGCTCACCGCCAATGCAGTCAATGGGGTCTCCTTTGCATTTACCGAGCCAGGATTCAAGGTGCCAATCAATAGAGATCTTCACTGGCGTATTTCAGAAGGCAGTGATTTGATGCTGCACCCAGTACATATTCACGGCTGTCAGTTCCGAGTCGTTAAATTTAATGGGACGTTACCGCCAGCATATATGTGTGGATGGAAGGATACGGTACCTATCTCAGGTGGCGGCAGTGCAGAGATATATGTACGTTTTCCACGGGAAGCGATGCCAGATATGCCTTATATGGTCCACTGCCATGTATTGGAACATGAAGATTCAGGCATGATGACGGAATTCAGTGTTTCTTGAGTACAAGCACTATACCTTTAGATATTCTCTGTAGCTAATTTCGTCTACTAGGTTTGGTGGATTTTACTTTACGGTCTTCCTTGTGCTGCAGTTTCATCGCCTTCTTGATCAGCCCCTGGAAATTGGGGCATTCCAGCTGGTTCTCCTCTGGACAATTAGCCACATGTCGCAAACCATCGCGCATAGCCTTGAGCCGGCGAATGTTTTTGTCCAATTCATCAGCTTTATCAAGTAATTGTTCACGGTCGATATTGGGTTTGCTGCCATAGGTGAACAAAGAGGCGATTTCATTGAGAGAAAACCCGGCATAGCGCGCTAAGGATATCAATGACAGTTGTTCCACTACGCTGCCGGGAAACACCCTGGTGATACCACGCCTGCTGATAGACTTAATTAGGCCTTTCTCCTCATAATATCGCAGTGTTGAGGAGGGTAGTCCCGTACGTTTGGAGACTTCCCGAATATCTATTTCCCGATGATCATCCATCTCTATTGACCTCAAGCTGACTTGAAGTTGTATCCTAGTTTTCACTGTGGTCCCTGGCAAGTCTTAAATCAAAAAGAAAGACAAATAACTCAGGGAGTCAGGGGCTAAGGAGTGTGCAGGGAAGGATGGAATGTATACCAGTTACTCGCTATATACACTTAGCTTATCCACAGTTATATCGGAGCAAAAAGTGGTATATCCGTTAACGAGGTGAGCAAATAGTATTTTTTTCATGATTCTCCGTATTTTCTGAGCACACTAATTTTTTATCGGTGTCTGGCTAACCACACTTGGGATTTTATGCTTGCAGTTAAAAGACTTCTGAAACCATTCAGCAAAGGTGCCACCAGCAACCTCTCCAGTCGGGGAATCCTGACCGCTTTATGCCTGGCAACCCTGCTCAATGCATTGGCGGTTAGCAGTGTTAATATTGCGCTTCCGGAGTTAGTTGCAGACCTTGGAACCACCTACGCGCGGACGCAGTGGATCATTGTCGCTTTTATGATTTTTCTAACTGCGGCTCTGGCAATTGCCGGACGCGCCAGCGACAAAGTGGGGCGCAAGAAAATTTTTGTTCACGGCATGCTGCTTTTTAGTGTATCGACTTTACTCTGTGCTCTATCGCCAAATATCTGGGTATTGGTTCTCTTCCGAGCATTGCAAGGTATCGGAGCGGCAATGTTTACCGCTGTTTCTATGGCAATTGCCAGTGACGTCTATTCCAGAGCTCGGGTGGGCACGGTAGTGGGTCTCCTGGGAAGTATCTCGGCGGTGGGCACTGGCTCGGGGCCCGTATTGGGTGGACTACTACTGGAAGTTTCCAGCTGGCAAGCAATCTTTCTGGTCAAAGTGCCCCTGGGTGTAATCGTATACTGGCTGGCTCAGAAATATCTTCCCGAGGATGCCAGGTACATAGCTCTCGAACAAGCTCGTCATCCACGTAATATTCTTGCCGCATTCTGTATCTTTTCAGCAATTCTTTTTTATACCCTGTCGATAAAGCCCCTGAATGATAATTATGGAATTATCAATATATTGACTTTTTTATTGTCTGCCATCGGTGTACTGGGTTTATACCTGAGCAGAGGCATCGATCCTGGGCCCGCGCTGGGCGGTTATGTTTTGTATACGAACCTAGCTACTAATCTTTTGGTAGCTGCTTCGGTAATGAGTTCTCTGGTTGTTGGGCCATTTTATCTGACTTTGGCATTAGGATTGAGTTTCTCTCAGACAGGCCTGGTGATGTCTACGGGGTCTTTCGTCGTTGCCGTTTGTTCAAATATTGCTGGACGTTTGGTTGACCGATTCAGATCGCGAAGCATAGTGATTATTGGTTTGTTCTTCCTGGTACTGGGTTCTTTGGGGATGGCTAATTTGCAACAGGTCTATGGTGTAGCTGGCTATTTAGTCTGCTCAATAGCAATGGCCATAGGGTACGGGATCTACTTGTCTTCTAACAATACTTTTACAATGAACGGTGCTAGTAGAAAAGTAAAAGGCAGTATTTCAGGCCTCCTAAATCTATCGAGAAATCTAGGGCTACTTACAGGGGCGTCGTTGATGAGTGTGGTTTTTGCAAAAACCTCACACTTGTCATATTTGAGTTCTTTTGATTCAGGGCTGGTAGTTTCCGGCCTTAATCAAGTGTACCTGCTGGCTTTACTGTTTCTTGTCATAGCCTTTATTGCTCAGACGGTATCTATCCTGGTCAGTCGTAAATTATGAATCTGTGGATTAGTCATTACTTTATATTTGCCCTCTCAACAGCTAATAGAGTACCTGTTGGGTTGTTTTTTGGGTTAAGGCTTCTGGCAGAATTATGAGTAATTTACCTATTGACCTAAAGTGAGCTTGAAGTTGTAACTTATCCCTGTTTGGTGAGAGTACGCAATATACAAAATATCGATTGCAGATTTACGTTACCGGAATCTATTTTCCGATAGATCTCACCAGCTAAACCTAAATTTGACTGGAGATAAGTTATGGTAAGTAATTCTTTGGAGCGCCATATTGCAGAATTACGTAAATACTGGATGGGTTTGAACTCGGATACCGTGGTTCACTGTCGAGCAGTACTGGCTAAGTTGGCAAGCTCCTCAAATTCCGAGGGGTGGCTTGCAAAGTTACACCAAAATCGAGAGGCAACGACTGAGCTATATAGGGACTCAGAACTTGGCTTTATATTATTGGCACATGTGGAGACTCAAGGTTTATATCGTAATCCACATAATCATGGCGATGGCTGGGTTTTTTATGCACTTCAGCATGGAGAGGTTGAAATGTCCACTTATGGACTGGTGAGAACTGTAAAAGGCGAAGAGCAGCTTGTAAGTCGGGGTTCTTATACTATGCATCCAGGTGATTGTAGTGCATTCCTCCCAGGCGATATTCATGATACTCGTTGCTTATCTGATTATTCCCTGATGTTTCGTTTAACCAGTTGTGATTTCTCTGAGGAAAAGCGGCAAGGCAGGCTACAACAATTTGCAGAATTATAGTTGGTGGCAGTTATTTATTGGACAAGCTCACATGATGAGGGCCGTGCTAGGCTCTCCTTCTCTTATGTAAGTATGGGTTTATTAGATAGAAAGCTTGACTTAGACAGGTGTTAATGTGGGCCGATAGTGTTTGGATATGAAGAGCGGGTTTTCATCTGTAAAGTGGTGCATTTTCTTGTATAGAAAAAAGTATATCGTGCTTGGGTTATGTCTTATGGTTTTTTGATCACGATTTATAAATAAGGAAGAAATGTGTAAGTTTTTATTTTTGACTTTTCCAGGTTGGATTTTGCTGTTCTCTTTTTTCAAAAGAAAAAATAAATAAAAAATGTAATTTCATTTTAATGTCTTTTGATGATTGATGTGACTCTGCTGAATCTGCCCTCTCTGGGTTTATGTTTTATTTAAAGTGCTTATAGTAGAACATTGTTTTTTGCTGGTGGTTGCTTCAGGTAAAGCTGTATTGCGAATCGGGAACCAATTCTTGCCTTCCTTATCGAATCAGCTGTGCTTGTGTGGGGTGTTATCGGCAGAGCGCAGAAAAATTTTAAGTTTTTGTGAAAATATTAAGAGTTCAATTTTCTGAACTAATAAGAGTAGAACGGGTAAGAGTAAAATGGGGTAGGGTGTCCTCACTCTCAGTGATGTATAAAAATCTAATACTGGTAATTTAGGTGTTGCTTCACTGTATTTAGCCTCTCTAGGAAAGAACAAGGCGGTTTCACACTTTTAGCTATCCAAATCCATTTGCCGTTACACATTATTCACGAAAACTCTTATAAGATTTTTTACTGCAATAACATATGATCTCTGCTGGGTGTCCCTATCGAGTACTGCGGTGTTTGTAATAAAGCCCTAAAAAAGATAACCGGAGACTCTATGACCCCTCTTTTTATTCGCACAGCTATAGCTTCGGCACTGATGATTGGCGCTCAGGGTGCGGCGGCCTCTCAGCCAGCCGATGACTATGTTGCCGGTGAGCATTATCGCGGTGGTAGCCAGGTTTGTTATGCCGGAGACCTGTTTAAAGCGCAGTGGTGGGCTACACCTGATCAGAAACCCTCCGATGCCCTGACAGCGCAAAATACCTGGGATTCTCCCTGGATTCTGGAGGGGGCGGGAGCCTGTAATAGCTCGGGCAGTAACAGCGATGATAATGATACCGGTGGTGAAAGTGATGATTCCAATAGTGACGATGCCTCGGATAACGATGGTACAGATGGTGGCAACCCGGATTCCGGCGATGGCTCCAGCTCAATAGCGACTTATCAGCCCGGACAGAATTACCGAAAGGGAAGTGAGGTTTGCTATGCCGGTGATATTTTTGTTGCCCAATGGTGGG
Source organism: Microbulbifer variabilis (assembly GCF_052467165.1). Classification (NCBI taxonomy): domain Bacteria; kingdom Pseudomonadati; phylum Pseudomonadota; class Gammaproteobacteria; order Cellvibrionales; family Microbulbiferaceae; genus Microbulbifer; species Microbulbifer variabilis. The sequence goes on from NZ_CP174301.1 coordinate 674,111, forward strand.
CAAATGGAGATCAGCTTCCCTCTGATGCTCTGATCGCGCAAAACACCTGGGACTCCCCTTGGATTTTAAAAGAAACTGATGGCTGTACTGGCAGCAACGGCAATGGTGGTGATACCGGTAGCGATAATAGTGAGGGCACTGACTCCACTCCTATTTCCCTGAGTGTTTCATCCTCCCAGTCCCAGATCATTGGTGGTGGCACAGTCCAGCTTAGTGCAACTGCTTCTGGAGGAGACGACACACTGAGCTATAGCTGGGCCCAGCTTTCCCCCAGTTCGCCAGAGGCAAGTATTTCTACCGCCACCGGCGCTGTAACTTCAGTGACTTTACCGGCCGCGGCTTATGATATCAGTTATGTCTTTAGCCTGATTGTCAGCGATGGAGAAAGCACTGAAGAAGCGCAGCTAACGATACAGAATTTAGCGGCTGGGGATGACACTGGTGGGCCCGAAGAGAATGACGGTTCCGATGGTTCAGTAACAGCAATTATCTCTACTTCTGAAAATAGCATTGGTTGTAGCGGAACCATCACTCTGGATGGTTCTCAATCCACTGGCGGCGGCAGTATGAGCTATATCTGGAGCCAGACCAGTGGCCCCTCTGTAAAACTGTCCAGCTATGTAGGTAGTTCTACCCAGGCTGTGCTATCTGAGGTTTACAGTGATACAACCTATACTTTCCAGTTGACCGCAACCGACACCTCTGCTGCTAGTGATGTTGATGAGGTTACCATCAGCCAGGCGGGTTGTGCACCTGCAGCGGGCCATGTGATGGGCCAGAATGAATTGGAAGCGGCAGAAAATACCCTTGCCAATAATTCACTCCTGCAAGAAGTGAAAGATACAGTTGAAACCCGTAATAACGCGATTGTAGAAGCGGTTCAACCAGGTCGTAATACCAATCCTGAAAATGTGCTGCGCGTAGAGAGTATTATTTCCGAGGATACCTGGGATTACCTATTCCCTGTTCGGGCCGATGAGTATACCTATACCAACTTTCTGCGAGCGGTGGCTAAGTTCCCAGCGTTTTGTGGGGAATATACCGATGGCCGCGATTCAGATGCCATTTGCCGCAAGGTACTGTCAGTTATGTTTGCTCATTTTGGCCAGGAAACCGGTGCGCATGCGGCTGCCTGGGATGAACCGGAATGGCGTCAGGGCTTGTACTGGATTCGAGAAATTGGTTGGACAGAGGAAACTTCCGGAGGGTACGGTGCCTGTGATTCTGGTAGTAGCTGGGCTGCAGAGGTATGGCCCTGTGCAATCAATGCCGATGGTGGGTACAAGAGTTACTTTGGCCGAGGCGCCAAACAGCTGAGCTGGAACTATAATTATGGCCCGTTCTCTCAGGCAATGTATGGCGACATTTACACTTTGCTGGAGAACCCAGAACTGGTAGCAGATACCTGGCTGAACTTGGCGAGTGCCATATTCTTCTTCGTATACCCGCAGCCACCCAAACCGAGCATGTTGCATGTTGTTGATGGCACCTGGAAGCCAAACAGTATTGATCTGGCCAATAATCTAACTCCAGGTTTTGGAGTTACGACTAATATCGTTAATGGCGCTATCGAATGTAGTAAAGGCAGTGAAGACTACCGCTCGCAATACCGTATGGATTATTACCGGAGCTTTACCGAGTACTTGGGAGTGGATATTCCGGCGGATGAAGAGCTAGGATGTGCCAATATGGGCCAGTTCCAGACTGGTGGTGCGGCATCCCTGAATATCTACTGGGATAAAAATTGGGGATGGTCAGCGGATAACCCCAGTAATGAGAGCTTCGCCTGTCAATTAGTGAACTATCAAACAGCCTATTCTGCGCTCAATGAAGGCGACTATGCAAAGTGTGTGGAAGGCAACTTTGATATGACGATTGACTACCAGAACTAACAATAAGAGGCAGTTTAAATAGCGGCTTTACTCAATCAGCGAGCCCGGCAATAGTTTTATTGCCGGGCTTTTTGGAAGGGTCATCGGCTTCATTTGGGATACGCTGGGAAGTAAGTTCAGCAGTAAAAATGCTGCCAGTTATAAATTTTCACTCAAATTTTCTATAATAGTGCCGAGTCAACATAAACAGTACCTTCGGTAATAAGATTATTTTTAACTTTTACAATTCAGCAGTAGGTATTATTGTAGCGCCTGCCATTTAAAGTGGTGCAGGTGTTCTTCATTTCAGTTGCAGCGTAACGTCCATCAATTAGTGTCCGTTTTACCTTCATCGTCGCCTTTCCTCCTGAAGTACCTCGCCAATCTCTTTAAATGCTCTGTTGTCTCTTGGATGTGTACTTCCTGGCCATATCGTGGGCGCCTCTAATAATCCAGTGCACATTATTGGTAATGTATTCCAGGAATGGTTTTGGATCAGTACGTAAAGAATTAAATACCTCTTATACAAATTTACGTTTAAGCATGCCCACTACTTCCTTAACTAAAGAGAACTGGCGTTCCCTTCCAATAATCGTAGGTGAAAAACGATTGTTTTTAATATGTTTAATTTTTAGGGTGCATTGTTAATAGTAGGATTTTAGTTGACCTATTAGATGACAGAAACATTTGCTGAAACAGAGGGGGGAAGAAGCTTAGGTAATGTTAAGCAGTGCTTTTCTTTTTGGTCCAGACTAAAAGGGTTAATATCCAATGCAAAAAGTGCGCTGTAAGATGAATAACTGATGTCTGTCCCTAAAACACCGTTATCCCGACAACAAATTATTGGCCTTACGGCGCTAACTTTTGCTATTTTCCTGATCGCCAATGACTTTACTGCCTTCTCTGTGGCAATTCCCGCTATAGAGAAGCATTTCAATTCCGATATTTCTACTGTCCAGTGGGTGATAAACGGCTATGCATTAGTTTTTGGAGTGCTAATTGTCACTGGTGGACGATTAGCGGATATGTTTGGCCGTCGCAGGCTCTTCTTTATCGGTACCAGCATTTTTATATTTTTCTCTGTTTTGGGTGGGCTGGCAGTCGATGACTGGATGTTGCTGGGAAGCCGAGCCTTAATGGGGGTGGGAGGTGCTTTGATGTGGCCGGCAATCCTGGGTATGACTTATCAATTGATGCCGGAGGATCGGGCGGGGCAGGCAGGTGGCCTGATTATGACCGTATGTGGGTTTGCTAATTCAGTTGGGCCTCTACTTGGCGGGTTCTTTACTGACTTTCTCAGTTGGCGTTGGATCTTCTTTATCAACTTCCCGATTGCACTGATTGCAATGCTTGTCAGTTGGCGGGTAATAGAAGATGATCGGCCAGAGGGTATTGAAGGCAGGGTGGATTATGGGGGTATAGTTTCCCTATCGCTATGTTTATTGACTTTGTTATTGGCACTAGATTTTGTTACTGATGCTGGTATTAGAAACCCGTTGATAATTGGCCTATTTGTGGTCTCAGTTTTGCTCTTTACAACTTTTGCCTGGATTGAATCAAACACCAGGAGCGATCCGCTAATACCAGCGGATGTAGCGACTAGCTGGCGATTTTTTACAGTGGGAATGACTACTCTACTGCTTTCCGTAATTTTTGTTTCTATGTTGTTGTATATTCCCCAGTTTTTAATTAAAGAGCTTGGTTTCTCCGCAGTCTGGTCCGGGGTTGGCCTGTTACCGGTGATGGTGACTTACGGAATTGTTTCCTATATCGCTGGCAGATTATTTGAGATTATGGGAGCCAAAGTAATTCTGTCTGCAGCCGCTATTTTTCTGGGCTTGGGAATGTTTCTATTGTCCGGCTTACTCGAGCAAAGTCGATATTTGCATCTGGTGCCCGGTATGATTTTCCTCGGAATGGGGTTAGGCTTATTTTTCCCCACAATTACCACGGCGGCAGTCACCGCTGTAGGGTCTAGCCGTTCCAGCCTTGCTGCAGCGCTCATATTTATGTTCCAAATTATTGGCGGTGCTATCGGGTTGGCGATGAACACAACAATTGTGGCCCTGGCTCCAAGTCTTGCAGAAGGTATTGACCGGGCCTTCAGTGTCAATGCATACCTTGCCTTGGCTGCACTTCTTGTCTGCATTTTGTTCGTAAAAGGCAAGCCTGCAAAAAGAGGGCCTGTCGCCTCAGGCTGATCTGTCTGTGTGGGCACAAGGCTGGACAGATACCAGGCTTTGTCCCGCATATCTTCGATGACTCTTTCTTCACTGAGGTTTTTCTCTGGCTGAACGCTAATAATGAAAGAGGCTTGCTTTTTTTTTAGCTTCGGGAGAACCCCAAATAGGTTAAAGTGCAACTTCAACTTATTTGAGGCGCTAAGTTTTATTTAATGCTGTATTTTATGTGGTTTTACTCACTTCATTTTTTTTGTGACTATTCGGTTTGATGAAAAACCTATTTTTTTGTGTGGTTATAGGCTGAAAATCCCCGGCATTTTCCTATTAACTAATCCTGTTAATTAGGTAAAAATAATCCTCTCATTTAATCCTCGGAATGGAATCTCAGGTGTTAATTTGTCTTGCGGTGGCTTATTCCCCATAGCTTTTATGGGAAAAAGCGAAATCAGGAATTTGGTTCCTGGCCAACAGCAAGGTGAATCACTCCGAGAGAGCCCTTTAGGTTGGATAGCCCTTGCGATCGCTGGGTTAATTGTCTCGGGAGAAATAGCCTCCCTTTAGGTAAGGAGAACAGATTGTGATACCCATCGTTGACCGCGTTAGCGCGGAATCCATAGCGCCCTTCTGGCGGATGCCGTTCCGCCCATTTTTCTGGGGTGGGGCACTCTGGAGCATGATTGCCCTGCTAATCTGGCAAATGCAGCTTTCTGGCTGGCAGCTTCCAGCTTTACGTGCCGGCGTAGCCTGGCATTCCCATGAGATGTTATTTGGATTTGCTGCGGCGGTGATAGTTGGCTTCCTCGGCACAGCCATGCAGACATGGACCGGAATTCCCTCACCTAAAGGGGGGCAGTTAATGGGCCTGGCGGGGCTGTGGCTATTAGCTCGCTTGGGCTATCTCATAGCGGCAGTACCACTGTGGATGCCGGTTTGTGCTGAAGTGACATTTTTCCTATTGGCAGCCTTTTTACTCGGTGCACGGGTATTACGCACCCGGCAATGGCGCAATCTGTTTGTATTGCCTGCTATGTTGGCTTTTGCCGGGCTTTCAGCCTGTCATTGGTTGCTGCCCAGCGCGCAGAGCAGGGTAGCTCTCGTGGCTCTGTTGCTGGTTACAGCAATTATTCTGGTGATTGGTGGCAGGGTGATTCCCTTCTTTACTGCAAGGCGCTTTCAGCTAAGTCAGCGCGATAAGCTACCGGTTATCGAGTGGGGTACCCACATAGCTGCTGTGCTGCTTCTGTTGAGTGTAGTGATTGATCTACCCCGTATGGTTTGGGCCTTGTTAGCACTGGTGCTTGGTGTGTTACAACTGGTGCGCGTACTGCGCTGGCACCCGACTAAGATTTGGAGTGAGCCTATGGTTTGGTCACTACATTTGAGTTACTGGCTGGTGGTATTGGGGTGCTTTCTTGCAGCGCTTTCCTGGAGCGGTTTAGCGCCCGGTTGGCAGAGTCCCGCATTACATGCATTTGCTGTAGGTGGTATTGGCGGTTTGATTCTGGCTATGACCAGTCGAGTCAGCCTTGGTCACACAGGGCGTATGTTGAAAGCACCGCGCTTGATGCCCTTGGCATTTGCTGCACTGGCATTGTCCGCGTTGGCTCGTATCTTCTGGGCCCCAGCTCCCAGCGGTTTTCTTGCAGCGATTATTGCTTGGATTGTAGGCTATTCTCTCTTCTTACTGTATTACACCCCGGTTCTTTTTCAGCCTCGTGTAGATGGGCATCCGGGGTAAGCACCTGGATATTCAGTATAGCGACGCTGGCTAGCGACTAGCGAGCGCCGCTCCTGTCAGACAGCTGTCACTAATTATTCTCAATATTATCCATTTGGGGGAAGGCGTCGAACTTGAGCGCCTTGTCCAGATTCTGGTCCCAGTCCGCTTTACTGGCCATAAAAATATGTGCGGTGGGTTCCATGGAAACCTCACAGTCCAGGCTGCCAGCAGGCACTGCCAGGTAACCACCTTCTTTATCTTCAAAAGGTAGTGCCGAGCCACAATTATTACAGAAACTTTTTACATGGCGTGTGGCTGGCAGCTTGAATACTTTTACCTGTTGTTTCCCAGAGATCCAGTTTAATTTAGCCGATGTTGAAAACAGGCTGGCTGCGTGGGCAGAGCCCGTGTCCTTACGACAGTGGTTGCAGTGGCAAAGAAAAAAATTTTCAAAGTCACCGTCGACTTCGAAATGGATATCTCCGCAGAGGCAGGATCCTGATTTATTCATAGCTGCTCCTTAACAGTTGATTGTGAACCGTTATTTCTATAAGTAGATAGATTGGGTTTATTATCTTTTAGTCCTATTGAGGGTATACCTATATTTTCAAAATATTTAGAAGTGAAATAAATATATTAAATTTGAATAACTCCCTTTAGGTACTGAATCGCCTTGCCGGAGACAATAACCCTGTCCCCCTTGATTTGGCAGTTGAGCACCCCCCCTCTTTTTGAGGCTTGGAAGGCTGTGAGTCGCGATTTATCCAGCTTAGCGGCCCAGTAGGGAGCAAGCCCCGCGTGAATAGAGCCAGTTACCGGATCTTCAGCCCCGCCATTGGATGGCCAGAAGTATCTTGAAATAAAATCAAATTCCTTCGATCGAGCCGTAACTACTACATCATAAGGTGCAAGCTTTTTTAATTTTTCTGCATCTTGTTCCAGTTGATAAATAGTATCTTCGCTGTCATAGATGGCAAAGTAGGCTTGCTGGTTACGCAGAACTTGTTTGGGAGGGCTGGATAATCCATCGATCAAATCTTCTGGGGTATGCTCTACACGTTCCGGATTTCTGTTGGGGAAGTCCATAAAGATTTCGCCCTCCCTATTTTGGGTAATTTGCATTTTCCCTACTGCTTGCGCAGAAAAATTTAGGGTATCCAGTTGGGGGTGTTTTGAGAAGACCACAAAGGCGGAGGCCAGGGTTGCATGACCACAGAAATCCACTTCGGTTATTGGGGAGAACCAGCGAATCTGGTATTCACTTTCAGATTGTTTGAGCAGGAATGCGGTTTCAGAAAGGTTATTTTCTGCCGCAATAGCTTGCATTTGCATTTCGCTAAGCCAGCTTTTTGTAATTATGACTGCTGCAGCATTGCCGCCAAATTGAGTTTCGGTGAAGGCGTCGACTATATTAATTTCTAGTTCCATTCTAGAGTTCCCTTCAATAATTGAAATGCTCAGCTGAAGAAACAGCTATGATAAAGATGGGCGGGATGCCCGATACCACTAATGATTTTTCAATCACCCCCTAAATAGCCCCTTGATCCTGATCTGTATCAGTATTTCAACGGTATTTCCACTTTACAGTCTGCGTCACTTTGGCCGGTGCTGGGCATTTCGCCAGAAGTAAAATCGGTACTTCTTTTCAGTGTTGCCGGATATCAAAATTGTTGTGGAAAAGGGCTTGCTCTAGGGGGTTGGAATGTTGCAAACAGATATTGCTATCGTAGGGGCTGGTCCCGCAGGACTCGCCCTGGCTGTGATGTTGGCCCGGCGCGACATTAGGGTAACGCTTTTGGAGCGCCAGGGCGAGGAGACCTTGGGGAATCCTGATGATGATGGACGAGAAATAGCCCTAACCCATAAGTCGGTCAGAATTTTAGAGAGCCTCGGGGTCTGGCAACGCCTGCGGGATGATGAAGTCGGTGTCTTACAAGCAGCAACGGTGGTAGATGGCAACTCGACTTCCAGCCTGAATTTTGATAGCCGTGGGCGAGGTCCCTTAGGGTTTATTGTACCCAATTCAGCAATACGCCGCACGCTGTATGAGGTTGCTGGCGAGGAAGCGAATATTCAGTTGCGTTGCAACAGTGCCGTTACCGGTATGCACTTGGAAGATAACTGCCGAGTCTTGAATATTGAGGGGGCTGACGATCTGGCTGTTGCGTTATTAATAGCGGCTGATAGTCGTTTCTCTGAGGTACGGCGCATGGCTGGGATTGGTGCTGACATGCGGGATTTTGGCCGTGTGGCAGTTGTAGGCCGGGTACGGACGGAGCGCGTTCATCAGGGGATTGCACGGGAATGTTTTCGTTACGGTTCCACGCTAGCGCTTCTGCCATTATCTGAGCCCAAGACTTCCTCTGCAGTTGTGACAATTTCGGCCAGCCGGGCCGAAGAAATTATGCAGCTAAGTGATGCTGAGTTTGCTGCTCATGTGCAGCGTGAGAGCACTGCAATACTTGGCTCAGTGGAGCCTTGTGGTAAGCGCCACAAGTATCCGCTGGTGGGGGTTTATGCGCATCAATTCTATGCGGAGCGCTTTGCTTTGGTCGGGGATGCAGCTGTGGGGATGCATCCGGTGACAGCACATGGTTTTAACCTGGGACTTGCTGGCACGGACTCGCTGAGTCGCCAATTAGAAACTGTGGCTCGTTTGTATCAGCCTGCGAAGTTAGCTCGAGCGCTGTCTCGTTACCAGATTCAACATCGCCTTGAATCTCAGCCTATTTACTCGGGTACAAATCGGGTGGTTGATCTGTTCACCAATGATCACTTGCCGGCCAAACTACTGCGCAAGGCGGTATTGCGTGTTAGCGAACATTTTCCGCCGGTGCGGCGAGCCATAGTGCACCAGCTTACCCGTCACTGACCGAAGGCCTGTGCGAAATAGTGAAATACGTGCCTACGGGAGTAGGTTGCGAGCGAGAAAGGAATAGGGCATGGAAGCCGATTCTCGGCCAGGCAGGTAGCCTATTTCTATGCGGTTTAATCTGCAGAGCTTGCGGTGGAGGTACTTTGGGAGGCACTTGGTAATCTGAACACCACCGCGTTGACTGTAATCGAAAGTGATATCGACAACCTGTTGGTTGAGACGAATGTATTTGCAGGTGGTTGTGGGGAGCAAAAAGTATCATTTGCGATTAGTACTCTTTCGGCTAGTTAAAAAACGGTATTTTCATCGCCAAAAAGCCTGATAAGGCAACCAATTACAGAGCGACTGGCATGGGGTAAGGCATAGAGGTACGCCAGACAATAATGTCAGTGGCAATTACTCCTATATGGTCGGCCCAGCCGTATGCTCACGGCAGATATTTCCATTTCCCGGGCTTTGTCTGATTTGCAGCTTCCGAAGTGAGCTATATTCCGGCTAGCGTTTGGTAAAGAGTGGGCTGTGCGCATGAACATCCCTGAAGCCAACAAGCACTTGGTTCGCGAAGCGTTCCGCCCGTGGGAGGCGGGTGACAGTGGCCCCCTTTTTGACCTGATCGCTGAGGACGTGTTGTGGACAGTGATAGGCACTACATGCGCTTCGGGGATCTTTCACTCCAAGCAGGCTTTAATTGATGATGCTTTCGGCCCGCTATTAGATCACCTGGAGGATGGTCTCAAGACAACTTTTGTCGACCTTGCAGCAGAGGGAGAGAAGGTATTTTTGCGCTTTGAAAGCACCGGCCATGCATTAAATGGCGTAGAATACAAGCAGGTTTACTGTTGGGCGATGGTGATGCGCGATGCGAAAATCGTAGAGATCACTGCGTACCTGGATACCGACCTGCTGGCCCGAGTGTTTACCTAGTTGTTGTGAAGCTGTCGCTTTTCGCTTTTCGCTTTGGGTGTGGGAATGACGACAGTGGAGATTGCAGGGATAAAGAAGTAGTGCTCGATGTTCAACTCGCACTTGTTCCCAAAGCCGCAATAGTCGTTCGTACTATGCCCTCCTTTAGGGTTGTCTGTCATATGCAACGAATGGCCCTAAGTGGCCCTTTAGGTGATTCTACGCAGGGGAGTTTTACAGTGATCTCTATGCGGCCAGTAAAGCCCGGAGCATACCCGGAGCATAAAAGTATCTTCGGGAGGCGCTTGGGCCAGAAAAAGGTAGGGGGTTTTACGCGTTAGGCGAAAACAAATGCCAATTACAGCTTGACTCACCAGGGCTGTATACATAGAATGCGCAGCCTCTTGAGTGGTTGGGTTAGTCCCGCCGCAGGGAAACGAAGGTCAACCAGGCTTTGTTTCTTGGAGTTGTTGCGGGGTGGAGCAGCCTGGTAGCTCGTCGGGCTCATAACCCGAAGGTCGTAGGTTCAAATCCTGCCCCCGCTACCAAATTTGCTTTTAAGCAAATACTTTTGATTGCGCATTTGTTGTTGCGGGGTGGAGCAGCCTGGTAGCTCGTCGGGCTCATAACCCGAAGGTCGTAGGTTCAAATCCTGCCCCCGCTACCAATCTCGCCTTTATCTAAAGGCTTTGATGCGCTTTCGTTGTTGCGGGGTGGAGCAGCCTGGTAGCTCGTCGGGCTCATAACCCGAAGGTCGTAGGTTCAAATCCTGCCCCCGCTACCAAATTTTGCATTTACGCATACTGGCTGCGTAAATGTGCGGTCAAAGCCCCGTCAGGGGCTTTTTCGTATCTGCAAGAAAAGTTGCGGATATTTTTCGAAGTGGGCCGCAGGCCCATTTTTTGTATGTGGTGACGTAAATGGCGAGCAAACGCGAATTGCTGGAAGAGCTTCTGGCGCCGGTGGTGGCATCGCTGGGATGCGAACTGTGGGGTATTGAATATCAAACTCACGGTCGTAACGCGCTGCTGCGCATCTATATCGATTCTGAAAACGGTATTTCGGTTGAGGATTGCGAGAAAGTGAGTCGTCAGTCCAGTGCAGTACTGGATGTGGAAGACCCAATCAGTGGTAAGTACACACTGGAGGTCTCTTCCCCGGGGCTCGATCGTCCTCTTTATAAACTGGAGCAGTACGAGCGCTTTACCGGTGCCCAGATTGAAGTTCGCCTGCGCATGCCGCTGGATGGGCAGCGTAAATGGCGAGGCCTGCTGGCCGGCGTAGAGGGCGATGAAGTAGTTTTGCGCGTGGACAGCGAAAATGAATACCTGTTGCCAATCGACAGCATCGAGAAGGCAAGCATTATTCCCCAATTTACCAAATAACCTGTAGGAGCCTGAGCTCAGGCGATTTTGAGGCACAGTTGCATGAACAAAGAGATCTTGCTGGTAGCCGAGGCGGTATCCAACGAGAAGGGCGTTGACCAGGAGATTATTTTCCAGGCCATCGAAGCGGCATTGGCAACGGCCACGAAGAAACGCTACGACGAGGATTCAACCATTGAGGTTATCATTGATCGCCGTAGTGGCGACTATGAAACTTTCCGCAGTTGGGAAGTGGTTGATGATGAAACTCTGGCGGAACTGGGCACCCAGTTCACCCTGGAAGAAGCTCACGAGAAAGATACTGAGCTGAAAGCAGGTGATATCTACCGCGAGCAAGTAGAGAATGTTGAATTCGGCCGCATCGCCGCGCAGACTGCCAAGCAGGTAATCGTGCAGAAGGTGCGTGAAGCCGAGCGTGCCAAGGTCGTAGACGAATACCGCGATCGGGTTGGCGAAATGGTCAGCGGTACAGTTAAAAAAGTGACCCGCGATTTTATTGCTGTGGACTTGGGTAATAACGCTGAAGCGCGCCTGCCTCGTGATCAGCTGGTTGGACGCGAGATTTTCCGCCTAGGTGATCGTGTGCGCGCAATCCTGCTGGAGATCCAACCGGAAGCCCGCGGCCCTCAATTGATGTTGAGCCGTTCCTGCCCGGAAATGATTATTGAGCTGTTCCGTATCGAGGTACCGGAAATCTCTGAACAGGTTATTGAAATTAAAGGTGCCGCCCGCGATCCCGGCCTGCGCGCCAAGATCGCCGTGAACACCAATGATGGCCGTATCGATCCAGTTGGAGCTTGTGTGGGCATGCGCGGTGCGCGTGTGCAGGCGGTTTCCAACGAGCTGTCTGGTGAGCGTGTCGATATCGTACTGTGGGACGAGAACCCCGCTCAGTTCGTAATCAACGCTATGGCGCCTGCGGAAATTGAATCCATTGTTGTGGATGAAGATACCGGGTCCATGGATGTGGCTGTGGCCGAGGAAAACCTCGCTATGGCTATTGGTCGCAGTGGACAGAATGTTCGTCTCGCTTCTGAGCTTACCCAGTGGCAGATCAATGTCATGAGCACAGACGAGTGGCAAAATAAACAGGAAGCAGAGTCCAGCTCCATTATGCAGGTGTTTATTGACCGCCTGGATATCGATGAAGATGTGGCTGCTGTATTGGTTGACGAAGGCTTCACCTCTCTCGAGGAGGTGGCCTATGTCCCCATTGAGGAAATGCTCGCGATCGAGGGCTTCGACGAAGATATCGCCGAAGAGCTGCGTGCCCGGGCCAAAGACTCCCTGCTGACACAGGCACTGGCCTCTGAAGAGAAGCTGGATGCCTCGGAGCCGCAGGAAGATCTGCTCAACATGGAAGGTATGGAGCGTCACCTGGCCTTCCAGCTTGCCAGTCGTGGTATCGCTACCATGGAGGATCTGGCAGAGCAGGCGGTTGATGACCTACTCGATATCGAAGGTCTCGACCAAGAACGTGCCGCAGCGCTGATTATGAAGGCGCGTGAGCCCTGGTTCGCTGATGACAGCGGCGAACAGGCTTAAACATAACGACACAAGACATACGTATAAATAACCCCCTCCGACCAAGTGACTTTTAGGAGAGAGAATGGCCGAAGTAACAGTTAGCGAACTCGCCAAATCGGTTGGTGCCACCGAAGACCGTCTGCTCAAGCAGATGAAAGAAGCGGGTTTGCCTCACACCTCTGCGACTGCGGTGGTGTCAGATGAGGAGAAGCAGGTCCTGCTCAGTTTCCTGAAAAGTAGTCACGGGGAGCAGGGCGCGAGCCCGCGCAAGATCACCTTAAAGCGCAAGACCACGACCACACTGAAAACCGGCTCTGGCACAGGCCGCAAGACTGTGAACGTGGAAGTTCGCAAGAAGCGTACTTATGTAAAGCGCCCGCAGGCTGAACTTGAAGCGGGAGCAAACACCGCGGAAACCGTGGAAAGCGTTTCAGCTGCAGAGGCCGAAGAGGCTCGACTGCAAGCCGAGGCGGAAGCCAGAGCAGCTGCCGAGGCGGAAGCCAAGGCCGCAGCAGAAGCAGCAGAGGCCGCTCGTCGCGCCGCTGAGGAAGAAGAAGCTCGCTTGAAAGCCGAAGCGGAAGCCAAGGCTGCCGCAGAGGCAGAAGCGAAGGCCGCAGCCGAAGAGAAGGCTGCAAAAGAGGCAGATGTGACCCAGAAAGCTGAGAGCAAGCCCGCGCAGAAAGCGGAGCCCGCAGCTCCAATCCGTTCAAGCTATGTAGACGATATCGAGGCTATGCGTATTGCCGCGATGGAACGTCGCAAGCAGCAGGCGGAGCAGGAGAAGCGCGAACTCGAAGAGAAAAAAGCCAAGGTAGAGGCCGACCGACGTGCGGCCCAAGAGAAGAAGGAAAAAGCTGCACAGGCCGCCAAGGTGAAGCCCGCGAAAGCAGCTGAGAAAACTGAAGAAGTTAAGCCTTCTTTACGTCGCAAGCTCGAGGCTGCTGCTCCGGCTGAGGCCGATCGATCCGAGGATGAGCCGCGTAAACGCCGCGGGCGTCGCTCCAAGTCCGGGCCGAAGAAGTCCAGCAAAACAGCGCTGTACGAGCAGGCCTTGGAAGTATTTGAAGAAGACGAAGCCAGTAAGCGCAGTACGCGCTCCCTGTCCCGTGCGAGCGTGAAAATGAAGCCAACTCACGGCTTTAAACGGCCTACGGAGAAGCAGGTGTACGAAGTTCAGTTGGGCGAAACGATTACTGTTGGCGAACTCGCCAAGCAGATGAATGTGAAGGCCGGTGAATTGATCAAGCGCCTGATGAAAATGGGTGAGATGGTCACTATCAACCAGAGCCTGGACCGTGAAACTGCTCAGTTGATCGCTGAAGAGATGGGGCACAAGGTGGTATACCGCTCCGAGACTGAGCTGGAAGATAGCCTGGTAGCGCAAGCCCAGGCTCAGGAGGGCACAGAGGTTACCCGCGCGCCGGTAGTGACTGTTATGGGCCACGTTGACCACGGCAAAACTTCTCTGCTCGACTATATCCGCAAAACCAAAGTGGCTTCCGGTGAGGCTGGCGGTATTACCCAGCATATTGGTGCCTATCGAGTGAAAACCAGCCAGGGCGAGGTCGCCTTCCTGGATACCCCGGGACATGCCGCCTTTACTGCAATGCGTGCTCGTGGAGCCCAGGCTACCGATGTGGTAATCCTGGTGGTCGCTGCCGATGATGGTGTAATGCCGCAGACTGAAGAGGCTGTAAACCACGCTCGTGCTGCTGGTGTACCGCTGGTTGTCGCCGTGAACAAGTGCGATAAAGAAGCCGCCGACCCCGATCGTGTGAAAAATGAGCTGGCTGCGAAAGACGTAATCCCGGAAGACTGGGGCGGCGATACCCAGTTCATCAACGTATCCGCGCATACTGGCCAGGGTATTGATGACTTGCTGGAGGCAGTTTCCCTACAGGCGGAAATGCTCGAGCTGAAGGCCAAGGTAAATGTGCCGGCCACCGGTGTTGTAATTGAATCCCGCCTGGAAAAAGGTCGCGGTGTGGTTGCCACCCTGTTAGTACAGAATGGTGAGCTGAAGCGCGGCGATATTATTCTGGCCGGCCAGAGCTATGGCCGCGTGCGCGCCATGACTAACGAACACGGCAAGCAGGTTAAGGAAGCTGGCCCGTCTACCCCGGTAGAGCTACTGGGTCTGGACTCCACTCCAAATGCCGGTGATGAATTCATGGTTGTCGCGGATGAGCGTAAGGCCCGTGAAGTTGCCGAGCAGCGCGCTGAAAAAGAGCGCAGTGAGCGTATGCAACGTCAGCAGGCTGCGAAGCTGGAAAACATGTTTGCAGATATGGAAGCTGGCGAGCGCAAGGTTCTGCCGGTTGTTATCAAGGCTGACGTGCGCGGCTCCCTGGAAGCCATCCTGGGTGCCCTGGCGGATATCGGCAACGAAGAAGTTTCCGTAAACGTTGTATCCAGCGGTGTAGGTGGTATTGCCGAAAATGATATCAACCTGGCCCTGACCTCCGGCGCTATTGTATTGGGCTTCAATACCCGTGCCGATGCAGCCGCACGCAAGACTGCCGAAACCGAAGGGGTTGAGGTTCGCTACTACAGCGTAATCTACAACCTGCTCGATGAAGTGAAGCAGGCCCTGTCCGGCATGCTGGACCCGGAAGTTCGCGAAGAGATTGTTGGTATTGCCGAGGTGCGCGACGTATTCCGCTCGCCGAAGTTTGGTGCGATTGCCGGGTGTATGGTGACCGAGGGTACCGTCTACCGTAACAAGCCGATCCGCGTACTGCGTGACAACGTTGTAATCTATCAGGGTGAGTTGGAATCCCTGCGTCGTTTCAAGGACGATGTGCAAGAAGTGCGCAACGGTATGGAGTGTGGTATCGGGGTGAAGGACTACAACGATGTGAAACCTGGCGACCAGATCGAAGTTTACGATATCGTCAAGGTAGCCCGCGAACTGTAAAGCGTTCCGGACCGGATGAAAGAGAAACCCGCGCGGCTTGGCCGTGCGGGTTTTCCTGTCTTTAAACCGCCATTCTCAATAGGTAAACAATGGCAAGAGAATTCCACCGCGCAGATCGCGTTGCCGATGCCATGCGCCGCGAGCTGGCCCAGTTGATTCAGCACGAGATACGTGACCCCCGCCTGGGTATGGTCAACGTCAACGATGTTGAAGTCAGCCGCGATCTGACCGTTGCTAAAGTATTTGTCACCTTTGTGGGTGAGGACGACCGCAGCAAAATTAATACTTCCGTGGAAGTGCTGAACAAAGCCGCAGGCTTTCTGCGTACGCAGCTCGCGCGCGCGATCCAGATTCGCACTATTCCCCGTTTGCACTTCCGCTACGACGAAACCTCGGTGCGTGGCCAGGCGCTGTCTGCCCTGATCGACAAGGCGGTTAAAGAAGATCGCAAGCACCAAGACGACGATAGCGACTCTAACGAAGATTGATCCATGGGCCGCAGACCAAAATGGGGCCGGCCGGTTCACGGCGTGCTGTTATTGAACAAGCCCGCCGGGATTACCGCCAACGACGCCCTGCAAAAAGCCAAACGACTCTTTTTCGCCAATCGCGCCGGTCATACTGGAGCGCTGGACCCCCTGGCAACCGGTGTATTGCCGATCTGTTTCGGCGAGGCGACCAAGTTCTCCCAGTACCTGCTCGATGCGGACAAGCGTTATCGCAGTACTTTTGTTTTCGGCATGACCACTGCCAGTGGCGATGCTGATGGCGATGTACTGGAAACCAAAGATGCTTCCGGTTTGACCGAAGAAGCCGTGCTGAAAGCGATGGAGGCTTTCCGCGGTCGCATCAAGCAGGTGCCGTCCATGTACTCGGCCCTCAAGCACAAGGGGCAGCCGCTGTATAAGTTGGCTCGCCAGGGTTTGGAAGTGGAGCGCGAGGCGCGGGAAGTGGAGATTTTTGAATTTGAACTGCTGAGCTTTACAGCGGGCGCCCAGCCCCGTGCGGAAGTTGAGGTGCACTGCTCCAAGGGCACTTACATTCGCAGTATTGCCGAAGACCTGGGCCAGGCCCTGGGTGTCGGTGCCTATGTGGAAGAGTTGCATCGCAGCGCCGCCGGCCCCTACGACGAAGCGGATTCAGTGACCCTGGATGAACTCACCGAAGAGCGTGGTGAGGGTCGGGCGGAAGAGCTGGACCACCATCTGTTACCAGTGGACTCCCCTGCCTCCTCATTGGCCAAACTCATACTGCCAGATGACTCTGGTTACTATGTGCGACAAGGGCAGCCAGTAATGGATTTACAGGTCTATCGTATCGGTGCGGAAGGTGATATGGTGCGCCTCTTCCTGGAAAATGGTGATTTTCTGGGTGTGGGAGAAATTACTGACGACGGGTGCGTAGCGCCTCGGCGTCTGGTAAGTGGCACCTGAGCACAAGCCGCTATATTGGTGATAACTAATTAAGCGGTGTGAGTGAAAGTGCCGGGCGGTTGCGCCCACAATAGCGATTAGCTGGTCTGTAAATATGCACGGGCCAGCCGGATCTTTTAAAGCATATTACGACGAGGTAATTCGTTATGGCACTGACTGCAGTTGAAAAATCAGCCATCCTGAAAGAGCACGGCCAATCCGAAGGCGATACCGGTTCCCCGGAAGTCCAGGTAGCCCTGCTGACCGCCAATATCAACAAACTGCAGGGTCACTTCTCTGCGCACAAGCAGGATCACCACTCTCGCCGTGGTCTGATCCGCATGGTAAACCAGCGTCGCAAGCTGCTGGATTACCTGAAGCGCAAGGATCTGAACCGTTACGCACAGCTGATCGCCAAGCTCGGCCTGCGTCGCTAAGACCCTGGAATGCCCGCCTTTGGCGGGCATTCTTTTTTAATGCTTGCTAAAAAGTGGCTTAGTTGTCACTTTTGGCAGACACGCAGCATGGCCTTAAGGGATAAACCCAAATGAAAGTGCTGCGCTTGCACCGGCCACCCTGGTCGGTGGCGGTACATCCCCGTACCGCCCTGGGCAGGAGGTTTGGAGCCCCGGCCCCGGCAAATATGTAGGGGTTACTGGAATGGGCCAGTAACCGTAAGGAAATAGGAAAAACTAGTGAATCCAGTAAGCAAAACTTTCCAATACGGACAACACCAAGTCACCATCGAGACCGGCCGTATCGCGCGCCAGGCTACCGGTGCTGCCCTGGTTAGCATGGGAGAGACTGTCGTCCTGTGTACTGTTGTCGGCGCTAAAGAAGCCAAGCCAGATCAGGGCTTCTTCCCGTTGTCCGTGCACTATCAAGAAAAAGCCTACGCGGCTGGCAAAATTCCCGGTGGTTTCTTCAAGCGTGAAGGCCGCCCGTCTGAAAAAGAAACCCTGACTTCCCGTCTGATCGATCGCCCGATCCGCCCGCTGTTCCCGAACGGCTTTATGAATGAAGTTCAGGTGATGTGTACTGTCCTCTCCGCGGAGAAGGACATGGATCCGGATATCGCTGCCATGATCGGCACTTCCGCAGCGCTGTCTGTTTCCGGTATTCCCTTCGCTGGCCCCATCGGTGCTGCGCGTGTGGGTTACACCCAGCAAGACGGCTACCTGCTGAACCCGGGCTACGAAGCTCTGAAGACCTCCGAGCTGGACATGGTCGTTGCCGGTACCAAAGACGCCGTACTGATGGTGGAGTCCGAAGCCCAGGAGCTGCCGGAAGACATCATGCTGGGTGCCGTACTCTACGCACACCAGGAAATGCAGGCCATTATCAAGGTTTGTGAAGAGCTGAAAGCGGAAGCGGGCAAGCCCCAATGGGACTGGCAGGCTCCGGCGGAAAACACCGAGCTGAAAGCTGCCCTGGACGCTCAGTTTGGCGAGAAGGTTGCCGAAGCCTACCGCATCACCAACAAGCAAGAGCGCAGCACCCGCCTGGCGGAACTGCGCGGCGAAGCCGCTGAAGCCCTGGCTACCGAAGAAATTAGCGCCGATCTGGTAAAAAGCTACTTCGGCAAGCTGGAGAAGAAGTTGGTGCGCGGCGCTGTAGTGCGTGGCGAGCCCCGTATCGACGGTCGCGACAGCAAGACTGTACGTTCGATCGCTGTGGAAGTTGGCGCTCTGCCCAAGTCCCACGGCTCTGCGCTGTTCACCCGTGGTGAGACCCAGGCTCTGGTAGTGGCTACCCTCGGTTCCACTGGCGATGCACAGATCATCGACGCCCTGGAAGGTGAGCGCAAAGACTACTTTATGCTGCACTACAACTTCCCTCCCTACTCTGTAGGTGAAGCGGGTCGTGTCGGTGCTACCGGTCGTCGCGAAATCGGTCACGGCCGCCTCGCTCGTCGCGGTATCGCTGCAGTTCTGCCGAGCCCGGACAGCTTCCCCTACACCGTGCGTGTGGTTTCCGAAATCACTGAATCCAACGGTTCCAGTTCCATGGCTTCCGTTTGTGGTTCCAGCCTGGCGCTGATGGATGCGGGTGTTCCGCTGAAGGCACCGGTAGCCGGTATCGCTATGGGCCTGGTGAAGGAAGACGAAGGCTATGCGGTTCTGACCGATATCCTCGGTGACGAAGACCACCTCGGCGATATGGACTTCAAAGTAGCGGGTACCGCCTCTGGTGTGACCGCGCTGCAGATGGACATTAAGATCGAAGGTATTACCGAAGAGATTATGGAAACCGCTCTGGAGCAGGCCCTGCAAGCGCGTCTGCACATCCTCGCGGAAATGAACAAGGTGATCGACTCTTCCCGTACCACCGTGAATGAGAACGCACCGCGCTACGCGACCCTGAAGATTCATCCGGACAAGATCCGCGACGTGATCGGTAAGGGCGGTGCGACTATCCGCTCCATCACTGAAGAGACCGGCGCCTCCATCGATATCGAAGATGACGGCACTATCAAGGTCTTCGGTGAAGACGGTGAGAGCCTGGAAGCGGCGGTAACCCGCATCGAGGAAATCACTGCGGAAGCTGAGATCGGCGCTATCTACGAGGGCACTGTGGTGCGTATCGTGGACTTCGGTGCATTCGTTAACTTCCTGCCGGGTAAAGACGGCCTGGTACACATCTCCCAGATTGCTGAGGAGCGTGTTAACGCTGTAACTGATTACCTGAGTGAAGGCCAGAAGGTATTCGTAAAGGTACTGGACGTGGACCAGCGTGGACGTATCAAGCTCTCTATCAAAGAAGCCAAAGCCGATCAGGCTGCTTCTGCAGAGGAGAAGCAGGGTTCCGAAGAGGCGTAAGCCTTAAAAGACCTGAAAAAACCCGGCCTTGAGCCGGGTTTTTTTATGGATTTTTTAAGGGGGGCAGAGCCTTTATGGCATTTAGTAAAGATATTTTTAGGTTAGAATCCAAAGAAAAAAGGGGAAAACCTTGCTTAATTTCTGGCTTCTCGACCTAATACTTGGGCTCACCTGCCTGTTGATGGCCAATCAATACTGGTACCTCACACGAGAGCGTTTCCAATCTGCGGCTTTGATTATTGTCGCTGCATTGTTGTGCATGGCCCTCGCAGCTTTGGTCGGTGCTTACCGCTACGGAATAGACCCCGGTATAACCGAGCTACATCGGGCACTCTCACGACTTTCCGGCTTTACTTCTTTTATACTAATTGGCATCGGCCTCCTTTGGGCTCGGCTAGAGCTAACATGGGGTTCGGATAACCGGGCTCCAGCCTATGTGGTAATGGTGCTGGTCCTCGCCAGCGCAATTGGCTTCAGCGAGAGTGGGATCTTGATGCCTTCGACGGTAGTGGATCTCTACTCAGCCCTGGGTTTGCTGCTCTGGTTATTGGTGGCCCTATTGGAACTAGTTGGATCTGGCAGACTTCCACGAAACCATGCTCTATTACTGGGTGGTGGTGCCTTGCTGGCGGTAATAAACGGGCTTTTGATCGGTACTGGTTCTTCGAAGCTGCTGGGCCTGGCGCGCACGAATTGGTTCCACCTCCTTTTAGCCGTTTCTGTTTTTTCCCTGCTATGTGCGCGGCCGTTGTTTATCCGAGATAAATCTGCTGATGAATGAAATAACTACCAAACTGCAAGGGGGCTGCCACTGTGGAGCCGTGCGTTTTACTGCTCTGTATAAGCGTAACAATGATGACCCCTTGGTAGCTCACGCTTGTAATTGCTCTATGTGTGAAAAGCTAGGCTATTTGCACTTGATAGTGCCTGCGCAGAATTTTGAGCTGGTGAGCGGAGAGGATGTGCTCAGCTGCTACACCTTCAATACAGGTGTTGCCAAGCACTATTTTTGTAGCCGCTGTGGGGTGAAGTCTTTTTATATCCCACGCTCAAACCCTGATGGCTACAGTCTCAATGCTCGATGTCTGGATGAGCGGCCGCGGGGACTTAAAGTGCAGCCTTTCGATGGGCAGAACTGGGAACAGCATGCAGCAGAGCTGGCGCACCTGAGCCAGAATGAGTAATTATCGAGCCCCACCTCTTTTGTATCGCTGCAGTGAAACGGGGCTAACTTGACGCTATTTAAAACCCTCGGTGGAGGGTGACTTCTCCACCGGATGTTTAGCGAATGGAATTTTAAGTCCATGGAATCTGGGCATATTCACGCAACCCTGCTTGATAGGAATGGCTCAGGTCGGGAAATGACCTGGCCTGAAGTGGAGTCCTGGCATCCCCGCCAGGGCTTGCTGTGGCTTCACTTCGATAGCGCTGATGAAGAGGTTTCAGCTTGGATACGCGATAATAGTGGGCTGCAGCCTGTGGTTGTAGAGGCGTTGTTGGCTAAAGAGATTCGACCGCGCACCCTGGCTGTCGATGATGGACTTTTCCTTGCAATGTGTGGAGTGGACCCAAAGCACAAGTCCCGGAGGGAAAACCGGGTCTCTATTCGAATTTGGGTGGAAGAGAACCGTATTATCAGCACCGGTAAAAGACGCCTGTTGGCAGAGGAGGATTTGATTTCCCGTCTGCGCAGTGGTTGTGGACCGCGTGGTACTGCAGCACTGGTAGTGTCCCTGGCTGATCTGCTTGTGCTGCGCATGGGAGACCGGGTTGATGACTTTGAAGAAAAGGTTGACGCGCTTGAGGATCAGTTACTCGAGTGGTCGGTGAAGGGCCTGGGTGCGAATTTAGTCCAGTTTCGCAAGCGGACAATTGCCCTGCGACGATACCTCTGTCTGCAGAGGGAGGTTTTAACTCGTATGCAGCAGGAGTCGGTACCCTGGTTTGATGAAGGGAGCCATGTCTTACTGGCGGATATCAACGAACGCTTGCAGCGGCACATCGATGATATAGATACAGTGCGTGAGCGGGCGGCGATTGCCCAGGAGGAGCTGCTGAGTCGTAATTCCGACCAACTCAACAGTCGTATGTATGTTTTGTCGATGGTTGCAGCAATTTTCCTGCCTTTAAGCTTTTTAACCGGGTTGTTTGGAATTAATGTCGGTGGGATTCCATGGGCGCAAGCTCGAGAGGGGTTCCTGGCATTTTGTATTCTGCTGGCAATAGCACTTGCCGGACAAGTCGCTTTTTTTTACTGGAAAAAGTGGCTCTGAGGCTCCCTCCAATCCCCTGTGAAGGAAGCTCTTTATCTGGCTAGTTTTTTGCCCAGGAAAAATCTACAAAAACTGGATCGTGATCACTTAATCCAGAATAAGCTGGGGACCCGATAAAATAGTTGGTGACTTCCAGTGTGTAGTTGGGATTATTGTTGATAACCACTACATGGTCAGTGTCGTTTTGAAGCTCATCGGCACAGGCCTCCAGGCTGGTATCGCTGCCGGAGAGCATGTATTGGCAGGCGTGCTTGCCTCCGGTCTTCTCAAAGAAGGCCTTCCATGTCTGATAATTGACACCGCGCCAGTCATTATCATTTTCATCAAATGCCATATTGAAATCGCCGGCCAAAATAACGGTGGCATTACTCGAGTGTGCAACGATCATATCGGCGATTTGATCGAGTTGCTTTGCCTTGGCGCTGAGGTCTTCATCCTGATGGCCTGCATCCATATGGGTGTTGTAAATATGCACATGATAATTTTCAGTCACTTCGACCTTGGCTACGGTGAAGCCTTTTTCGGTATCACAATCGTTGCCTGAGCACTTATTGAAGGTTTCCTCCTCATAGGTCGCGAAGGAATAATCGTTATCATCACGATTGTCCCGATCAAAGGGGAACTTAGAAAAAGTCAGTAGACCGTTGCCAAAAGAGGTGCCACTACCTTTCCAGTGTTTTGAACGATAGGGAACGGTGTCGTTGCTTAGCTTATCGTCGTCATCTAGATAGTTGGCTTTGGTTTTGTTCCAAACCTCCTGCATTAACCACAGATCTTTGGGATTGTCATTGAACGTGCGAATAATTTGTTTGAAATCTGACTTACTATTACCACCTATACATTGTAAAAAACCGTCCATATTGTACACAATCATGTTAAAGGTGCCTGAGTTGGCATCTTTAAAGCTGGTGTCACCATACTCGTAGCCGTCCAGGTCTTTCGAGCCGGTGTCATCGACATCGCCAATAAATTCGAACCAGTTGCACGAGGTAATAGCATCCCAAACGTCTTCAAAATCTGCTGCGCTGGCTGGAAAACTGGTGAGCAAGGCGAGACAAATAAATATTTTTTTTATCATTATTGATTTCTCCACATTTGTTACCGCGAGTTAATTGTGGAGGGATTTGTAAAGCTCTTGAGTTGAGGCTTTGTCCCTCCGCGGGTGGGGATGATGGAAAGCGTAGATTACAAATTGGAGTAAAAAATATTTTCTTTATTTTATTTTTATGTAATGGCGGCGCCAAAATGTACTTTTTGGGAAAAAAATAATGAAATCAATAAAAGAAAAGATGGAATTGCGCCAAACTCGTGGGGCAGGTAAGGATTGAAAGATCTAAGGCACTTCTTCCATAGGGCATGGCTAATTCGTTTTTTTAGCCAAAAATTGTGACCATTTGCCGGGACAGGGCGACAAGTTTGCCGCTGACATCCCATAGGCGGGCTTGGATCACAGCGTAGCCATCCCCTGCCTGTTCAACTTCGGCAAGATACTGCCACCAGTCAGATGCCTTGTGATTGGGGAGGGGTTCCATAAACTCCACTGTCCATGTTAATGAGCTGGCTGGAGCTGGTGTTTTAAGCATTGGCAAAGTGGCAGGGGGCCAGGCATCAATCAGGGCGAGGAGATGGTTAATGGATACTGTATTCTCACTGCCATCCTTAAAGCGTACCCAACCGCCCAACTGCCTCTCTTGAGTTCCACTAAAAGGCAATTGACCCAGGGCAATACGGTAATCAAATTTCTGCGTAAACTCCGGCACTACACCTTCAATGTAGGGGAGCGCCATGCATTGTTCAGGCTTGCTAAATTCTGGTGCTGTTGCCACGCCCACCTTCACTGAGGAATCCCTGCCTCGACCATAGCTGGCCAGCCCCGCAAGTACGACAGTGCCGCCTTGGCACAGATGACCCTGCACTTGAGTGACGGAGCGCCCGGCACGTAAAACTTCTGCGGAGCGTTGTACCGCTTCTGCGCCTACTGGGGCGACAAATGAGAAGGTTGCAGAGCGCAGGCTGCTGTCCTCAGCTACTTCCGCTGTCATTTTTTCCTGGAGCATTGTTGCTACCAGGCCGCCAAAGGTGGCACGCCCCTGGCTCCAGCCTTCGGGGACAGCGATGTTGTCCTGGCCTGGATTCCACTCAAGGAGTAGTTGATCGAAGTTCATAATGTTACCGCTGGGCAGGCAGCCTCCGATGGAGCTGCCTGCGAGAGTGCCGAGGCTGTTTAATGTCCGGGCAAATGATATTAACTGAAAGTGTGGGAGTCGCCAGGGAAGATGCCGAGCTTGACGTCTTCAGCGTACTTGCGCAGGGCCCCGGGGATGTCCTCTGCCTCTACCAGGAAGTTCTTGGAAAATTTTGGCGGTTGTTCGGTGAGACCGAGAATATCGTTGATAACCAATACCTGGGCATCCGTGTCACGACCGGCGCCGATGCCTATGGTAGGCATTGAAACTGTTTCGGTGATACGTTTTGCCAGGGCGGTTGGGACACACTCGAGTACCAACAGGTCAGCGCCCGCCTGGTCTAGCAGGATGGCATCCTCAAGCATCTGTTCTGCATGCTTTTCATCGCGGCCCTGAACACGGTAGCCTCCGAGTTTGTGAACCGATTGAGGAGTGAGTCCCAAGTGGGAGCAGACGGGGATGCCCCGGTCAGTGAGCATCTTAACGGTATCGACCAACCAGGCGCCGCCTTCAATTTTCACCATATGGGCGCCTGCCTGCATGATGCGGGTGGCATTGGTCAAAGCCTGTTCCGGAGTGGCATAGGTCATAAACGGCATATCGCCCATGATCAGGGATTTCTTGTTGCCGCGCGCTACTGCTTCCACATGGTAAATCATTTGCTCCATGGTTACCGGTACCGTGCTGTCATACCCGAGTACTGTCATACCCAGGGAATCGCCCACCAACAATGTTTCTACTCCGGTTTTTTGTGCCATGGCTGCCATAGGCGCGTCGTAAAGGGCCACGGTAATAAACTTTTCACCATTTGCCTTCATTTTGCGCAGGGTCTGAACGGTGACGAGCTTCTCTAATTCAGAAGGTGCATACATAACGATTAACTTCCCGGGTTGTAGTAGTGTCGGCCTTTGGTCACTGTAAGCATGTACTCGACCAGCTGACGGTAATCCTTAGGGCTATCGACAATATCGATTTCCTCACTATTGACGATCAGCAATGGTGAGCTGTCGTAGAAGTGGAAAAACTGGGTGTAGGCGTCGTTGAGCGTTGCCAGATACTCATTGCTAATGGCGCGCTCTGCGGGAATACCGCGGTTGCGAATGCGTGCCTGTAGTACTTCCAGCGGTGCCTGCAGGTAAATTACCAAGTCTGGCTTGGGAGCCTCTAAGGTTAAGTGTTGGAAAACTTGCTGGTAGAGCGCCAACTCGTCCTTATCCAGGGTTACCTGGGCGAACAGCTGGTCCTTTTCGATCAGAAAATCTGCCAC
The DNA here is from genome assembly GCF_052467165.1 of Microbulbifer variabilis. Taxonomy (NCBI): domain Bacteria; kingdom Pseudomonadati; phylum Pseudomonadota; class Gammaproteobacteria; order Cellvibrionales; family Microbulbiferaceae; genus Microbulbifer; species Microbulbifer variabilis. The sequence continues at coordinate 699,449 of NZ_CP174301.1, forward strand.
CCGTACCGGCTCGAACAGGTCGTCTTGACGCAGGGCCTGAATCTGTTGGGACCGCTGCAGAAGGAAATGCAGTTGAGTCGGTAGCGCGGCGTTATTGGGGTCGCTGTAGAAGCGTTCGAGGAAGGGGTTTTCCTCTGGCAGTTCCAGTAGAGTGTCATAGTTGAAGGTAGTGGCAAGCTTCTTGGCCAATGTGGTTTTACCTACGCCGATATTGCCTTCCACGGCAATAAATTTCGGCAAAGTCCTGTCCGACAGGCCGAATTCACACGGATTGGTTTCGCTGTTGTCGATAACCACGTGTTCGACTCCTCTTGTTGGGGCGTCTTCCCTGATGGGCTGCAGGCGCCAAAGTACTATTAAGCGGGGCGCTCAGTCGAGTACTTTTATCGCGCTATCGGAGGTTGCTCAGATTTTATTCAGGCGGTTTTGCGGACAGTTCTGCAGCAATTGCTGTAATGGATCGCCGTTAGGCAGCTGTAACTGGGGCTCCAGTTCTGCCAGTGGCAGGAGTACGAAGTTGCGCTCTGCCATACGTGGGTGTGGTACTTGCAAGCGCACGTTATCAATTTGCTTTTCTCCAAATAGCAATATATCCAGGTCGAGGGTGCGCGCTCCCCAGCGCACTGAGCGCTCGCGACCGTGAGCGGCCTCAATAGACTGTAACTGGTCGAGTAGCTCAATCGGTGAGAGTGACGTGTTCAACTCAGCCACTGCATTGACATAATCCGGTTGCCCGCTTGGGCCTATGGGGGCGCTGCTATAAAAACTGGAACAGCGCAGTAGGCAGCTGCTGGGGATTTTGTCCATTGCTGTGAGGGCACTGCGCAGCTGCCTCTGTGGCTCAGACAGATTACTGCCGAGCCCGATATAAACTCTTTCCATCACTCAGCTGCCCTGGGTTTGCGCCGGCGTCCACTGCGAGAGTTACGGCCGCGGCGATTACCTCCGCCACTGCGCTGTAGTTTGCGCACCATTTGCTGACGCAGCTCGTCATCGGCTTGCTGGAAGTCCGTCCACCACTTACCAAGGCCGGTCTCAATTTCGCCACTTTCCTCGCGCAGCAGCAGGAAGTCATAAGCTGCACGGAACCGGGGATGCTCCGTTTGGCGCTGAGCGCGGCTGCCACCACGTTGGGGCAGGCGGTGCTGCAGGTCCCAGATCTCACGCATGGGGATAGAGAAGCGTTTGGGTATAGCGGTATGGGCCAGCTGGTTACTGGTAATCTTTTGGGCTGCCTGGGCGAGGGCTGGCGCCGGTGGAATACCTTTTTCCACCAGTTTTTGTTGCTCTTCGTTTACTGCTGGCCACAGCAGGGCGGCATAAAGGAAGGCGGGGGTGACGCGCATATCCGCCTGGATACGTTTGTCTGTGTTGCGCAGTGCTCGCCTGGTCAGCTCCAGGGCAGCGGGGCTCTTCTCAATTTGGCGGGCATTGTCCGGGAACAGGTGCTGCCACAAATGGTAGCGGTGCAAATGCTCAAAAGTACGCTCGCCCTGTCCACTCATTAGTAATTTGAGTATCTCATCGAACAGGCGGGCTGGAGCGATATTGCGCAGCAATGGCGCAAGCTCCTGTAAAGGCTCTGCAGTTTTGCTCTCGATCGCGAAGTCCAGCTTAGCGGCGAAACGTACCGCGCGCAGCATCCGTACAGGGTCCTCTTTATAGCGGGTGGTGGGCTTGCCGATCATACGGATCAAGCGCTTTTCAATATCCTCGACCCCACCAGTGTAATCGTGGATGGCAAAACCATTAGTGGTGTAGTAGAGCGCATTGACGGTGAAGTCCCTGCGCATGGCGTCACTTTCGAGATCACCGTAGACGTTGTCCCGCAGCAGCATACCGTGCTCGGACTGCCTTGCTTCATGCTCTTCGCCATCATTGTGGTGTCCGCGGAAAGTGGTTACCTCAATGACCTCGCGGCCGATACGAGCATGCAGGATACGGAAACGCCTTCCCACAATACGAGCGCCGCGGAATAATTCCTTGGCCTGTTCTGGCGTCGCATCGGTAGCAACATCGAAGTCTTTAGGGTGGCCGCCTAGCATCAGGTCGCGAACACCGCCACCGACAATATAAGCCTGGTAACCAGCATCCTGTAGACGCTTCATAACTGTCAGGGCCGCGCGGCTGATCTCTCGGCGGGAGATATTGTGGTCATTGCGGGCGATGACCCGGGGGCCTTTGTTGGCCGGCTTGCGCCAGCGCTTAATACTACTAATCAGATTGTTGAGCATACGGCTGTCTATTTTGACTGCTGCCATTCGTAAATGACCGGAAAAGCCCTGCTGGTGCTCAGGCCACACTTCCGGTGGCAGCAGGTTTGGTACCCGCGCGTCTCTACCCCTTTTGACCAGGGAGTTCTCTGCGGCACTGCTGGGGCCTCATATACCTGGGCGGGCCCAGGGGGCGAAGTCCGTAACCAGGGGTGCCAATGGCATCGATTGCCGGTGAGTTGGATTCGCGGGCGCGATTCTAACACACGCAAAGGAATGCGCCCGCAATCTGCGGGTGCCGGGAAGTTTGGAGAAAAGATTTGGGAATTATTATTACCAGTATGAAGGCAGCGGCTTCCTTGCGCTCTCAATTTGCTATCAAGCAAACACCCTCTCCCAGGTACAATTCAGTCAGTTTGCAACGCGCTTGTTGTTATTTTTATTCTTTCTTAAGGTTTATTGTTATTATTTATTGTTGTTCTTACGGTTTTGGCCACTCATTGCTTTTATTGTCGGCCTCCCCATTATTCTTATTGTGTTTCGCCCGCTTATTGTGAGTAGTTATAGGGCTTTTAACGGTCATTTATTTTTATTGTTGGCCGTTTTCAAATTTTGTACTAAGGGTAAAGCACTTAGTGTGCCAACTTTTAAAAATTGATATAAATCAATAAGTTACAATCTTTACGAAATTTGACGGAACTTTTTTTAAGTCCATTGCGTTACGTAAAGTGCGGCAATTGTTACTTGCAGGGCGTCTTGGGTAACACTTCTTTTGTTACCGATGTGGTAGTTGAGGAGCACAAAGGGACAGCGTGCGGTATACCCACAGTAGAGGGGGAGTATTTAGAGGGGGGGTACCTGGGGGCCGCGGTGAGGGCCTAAGCCCCGAAAGAGGGCATCAGGCCTCTGCAACTGCGCTACGGCGGGTTTTCTTGCGGGGGATGCCCAGTTTTTGACGGCGCTCCCACAGGCATTTGCGGCTGACCCCCAGCTTTTTGGCCAGCTCAGTTTCACTCATAGTGTCTTGATGCTCGATCACGAAGCGGGCGAAGTAATCTTCCAGTGACAAGTCCTCACGGGGGTCTGTGTGCAGGCTTCTGGGGCGAGGAATCTCACCAGTCTCTTCCACAGGCACCAGGTCCAGGTCGATATCCAGTGTCTTGTGGTTAATCTCCCGACTGTCGCGATCGGTGAGGATCACAGCGCGCTGAATAGCGTTTTCCAACTCGCGTACGTTGCCGGGCCATGTGTAGGTCGTAACAGCCTGGATGGCCTCTGGAGATAAGCGGAGCAGGGAGCGCTCTATTTTGGTGCAAAACCTTTCCAGTAGGTGCTCTGCCAGTGCAAGCACGTCTCGTCCACGCTCTCTCAGAGGTGCCAGGGTCATTTGTACGACATTGATACGGTAGTAAAGGTCTTCACGGAACTTGCGCTCTGCCGCTAGTTGACGGAGGTTGCGGTGGGTTGCTGTTACCAGTCGCACATTGACCTTACGTGACTCGATAGAGCCGATAGGGCGTACTTCCCCTTCCTGGATCACCCGAAGAAGGCGAGCCTGGGCTTCCAGGGGAAGCTCGCCAATTTCATCGAGAAACAGAGTGCCTCCATCAGCGGCAGCAACAAGCCCCTCACGGGCACTTTGGGCGCCGGTAAAAGCGCCTTTTTCGTAACCAAATAGCTCTGACTCGATCAACGTTTCGGGAATGGCTGCACAGTTAACAGATATCAGCGGCTTGCCTGCCCGGCGGCTCTCCTCATGAATGGCGCGGGCCACCAGTTCCTTACCGGTACCGGTTTCACCATGTACCAGCACAGTGGCGTCTGTTGGCGCGACCTTGTGGATACGGCTGTAAAGCTCTCGCATCACCTGGCTGCTACCGATCATCCCGGCAATCGTGCCGGTATTATCTTTCTCTGAGGGTGCCTGTGCGCGGCTCTGCTCAGCCTTGCCGATAACTCGCCGCACAGTGGCAATCATCTCATCGTGATCAAAGGGCTTAGCAATATAGTCTGCCGCGCCCATACGCATGGAATCCACCGCAGATCTGAGGCTGGCGTAGCTGGTCATAATCAACACCGGAACTTCGCCAGCATGCTTGAGCAGGTCGGTGCCTGGGGCACCGGGCAGGCGTAGATCGGAGATCACCAAGTCCACTTCATTTACGCGGTATTTGCTCAGGGCCTCGCGTACTGACCCCGCCTCACTGACCTTGTAGCGATGCCGCTCCAGCAGTTTGCGCAGCGCCGTTCGAATAATGGCTTCATCTTCGACGATCAGGATGTGGCTCATGTGTTACGCCTGGTTACAAAATGCTCAATAAGCGCCTAGTTTTACCTGCGCGCCGTTTCTATGCAACTCAAATACTGAGAATTGGTTGCTTTTTGATCAAAAAATATTCAATTTGGCAATCTACGCCTCAACCCGCCAGTGGCAGCTGCACAATAAACTTGGCGCCACGTCCCGTCTCCCGGTTGGCGGGACTCACTAACTCCAGTTGGCCTCCATGCTCTTCAACGATGCTGTATACCATCGCCAGGCCGAGGCCGGTGCCCTCGCCGGGTTCTTTTGTAGTGAAAAATGGCTCGAGTATACGGTCTCGGTGCTTGGCTGAGATACCGGGCCCGTTGTCAGTTACAGAGACACAGGCGCTGCCGTTGTCGATGTAGCCCTCGATCAGAATATGACCGCCATCGGGGCTGGCATCGCGGGCGTTACTGAGCAGGTTGATAAATACCTGGATCAGGCGCTGGTTATCTCCCGGAGCGATCAGGTCCTCAGGTACGGTATTGTCGAAACGCACTTCAGTTTTATCGCGCTGCAGGGACAGAAGGTTTACTGCTTCCTGCACACAGGCATAGAGGTCTACTGGGGCATGCTCGCTCTCCTGACTGCCACTGTGGGAGAAGTTGACCAATGAATGCACTATCCGGCTGATACGCTGGGTTTGACTAAGTATCTGGTCGGCGGTGTCCAGTACTTCTGGGTTGTCACAGTCAAACTGGAGGTTCTGTGCCAGGCAGGCAATGCCGGTCACAGGGTTGCCAACCTCGTGGGCGACTCCGGCAGCGAGGCGCCCTACCGAAGCCAGACGCTCGCTGTGAATCAGCTCCTGTTCCAGTACCTGGGTTTCGGTAATGTCTTCGAGCAATAACATCTGGCCGTCGCCGCGCTCGTTGCGTACACGATCGTTGCGACTGCGCTTCTGGCGCGTCTTGTGTAAATTGAGCCAGTGGCTGTTGCCATCCAGACTCACCTGCTGCTTAAAACGGCTGGCATCAGAGGATTCGGCAAATTCCGCCAGCAGCCCGCGCCAGGGCTCGGCGAGGTACTCCAGCTTGGAGCCGATTACCTCGCCGGCTGCAATACCGGTCAGGTCCTGCATGGCGTAATTCCAAAGCAGTACCTCACCGTCCCGGCCCAGGGAGCAGGCAGCCATGGGCAGCTCTTCCAGCATCTGGCGATGGTAGAGGCGCAGGTTGTTTAGCTCCCCTGCGAGCCCGGTGAGCTGGTGTTTATAGCGCCCCAGGCGCGTTTCTATTAAGTGGATATCCTTGTTAGCCGGTTGATCGCTGTTCTGGAATGGGAAGTGGCGGTCGATAATCTGCCCTGCCAGCACCCGCCCAAGCAGCCCGGAGAGGTTGGCCTCAAGCTTGTTGCGCAGCTGGCGCAGGGCGTAAGGTCGACGCTCATCATCCGGCAGGTCGAGCTGGTTGAGGGCGCGCTTGACCTCTTTATTGGCGGTGGCGGCACCGAGACTCTCCGCAAGACGCAAACGGAAATCTGCTGCGGATTCCACATCGAGACCTAATCGTAACGCTTGAGCAATAGTGTCATCACTACAAAGATCAGCAGCGTATTGCTCCAGGTTACTGGTGCGCGTAAAGAGTGACAGCCCGACAAATAGCAGAATGTTGATGCTGAGGGATAGAGTGGTGATCTGTGTCCAGATCGACATTCCTAGAGGTATCTGAATCGATGTACCGGGCAGAGTGATGCCGGTTAAGTCGAAAATAGACGGCAACATCAGGCCGCAGCCCCAAATCAGCATACCGCCCAGCAGTCCCCCGATAAAGCCGCGCCGGTTGCCGCGTGGCCAGTGAATTACCGCGAATATTCCCGGCAGGAATTGCAATGACCCGATAAACGCCAGTAATGCCAGGTCCGATAGGGAGAGGCGGTTGTTCAACAGAAGGTAGAAGGCAAAGCCGGCAATAAACAGCGCGGCAATCAGCGCACGGCGCAGCCACACCAGCTGGCGATACATATTGTCCTCTGAGTGCCAGCGTGTACCGGGCAGCAGCCAATGATTCATTACCATGGTGGACAATGCCAGGGTAATCATAATGAGCGCGCCGGTGGCAGCGGAGAGACCGCCGATAAAGGCCAGCGTGGTGAGCAGCGCTGAACCACTGGCTCTCGGCACCGCCAGCGAGAAGTACTGCACCGGTTCTGCCACATCCAGGGCGAAGCCCGCCCACATAATCGGAAAGATTGGCAGCGCCATCAGTAGCAGGAACAGCGGGAAGCCCCAGCTGGCGGTACGCAAGGCCTGGCCTGTGGGGCGTTCAGCGATACTGAGATAAAAGATGTGCGGCATGGCCACAGCGGTGGCGATAAATACCAACAGTAAGGTGTGGGAGGAGCCCTGTTCAATGGGGGTGTAAAGCAGCTGTTGCATATCGCTGTTTTCAAGTAGCCACTGGTCGAGCCCCGAGAAACCGCCGAATACACCATAAACGGCATAGCCACCTACCGCAGTGAGAGCAACCAGCTTAACCAGGGATTCCAGCGCCATAGCACTGGCCAGGCCCTCGCCCCGTTCGCGGGTCGCGCCGTACATGCTGGTAAACACCGCCAAAAGCACACAGTAGAAGAAAGCAATGAGGTTCTTGCTGGAAACCCCACTGTCTGGCAAACCGAGCGCGGCAACACTATCCCGGGATAAAAGAGCCAGGGTTTCAGATACCGCCTGTATCTGCAGAGCTACCAGTGGTAACAGTGCCAGTAACATGAACAGGGTGGCGAGAATGCCTACCTGGCGACTGTGGTAGCGAAAAACCAGTAGATCCGCTGGGGAGTACAGTTGGTAGCGCTGGGCAAGCCGCGCTAGCGGCTCTAGAGCTACTGGCGCAAATAAGAACATAGCGCCGGTGCCCAGGTAGTAGGCCAATACGCCATAACCATACTGCCAGGCCAGGTCGACAATACCGTAGAAAGTCCAGGCAGACAGCGAAACCCCCAGGGAGAGGACATAAACGAGTGGGTGGCGTACCCAGCGTGCGGGCAGCCAGCCCTTTGAGGTGGCGAAGGCCACAAAGAACAGAGTGGCAATATAAACGACGCCAATCAGGGCGATATGGGCTATTTCAAAGCTCATTCGATTTGCGTCTCCATTGGATAAAAATCGCCAACAGGATCAAAACGAACCAGAGAATAAAAGGGCGATACCAGGCGCCAACGGGATTGATCATCCAGGTAAAAATGGTGGGTGAAAACACATAGCCCACTAGCACGAGCAGTATTAACAGGGTGCGATTGCTCATAGACAGTCTTGGAAACCCGTTTGGGAAAAGGCATTAATGGTGGCCGGGATCACCTTGGATTTAGGGGCAAGGCGCTATTGGGATATGCGTATATTACCCAAAATGTGGGTGCGGCTGGCGCAAAAATGTTAAATGTCTCAGCAGTTCAGTGCAATTGCCGGTCGCGCTTATCAATTTGGTGTCGTTGCCAACGGGCTGTGGCCCACTTCAGAATATGTTCTGGTTTCTCCTGTCTCAGTGTTTCGGGCACATGGAAACCGAGAAAAATTAATGCGGCGCACAGGTTATCTGCCGCTTTATTGTCATCGATAGCTGGCGCGTGGTTTTGCTTGCTGAGTTTCTGTTTTCCCCCTGGGCCCATTACCAGAGGCAGGTGCCCGAAGACCGGAGGGGTTGTGCCGAGTATGTGGAACAGACGGATCTGTGCGCCAGTGGTATCTAAAAGGTCGGCGCCACGCACCACTTGGGTAACCCCCTGGGCAATATCATCCACCACTACTGCCAGCTGATAGGCGTACAGGCCATCGCGACGCTTCAGGATCGTGTCTTCACGTACCGGTTGGTGTTGTTCCCCGCGCCAGATATCCTCGAATACCTCCTCGTCACCAGCACATTGCAGGCGTAGGGCAGAGGGGCCACTGCCACTGTGTTTGACTCTGCAACCAAGGTTGTCGTGCCCGCCATTTTGGCGGATTTGGCTGCGTGAGCAGTAACAGGGATACAGGAGGTCTTGTTCACGCAGTTGCGCCAGGGTCTCTTCGTACAATCTGTGCCGCTTGCTCTGCCATTCCACGGCACCGTGCCAATGCAGGCCGTGGGTCTCCAGGGAATTCAGGATGCGGGTGGCCGCGCCGGGCTCTTCGCGCGGTGGGTCGAGATCCTCCATTCGGAGCAACCAGTGGCCTCCATGGGACTGGGCATCCAGGTAGCTGCCAAGTGCGCACACCAAAGAGCCAAAGTGCAGGGGGCCGCTTGGGGAGGGAGCGAATCGACCAATATAGGGGTGAGTACTTTTCAAAATGACAGGGGGCGGTCCCGTCGACCGCCCCTTCGCGCCGGGTGCCCCTTAGGGATCACCGGATTTCTATTAGTTATGGATCAGCCTGAAATCTGTCTTTCTTTGATTTCAGCCAGAGTCTTGCAGTCCACACACAGGGTTGCGGTGGGGCGAGCCTCAAGGCGGCGGATTCCAATATCAACCCCGCAAGCTTCACAGAAACCGTAGTCATCCTGGTCAATCAGCTCCAGGGTGGCGTCGATCTTCTTGATCAGTTTGCGCTCGCGATCGCGGGTGCGAAGTTCAAGGCTGAACTCCTCTTCCTGACTGGCGCGATCGGCGGGATCGGGAAAGTTTGCGGCCTCGTCTTTCATGTGGGAAACGGTGCGGTCCACTTCCGCCATCAGTTCGGCCTTCCAGGCTAACAGCAAGTTGCGGAAATGCTCCTGCTGCTTCTCATTCATGTACTCTTCGCCCTTAGTCTCCTTGTAGGGCTCAAAGCCGTGCAGAGAATCGGTGCTCGCAGCAGTTTTGGGCATAGTCGTTGCCTCTCTTTCTATACGGGCCCCCGATAATGGGGGCGATACCACCAAATTCAATCTAGCCTAGACCGGAATCTTTTTGTTTGATGCTTTTTTCACCTGTCAAAAAGCTTGCGGTGGCAGGCTAATCCTTGTTTCCGCCGCCGATACCCCGGCGACCGAGAGCGAGGAAGCTATCAAATCTACGCGATTCGCGCCACAAATAGTTGTCTGCTATTTTGTGGCGCTGAAATGTACAAGAGTGCCAGCCCGTGAAGTTTACCCCCTCGTTGCAAAAGGCAACCCTGTTGCGTCGTTACAAACGTTTTCTCGCAGATGTGGAGTCCTCAGAAGGGGAGGTTTTCACTATTCACTGCCCTAATACCGGCTCCATGAAGAACTGTTGGGTTGAGGGTGGCGCTTGTTGGTATTCGGACTCGGGTAATCCCAAACGCAAGTACCGCCATACTTTAGAGATCACCACCACCCCCGATGGCGCCCTGGCCGGTGTAAATACGGGGCGCTCTAATGCTCTAGTGGAGGAGGCAATACGCTCCGGGGTAATTGGCGAACTCCAAGGCTACGAGTCCCTGCGCCGGGAAGTGCGTTACGGGGATGAGAATAGCCGTATTGATTTTCTGTTGTCCGGTGATCAGGGGGACTGCTATGTGGAGGTTAAGAATGTCACCTTGGCAGATGGGGAGCGCGGTTACTTTCCCGATGCAGTGAGTGCCCGCGGCGCTAAACATTTGCGGGAATTGCAGAAATTGGCTGAAGACGGAGTGCGTGCAGTACTCTTTTATTGTGTTCAGCACAGTGGTATCGAAAGTGTTGAGGCCGCGCGTGAGATTGACCCCGCCTATGCTGACGCCCTCGACAGTGCGGTTTCAGCCGGTGTGCAGGTGCTCGCTTACAAGGCGCAACTAGGCGCCAGTGAAATTGTCCTCGCGCAGGAACTGCCATTTCGCTGAGGGGGTTGATATGAATGGCCGGGCAGGAACGGCCCGGCAAGATAAACCCTACTCCGGCAGCAGGGCGTAGAGGCCGTCCTGGGCGTATTCCACAGGCACAGGTGTCAGTGCATCGCCGGTACAGGGGCCAGCGATACACTCACCGGATTCAATCAGGAACAGAGCCCCGTGAGAGGCACATTGGATCAGGGCCCCATCCGGATCGAGAAACTGGTCTTCCTGCCAGTCGAGGTTGATACCGCGGTGTGGACAGGTGTTTTTATAGGCATAAACCTCCCCCTCTTTCATCACGGCAAAGACATTGTCAGTTCCGGCGGCAGTATCGCCGAGGGAAAAGCCTTTCGACTGTCCCTCGCTCAATTCATCGTAGCGGCACAGGAAGTATTTCTGCATAAAGTCGGCTCTGGGATCTATTATTGCTCTATTGCGGCGCCGCGAGTGTAATCGAGGTGTAGCGTATTGTCCCGTCGCGCATGATACCCAAAGTAATTTCGTCACCTACCTGATGTTTTTCCAGAGCGTTGAGCAGATCGTCGTAGCTGCGGATGGGTTGCTGCTCCACTTCAACAATCACATCCCCCAGCTGCCACCCTCCCTGGCGTGTGCGATAAATGCCTTGTAAGCCCGCTTTCTCTGCGGGAAGCCCCGGGGCTATGCGCAATACGGCTACGCCTTCGAAACCGTAACGACTGCTCCATTGATCCGGTGCGGATTCAATGCCGAGTATGGGGCGAACCAGGCGGCCGTGGGCAATCAGTTCCGGGACGATTTTCTTGACTGTATCCACCGGAATGGCAAACCCAATTCCCACGCTGGTACCGCTGGGGCTGTAAATGGCCGTGTTGACGCCGATCAAGCGCCCGAGGGAATCCAGCAGTGGGCCGCCGGAATTGCCGGGGTTAATGGCAGCATCGGTCTGGATTACATTACGGATGGTGCGATTATTGACAGCTTCAATTTCACGCCCCAGAGCGCTCACCACCCCAGTGGTGAGCGTGGTGTCCAAGCCGAACGGATTGCCGATGGCGAGTACCTTGCGCCCCACCGAGAGGTTGCTGGAAGTACCGGCTACAAGAGGTTTTAATCGCTCTTTAGGCGCTTCAATTTTCAGTACGGCAAGGTCTTTCTCTGGAGCTGAGCCCACCAGCTGGGCAGGCCATTCACTGCGGTCTTGTAGTGTAATGGTAACTTTGCGCGCACCTTCAATTACGTGGAAATTGGTAACCACGTGCCCCAGTTCGTCCCAAATAAAACCACTACCGGCACCTTTGGGTACAGCATGCAGTCGCAGGGTCCTGCGATCGCGCACCAGGGCTTCGTTGGTAACGTAAACCACCGACGGGCTGGCAAAATTGAACACCTGCATGGTGTTGCGCTCATCATCGGTAGCGAAGTCCTGGACTTGTGCATACAGGGGAGATGTGAGGCAGAGGAGCATTAAGGAAAAAATAATTGGCAGAGTTTTTAGCGCTGTCATGGATAGCAGTCTTTCCTTTGTCAATTTGCTGGAAAGTTTACCTCGCCTGAGCCGGGGGCGAAAAGACAGCGACGTTTATGCAAACCTGTACCTGCAGAATCAGTTTATTCACAGGCTTTTTTTTACCAGAATAAAATCTGCACCTGTGGATAATTCGAAACAACAGCGCTTGTGCAGTTGCGTGAAAATCATTTACGGAAATTCTGCAGAACCTGGATGCGATCATCCAGAGGTGGGTGTGTGGCCAGCAGTGCGCCCATGTTGCCAAAGATTCCGAAGGCTTTCATATTGCCAGGCAGTGGCTCTTCGTGGCCCCGCTCGGATTCCACCTTGAGTCTCTGCAGAGCTGCGATCATGGAATTGGGGCTAGCCAGTGTTGCACCTGCGTGGTCTGCCCTGTACTCCCTCCTGCGGCTGAACCAGGCGACGATAATCATGGCAAAGAAACCAAAGACGATATCCATGACGATAGAGGTGATGTAGTAGCCGATTCCCAGTCCCTGCTCGTTGCGCAGGATTACCCGGTCGACAAAAAAACCGACCAGGCGCGCGAAGAACATGACAAAAGTGTTCACGACTCCTTGGATCAGAGCCAGGGTTACCATGTCCCCATTGGCCACGTGTCCAATCTCATGCCCGATAACTGCACGCGCCTCCTCGCGGCTAAAACGCTGTAACAGTCCGGCACTGACAGAAACCAGGGCGTTGTTGCGATTCCAGCCTGTGGCAAAGGCGTTAGCTTGGGGCATGGGGAATATCCCCACGTCTGGCATGCCAATGTTGGCTTTGCGTGAAAGTTCCCGCACTGTCTCTACCAGCCATTGTTCATCGGCACTGCGGGGTTCGGTAATAATCTGGGTGCGGGTGGTCATCCGTGCAATGGTTTTGGAAAGCAGTAGCGAGATGAAAGAGCCGCCAAAACCAAATAGTGCACAGAGAAGTAGTAAGGCGCCGAGGTTCAGGTCAACGCCATTGGCCTGGAGGATACCTCCTATGCCAAAAAGGTTGAAAATAATGCCGACCAGAACCAGGACCGCCAAGTTAGTCAGCAGGAATAGCCCAATGCGTAACATCGGCTCTCTCCATCTAATCGTCTTTGAGTAAGTTTAGATAGGGCGGGGCGTTTTGTGTGACAGTCGGGCGATATGCAATACCATGCCGAGCGCCCTTTCCATCCCCGCAGGGGCTATCCGGGCGTTAAATCGTTGGGAGAAATCTGGGCTGTTCGCGTTAGTCTAAGTTTTGAGTGGCCAGCAGTCGGTCAGCCTCGCTGGCCAGCTTTTGCTTCAGGTCTGGGTCCAGGTCGTTCCAGTGGACGTCCAATAAAGCGCCTTGTAGAGCGTAGAGCATGACTCTGGAGGCATTGATGCCGCGATTGCGAATACTGATAAACGCCTCCACTGGGCCTATGCGGCGCAGGTCTTCATGGGAGCGGATGCCGATAGAGTGCAGGATATTTACAGAGGCCAGGCCCAGGTTTTTCAGTTTCAGTAACTCTGATTGACTCGGGTGCATTCAGTTTTCCCTACAAGGTTTAACGTTCAGTTAATACGATCTCTCCATCGATCGCGGGCTGAACTTAACATAATTTAATTGTCGATCAGTAAACCTAACCATCGGTACCTTTGTGACAGCGCCAATTGCTTTTCCTACAATTCCGGGCTGACCTGCTTATTCCGTATTGCTCTTTGATAGAGTAGGCACCTTGGGTTTGTTCACTTTAGACCGCATTACAAAAATCGCCCGCTTATAGGAGTCAAATGTTATCTGTTCCGCTACAACGTATGCTCTTTGGACTCACCGATGAGCATGTCATCCTCGATCCAACTTCGGGCCAGTTGCTGCACCCCGAGGCCCTGGTGGCCTTCCAGCGCCTGAGACGTGATGCCCGCGAGGCAGGCTTTGATCCCCAGATCGCCTCAGGCTTTCGTAGCTTTGAGCGCCAGCGCACGATCTGGAACGGCAAGGCACAGGGACTCAGGCCGGTGCTCGACAGCGAGGGAGTGGCATTGGAAATTTCCGGATTGCCACCGCGAGAGCTGGTCATGGCCATATTGCGTTGGTCGGCATTGCCAGGTGCTTCCCGCCACCACTGGGGCACCGACTTCGATATGATCGATGCGGCTGCCCTCCCGGAGGGCTACGATGTTCAGCTAACCCCCCAGGAAGTGGCGGACAATGGCATTTTTGGCCCATTTCATCTCTGGCTGGATGAGCGTATTGCCTCCGCGCAGAGCTATGGCTTGTTTCGCCCCTTCGCCACAGATCAGGGGGGGGTGGCCCCTGAGCGCTGGCACCTGAGTTATGCACCGCGTGCGAAGGAATTGCAGGATCTATTGACGATTGAGCGCCTGCAGGAACAGCTGCGCCGCGGTGACCTGGCCCTGTGTGATACCGTGTGTGAGCATCTTGAGGAAATCTATACGCGCTTTGTGTGGATCCCGGATCACTGTTATCCGGAGATTATGCCGCTCTGAGAACGAAGCGGGCGCCGCCTTGTTATGCCCCCGGATTCCCCAGTGGGCGGCGCTTGAAAGGTCCTGCCATTCCTGCCAAGCTTCGCGGGGCTTCAGCCCTTGGCATATACAATTGGGAAGTAACAGGAAAGTGGAAAAGACCGGCGAGGAAATCATTATCGACAGCTCGATCGAGCCCCGTGATGTCTGGAAATCCATGCGTGCGGAGGCCGTTGCCGCTGCCAGTGGTGAACCGATCCTGGCGAGTTATTTCCACAATACTATCCTGCGCCACAAATCGCTGGAGCATGCAATTGCCGACCAGTTGGCTGCTGTGTTGGATCATGATGCGCTGACTGCCACTTCACTGCAGGAAGTTATTGCTTCCGCTCTGGAGAGTGATCCCTCAATCTCCAGTCGGATGCATGCTGATATTTGCGCTTGGTACGATCGTGATCCGGCCTGCGATCAATACCTGACTCCGTTTCTTTATTTCAAAGGTTTCCACGCGCTGCAATCCCACCGAATTGCCCATTGGCTTTGGAAGCAGGGGCGTTTCACCCTGGCTTTGTATTTCCAAAGCCGGGTGTCGGAGCAGTTTTCTGTGGATATTCACCCGGCGGCGAAGTTTGGCGGCGGCATTATGATTGATCATGCGACTGGTCTGGTTGTGGGGGAGACTTGTGTAGTGGGGGACAATGTATCCATCCTCCACTCTGTGACCCTTGGTGGCAGTGGCCGGGGCTCCGGCGATCGCCACCCAAAAATCGGTCACGGAGTGATGATTGGTGCCGGTGCCAAGGTATTAGGGCCTGTGCGGGTGGGAGATGATGTCAAGATTGCTGCTGGCAGCCTGGTATTACACGATGTGCCCGATCACACCACGGTAGCTGGTGTGCCAGCGCGCCAAGTTGGTGGCCGAATTGAGGGAGCTCCTGCCTTTACCATGGACCAGACTCTGGACCCGGATGAATAACACAGGGATTAAGTAATGTCGCAAGCCACCTATAGCTTGGTTTTCCGCGGTGACCTGATCGACGGATTTACTGCGAACGATGTGAAATCCAATATGGCGCGCCTGTTTAAGAGCACCCCGCAGGCAGTGGAGAAACTTTTCAGTGGTCGTCCACTGATCTTGCGAAAAGGCCTCAGCCAAGCCCAGGCAGAGCAGTTTCAAGCCACTTTGGCCAAAATCGGTGCCCAGGTAACCTTGAAGGATGAGAGTGGGATAGCAACCGCCAGGCCCAAAACCATACAGGCACAGGCTGTTCAGCCTGAGGAAACACCTGAATCCGACAGTTCCCCGATACCCAATTGGACGCTTGCGCCCATGGAGGGAAATTTGGTCAAAGATCATGAGCGCAAGCAAGTGGCTGCGGTCGAGGTTTCCACTGACCATATCAGCCTGCGTGCGGCGGAAGGACTTTTGCTTGATAAGAGTGAGCGCGCTGAGGCGGAGGCTGCCCCAGTCAATATTCCCAAGTGGGATCTGGACTAAACATAAATCATTCCCTCTGAGGGAGTCTCCACGCACAAAAAAAACCGGCATAAAGCCGGTTTTTTTGTGCCCAAGAGCCTAGCTAAAGGAAGTGGCTCTCAGCCTTCTTCCTTCAGGTAACGCTCACGAGAGGAAAGCACTTCTTTGCGGGCTTCTTCAGCGTCGGCCCAGCCTTCTACTTTTACCCACTTGCCGGCTTCGAGGGCTTTGTAATTCTCGAAGTAGTGCTCGATTTGCTTGAGCAGCAATTCCGGCAGGTCGCCAATTTCCTGTACGTGATCATACAGCTTGGTCAGCTTGGTGTGAGGTACCGCCAGCAGTTTGGCGTCTACACCGGATTCGTCGGTCATTTTCAGAACGCCGATTACACGGGAGCGGATAACAGAGCCAACCATTACCGGGTAAGGCGCGACAACCAGCACGTCGAGGGGGTCGCCGTCTTCGGATAGGGTTTGAGGCACGTAGCCGTAGTTAGCCGGGTAGAACATCGGAGTGGCAACGAAGCGATCCACAAATACGGCGTCAGAGTCCTTGTCCACCTCGTATTTGATGGGGTCGGAGTTGGCAGGGATCTCGATGATAACGTTGATATCGCTGGGCAGGTCCTTACCTGCGGGGATCTTGTCAAAGCTCATTGCTGGTCCTGAACTGGGTAAAACGAAAAATTTGGAGCGCGGATTATATATGCAGTTCGGCACAGCTGAAAGTCACGCCCCTGGGGAAATATCGGGCGTCAGGATTTGGCTGGCGGGTCTATCCTGTAAGTCATTGATAACAACAACGGGGCAGGGACGGAAATGCTAAAAGCCAGGGAGGTTAAAACCGTTCAGGAGGCCCGTGCGATTGTCGAAGGGCGCGGCCTCAGTCATGTCAAAGTGGGCCTTTTCGATATCGATGGTGTCATGCGCGGCAAATATATGAGCCGCGAAAAGTTTTTCTCTTCCTTGGATAAGGGCTTCTCTTTTTGTGATGTGGTGCTGGGCTGGGATGTAAAAGACCAGCTCTATGACAACGCCCGCTATACCGGTTGGCATACAGGGTATCCGGATGCTCCTGTGCGGATACTTCCAGATAGCTGCCGAGATATTCCCTTTGAAGAGAATATGTTGCTGTTTCTGGCTGAGTTTGATCAGCGGGCCCAGGCAGTATGCCCCCGCGCGGCTTTGCGCCGGGTGGTGGAGCGCTGCCGGGCAGCGGGCTTTGAGCCCTTTGCTGCCCTTGAGTATGAATATTTCCTATTCGATGAAACGCCGCATTCCGTGCGCGAAAAGGGCTTTCGCGATCTGAAGCCTTTCACCCCGGACTGGTTTGGCTACTCAATATTGCGCAACTCTGTGCATTCCGAACTGTACGGGGAAATCCTGGATATGGGGGAGCGCATGGATTTCCCGCTGGAAGGGTTGCATACGGAAACGGGTCCAGGAGTTCTTGAAGCCGCAATTGCAGTGGATAAAGCAGAGGCTGCAGGGGACAAGGCCGCCCTGTTTAAAACATTTATGAAAATCCTGGCTCAACGCATGGGATTAATGGCGACATTTATGTCGCGTTGGTCCAGTGATTACCCCGGACAAAGTGGCCATATCCACCTCTCATTGCGCAGTGCGGACAATGGTGAATCGGCATTTTTTGATAGAAGCCAACCCACAGGGGTCAGCGAAATTATGCGCCAGTTTATTGCTGGCCAACAGCGCCTGATGCCTGAGTTTCTGGCCATGTTGGCGCCCACTGTAAATAGTTACCGTCGCCTGGTACCCGGCTTTTGGGCGCCTACCGGCGCTAATTGGGGAGTTGAGAATCGGACTACAGCGCTGCGCGCTATTCCTGGCAACGGTAAATCGCAGCGAGTGGAATATCGCCTTGGTGCCGCCGATGCCAATCCCTATTTAGCTCTGGCTGCAGCGCTCGGCTCTGGGCTGTATGGCGTGATGCAGCAATGGCAGCCAAGCGATCCTATTGAGGGCAATGCCTATGCACTGACGCCCGGGATCCAGCAAACGTTGCCCGCTACCCTGTGGGATTCAGCCCAGCGTTTCAAAAGCTCTGAAGCTGCTAAGGAGTTGTTTGGCAGTGAATTTGTTGAGCACTTCGCGGCCAGTCGCGAATGGGAAGAGCGTGAATATCGCCGTCATGTGACTGACTGGGAGCTGGATAGGTATTTCGAAATAATCTGATTTAAGCCATTCACATCTGTACTTTAATTGGGCAGTTGCCCGTCTTTTTGAAAGCGTAACCCAGTTGTCTTTCCTTCACTGGTAGGAAACCGGTGAAAATTAATTAAAGGGATTTCCAATATGCACCACCTGCGATGTATTTCCCCTGTAGATAACAGCGTGTACCTGGAAAGAGCGCTGGCTGGCGAAGCTGAAATTCGTGTGGCTTTGGATCGAGCGGCATCGGCCCAGCGGGCCTGGCGCCTAACCCCTCTCATCGAACGTATCGCTATTGTACACCGCGCAGTGGAATTTTTTGCGGAGCGCAGAGATCGTCTGGCTGAGGAAATTTGTTGGATGATGGGAAGGCCAATACGTTTCGCCCCCGGGGAAATTGATGGTTTTGCCGAGCGCGCTTCAGCCATGGCAGATATTGCGGAAGAGGCCCTCGCAGATATCCAGCTGTCAGCCAAGCCGGGGTTTTCCCGGTTTATTCGTCGCGAACCGCTGGGTATTTCCCTTGTAATTGCCCCTTGGAATTACCCTTACCTGACGGCTGTAAATGCAGTGGTGCCGTCAATATTGGCGGGCAATGCTGTAATTTTGAAGCACTCTGCGCAAACTCCTCTCTGTGCAGAGCGAATGGTTGAGGCGTTTAGAGAGGCAGGACTACCCTACGGGGTATTTCAGTTTCTACACCTGAATCACGCTTACACCCAAAGGTTGGCATGCGCGGAGGAAATCCAGCACATCGCTTTTACGGGTTCGGTAGAAGCCGGGGCAAACTTGGAGCGCACCGTAGCAGGCCGCTTTATTCAGGTGGGTTTGGAGCTGGGAGGTAAAGATCCTGCCTATGTACGGGAAGATGCGGATCTTCAGCTGGCGGTGGAGACAATTGTAGATGGCGCATTTTTTAATTCAGGTCAATCCTGCTGCGGCATTGAACGTGTTTATGTTCAAGAAAAACTATTCGACGAATTTGTAGAGCGTGCCGTCGCTCTGGTTGGCAAATATCAGCTTGGCCGCCCGGATGATCCGGACACCACACTAGGCCCCCTCGTTCGTGCAGAAGCCGCTGATCGAGTACGTGTACAAATAGACGAAGCTGTGGCCGAGGGCGCCAAGACGCACCTGAGCACCAGTGACTTCACGCTGGATAAACGCGGTACCCAGTATTTGGCACCACAGTTATTGACTGGAGTACGCCAAAAAATGCGCCTGATGCGTGAGGAGTCTTTTGGACCGGTATTGGGGGTGCAAAAAGTGCATGATGATGGCGAGGCTCTAGAATTTATGAATAACAGCCAGTTTGGCCTCACCGCAGCAATTTTTTCACAGGATGAAGAGGTCGCCCTGGCAATTGGGGATCATTTACAGGTAGGCACAGTTTTCCTTAATCGGTGTGATTACCTGGACCCAGAGTTGGCCTGGACTGGGGTAAAGCGGTCCGGAAGGGGGTGTACTTTGTCCCGGGTTGGATTTGAGCAGTTAACTAGACCCAAGTCCTTCCATTTTAAAATTTAAGGCTAGGGAACCGTTAAAGAGGGAATTTCTGTGAGGTTGATTAAAAGTTGTGTTGCAGGGTTACTTTTACTCAATTCATTGGTGCTAAAAGCGGAACCTTATCTTTATAAAAATATTACTTTAGATGTTCCCGGTGAGTGGTCAAGGTACGAAGACCCTTACAACAAGATAGGAATTCAATTTCGACAGAAAGGCACCGGTAACTTGATGGCCTACATTCTGAGAGAGGGATTATTAAAAGATGGTGGCGATCCTGACGTATTTTTAGAACAACATCCATTGGAACATCCGGTTTCTTCAGTGCAGATTGGTAATTATTCCGGTTATTTCGTCACTTTTAAATCGAAAGGAAAGTGTATGGCAAACTGGTTTTTGGGCGATGGAATCGATTTACTGGTTGCACACTTTCAAAGTGACTGTAATTCGGTGGATTTCTCGCCGGTAATCGAAGTGGTTAAATCTATCACAATGAAAGTTCACACCGTTGAATAGTTAGTGAGTTATAAGTTACATAGAGTGGGTATTTGGGTGGAGGTGTTGAGGTGAAGTACATACATTGTTGCATAGTATTGTCATTTTTTTCTCCGTTATTGATTAGTGCCGCGGAATACGAGCTAGAAAATTATTCAATAGACCTCCCGGAAAAGTGGTACATACAGACGGTTGATGGAGAAATGGGCATGGAGCTAAGGAAACGGTGTAGCAATGCGCAACTGAAAATAGGGTTTTCTCAAGGGATAACTGCACAGCAACAAACTGAAACTTTCCTAAATGACTACGACGAGGGTGAGGCAGCCCTTACCGCAATTCAACTGGGACAATTTTCCGGCTATTTTCTGAGCTATGAAGATGAAGGGATGTGTGGAGAGATTTGGTCTATGGCAAATGGTGAGGATCATTTTGGAATAGGGTACTGGGAAGATTGTAACTCGATAAACCGTACATTGATTTTTAATCTGGTTAACTCAATAAAGCCCCGTTTACAGGTTGCAGATTAGCTGTTTTCAGAAAGTCATTGAGGGCATTGGCTGGACTGGATAAATAGAGAGGCAAATGTGGATAAATACCGGGTAAACTGGAATTTCCCTACCAATATTTGGGTTGGACCCGGGCGAATAGCGGATCTTGCCAAGGCCTGTGCTGAATTGAATATACAGCGCCCCTTAGTGGTGACAGATCCCGGTCTTGCCACTATGCCACTGATTGAGCGTGCCTATACTCCCTGTCGGGAAAATAGCCTAGAACTAGAAGTTTTCTCAGCGATAAAAGGCAACCCTAATAGTGAGAATATTGATCAAGGCGTCGAAATTTTAAGGAGTAAAAATTGCGATGGAGTCATTGCCTTTGGTGGTGGCTCAGCGATTGATGCCGGCAAGGCAATCGCGTTAATGGCCAGGCAGAGCCGGCCCATTTGGGAATTCGAGGATATTGGTGATAATTACAAGCGTGTCGATCCTAATGGTATGGTGCCAGTGATTGCAGTACCTACCACTGCTGGAACAGGCTCGGAGGTAGGGCGTGTAGCAGTGATTACCGATGAAGCTGCGCAAATTAAACGCTTGATTTTCCACCCTAATATCTTGCCGGATATTGTGATTCTCGATGCCGAACTTACCTTGGGATTGCCACCAGAAATTACCGCGGCGACTGGGATGGACGCCCTCTCTCACAACTTGGAATCCTATTACTCACCTATGTATCACCCTATGGCTGAGGGAATTGCCCTACAGGGTATGCGCCTGATTAAAAGTTACCTTCCACGGGCCTATATGATAGGCACTGAATTAAAAGCACGTCAGCAGATGCTGGTTGCCTCCTGTATGGGGGCCACAGCCTTCCAGCGTGGTTTGGGTGCGATCCATGCACTCGCCCATCCACTTGGTGGCCTTTACGATAAACATCACGGCTTACTCAATGCCATATTGATGCCCTATGTCCTTGTAGCGAACAGGCCAGCCATAGAGGTTCCCATGGGACAATTGGCACTCTCATTGCAATTGACCGGGAAAGATATGTTTGAGAGCGGCTTTGATGCAGTGCTTAACTGGGTTATTGGCCTGCGTAAGCAGCTGGGTATTCCTCATACTTTGGAAGAAATTGGTATTGGTAGCGATGATGCCGATAAGATTGGACGTATGGCTGCAGAAGATCCGTCTGCAGCCAGTAATCCCATGTCTTTTAACGCAGTGGAATATCGCGAAATTTTCCTGCGTGCCTGCCAGGGCAGTGTCACACTGTAAGAGTTTCACCCTGTAAGCCGACAGAAGATTACCTATCAATAGAATTGTCCACAGGAATTAGTTATGCGCGGCGTCTTTACTCTGTTTATTCTCCTGGCTGCCACCCTGGGATATGCCCAGGATTCCCCAAATATCCGTACCGCTATTTTTGCCGGTGGTTGTTTCTGGTGTATGGAACCACCCTATGACAAAGTCAATGGCGTGCTGGAAACCACCTCAGGTTACAGCGGTGGTCACGTGAAAAATCCCACTTATGATCAGGTCTCCGCTGGTGGTACCGGTCATGCTGAGGTGGTTCAGGTTAAGTATGATGCTAACAAAGTGAGTTACTCGGATTTACTCAATATCTTCTGGCACAATGTGGACCCATTTGATGCTGGTGGACAGTTCTGTGATCGGGGTGACCAGTATCGCGCTGAAATTTTCTACGGCAATGAAGAAGAGAAACAACTGGCTGAGGAAAGTAAGAAGAAAGTAGAGGCCGAGCTGGGTAAGAAAGTGGTGACCCAGATAAAACCCGCAGCTATATTTTATCCTGCGGAAGCTTACCATCAGGATTATTACCAGCGTAATCCACTGCGTTATAAGTACTACCGATTCCGTTGTGGGCGAGATCAGCGACTGGAGGAAGTCTGGGGCAAAGCGCCCGGTTAATCAGGCTGGTGCAGTATTTAATTACTTTCTCTATAGTGGTTTCTTTAACCCTGTATCGAAGCGTGCCTGTAGGGCTTCAGTCTTGGTAAAGGCATGAAAAAAATACAGCCTGGGATATTGCAAGAAGGGGAAGTCTTGGGCTCTGCAGCTGGCTTTCCTGTTCTTTACCGATATATTGCTGCGGAAAAATCCAAACCTTTAATGGTGTTCATACCGGGTAACTCTCATCTGGCACGTATCTTCTATGGCTGCCCTGAGGCCAGGGAAGAGGATTTTATCAGTTACTGGGTTCATCGCTCAGGCCATCCCTTCCTGGCTGTCTCTTTCCCAATTGCCAATAAGGTTTTTGATGGCTTCTATCCCAGCTTTACGATTGCCGATTGGGGAAAGCAAGTCGCTGAAGTGATTGATGAGGTGGTTTCTAGGAATAACTTACAACGTGAGGTGATCGTTTGCGGCTGGAGTATGGGGTGTAAGATTGCCGGAGCTCTTGGGAAGGAGGTTATTGGAAAGAAGATTTCAATTGCGATGTTTGTCGCAATGTCTGGAGATCCTGCAGTTCCCGGCTTTATGCCAAAGGCTAATTCAGAAAATATCACCATGACACCCGAGGGCTTAGCCAATCGAGAATGTCTATATCCTTGGTTTTTTCAAGCTTTGGAAGATCAAGGTAAATATAATGGCCATCCTATTCTAAAGAAAGAAGTCTATCGAGAGCGTATGCTGGGCGCTACACCAGTAGGCCTGATTGGCACCGGTTTAATGTATAAGAAAAACCGCTTTATTGATGATATTCAAGGAAGCATCCAGTCAGCTAATACTTTTGGTTATGAAGATTATCCTTTTCCTGTAGTTATCCACGGAGATTCACTTTGTGATGCGGAAAACGTACTGCTAAATACAGCCGACTGGGCATTTATTAGAAGTCGAGTTTTAATTAGGGAAGTGCTAAGAGATAAGAGTTTTAAGGAGCTTTCTCTAACACGTTGGGAAGAACTAAAGCGCTTAGTTAAGACTTCTGAAAACTATCTCTCAGAGTCCCTTCCGGGAGGCCATTTTTTCTTTTTGGGTAAAACTGGGGCGAGATCAACCATTGATAAAATTCTGCTGCTTTCTAAGCGAATGCGAAATCTTTTAGAATTGCGAAGTGTCTAACTTAGTCTCATCACTTACTATATTTTCTTCTAATTTTAGTTTGATTTTCCTGGAGTGCAGACTGATTACAATATTTTCGATAGTGTTTCTTAGCTTAAAAATCGCTCTTATTCGAAGTTTATGTCGTTGTGTTATGTTTAATTTAAGTGTTTACACCTGTGTATCTTCCATTTTCTGAAATATCGGGTCTAGCTTGATGGTTCTGTTATCTTTGTGAGGTATTCGTCAGTTTTAAGTTATTTTTCTGGATCTACTCAATTAAAAAATAATCGAATTAAAATCAGGTATGATGATGGAATCAATATAATTTTAGATTAAATGTAAAAAAGGATGCTGGGAAAATGAATATTCGATCTAATTTTAAATTTATATTGTTAGCTGCAGGGTTGGTTTGCGCCAGTCAATCAAAGGCTGCAGGTGTGGGTGTTGATAGGGTCTATCTCGTCAGTCCTTCTGGGACTTATATGAAGACCAATGATGAGGGTATTGGCTTGCCCGAAGTGGTTGATACAAAGACGGAAGCTGATAGGTATGATCTTAATTTACACTTCAAGGGATTCGGAAATAATAATCAAAATTGCTTGGAAGATAAAGACATAATTAAGATCAAACAGTATCTGGCAGATCAAATATTATTTGTTGTAGATGAAAAAGAGCCTCTGATAGACACTGCCGAATTTTATGATGACTTACCAAAAACGAGTGGAGAGATATCAGATTTATTCTATATCGTTAGCGATACAAGCGGCTGTATAGGTGTAAACAGTACTGTTAAGCTTTCGGCAGTTCCACTCTCCGGCGATTACTATATTTATTTCCCTGACGTCAATCCCAGTGCCCGCTGGACCTGGGTTGATCAGAGTGAAAGCGGCACAGAAATTACGCTTATCAGATAATTTTTTTAAAAATTTTTTATGTGCTATTTGGCAGGTATCAATAGATATCTGTCTTTAAGAGTAGTTTTGTAGTATTAGTTTGTTCTAGCTAAAGTAGCGGCTTATCAAATGGGGTACTTTATCCTCATGTTGTATTTTTAACGAATTTTTTTCTACGGATTAATTATGTGAATGATAAAGTGAGGAGTTGAGCCTGGCCAGATATCATTTTAACCAAGTTTAAATCTAATTGATGGTTAGAGCGTTGTGATATCTTTTCTAAAGATATCTATAAGTATCAATATATAAAATAAAGGAATCAGTGCGAGTAATGCAAAATGTAATGCCAGTATATCGTTTTCTTTACTGATGGCTCCTTCAGAAAATAAAATTATTTCCAAGATGAAAAATAAGACAAAAAGTAGGCGTTTATCCAGGTTAGATATGGATTCAAACACCTTGGAACCAAGCAGCCAGTAATGCCAGGATTTGTATTTCAAAGCATCAAAAAGATAGTAGAGGCCACAGGTTAAGCTCACTAACGTTGTGAGTAGTAGCTCAAACACCCAGGCCGGGGGCTTGCCAGGTGCTGGGGGCCAAATATTGGTTACTCCGAATTCGGTAAAGGAAAGAATGGCGAATAGCCCGGTGGTCAATAGAACAATAGGGAAACGAAAAACTAATATGACCATGCAGATTGCAGCAGAGACTTCGAAAACCCTTTGAATGGGCATAAAAATATTGGCATGTTCTGCAACCCAGGCTAATGCGTTGCGAAACCATAACGGGGTGTTTCCGTACTCTACATAGGAGTTTACCAGTCCCCTATAGCCCTCTACGGTAAACCAGTTCAGTAAGCTGTCTTCATAAACCTGGAAAATCAACATAACACCAATGGTGATGGTGAACAGGTTAATCCAACGCCCTACCAGCAGATTGGATTGTTGTGTCTGTGCGACTACGCGATATCGGTCTAAAAATTTCGAAAGTATTGCTAGGATGGCAATGGTGATACTGGATAATAGGCTGGCTAGAAGTATGTGATTGCCGCCATTGCGCGACATCAAAAATATCGCAAACAGCACGCTAGATGCCACAATCACCCAGAGGCACCAGGACAAAAAGCTTATATCGGGTGCCAGAATACCGCCCAATAGACGCTGGTAATAGGGCGTTGGATGAGATGAGGGGTGATCGGATGGTTTCTGAATATTTGGGGTGAGGCTATAGCTGCTTACCGCTAAGACTAATGCATACAACGCCGGTGATAAAAATTCAAAGAACCAGCTATTTTCGCCCATATAAGTAAAGCCCCATAATACTATGAAGCTCAGAAACATGAGTAGGGCGCCTAGGGGCATTAATATCCGTAATATTAAGAGTGCCCCGGCAAGTAGAATGGCAAAATGCAGTGAGTAGGTCAGGCTGGTGATGTGCGGGGTGAAAAATATGGCTAAAGATTGAATGGCTGTGGGGGCTTTTTCTGTTCGAATAAGCTGCTCTAATGCGGCTGCAAAGGCCTGCGGTGCCACCTCGCCATTAAGGTAGCGCATAATGACCAGTTGGATACAGGCGGCGCCTAAAAAGAGGCTTATCATAGCTAGCCATGCAGTTGACGAGGTTGCCGTTTTTGTTTGGCTAGTATCTGAAGTTTGGCTGGAATTGTGCATAAATCCTATCCTAGTTGAATTCGATTCCCATAGATCAATACTTGTGCCAAAAAAAGTTCGCTATTTCAGCGTGTATCTATCCCAGTTGTTGTCTTTATCGGCAATAGGAGGGTGTGGATAACTTCAGGCTAGGGTTGATCAGGCATGTGCAGGGTGAGTGTGCATAGGAGGTGCACTAACAGTATTTTCTATTGGTCATAGCATAGAAATGCTGTTGCCAATAATAGTGATATTGAAAGTTTGCTAGCTGGATGAGTTTGTCAAAAAACGCTGCAGAAGATCTATACAGTCCTCTCGCTGCTGTTTACTGGTATTGGCAAACCCTAATACCAGGCCATGGTTCAAGGATTTGTCGGGATAGAAAAAAGAAAGTGGAGTGCTACCGATGCGGTGTTCGGCTAATTGCTTTGACAGTTCTAGGTCATTCCTGCCGGGCGTGGCGAGTACCACGTGCATTCCGGCACTACTTGCGATGAGTTGCGCCAGGGGTTCAAGTTTATGTCGTGCCAAATCGCAAAAATGCAGCCATTTTTCCCGATAGTTGATGCGCATTTTACGCAGGTGTCGTACGAAATGTCCCTCTTCAATAAAGTCGGCAACTATGGCCTGGGAAAGAAGAGGTGAGTGACCAGATAGCATCTCTTTGGCGTGGTTAAATACCTGTATCACTGATTTGGGAACCACCATATAGCCCAGACGAATACCGGGCTGAAGAATTTTGCTAAAGCTGCCCATATAAAGTACAGGTGTGTCCTCCGCCATTCCTTGCAGCGCTGCCACGGGTTTGTGTACAAATGAGAATTCGCTGTCGTAGTCATCCTCCAATATCCAGGCTTCAGAGCTTGCTGCCCAGTCCAGCAGCCTTAAGCGGTCACTGGCAGGCATTACTCCACCCATCGGATATTGGTGTGTAGGGGTGGTATAGAGAAGCTTGGCGGTGTGATTGCGCTTTGTCAGTGATTCTACATCCAGAGAGCCATTTTTTAGTCCTGCCAAATGGAGGTCTGCGCCGGCAGATTGAAAAGCGATGCGTGCCCGTCGGTAGCCGGGGTTTTCCATGGTTACGGTATCCCCCGGATTTAGTATGACTTGTGCACAGAGACTCAAGGACTCCTGGGCACCGTTAGTAATAATGATTTGCTCGGCGCTACAGCGGACTCCCCGGGAGTTACGTAAGTATTCTGCCAATGCCTGTCTTAATGGCTGATAGCCCTGACTGGGGCCATAGCCGATGAGTGCTGTTCTGTCTTGATGCCGCCGATAGAGGCGATTCCATAGATGAAAAGGAAAGCTATCGAGATCCGGTAATCCCGGTGTAAAGGGCAATAGCTTCTCCCTGACAAGCGGTGCATTTCTTAACGATTCCCCGAAAGTTGACAGCTGTGGTGGATGATCAGTATCCGATTGCCAGCTCATTCGCTGGGGGGCTTCCACATGTGGCGGCAGTGATGCACAGACAAACACGCCTTGACCAGATCTACTGGTGAGGAAGCCTTCGGCCTTTAACTGTTCCAATACCTGCGTAATGGTATTGCGACTCACTCCCAGAGACGCCGACATTCTGCGGGAAGATGGCAATTTACTGCCGGTGCTCAACCGACCACTGCAAATGCGCTGTACAAGCATTCGATACAGCTGGGCCTGTAGTGGTTGGGCCCGATCCAGGGTTAGGTCAGTGAAGTCTGGAACACTCAAAACTGGCACCATGAAAGAGCAAAAACTGGACCTTTTCAGAGTACCAGTAACTTCTTAGATTGGCGATATAGATTGAATGAGCAGCGGTTAGTAAGGAGGTTTCTATGGACACTACCAATCATTTTGGCCCTGAGTTGCCTGCCACTGCAAAGAGCAGGATACGTCGGGCGGCAAAGAGAGCCAGCTATCAAAGGGAGGTTGTGTATCAGCTGGTAGATGAGCTAAAGCTCGGCCATGTTGGATTTATACAGAATGGGGAGGTGGTCATTATTCCATTGACTGTATGGCGGAAGAGAGACTTCCTGTATTTCCATGTGGCAAATAAAAGCCGTTTGCAGAAGCTGGTAGATGCGGGGGAAACAATCTGTATTTCATTTGCACAATACGATGAATGGGTGCTGGCAAAATCTGCTTTTCACCACAGTGCCAACTATCGTTCGGCAGTGTTGTTTTGCCGTGGGGAACGTGTGCATGAATCCCGGGAGTTCGATGAGGCTTTTAAAGTCATAATGAACGATATTGAGCCTGACCGATGGGAGCAGGTCCGCCCTCCCAACATCCAGGAACGCAAGGGCACAGCGCTAATGCGATTGACTATAGAGGAGGGCTCTTTTAAGAGCCGGAGTGGAGCGCCTACCGACAACAAGGAAGATCAGAGCTTAACCGTTTGGAGCGGAGTTAAGCCTGTTTGTCCATTTCGCTAAGTAATCATAACTTTATGCTCTAAAGCTACTGGTACGTACAGGGCTCAACTTGGACTTCTGTATTGGAGAGGTCGATTATGGCAAGCATGTCCTCGTTATCGTCATCTATTCCAACTTCTACAAAGCCAAAGCTAGAGTAGAAATCTTTAGCAACTGGGTTTTTGGGGTTGTAGCAAATCTTTATTTGCTTAATATTGGGGGTCTGCCTGATCTCATGCAGGGCTAACTTCAGAGCAGTCCTGCCTATTCCCTTTTGCTGGTATTTCTGGTCAACCATAAAACGCCATATAGACATCTTTTCATGGTTTTCCTTGACCCACATAAAAAAACCAACTGGATTTTCTCCAAAATAAATCGCGCGGGTTTCATATCCAGTATTGAACTGTGCCTCTACCAGTGACCACAGATTGCATGCGACATATTCCTGCTGCTCCAAGGCAACATCTAGATCGCAAACAGCCTCGTAATTATCCTTGGTTATTAGTCGAAGGGAGGTGGCCATCGTTAATCCTTAAACTCCATTACCGAGGTCCTTGTAAACGATTCACGATTAATTTTGTTCTTTTATCGTTTTTAGAGCAACCTGTAAGCTATCTTGATCACCGGTCTCAATATCTGGACTTACACCGTGTCCTTCCCAATTAACCGGGCCTTCAGTCAATGTAGAAACCGGGCGGCTACTGGGAATGCCAATCTCAAATCCGAAGGGTAGGGATTGGGGTGTATCCATCATGTGCGCCCCACCGGCGCTGGCTGTGCCGATAATTTTGGCTCTACCCAATTGCTGCAACGAGAATGCAACACTTTCAGCGGCGGAGAAGGAGCGGTCATTAATCAAGATTACCAGTGGTCTCTCCGTACCATAGGCTGGCCAGGGTAGGGTGGTGATACGACTTGGTTTTATTTTCTTTTCCCTGCTTTCTATTACAAAGGGGAATGGCTTAGTGGTATCGATAAGGGATTCCAGAATAGCGCCTGCAGTATTTTCATCGCCTCCGCCATTGTTACGCAGGTCCAAAATTAGGCCATCACTATGTTGGATCAGTGTAAAAGCTGCCCCTAGGGTGGACTTGGCATTTTCAAAAGTATGGAAAGAGGAAAGGGATATATAGGCGATGTTGCCAGATAGTATCTCGATTTTCTTCACTCCATAATTATTTTTTGGGGCTTCTATTCGCCATTGTTCTATCCAGTTATTTGACTCATCCTGGTCTCCAACATGTTCCAAGTAGAAGTGCTTGTCGCCGGATAACTCGCGGATTTTATCAGTGATTTTTTTGGAGAATATCTGGGTATTGTTGCAATACTGCTCTAATTCGGCGGAGTCTGCTAATTCAGCTATTTGTTTCGACAGGATATCAGCTTTATCTGCCAGTACGTATTTATCTCCGACAGCGGCAGATGCCGCTTTGATGACTGAATTGGTAGTGAACTGGCATTTTTCTTCAGCTTGGCCTGAATGGGCAGAGAATAGCAAGGGCAGGAAAAGCGCTATGACTGGCTTCATTGTTTCTTGATCTCCTCGGGTAATTGCCTCTGTATACGATCTTGAAAACGGCTTCTTTCCAGGGCGTTGATGGCGGTATCCAGCAAATCTGACAATGGCATGGGTAGCTCTGCATTTAAGGACTTTTCTGCAGATACAGTGGCTTGCCAGTGAGCTTTCAAGCGCGGTAGAAGTAATGCGCCTTTGTGGGTCAGTCTAACCTTGCGCTCTCTCGCATCTACTCCTTTCACTATTTCTACCAGATCCTGTTTCACCATATCTTTAACGGTTTGACTGACGGCAGGTTGGGACAGTTGAGCACTGGCTACTATCTCGCCGATGGTAACGTCGCCTTTTTGCATTAGAGTGCGCATTACTGGGGTATACCGCGGTTTGTAATTTTCTATACCGCAGCTGCTATAGCTCTTACTGACATCGCCATCCAGTAGCTCAAGCAGGTGTCTGAGGCGAGTTCCCAATTGACTGTAATCCATAAATTAATATTTATATAAGTGCTTATATAAGTGACTATATACTGTCTGGTGACAAATGCAACTATCAGCTTGTCTTTTTGTTAAAGGGAGAGAGCTTGCTACTCAAGTTGAGTGCAAATTGAGGATGAGTCGCCAAGTCGAGTCACTGAAACTTAACCTTAACATTTGTTTCATCGAAATTTAGGAATTCCCCGCCACTCTTTGCGCCGCTAAATGCGAATCCGGCAATTGGGAAAAATGGCGATGAAAGAATTTGGCTTGGCTGCTCTGGCAGCCCTGGGTCTTCCACTGATGGCTGAAGAGGTCCAGGCCAACGACCTCATAATCTCGGAATATATCGAGGGCAGCGGCAATAACAAGGCACTGGAAATCTATAACGGTACCGGAGCGGCTGTAGATCTGGGTAATTACTCGATACAGCTTTTTTTCAATGGTTCCGATTCTGCCGCTGTAAATATCACACTCTCTGGAACCCTGGGTGATGATGAAGTGTTTGTTCTCGCTCACGGCAGCTCTGATGCAGCCATGCTGGATGTGGCCGACCAGATTTATAGCGGTGGCCTGTTCAATGGTGACGATGCGGTAGCACTTGCTGGCCCTAACGGTTTCGTCGATGTAATCGGTCAAATTGGTACTGACCCCGGTAGCCAGTGGGGCAATAGCAGTGTCGGTACCCAGAATCAGACTCTGATACGCAACCTGGATGTGGTCAGTGGTCGTACCGATGGCAATAGTGCGTTCAATCCCGCCCAGGAGTGGTCCAGTGTTGGCCAGAATAACTTCGGCCACCTGGGTTGGCATATTGAGGGTGATACAGGCGGTGGCGATGGCAGCGGTGGAATCGAGTTAGGTGCCTGTGGTGATACAGCGACACTAATCAGCCAGATACAGGGTGAGGGGTTCGCAAGTTCGCTGGAGGGTGAACGCCACGAAATTGAAGCCGTAG
This sequence comes from Microbulbifer variabilis, assembly GCF_052467165.1. Classification (NCBI taxonomy): domain Bacteria; kingdom Pseudomonadati; phylum Pseudomonadota; class Gammaproteobacteria; order Cellvibrionales; family Microbulbiferaceae; genus Microbulbifer; species Microbulbifer variabilis. Next base: position 730,719 of record NZ_CP174301.1, read on the forward strand.
TGGTTGGCAATTTCCAAGATTCCAATACCGGCCTTGCCGGCTTCTTCCTGCAGGAAGAGGATGGTGATCAGGATGGCCAGGACTCGACTTCTGAAGGTCTGTTTATTCACGATAATGCTTTCGGGGTGGATGTTCAGGTTGGAGATCTGGTACGGGTTGGCGGTATTGTTGATGAGTTTTACGATTTTACCGAGCTGAATCAGGTGGACGGCGTTAGCGTTTGTGGTAGCGGTTACGAGGTAACGGCTGCCAATGTGCAGATGCCATTTAACTCAGCCCAAGAGCAGGAGCAGCTCGAGGGTATGCTGGTAAAATTCCCGCAAAGCCTGACAGTCAATGGTCACTACAACCTGGGCCGTTATGGTGAGATTGTTCTTTCCAGCGGCAGACTTTACATCCCTACCCACAATAATGCTCCCGGCTCAGCGGCTATTGCCCAGGCAGCGGCCAACGAGCTCAATCAAATTATTCTGGATGATGGCTCCACCGTACAAAACCCTGAAGAAATGCCTTATCCGGCACCGGGTTTGAGCGCATACAACACGCTGCGCAGTGGCGATACTCTGGAAGAACTTACCGGCGTGATGGCTTATGGGTTTGGTGCCTATCGAGTACACCCGGTTGAGATACCGCAGTTCTCTCCCATAAACCTGCGTGAGGAAGCTCCTGTACTGCCTGGTGAAGGCAGTTTGCGTATTGCCAGTTTTAATGTGCTGAATTACTTCAATGGCGATGGCAGCGGAGGCGGCTTCCCCACAGCTCGTGGTGCTGACACCCCGGAAGAGTTCGAGCGCCAGAGAGATAAAATTATTTCTGCAATCCTGCGTATGGATGCCGATGTCATTGGCCTGATGGAAATTGAGAATGATGGCTACGGTAGTGACAGTGCAATCCAGGACTTGGTCAATGGATTGAACAGCGCAGGCTCAGGGCAGAGCTACCAGTTTGTAAATCCGGAGCTCCCACAGCTCGGCGACGATGAAATTGCCGTAGGTATGATCTACCGCAGCGACCGTGTTATGCCGATCGGCAGTGCTGTCACACTGCAGGATTATCCCTTCGACGATGGTAATCGCCAACCGCTGTTACAGGCATTTGCTGAGATTTCCTCCGGTGAGCGTCTTGTCGTGGTTGTGAACCACTTTAAATCCAAGGGCAGTTGCCCCAGTGATGGCAGCCTAAACAGCGATCAGGGGGATGGACAGGGCTGCTGGAACTCCCTACGCACTCTGGCTGCGGATGCCTTGGCTGGCTGGATCGATAGAGACCCTGCAGGAACTGGCATCGATCGCGTGCTGGTATTGGGTGATCTCAACAGCTACGCCATGGAAAACCCCATTACCGCGCTTAAGGGTGCAGGTTATACCGATCTGCTGGAATGGTACGGAGCAGGCGAAGCTTATTCCTATGTGTATGACGGCCAGTCCGGTTACCTGGATCATGCTCTTGCCAGCGCTTCCCTGGCTCCACTGGTAACTGCCACAGTGGATTGGCATATCAATGCCGATGAGCCGCGTGCGCTGGATTACAACACCGAATATAAAAGCGTAGAGCAGCAGGAAAATCTGTACTCCGCGGGGCCTTACCGAGCATCGGATCACGACCCTTTAATCGTTGAGCTGGACCTGGGTGCAGACAACCTGGTCCCCACGGCTGAATTTAGCTGGGCGTCTGAGGGTCTTATATTCCACTTTATCGACAACAGTAGCGATGAAGATGGGAACCTGGTGAGCTGGTCTTGGGACTTTGGTGATGGTGCGAGAAGCACAGAGCAAAACCCCAGCCACAGTTTCGATATCCCAGGTAGTTACTTGGTACGTTTGCAGGTAAAAGATGATCGTGGTGCGATATCCACTATTGAGCAAATTATTGAAGTGAAAGATGACGTTGCCTCTCTGCAAGCGAATTTTAAATTACATCGCTTTTTTCGCTGGGTATGGGTAGAAGATCGCAGTCAATATAATGGCGATAACAAACTTCAATATCAGTGGAATTTTGGTGATGGCGTACAACGTAGTGGACGCTGGGCGTTACACCGTTACTCTCAAACTGGAAATTACGAAATTACCCTCACAGTGAGTGATGGCGATGGTGCTGAAGATAGCGCCTCTCGTGAAGTCAAAATTTCCTGGCCACGCTGATATATATCAATTTTTGATTAATAATAAATATTCTGGTTGTCCTGGCGATGGGGTTATCAGCTCCCTGTCGTCGCTTCTCCAGGATTCTTGAAGTTGATAGCTTTTCCCTAGAAGCGAATGGCCGCACCCTGGTGGTGCGGTCCTTTTTATTTCGCTCCCCTCAAAAAATTAATCACTCTTAATAAATTTTTAAGCTCCTGGATTTCTGCGCCCCGAAAGAACGGCCATACTTGAGTCTGTTCATACCAATTGGATTGCAGGGGGGAGTCCCTTCTATGTCACGTACATTTGAAAGTCTTGTGGGATTAAGTCTGGAGTGGACTGGCACCCATTACTCCGAAGGGGGAGATTTTCCCGATTTATCCACTCATATTGTCAGTTATGAAACCGAGTCCAGTTGTTATGTTACTGCGGGGGGCAAACTGGTCGGCAAAGCCAGTTATTCGTATGCACCAATGGGAGTACGCATGGCAGCACTGGTTTATCGTCCGGATATCTACCAGGGACGAAGTGGAGTTGTTCTTTACGCCATGTTGGATTTTGATCTGATGATGGATCGCGCAGTTATTATGCATAATGACCAACCCCTGGCGGTGGCCAATGGCAGTTTCCGAGTTGTGGACACGCCAGATAAGCCCATCACGGATTAGGATGTCATTTAATTAGAATACCGGGAGAAGGTTATATGGATAATCACGAAAAGATTAATTATGTAGAGTTCCCATCGAAGGATCTGGAAAAGACCAAGGCTTTCTTTTCTGAAGCTTTTGGCTGGGAATTTACGGATTACGGCCCCGAGTATTCTGCTTTTTCTGGTGCAGGGTTGGATGGTGGTTTTTTTCAGGCGAATCTGCACAGTTCAACAGTCAACGGTGCAGCGCTGGTAGTGTTATATAGTTCTGACCTAGAGGATACCTTACAAAAAGTCGAGAGCTGCGGTGCCCAAGTAATAAAACCTATTTTTTCCTTTCCTGGAGGTCGGCGCTTTCACTTTGCCGAGCCCTGCGGTAATGAATTTGCAGTTTGGTCAGATACAGGATTACAAAAGTAATTTTTCCAGCTGCGCCAATAAAAAACCCCCGGTTTTATTCGGGGGCTTTTTTGAACCAGGGCTAAAGAGTTTTTAGATTACGCTTTAAACTCAGTGTCCAGCTTCTTTTCCACCAGCTGCTTTTTCAGTTTTGTGTACTGGGGGATGCCGTTTTTGTAGGGGGGGTAATCCTCACCCTGGATCAGCGGCAGCAGGTACTTGCGTCCCGCTTCAGTGATACCGAAGCCGTCTTCGCTGATATATTCTTCAGGCATGAATTTTTCCACGTTGGCCACTTCAGACAGCGGCGCTTCCGCGATAGACCAGCTGTACTCTTCACCTTCTGCACGGATAATTGCCGGCATAATCGCGTTCTTGCCGGCTACCGCCATTTCTACAGCGGCGCGACCAACGGCGTAGGCCTGCTCCACATCGGTGGCGGAGGCGATATGGCGGGCAGCGCGCTGCAGGTAGTCGGCCAGTGCCCAGTGATATTTCAGGCCCAGTTCGCTCTTGATCATATTGGCAAGAGTCGGGGCTACACCGCCCAATTGCTTGTGGCCAAAAGCATCGGTGGTGCCGGCATCGGCGAGGAAGGTGCCATCTGCGTACTGGGCGCCTTCTGAGGCGACAATAACGCAGTAGCCTTTTTCATCCACGGTCTTCTGTACTTTGGCGAGAAACTTTTCTTTATCGAAGGCCACTTCCGGGAACAGGATAATATGCGGTGCATCGCCTTCTTCTTCCTGGGCCAGGGCACCCGCTGCGGCAATCCAGCCTGCGTGGCGGCCCATCACCTCCAGGATAAAGACTTTGGTGGAGGTGGCGCACATGGAGGCGACATCCATTGCGGCTTCCTTGGTGGATACCGCTACATATTTGGCCACTGAGCCAAAGCCGGGACAATTGTCGGTCAGCGGCAGGTCGTTATCCACAGTTTTGGGAATGTGTACGGCCTGGATTGGGTAGCCCATGGTTTCAGATAGTTGGGATACTTTCAGGCAGGTATCTGCAGAATCTCCGCCGCCGTTATAGAAGAAGTAGCCGATATCGTGGGCTTTGAACACTTCGATCAGGCGCTCGTATTCCGCGCGGTTTTCTTCCAGGCTTTTCAGCTTGTAACGACAGGAGCCGAAGGCGCCGGATGGGGTGTGGCGCAATGCGGCGATGTCTTCCACACTTTCCTGGCTCACGTCGATCAGTTCCTCGCGCAGTGCGCCGAGGATGCCGTTCAGCCCCGCGTAGACTTTGCCAATCTTGTCCTGGTTTTCACGGGCAGCTTCTATTACGCCGCAGGCGGATGCGTTGATCACGGCAGTCACACCACCGGACTGTGCGTAAAAGGCGTTCTTCTTCGACATGGTTATCCTGTATACGTAGAAATCTAGGGAAGTGTCCCGATCCGGTAATTCTTCCCAGTACTCACTATTCAATTAGCGGTACTAGTAGGGAATTCCGGGAGCTCGTATCGGGTGTCGGCCATTGTTGGAAAATTCCTACCACCGTACAGGGGATGAGGCCGACCAGTGCGGGGGCGGAGTCTAATGGAATAGCGAGTAAATTGCATTGCAAGTGCGGGATTTGGCAATTACTGGCTTGATTTGCCGTGTTAAGCTTGCGCCGCAACCAGCAGGAGTACACATTTCCGCCATGCATATCCACATATTAGGTATTTGCGGCACATTTATGGGCAGTCTGGCCCAGTTGGCCGTGGCCGAAGGACACCGGGTCACCGGCAGCGATGCGAACGTCTATCCACCAATGAGCACCCAGTTGCAGCAGGCGGGTATCCAGATCACCGAGGGTTATGACCCGGCACAATTGGAGCCAGCCCCGGATCTGGTCATTATTGGTAATGCCATGTCCCGGGGTAATCCCGCAGTAGAGACGGTGTTGGAAAAAGGTTTGCCTTATACCTCTGGCGCCCAGTGGTTATGTGACCACTTCCTCGGTGGACGCTGGGTGCTGGCAGTATCCGGTACCCATGGCAAAACCACCACTGCCAGTATGCTGGCCTGGATTCTGGAAGCGGCAGATATGCAGCCTGGATTCCTGATCGGCGGTGTGCCTGGCAATTTCGGTGTGTCGGCACGTATGGGGGAGTCTCCCTTCTTTATTGTGGAAGCGGATGAATACGATACTGCCTTCTTCGACAAGCGCTCCAAGTTTGTGCATTACCGCCCACGCACAGTGATCATCAATAATCTGGAATTTGATCACGCGGATATCTTTGATGATCTGGCGGCGATACAACGGCAGTTTCACCACCTGGTACGTACCGTACCGGCCAATGGTCTGATTGTTGCTGCAGCTGAGGAAAATGTTGAACAGGTTCTCGAGCAGGGCTGTTGGACTGAGGTGCAGCGTTTCGGTGTTGAAGGCCCGCCGGGCATTCGCACGGGAGACTGGTTGGCTCACGATATTGCGGCGGATGGCAGCAGCTTCTCTGTGCAGCTTGAAGGGGCTGAGGTGGCGCGAGTGGAGTGGGAACTCACTGGTATGCACAATGTGCGCAATGGCCTCGCCGCCATGGCTGCAGCTCGACACGTGGGTGTTGTACCGGAATTGAGTGCCGTCGCATTGGGGCGTTTTGAGGGGGTGAAGCGCCGTATGGAGTGCTTGGGTGAAGTGGCAGGCATCCGTGTTTACGATGATTTTGCCCACCACCCCACAGCAATTGAATCCACCTTAAATGGGCTCAGGGCCAAGGTGGGGGAAGATAAGATCATCGCCCTGATTGAGCCGCGCTCCAATACTATGCGAATGGGCGTGCACCAGGGCCAGCTGGCAAACTCCTGTAGCGGTGCGGATATGGTGTTGTGGTATCAGCCACAGGGAATGAACTGGTCTCTGGATGAAGTCACCCACCACTCCCCGGTTCCAGCCAAAGTTTTTGACACCATTGAGGGGGGAGTGGAATCTGCGCTCCAGCTTGCGGGTGAGGGCAGCCATATTGTAGTGATGAGCAACGGAGGTTTTGGTGGTATCCACCAGCGCCTGATCGGCGCTCTGGAACAGAAATACCATCGCCCAGTCTAGAAAAGAATACCGGTGGGCAACCCCTGGGTTTCCCATCAAGAAACCCGAGGGATTGACCTTGCAGCAACCTACTTTTGATAAAACCGTTACCCTGGCCATGACCGGGGCCTCTGGAGCCCAGTACGGCCTGCGCTTGTTACAGTGCCTGCTCGCCGCTAACGTGCGTGTCTGGTTGTTATTGTCTGATGCGGCTCAGGTGGTAATCAATACGGAAACAGACCTGCAGCTGCCCGAGGGTGATGATGATATCCTGCAGGGCTTTCTTGCCGATCGCTTTGCGGCAAAGGAGGGGCAGCTGACCCTGTTCGGTAAACGGGACTGGTTCTCTCCTGTGGCCTCAGGCACAGGAGCGCCGGCAAGTATGGTGGTTTGTCCAGCCAGCGGCGGCACTCTGTCAGCAGTGGCCTGTGGAGCCTCCAACAATCTGATTGAGCGAGCTGCTGATGTAGCCCTGAAGGAGCGCCGCCAGCTGATATTGGTTCCACGCGAAGCACCTTACTCGGAGATTCATCTCGAAAATATGCTCAAACTCACTCGTATGGGCGCGATGATTCTGCCCGCCAGCCCCGGTTTTTATCAAAAGCCGAGCACAGTTGAGGATATTGTCGACTTTGTGGTGGCACGACTACTAGACCAGCTGGGGGTAGAACAAAAGCTGCTTCCGCATTGGGGAGAGTAGACTGGAGGGAGGCTAGAACCGTGAAACCGAGCATCACGATTCATTACTGTGTGCAGTGCAACTGGATGCTGCGAGCCACCTGGATGGCCCAGGAACTACTGTATACCTTTGCCGATGACCTCCAACAGGTTGCATTACAACCCGGAACTGGAGGAGTATTTGAAATCCGTATTGGTGAAAATTTGATCTGGGAGCGCAAGCGTGATGGCGGCTTTCCCGGAGCAAAAGAACTCAAACGGCGCGTTCGGGACTTGCTGTTTCCCGAGCGCGATCTGGGACATATCGATACTCCCTGAAAATATTTCCAATAGCGCCGTGATATTGCAAATTTTATATTTGCGTATTCACCGCCAGGGCGATCAAAATATGCGCCGCATCGCGGCCCACTGATTTATTGGATATAAGCGGAAATTTATGCTGTCAGCTTTCAAGACCTGCTACGAATACCTGGTGACCAAACGGCCTGTGGCTGTGTTAATGGTTGTTGGCTTACTCACCCTTGTGGCAGCTATGGGCCTGCCCCGCTTTAAGATCGATGCCTCCGCTGACTCCCTAACTCTGGAAGCGGACAAATCCCTGGACTATTTCCGTGAGATTGCCGAGCGCTACGCCAGTGGCGACTTCCTGGTAGTGACGTACCGCTACAACGATGGTGATCTGTTCAGCGACGAGTCTCTGCAGACTCTCGCCAAGCTGCGCGATGAGCTGGCCGGGGTAGATGGCGTTTCCAGTGTACAAACCATTCTCGATGTGCCCTTGTTGTACAGCCCCAAGCTGTCTTTAACCGATATCACTGACGAGATTCGCACCCTGTCCAATCCGGATACTGACAGGGACCTGGCTCGGCAGGAGTTCCTCTCCAGTCCTATTTACCGCGAGCTTATTCTAAGTCCAGATGGCCAGACGACCGCGCTGCTTGCCAACCTGAAACTGGACAGCCGTGGTATCGAATTGGTGCGCGAGCGCGACGCCCTGCGCCGCAAGCGCAATAGCGAGGGTTTGAGCCCGGAAGAGGCTAAGCGTCTGGAAGAGGTAAGCGCAGTTTATCTGGAACACCGAACGGCCCAGGAGCTGGAAGCGCGGGCACGGGTTGATGAGGTGCGTGGGATTCTCGCCAGTTATAAAGGCGAGGCGGAACTGTTCCTCGGTGGTGTAACCATGATCACCTCAGACATGATTACCTTTATCAAGAGTGATCTGGTGGTTTTTGGTGTGGGTATCCTCGCCTTTATTATCCTTACCTTATTACTGATTTTCCGCCAGCCGCGCTGGGTACTGTTGCCGCTACTTACCTGTGTCACTACAGCAGTGATGATTTTGGGACTGCTCAGCTGGCTCGACTGGCGCATGACGGTGATCTCCGCCAATTTTGTTGCGCTACTGCTGATTATTACCCTGGCGATCACCATCCACCTGGCAGTGCGCTATCGCGAATATATTGCGCAGAATCCGCAATGGGGGCGCGAGGAATTGGTGCTGCAGACGGTGCGCTTTATGGCCAAGCCCTGTCTGTACACTGCCCTGACCACGATCGTTGCTTTTGTGTCGTTGGTGGTGAGCGGTATCCGTCCGGTGATTGATTTCGGCTGGATGATGACCATGGGTGTAACTCTGGCCCTGGTGTTGTCATTCCTGATTATCCCCAGCTTCCTGATGATCCTGCCCAAGCGCCAGGGCAAGGTGAGCCAGGATAATTCGCACGCGTTTACCCTGCGTTTCTCCAGCTTTGCTGAGCGCCATAAATTCATCGTACTGGGCGTTTCCCTGTTGGCAGCTGTGGTCAGTGTGGTGGGTATTTCCCAGCTGAAAGTGGAAAACCGCTTTATCGATTACTTTGATGACTCCACTGAAATCTACCAGGGCATGTTGGTGATTGACCGCCGCCTGGGTGGCACTGTGACCCTGGATATTATCCTCGACAAGCCGGAGGAAGCGGAACCGGCCTTCGAAGGTGAGGAGGATCCTTTTGCCATGGAGGCGGAGGAGGACCCGTTCGCGGTTGAAGAAGATCCCTTCGCCTCTGATGATCCTTTCGGTGGAGAAGAGGAGTCCCAGGAGCAGAGTTACTGGTTTACTGTGGCCGGCCTCACCAAATTGGAACAGTTACACGATTACCTGGAGCAGCAGCCGGAAATTGGCAAGGTCCAGTCCCTGGCGACCCTGTTTAAGGTGGCTCGCGATTTAAAAGGCGGTCAGCTCAATGACTTTGAGTTGGCAGTAGCCAACACCAGCCTGCCGCCTGAAATCAGTAGCGTGCTGGTTAATCCCTATCTCTCTGTTGAGAACAACCAGGCGCGTATCACTTTGCGGGTGATGGAAACCGATCCGAATTTGCGCCGTAGCGAATTGATCGAGCGTATCTACAACTACGCCCACAATGAAATGGGCATAGCGCCGGAAAATATCCACCAGACCGGCTTGCTGGTGCTGTATAACAATATGCTGCAGAGCCTGTTTAAGTCCCAGATCCTGACGCTGGGTGCGGTATTTGTGGGCATCCTGCTGATGTTCCTGGTGTTATTCCGCTCCCTGTCGATCGCTATTATTGCGCTGGTGCCTAATATGCTCGCTGCTTGTGTGGTATTAGGTGGTATGGGTCTCGCCGGTATTCCACTGGATATGATGACTATCACCATCGCCGCGATTACTGTGGGTATCGGTGTGGATCATGCGATTCACTACCTGTACCGATTCCGTGCGGAATTCGCCAAAGACGGCAATTACCTGGAGACCATGCATCGCAGCCATGCGACTATTGGCCGCGCGATGTTCTATACGGCAATTACGATTATTGCCGGCTTCTCAATTCTTGCGCTGTCCAAGTTTGTGCCTTCAATTTACTTTGGCTTACTGACCGCACTGGCGATGTCTGCAGCATTGCTTGGATCACTCACTCTGCTGCCGTTGTTGCTGGTGATATTTAAGCCGCTGGGTGCTGGCTCTTCAGTGGACAAGGGAGAAGTGGACATTCCTGAGGGCGCAGCCAAGGCTTGAGGGAATTCCCCTCTCTACAAATAAAAAGCCGGGCTGTTGCCCGGCTTTTTATTTGTAGATTAATTCGCAAGCAATTAATCCTGGCGGCTGGTAATTTCCAGCAGGTGGTAACCGAACTGGGTTTTCACCGGGCCGTGCACCTTGTGGAGCTCCTCGGAGAATACGACCTTGTCAAATTCGGGCACCATCATGCCTTTGCTGAATTCGCCCAGGTCCCCACCGGAACGGCCTGATGGGCACTGGGAGTGCTGTTCGGCGATTTTGCCGAAATCTGCACCATTCTCGATTTGTTGCTTCAGTTCCAGGCACTTGCCTTCGCTCTCTACCAGAATATGGCGGGCTGTTGCTTTGGGCATCAATAGTCTCCATTCGGTTGATAAACCGCAGCAGCTTAATGGGTGTAGGGCGAGCATGCCACCGGCAATTACTTGGATAAAGCGGAAACTCTGTCGCAGTTCTGCGGATTGGCGCTAAAACGCCCTTCCTATTTATCTAGGAGTAGTACTGTGGGTGGTATCTTTACAAAATGAGCTAACTGGTGAGAACAGCATTGCAAAAGATTCCCCTTTTTCCCCTGAGTATGGCCCTGTATCCGGGGGTCACCCTGCCATTGCGTATCTTTGAACAGCGTTACCTACATCTTGTCAGCGAGTCACTGAAAAGTGATAGCGGCTTCGGCGTTGTATTGATCCGCTCCGGAGGGGAGGTAGGACACGCCTCCGTATGGCCGCTCGGTGTCTATGTACACATTGTCGACTGGAGCCAGGGAGAGGGGGGATTATTAAATGTACAGGTGGTTGGTCGGCGTCGCTTCCGCATTGCCAGCACCGAGCGCGCTGATAACGGTTTATTGTTCGGGGAGGTTGAATGGTTGCCAAACGAAGAGCCCAAACCCATTCCCGCAGACTGCGATGGCTTGCTATCGGTGCTTGATGAGCTGAAGGATCGCGCTGAGATGTTGTCACTCAAGTTCGATAGTGTCGACTCTGCAGATGCCCTCTCCTGGCAGCTCGCCCAGTTGCTTCCCCTAGAGGATAAGGCGCGAGTAGAGTTGTTGGCCGTTGAGGACCCCTTGATGCGTCTCGCTAGTATCGCCGAGAACCTGGACCGCTGGGCGAGGGAGTAAGAATGCGACCTGTTTTCCGTTGGCATCCTATATTTATGCCGTTTCAACCCATAGCCACTGGGGTATACTGCGCGGCCGACCGGATTTCGCACGGAGCGCCAAGTGACCGCCACCAATACCACTGATCAGCAATCCACCCGCGTCAAACTCGAACAGATGGGCCGCGCCGCTCGCTCTGCCTCAAGACTAATGGCGAGAGCCGATACCAATAGTAAGAACCGCGCTCTACGGGCAATTGCCGCAGAATTGGAAGCTCAACGGATTCAACTGGCTGAGGCCAATGCTCAGGATATGCAGGCGGGTCGTGAACGCGGTCTGGATGCGGCGCTGCTCGATCGGCTGGAACTCAATGATGAGCGCATCGACGCAATGATCGAGGGGTTGTTGCAGGTTGCGGACCTGCCTGACCCAGTGGGAGAAGTTGAGGACTTATGTTATCGCCCCAGTGGTATCCAGGTGGGCAAGATGCGTGTACCCCTGGGAGTGGTGGGGATTATTTATGAATCCCGCCCTAATGTGACGATTGATGCGGCGAGTTTATGCCTGAAATCCGGTAACGCCACTATTTTGCGTGGTGGCAGTGAGGCATTGCACTCGAATCAGGCGATCGCGGCCTGTATTACCCAGGGGCTCCGGGAAGTGGGATTGCCGGAAACGGCGGTGCAAGTGGTGGGCACCAGTGACCGCGAGGCAGTTGGTGCCCTGATCTCCATGCCAGATTATGTGGATGTAATCGTTCCTCGAGGTGGCACTGGCCTGATTGAGCGGGTCAGCCGTGAGGCCAGAGTACCGGTGATCAAACACCTGCACGGTGTTTGTCACGTTTATATCGACGACTTGGCCGATGAACAGAAGGCGTTTGAGATTGCCCTGAATGCCAAAACCCATCGCTATGGCGTGTGCAACGCCATGGAAACCCTACTGGTGGCGGAGGGGATTGCAGAGCGAATGCTGCCGCGTTTGGCAGAAGCCTATGAGCTTAAAGGTGTGGAATTGTGTGGCTGTGCCCGTACCTGCGAGATACTGCCCCAGTGCGCAGAGGCCAAAGAAAGTGATTGGAGTGAAGAATACCTGGCCCCGGTACTGTCCATTCGGGTGGTGGCAGATATGGATGCTGCGATGGACCATATCGCCCGCTACGGCTCAGGACACACTGAGGCGATTGTTACTGAAAATTACACGCGCAGTCGTCGCTTTCTGGCGGAAGTCGATGCCAGCTCGGTGATCATCAATGCATCAACACGCTTTGCCGATGGATTTGAATATGGACTGGGGGCGGAAATCGGCATCAGTACTGATAAAATCCACGCCCGAGGCCCGGTGGGGCTGGAGGGGCTCACTTCTCAGAAGTGGATTGTGTTTGGGGATGGGCACATTCGCCGTTAATTCCGGCCCTCATTCATGAGCCAGTAACGAGGTAATTTTGGCGACTAAGCGGCATACGATAGCCCTGTTCGGCGGCACTTTTGATCCGGTGCACTTTGGCCACCTGCGCATGGCGCTGGAACTGCGCCAGGCCCTGGATTTCGATGAAATGCGCCTGCTTCCCAGCCACCAGCCACGCCATCGCCAAAGTCCCGGGGTTTCCTCGCGCCAGCGCAGCGACATGTTGGCTTTGGCCCTGCAGGGCTGTGATGAGCTGCAGCTGGACGAGAGGGAGCTAAATCGTGGCGGTGATACCTATACGGTGGATACCCTGGAGGAGCTGCGCAAAGAACTGGGTTCGGACGTATCCATCAGTTTTTGTATGGGCTCTGATTCCCTGTTGACCCTGCATAGGTGGAACCGCTGGCAGAGGCTATTGGAGCTTGCACACCTGGTGGTAGTGACCCGCCCCGGCTGGCATCTTCCAGAAAGCGGTGATGCGGGGGGCAATCCAGAACTGATGGACTTGCTACAGAGCCATCAAGGGGCAGCAAAAGATTTGCACGAGCAGGCATATGGAAGCTTGGTATTGCGCGAGCAGACCATGTTGCCTATCTCGGCGACTGAAATTCGCCAGTTATTGAATAGTGGTCGGTCGCCGCGATTTTTGTTGCCGGCCACCGTATTGCAATACATTGAAGACCATCAACTCTATACAAAAGCGGTTGCCATTGGTGACCAGTAATGAATCAAGGTGTTATGACAAATATTAAAGATATCGCGCTCAAGGCTCTGGAAGATCTGAAAGGCAAAGACATTGTTGCGCTGGACGTATCTGAACTCTCCGATGTAATGGACAACCTCGTGATCTGTACAGGTACCTCCAGCCGTCAGGTGAAGTCCCTGGCAGAGAATGTGGTGGATGAACTTAAGCTGGAAGGTGTGCGCCCGATTGGTGTTGAGGGCAAAGAGCAGGGCGAGTGGGTTTTGGTGGACTATGGCGATCTAGTCGTACATGTCATGTTGGCTGATGTGCGTAATTTCTACGACCTGGAAAAGCTCTGGTCGATGACACCGAATACCCGTGATGATGCCGATGGCAGTGACCCTCACAAGGACTAAGTGGGGTGAAGATCCGAATTCTTGCCGTCGGGGGGAAAATGCCCGGCTGGGTTCAGGAGGGATATGCCGAATACGCCAAGCGTTTGCCCCGCGAAATATCCTTGGAAATGGTGGAAATTCCTCTTGGGCAACGCGGCCAGAAAAGTTCTGCAGCGTTGATCGAAAAGGCGCGGAAAAAAGAGGGGGAGGCAATGCTTGCAGCCCTCGGTCCGCGCGATCATGTAGTGGCACTGGATGTGAAGGGCAAACCCTGGAGTACCGAGCAGCTTTCTGGTCAGCTGCGCGACTGGCAACTGCTGGGAGAAAATGTCAGCCTGCTGATCGGTGGTCCCGATGGCCTCTCCCAGGAGTGCTTGGCAAATGCACATCAGCGCTGGTCCCTGTCACCACTGACATTGCCACACCCTCTGGTTAGAGTGGTTTTGGCAGAGCAGGTTTATAGGGCCTGGACACTTTTGGCGGGGCACCCTTACCACAAGTAAAGTGTTTGCGATGAATGGCGGAGAGATTTGCCAATTCGAGTTCTCTCTCCGTACATTCCCTGTGGTAATGTAGGCGATTAGACTTTTCGCGCGCCAGTCAAATTCATTCAAATAAATTCTAATGCCTCACGACCATCACCTTAAGGACCCACACACGGAGCAGCGGTTATTTCGCAACCGTATGTTGGTGGCTATTGTCGGTGTGATCGCCTTACTGGCTGTTCTGGTAGCTCGTTTCTATAACCTGCAAGTTGTTAATTACGACGATTACCGCACCCAGTCCGATGAGAACCGTATTCAGGTGCGCCCGGTGGCTCCCACACGGGGGCTGGTTTACGACCGCAATGGAATATTACTGGCTGACAACAGGGCCAGTTTCAATCTTTCTATTGTCCGTGAACGAGTGCAGGATCTGGACGCAACCCTTGAATTAATCGGTCATTTAATTCGCCTCGAAGATAGCGATGTGTCTAAATTCCGCAAGCGCATGAAGCGCCGTCGGCCGTTTGAGCCGGTGCCTCTCCGCTTTCGTTTGAGCGAAGAGGAAATCGCACGGATAAGCGTTAATCAGTTTCGTATGCCCGGCGTTTCAGTGCAGGCCGAATTGGTGCGCTATTACGCGCTGGGGGATTTGTTTGCCCATAGTGTTGGTTATGTAGGTCGCATTAGCGATCGCGACCTGAGTAACTTCACTGAAGAAGACGTGCGTCTCTATCGCGGTACCAATAGTATCGGCAAAGTGGGACTGGAGCGCTCTTACGAGAAAACCCTGCTCGGTGAGGTGGGTTATGAAAATGTGGAGATCAATGCGCGGGGAAGGGTATTGCGCGTATTGGAACGCCAGGATCCCAAGCCCGGCGCCGACTTGACCCTGCATCTGGATGCGCACCTGCAACAGGTGGCTTCCGATGCACTGGGAGATCGCCGTGGGGCTGTAGTGGCGATCGATGTTAACACCGGTGGTGTTTTGGCATTTGTCAGCAAGCCCTCCTTCGACCCAAATCTGTTTGTAACCGGAATTAGCTTTGCCGATTATCGGGCCCTCAGCGACTCACTTGATGTGCCGCTCTTTAATCGCGCAGTGCAAGGACAATATCCGCCCGGCTCAACCCTGAAGCCATTAATGGGGCTTGGAGGGCTTGAGGCGGGACTTATCACTCGCGAGACCAAAATCAAGGACCCGGGTTTCTATAAACTGCCGAATGATCCTCGTATATATCGGGATCATGTCCGCTGGGGGCATGGTGAAAAGGTGGACCTGATCCAGGCGATGGCACAGAGCTGTGACGTTTACTTCTGGGATATGGCACACCGCTGGGATATCGACGGCATGCACGACATTGCAACCCACTTTGGCCTGGGCTCCAAAACCGGTATTGACCTGCCGATGGAGCGTTCTGGCCTTTTTCCCTCTCGGGACTGGAAGCGCGGTGCGCGAGGCATGCCCTGGTTCCCGGGGGATAGTCTCAACGCGGTGCTGGGACAGGGATTTGTACTGGCCACTCCGCTACAGTTGGCAGTTATGACCGCTACTTTAGCGAATCGCGGTACTCACTATCGTCCCCAGATAGTGAAAACCATTAATGGGGCCGAACAGCCTCCGGAAATACTGCACAACCTGGAAGCTCATCCGGATAATTGGGATCTGGTATTTGAGGGGATGGATGCTGTAGTTAATCGAAGCTATGGCACAGGTAAGCGAGCTGGCAAAGATCTGGATTTTCGTGTCGCTGGTAAATCAGGTACTGCCCAGGTGGTGGGTATCGCCCAGGGAGCTCGCTATGACTCTGAGGCGCTACAGGAGCGTCATCGCGACCACGCGCTGTTTGTGGCCTTTGCGCCGGTGGAAAAGCCACGTATCGCTGTTGCGGTATTGGTAGAGAACGGTGAAGCCGGTGGTGGGGTGGCTGCGCCGGTGGCTAGGGAATTATTTGCTGAGTGGGTGCCGCGAACCGAATCAGCAGTCAATACGACCGCAGATGTAAGTTTTTCTGAGGGGGCGGATAATGGCTAGCCGTGATTTTTCCCACCGGCTGTCCGATGCACATGGCAGCCTCAGGAAGCCGGTAAGCCTGGCTCGTCGCCTGCATATTGATGTGCCCTTGTTAGTGCTGCTATTGGTGTTGGCTTCGGTTGGCCTGGGAGTGCTTTTTAGTGCTTCCGGTGGAGATATAAACTATGTGCGGCGCCAGTCTATTTTTATGTGTCTGGCATTTGTGGGCATGTTTATTGTTGCCCAGATACCCTTGGATTTTTACCGGCGTTGGTCGCCATGGGCTTATTTAGGGGGCTGTGCCTTGCTAGTCGGGGTGCTGCTATTTGGCACTGGTGCGAAGGGTGCGCAGCGCTGGCTGGAAATTGCCGGCTTCCGCTTCCAGCCATCAGAAATTATGAAGTTGGGGGTGCCGATGATGGTGGCTGCATTCTTGCACCAGCGTGCGCAACCACCATCTTTGATGACTGTTTTTGGAGCCTTGGCCATTGTGGCAGTGCCGGCTGCGCTGATTGTGCGCCAGCCGGATTTGGGCACTTCAATTTTGATTGCGGCCTCAGGCCTGTTTGCACTTTATCTCGCTGGTTTGAGCTGGAAAATGATTGGTGCTGCGGGCTTGGGTGTTCTGGTTTCGGCTTGGCCGATCTGGCAGTGGGGCCTCCGTGACTATCAGCGCCAGCGAATCCTAACTCTGCTCAACCCCCATGATGACCGCTTTGGCGCAGGGTGGAATATTTTTAATTCCAAAGCTGCTATTGGTTCGGGTGGCGTCTATGGCAAAGGTTATTTACAGGGAACTCAATCTCAGTTGGACTTCCTGCCGGAAAGCCACACCGACTTTATTATTGCGGTACTGGCGGAGGAGTGGGGTATGCGCGGTGTATTGTTGCTGCTATTACTCTACGTCCTGGTTATAGCGCGTGGCATTTATATCAGCTTTATGGCGCAACACCTATTTGGTCGCCTATTGGCGGGGAGTATAACGCTCACTTTTTTTGTCTATGTGTTTGTAAACATTGGTATGGTTACAGGATTACTGCCAGTGGTGGGGGTACCCTTGCCAATTATCAGCTACGGGGGAACCTCACTGATTACCTTGATGGCAGGATTCGGTATCCTCATGGCTGTAGGGACAGAACGGCGCAGAGTGCATTTTTGAAAGTTTGCGCTGACCATTAATAACTGGATGTGTAGAGACGCGAGATGAAGACAGGAGCGGTCGTTTTGAAGTGGACCTCGGGACTATTGGTTGGGATGGGGCTGGCCCTGGCCGCCTGCGCACAGGAGCCCGGTCATGGTGACAATGCGGATGCACAGAAATTCGTAGAGTACATGGTGGAAGAGCACCAATTTGACCGCAAAGAGCTGCAGGAATTAATGCGTGAGGCCAAGCGCAAAGACTCGATACTCAAGGCAATCAGGCGCCCGGCTGAAAAAGCCAAGCCCTGGTATGAATACCGCAAGCTATTTCTGACCCCACAGAGCATCGCCGGTGGTGTTGATTTCTGGGATAAGAACAAGGAAGCCCTGGCTGAAGCCGAGAACAAATACGGTGTGCCGGCTGAAATGATCGTTGCCATCATCGGTATCGAAACCCGCTACGGTGGCAATATGGGAGGCTACCGGGTGCTGGATGCGCTTTCTACACTGGCTTTCAATTACCCACGCCGCTCACAGTTTTTTACCAAAGAGCTGGAAAATTACCTGCTTCTGACCCGGGATCAGGAAATGGACCCCCTTGCACTTAGGGGCTCCTATGCTGGTGCAATGGGGTACGGGCAATTTATGCCTTCGAGCTACCGTGCCTATGCCGTGGACTTCAGCAATGACGGCAAGGTGGATATCTGGAATAACACTACTGACGCTATTGGTAGTGTGGCTAACTATCTAGCCAAACATGGCTGGAAACCCGGTGAGCCGGTTACCGTGCTGGCGAGCCCGCGCCCCAATGCGGATATGACAATCGTCAATGACACCCTGTTGCCAGAGTGGACTGTGGGAGAGCTGGCAGAAAAAGGCTTCAACGCGACGAGTCAGGTTGCTCCGGAAATGCCGGCAATTGTCTTCTCCCTGCAGACAGAGCAGGGCAAGCAGTACTGGTTGGGGCTCAATAATTTTTCCACCATTACCACTTATAACCGCAGCCGCCTCTACGCTATGGCGGTAAATGAATTGGCTCAGGAAATCGTCAAAGCGCGTGGAGGGAAATCCTAGGCAGAGCTTAATAGCCGCATACCGGCAAAAACTGCCAGTATCGTGGAACCAATGGCGCCACCTGTAATCAAAAACTTTCTATTTTATTAAGTAGTTTCAGATAATAGCGGCTTGGAGACGGCAACTAGTGGTTGCCGCGCGCCGGGGGGATTATGTTTCAGTGCAGTTTGCGGCGTGGGGTCCTCCTCGCCGCTTTATTCTTGATGGCCTGTGGGGGGCCGCAAACCCAGCCGGGTAAGCAAGCCGATTCAGATTTCGACAGCGTTGAGGATAGCGGTCCAGCAGCCCCGGTGGATATGCTGGCTACACCTGAGCCAACTCCTGTACGCGAGCCCATTGGCCCAGCCGGAAACAAATCTCCCTACAAAGTAAGGGGCGTTACTTACCATGTGCGCAATGCGGTCAAAGGTTATAAGGAGAGGGGCCAAGCCTCCTGGTATGGCACCAAGTTCCATGGCCGCCGTACTGCCAATGGGGAAATCTACAACATGTACGCCATGTCCGCGGCGCACAAAACTTTGCCACTACCCAGTTATGCCAAGGTAACCAACCTGGATAATGGCCGCAGTATTATTGTGCGCGTAAATGATCGTGGCCCCTTTGTGCATGGGCGTATTATCGACCTAAGTTATACTGCCGCTCAGAAGTTGGGGTATGTGGATAAGGGGATTGCACGGGTTGAGGTAGAAGCGCTGGACCCGGCCTCTCTGCCTCCTGTGACTGAAACTATACTGGCCGGTGACGTTACACGTAGCCTGCCGCAGGATACGACGATTCAGTTACCGGAAAATACCTTTCTTCAGGTTGGTGCATACCGTAATGCCAGCCAGGCGGAGAAGATCCGTGCACAGCTGACGGCTTCAATTGACTATCCTGTTTCTGTCAGTCCTGTAACGCGTAGTGGCAAGACATTTTATCGGGTGCGTATTGGGCCAATTTCTCAGCAGAGGGCTCTGGCTACCGCTCGGGAAACCGTGCAGAAGAACCAGTTGGGTGATCCCCAGGTGGTATATGAATAAATAGCCAAGTCTGATGTTTCAACGAGCCCTGCACTAGGCTCTGGCAGTCAGCGACCGCTACTATAGGTGACGGTCAGTTGAATAGCCGTTTACAAAATACTGCGCAATGGCGCGAATTTTCTTGTATTTTGTCAACATTCCTGGCTGACGGCATTTGGTGACAGACCATGGTCGTGTATTAATCTTTTAAAATGAATATTGGGTTAACAGCCAGCCTACGAACACGAGGATTAACGAGACTCTCACCTATGATCACACGGATTATCGCCTGCTCTTTCCTGTTGCTTTGTGCGGGCCTGGCCCAGGCGCAATCACTCATTCCGGCTCCGCCCCAGCTGGCGGCCACCTCATACCTACTTGTGGATGCCAATACCGGCCAGGTGTTGGTAGAGCACGAAGCGGATAAAGAGGTGCCCCCCGCTAGTCTTACCAAAATGATGACGGCCTACATTGTCTCGGAAGAGATGCTCAAAGGCAGTATCAAAGAAGATGACAAAGTGCGTATCTCCGAGAAGGCCTGGCGGAAGGGCGGCTCGAAGATGTTCGTCAAGGTTGGCGACCAGGTTCCAGTTATGGACCTGATGCGCGGAGTTATTATTCAATCCGGAAACGACGCCAGTATTGCCCTGGCGGAGCATGTCTCTGGTAGTGAAGAAGTGTTTGCTGAGGTAATGAACCAGCAGGCAGAACTTCTGGGTATGGAAAATACCAATTTTGTTAATGCCACTGGCTGGCCCGCTGAAGGGCATATGACTACTGCCCGTGATCTGGGCATCCTGGCCCGCGCGCTGATCGCCAATCACCCTGAGCACTACGATATCTACTCTGAAAAGTATTTCAGCTATTCCGGTATCAACCAGCCCAATCGCAATCGCCTGTTGTGGCGTGACTCTGCGGTAGATGGCATCAAGACCGGTCACACTGAAGAGGCCGGTTACTGCCTGGTGGCCTCTGCGATGAAGCGTGGTATGCGCTTGATTGCAATCGTGGTGGGTACTGACAGTGACGAGAAGCGGGCTTCGGAGACTCAGAAGCTGCTAGCTTACGGTTTTCGTTATTACCAGACCCACAAGGTGTACGGCCAGGGTGAAGTCCTGCAAACCGAGCGAGTGTGGGGTGGCAAGGAGCCCAACGTTGGTATCGCAGTGGAGAAGGATATCTTTGTCACTATCCCCCGCGGTGGTGAAGAGGGTATTAAAGCTGATCTGATTGTTGATGGTGAGCTGGAGGCTCCGATTAAGAAAGGCCAACCAGTGGGCAAAGTTGTTGTGACTCTGGATGGCCAGACAGTTGCCGATGTGAAAGCCGTAGCGGCGGAGGATGTGGAGCGCGCCGGTTTCTTTAAGCGGATGTGGGATTCCATCAAGCGCTTCGTGATCAGCTTCTTTAACTAACTTCACCAAGCTTATGAGATAGGGGTGGCTGTTAGCCACCCCTGGCCAGCTCCCCGAACTCTCTGCCTACTTCCCCCTGCCACTCCCTGTCCACTGCACACTGCTCGCTGTATAATCGTCGCCCGGCTGTGCCTAAGCTTCTTCTTAATACCTGACAGCCGGACCTCGGAGAGTGGTATGAGCCAAGACCCCAATCAGCAACCCCCGAAAATTGAGTTTCCCTGCGAAGACTATATGGTCAAAGTGGTGCGGGATGCCAATGACCAAGCGCACGAGTTTGTACTGGAAGTGATGCGTCGCCATGCCCCCGGGCTGGATGAAGATCGAATTACCCTGCGCGACAGTAGCACCGGTAAATTCACCGCAATGACATTCTTTATCCTCGCTACCGGTGAAGATCAGCTCAAAGCTCTGTTTGAAGAGTTGAAAGAGCACCCAGCGGTGCATATGGTGCTTTGATGACCGTTGTGCGCAACCTCGCCAAGCGAGATTACGAGACCGTCTGGCGCGCGATGTCTCGCTACACTGACCTCCGCGATGAAAATAGCTCTGATGAGATATGGTGTGTGGAGCACGAGCCTGTATTCACCCAAGGACAGGCCGGCAAAGCCGAACACCTGCTGAATACTGGGGATATCCCGGTAGTTCAGGTGGATCGTGGTGGGCAGGTTACCTATCACGGCCCTGGGCAATTGGTAGTTTATCCACTTCTGGATTTGCGTCGGGCCAAAATTGGCGTACGTGACCTTGTGACGGCACTGGAGAGCGCCACTGTCGCGATGCTTAAGGCCTTTGGCATTGCTGCCGCCCCCCGCGCTGATGCTCCCGGAGTGTATTTGACTGAGGGCGGCCCCCGCAGTGGTAGCAAGATTGCTTCCATTGGGCTGCGAGTACGCCGTGGTTGCAGCTTCCACGGTATTGCCATCAACATCGATATGGACTTGGCCCCCTTCCACCGGATTAATCCTTGTGGATACGCAGGTATGGAAATGGTGCAAATGGCCGAGTTACTGCAAGAGACACCTACTTGGAAGCAAGTGGCAGAAATTTTTGTGTGCGAATTGTTGCGCACGCTCGAGCTGCCTTCAGCAGAGTGGCAGCCACTAGACGAACACACTTTGGCGCAACTGAGCGCGGAACAGCAGGAATTAAGTAATGGCTGAAAAACCCGATCTGGTGCCGGTAAAGCGCACCCGCCGCCTCCAGCAGGGGGAAAAATTACGCGACGGTGATAAGGTCGAGCGTATCCCAGTCAAGGTAATTGCCAGTGATACCGTTTTGCGTAAGCCGGATTGGATTCGTGTAAAAGTCCCAGCCTCCAAAGAGGTGGACCGTATCAAGAACATATTGCGCTCGCAAAAGCTCTCCACAGTGTGTGAAGAGGCAAGCTGCCCAAATCTTGGGGAGTGCTTCAGTGGTGGTACAGCGACCTTTATGATCATGGGGGAGATTTGTACGCGCCGCTGCCCATTCTGCGATGTGGGCCACGGTAAACCCAATCCCCTCGATCCGGAAGAACCCAAAAATCTGGCTGAAGCCATTGCCGCCATGAGCCTGCGCTATGTAGTGATCACCTCGGTG
Source organism: Microbulbifer variabilis (assembly GCF_052467165.1). Lineage (NCBI taxonomy): Bacteria > Pseudomonadati > Pseudomonadota > Gammaproteobacteria > Cellvibrionales > Microbulbiferaceae > Microbulbifer > Microbulbifer variabilis. Next base: position 752,898 of record NZ_CP174301.1, read on the forward strand.
GATCGTGATGATTTGCGCGATGGCGGTGCTGAGCATTTTGCGGAATGCATCCGTGAATCTCGCCAGCTGTCACCAGATCTGCAGGTGGAAATCCTGACTCCGGATTTTCGTGGCCGCATGGATGTTGCGCTGGATATTCTAGAGAAGGAGGCACCGGACGTATTTAACCACAACCTGGAGACTGTGCCCCGTTTATATCGGGAATCCCGTCCTGGAGCTAATTACAAATGGTCCCTGAAGTTGCTACAGGAATATAAAAAACGCCGCCCGGATGTACTAACCAAGTCTGGTTTGATGGTGGGCCTGGGTGAGGAAAAGGAAGAAATCTTCCAGGTAATGGATGATATGCGTGAGCACGATATCGATATGCTCACCATCGGCCAGTATTTACAGCCGAGCAAGGAGCACTTGCCTGTACAGCGCTATGTCCACCCGGATGAGTTTGAAGAATATCGCCGCTATGCAGAACAAATCGGTTTCAAGCACGCAGCTTGTGGCCCGTTGGTGCGCTCTTCTTACCATGCGGATAAGCAGGCACACGGGGAGAAGGTAGGCTAGTGCAGACCAGGGGCAAGTGAAAATTTTTCATTTGCCCCTGGTAAATCTTTTGACTGAATACCTCTAAAGCTGTTTCTCTTCTTTTCTTACTTAAAATTCCGGACAGCATCTGTAAACTGTTAGAGTTTGTAGTTCACTCCTTCACATGCTTTCTTCTGTTTTTTCGCCTCTTCGTTTTCTAAGGTTTTATAAGCTATATCAATGGGCGTTTTATTTGGGGTAACAATAGTAAGAAATTTGATACTAATGTCTTTTAAAGTTGTGTATAGGTTTGTCTCTCTGTTTTAAATTGTTTATCAATTTGTACAGGTTTCTATCCTGGGAAAAAATTTAACATTTGTATGGCGGCAGGCTGCAAATATTTACACCAATTAGGGGTGCTCTAAAATCTGAAGTTTAATGTTTAAAAACATGTTGATTGCCTTATTAACTAGTGGCTCGGTTTCCTTAACTTCAGTGCTGCCGTTGCTAATCGTACAGTTGCCTAAGTCGACAAGTCACAGATTATTTCAACAAAGTTATTGAGACTTCAATTTGGCGAACTTTCCTACCTACCTCACAGACTGATCAGTCTAATTTTATCTAATAAAAAATAACTGTTTTTAGGGTGGCACAAGGAATTGCACTAACCGCATATCTTCAGTAACTTTGGATGAATAATAAGGATAAGAAGATTCTGCCTTTCTTATGTGTTGCGACTGCCATACCTTAGTTCTGGTCTTAGCCAGGGCTGACGATAGTGGTAATTTAGTTCTAAACGGTAACTAGGGTAAATACTCTGGGCGCAACATACTGCACTGATATGGTACTTAGGTGCAGTAATAACACATCAGATCACAATAAACACAATAATGAGTGAGGAAAGCGATGACCCCGGAAGAACGATACGAAAAGGTGAAAGGCCTCCAGCCTCTGGAGCTCCTCTATAAGAGAGAGGCCGAAGAGCCAGAAACAGTATTTCTCCGCCAGATGCAGCGGCGTCAATGGAGAGAATACACATGGTATGAGGTGATGGACAAAGCCCGAAGGATTGCGGGTTACCTGCTTAGCCAATTTGAGCCTGGGGATCGTATCGCGATCCATGCCAAAAACTGTGCAGACTGGATTATCGTGGATGTAGGTATCATGCTGGCGGGGATGGTGAGCGTGCCCCTATACCCTGGGCAGTCTGCGTCTTCCATGTCCTACGTCTTGCAGCACTCTGAGTCAAAACTACTTTTCTGTGGTGCCACGGATAACAATGCTGCATTGCAGGAAGTTGCAGACTCTCTACCGAGTGTAGCGATTCAGCGTTGTGAGATTCATTGTGATCAGGAACTCGAAGCGGTTATAAACGCCAGTGCACGTTACGAGGAAAGCCCGGTATTCGATGAAGACGATCTCTTTACCATTATGTATACCTCTGGAACCACCGGTAATCCGAAGGGGGTTATGCACACCTGGTCTTCAGTAATTTTTGTTGTACCAAATATGATTCGGGGTTACGGGTTTAATGAGGCTGATCGTGTTCTCTCTTATTTACCACTGGCCCATGCTGCAGAGCGTATCCTGGTAGAATTTCACTGCCTCTACTCGGGTACCCCGGTGCATTTTCCTGAGTCCCTGGATACGTTCCTTGAGGATTTGCAGCGTACTCGACCCACGATGTTCTTTTCAGTCCCCAGACTATGGACCAAGTTTAAAGAGGGTATAGATGAAAAAATTCCACCAGCATTACAAAATGTTTTACTGCGCATACCAGGATTGAGCAGCTGGCTAAAAAATAAGGTGCGTACAGGTCTTGGTCTGGACCAGGCGAGAATGCTGGTAACAGGAGCCTCGCCTATTTCTATTGAGTTGTTGCGCTGGTATGAGCGTATGGGAATGCAGATTGCCGATGGCTATGGCATGACAGAAAACTTTATCTATGGTTGCTTTGTGTTGCCGGGGGAGGAGCCAGTACCGGGTACGGTAGGCAAAACATACCATGGCTGTGAGTTGAAGATTTCTGATGAGGGAGAAATATTATTCAAGAGTGGCTCCCTCATGAAAGGCTACTACCTGGAGCCTGAGAAAACAGCGGAAGTTATCCGTGACGGCTATTACCATACCGGAGACTCGGGCTATATTGATGGGGATGGGCTGTTACATATTACCGGCCGAATTTCTGAGACTTTTAAAACCAGTAAAGGAAAATTTATTCAGCCCAGTCGCCTAGAGGGGCACTTTGGGAATGAGACACTTCTGGCGCAACTTTGTGTGCTTGGTCATGGAATGGATCAGCCGGTAATGTTGGCAACACTATCTGAAACTGCAGAAAAAATGCCTCGTACCGAAGTCAATGAACAGCTCCAAAGAATATTGGAGACAGTAAATGAACGCTTGCCTCATCACGAACGCATCAAGACTATATTTATCTGCAAAGAGGAGTGGACTCCACTAAATGAGTTCTTAACTCCCACCTTGAAGATTAAACGTAAAGTATTGGATGCCCACTACCAGTATCTATTTAAGCAGTTTGCAGATGTGGAAGGTATTGTGTGGGAGACACGAGATAGTGATAGCACTCAGAAAACAAAGGCTGATTTGCAGGCGGTGAATTGAATTTGGCTAAGACATAAACTTAGAAGCCAACATATATATGCAAAAAAGCCCGGCAATCTATTATTGTCGGGCTTTTTTTACGAATGACTTTCGATGATCAATTTAATGAGTGTAACTCAGGCAGTTGTTTGTGTTGCCAGTGTGGCCAACTTCAATACTTTCAGCGGAGCATTCAAAATCGTCATTGAACTTACAGTCTTCCATTTTGCATGCGCCAACGCCGGCAGTGCGAGAGCTGCTAGTATGTTTCGAGTTGGTAAAGAATGTATCGCAATCGGGATCTGTCCCGTGGCCAATAGTGATAGCTCTGGCATGGCAGCCATCGTCAGCATTGTAGGCACATTGAGTGGCGGCACACCTGCTGACTTCAGGCATATCTGTCGCGATAATCATGGCTGTCTTCTCCTGGTTGGTAAAAGGAGACTAGCCCAGCTTTCGGGTATGTCAACGAGAAACCTTAGATATTGTAAGGTAATAGAGAGGGGCACTCTTTTCTGTAAGAGAGAAACTCTTCCAGGAAGCGGGCCTGACAATAACAGTCAATAACCTTCTTGTATGAAACAATCTGTTGCTATGCCTTAGAGCAGTTATTCTCAGCCTCCCAGGCCATTAGCAGTAGTTCCTCTGTCTCTCCGGGCAATGTGACCCTCTTTTCAGTTTTGAGTCCGATTTTTTCCAGAAGCTTTATTGAGGGCGTATTATCTGGTCGAGTGATTGCGACAATACGCAACAGGCCTAAGGCTTTTTGGCCGTGGAGCATTATGGCCTGTGAGGCCTCCAGGGCATAGCCTTTGCCCCGGTACTGCGGCAGGAAAGCGAAGCCGATATCCACATCATCTAGACCATTACGCCTGATCAGGCCACAGATGCCAATTGCAGTTCCATCCTTGAGCTCCACTTTATAAAGGCCAAAACCATGCTGTCGGTACATAGACACGGGGCCGTTCTCGATATATTGGCGAGCCTGCTCAAGGTTATGCACACCTCGATCACCAATATTCTGTAAAAAGTCGGAGTCGTTGAGCAGGTTGAGCATCAGCTCTGCATCATCATTTCCTAGCTCGAGTAAAACCAGATTGGGCGTTTTAATTTGGAACATTCAGGGCGCACAGTTATATTGAGTTGAACGCTTATTTTGCCTTGGCAGTCAGCAGTTGGCGAGAGTTGAGTCTGGCTGTTTCGAAGAAGGGCGTGGAGAGAAGAGTGTGCCTCCCAGTTGGGAGGCACATAAACATAAAGGCTATCGCAGGACTAGAAGCGGTAGGTTACGTTGACGGAAGCCGACTCTGCCGTTGGGCGAGAAGTCACATTCGCGCTCAGTGCAATAGACTCAGCGGCTTGCCAGCGAATACCGGCGATCAGGCCCATACCGTCGTCGAACAGGCCCTGATCTACGCTAGAGTAGCTGGGCATGGCATTCATATTGCCCGCCATGGACTTAACACCAACTTCCAGAGTGTCTTCGTCGGTACCACGAGTATCTTCATACCAGAGCTGGGCGTAGGCGTTAACGGTATTCCAGCTCTTATTGGCAAAGGCGCCAAAACGCATGGTGGTGTAACGACGTTCCTGGTCTCCATAGTTCATACCCAGCGGGTCAAACTCGTTGCCATTCAAGTCGCTATAGGTGAAGCCCTCAATCGCGTCTTCGGTATAGCCATCCACTTCCATAGTTGCACGAGTTAAACCAACAAAGGGGCCGAACTGGAAGCTGGAGTAACTGAACAGATTGGCACCTGCAGTTAAACTCAGGGTGGTGTTTTCTCCGGAAGTATCTCCTTCCAGTTCTGAGGAGAAGCTATTGCCAAGAGCCAGGGCGCGGTTCACCTGGTCGAAGTCCACGTCCGTCAGGGTGGCGCTACCTTCTACGAAGAAGATATCGTGGTGGAAGCGGCCGAACAGGCTGTAGTTAGTGGAAGTGGACTCGATATCGGAGCGGGCGTTGTCCACATCAATATCGGAGCGGCTCACTGCCAAACCTAGTTCGAGATTGTCGCGCAGGGCGTAGGTCATTCCGATCAGGTTAGCATTGCTATCTCCGCTCATATCTGCGGCAAAACCGTTATCGTAATCAATGTCACCGAAGACGCTGCCCACAAACACGCCAGTTTGGGCTTGGCTATAACGAACACCGGCCAGGTTTTCATCCAGGCTGTTGGTGTGAGTGCGGGCCGCCTGGGCACCGATATCAGGCAACTGACCGGCAACCTGGGCCGCGTTAACGATAGCGGTGTAGTAGTCGGCGAGTACCTGCTGACCAACTTGCGTCGGGTGTACTGTATCGTTGAATATCAGTTTGGAGGCGTCAGCAGTATCCTGGCTGATTCCGTAAACCGGGTGCTCAATACATTCACCACCGCTACCGTCGTAACAGTACTGGCTTTGGTCGAACTCAGCGGAAAGGCCCAGCTGGCCGGCGTTTTCCAGTGCCACCTTGAGCAAGCCGGCCTGATCGACCATCAGCACGCCATCAATATCTTTGGCTTGTGCTAGCAGGCTGGCGTTAAAGGCTTCGGAGGCTGCGCTGGCTTGCTGTAAAGAAGATTCCAGCTTTGCATCAGCCTGTTCCTGAGTCATGAGGCCTGCTTCTACAGCAGTATTTAAATCAGCGGTAATCTTTGCATAAACAGCAGGTGTCTTACTGATATCGGGTACATTGGATACCAGAATATAGTTGGCGCCTGCACCAGACAGGGCTCCGGCTGCAGTTGCCAGCATGGCGGAAGCTATACCGATTTCAGCGGTAGCTTCTTCAATGCTCATCTCACCGGCAGCGAAACTACTAAAACCACTAAGCAGATCATTGCCGCCGCCATTGACCCAGTAGAGGGCATTGGCATCAGCTGTTCCAGAGGTGGTTTCCAGGTAACCACGGCCTAATGGGTGTGGGTTTCCAGAGGTACCGGTGGAGGCAACAATCGCTTGTAATGCCTGCCCGGCTTCATTTTTGGCTGCTTCCGCTTGCTTTCCAAGATCAACTGCAGCGGCCAAATCACCTTGTAATTGTGCAGTTTTCGCTTTAATTGCCAGTTGCTTAGCTTCTTCCTGCTTTAGAAGCAGTAGGCCCAAAAGCTCAGAATCTGGGTAGGCTGGACGGCCATCAGCTCCGACATGAGGCATCAGCGCACTGAGGACGTTGTGTCGGGCTGGGCTATCTTGCAATCCATTGGCTTCAAGGAAAGCTAAATAGTTCTCGGTGCCAATCACATTCATTAATACATCAGCAGCTTTGTGGCCACCTACAGCCCAAACACTACCGGCATTAAGCGCACCGCTGGTAACTTGCATTGAAACTGAGTCTTCAAGTTCCGCAGGGCTCAATGTTGGATCAACAGCTGGTAGGCAGAAAGGAGATTGCATTCCAGAGCAGGAAGCAGTCACAGGGCCCAGCCCCAGATTTTGAGAGAGGATGTTGATGGCAATATCGTTGGCATCACCACCATTGGTAAATACGTCGTAGTTGCCTACGTCGGTCAGACTGTCACCAAAGGCAATAACCTGGCTGAAAGCTGATTCCTCTGCAAAAGCAGAGGCGCTGGTCATGGTCGCAAGTGCAATAGCGGCCGCGAGGCTGCGCTTGACGTTGGGCATGGTTTTCTCCTAGTCGCGGTAATCGCACACCCAGAGGAAACATCGGGAGGAATCCAGAGGAAACAACGGTGTGCGTCTTTATTTTTTTTGTTCCTGTACCTCAAGGAAGCGTGGCAATACTAGCGGATTTGACCCAGACAATAAAATAAGTCACGGGCAAAGAGGCTGGCTGCTTGGTCACTTTAGGGATGAAGTGGCCTTGAGAGACACTCTACAAAAGTGGCGCAATAGTACTGGATGATTTTTTTTTGGTAAATACATCCTAACTTTAAAATTACTCACCTCGTTCTCCACATTGCACTTTATTTGCGTGAAGAGTCCTAAGGAGGTAAATAGGTACACTTGTATTGTACTTGTATTTTTTCTATCGCCAGGAGTTAGCTTAAAATGCACAGGTATGCAAGGACTTATCACTTGCTGATGTGTTTGAATTGAACTTAAAGGTGAAATGTTGGGCACCCGGCGACGAATCCAGATACCTCAGGATGAAATTCAATTGAGTGCTGTGCGTTCACAGGGCGCGGGAGGTCAAAATGTTAACAAGGTATCCAGTGCTATTCATTTGCGCTTTAATATCTATGAATCCTCGCTGCCAGAGAATATTAAACAGCGGCTTCTGCAAATAAGAGATAGGCGGATCTCCTCTGATGGCATTGTAGTAATCAAGGCCCAGACTTTCCGTACCCAGGAAAAAAACCGAGAGGATGCCCTCTCTCGGTTGCAACAGCTAATTGAGCAGGCTGCTGAAGTTCCAAAGCGGCGTATTCCTACCAAGCCCAGTCGCGGAGCAAAAGAGAGAAGGCTGCAAAGCAAAAATCGACGCTCTCAGGTAAAGGCGATGCGAGGAAAGATCAAAGAATAAGTTCACTTGTCAAAGTTTTTTTCATCGTTGATTGTGTGCAAAATTAATACTGCATGGCTATAGAATTGATTATTTTGAATTGAATTTAATACCTGTTTTTTCGCTAAATAGCCATTTGAATAAGAAATATAAACAAAGGAATTTTATGGGAGAGATTGAGCAGATTCTTGATTTCTTGATAGAGGTGGAAAAATTGAAAAGTGTTTTGCGTCAAACTCGGCCGGTCGGAATCAATCGTCGTGAAAATTCAGCTGAACATAGCTGGCATGTTTGTCTAGCTGCGCTGGCGTTAAAAGACTATGCCAATGAGGAGGTTGATATAGATCGAGTTATCAAAATGTTACTGATTCATGACCTGGGCGAAATAGATGCTGACGATAAGATTATTTATTTTGCTGAGACTGATAAGCAAAAAGCCAATGAGAAACAGGGGATCGAACGCTTATTGGCTAAGTTGCCAGATGGCCTAAAGGCAGAGTGTCTGCATTTGTGGCAAGAATTTGAGGCTGGTGAAACAGCAGAGTCCCGGTTTGCTCGGGCGATTGATAGGGTGCCACCACTATTGCAAAACTGCCATAATGAGGGGCACACGTGGAAGGAATATGAAATAAGTAAAAGCCAGGTATTTTCCCTAAATAGCCGAATTGGTGCGGGTAGTAAAGAGCTATGGGGAGTAATAAAGGGGAAACTAGACAGTGCAGTAGAGAAAGGCTTCCTAAAATAAGACGCCTTTCACTAATGAAAATTACCAAGTTATTAGTGGTAAGATGAGCTTGCAAGAACATCCTGGTACTCGGCTTGACGCTGGCCTAAGGCAAAAAGCAGGTCATTAATTTCAATCCCCAGCTCAGTGTGGCGTATTTTTAGTCGGGCAATATCTGCTAACAAGATAACCCTTTCATCCCGACTGGTTTCATCAAGCACAATAAGAGCGCTCATCTCCGTAATGTCATCAAGGATGTGCTCACGCTCCAATTCCAGGTCGTGAATTGTTGCTTCGAGCTCTTTTACTGCGTTGTGCGCTACGAATATATCCTGGCCGGCCTCGTAACCGCGCAGGAACAAGCCTTCCAAGTCGGCTGGGCATACCCCATTGTAGTTTTCTCCAGAGCGCCCCTCGGCAAAGCCGCGCAGCTCTGTGCAAAATAGCCCTAACCCCTCATCGCGACCACTGCGATAGGCACCGGTATTAAGCTGTACACCATGTTTCGCGCAGGCTTCACGACGCCGGCCCATATACCCTAAATCCTTGCCCGCTGCACCGTCCTCAAAGCCTACTGCTTGCCAATCCGCCATTTGGCACTCATCTTTACTCATTGTGGCGCAGCCCGTAATCAGAAGTGAGAGGGAGGCGAGAAGGATTCCATATCTTAACTGCACAGTTGCTTCCTGTTGTCTGGTTGTTAATAGAGCTTACTGACTGGAACCTGACTGTAGGCTGAAGATATGAAGAAAACCTCTGGCAGATTATTTTAAGGGTGGGCTTGGTGGTCTCAGTAGAAGAGTGGGGTAGAGCGGTAGCTCGCCTATATCGTTCTTCCAGGTTTCAAGCGGAGATGTAGCGTCAGGGGTTTATTCAAGTTGGTTGTTACGGAGTTAGTCCATTGTCCGTATTGGTGTTGCCGATTGTCCTGGAATTAATAAGTGTCAATATGCTTTGAGTGCATCTTCACTGTCAGGTAATGGAATGTAGCAGAAGAGTTGCTTATGCAATTTCAATAGTCGTTAAATTTACTTCTCTCTATTGAATGCCTCGTCTCAAAGTAGTAGGTCACAATAAGTCCCCATTTTATCTTGCCAATCTCGTTATATTCGAAGAAGTTTTACTTTTCGCTTATTGAGTATATTTTTTTACAGCAAAGATTTCATGATATTTTTTATGAGATATGCCTAGTTCAAATTGCTATTAGTGGATTTTTTATATTCTTATTTTTTTTATCTTTTATCTTTTATCTTTCTTAAAATTTATGATTTATTTTTTGGTGATTACTGCTAAATTATTTCAGTATTTGTTTGTATGTGTTACGGTTTTAGTTGCCAGCTATTCGAGTTGGTTTTACTTGGCTCCTCCGCGTTTTCAAAATTTGAATAATAAAAATAAATCTGGATGACCTGTAGTATTTCCTTTTAAGTCAGGTTGCGTCTCCAAATTCAATAATTTGTATGTTATTTGAATGTTGTTGGTTTTCGGCATTGCTGTTTGTGCAAGATTTTTGCATGGGTGTACGGTGCCCGTCTGTGTTTTCTTGGGTTTTGCCGATTTGCGCAGGGGGCTAAATCAATGTGGAGAAGATAATGAAAAAAATGATTCGTACATCGCTAATAGGGTTCCTGGCAGTGCCTGGTATAGCCTTGGCGCAGGAGTTGTGGATAACCATTGGTAGTGATGGCTATCAAACCCTGAAAAAAAATAGTGCATTAATGTCAAAACAGCCGCTGGTTGCACAAGGAGAGCACAATGATATAACGATATTAAAGGTAGATGAGGGTAATTTATCCGATATTTCTACCATTATGCATAATAGCCACAATCGCTGTGGTGGCTTTATGGTACATGAATCACTGGAGGAGGCGCAGGCTGCGCAGCTTTCACCGCTAGTGAGTACGGTAGAGAGTGTTGCCAGTTATACGATTGATAATGCGGATGTGGTCAGTGCATTACAAGGAAAAATCTCAGAGGCAAATATTCGCTCGACTATTGAAACCCTGTCGAGCTTTACCAACCGCTATTACACAACGACAACCGGGGTGGATGCTGCCGAATGGATTCGGGATAAGTGGCAGGATCTAACCAGCTCAAGAAGTGATGCTTCAGCGCAACTTTACAATCACAGCTGGGCCCAGCCCTCAGTTATTCTCACTATTCAGGGACAGACAGATCCCGATGAGATAGTGGTTTTGGGGGCCCACCTGGATTCAACAGTAGGGTTTGGCACCGGGGAGGGTACACGAGCACCGGGTGCCGATGATGATGCTTCGGGTATTGCAACTTTGACCGATGTGATTAATGCAATAGTAGTTTCGGACTATAAGCCGGCAAAAACTCTGGCATTTATGGGGTATGCGGCTGAAGAAGTTGGGCTGCGTGGTTCCGATGATATAGCTACAGATTACAAGAACCAGAATAAGAACGTGATTGGTGTGCTACAGCTGGATATGACCAATTACTATGGTTCGAATAGCGATATTTATATTATCGGTGATTACACCAATGGTGCCCAGAACACATTCCTTAAAGATCTGGTGCAAACCTATCAGGGTGGCCTCAGTGTCGGCACTACTAACTGTGGTTATGCTTGTTCTGATCACGCTTCCTGGCACGATCAGGGGTATGCGGTTTCCTTCCCTTTTGAGGCGACTTTTAATGGTTCTAACCCATATATCCACACTGTAAATGACACTCTTGCTAATAGTGGTGGAGATGCCAATCATGCCGTGAAATTTGGCAAACTGGCGGCAGCCTATGTGGCGGAACTGGCCAAGGGGTACATTGGCAATGATCCTGGCCCTGACCCCGATCCAGATCCTGACCCCGACCCCGATCCAGGCCAAGAGCAGACCCAAAGCTTCTCGGGCAACGTGTCGCGAGGTGGTGAGGAGCACTACGGGGCATTCAGTGTGACGCCTGGCACAAATTTTGTTGCGGATATGACGGGAACAAATGATGCCGATTTATATGTGCGTTTTGGGGCTGCACCCACCTGGCGTTATTACGATTGCAGGCCCTACGAAAATGGCTCTGATGAGAATTGTACTTTACAGGTGCCAAATGGTGATAGCGAAGCTTACATCATGGTTCGAGGCTATAGTCGTCAAACGTCCAGTTTTGAATTGAATGTAACCCATACCCCGCAATAATGGCGAGTGGCCTGGGAGTGTTTCTTCTCTGGGTATGTGAATCCTATCAATAATATTTACTGGAAAATTGAAAATTTGACACACCTGGCAGCAATGACCATTAGTCAGGTGTGTCAACTATTAACATAAATAAATTTAAACGCCATGAGTTTTGGTTTCCAGAGTAACTGTTGTCTAATCAGGCGAGGGAAAATGTCAAAAATTGAGAGACTTTTAGCACTGACGCGAAAATTTTCAGAGATAAGGGTAGGCTGATATATTCCCATAGCAAAAAAGTGCTCTGTAGGTCTCAGTGCGCGCAAGAATAATACTGCTCATCACTATTCAAGGTTATCCAGTGGTGTGCTGTCCAAATTAATAATGAAAAGAGAGGACGGGCAACATGCAAACCTATTTGCTAAGACCTTTGTCGCTGGCAATCGCTGTCGTACTTACGGCTCCAGGCGTCTTAGCCCAGGAGCAAAGCGAGCAGCCCCCGGCTGTCGATGACCGGGCGATGGAAGAGGTGATTACTACAGGTACACGCAAGGAGGGTGTCTCTCCCACAGAAACTCTGTCCCCAGTCGATGTGGTCGGTGGTGATAAACTGGCTGATCAGGCCAGTTTCGATCTGACAGAGTCTCTGGCAAAAATTGCCCCTTCCTTTAATACCCAGCGTTTCCCAATTGCGGATGGAACAGCATTTATTCGTCCGGTGACCCTGCGCAACTTATCTCCGGACCAGACACTGGTGCTGGTTAACGGTACACGTAGACACCGTTCAGCCCTTGTAAACTTACAACTTGCTCCGCTGGGAACGGTTAACCAAGGTGCTCAGGCTGTGGATTTTTCTACGCTGCCATCTATGGCCATAGAAAGGATAGAAGTACTGCGTGATGGCGCCTCGGCCCAATATGGCTCTGACGCTATTGCCGGAGTAGTGAATATTATCTTAAAGGATGATGCAGAAGGTTTCGGCTTTTCTGCACAAACTGGTGAGTATTTTGAAGGAGATGGGGCTCGTAACAGCTTGGCGGCCAATGCAGGCTTTAATCTCTGGGATAAGGGCTTTGTCAATGGCACTGTGGAATATTCCAAGGCCGATAAAACCTGGCGCGGCGTCGCTCGTCCTGATGCCGAGTTTGTCGGATCTGTGGTTGGAGAGGACCTGGTGCCGCTCGACGGGCTTGGCCAGCGCTGGGGTGATCCAGATGTGGAGACATTGAAATTTTTTGTAAACAGCGGCCTGGATATTAATGATGATGTCGAGCTGTACGGAAATTTTGGTTACTCAACCAACGAAACTATTTCAGACTTCTTCTATCGTGGCCCAGTACTTGACCCGGAACATCAATTTACCGCTCGCGGTACTTTACAGGTGGATATGCCCAGTGATCCTAATGACCCTGGAAGTGTCGACTATTTGCCAGATCCGGCACCACAGTCGTTGATTGATTACATTATCGGCCAGGGGTTAAACCCATCCGATTATTTGGTAGCCGATAATTCCAGCCCCAGTGGATATGTGTTGCGCAACCCCATCTACACCCAGTTCCCTGGCGGCTATAACCCCCAGTTCGGTGCAGAAATTCATGATATTTCCGCCGTGGTAGGTGCTCGAGGCGAAATGCAAAATGGACTGACCTGGGACCTGCGCGCGCGGGTTGCGGAGAATGAGGTGGAATATGTACTGAAAGATTCTATAAACCCTAGCCTCGGTTTATTGTCGCCCACCAGTTTCAAGCCGGGCACTCTTACCCAGGAAGAGTCCAGCCTTAATGTGGATTTTGTGAAACCTGTGGATTTGGCTTTTTTAGATTCGCCGCTTAACGTGGCCTTTGGTGCTGAGTGGAGAGAGGAAACCTATTCAATTGGCGCAGGTGATTCTGCTTCCACTGAAGTGGGCCCGACTGCGGCCCATTTTGGCGTCGGCTCGGATGGATTTCAGGGTTTCCCCACTGAGGCTGTCGGCAGTTACAGTAGTGAGAGTATTGCCGCTTATATTGACCTTGAAGCGGACGTAACTGATGCACTGACGCTAGGTACGGCACTACGCCTTGAAGAATATGATGAGTTTGGGTCTACCTCTGACTGGAAGATCTCAGCCCGCTATGACATCAATGAGCGTTTCGCCCTAAGGGGTACTGTAAATACTGGTTTCCGCGCGCCTACTCCCGGACAGGTAAACACCCTGAATGTCACGACAACTGCTGATTCCAGCGGTAATCTGATTCCGAATGGAACATACCCGGTGAGTCACCCGGTTGCTATGGCATTGGGCGCTGCAGAGTTAAGTCCAGAGGAATCCACCAGCTTTACCTTGGGGGCGGTTTTTTCACCGTTCGATAACACCAGCGTTACTGTCGATTACTACAACATCGATATCGAGGATCGGCTGGCCTTGCGCAACAATGCGATTGGTGATGCGGAAGTTGAACTCCTTCAGAGTGCGGGAGTTGAAAATGCGGCACTTCTGAGTGGTAGTAATGCGAACTATTTTGTCAACGCTTATGACTCTGAAATTTCGGGTATCGACTTGGCAGTTACCAGTGACTTTGAGGTGGCTGGCAATTTGTTAGTGGTAGATTTACGCCATAATCATAACCAGCAGGAAGTGAGTAATGTTGCAGAAAACACCATCAATGCCTCCAGGGTTCTTGACCTGGAAAACCAGGTGCCCAGTGATCGCACCACACTAACGTTGGATTTTGATACCGGAGATATATTCAGCGGTTATTTACGTCTGAATCGTTATAGCAGCTGGGAGTCAACAGGGGGGCTGTTTGGGCCGGGTGATGCTTCGGATACCTATAGCTATGGCAGCGAGATACTGGTGGACCTGGAGGCAACCTTCACGCTCTATGAGAATTACAAAATTGCCATCGGTGGTGAGAATATCTTTGATGTACAGCCTGATGACGAACAGGATGGAACCCTGCAGTTTCTGGGCGTAGACCAGGCATTGACCTCGCCTTTTGGTTTCAACGGCGGCTTCTGGTATTTACGTGCTAGTGCAGAGTTCTAAACAGTGGAAGTAAATAGTCTTTGGCTACTTTATTTTGTTAAGAGCTATACGTCGTAAGAGGCCATTGAAAGAAATAAACCCGGCACTTTTGCCGGGTTTATTTGTATGGTATTACATGAACGGCATACCAAATATTCTGTTAGCAAAGTGCGCTGCTGGCGAGAACTCGTGTGTTGAAATCCAGTACTATCTGCGGTTCATCGGTGAAAACCCCGTCTACACCTAGTGCGGCCAGCATTGCCAGGTCATTAGGGTTATTAACAGTAAAGACATAGTTTTTGAGTCCCCGCTGTCCGGCATCAGCCAGTAAATCTGCACTAATAAAATCCAGGTTGGTGTGTAGCGAATATGCTTGTAATGGCGCGGTACAGGCAGCTAAATCAAGGGGTACACCACTAATTAACACCCCACGGCGTACTTCGGGTAATAGGCGCAGGCATTCATACAGCTGTCTGTGATCAAATGAGGAAATAATATATTGATCGAATGTAGTGCCTTTTTCAGTGACAAAACGCCGTATTTCCTTTGCCAGTAAGGAAGCGCAATTGGGGCCTTTAATTTCAATATTTAACTGTGCGCTGCCGCCGACCAGTTCCAGTACTTCCTGAAGTGATGGAATAGTATTGCCACAAGGGAGGGGTCTTTCTCTCAAATCCTCTGGGCGCATCTCAGTAATTAGCTCACTGCCCGGGATTAGGCGTCCCAGGCGCCGATCGTGCTTTACTAGAAGTTGGCCACCCACATTCCAGATATCAATTTCAATACCCCCGACTGCCATTTCCAGTGCGTGGCCAATAGCCTGCAAGGTATTCTCGCTGGCTCGCCGCTGGTAACCGCGGTGTGCAAAGCAGAAGAGAGTGCCTGGAGTCATTACCTTTGAGTCCAATCAGTAAATTTTGAGAGCCTGCCACTAAATTATTACGAGGGGGTTATGCCGCCACCAAAGTTTATCGAGTCTATTGACCTGTAAGTATAAAAAAAAATTTTTTATAGCGCCAAGGTATGAAAAGAGGCCAAAGTAGCTCTCCGGAAAGTGCCTTGATAACTAAAAGCAAACAGATAATTAATCGCCAGCCAAGGCGCGATAGCGGCCGCGATGAAAAACCAATGGTTCGCCGCCGGGGGCGGAAAACTCCAAAACTTCGCCCAAAAGGATGGTGTGATCGCCACCTTCGATACACTGCACACGGCGGCAGTGGAAGTAAGCTGCGCACTCGTCCAGACGGGGAATGCCATTTGGTCCTTCATACCAGTGTACCTGGCCGAACTTGTCGGCCCCGCGGCCAGCAAACAGGTTGGAGACATGCTGCTGGTCTGCACGTAAAACATGCACTGCAAAGTGTTCGCGAGTGGTAAATGCTTCATAGCCAAGAGATTGCTTGTCAATGCTCCAGAGTACCAACGCTGGATCCAGGGAGACAGAATTAAAGCTGTTTGCGGTCATTCCAGCAGGTTGGCCGTTAATATCCTGGGTAGTGATGACGGTGACACCTGTGGCGAATTGACCCAAGGTATCGCGCAAAAGGCGGCTTTGTTGGGTAGATGGGGTGATGATGGGGCTTCTTTCTGTCGTCATACGGAGCTTGCTTGTACAAAATCTGTGCTAGCCGACCATTTTACGGCAAAAGCGTACTTATTGCGCGCTTTGCCTCCAATACTAGCGAAAGAAGCTCGGTTAATGGTTTGTGTGTGGAGGGCCGTCCATGATTGGCACGCATTCTTCACAGAGGCGGTCACGCGCTGAGATTGAGGAGCCGGTCAGAGCAAAACCACGTAGCTTGCCTGACGGATCACGATACTCGGCACGCACACCTTCAGAGTCTTCGAAAACTTGCCAGCGGCCTTCAGTATTGGGTTGGGGAGGGCACACAGTGGTGGGGTGCAAGGTGGTTTTTACTGCAACCGGAATGGCGCCGTAGTTCACGGGAGTCGCTTCGCCGCTCAAGGTTTTTGCCAAGGCGCGGGCACAGGCTATGAGAGGTGCCACAAAAAAAAGTTGGTGGCCGTCCACCTCGGCACAATCACCGAGTGCAAAGATATATTTATTACTGGTCTGAAGGTGTCGACTGACGCTAATACCGCGCTCGACCGCGAGTCCAGCGGTTTCTGCCAATCTTATATTTGCCTTCAAGCCCAGTGCCGCCAGGGCGATATCCCCCTGAATTGTTTCGCCGTTAACGAGTTGAGCTTCCAGCCCCCCGGAAGTACGCTTGAGGGCTTGAACAGATGAGCCAAAGTGGAAGCGTACCCCGTGCTTTTCCAATGCCCTCTGCAGGTCACGTCCAGCTTGTTCCGGCAGCAGTCTCCCAAGAGGCCAGTTAAGTGGTTCTACTACCTCTACGGCAAAGCCAGCCTGCACCAAGTCGTTAGCAAATTCGCATCCGATTAGCCCAGCACCGATAAGAATCACCCGCCTATGGCCCACCAAGGCTGTGCGGAAACGATGATAATCTCCCAGGTTATTGATACGGAACAAGTGTGATTGGGCGTCACCTTCGATGTGGGGAATAGGAGGGCAGCAGGCACCGGTGGCTAATACCAGCCGGTCATAGTGTATTTCTGATATATGCTCGCCAGTCTCCTGGTGGAGAGTAAGTGTTTTGTCTTTTGGGTTGATTTCGGAAACCCGGGTGTGCACAAGAATTTCCGCATCTAGTTCTCTGGCCATCTCCTCAGCGCTTATTTGGCTCAGTTGCTGGGCGGTTTTGCCGTGAGATAGGGAGGCAGATAGAAGGGGCTTGGAGTAGAAGGCGCCATCATCTGCAGTAATCATCAGCATGGGAGTGTGGTTGTCCAGCTTGCGAAATTCCCGCGCCAAATTATATCCGGCAAGCCCTGTGCCGAGGATTACCAGAGGCTCTCCCGTATTCGTGATTGGTTTTGCTGAGCTGGTCTCCACTGATACAGAGGAGACCAACACCATGTCAAATTCTTCTTTACTGACCCCGCATTGGGGGCAGCTCCAGTCTTCAGGAATATCCTCCCAGCGGGTACCGGTGGTGATTCCCTCTTCAGGACAACCCTTGGATTCATCGTATACCCAGCCACATACCATGCACTCCCAGATACGGTAGGTGGCTGTAGATGTTGATGGTGAAATGTTACTAGGGCGGGTGATACCTGTAGAGACTTCGCGCATTGCAAACTGGCTTTTGCTGGCACCGCATTCCGGGCAGCACCAGTCTTCAGGTATCTCCTCCCAGCGTGTGCCTGGCGCTATGTTGTCCTCGGGCCAGCCCTTAGCTTCATCATAGATCCAGCCACAGTTTTGGCATTCCCATACGCGATATTCAGACATAACGCTTCCCTGCTCGAGCCTGGGCCCCGGCTATGGAAGGACACCGGGGCTGAAATTTTTTATAGGAGCAAATATAAGGGAGTTCGGCAGGGAGTGCTGCTATTCGTTATTGCGTTTGGCTATTTTGGCTAGGGCGTTTTGGTAGGTGTCGGCAATTTCCCCCGGGTGGCTGATAGAGACGCCGAGATCGTGTACCAGGCCGTCTTCCAGGCCATAAACCCACCCGTTAACGGAGAGTTGCTGCCCTACGCGCCAAGCATCTCTCACTATGGTGGTCTGGCAGATATGGATTACCTGCTCCAGTACATTGAGCTCACACAATAGGTCTGTGCGCTGTTGCTGCTGGAAAAGGTCAATCAGGGTGTGATGCTTGTCGCGTACATCCTGGATATGGCGCAGCCAATTGTCGATCAGGCCGAGTTGCTCATTGTGCAGTGCGGCTTGGACTCCACCGCAGCCATAGTGACCGCACACAATAATATGCTTCACCTTTAAGATTTCTACCGCGTACTGCAACACTGACAGGCAGTTGAGGTCTGTATGCACCACCACGTTGGCGACATTACGATGTACAAACAACTCCCCAGGTAATAAACCCACAATTTCATTTGCGGGTACGCGGCTGTCAGCACAGCCTATCCATAAATATTCTGGGGTTTGTTGTTTCGATAGCTTGAGAAAGAAGTCCGGATTTTCCTCACGGGTAGCCTCGGACCATTGCTGGTTATTTTTCAGTAGATGATTAAGCGGGTGCAATGCAGTTGTATCCTAATGTGACCAGGTGGACATTATGGTTGCAGGATAGCGGCTTTGTTCGCGCGGGCCAAGGGGTGTTGGTCTAACCTAGATTATGACCAATATCTTGAGCTTGGTCTAAGTGTTCTAGATCCAGGTCGAAAAAGGGAGAATAAATAATGGCAAGAAAAAAAAGTTCTGGACCCGGCAGGCGGAGAGGTTCCTCGCTGCGTTCCGGATTTATGGATCGCCACCGATTGAGAATGCGCCAGTTACAGGCTAGACGTGCCCGCCTACGCAACGCCTTATCCCGCCATACTGATGGAGGTGAGATCGAGCGGGAACCTGTTCCTGAGGGCTTCAGTATTAAGGAGATTGAGGAGGAGTCTTGCTAGAAGAAGTTTGATAACGCATTTTTAAGCTATAGGTGTTATCAAGTGCCATCAGAACTTGAGCTGGTCAATAGCCGTGGAAAACTTACCAAGTCGCCAAACTATTAAAAATCTGTTTTTATTATGGGAATATTAAAGGTATGGCGTAAAGTGTAATTTTGCGCAGAGAGCTGAAAGAGTAGTATTAATGGAGTTTGTAAAATCTGAGGAAAAGGCATCCGTGCGAGTTGCGATGGCGGATTATAGAGACAGTCGCAACGGTGCAGATATTCTCGCTTTGATGGATGAGTATTCCCGCCACCCCTTTGGGGGAGGAGAACCCCTGCCTGAACAGTGCCGCAATCAACTGCTGCCCAAGCTGGCGGAGTTTCCAGGAGCTTTTACAGTATTGGCCTACAGCAATGAAAAAGCGTTAGGCCTGATTAATTGCTTTACTGGTTTTTCCACTTTTTCTTGCCAGCCCCTAATCAATATTCACGATGTTATCGTCAGCGAGCAGGCTCGAGGTTACGGAGTGTGTGCCGCTATGATGGAGTTTGTAGTGAGAGAGGCAAAAAAAAGAGGATGCTGCAAGCTAACAATGGAAGTTCTAGAGAAAAACCTTGCGGCCAAGAATGCCTACCGTAAGGTGGGGTTTAAACCTTATACGTTAGATGAGGAGTTCGGTCAGGCAGAGTTCTGGCAAAGATACCTGTAGCATTTTGGGGCTGGTATTACTATCAACCCCTACCTCCTTTTCAGGCCTCTGCGGCAATAAGGCCCGAACTGATTTTGCGCTGGTTGTGTTATTGAAGATAAATCATGGGCTAGACACCCAAACTCGCTTGCTTTTCTTTTCCTTTTTTAGCACGAAAAAGTGCGAATAACGCGCACATAGCAATCAGCCCCACACTGAGGAGCATCCCTAAAAGAGGTTGTTGGGGGTGCTCCTCATATAGCCAGCCTCCCAGCGCGAACCCAATGGTATATCCACCGGTGTGCATTAGAGCTAAAAGTCCAAAGAGCCTGCCTCCACGTTGCCGGGATTGACTTAATAGTGCGCTGTAACCCGGCACCAGGAAAGCAATACCGACAACAAAGGCAAGTAACCCAAAAACTGCGAGAAGGCTCCCCAGGGTGGAGGAGAGAAAAATACTACCAGTGCACAGCGATGTGACCCCCAGCATAAAGCTCAACTGTGGTGCTTTGAGCCTGCGCACTAACCCCACTTGAACCAGAAAACCGCAGATTGCCACAGTAGCCAACAACACAGCGGTAGCAGAGGAGGCTCCCAAGGCGCTCAGGCCGTATAAATCTTTAAGCGCGGGCCCCATTATTACCTGAAGCTGGCCGACGCTGACTGTGCCGAGTAATGCTGTGGCAAATAAAGCCAGCGATCCCGGCGGCAAGGCTGCTTTCTCACCGGAACTAGGTTGGGATTTATTTGTGGTGGGGGGTAGGCTCAGGGTCAAATACAGAGCTGTGAGAGGTAGCAGAACAAGCCAAGCCATGGGCCACAAGTCGCCTGCCAGCAGCGCGGGTAAGGCCAGTAGCGGCCCAAGCCCTCGCCCCAGGTTCGCTGCCGCACTTAAACCTGAGAGTATCGACAAACGTTTTTCTGGTTCCCCCAATTCAACGGCCCAGGCTTGGCAGCATGGGTAAATAGCGGCGGCATTTAACCCGTAAATGATCCGGCTAATCGCCAGAGCAAACAATGCGCTACCTTCGCTGATAAGCCCCTGTGCCAGTGCAATTAGCAGTGCCACAAAGAGGCACTGAGCGAATAGGGCGCCAGTCAGTCCCGCGAGCAATACGGGCTTGCGACCAATCCTATCCCCGAGTTCCCCCCATAGTGGCCCGGCCACCATCAGGCACAGAGTACCCAGTGCCACAAGGCCACCGATACTGGCCAAACTTAAGCCGCAACGCTCAACGATCAGTGGGATTTGGGTAAGCAGCACGACCTGAGCTGCTCCCTGGCTGGCTACTATCCAGTGGATTTTTTTCTGGTGAGGGGATCGCCGCATTGGGTACTCCGCGGATTAAATGAAAACAGCTAAACGGACGCCCGCTTCTGTGCAGAAATTCTCATCCGAATCATTTTTTCAAGAAAAAGCTTGAATAACGGAAATTTTACCTGCATGATTTTCTAAATACAAATCATTCGCATTTAGTATTTTCTCAGTTAAGAACCCCATTTATGAACGATCCCCAACCCGGTTCGGTTCAGTATGACCGCACTGTTGGCATGGTTGGTACTCAAGAGATATTTATGACTGATCAATACAGCCCGGTCAATGCATTTGCTGAACGAATGTCAGCCAATTGTTTCTTTAATGCGCTGTTGAGAGAAACGGGTTGCGGCACATGGCACATGCAGGAGGGTGAACAACTTCCGGATGGAATCGGTCTTCCAGCAGTAAGTATTCCCCTGCCGGCATCTAGCGCCGAGCTTTGGTTGAACATTTCCTATCACAGTGAGTGTGGTAGGCACCAGTTCGCTCTGCCCATGGTATGGCGAGCGAATGATGGGAGCAGCAAGGTGATTGAGATGGCCGAGGCTGCAGAGTTGGTCGCCCAGGACTTCTCATTTTTTCCTGGCGCCACTGTGGAATCCCGAACCCAATTTACTCGCCGAGTTGCGTCCAGTGTAAAAAATATGACCCAGGCACTGGTTGCACGTAGTGCCGATACAGAAAAGTTATTTTCCTTACCCCTCAGTTTTGCCGAGGCAGAACAGGCGCTTTTATGTGGCCACTCCATACATCCAACCCCGAAAAGCCGAGACCCATTTACCGATAAAGATGCCGAGTGCTACGCACCGGAATTTAATAATCGCTTTGCCCTGGTATGGCTGGGGGTTGATCCTCAATTTTTGCAGGGGGCCAGTGGCGCTGAAATTAGTGAAGTACAGTTCGCCGACTTGGTGCGTGGAGTAGATGGTGGCCCCGTAGCGCCCGAAGGGTTTGTCGCTTTTCCCGCACATCCTTGGCAGTGGCGAAAATTGTGTGAAGTCCAGAGTGTTGTGGAATTACTTGAGGCTGGAAAAATTGTAGAGCTGGGTGAGGGTAGTGAATCCTGGCGAGCAACTTCCTCTCTGCGCGCAATTTACAGTGGCAATAGCCCATATATGCTTAAATTCTCTCTCAGTTTGCGGTTAACCAACTCCGTGCGCACCCTGCAGCCGAAAGAAATGGTTCGCGGACTTGAAGTGCTGAAGGTAAGGGGTACACCGGTAGGACAGGAATTTGCCAACCGCTATCCGAGATTTCAGGTATTGGCAGAGCCAGCCTACCTGATGCTTGCCGACATTGATGGTAAGCAAATTATAGAAAGCCTGGTTATGTTCCGGGAAAATCCTTTCCTTGGTGAATCAGCAGAAAATACTTGCTTGTTGGCTACTTTGACACAGGATCACCCAGACGGATCTCCTTGCAGAGCCGCGCAATTAGTTCAGTGTCTTGCCGATGAGGAGAGTATTTCTATTGAGGCAGCCACTAAACGCTGGTTTAACGCCTTCCTCGATGCAGTAATAGAACCTTTATTGATTGCCCAGGCCGATTTCGGAATTTTGTTTGGTGCCCACCAGCAAAACTTGATCCTGTCGTTTGAAGGTCCCCTGCCTGTTGCTGGTTATTTCAGAGATTGCCAGGGCAGTGGTTATAGCCGTTTGGGGGAGCAACTTCTTAAACCTTATCTGCCCAATTTGGCGCAGGGTAGTGAAAATGTAATTGATGAGCAAATGGCGAATCGACTGTTTGTTTACTATCTCATCGTCAATAGTTGTTTCGGTTTGATTTGCGCCCTTTCCGCTGCGGGCTTAATCACTGAGCGGGAATTATTGCGTCAGTTGCGTCAACGCCTTCTATTGCTACATGAAGGTCAGCGAAGAGATAGTAGTTGCCTGGAGTACCTGCTCAATTCACCTGAGATCTGGGCCAAGGGCAATTTCCAATGTGCGGTTATCGGGATGAATGAGACCACGACCGAAGACCCGCTTTCTATCTATCACAAGATGGCGAATCCCCTGATATCGGCAGTAGAGCTTACAGCTGAAGAAGCCTGATTAATATGTGTAAAAAAACTGCAAGGATAGATTTATGACCAGTTTAACAGCTGTGCCTGAACAGTCCCTGGAGGAGCATGGTCAGCTTCCTGATGGACGCTCTTGGCAAATTGCTCCTGGTGGATATTGTTGTCAATTTAATGGGAAAGATTACTTCCAAATTGAATACATTCCAGGGCGGGATTGCGCACGAATTATTTTAACACACGGTAATGCGCAGCTCGTGGAATTAGACCTATGGTTTGATTGGCTCTTTGCACTGAACCCGGCGTTACAAAACATAGATATCGTTGAAACAGATACAGTGGCAAGCCGGGTTTCCCGCAGTGGTTTTTATCAGCGTGCGGAGCTTTGGTATTGTGGAAATAACGCTGGAAAATTTCCTCTGCAGTGGGTGAAGAATGAGCAGGGAGTTCGCCATCCACTCCGTGCGGTACCACCAAAAGGGGAAGTCTATCGACGTTATTTCCACTCCCTGGGAATGGATTTTAGCTTGCGCCACTTAGACCCTCAGAAAGATTTGGAGCGCTTTACCGGCTGGATGAACCAGAGACGTGTAGCCCAATTTTGGGAAGAGGAGGGTGATGCAGACAAGCAGCGGCAGTTTATCGATACTGTTATTGAGGATCCTCATAAATACCCTTTGATCGCTTGTTTTGACGATGAACCCTTCGCCTATTTTGAAGTTTATTGGGCCCTCGAAGATCGTATTGCGCCCTACTACGATTGCCAGCCATTCGATCGTGGTTCACATATGCTGGTTGGTGACCTGCGTTATTTAGGCAAGCGTTTTGCCTATGCCTGGTTTAATGGTATTTCCCATTTTATGTTCCTTGATGATACACGGACTGAAAATTTGGTTGGAGAACCACGGGCGGATAACCGGGCGTTGCTTAAATATATCAACGGAACTTTTAGCTGGAAAAAAATTAAAGAGTTTGATTTTCCGCACAAACGCGCCACGTTGGTGATGTGTAAGCGGAAAGATTTTTTTCGGAGCATGGGGGGAGTATGAGCGGGGACAAACACTGGAAGCTGGCAAATACAGCTCTATTGGTAAAGTCACTGGCTGAGCTTTGCTATGAGCAGGCGCTCAGTGCTGTAGTAGAAACAGATGGTCGATATTCTGTACACCTCTCCTCAGGGGTTGTTTATCGCTTCAAGGGCAAGTTGACCATCTGGGATTGGCTATTAATAGATCCATGTGACATTGAACGTGTACGGGATACAGAAGTGAAGCCCGCCGATGATGCGGCACAATTTTTTATTGATGCCGCTCAGGATTTGGAGGCCTCGTCCAGTACTCTGGGTAATCTATTACAAGAACTTGCCAATACTCTGGTTGCCGATGTTGCTCTATTACAAAAACGCGAAAAATTAAATGCCCAAGCTCTGGCAAAATTGCCTGATGAACAGTTGCAATGCCTGCTGGATGGTCATCCTAAAGCGATGGTGAATAAAGGGCGTATCGGTTGGGGGGCACAAGAGTTTAATGCTTATGGTACAGAGGCTTCCCAGGGTGTTCGATTATTATGGCTTGCGGTCCGGCGGGAGCTGGTTGTTAGTGGAAATAATGATTCCTGGGACTGGCCAGATTTATTGGCAGAGAGCCTTAATGAAATACAACTGAAGCAGCTGTCTGAAGTGTGCCGCAAGCAAGGTATCGATTGGCAAGCATTTTTGCCACTACCAGTGCACCCTTGGCAGTGGCAACATCATATTCGCCAACACTATGCACAACAGATTTTTCGTGGCGATTTAGTATTACTTGGAGAATTTGGTGACCAGTACTTGCCACAAGTATCACTGCGTACCCTGTCGAATCTGGATCGCCCTCGAGCCCTGCATGTAAAGTTACCACTGACGGTTTTAAATACTTCTTGTTACCGCGGAATTCCGGGTAAATTTATGCGCTGCGGTCCAGGGCTATCCGAATGGATGCAGCAGCTTTGTGAACGCGATGGCGAATTACAATCTCGTGGCACAGGAGTTTTACAGGAAGTGGCGGGGTTGCACGTACCGCACTTTCATCATGAGTTAATTGATGGAACTCCTTATCGCTACAAGGAGTTGCTCGGGGCCACCTGGCGGCAGAGTCCAGCTGGACTATGTGCAGAGGGAGAGCGCCATCTTTTAATGGCTGCCTTACTGCAGAAAGATGCCAGCGGTAAATCTGTAGCTGTGGCTCTGATAAAAGCTTCCGGTCTCTCTGCTCATGCATGGCTTGAGCATTTGTTCGAGGCGACGGTAGTGCCTCTTTATCATTTACTGAGTTGCTATGGCATAGGCTTGGTGGCTCATTCGCAAAACCTGACGTTGGTGTTGCGTAATAATAAAGTGGTGCGTGTCCTCTTGAAGGATTTTCAAGGGGATCTGCGTCTCGCCGAAGGGGAGTTTCCTGAGCGTGCAGATTTACCGGAAGCAGCGGTGCAAGCACTCGACCAGCTACCACCCAATTACATTATTCACGATCTGTTCACTGGTCACTTCGTAACAGTATTGCGATACCTGTCCGCTCAATTAATGATAGAGGTCGGATTGGAAGAGCTGGAATTCTACGCAATTTTGGCTCGGGTACTGCGCCGTTATCAGGAATCTGCGCAACAGCACAGTGCTCACATGGCGAAACGTTTCCAGCTGTTTAATTTATTCCGCCCTCACATCGAGCGTGTTTGTATTAATCGTGTGCGCTTGCGGCAGGGCTATGATGACAGCGCTGAGCGCCCGGTCCCCATCGTCGGTGGTGACCTGCACAACCCTCTTTGGCTCGCTGAGCAAGAGTCCCAACAACCCAAATCACAAACAGAAACCGCTTCCGCTTTAGAGGCCTAATCATGAGTAATTTCCTAGATCTTGCCGGTATCGGGGCCGGTCCTTTTAACCTGGCCGTTGCCGCTTTAATGCAGGATAAATTCCTGAGCCATCGTTTCTTCGACGCTAAAGCGGAATTTTCCTGGCACCCGGGTTTGATGTTACCGGGCGCCATGATGCAGACTTCCTATTTAAAAGATCTGGTAACACCGGTTGACCCTACAAACCCCTATAGTTTTTTGGCATATTTAGTGGAAAACAAGCGCTTTTATGATTTTCTCCATGCAGAACAACGTACCGTGATGCGCCGGGAATTTGCCGATTACCTGGCTTGGGCTGCACGTCGTCTGGATTGTATCCAAATGAGTAGCCGTGTTCAGAGTGTGGTGGATAATGGTGATTATTTTGAGCTGGACGTACATGGGCCCAATGGTCGTGAACAGATACTTGCTAAGAATCTGTGCGTTGCGGCTGGTAAAAAGCCAAATATCCCGGAGTGTAGCCGACCATTCCTTTCTGAAAATTGTTTCCATGCGTTGGAAATAGCTTTGCGCAACCCCGATGTAAGTGGCAAGCGTGTTGCCGTGATTGGTGGTGGTCAGACTGGTGCTGAAGTGGTAATAAATCTTCTTGGCAAACACTGGGGGCGCCCGCAGCAGGTAACTTGGGTATCCCGTCGCAGCAATTATCTGCCCCTGGATGAAACACCGTTTACAAATGATTGGTTTACCCCAGAATATGTTGAGGTATTCCGCCAGCTGAGCCCTCATCGCCGTGAAGAGGTTGTTGCCGAACAGAAACTGGCATCCGATGGGATTTCTCCAGACACGCTCAAAGAGCTATATCAGTTGTTTTATCGTCTCGTGCATCTGGAGAAGGATTCCGAACGAGTGACATTGATGCCCAATCGCGAATTAGTGAATATGTCCTGTCGCGGTGATTACCAGTTACAATTACAGAATCACTTACTGGGTGATGCAGATGGTAATGAGTGGATAAATGCGGATATCGTTATTTTGTGCACAGGTTTACGAGAGGCTCTTCCGGCCTGTTTAGCTCCTCTACAGGAGCGTATTCCTAGGGATGCAGAAGGGCGCCTGTTGCTTGATGATGCATTTGCAACAAAGCTTAATGGGGATGATAGTGAGCGTCGCCTATACTTCCTCGGCACTGGCCGTACCAGTCATGGTATTGCGGAACCGCAATTAAGTCTTTCCGCCTGGCGAGCTGCACAAGTAGTTAATGACTTACATGGCAAAGCGGTGTATGACAATCAGCAAGCAGGCAATTTGATGAAGTGGATTACCCCTGAAGCCCAGCAGATTGCGGTTGCTTAATTTATAGAGTTTTTTTTGATCGAATCTATCTTTTAATGCAGGGTAGATTCGATCATAAGCCTGGTTTTAGTTTTCTTTCCCCGTTGTGGTATCTATTCTGACTATCACTTGGCAACGTCAATAAAAATTCCCATATGATCGGTTACCGCGGCTGCCATGTCGGAACCGTTGACGCTAACCGGGGTGCTCTGTGAGATATAGTCCACCTTGATTACTCGAATGGTCTTGGTATTGTATGCGGCAACGTCATATTTTTTACTGGCCGTGCTGTTGGTACCAGTAAAACTACGCTGGTAGGAATCAAAAGGATTTACTTCGTCCTCTGTATGTGCATCGCGAAATAGTGTGCCTGTTGCCACACTAAGTGCGCAGGGGGTGAAACTGTCATTTCCCTGGTTAGTGTCGCCCATAACAAGGTCAATAGCGCCATAACCCTGCTGAATTAGAAGGTTATTAATATTGCGATAGAAAATGACTGATTCGCTTTCCTTCTTGGCAATACTGTTAGGTACATGCACGAACACGGCATTCACATTCCCGCTTCTGATTGCAATCCAGCCCATGCCAGAGCCGAGAATCTGATGTTGAGTGGTATTGGCTGCGTGAACACTGAAGCTGTTACAGGCCTTTCCTGTAGAACTCGACCCCACCAACCCCCCAGCATGTTGCTGCATGGAACTCCATTCGCTATTGGCTCCGTCCATTTCTCCATACACTAAAAGATCACAGGTCTGACCCAGTGAGCGATACAGGTGCTGGTGAGTCTGACGAGCTTTACCTTCAATCATACTGAGAAATTGTGCATTGTTGTGCTGGCCTTTAGCCATATAGCCGAGTGGTGCTTGTGCGACCAGCTGAGCTGGGCCGTGAATTGGAACATGAGGGTCCAAACCGTCAGCCGTTGGCATAATTAGGTGCCAGCGATCCTGGTTGGCGGCTTGATGGTTGTGAGTCATACGGGTGAAATGCTGGCTGTTGGAGGCACTGACCCCATGATTGGTACTCGCGTTTGAGTTAATGGATTGATAGGCGAAAGTTGGCATAGAAGTAACCCACTTATAATCAAAACAATTTGTCTTATTTCTAATAACATTGCTGAGAGTTAAGCTAACTTTTTTTGCTTTCTACTTCGTCAATTAATTCTGGCGTTGCATTTAGATATGCCAAATATTATTTGACTGCTCTCTTGGAACGATGAAAGCATAATAATACATTTACATTGCAAATATTCGATTGAGATCAGTTTGTAATGGCCTGTATTAATCGGAATTGGACAAGAAGTGAAAAGGGAGGGAGTTACTTATTCAGGCTTTGTAATTATATGCAGAATACTTATTCGTTTTTTAAGGGGGTTAGAAAGAGGTGATAGTAATGCACAGTTAACCTGAAGATATTCATGAGTTGTGAATTTTACCCTTAAAATTAATTGCGGTTTTCACTTGTGAATACAGTTTTACTGTCTTATGGAGCCTATAGGTGGGTGTTTCACTATTTGTTATTACGTCGCCCAATTTATATTTGGTCGCTGGGCTATTATTTTATAGAGGATGAAACCCTCACAAGCAGGCGCTAAAATCTTCGTGGTCAATCTTCCATGTGCAATACTTTTTGGGTACTGAACTATCAGTCTGGTGCTTGCAGTAAGCAGGGAGGAAATCTGCAATGCGTTTGAACTCTACTCTTGCGCAAGGTCGATATCACTACAGCTGTGACGGGCGTGAAATGCCTGTGCGGGACAGCTGGCAATTGGGCCACGATTCAGAGGGGCGTCGTACCCTGGTGAGTCGACGCCTGGTAGGTGAACAGGGCTATGGAATAGAGGTTTCAGCGCTACTTTGTGCCGGCCTGGTAAGTGAGTGCCATGTCCACTGGCGCGACGAGGTGGATGAGGTAAGTGCTCATTATCGTCTAAGCAGTCCTCAGGGGTATGCGCCTCGCTTAGGGGATGAGATTGAAGCTTCCTGGGAGGGTCCTAACGGCCCCCAGCAGGCCCAATTGCTGGGCGAGTCTCGGCTGTTATTTCCTCTGATGCGCGTGTTTATGGGGCCCCTCTTAAAGACACTTGTACAACACAAGGATGGTTTGGAAGTGGTTTCTCCGGATATTGTTGATCCTTCCCAGCGGGGGAAATTACTGTCACCGAGGGTCAGCCATCGCAGCGCTAGGACTATGGCCGGAGATCTGGCCAGCCAGCGTGCACAGGATATGGGGCCAGATATTTGCGGTTATATTTATCAGGGCGATGAAGCCGAGCGGGATGCGCACTGCTACGTTGATAGTCGCAGTCTATTGGTCGGTTACGACTGGCCATCCAGTACGGGTCGCCTATGGCAGGTTCGCCTAAGAGACCTCGAGTGGTCTCCATGTCTGACCAGTCTGGTTTGTTGAGCAATTTCGCCGACTGAGTTTGCGGAAACATGCGGTGAATGGAATGGCTTTATCAGTCGCTTGAATAGCGACTATCCATATAAAGTATCCGAGTAAACTTTTTGCCCTATTTCTGTGCTTAATATTGATTCATCTCCCAACTCCTTATTTTACCGGTATTTTCTGACTTAACATTTCCTTTCCGTTATTAATAAATCGGAAAATATACTGATTTTATACTTGCATCCGGGAACTAATGCGGCAGGATTTTTTCAGTTCTCCAGTGTAAGCTTGCGTCACTTTTACTGCGTGCCAATGGGGGAGCGCCTTTTGTCCTTTTTAAGATTCGTCACTCGCAATAGAGTTAGATTTTTTGCCTCTCTGCTTGTGGTTGCCCAGTTTCCATTGAATACCGCCATGGCCAGTATTGGTGAGGAGCGCCAAGTAGAGATTAAGGAGCTGGATCAGCAGCATGAGCATGAACAGTGCCTGCAAGAACAGCTACTTATCTCTTCTGCCGATACCACCCTACGGGAAATACGCCTACTCTGTGCCGAGAGAGTGCGTGCCCAGTTGGGCATTGAGGAAGATTACTTTGAGGTAGATCCGGTAGTTGAGGAATATGCAGAGGAGCTTCCCACCGATCAGGTACTGCTGGGAGGGCGGGCCCAGGCAATTCGAGATGCAGCCAGTAACCCTTTCACCCTGGCCTCCCATAAGGCAAATTATATTTTGCCTTTCACCTACAATCCCTCCCCGGAGACAGGGGGGGTGACCGATTACGAGGACCGCGACCTGGATAATATCGAGGTACAGTTCCAGCTCTCGGTGCAGGTACCGGTTTGGCGTGGCTTTCTCGGTAGTGCCTCTTTCATGAGTGTGGCTTACACCAATCGCAGCTTTTGGCAGGCTTATAACTCGGATGATTCGGCGCCATTCCGAGAGACCAATCATGAGCCAGAGTTAATCCTGACCTGGCTCAACGACTGGAGCCTGTTCGGCTGGCATAACGTCGCCAATCAGATTGCCTTTAATCATCAATCAAATGGACGCAGTGAGCCCTACTCACGCAGTTGGAATCGAATTTATGCCAACTTTATCTTTGAGCGGGATAACTTTTCTATAGGTCTTAAGCCCTGGTATAGGATTCCGGAGGCGCGAGAGGATGATGACAATCCGGATATTGAGCACTACCTCGGTCATTTTGAATTGGGTGGGCGCTATCGGGATGGTGACCACTCTATCGCGATTATGGTGCGCAACAATTTGCGCTCAGATAATCGTGGCGCTGTTGAGCTGACCTGGGGATTCCCACTGGGAAAGCGGGTGGATGGTTATATCCGTTATTTCAATGGCTATGGTGAGAGCCTGATCGACTACGATGAGTCTGTACAGACCCTGGGCTTTGGTTTCACTCTGGCTCAGGGGTTCTAACAGCCTCTAACGGCCAGGGACGGGATCGATGGGGTTCGAAGACAGCTACCGCCTCAGTGCGCATGCGGTGATTACCAATGAAGTGGGCGAAGTCCTGCAGCTGCTGGCAACCTACGCCAATCGTAGCTGGGGGCTGCCCGGTGGGGCTCTGGACCCAGGTGAAACAGTCCACGAAGCCCTGCGACGGGAGTGTCGCGAGGAGTTGGGGCGGGATGTAGATATTGATTATCTGAGTGGTATTTATTACCACAAGGTCTATAACTCCCACGTTTTTATCTTTCGGGCCCGCTTTACCGACAGGAGGCATATCACCCTGTCAAACGAGCACTCTGAAATGGCGTATTTCCCTCTGGATCAGCTTTCCGAGGTACAGCGGCAGAGAGTCAGGGACTGCCTGGAGTTCGATGGCAGTGTGCGCAGCGCAAAGTTCTAACTTTCCACTTTTCCTTGGCAATAGATCTGGTCGGTCACCATGCATTTGGCGAATTTCGCCAAATGCTTCCCTGTCGCGGAAATCCCGCGCCTGCTCCATTAATATTTGCCCCCTGGCTTTTTAGCCGCGAAATTCCAGATCCTCCGCCATAGCTGGAGGACTTAAGAAAAGTTAATAAAATCAAATAGTTAAATAATTAAGGCGGCAGCCTGCAACAAGTTGCGGGCTATGCTGATGGATAAGAATATGGGCTTGGAATTGAAAATGCCTGAATTGGGCAACCTGAATGACAGCGCGCAGAAGCTGGAATGTCATATCGCTCTGGTGAGTGCAGACAGCAAATTGGCGGGGGACTGGATCAGTGCCCTGAACAGCACCGCCGCTCGCCATGAAAATCCTTTCGGACTGCACTTTGAAGCGGTAGCCCCCGCAGATGTAGAGCGCCTGGGGCGCGATGAAGATCGCTTACAAGCGGTTATAGTGGATGGTGGCAATGATGCTAAAGGCCTGCAAGAGGCCGACCAGTTGGCCGACCGCATCCATGCTCTGCGCTCTCAACTCAATATCTTCCTGGTGGCCCACAGTGATGTTGCCGGTGCTACCTCGCCAATTGGTGAGGCGGGGGCAGAATCCCTCGCCAACCTGCGTCGCCGCTTTGACGAGCTGTTTGATCGCCGAGAGGGCAATTTCAACCATATGTTCCGCCTGGTACAGGCGTTTATTGCCCGCCGCGCCTCCACGCCTTTTGCCGATACCCTGAAGGAATATGTATTCTCCGCACGTGACGCTTGGCATACTCCTGGTCACTCCGGTGGTGACAGCCTGCGCAACAGCCCCTGGGTTGGGGACTTTTACCGCTTTATGGGCGAGCATGTATTCAATACGGATTTGTCTGTTTCCGTACAGATACTCGACAGCCTGCTGGAACCGCACTCGGTAATTCAGGAAGCACAGGATCTTGCCGCCCAGGCGTTTGGTTCGCGCCATACCTTTTTCCTGACCAATGGCACCTCCACTGCCAACAAGGTCGTGATTCAGCAGATACTCGGTGGCGGCGGCAAGATTATTGTCGACCAGGCCTGCCACAAATCGGTTCACCATGCGATAGTGATGAATCGCTGTGAGCCGGTTTATCTGAAGTCGGTACTGCACCCTGAATTCGGCATTTATGGCCCGGTGAAGCGCTCGGATATCGAGGCGGCGCTTGATGAACATAGCGATGCGCGCTTATTGGTTATCACTTCCTGTACCTACGATGGTCTGCGCTACGATTTGAAACCTATTATCGATTACGCCCATGAGCGCGGTGTCAAGGTGCTGGTCGATGAGGCCTGGTTTGCCCACGGTTTCTTCCACCCAGAGCTGCGCCCGACCGCGCTTGAGTGTGGCGCCGACTATGTGACCCAGAGTACCCATAAGATGTTGTCGGCTTTCTCCCAGGCCAGCATGATTCATGTGCAGGACCCGGACTTCGACGAATTCCGCTTCCGCGAAAACCTGAACATGCATGCGTCTACCAGCCCGCAATACGCCATGATTGCCAGCCTCGATGTTGCCCGTAAGCAGATGGCGATGGAGGGATATGGGCGTCTCAAGCAGTGCCTGCAGATGGTGGAAACCCTTCGCCGTGCAGTCAATGAAACCGGAGTATTCCGAGCCCTCACCCGCGATGACCTGATTGCTGAGCCTCTAGCAGGTGACAATATCGGCCTGGACCCCACCAAGGTAACCATCGATATTTCCCGCAGCGGCTATTCGGGCAATGAGATGCAGATCAAGCTGTTTGATCAATACGGTATTCAAGTGGAAAAGACCACCTACAATACCATCACAGTACTGGTAACTCTGGGCAGTACTGAGAGTAAATTGTTGCGCTTGATTCATGCACTGAAGCAGCTGGCGGGGAATACTCACAAGCGTATTCATGTCGGTACTCCGCGCCGCCTGCCTGAGTTTACCCGCTTCACCTGTCTGCCGGCGGATGCCTACTTTGCCGATACGGAAGAGTTGCCGTTGATGGACAATGGGGTGGAGGCTACACAGAATCTTATCGGTCGCACCAGCGCCGATGAGATAGTGCCTTATCCGCCGGGCATCCCTGTTCTGGTACCTGGCCAGGAGATTTCTGAGCAGATAGTGCAGTACTTGCAGCAGTTGTTGCAGGGGCAGAATACTACGGAGATTCACGGTCTGATTTTCCGCTCAGATGAACCTATGCTGCGTGTAGTCAAGGAAGTCGCTGAGAAATCAGAAAACAAAGACAAAAAGTCCGGCGGCAAAAAGGCAAAATAAAGCCACACGAGCTATCCGGCATGGAGGCCGGTATGTTTGATCAACCAAGGATGGTATTACTGGCGGGTGCCTCGGGCGGTTTGGCTCGCGCGATCGGCGCCGAAATTGTTCGGCGCTATCCCGATATTACTTTGGTGACTTTGAGCCGTGGTACAGTAGATCGGGTACCTGGACACGCCGGCGAGCGTCGTCACCTGACAGTCTCTCTCGCGGACGAGCACTCTACCAGGGCTGTCGAGACCTTCCTTTCTGAATTTTCCTCTCCGCCTGACTGGGTAATTAACTGTTGTGGATCGTTGCACGATGAATTTCATGGCCCGGAAAAATCTCTAGCGCAATGTGAGGATGATTGGTTGATACAGTCTATGCGTATCAATCTCCTCACTCATATGCACCTGGCCCAGGCGCTGGATAGAAAATTACAACGCAAGCGGCCGCTGCTGTGGGTATCCCTGTCTGCCAAGGTGGGTAGTATCGGCGATAATGAGTTGGGGGGCTGGTATAGCTATCGTATCGGCAAGGCGTCACTCAATATGTTGGTAAAAAACCTGTCTATTGAATGGGGGCGCCGATTGGAAAACAGTTGTGTGGTGGCCATTCATCCGGGCACTACGGATACAGCACTTTCCAAACCCTTCCAGGGTAATCTGGCGCCGGGAAAATTATACAGCCCGGCACTGAGTGCCGGGCGTATTGTGGATGTACTACAACAACTGGCGCCCGCCGATAGTGGTAATCTGTTTTTTTGGGATGGTAGCCGTTTGCCCTGGTAGTGAATCAGGGGGTCATCAAGCCTGGCCAGGTTTCATTATCTGTTGTTCTCGGATACCCACTGTATGCTTGATCAGATGTGATGGAGTAGCGTATATAGCGCTGGTTTTTGAGGAAAAAATATGCACGAAATGTGTTCCATTGGTGGGCTGCGGTAATCTCCGTAGCATAAGGACCGAGTCCTGGCCAATTGCTGTCATTGATAGGTTGGGGGTAGCCGCTGTCAAGTTGGTCTTCTTCCAGGTCATAGCGTAAATAATTCCCGTCTTTGAGAAAGAAATAAACTTTGCTATTAGGCCATTTCAGGACAGCGCGAATTTTTGTCGCGTAGGTAGCCAAACCAGGCCAAGTATTGTTGTCCACCAATTTGGGATAGCCGGAATCGACCCGATCTTCATTGAGGTCATAGCGCAGGTAACGCCCGTCATTTAAGAAGAAATAGCCTTTGTCACTGTTGGCTTTAAATGCAGCAACAATCAGGTGGGCATAGTCGCCCAAGCCAGGCCATGTACTGTTATTGGTCGTGCGCGGATAACCGCTAGAGGCTTTGTCCAGGGTTTTATTGTAGCGTACATATTGATCGTCACCGCGAAAATAGTAAGCACGTGCACTGCTCCAGTCCAGACCAGCAGTAATTTCCAGGGCCGATTTACGCAAAGCAACTGGGGTATCTTTATGTACGAATACATAGTCCAGGACTCCCTGTGCTTCTGTATAGTCGGTCCAGCTTTGTGCGCTAGCGTCGACGACATCAATGAACTGGTCATTCTGGTGAATCTCCACGGGTCCGCCATCTGTGGAATACCATTTAATTGTCTTATTGTCAGCAGCCATCATTTTACGTATTCCAGGGCTGCCAATCAGTGGGTTACCATCCAGCTTCCAATTCGTTTGCAGCTCAATATCCATAAAACGCAACACCGTTGGTGCAATGGAGGTTTGGGCAGCATGGCCATAAATTCCCTTGAAATCTCCATTGTGGATATCTCCAATAAACTCGCTGTGCTCAGCATTTAACGGCAAATTACTGCCAATAAAAATTGTTTTCTCGCTGGCAGTTTGTGCCCCATGCCCGCAGCCGCGAGAATCACGGCCGTGGTCTGTAGTTACAAGCACTAACCATTCTTCACCTTTTGCAATACGTGTATCTACGGCATCTAACAGAGCGCCCAGCTGAGTGTCACTTGTGCGAATGCTTTCGTTATAGTGATTGCCAAAACAGGAGCTGTGGCCGGCACCATCGGGGTCATCCAGGTGCAGGAAAAGGAAATCCACATGACCTGAGGATATTTCCTGCACGCCGCGTGTGGTGACATCCGCATCGGAGAGGCCACTTAAAACCAGGTTAGCCTGTGCCAGGTCGGTAGTAAAAAAGTTGGTATTTATAGGGCTCCAATGGGATATGCTGCCCACCCAAAGGCTATTATCAGCCTCCTTTATCCGTTTGAACAAACTGGGGAATTCTGCATTTGCCAGGCCTGAGTCATTGGACGTGACTTGGTGCTTGTCAACCCAAACTCCTGTAAGGATAGTGGACCAGCCGGGGCCACTTTTAGTGTCCTGTTGACTTTGAGAGCCACTGATACCACCGGTATAAGCCTTGTGTAGAATTAATCGATCATAATTGGGGGTGTCTATATCCTTGAGCTTTTCGTACTGCAGCCCATCAACGCCAATTAGAAGTACCTTTTTATTATTCTGGGCAAAAACGAATTGGTTACTGGAAACAAACGAAATTAACAACAGGCAGGAGATAAGTGTCTTCATATCGAATATTCCGTATTTTCAATGATTTTCTGGTCTAGACCAGTTGTGATAGAATAGACGATAGCTATTAAATCCCAATGAAGGGATTTTTACAGCGATACTGCAAAGAAAAGACAGCTATTTAAAAGCTAACAACTAACCAATCTCCCTCATTAAAATTAAAGAGCAAGGAATTTTTTAGGTGCGGTAAAAAATAAGTACTATCTAGTGGCTACTTCCATTTCTATGGCGTGGGGTAGCCAGTATTCAATATTATAATCAATCAGATATTCAGCAGAATCATAGCGAAGTCTTAAGATTCTCAGGCCTGGAGCACCAGCGGGTATACCCAATGGCTCTGCATATTGCAACTCCAGGTTCGCAACCTGAATATTACAACGCTCGTGAGTGATATTTACCCTATAATTATCTTGCAATATTTCGGTAATAGATCCAGATAAATCGAAGTCAGATAATTCAGGAAAACACTCTGATGAGAGATAACTCTCTTCTACCATGACTGGCCTTTGGTCCAGGTAGCGGACTCTTCGGATTTCAAAGTACCTGGTACTTTTAGTGGCGTTAAAGGCGGAATAAATATCGTGTCTTACGGTCAGCTTACGGACCCCAAGTACTTTGGTGGTTGCTCTAAAACCCTGTTGTCGGGCCATGGAGTTGAAATTTACCTTTTGTGTCGGGTTCATCACAAATCGATCTGGTGCAACAAACCAACCTCTGCGATTTTGTCGGTACACCAGTCCCTCACCTTCAAGACGGTTTAAACCATCTCGTAAAGTAATACGTGTGACTTGCAGCTGCTCCGCCAGCTCGCGCTCAGCGGGCAGCTTGTGATTGGCGGCCAGGCGACCATTACCGATCAACAGTTGGATATGTGATTTAATTTCTACGTAACTGGAGGACACAGTATTTCTCTTGGGTTTGATCTAAAACTCGGTCTCAGGCCTGGGCTACCAAACTGGTATTCCTGAAGTTTGATAGCCTATCAGGGGCGTTGTCCAAGAGCCAGTCGGCGATTGATATCGACCAGTACGGGTTCAAGCTTATTGATATCGTCTATCAAATAATGAGCGCCGCAATTCTCAAGTTTTTGATAAGCGCCAATACTGTGATTTCTTTTTTCTTCCTCCGAGAGTGCTTGCCAACTTCCCAGGGATAATCCCGAAGCATTTCCTGAAAGTACTACTGCAACTGTCCACATGCCGGCATTGCGCCCCTCATAAATGCCTGCGGCGGTATCATCAATCTTGACACATTGGCTGACAGACGGGATTTCCATTTCAATGACGTTCTTTAATGCAGCTGCGGGTCCTGGTCTTGCGCCCACAGCTTCATCTGCTGCAATAACACAGTCGGGCTCTAGGCCTTGTTGTTGAGCTTTTGCCAGCATGCCCTCAATCATTATACGACTGTAACCTGTGGTGCTACCAATACGTATATTACGCTCACGCAAGCGGACAAATAGTTTGTCGGCTCCGGGTATTATTTGGCTGTGCCTATCGATTTCCTGAATCTGTATCGGGGCCAGACGGCGATATAGTCCGTCTATATCAGATTCCTGGGATGGGCGCCCATGAACCACTTGCCAGGCAGTTTGAATGGAATTTTGTTGTAGCATCTGGCGAATATGTTCTTTCTTCTCAGTACCCATTGGAATACGGGTTTGCTCTTCACTGACCGTAACTCCAGCCTCAGCAAAAATTTGCATAAACGCTTGTAAAGGGGCGCGGGAGCCAAAATCTACTAAGGTTCCGGCCCAGTCGAGGATAGCAGCTTTAAGTTGCAGTGGTTCCATGGATTATCTCCTTTTTGGTAATTGATAAGGGAGTTGAGCGGCAAAATATCTATCGACTAAGTACCTTTGAGCAGATCTTTAGCCAGTGATCCAAAGGAGCTACGGCTAAACCAGGCACTTTTCCTGAATCATCCCACTCGCGCAGACGCAGAGCATCCTCGGCGAAGGGGGTATTAAGAAAATTATCTTTTTCTTTATCTGTCATTATTTTGCCTTGTTTTTTTAGGGTTTTGTGGCTTGCTGCGGATAGCCGTGTCTCATAAATGTTATCTGTACTCATTAAAAATCTTTTAGCTTGAACATGTAGGGCGATAGGCTTCGTGACTGTATTGGAAAAACCCCACCTTTCGAGTAAATCTGCACCTATTAGGTCATGTGCACTGTAGCCTTCAGTATCCGTACCGGGTATTTTTTCCTTTATAGCGTGGAGATGGCCGATATCATGAAGAAACGCTGCAACAGTCATTTCATCGGAGATACCAGAGAGTTCCGCCAAGGTGGCACACTGGGTAGCATGCTGTAGCTGCGTGCATTTTTCTCCAAGTGTTAAATTCCCGTACTGCAAAAATAACTGTTTAATTTTATCGACAACATTAGCTCTCATCGATTAAGCACTCATCTAGAGGGATCTTGTCCAAAATACCCTTCACTACCCGTTCCATTAATGCTGGTCCGGTTGTCATACCTTTTCCTCCAATACCGGTTATTAAATGAATATTTTCTGTTGCGGATTTTAGGAATACGCCTTGGCTACTTTCCTGGCTGTAAT
Organism: Microbulbifer variabilis; assembly: GCF_052467165.1. Lineage (NCBI taxonomy): Bacteria > Pseudomonadati > Pseudomonadota > Gammaproteobacteria > Cellvibrionales > Microbulbiferaceae > Microbulbifer > Microbulbifer variabilis. Next base: position 791,597 of record NZ_CP174301.1, read on the forward strand.
AGCCATTCCAAATCCTGGCAACATTTAAATGGGGTAGATTAAGAATACGCTTGGCTTCAGCTACCATCAGTGAGTTGATTTCCTGACATATTTCATAGTTCAAAGTGCCTGAGTCCTGGGCAGTAAAGTACTCATGAGAATCGCCAATGATGATGCTGCCATCGGCAGATTGTCGAAACAGAAGGTGGATACCAAATTTTCCATAGCTTGGATCAATATGGGGCTTCGGTAGATTTTTATAATTAGGGCAACTTTTAAATGCTTCATAGCGGCGTATTGTCAGACCTGTAAGCAGGTTCCCTGGTATTTTGACTCCCTTGATTTGTTGGGTGCGCAACATCTGCAATTTACTAAGCCGTAGTTGTTCTGTTTGTAATAAGTGCGGAAATAAATGACTAAGTTGATGGCCACAACAAATCATTACCTGTTCTGAAATAAAAGACTCACCTGTTGAGCAGCGAAGCTGGACCCCATTTTTGACTTCCTCTACGGCTATTACCGGAGATGCCTTTTTAAAATGTAAATTTTTCGTGTCTTCAAGTAGTTTCCAAAAATACTTCATTAGCAGGGAGCTTTCGGCACTCATTTCCTGTGGATAGTAGAGGCCACCATGGCAGTAACTCTGCTTTAGTAAATTAATTTGCTTGTGACACTGCGTCGAGGTAAGAAGCCTGGAAACGTAGTTAGTCTCACGATTAATCTCATGCATTTCCTCTAGTAGATTGGCCTCTTCTGAAGAAGAAGCCACGTAGAGAGAGCCATGCTGCCAGAGTGCGTCCGGCATTATTGTCGCCAACTCGCCATAAAGTTCCAGCGATCGTCGCCCCAGATTTCGCCATAGTTTTAGATTCATACCAGATGGTACTACTTGGCCAAAATTGCGTACCGTGGCTCCGTGAGGCTTAGTGCTGGCTTCAATTAACAGCACTTTTTTTCCGGATTTTAGTGCATGGTAAGCAGCAAAACTGCCTAATATCCCGGCACCGACAATGGCAATATCAAATTTCATAACTGCTCTATAGCCTTTTTTACACTGGAGAAGTAATAAGCCTCAACCGTGAAGAAGAATTACGGTGCAAGCGGCGAAAGAAAAGAAGTGAGAGCAGCATTAACAAAATACATGCAATACCAGTAGCATAGGAAAGTTGCTGAGTAAACTGTAACCAGTTTAGGTTTGGTTGCGCGAAAGTCTTATAGAGCATGACACTAATGCTGCCGATATAACCCGCACTATCTGCCAGATAAATCACAAATCCTGCGTTACCTAGGCTCTTGGTGCAGGCGACCAGACGTTCAAATAATAAACAGTTAAATGGAACATAGCCTATATAGAGCCCGATATTGATCCCAATCATCCAGGCAGCCCCGGATACAATATCTAACTCAAATGCGAGAGTTGAAGTTATGCAGATTGCTCCCCCAGCCGCGACTAATAGCTGGTTTAGCTGCAATGCGCGATAGTTGTTACGTACAAAAATAAGTAGCGCCAGGGATGCTAAAACTATCAGTGCCACGGGTAGAGTGCTGGTAAGGAAGATCTGGGGTGCTTGACCATAACCCAAAGCTTGCCAAAGCTCTGCAGCGAAATTATCAGAGAAGTCACGAAATGCCGTTAGGAATACATAAGCGATGATTAAAGCCAACAATCCCAGATTCGTTTCATTGACGAAAGTCCAACGCATTTCATTCGTCATTGGTACTCTTTGTTTTCGTGCACGGATGTCTGCTTTGTTGGGTTGGGGAATTCTACTGAGTGTAAATGTAGATAGAATCAGTGCAGGTAGAAATAATAAGCCCACGGTTGCAGGCATCCAGATTTCCGGGACTTTCCATTCCAGCATTAGATATGCGGCTACTGCTTTTACGGCTCCTGAAGAGACGATTAAGCTAACACATAAAATGGCGCCTAGTGCTTCAGTAAGACGACGCCCCTCTAAATAGCTGAATACTAGTCCCCACACCATTCCAAGTGGGAGACCATTAAAAAAAAGCATGACAACATTATAAGGAGCGGGGATCAATGCGAATGCTATCAAGGCCAGATGACTGAAAAGAATTAGAATTACCAGTATTCTTCCCCGCTGCAATGGCCGTAACTCTGAGACAACCTTAATCCCGATAATTTTTGAAAACGCATAACCCAGTACTTGGGAAATTATAAGTGCGGTTTTAAAGTCTAGAGTGAAATCCCAGCCGGAAATGTTGGCGTAAGATGCTGCTGCAAAGGGCTTGCGGAAAGCATACATACAAAAATAAGTGAAGAATGCAGCAACTCCGGAAAAGAGTAGCAAAAAAAGCTCACTGTTGAAATCTTCACTGGAATCAGATTCCTGTTTTTTACTGGTTTTTTCCATTTTATCGATAGTTGCCATTTGGTCTAGACCAGATTTTAGGTGCTTATGATTGCGTTTTTGTGACAGTCTTTTTTAAGTTCAATAACCATTCCAGATGGTAAAAATTTTTCATTTATATATTCGCAGGGAATATTCACACACTTGTTATACAAACGTCATAGCGGCAATTTAGGATTCTGGTCTAGTCCAGATTTATGTTGATGATCGAGCAAGTTAATTTGTGTCGATAAAAATTTGCCAATCATTTTTTGATTGATACAGGGGAAGTAAAATGATTTATGTCAAATTATTGCCTGCAACGATTACTCTGCTGGTGGGACAAGTAAATTACGCTCATGCACAAGAAAGTAGTAAGCAGAGTGTCCAGGATGATAGCGAAATAGAAGAGATTGTTGTGCTTGGACGAATGTTTGAGACAGAGTTACGTTCCCTGGAGTTACAGAGGGAATCCAACCGGATTGTTAATGTGGTATCGGCAGATGGTATAGGAAAGTTACCGGATCGTAACGCCGCAGAGGCAGTTCAAAGAGTCGCAGGCGTATCTATCGAGCGTGACCAGGGGGAAGGACGGTTTGTCGCTGTGCGTGGCCTCCCGTCCCAATGGAGTTCTTCTAGCCTTAATGATCATCGTTTGCCATCTGCAGAAGAGGAAACTACCAGCAGGGCTACGGCATTTGATTTCTTTCCATCGGAGCTGATTGAACGTATTGAGGTCTCTAAGGCTGTTACCGCGGATCAGGAAGGTGACTCTATTGGCGGCAATGTTAATTTTGTGACTCGTACAGCCCCTGAAGAACGCACTTTGGATATATCCCTATCTGGTGGCTATGCGGATAAAGCCGACGGTGATATTAAATCCATGAGCATTCTTTATGGGGATAGAAGTGAAGGTGGTAAATGGGGATTTTTGGCCAATGTAACTGGTTGGAGCAGGGATTGGGCAACAGATAACTACGAGCCTCGCCGTAAAGGGGAGGGAATATATCGATTGGAACTGCGGGATTATACCGGAACCAGAGATACCCTGGGGTTAAACCTTGCTACTGAATACCGATTGGAAGAAGGAGGTAAGATTTTTGCTCGTGGTTTGTATGGGACATTAGAAGATGAGGAGACACATTACAAGCACAGGTTGCGGTTCGATAAAGATAGAATGGAACTTCAGCATATCCACAATACTTTGATAACTCGTATGCAAGGTGTTGAAGTTGGTGGAGAGCACTTTTTTGGTGATGATAAGCAGCTGAATTGGAATTTAGCCAGCTATGATAATGAATTCCGCTATGGGAATACACCCAATAAAGATGATCGCTCTTATTTTGTAATGCGTTTTGATCAAACGGAAGTAGGTTATGTTGGCCTGGATGATGATGGGCTGGCTTACAACCAAATCGATGGTGGTACTGACCCAGCAGAAAATATACCCACTCACCTCCCGGATGGTTTTGTAATGGACCCAACCCAGTCCAGCCTATCTTGGGTTGAACTATATAAAGTGTATGTCAACGAAAAGGATAAAGTGGTAGCCACTTTTGACTTTTCTTCCCAGTTTTCCAGTGAGCTGGAGTTAAAGTTCGGTATGAAATATCGGGACAAGGAACGGGTGTCTGAATTCTCCGATGCATTTTACATTTGGGATGAGGAAAACTATGGGCCTGCCCCAGTTCTCTCTGACTTTACCTTGTCTGATCAGCCTGGCAGAAATGATTTCCTATCAGAGTTGGATATCAACTATGACTCCCAATTCTCTCAGGTTGCTTCAATGTCTCAATTGGAGAATTTTTGGAACCAAAACCGGGATAAATTCATTTTGATTCCCGAAGAATCAGCTCTAGTTGAAAATGGAGGGGCTCTTGGGCGAAATTTTGAGCTAACAGAGAGGCACCTATCGGCTTATGGCATGGGTAATTATGAGCTTTCAGATAGAGCCATTCTTGTAATGGGATTACGACTCACTCAGACACAAACGAAGGTGGAAAGCCAGGTATTTGTTAACGATGAAGCTAATAAAGGCTATTTGGTGCCGTTTAATGGTGATAAAGAGTATTTATCCATTTTGCCATCGGCACATCTAAAATATGCGCTCACAGAGGATAGCAATATCAGGCTCGCGCTGACCAGAACCTTTGCCAGGCCGGACTTTGGTGATCTGAATCCGGGAGGGTACTATGCCGAGCACGATAATGAGTTTATAGGAGGTAATCCAGATCTTGATCCTACTTACTCTTGGAATCTGGACTTTATGTATGAGTACTATTTTAATGACTCGGGGATTTTATCTGCTGGTTTATTTTATAAAGATATTACAGATCCAATCTTTAAAGATGTGAAAGAAGGTGAATATAATGGAGTGTCAGGAGTCGATATTTATAGTCCGGAAAATGGTGAAGATGCGTGGCTGAGGGGATTGGAATTTAATCTGGTGCGAAAAATGGATTTCCTTCCCGGATTTCTTTCAAATATCGGGTTGTCGACAAATTTAACTATGCTGGATTCAGAAATGCGTATTCCGGGCCGTGATGGTGCGGTGCCGATTTCCCGTCAAGCTGATTTATTACATAATCTCTCTATCTATTATGATGATGGTACTGTCTCCATTCGCCTGGCTCAAAACCATAAGGGAGAGTATATTGAAGAGCATGGTGGCAATAAAAATGAAGACCAGTACTACGGTGCTTACACAAGCCTGGATATGAGTGCAAATTATACGATTGGGGACAATTTAGTTATTTTTGCTGAGGCCTTAAACCTTACGAATGAACCTTTAACTTATTATATTGGTGATAAAGATAGGCCAAAGCAAGTTGAGTATTATGGGGTTCGTGGCCAACTGGGCTTTCGCTATAGTTTTTTTTAGCTGATCTTTATTTTTTATTAGAAAAAACCCGGTTATGCCGGGTTTTCAGTTTAAGTTAATATATAGCTCATTTTTTATACTGAAAGTGGGTTCCCGCGTGTGAGCAATTGTTCTATATCGACTCCCCTGGGTAGGCTACCAGTGCTATGGCCGCCTTTGCCCTCCAACCTTGATAGAATAAAAGCGCTACTGACTGCCTTATCACCAGATTGAATAAGTAGATGGGCCTGCATTGTAACTGCCATTTGATCTACGATAGCGCGAGCTCGGTACTCAAACTGATCTAAATCTGCCAATTCTTTCTTTAATGAATCTAGTGCTTTATCAAAATAATTATTCTTACCTGTGCTGGCTGCCATTTCGTCCAACCAGTGATTTACTACACTGGGTGTTTTTGTGATTGCCCGAAGGACATCCAGAGCCTGTATATTGCCAGAGCCTTCCCAGATAGCATTGATTGGAGCATCTCGGTATAGGCGGGCAGTAATAAAGTTCTCGATGACCCCATTTCCTCCCAGGCATTCCATAGCCTCATAGGCATGGTGAGGACTGCGTTTGCAGATCCAGTATTTTCCCACCGCAGCTCCCAGACGAAGTAGCATTTTTTCGTGCTCCTGGTCCTCCTGATCCATAGCCCTTGCCATACGCATAGTTAAGGCAATGGATCCCTCAACTTCTAATTGCAGGTCCGCCAGCACATTGCGCATTAGGGGGTGGTCAATCAACTTTTGGCCAAAGGCTTTTCGTTGTGAGGCATGGTAAATGGCCTGAACAACTGCTTGACGCTGACCTCCGGAAGAACCGACCATACAATCGAAGCGAGTGATGGCTACCATCTTAATAATTGCGTTTACGCCTCGGCCTTCCTCTCCTAACAACCAACCCATTGCACCTCGCATCTCCACTTCTGAAGAAGCATTGGAGACATTACCGGCTTTCACTTTGAGCCTTTGGATTTCCAGGGGATTTTTACTACCATCTGGACGCCAGCGGGGTACCAGAAAACAGGAGAGCCCTCCGGGTGCCTGGGCTAGTATCAGAAAACCGTCGCACATGGGAGCAGACATAAACCACTTGTGCCCGAGCAGCTCATAGACGTTATCCCCTAAAGGGATAGCGGTCGTGGTATTAGCACGTACATCAGAGCCGCCTTGTTTTTCCGTCATACCCATCCCGATAGTTAGAGAGGACTTTTCAAAGTAAGGGCGATTACTGTTGTCATATCCTCTGCTTAATATTTTGGGGGCCCATTCAGCGGCAACAATGGGGTTGAGTTGAATTGACGGTATAGAAGCAAAAGTCATAGTTACTGGGCATCCATGACCAGCTTCAAGCTGACATTGTAAATAGTTCTTTGCTGCCCTTACCACGTTCGCTCCCGGACGTGGATCCGTCCAGGGTGAACAGTGCAATCCTTCCGAGAGTGCCAGTTGCATTAATTGATGATATGAAGGATGGTAACGAACTATATCTATACGATTGCCGATACGGTCATGGCTTTCGAATATTGGCTTGAATTCATTGGCAGCGTAACCACGTTCAATCATTTCTGGGCGACCACATACTTCTCCATAGCGCTGTAAATCTTCCTCGGCCCAGTGTCCTCCATTGATATGTACTGCTTCTCTAAGTGCTTGATCCCCCGCGTATAAATTATGGCCCGTAAGAGGTGGAACCTGATTATTGATTGTATGAGTGGATGCATGTGCGGAGGGTTGGATACTGGTGCTCATGAATTTATTCCATGCAGTTTGGGCTGAATATAGCCTATTTCTTGGTCTAATCGGTACATTCATCCCAGCTTCAAGTGCTTTATTAACACTGGGAAGTCTGTATTTAAGGTTAAATCAACTTCAAACTGATTACTATTTATACGGAACCTGTTTGCGGATAATTCAGAAAAAATTGTGGCTGTGTTTTTAGACTTATATTTTTTGTGACTTTTATTCAAAGTAATACCGTTTGCTCTATTTCTCATTTGACTTTTATTTAATATCAATTGAATAGTACTAAACGATTTAATTTATATTTTAAGATGCTTCGTGGATTATATGTGACTGTTCACATTCTTCAGATCAGAAAAATTTGTTTTTTATCAAAATTAATCTATTAATTTTGTGGACCAGTACAAATTTCTCGATATTCGTTGAATTTTTTGTGGGCTCCTGAGTCTATACCAAAGGATGTTCTATGAGGTGGTTTACAGCTGTAAATGTAATACCTTTGTATGTAAAAATGACATTCTAAATTTATGTTGGCACACTTAAGATTGAAATTTTGATATCTAGATCACTTCTTGTTGCAGGCAGGGAGTTGATCGAATAGATTTAGCTCACAGCGAAAGACGGCCATAGAATAAATAGAAAATAAGAGCAAATCAGATATTAAGTAAGATCTTAAAAGGACCGCATGTTGGGGGAACCCAGATGAATTTGCATAAGGATTATGCACGCCTTGAAGTTGTGACTCCGGGTCATGAATCCGAAGGGCCGGAAGTAGCTTTTTTAACGGCTTCTATTAATCTTCAATCCTCTATCTTTGCAGGGCGTATAGAGGATGAGTTTAGGACTAAGTGTTCTATATTCCAGCGTTTGTCAATTTCTTCGCTTGAAGAAATTATCACTGAATATCTTCTCCTGGACTGCGCAGATCTCTCATCATCCGATCTGGACCTGATTCTGCGTGACATTCATACAATTTCCAATCCACCCAGTATTGTTCTGATTAATGTAGCGGATACAACTGATTTGGATTTTGTTCTTCACTGGGAGAAGGTTCTTGGCTTGATGCCTTCGGAATGTGAGCCCAAAGTGATCATGGAAAGATTGGGCAGGATTTTTTCTGGTGAATACTGGTTTCCCAGGGATGTACTGCATAATTTTTTACGTCAGCACCGGAAGCCAAAAAAGTGGCGGGAAAAAGCGTCGAATCTCACTCAGCGTGAGACGCAAATATTGCAGTTGATATGTGAGTGTCATACCAATGCAAATATTGCAGAAGTTTTATGTGTTAGTGAGCACACGGTTAAGAGTCATCTTTATAAGATATACAGAAAGATTGGCTGTAAAAATCGCTTAGAAGCAAGTAGTTGGGCTAGCCAGAACTTATAAAATGAGTATCTATTTTTACTGCTTTAAGAGAGTTTCTCTCCTAATTCTGCTTATCTCAATCTCCCCACTTGTCCAGTCGCAAGAGCTCGAGTCAATAGAGGGTGAGGACTCCCTTCTTACCGGGCTGGTTATCGACAGTACTGTGAGCGGTATTGGTCACGAATTTGCCCGTTCTCTTTCTATTTATATCACCAGTAACCTCACGGAATTCGATTATAACCTAACCGTTCATGAGCGACCTTCAGCAAGGTGGGGTAGCGTGGTGTGGGTTACCTATGAAAATAAACAGGTTTTTAGAACTGTGATCTACCCTGGGCGAAGGCGTTTTGGAGAGATTGTTGCTCAAGCAGCAACTCAAATAAATAACAATATTCGACAGCAGAGGCTGCAAGAGTTGTTCTCTCAAAATTTGGATTTGGCAGGGGATGAAATTTAATGAAAAGATTTTTAGTTACTCTCTTTACGCTTATATTAATGATTCCTTTTGCAGGGTATGCTACTGAGTTGATTTACACACCGGTTAACCCCTCGTTCGGTGGCAACCCATTAAATGGTAACTATCTACTGAATAATGCGAGTGCCCAGAATAGTAAGAAAGATCCAAAAGCAGGTAAGTCACCTTATTCAGAATCTTCCTCTCTAGATAGATTCACTGATACTTTGGAATCCAGATTGTTGTCTCAACTCTTGACCGATGTAGGTAATGGAAATGATGGTACTCTGGTAACCGATGACTTTATTGTAAATATAATTGATGTGGATGGAACTTTAACAATAACTATTACAGATGCTGTCACCGGCGAAATTTCTGAGATTGTCGTAGTAGGATTAGATCCGGGAAATTAACAGCCATACTGCCATTGGATGGCATTTTTGAGGATTTCAGGGGTGGTGGTGATGTTGCCTAGAATATTTCTTGTAGTATTTATTATTTTCATAAGTGGTTGTAGTTTTTTTCAGAAAACCCGTGAGGCTCTATTTGGTCCAGGATATGAGAAGGCCACTTTAACAGATCGAATGAGCACCTATGCCGACTTGATCAATTTGCCCTCTCCCAGGGGGAAAATTGTTGTAGCAGTTTATGGTTTTAGTGACCAGACAGGGCAGTACAGGCCGGCCCCATCAAGCTCGTTTTCAACTGCAGTGACTCAGGGCGCTGCTTCTATGTTGGTGCAGGTCTTAAATGAATCAGGATGGTTTGTTACTTTAGAGCGGGAAGGACTGCAAAACCTGCTGACAGAGAGAAAGATAATTCGTGCTGCACTGAAAGAGGAAGATACAGTTCCTCCTTTTGATTTACCCTCCTTGATGTCAGCAAATATTATGTTGGAAGGAGGGATTGTCGCTTATGACACCAATATCAAAACTGGTGGAGCAGGGGCAAGGTATTTTGGAATTGGCCTTTCTTCACAGTACCGTGTTGATGAAGTGACAGTAAACTTGCGCGCTGTCGATGTAAGAACGGGTCGTGTACTAAGTAGCGTGCTTACCAGTAAAAAGATTTTGTCCCGGCAGGTGCAAGGAGATATTTACACATTTGTAGAATATAAACGTTTATTAGAGGTTGAGGCTGGGATGACGACCAATGATCCTGCTCAGCTTTGTGTACTTTCGGCTATCGAGTCTGCCGTGATTCACCTTATTGCTAATGGGGTTACTGGAAATTTATGGGCTTTGCAGGATAGTAGTGAGTTTCCTGCATCGATCTTGGATGAATACTCTGAAAGTCCGGTGAAAATTCTCTGATCTCATGAAAACAATGTAATTATTGTTGATTAATAATAATTTAATTATTCAAAAAGCTGGCAATATCTATCTGAATTAAAAGTGGTTAGGTGGCCAGCTTTTTTGCGAGTTGAACTTTTCTGTAAGTTGGTGTAATTTACGGGACTCCTGGTTGCTCTCGCAGATTTTTATCTGTTTCATAGCTTTTATCTTTCCTTAATCATACAAAAGTTTTACGTTTCTGCTTATTTTTGTATAGAAAAATACGCTTTCTTCTGATTTATTCCTGTTCTTATTATTCCTATAGTTTCCTTAGTAGATGAGCTTTATATAGTTTATTTAATTTGACTGAGGAAATCTGAGTGACTGCTATTAGGGCGGCTGTTTTCTATCTGATTCTAGTTTTAATGCCCATTACATTGTCCTGGGCTGGAGATCTCGATAGTCACGATGAACTGTTATCTGGGCAAGGTGCACTTGATCTACTTCTTCAGCGGGATGATTCAATTAATGGACAGCTGGCTGAAGTAACGCAGTTAGGAGACTACAACGTAGCTGAAGTAGTACAGACAGGTCAGTACAACCAGGTATTCCTGGTTCAGGATGGTTCGTCCAATGAATCAGTAGTTCACCAAAGTGGTGACTATAACTATGCGGCTATTTCACAGTCTGGGGCTTACAACCAAGCAACTGCTATACAGAACGGTATAGATAATATTGCCCTTATAAATCAAGTTGGTTATGGAAATTCAGCCAACATCATTCAAAACGGTGATGGGCTATTTGGATTTGTCGCGCAGTTCGGTGACAACCATGCGGTGGAGGTAGTCCAGTATGACTAGCTCGCTGCTTTCTTTTTGTTTGTATTTGTTTATTTAGTCCGAGGGAGAAACATAAATGAAAAAGCTTTCACTTGCTGCCGCGATTGCAATGCTTGTAGGTGCTGGACAGGCCATGGCTGATGGTAACTACGGTGATCAACTGCAGGCTGGCAACGATAATGCCGCTGACATTTATCAGGTAGTCGAGTCTACCAATAATGCCGCTTATCAATGGCAGGAAGGTAATGACAATCTCGCTTCTACCGAGCAGTCATTTGCTGATAGTAACTTTATTGACCAGACCCAAGTTGGAAATCGCAACTATGCGACTACCAGCCAGAATAACCAGGATGGTTCACAAGCCTACACTTTCCAGCAGGGAGAGGGTAACCAGGGTGTTATTCACCAATGGGATGGTGCCAGAAACACAGCATTTGCTACCCAGATGGGCAGTGAAAACGTAATGCACCTGGACCAGTACTCTAATTCCCATGATAACACCATGGATGCTTTACAGGATGGTAATGACAATACTGCTTTCTTGCAGCAGGAAGGTGATGGCAACCTGTTTATGAGCACCCAGGTTGGCGACTCAAACAGTGTTTGGGGCAGCACCTGGTATCCATCGGCGGATGGCTTCCTGGGCGGTCAAGTTGGTGAGGGTAACGTGGGCTTCGCTTACCAGAGCGGTGCTGAAAATACCGCAAATCTGGTGCAAACTGGAGATTACAACTACCTGGATATGTCCCAAGCGGGTATTAACAACGTTACGACCATTGCCCAGGATGGAATCGGTAACTCCAGTGTTGCAGCTCAGTATGGCGATGACAACGTAACCACTATCGCTCAGAACGACACTAATAATATTGGTGACATGTATCAATACGGCAACAGCAATACTGCTGCCCTGGTTCAAAATGGTGACATGAACTGGAGTGAGTTTTCTCAGACCGGTGATTTGAACCAGGTGACTATTGATCAGTCTGGTAGCGCTAACTCTACCTTCGGCTACAGTGAAGGCGTAGCTAACATGGTTGATATTGACCAGGTTGGCGAGCTTAACTTGGCAGAAGTTCACCAGGATATGGGCGGGGACAACATGATTGTTCTGTCTCAATCTGGCTTTGAGCATGGCGCCCACTTGGGACAGTCTGGTAACAATAACGCCACTTTTGTTACTCAATCTAGCGAGTTCAATATGGCCAGTGTTCATCAGATTGGTGATAGCAACATGGCTACGATTACTCAGAACTAACCCTGATTTTAGTTCGCCTAAACAACCCCTCCCCTTTAGGGGCAGGGGTTGTTTATTAAATAGATTGGTAGTTAGGTGAGGGTAAACCGAGAGCTAGACGCTGCGCTGGCCACTCAGGTTTAAAGTGAGCTCCAGTAGGCCCGTCCAGGGTGATTGGTGTCCAGTGCCACCCTTGATGGCGGTATCGATAGCGCGAGCGCGTAAAAGCAGAGTTTCAAGCTGGCGAGGCGCCAGCCGGGAAAGAGCGGATTGAATTAGTGGCTGACGTTTTTGAATACGCACCAGGCGAGCCAGTGGTTGGCCCTGATTGAGCTTTTCCCCAATTTCCAGCAATGAGCGAATTTCCCGTGCCAGGGCCCAAAGCACTACCGGTGCTTCAATGCCTTCACTGCGTAATCCCTGTAAAGTTGTTATTGCTTTATCGGCTTCACTGGCCAAGGCTCTATCTATTAGGTCAAATACACTATAGCGAGCGGAGCTGGTAACACTATGTTCCAGTAAGCTGACGGTAATTGTGGTGTCGCTCTTATTTAATAGCTTGAGCTTTTCTATCTCCTGGCTAGCGGCAAGTAGGTTGCCCTCCACGCGTTCTGCCAGAATTTTTACTGCTTCGGGTTCGGCAGTCAGTCCTGCAGCGCTAAGCCGCTGATTGATCCAACGTGGCATTTCCTGGGCAGGCACTGGCCAGATCTGGACTAGTACGCCTTCTTGTTCCAGTGCTTTTACCCACTTGCTGTTGAGCTGTGATCTTTCCAGTTTGGGTAGAATTAAAAGCAGAACCAAGTCCTGGCTGGCGAGGGCTGCGAATTCCTGAAGGGCCTTACTGCCCTTGTCCCCCGGTTTTCCACCAGGTGCGCGTACTTCGATCAACTTTTTCTCGGCAAAAAGCGACATATTGCCAGCAGAGGCGAGTAGAAGCCCCCAATCAAAGTTGTGCTCGGCATGGAGAAGCTCACGCTCATCAAAGCCAACCTTCTTCGCCGCCTTACGAACCTGGTCACAACACTCCTGGACCAGCAGGGGTTCATCTCCGGAAATAATATAAACCGGGGCCAGCCCCTTTTTGAGACTCTGTAGTAGTTGCTGGGGGTTGATACGCATTACTGTACAGCTACTTAGTAGCTTTTATCCTCCAGCGGGGCATTGACATCAATTCGACGCAGTCGGTCAATCATCCGGCTGATAAGTTCGCGACGCATTTCAGCACGCAGTAAGCGTTCCTCTTCGCCCTTACTCACAATCTCAGATACATCCCATTCAAGAGAACGGTAAACATCTGCCTGGGCTTTGTTTAGCAAGACTTCACCGCTACCGGTACGAACACTATAGATAGCGCTGGTGATCAGTTCGTATTCTGATGCGCGCCCCTCCGAGTCTACGGCAACTGTGAGTTTGCGTTCGATTTCCCTGTTAATAACCATTACGTAATCTGCTTCCATGGGAGTTGCAGCAACGGGAATACCACCGTTGTGGAGCAGGCGACTGAGTTCATCAGCAATATCACTGCGTGGGTTTTCGCTGGAAATATAAATAGTGCTGCCTGGAGGGAAGTTCTTTGGTGTGCCGCGTAAATGCCAGCCACAACTGGCAATGGCAAGAATGGCAATTAAGGAGATAACTCGTCTTGCGATTTTTTTCATAAACTACCTGGCTTAATCGGGCCTGAACTGTATGTGAGGCCTGAGTGAGCCGGGAGCTTATAGCTCCCGGCATTCGGGCTGCGAGTCTATTTCGCAACAATATTTACCAGTTTGCCTGGTACGACAATGACCTTGCGTACTGTGGCATCACCAATAAACTTCTGTACGTTTTCATTTTCCAGAGCCATTTTTTCCAAGCCCTCTTTATCCGCATCAGCCGGAGCATCCAGTTTTGCACGGACTTTGCCATTGACCTGGACTACCAGTGTAATGGTTGAACGTACAAGAGCCTTTTCATCCGCTTGTGGCCAAGCCGTATCAATCAATGCACTGGAATTACCCAGCACTTGCCACAATTGGTGACATATGTGCGGGGTAATTGGTGCGAGCAGTAAGACGGCAGCTTGTAGTGCTTCCCGCTCTACAGCGAGGCCCTGCTCATTATCCCGTTCTGCTAACTTACCCACTTCATTGAGCAGCTCCATAACTGCGGCAACAGCCGTATTAAAAGTTTGGCGGCGCCCGTAGTCATCACCCACTTTCTGGATGGTTTCATGGGCCTTGCGGCGCAGTTGCTGCTGTTGGTCACTCAGAGATTGTTGATCGATCTCTACATCGCTTGAACCCGCTGCGACATGACTGTGAACAGTTTTCCAGAGCTTGCGCAGGAAGCGGCTGGCGCCCTCCACTCCAGCGTCATGCCATTCCAGGGTCTGCTCAGGGGGAGCGGCGAACATAGTGAATAGACGTACGGTATCAGCGCCATACTGCTCGACTGCTGCGTGCGGGTCTATGCCATTGTTCTTAGACTTAGACATTTTCACTACTCCACCAGCAATAATCTCTTCGCCGGTCGCACGCTCAATGGCTTTGATGGGTTTCCCCTTGTCATCCCGCTCGACATCCACATCGGCTGGATTAATCCAGGTTTTATGACCGTGTTTCTCTTTATAAAAAGACTCAGCTAAAACCATACCTTGACACAGCAACTGCTTGAAAGGTTCATCGCTGTTTACCAGCCCCTCATCGCGCATTAGCTTGTGGAAGAAGCGTGCGTAGAGGAGGTGCAGGATAGCGTGCTCAATGCCGCCTACATACTGGTCGACAGGCAGCCAGTAGTTGGCGCGGTCCGGATCCAACATGCCCTCTTCAAAATCTGGGCAGGTATACCGCGCGTAGTACCAGCTGGATTCCATGAAGGTGTCGAAGGTATCGGTTTCTCGTTCTACGGCAGTGCCGTTGAACTCGTCCTTGCGCCACTCTGGGTCAGCTTTAATGGGTGATTGAACACCATCTAGCTCCACATCTTCCGGTAATAGAATCGGCAGTTTGTCCGCAGGAACCGGAATTTCCCCTCCGTCAGCTAAATTGAACATGGGAATAGGTGCACCCCAGTAGCGTTGGCGGGAGACGCCCCAATCGCGCAGACGATAGTTAGTGGTGACCCGGCCTTTGCCGGTAGCGACGAGTGCTTCGGAGATTGCGGTAAAAGCACTCTCGAAATCCAGTCCATCAAAGCTACCGGAGTTCACCAGCTTGCCTTTTTCTGTATAGGCTTCTTTATCCAGGTCAATAGGCTGGCTATCGGAAGCTTCAATTACCTGTACCATTGGTAGTTGGTACTTATGGGCAAATTCCCAGTCGCGCTGGTCGTGTGCCGGAACTGCCATTACGGCTCCAGAACCGTAATCCATCAATACATAGTTGGCGACCCAGACGGAGACTTCTTCACCAGTGATGGGGTGAATCGCTTTCAGCCCGGTATCCATTCCTTTCTTGTCCATTGTGGCCATGTCGGCTTCGGACAGGGATTGTCTTTTGCACTCAGCAATAAACTCTCTCAGTTTCGGATTACTTTCCGCCATCTCCAGGGCGATAGGATGCTCGGCAGCGAGAGATACATAAGTAACTCCCATTAAGGTGTCCGGGCGGGTGGTATAGACGTCGAAGTGATCCATGCCGGCTACAGTTGCAGGCAGGGCGAAGCTCAGCTCCACACCTCGGCTCTTGCCGATCCAGTTGCGCTGCATAGTGCGCACCTGCTCGGGCCAATCGGGCAATTTGTCGAGATCCTCGAGCAGTTCTTCCGCATAGTCGGTAATCTTGATAAACCACTGGGCTAGCTCGCGGCGTTCTACGGTAGTGCCACAACGCCAGCAGGCCCCATCTTCCACTTGCTCATTGGCAAGTACCGTCTGGTCATGGGGGCACCAGTTCACTGCGGAGTTTTTCTTGTAGACCAGGCCTTTTTCATACAGGCGGGTGAAGAACCATTGTTCCCAGCGGTAATAGGAAGGCTGACAAGTAGCTAGTTCACGGGACCAGTCAAAGCCAAAGCCAAGTGCTTTCAACTGGCCCTTCATGTAATCGATATTGGCATAGGTCCATTTGGCCGGTGCAGTCTTATTCTGGATCGCTGCATTTTCTGCAGGCAGACCAAAAGCATCCCAGCCCATAGGGTGCAATACGTTCTTACCCT
This sequence comes from Microbulbifer variabilis, assembly GCF_052467165.1. NCBI lineage: Bacteria > Pseudomonadati > Pseudomonadota > Gammaproteobacteria > Cellvibrionales > Microbulbiferaceae > Microbulbifer > Microbulbifer variabilis. The sequence continues at coordinate 807,838 of NZ_CP174301.1, forward strand.
GCATTCGTTGGTAGCGGGTGATTACGTCAGTGATGGTGTAATTTCGCACATGGCCCATGTGCAGCTTGCCGCTAGGGTAGGGGAACATGGACAGGCAGTAGAATTTTTCCCTGCCGGTGTCTTCCTTAACCTCGAAGCTTTTCTCTGCCTCCCAGAATTCCTGGGCAGAAGCTTCGACTGCGGAGGGGTTGTACTGCTCTTCCATCGATTGGGGACCTATACTCTGTGATCAAAAATTTGCGGGGAAACCGTTACATATATTGGATGGGACTGCTTATGATCTGCAATCCATAGGATTGATCGCGATCAATTGCTGTCTCCAGGGCATCCATTAGGATGCGTAAACGCGAGATTATAGGAGGGATACCGTGACGAAGGAACCAAAGTTGCCGCCGAAGGATGATCTAGCCGATGAGTTTCGCGAGGATCTGGAGAATCTGGTTGAGGGTGAGCTGGCAGTTGAAGACCTAACCGCGAATAAAGTCGCCTTCCTGCGTGCCTGGTTAAAGGATGACCTTCATCGTGCTTCTGATTATCTCCAAGGCCTTGGCGGCGAGTTGCGTACATTGGAAGAGCGCAGTGGCGATTGGCTGCTGAATGCGGCAGACCCGACGGAAACGGCCTGGCCCAACCTGATGCGCTGTATTCGTGAGGGAAAACCCTGGGCCCTGGCTGGCGAATATGTGGGTGCTGATGAGGAGCTGCAGTGCTTGGGGTGTGGCTACCGCGCTCTCCCACCAGAGAATACACAGATCACACCGTGCCACCGCTGTGGCTATGGTTGCTTTCGACAAATAGAGGGCGGTCTTGAATATTGATTGAATTTCATACGTTTATGACCAACCTGCTAATGCCACCTTTGGCACCTATGTTGGGGTTAGTACTGGCGTTTTTACTACGATTTCTGCCTGAAGGATCCCTGCTGGGGAAAGTTTCCCTACCGCTGGCACTGGTTTCATTTGTTGTGCTCTGGATGAGTGCCACTCCGGCTTTTTCGAATTGGCTGGGAAAGCGCCTGGGGGCTGCACCGGACCTTGCCGGTTTTTCTCCTGAGGCAGTCATAATCCTGGGTGGTGGGCGCTATAGAAACGGGGAATCGGGCAGTGAACGTCTGTCGGCCGCTAGCCTGGAGCGTGTTCTGTGGGCTGCTGAACAGGCGCCAGGGGGGGTGCCAATTTTGGTTTCCGGAGGGCGTGTCTATCGAAATGAGCGAGCGGCTGAGTCTCAAATGATGGAGTCCCTACTGGAGGGAAAATTGGCTCGCTCTGTGAGTTGGCGTGATGATTGCAGTCGTACTACCGCAGAGAATGCAGTAAACAGCGCTGAGATATTGCGTGCAGCGGGTGTGAAACGTATTGTCCTGGTCACCCACTGGTGGCATATGCCCCGTGCAGCAGCTGTGTTCAATAAAGCCGGCTTAGAAGTACAGCCGCTTCCTGTTGGCAGCGCTGAAGAATTGTTGCCGCGGGCACAGGAGGGTTTGCTACGCTGGGTTCCCAGTGCGGCAGCCCTGTTGCAAACACAGACTTACTGGCGGGAATTACTGGGGCAGGCGTGGTACAGCATTAGGCCATTGCCGCCAACCAGGAAATGTTGAGGAACTTTTATATCAAAGGAATTTCAGAGGCCTACAGGATAAGAGGTAACAGGCGTCGAGCAAGAGAAAGTACTCTTGAATGCTAGTTGCACCGGATTTAGGATGACTGGCGCCACAGGACTAACCCACTGATTATTTTTTAACATGGAATGGCGACTGTGGATTACAAACATAACAATAAACGAGATAACCTTAAGATGAAGGGCATCCCGGTTTCTTTTACTCCCATCCAATTACACAACCGCTTGAATCGAGCGGTTTGGGTTGGCTTCAAGCGCGTAGAACAGGATGGGCGAACTCTATTATTTCTTAGTGCCGGCGCGGAGAGTGGCGCTCAGCTCAGCAAGAATTTTGAAACCTTCGCCGGGCAAATTGTCCGCGAGTACCGCTTTAACCCATCAGAGGTGGAGTTTATCGAGCTGCGCGAGAGAGCCGGTGAATCCCAGTGGTATCGATGGCACGCCCAGTGGGTAGGGTCCGCACCAATGGAGTGCCACGGGGATTTGGTAACTAGCGAATCCAGTCGTCGCTACCTATCGGAGGCGTTGGAGAGCAGTATGGCGGCTGCCTGAAGCTGTGCCCTAAGCCTGCGCTCTATTGGCTGCATTGCCGCCGTTCAGAAGGTCGGCAAGGGCCTGTTCCAAAGTGGGAAACTGGAAACTGTAGCCGTTGTCCAGAGCGGTGCGCGGCTCCACCCGCTCACTGGCCAGTAGCAGCTCCTCTGCCATATCTCCGAAGAGTGTTTTAAGCAACCACGCAGGCGAACGCATAAAGGATGGACGATGCAGCTGTTTGGCCAGCAATCTGGAAAAGCTGTTATTGGTTACCGCTTCGGGAGCACTGGCATTGAATGTTGTGCACAGGTGCTTGTCAATCGCATGTAGCATTAACCCCACCTCATCCTCCTCGTGAATCCAGCTCATCCAGTGTTCCCCGGAACCCATGGGCCCACCAAGACCAAGGCGGAAAGCTGGTAACATCTGTGGCAGGGCTCCGCCACGGGTGGAGAGTACAATAGCAGTGCGGATGATCCCGACACAGATTCCTGCTCTTTGCAGGGGAAGTGTTGCCTCCTCCCAGTCGCGACATAATTGAGCAGAAAACCCTCCTCCGGGAGGACTGTCCTCCCTAAGAAGTTCGCCACCACGGTCCCCGTAGTAACCAATTGCTGACCCGGAAAGGAAGTAATCTGGACGTTTCCTCTGAGTTAGGGCCCAGCGCACTAACTTCTCTGTGGTTTTTAATCGGGAGTTGCGAATTTCGGTTCTGCGCCTCTCACTCCAACGGCGGGAGATTGGTTCGCCCGCCAAATTTACTACCACATCAACTGCGTGTTTAACCTCTTCGGGTTCACTAATTGCTTCGACCGCCTCCCCACAGAGTGTGCGCACCTTATCTGGCTGGCGGCTAAGAACTGTGATTGTGTCGCCGCGGGCGAGCCAGCGTTGGCAAAAAAGTCTGCCTATCAGGCCTGTGCCACCACTGATTAAACAATGCATACAAAGGCATCCCTGCCAAATTTTTACCGGTAATTTGAATGCAGCATAGCAGCCCGGTGCTGCTGGCGGCCGTAGGGTTGGTCCTGGCCCAGGAAGAATATCTGGGCGTGGGATTGAGAGAGTGAATTTGGGGTCGGTTTACTGGTCAGTGGCCTCACCGGTGATAGGGCTACCGGTCTTAACGACCTTCTTACGACGTAGAATGATTGCCAAGGCCAACATTGGCAAAGCCAGGGCAAATACGATAGAGATCCCGGTCAGCATAAATGGGGTGGAGCCGCGCATGGCACGAATGTCACCGGTCATATTGGCTTGCTCAAATTGTGGCAACTGCTCAAGGATCTGCCCGCGGGGGTTCACTATTGCCGTCATTCCGGTATTGGTGCCGCGTACCAGATAGCGACCAGTTTCCAGGGCTCGCATCTGTGCCATTTGCATATGCTGCAATGGGCCGATGGAATCACCAAACCAGGCGTCGTTGCTAATGGTGAGTAGCACCTGAGCGGAAAGGGCGCTACTGGCTACCAGACGTGGGTAAACGATCTCATAGCAAATTAATGGTGCCCAGCTGGCCCCTCCGGCATTCAGTGGGCTTTGCTCATCAGGCCCTGAGCTAATGAAGGAAGTGGGCAAATTAAAAAACTCGATGGTACCCCGGATAAAATCTTCCAGGGGGACATACTCACCAAAAGGTACCAAGTGACGTTTATGGTAGACACTGGGGTTCCGGCCATATACTGCAGCTGAGTTGTGTATGACATTGCCACTCTGGTCGGGGTCGCGTCTGTCAAAGAGAATTCCACTGATCAGGTCGATTCCGGTTTTTTCTGCATTGCGCTGTAATGCCCGCATTAGATTTGGAGCTTGGCCATAGAGCATGGGCAGTGCGGCTTCAGGCCAGATAATCACATCCACATCTTTGTCACTCAGGGCACGGGTGCCGTCTTGATAGCGGCTGATGGTTTCACCGCGAAACTCGGGCAACCACTTCTTTTCCTGTGGAATATTCGCCTGCACCAGGCCGACTGTGATAATTCCGCCTTCAGGGCGAGTCCATTCTACATTGGCCAGGGTGGCACCTATTGGCCAGGTAATTAGCGCGGCACCGAGCAATGCTATATGGCTGCGTTGTTTGAGAGGCACCAAACGACCATTGACTGCCAGGGCGAGTACTGCTGCGCTGAACGCGAGTATTAAACCGACGCCGTAAACACTCAGTACCGGGGCCCAGCCCGACAACCAGGTTTCCAGATGTGCATAACCAGAGAATAACCAGGGAAATCCGGTGAACATCCAGCTGCGGAACCACTCGCTGATAAACCAGAGGGCGGCAAAGGCCAGGGCAAAGCTGAATTTGTTATCGGTAAAACGGCCAAGGAAATAGAAGGGAGCGGCCAGCAATGCCGCCATCAGGGCAACGAATCCACCGGTAAGGGCCGCTCCTAATGGGGGGTCGGCGTTACCGAAGTTTGTAATAGAAACGTAAACCCAGGAGCCCCCGCTGGCAAACAGCCCCAGGCCAAAACAGAACGCCAGCCACAGGGCGCGACGCCCCTTTATTACCTTTCCCCCTGATGCTTGCAGGTAAACCCATGCAAGCAGGGTCAGGGACAGCAGTCCGCATACCCAGTAATTAAACGGGGCGAACGACAGTGTCATTAAGCCGCCGGCAGCGGCGCTGGTGATAGGAAAAAGTAATCTTCGCATAAATTCGCTTAGCTGATGCCGGACACAAGTGCCAGCGGATCGAATCTCTCTACCCCCAACACAGAGCGGGGAGCGCAGTCTTTGGCCCTCTCCCGGCGGTGGTCTGCGAGGAGTCGCGTCCTGGGTCAGTCCTCTTCTGGTGGTTTGCGCATATGCGCTACGCGCAGTAGGTGGATCTGCCGGCTGTCTGCATAAAGTACCCTGAACATAAAGTCGCCTAAACGGGTGACCTCATCGCGGCCAGGTAAATGACCGAAAGATTGCATAATCAAACCGCCAACCGTATCGAATTCTTCATCGCTAAATTCGCATTCGAAAAATTCATTGAACTCTTCAATAGGGGTAAGCGCTTTAACGATATAGTCATTGTCGCCAACCCGACGGATAAAGCTGTCTGCTTCTTCTTCGTCGGTTTCATCTTCGATTTCACCGACAATTTCCTCAAGAATATCTTCAATCGTGACAACGCCGGAGACTCCGCCATATTCGTCGATCACGACCGCCATATGGTACCGGTTCTCGCGGAATTCGCGCAGCAGGATATTTAGGCGTTTACTTTCGGGAATAATATTGGCGGGGCGAATAATATCTTCGAGCTGGAATTCGCCGACGCCTTTGAGGAGTAAAGGCAGCAGGTCCTTGGCCAGAAGAATTCCGCGGATATCGTCAATGCTTTCACCGACAACCGGGAAGCGGGAGTGGCCTGACTCAATAATTTTGGGCAAGAATGTTTCAGGCTTGTCCTCCAGTCCCACCACCACCATTTGCGAGCGGGGAATCATGATCTCCCGAACCTGCTGGCTGGAAACGTCCAGGGCACCCTCAATGATGGATAGTGCCTCAGCATCGACCAGCTGGTTGTCAGCTGCGTCTTTAATAATATCCAGCAATTCATCGCGGGATTTTGGCTCAGCAGAAAATGCGCTGAACAATTTTTCCAGCCAGTTTTTTTCACTCGATCGGGGTTTGTTTGAAGAGTGACTACTTGGGGGCTCGTCAGTGGTCATGGAAGTGGCCATGCTCCGGGTATCTCTCGTCTCTTGCTAATTAATTACAGTTAATCGGTAACTTTGGCTGGGCCTGGGTAGTTACCCCGCCTCTTCCAAAGGGGCATAGGGGTCGGCATAGCCTAGCCCTGTCAATAGTTTTGTCTCCAGCTGTTCCATAACCTCGGCCTCGGCGTCTTCTATATGGTCATAGCCCAGAAGGTGCAGTGTGCCATGGACCAGCATATGTGCCCAGTGCGCCGAGATCGATTTGCCTTGTTGGTCCGCTTCCATTTGTACAACTGGTGCACAGATCACAAGGTCTCCCAACAAGGGGAGATTCAGCTCCGCTGGAAAGTCGGTATGAAAGGATAAGACGTTGGTCGGTTTATCCTTACCTCGATACTGGCTGTTGAGCTGCTGGCTCTCCTCTTCGTCGACAATACGCACAGCGAGTTCCGCTTCTTCACGGTGGTCGGTCAGTGCCGTGATTATCCAGGCGCGAATATCTTCATCGGAGGGCAGGCCTGTACAGCGGCTGACCCGCTGTACATCGAGAGTTAAATCAATCATATGGGTACGACGAAACCTCAGGCGGCATTCTCGCCAGCCTTGTTGGAGACGTCCATTTCCCGATCAGCCTCATGGATATCGTAAGCTTCCACAATACGCTGAACCAGTGGGTGGCGTACCACGTCTTTGGCGCCGAAATGAGTAAAGCTGATACCGTTGACTTTGCCGAGCACTTCAACAGCGTGGCGCAGGCCCGATGCCTGACCGCGGGGCAGATCTACCTGGCTGGGGTCCCCTGTGATTACTGCGGTGGAACCGAAACCAATTCGCGTCAGGAACATCTTCATCTGCTCGCGAGTGGTGTTCTGGCTTTCGTCAAGAATGACAAAGGCATTATTCAGGGTGCGTCCCCGCATATAGGCCAGTGGTGCTACTTCGATCACATTGCGTTCGATAAGCTTGCCAACCGTCTCAAAGCCGAGCATCTCGTAGAGAGCGTCGTACAGGGGGCGCAAGTAAGGGTCTACCTTCTGGCTTAAATCGCCAGGCAGAAAACCCAGTTTTTCCCCGGCTTCCACCGCCGGGCGCACCAGCAGAATGCGCTCTACCTGGTCCTTGAGCAGGGCCTCAACTGCGCAGGCCACTGCCAGGTAGGTCTTGCCGGTGCCAGCTGGGCCTATGCCGAAATTGATATCATTGGACTGAACGGCATGCACATACTTGCGTTGATTCAGCCCGCGCGGGCGCACGGAACACTTCTTAGTGCGAATTAAGACTACTTGGTCGACTTCTGAGGAACCTTCCTCATCGCCTTTATTGAGCAGTTCCTCGACGCCTGCCTGCTGCAGGGCCAAGTGAATCTCATCGGGCGTAAGGTGGTTTTGGGAGTCGGTTTCCTTGTAGAGAAAGCTCAGCAGTTCACCTGCAGCCTTGGCAGGCTTAGGTTCGCCATAGATGGCAAATTGGTTGCCACGATTGCGGATCTCAATATCCAGTCGTTGTTCAATTTGGCGTAGATGTTGGTCAAATTGGCCGCAGAGATTTGCGAGACGGCGGGCGTCGTTGGGTTCGAGAGTAATGCTGTGAGCTAGGGTATGAGTTTCCAAATTGGTTTCCGGCACCTTAATCTGTAGGGTTCATTGCTAGGGTATACCCATTTTCCCCGTATGGGAAAGTCTTGAGTGCTACCAATAGGTTCTAACTTTACCTGATTTTAATTACGTCTTGTAATTTAGCCGGGTTATAAGGGGCAGTTTGGCGGCAAGATGTGTTTTTAAAAAGCATCTTGCCGATGGTAAGGCTGTCTGTAGTGGCTTAGAACAGAGCCTCTTCCAATTCTGAAGTGACCAGTGTGCCACGTAATGAGTTAGGCAAGGCCTCCTCGATTACGACATCGGCAAACTTACCGATCAATGCCAAGTTATCGGCACGGAAATTGACTACACGGTTATTTTCCGTGCGCCCTTGCAATTGTCCCGGGTCTTTCTTGGAGACGCCAGTGACCAGAACCCGCTCAGTATTGCCCACCATACGCCGGGCGATGGCTGCGGCTTGCTGGTTGATACGGTTTTGCAGCAGCTGCAGGCGCTCTTTCTTCAGGTCTTCTGGAGTGTCGTCCGGCAAGTCTGCTGCCGGCGTACCCGGGCGCGGAGAGTAGATGAAGCTAAAGGAAATATCGAAGCCTACCTCCTGGATCAGGTTCATGGTGGCTTCGAAGTCCCTGTCGGTTTCACCAGGGAAGCCGACAATAAAGTCAGAAGACAGGCAGATATCCGGGCGTATCTTTTTCAGGCGGCGGATCTTGGACTTGTATTCTAAAGCTGTGTGGCCGCGTTTCATGGCCATCAGGATACGGTCTGAGCCACTTTGCACCGGAAGGTGGAGGTGGCTAACCAGTTCTGGTACCTGCGCATACACATCGATCAGGGCATCGGAGAACTCAACCGGGTGTGATGTTGTGTAGCGAATACGGTCGATACCATCGATTGCCGCTACATAAGTAATTAGCTCGGCAAAATCTACCTCGTGACCGTCTTCACCAGTGGCGCGATAGGCATTTACATTCTGGCCCAGCAGGTTGACTTCGCGTACTCCCTGGTCCGCCAGGTGCGCAATCTCTTCCAGTACATCGGTAACTGGACGGCTCACTTCCTCTCCGCGGGTATAGGGAACCACACAGAAGGTGCAGTACTTGGAACAACCTTCCATAATAGAGACGAAGGCGGTAGCGCCGTCAGCTTCTGGTTGGGGCAGTCGGTCAAATTTCTCGATTTCAGGGAAACTGATATCTACGACGACCACGCCATTTTTCTGCTCTTTGGTTTCCATCATCTCTGGCAGGCGATGCAGGGTTTGCGGACCGAAAATCAGGTCGACATAGGGCGCACGCTTGGCGATTGCCTCGCCTTCCTGGCTGGCCACACAGCCTCCGACGCCGATAACCAGCTCGGGGTTTTTTTCCTTGAGGCGTCTCCAGCGACCCAGCTGGTGGAATAGTTTTTCCTGGGCTTTCTCGCGAATAGAACAGGTATTGACCAGTAGCACATCCGCCTCTTCAGGGTCGTCGGTGGGTACCATGGCGTGTGACTCGCCGAGCAGATCGCGCATCCTGGCGGAATCGTACTCATTCATTTGGCAGCCGTGGGTTTTGATGTATAGCTTTTTAGCCGGTGTATCGGACATATTGTGCCTGATTAAAAACTGGTCAATTAAACGGGTGGGGCATTATAGCGACAGGACCAGGCACTGCATAGATGGCTATATTAGCCCTTGAGAACCTGTGCTATTCTTGCGCGCTTTTTCGGGCTTTGCCCGCTTTCTGAACAATTTCGAGCTTCGGGGTATTCCCCATCCTGAGAAACTTATGGCCAACCCGATATATAAAGTGATTTTCCACAACCAGAGCCAGGTGTATGAACTCTATGCCCGGGCTATTTATCAGAGTGATATGTACGGCTTTATCGAAGTCGAAGAGTTTGTATTTGGGGAGAAGGCCCAGCTGGTTGTAGACCCCAGTGAAGAAAAGCTGAAAACAGAATTTGCTTCGGTAACTCGCTCCTATATCCCGATGCACAGTATTGTGCGTATCGATGAAGTGGAGAAAGAGGGAACTGGTAAAATTGTCGAGGTTAAAGGCGATAAAGTTGCAAAATTCCCCTTTGCGCCGCCCATTCGTCATCCCCAGGACACCGAATAATCTTCCCTCCTTTTACCGAGTCAGCGGGCCTTGGGCCAGGCTGATTCGGGCGCCTAAAGCCCTCGCAGTCTAGCGGGTTTCACTGCAATATAAGCTTCAATAAAAATCCTCGTGACTGTCATCAAATCGCTGCAAAGTGATTGCCAGGGCGATCAGCGACCTTATTTCCATTGCTTGATCGCAGCTTGCGAACTATCGCCTGCAATCCTGGCTGAGTGGAAATGAGCTGAAGTTCACTCCCATTCTGTTGGTAGAGGCAATTGATCGCAGCTAATAACTGGTCAAATGCTGGAACCTTTCTATGAGCAATCGCTACCGCGCGCTGTGGATATCCGATGTCCATTTGGGTAGTAGAGACAGTGAGCCCCATCGTTTGGCGGATTTCCTGGCGCAAAATCGAGCCGAAACGGTTTATCTGGTGGGTGATATTTTTGATATGCATGCCCTGTCCCAAGGGCGAGGCACCTGGTGTCAGGCATCCAGCATGTTATTGGGGATGCTCTCTGAGTTGAGTAATGAGATTCCGGAAGTGATTTATATCCCCGGAAACCACGATGCACCCATGCGCAGCTGGTCAGGTAAGCGCCTCGGCAATATCCGTATAGAGCGTGACTGGGTACATACGGCCTGTAATGGTCGCCGTTACTGGGTCACTCATGGGGATCAATTTGAACACCATATAAAAATGCACCCGGTGAGCTATCACATTGGGGATCGCAGTTATTACCTGATGCTGCGTTTTAATCGTTGGATAAATTACTGGCGCAGCCGCTTCGATAAGCCTTGGTGGTCCCTGGCCAGCCAGATAAAAAACCGGGTGGGTGCGGCTAGGCAAATGATGAGCGACTTCGAAGATATTGCCGCGATATCAGCGGTAAATCGTGGCGTGGATGGTGTGATTTGTGGACATATCCATCGCCCCGCGCTACGGGAAAAAAAGATCGGGGAGGGCATTGTGACTTATGCCAATTGTGGTGACTGGGTTGACTCTATGAGCGCGGTGATTGAACAGCACGACGGTAGCTTGGAGTTGTTGCACTGGTACAGGGCACCAAAAATTGCCAGCATAATGACGGAGGTGGTGGCAGCATGATCCAATTGGAAGCACTCCTACAAAAAAATGCTTGGTATAGCGCTGCGCCGCAAAAACCAACCCGTAAAATTGTCTCCGCAACTCTGAAAAAAATCTGTTGTGAAGAGCGGATTGTGGAGTTTGGTCGAAACTATCCACATCTGGGAGGGCTTGATTTTATTCGGCAGCTCTTTAGTGAATTGGATTTTCGCTATGAACTGAATCCCTCTGAGCTGGAAAGGATTCCGGTCAATGGACCGCTGGTTATCGTAGCCAACCACCCGCTGGGCAGTCTCGATGGGCTCGCTCTGATTGATATGGTGGCCCGGGTGCGCAAGGATGTCCGTGCGGTGGCAAGTCAGTTGCTGTGGAATATAAAACCGTTACGCCCCTATTTCCTGCCTGTGGATAATTTCCGTGGACGCACCCGCCGTGCAGATGTGCAGGGAATTTATGAGTACCTGGAAGAAGGGGGGGCGATTATTATTTTTCCCGCCGGGGAAGTATCGCGCTTTAGCCCGCAGGGGGTGCGTGACGGTCGGTGGAATCCGGGCTTCGTGCGCTTCGCCGAAAGAGTCAATGCACCAATTCTTCCTGTACAGGTACTCGGCAGAAATTCCTGGTGGTTTTACGGTCTGTCCATGCTGAATAAACCTCTTTCAACACTCTGGTTGATCCGGGAAATGTTTAAGCAGGAGAGACGCGGTATTGATATACGGATTGGCCATCCGCTTGAGGCGGAGCATTTCCGCAGCTGGCCGCTGACCCCTCGGGCCCAGGCGGCACTTTGGCGAAAGCATGTTTACAAACTGCAGAGTTCGCCGGCACCTCTTGGTCCAGAATTGATTGCGCCGGCTGAATCTCAGTCGGAGGTGGCGCATGTAATTGATAACTGTGAGGTGTTGGCCGAACAGGGAGCGTTTTCTGTACGTCTTTACCGGCAGAGGGCAGATTGTCCAGTGATGCGAGAGTTGGCAAGGGTGCGTGAGGTAGCTTTCCGTTCCGTGGGTGAGGGTACGGGGCAAAGCCGGGATTGGGATTGCTTTGATGCTCACTACGATCATCTGCTTTTATGGGACCATGAGTATCAGGTAATTGCAGGGGCCTATCGCATAGCAAGTACAGAGTCTCTGGGCGAGAGTGAAATTTATAGCAGCACTCTGTTCAATTACCCTCTGCCACCCAGTCAATGCCTGCCTGGGTCGGCAGAGTTGGGACGCAGTTTTCTGCTACCTCAATATTGGCGCGGGCGCGGCCTCGATTTACTGTGGACCGCGATCGGCCAGTGGGTGTTGCGCAGTAAAGTGCGTTATCTTTTCGGACCGGTATCAATGCCGGGAACATTTTCGGTGCGTGCCAAGTCCGCAATTGTGCGCTATTTTTCCCATTATTTTTCCCCAGAGAATCCTCTCGGTGATGCTCGATTGCCTTTCTTACAGGCTGGTGAACCCCTGCCTGATCTTTCGGGGGATTCTGTTTTGGACATGCGCCAGCTAAAGCAGGTGCTACGTGAAGAGGGGGTGGTTTTGCCACCTCTTTTTAAAAAATATGCTGCCTTGACCAAACCGGGCGGAACCAGTTTTCACGCTTTCAATATTGACCCGGAATTCTGTGATTCTGTTGATGGACTTGTGGTGGTGGACCTTCATTTGGTTGACGAGAAATTCGCTAAACGATATTTGGCTAGCTGATTTAATTCCTCAATAAAAAGGCGGCCCTATTGGCCGCCTTTTTATTGGTATTTTCTACGTAGCTGTATTTAAGGGTTAAGCCAGTTTCTGCAACTGTTGTCGTATGCTCGCAAGTTTTACACAGAGAACAAATACAGCCATGGCGGTGTCGAGTTCGTCCAGAGGGGGGAAGCTTGGTGCAATACGGATATTGCTGTCTTCAGGATCCTTTCCGTAGGGGAAGGTGGCGCCTGCTGGTGTAAGTTTGACTCCGGCATCGGCAGCCAGTTTTACCACCGCTTTTGCACAACCCGGGCGGGTATTGAAAGAAACAAAGTAACCACCCTCGGGCTTTTCCCATCGACCAAGGTCGGTATCGCCGAGTCCATTTTGCAGGTGTTCCAGCACACACTCAAACTTAGGTTTGAGAATATCAGCATGTTTATGCATATGGTCTTTTAAGGTCGTGTGCTCGGCAAAAAATCGGGAGTGGCGTAGCTGACTTACCTTGTCTGGGCCGATGGTCATAGCCTGCATCTGCTGTTTTAAAGAATTCAGGTTGGCGCTACTCGCACTGACAAACGCGACCCCAGATCCCGCGTGGGTCACTTTGGAGGTGGAAGCAAACTGCAATACAGAATCTACGGTGTCATTTTCCAGAGTTGCAGAACGGATGCTGGGGAGGCCCACATAGTGACCGAGATCGTGCACTGAATAGGCATTGTCCCAGAAAATACGAAAACCAGGGTTTGCGATATGTCCCAATTGTGCCAAGCGCTCGACGGTTTCTGGGCTGTAAGTAATGCCTGTGGGGTTGGAGTACTTGGGAACGCACCAGATGCCGATTATATCGCCATCTTCCTTGACATGTTTTTCCACGGCATCCATATCGGGCCCTCCCTCCCCCATGGGGATATTAATCATGCCAATGCCAAGTTGCTCACAAATTGTAAAGTGACGATCGTAGCCAGGTACTGGGCATAGAAATTTGGGCTCTTTTAGTTCCCTCCAGGGAGTGGTGCCGGCAAAGCCGAATAGGTAGCCGGTCATAACTGCGTGATACATCAGAGTGAGGGAACTGTTACCACAGGCGATAACCTCCTCTGTGGGTACCTGCAACATGTCAGCACCCAGCTCACGCGCACAGGTGAGGCCAATCAGGCCACCATAATTACGAGTGTCAGTGCCATCGGCGGCACGGTAATCGGCAGAGAGAATCCCATCAAGCTTATCGGATAAGTTCAGTTGTTCCGCTGAAGGTTTGCCCCGGGTAATATCCAAGTTCAGTTCATGTTGGCAAATGCGTTCGTAGTGGGCGCTTAATTCCTTTTCCCATTCCGTAAGTTGGGCGCTATTAGCGGATTCAATATGCACGTAATTTCCCCTGGCAGGTCACTGGAGTTGGCGAGCTTAGCAGCCTATATGCAGATTCGTCAGCCCTGTTTAGGCACAGAATGAATAGTTTCTTTTGAATCTACTTTGGTTCTAGGAATTGGGGCTGTTATTAGGGGGGGATGCTATTGACTGGCGAGGGTGCGGAAGTCTTGTGCATATTCTCTCAATGTATTGCTGAGGTGACTTCTTTGCGCTGGGCTGGTACTTAATAATATTTGCTTGGCCAACTCACGTGCTTGCTGTTTGCGTTTCTCTTGTGCCTGTTGATATTGTGGCGACCAGAGCTGCTCTGGATTCAGGAGTAGGCTACGCAGTTTGTCCAGATAATCCGTCGGCTTTGTTCGCAATAACTCCATGGCTTTTGCTTGCCAGAGTAGCCTTTGCTCACTGCGTTGCATGGGGTTGTATTCCATCTTGGATACCATAGCCGCAATCAGGTTTTTTTGTTCTTCTGTCAGGCTGCCAAGCCACCGGACGCTTTCCTTGCGGATCTGCTTGTCCCGTTTACGCCGGATTTTTTCTGGGGACTGCTGCCATTTCTTCAGTTTTTTTTGATCTTCTTTCAGAAGATTGCCTTGTAATTCATCAACTTGCTCATCATTGAGCTGCGCGGCAATAGGCAATAGTAAGTTGTAAGCATTTTCGCTGGCAGAATTTAGGAACAGCTCAACCTGTTTCTCCACAGGCTCCAACTGAGGATTCTCCAAACCGCCCTCATCAACTCTGTCTGCCAGATTGGTGAGGAAATCGGCGTAGCGGGGTAGCTGTGTTTGCCGGTGCCACCGGAAGAAGCTTTGTAATGCAGCTTGAAGTTCGCCTTTCTGTATCCTGTCCAGATTAACGTAGTCGTTAGCCTTCCAGCGTATCCAGTAATCGACGTTGTTGTAGACAAATTGAATACTGGAGCAGCTACTGATTAATAGAAGGGTGACAATTAGCGCGACATTGCGCCAGAAAACAAATGTTGGCGTACCAGCTGGCTTTGCCATCGACTCTTTCCTGTGGAAATTGTTCGGCCGCTGCCGATGGGTCAATCCCAAGCATAGATGATGAACTATTGGCCTGTGATGTGGCGCCTTAAAGATTGTGCATACAGTGAATACAGCACCTTGCTGGCAGGGGTATATGCTAATGGCAAACCATAGTGCTAATTAGGTATGGCCTGTGTGTGGCCAGCATTTAGACTAGTTGTTGCAGCACTGTTTTTTTGTCCTGTGCAAGGCGCAAAGCCGCGCAAAAATATCATCGCGAGTGGAGTTCGGCATGGCTACCACCTTAATGGAAGTCGAGGCTCGGGAGGCTCCGGCAAGAATTGCTGAGCAGCTACAGAATAATGCAGGGATTATGGCGTACCTCGGTGAACGCCTGCGCGCGCAGCCCCCGCGCTTTGTCATGATTGTGGGACGCGGGTCCTCCGATCATGCCGGCGTTTTTGCTAAGTATCTGATTGAAATTGAAACGGGGACGCCTACCTTTGCTGCGGCACCCTCTGTTTCCAGTGTTTATGGGCGAAAGCTGAAGTTGGAAGGCGCGCTTGTGCTGGTGATATCTCAATCGGGTCGCAGCCCGGATATCCTTGCCCAGGCACGTATGGCAAAGGAGTGTGGCGCCTTTACCGTGGCATTGGTGAATGATGAGGAGGCGCCGATTGGGGATATTGTCGATCAGGTGGTCCCTTTAAAGGCAGGGCCGGAAAGGGCTGTGGCGGCAACCAAAAGTTATCTGGCGACTCTGTCTGCTGTTTTGCAGTTGGTGGCATTCTGGACTGGAGATCAAGCTTTAAAAGAGGCTCTGGAGAAATTGCCGGATACTCTGGAGGCTGCCGTACGCGCGGATATCCAGCTGCGTCCTGAAGATTTGGCTGCGGTGCAAAATCTGGTAGTACTCGGCAGGGGGCCCGGCTATGGAATCACGCGTGAATTGGCGCTTAAGCTAAAGGAAGTGTGCAACATTCATGCAGAGTCTTTCTCCAGTGCCGAGTTTTTACATGGCCCTGTCACTTTGGTTGAAGATAAATTGACCGTGGTGAATGTCCCCATTGAAGATGAATCTTTCAGATGCCATAGCGAACAAATCGATGACATTATCCGGCGGGGCGGTGCCCTGATTAATTTGCATGTGCCGAGTAAAGGTGTGCACCCGCGAGTAGCGCCATTGGCACTATTGCAGCGCTTTTATATTGATGTTGCCCATGTAGCGGTGAGCCGGGGTATTAATCCAGATGAACCCGCGGGGCTGAAGAAAGTTACCCATACCGTGTAATAATTTGCCCGTAAACCCGCCGTGGGGAGATTAAGTGAGGAGGGGAGCGTGGGTTTTGCCCTGGTAGCAGAGCGATTATTTGATGGTGAGGAGATCCTTGAGGACGTGGCACTGGTTGTCGGTGATGACGGGCGAATTGTTTCTCTTGGAGGTGTTGCGCCAGCACACGCCCAGTATGTCCACGGCTTGATAGCTCCGGGTCTAGTGGATATACAGGTTAACGGTGGTGGTGGTGTACTGTTTAATCAGGAGCCGAGTGTCGAGGCACTGCGAACAATAGGGAAAGCTCATGCGCAATTTGGTACCAGTGCATTTCTCCCCACCTTGATTACTGACCGTCTCGACGTAATGCAGCTCGCTGCCAGTGCAGTCAGCGAGGCCCTTCGGCAGGAAATTCCTGGAGTTATCGGTATTCATTTTGAGGGGCCACATCTGAGTGTGCCTAAAAAAGGCACCCATGAGCAATCATTTATTCGCCCTCTGAGTGATGCCGAATGGGCCCTATATGCACGCGACGACCTGGGAATAAAAGTTGTTACCCTGGCTCCGGAAACCGTACCGGTGGAGGATATCCATCGGCTGGTATCTATGGGAGTCTGTGTATGCTTGGGGCACTCCAATTCGGATGGGAAAACCGCGCTTGCTGCGCTGGAAGCCGGAGCGATAGGGTTTACCCACCTATATAACGCCATGTCGCCACTGCACTCACGCGAACCGGGTATGGTGGGCACAGCCTTGACCAGGGATGAGGCCTGGTGTGGCTTGATCGCCGATGGTCATCACGTTTGTGTCGAAGCAATGAAACTTGCCTTAAAGGCCAAGCCCCGAGGCAAATTAATATTGGTTACTGATGCGATGTCTTTGGTGGGCAGTGATGCGCTTAGTTTTCCACTGTTTGATCGGGTGGTGACTCGGGAGAGAGATAAGCTGACCTCCAGTACCGGGGAACTGGCCGGCTCGCACTTGGATATGATTGGTGCAGTACGCAATATTTGTCGCTGGTGTCATTTGAAAATTGAAGAGGGGTTGCGCATGGCAAGCCTCTACCCAGCGCAGTTCCTGGGTCTGCATATGGGCAGAATCTCACTTGGCAGTAGAGCTGACATGATCCTGCTTGATAAAGATATACAGGTACAGAAAACCTGGATTGGCGGTTACCAGGTTTTTACCAGGTAACCTCAGTGTTTGCTGAATTGGGAGGAGTCATCTTCTGGCATTTTTTTGCGGAGCGGCTCCAGTGGATTCACGCACGACCAGCTTTGGGGTGAAGTAGCAGCCAGTATTGCTTTTCTGCCTAGTTGATTTTGCGCCATTCTTTTCTTTTATGCCCTTTTCCTCACAGCTCTTGAAGTGAATACGCTCCAGGGCCAGTTCCGCTGCGCGCTGGGCGATTTCCTCGTTAGGCTGGTGAGCGGTGGTGAGTTTTGGCCATGTTTGGCGTGAAAAAGGGCTATCCTCAAAACCGGCAATAGACAGCTGTTCTGGAACGTCAATATTGAGCATGCGTGCGGCAAACAGTGCGCCAGCGGCAATCTCATCATTGCCGGCAAAAATTGCTGTCGGAGGTTCGCCAGACTGCAACAGCTTAGTGGCACTTTTTACGCCGGAATCAAAAGAGTATTCCCCCTGTTCAACTAGCTGCTCATCGAAAGGTAATCCAGCATTTTGGAGGGCCTTCTTGTAGCCCTCCAGGCGTCCCTGGGTGGAAAAGTGCTCAGTACCCCCGCTTAGGTAAGCAACGCGTTTGTGCCCAAAATCCAGCAGGTGTTGCGTGATTGCAAAAGCGGCGGCGGTGTCATCGATCAGGATGCAATTACTTTCCGCCACTTTGTGGCCGTGAGATGAGACAATACGTACAAACTCTACATCCATAGCTTTGAGCGTATTGATTACCTCCTGGCTTTCTGAAAATGGGGGGGTTAGCACCAGTCCCGCGACTCTGCTCTGCTCCACCAGGCGGCGCAACTCCTCATGAATGGTACTGGATTGGGCATTGCTGGGGTGTATCAGCAATTCGTAGCCCTGTGCCCGACACGCATCGAGTATGCCATTTTGCATATCGATGACGTAGTAAGCGTTGGGATTATCGTAGATAAAACCGATTGAGTAAGAGTGTGTTCCGGCCAGGTTGCGTGCAGCCAGGTTGGGGCGGTAATTCAGTGCTTCCACCACCTCGAGAACCCGCGCTCTGGTGCTTGAGCGAACTGAGGGTTCATTGTTTATGACCCGTGAGACGGTCTTTATCGATACGCCGGCTCGCTCCGCCACGTCATTGATAGTGACTTTCATTGATATCGATCCTTCCTGCGGGAACTCTCCCTTGAGACTGCCTGGTTACTAGTTTGGCAGTAGTTGGCCCTCTGCCTCCACCAGGCAAAGATTCTAGCAGTGCCTTACCGTCATTCACCGTTCAGGTGTCAGAGCCTTTTTTGGCTCACTCTGTGAATACCTTTAGTTTGTGTAAATTTCTTACAGTTTGACTGCCGTGTCGATAGTAGCGACTTTGATTAACTCGCCGTTACTCCCTTTAAGATTGGTATTTTAGAGGTGTATGACGCCATTTTTAATGTACTTAGCTCTTTCTCCTGAATTCTATGTGTGAGTACTTGAATTTTTTTGTAGTTTTACTACATAATTGGCGCAAATTAAGGTTGGGCTGCCTTTAAGTGGGTTTTGGAGGTTCGCTGGGCATTAAAAGCTTCTACCCCGGAACAGGGGAGGAGGTGGCTGCCACATAGCCCAACTAACATGCCAGCTGGCCAAGCTGAATATTGCAGGCTGTGGAGTTTTGGTCGGAAAGTGGATGGTTTTCAGTAAAACGGTGCTCTTAGAGGCTAGGAACTGGTCTCTTAGTTACAAACCTATTTTTTTTATGAAATAAATTTTTAATCTTTATCGCAGTGGCGCAAATAGATTTTTTTACTTTTAGCGCTGTTGCCGGGTGATAGATCTGCAGCCGCACTACAACCGAATAGTTGGGATGGGACTCCCTCAATTGGACTGTCTATTCAAGGATGGATGTTTAGCGGTGGTTGAAATATCGCCGGAGTACGACCTGGGCTAATTGGGCCTTTGTCGGTGTTAAAGCAAAATTAATACGGAATAGTCATGGTTCACAGCAAGGTTCAGGCAGTTACCGATCGCATAACCCGGCGGAGCGAGGAAACCCGTGCCCAATATTTGGCACAGGTTGAAAAAGCGCATATTGAGGGCCGGGCGGCTGCGCACCTGTCGTGTGGCAATTTGGCCCATGCAATTGCGGCCTCTCCAGAAAAGGAAAAGCAGCTTATCGCCTCAGGGCGAGGCCCTAATCTGGGGATTGTAACCGCCTATAACGATATGCTTTCAGCGCACCAGCCCTACGGTACCTATCCCGCACGCCTCAAAGAAGCAGCGGCTCGTCATGGTGCCACTGCCCAGGTAGCAGGGGGGGTGCCCGCCATGTGTGATGGTGTCACCCAGGGGCGCCCGGGTATGGAGCTGAGCCTTTTTTCCCGCGATGTGATTGCCATGTCCACAGCCGTAGCCCTGTCCCATGATGTATTTGAGGGCGCTATGTTCCTCGGCATTTGTGACAAGATTGTGCCCGGCCTGGTGATAGGTGCCCTGGCCTTCGGTCACTTGCCATCCATTTTTATTCCTGCAGGCCCAATGCCTACGGGGCTTTCCAATGCAGAAAAAGTTCGAGTGCGTCAGCTCTATGCTGAGGGCAAGGTTGGTCGTGAAGAATTACTGGAAGCGGAGAGCGCCTCTTATCACAGTGCTGGTACTTGTACTTTCTATGGCACCGCCAACAGCAATCAGATGCTAGTGGAAATTATGGGGCTGCAGTTACCAGGCAGTTCTTTTGTTAATCCGGGGACTGGTCTGCGTGATGCCCTGAATGAAGCCGCGGTGGCGCAGCTAGCCCAAATTACTGAGCCCAGTCAGCACACACCAATCGCTAAAATTCTTACCGAAAAGGCTTTTGTAAATGGTGTAGTTGGCCTTCTGGCTACAGGCGGCTCTACCAATCATACCTTACACCTAGTAGCTATGGCCCGCGCCGCAGGTATTCAGCTGACCTGGCAGGATATGGCAGATCTCTCTGAAGTGGTGCCCTTGCTGTGTCATGTGTATCCGAATGGCAGTGCTGATATCAACCACTTTGCTGCGGCTGGTGGTATGCAATTCCTGATTCGTGAGCTGCTCTCCGCGGGGCTCCTGCACGGCGATGTACACACAGTACTGGGCGACACCGGACTCAAACCCTATTGCAATGACCCCTTCTTTAACGATGCGGGTGATGGTGTGGTATGGCGTCCAACTGCGGAAGAGAGTGGCGATACTTCCGTTATTCGCCCGGTTAGTGATCCTTTCTCTCACCACGGTGGCCTGCAGTTGCTCGAGGGTAACCTGGGACGCAGCGTGATTAAGGTATCGGCGATTAAGCCGCAGCACCTCAAAGTCAAAGCCCCCGCAATTGTCCTGCATAACCAGGATGAACTGTTGGAGAGGTTCAAAGCAGGTGAGTTGGAACGGGATTTTGTTGCGGTTGTGCGCTTTCAGGGCCCTCAGGCTAATGGCATGCCGGAATTGCACAAATTAACTCCGACCTTGGGGGTGTTGCAAGACCGCGGTTTTAAAGTAGCACTTGTTACCGATGGGCGCATGTCAGGAGCTTCGGGGAAAGTACCTGCAGCTATTCATATGTCACCAGAAGCGGTTGAAGGTGGCCCCATCGCCAAGGTACGCGATGGCGATATTATCGAGCTGAATTCGGAGGCTGGTGTTCTGCAGGTACATGTGGATGAAGCGGAATTTGCCGCACGTGAAGCTGCACAGTGTGATCTGTCTGAAAATGCACGGGGCATGGGTCGAGAACTCTTTGCCAATATGCGCGCGATCGCCAGTGGTGCAGAGAGCGGTGCCAGTATTCTTTACTAATTAACGCGGTGCTTATTGGCACTGCAGAAATACGAGCTTAGAGCGAAATTTATGCTTAACCCTTTTGATATGGTGTTGTTTGGTGGCGGTGGCGATCTTGCGTTGCGCAAGTTAATACCAGCCCTGTACCGCGCATACAGGGAGGGCAGCCTGGTGAATGGTTGCCGTGTTCTTCCCGTATGTCGCCGCCGGGAAGATGCCGATCAATATTTAACGACTGCTCACCAAGCGCTAAAGCAGTACTTGCGTGAAGGTGAGTACAGTGATTCCAGTTGGGATGGCTTTAGCCAACTGCTGCGTCCAATAGCATTGGATATCGCTGTTCCCAATGAGCAGTGGGAGCATCTGGCAGATATTCTCGGTACAGATCCAGAGCGGGTACGTATTTTTTACCTGGCAATTCCTCCTGCGGTATTTGGTCCCTGCTGTGAAAACCTCTCTATCAAGGGATTGATTAGCAAAAACTCCCGAGTAGTTGTTGAGAAACCCTTGGGTTATAACGCGCAGACCTCTGACGAAATTAATAGCAAGATTGCCAGTTACTTCCCGGAAAATAATATTTTCCGCATTGACCACTACCTGGGTAAGGAAACTGTACAAAACCTGCTGGCGCTGCGTTTCAGCAATGTACTGTTTGAGCACTTGTGGGATGCCAAGAGCATTGATCATATCCAGATTAGTATTTCTGAAACCGTTGGTCTCGAAGGTCGCGCCGGTTTTTATGACGAAACCGGAGCCTTACGCGATATGGTGCAAAACCACCTGTTGCAGTTGTTGTGCCTGATTGCAATGGAATCGCCTAATACCATGTCCGCAAAAAATATCCGTGCGGAAAAAATTAAAGTGCTGGAAGCCTTGCGCCCACTTACCGGATTGGAAGTGGACAAAAATGTAGTTCGTGGACAGTACATAGCTGGTGACATTGATGGACAGCAAGTGCCTGGATATCTGGATGAACTGGAAGGCGGTGTCAGTTCCACGGAAACATTTGTCGCAATCCAGGCGCATATCGATAGTTGGCGTTGGGCTGGCGTGCCTTTCTATTTGCGGACTGGCAAGCGTATGGAAAAACGTTGTGCAGAAATTGTGGTGCAGTACAAAAACGTATCCCACCACGTCTATGACGAAAGCGCCGGCAAAGTTATTCCCAATCGCCTGGTTATTCGCCTGCAGCCCGAAGAGAGCATCAAGTTGGTGCTAATGGCCAAGAAAATGGATAGCCTTACTACTGAACTACAGCCAGCGGAACTGAATTTAACTCTTTCGGATACTTACGACAGCTTCCACAGCGATGCCTACAAACGTTTGATGCTGGATGCAGCGGCGAATAATTCGGCTCTGTTTATTCACCGTGATGAAGTGGCAGCAGCCTGGGCTTGGGTCGATCCAATTATTGAACACTGGCGAGAGACTAATAACCAGCCAAAAGATTATATCGCTGGTAGCTGGGGTCCGAAGGAATCTAGTGAATTACTGGCCCGTAGTGGCCGTCACTGGTTTAACGCCAAGTAATGATTATGGGGTATGACTGGCTAAATGCGGGCATGTCTCCTCTAAAAAATGGAAATCTCCATGGCTGAAGAAAAATTTTACTCAGATCGAGAACGCCTGGTGCAGGCACTGGTTCACGACTGCGCCAGTGAGCTGCAAAAAGGTATAAAAGATCGAGGGCAGGCCACATTTCTGGTTTCTGGTGGTAGTACTCCTGAACCGGTTTATCGGGAGCTTTCCAAGCGCCCTTTGCCCTGGTCAAAGATAACCGCCGCCCTGGTAGATGAACGCTGGGTAGATAAATCCCACAGTGGTAGTAACCAGGCATTTATTGAAAACAGTTTAATTCAAAACAATGCGGCGGAAGCCACTTTGTTGGGCATGAAGAATCTACATGCCACTGCTGCTCAGGGTGAGGCTGATTGCGAGCGCGCTTATGCCGAGCTGTCGCGCCCTTTCGATATTTGCATTCTGGGAATGGGTAGTGATGGTCATACCGCCTCACTATTTCCCCATGCACAAGGTCTTGAGGATGCTTTGAGTCCAGATTCTGAAAAATTATGCAGTGCAATTACCGCTAAGCAGAGTGAGGTTACCGGTACAAATACCGAGCGAATGACATTGACTTTGAGCGCAATTTTACAGGCTAAAAATATCAAACTGCTAATTACTGGTGAAGAAAAACTCAAAGTTTATCGTGAGGCTTTACTAGGCAGTGATGAGATGGAAATGCCGGTGCGCAGTATCCTCAAACAGGGGCTGAAACCAGTCACTGTCTATTGGGCACCTTAACGAACGATTGGAATTGATTGATGCAGAAGAATATCGCCGACATTTTGCAGGCTGCTGGGGTTGTCCCAGTGCTGGTTATAGAACAGGTTGAAGATGCTCTACCTTTAGCTACGGCACTGCTTGAAGGTGGTTTGAATGTTCTTGAGGTGACTTTGCGCACAGAGGCTGCGCTTGGTGCGGTGGAGCAAATTGCCAAGCATTTACCAGAGGCACATGTGGGTACAGGCACTGTATTAAATAGCGATGACCTGCGTCGATCCACTGATGCCGGAGCCGGTTTTATGGTTAGCCCCGGAGCTACAGAGCAATTGCTGGCTGCGGCTGATGGTAGCGATGTGCCGTTGTTGCCTGGCGCAGCCAGTGCATCCGAGGTAATGCGCCTTTTTGAACGCGGCTATAGGTACCAGAAATTTTTTCCGGCCCAGGCCGCCGGCGGTGTGCCCATGTTGAAATCTCTCGCGGGGCCACTGGCTGAAGTCCGATTCTGCCCAACCGGAGGAGTTAGCCCGGATAATGCAGCGGACTATCTGGCCCTAAATAATGTGGTTTGTGTGGGTGGTTCCTGGATGGCATCCAGTAGCCTGGTACGCGAGAAGAACTGGGCTGAGATTACCCGCCTGTCAAAGCAGGCTGCGACATTGAAGTCTTGACCTAGCACTGACCTGGACTGGTGCTAGCTCCTGAAGAAATAATTTTTTTATTTGCAGGAGTGATCGTCCAGCAAGTTATGGATGGCTTGTTACATTTCCGAGTTAATTGTCACAAACGTTCGGTAAGGTGCATCCGTTGATGGGTGCAGCATGGAAAACCAGAAGCTAATAAACAGGGTAAAGCCAGATGAAAATTAAAATTGCCATCAATGGTTACGGCCGTATCGGCCGCAACGTCACCCGAGCCATCTACGAGTCCGATTATAGTGATCGTATTCAACTGGTTGCGATTAACGACCTCGCCCCGGTGGCATCCAATGCGCACCTGACCCGATTTGATACCATCCACGGCCGCTTTGGCACGGATGTGAAAGTAGATGGTGATGCACTGGTAGTTGGTGGTGATCGAGTGCAGGTGTGCCAGGAGCGAGATCCGGCCAAGTTGCCCTGGAAAAAACTCGGAGTGGATTTGGTGCTGGAGTGTACTGGCCGCTTCACCGATAAAGCCTCCGCTTCTGCACACCTCGAAGCAGGCGCCTCTGCGGTGCTCATCTCTGCGCCGTCAAAGGATGCTGACCTCACTGTTGTTTACGGAGTTAATGACGCCAACCTGACCGCAGATCACCGCGTGGTTTCCAATGCATCCTGCACTACTAACTGTCTGGCGCCAGTGGCCCAGGCGTTGCACCGCGAGCTCGGTATAGAGCGCGGCGTAATGACTACGGTACACGCCTATACCAATGACCAGAACACCCAGGATGCTGTCCACGCTGATATTTATCGGGCGAGGGCTGCAGCTGACAATATGATTCCTACCAAGACCGGTGCAGCCGCCGCTGTTGGCCTGGTGCTACCTGAATTGAAAGGGCGCCTGGACGGTATGGCTGTAAGGGTTCCGGTAAGCAATGTTTCCCTGGTGGACTGCCAGTTTATTGCCGGTCGCGACACTACGGTGGAGGAGATCAATCGTATTATGCAGCAGGCAGCGGAAGCCAGTAATGGCGTCTTGACTTACTGTGACCAGCCACTGGTATCGGTAGACTTTAATCACACCAGTGCTTCCAGCCACTTCGATGCCAATCACACTCGTGTAAATGGCAATTTGGTGAAAGTGATGGCCTGGTATGACAACGAGTGGGGCTTCTCCCATCGTATGCTGGATACCAGTTTGGCCATGGCCGCGGCACTGCAATTGGACTTGCCTGTGGCCGAGTCGGCCTGATTCGATTGAGCGGAACGCCGGCTTAGTGCCGGAATATAGGTGCGGGATAACCTATAAATTCGTCTTGTACTTTAAGGGCTGGTAAAAACCATCAGGGAATAGGTTGGCCAGTCCAAAGAACTTTTTTCAAACTGAATAGCTGACGGGACCATATGATTCGCCATACAAAAATTGTCGCCACCCTGGGACCCGGCACAGACAAACCCCACGTAATCGAGGAGATGATTCGTGCCGGGGTTAATATTGTGCGCCTGAATTTTTCCCACGGCTCCGCCGAAGACCACCGCCGCAGGGTGGAAGAGGTGCGCGAAGCCGCAACAGCACAGGGTAAAACTGTGGCTGTGCTGGGGGATTTGCAGGGACCCAAAATACGCATAGCGCGCTTTGCCAACGGTAGCGTTGACCTGGAAAATAATGACGAATTTACTTTGGATCTCGACTGTCCCCCCGAAGGTGGTGATGAGCACCGTGTTGGAGTTGATTACCCTAGCCTGATTAGTGATTGTGAGTCTGGCAATATCCTACTTCTGGACGATGGCAAGATCCGCCTTGAAGTAACTGGTACCACACCGAGTAAGCTTTATTGTCGGGTATTGCAAGGTGGCAAGTTATCTAACAACAAAGGCATCAATCTTCTTGGGGGTGGCCTTTCCGCACCGGCTTTGACAGAGAAAGATTACCGGGATATTGAGCTGGCCGCTGAGTTAGCGGTAGATTTTCTCGCGGTGAGTTTCCCTCGCTGTGCGGAAGATCTGGAAACTGCTCGCAAGGCTATGCAGGCAGCTGGCAGCCAGGCAGCGATAGTGGCCAAGGTGGAGCGCGCTGAGGCAGTTGCTGACAATGCGGAGATGGATGCATTGATTCTTGCATCCGATGCCATCATGGTCGCTCGAGGCGACCTCGGGGTTGAGATTGGCGATCCGGCCCTGGTGGGTGTACAAAAGAAATTGATCAATCGCGCTAATGCGCTCAATCGTGGCGTGATTACTGCGACTCAAATGATGGAGTCCATGATCACCAGCCCGACCCCCACCCGCGCAGAAGTGATGGATGTTGCCAATGCAGTGTTGGATGGTACAGATGCTGTGATGCTCTCTGCTGAGACCGCTGCGGGTGATTACCCGGTGGCGGCAGTGGAATCCATGAGTGAGGTGATTGTGGGTGCTGAACAGTATCTTGGCAGTGTCCCATACACCCCTGAGGAGCATGGTGCCTCCGACCGTATTGACACGGTCATTGCCCAGGCTGCGATTGATGTCGCCTCTCGAGTGGAGAACCTCTGTGCCGTGGCTGCCCTGACAGAATCAGGGCGTACACCACGGATGATGTCACGGGCCAATACTCGCCTACCTATTTATGCAATGACACGACACCCGAATGTTGCGCGCCAATTGGTATTGTTACGTGGTGTTGAGCCCATCAGCTTTGATCCGGCGGCAGTTCCACTGGGGCATCTTACCGAGTCCATTATTGAAGTGCTCAGTTCGCGTATTGACCTACAGAAAGGGCAGAGAGTCTTGATCACCCAAGGTGAACGCTTGAATGTAGGTGGGCATACCAGCTCCATGCGTATTAAAGAGATCGAGTAACCAATTATTCGGTGTAAGCCATCACCTGCCCCGAACCCAAGAGGGCTGGTGATGGTGCAGCAGTTGTTGATGTAATTTAATGGCTGTGACCTCAAAAAATTTTCCTGCGCTTTTTTATTCTTTTCTTATATTTTGGTTGTTATTTGCGCAAAAATATAAGACTACAGTTCCATATTGTTTCCTTATTTATTGATTTTTTGCTGTTCTAGGCAAATAAATATGTTTATTGCCTATTAAAAAACCACAGCATTTTCAGGGCTACTTATCTTGTGTATGGGTAATTCTGCGGCAGGGCTTTGCTGCTGAATTATATTTTCCAATAGAGCTCTTTCTGTAAATTATCTACGGTTGTTAACTCCGAAATAAAACAATTAAACTATTTTATTTGATTATTTCTTTTTTCCCTGGGTGTTAAACTGACTCCTTGGTTTGTC
Source organism: Microbulbifer variabilis (assembly GCF_052467165.1). NCBI lineage: Bacteria > Pseudomonadati > Pseudomonadota > Gammaproteobacteria > Cellvibrionales > Microbulbiferaceae > Microbulbifer > Microbulbifer variabilis. Next base: position 834,839 of record NZ_CP174301.1, read on the forward strand.
TTATTCGTGTAATAACACTTATCTATCCCAACCAGCCTATTTGCGGTAACCTGCTTCAACAGGTCGCAATTTCAGGTATCTCCTGCCAGTAGCTTTGGCCTCACCTCATCCTAGTGCCGGTGAATTAGAACTATTGGCGAGTAGAATTTCCATAAGCCAGAAAGGCGGTGATTTTCACTATTTAAGATTTCACAAATTGCGATTACCCTAATTCAATATGTTTTCTAGGGGTATTCAACCGTGCGGAAAACAGGGTTTTTGATTGCAAATTGAGCAAGTCAAAGGTGAATCCGGCTCTTTGAGCTGGTATTCCCAATGCCGAGACCAAAAATAAATCAAGACGATTTATTGGGTCAGGAAATGATAACTAGAGGCTGGCGCACAGCGGGCTTACGGCGTTTGAAGGATTATCCATGCAGCTAAGTGTCGAGAACAGGCAAGGCGTTCGTTATATGGTCAGAGTTGGTTGGGCATACCAGATGGGCATTCCCCTGAAGGTCAATGCCAGCCAGCTGTTGTCCATGTTTGATGATGCTGTAATCCAGGAGATTCACGAACACTTCTTTGGCATGAATGGTATCTCCTGTAATGCGCTGAGTGTCAGTATTCAATCAAGCCAGGCGGGCACTGTCTTCTTAGGGCCACTGAGTGAAGCGCCCGGTCATCTTTCCAGTCGAGAACAGGAAATTTACCTGGCCCTGATCCAAAATCGCCTGATTATTGAAGAAGCCCCGTTTGCAGCCACGGCGCTTGCTGACAAGCAGTCAGAGTTGATTGCCAAGATTCGCATGGGGCTGCAGCAGATTATCGCCCAAGAACGAGCTGAGGCAGCGCTGATCCAACAGCGTCACGAGCAGCGCTCCACCTTAGAGAAAGTGGGTGCCTATATTGATCGCGGTGCTACCGGCTTAGGCAATGCCGCTTGGGGCCTGGCGGTTTGGGGCAAGGACGTGATGGAAGTAGCTGCGCTAGTTAATCCCATGCGCCAGGCCAGGGAACTCAGCACGGCAACAGCAAACTACCTTTTGTACGATAAGAGCTTCGAGGAATCCGGCAAAGAGTACCTCTCTGCAGTGCATCGGGAAGCCGTTGATGTGCTTGGCTTTGATCCATCCAAGATCACCAAGCAGCAGCTGGAGCTGGCCCTCGAAGTGGCCCAGGTGATTTATGACGAGCCGGCACTGCGCGATACGATTTTCCGTTTTGCTCAGGATTATGTGAAAGCCCAGCACAGCCTCGAAATCACCGAGATGGCCGGTGGTGGTGCATTCGAGATTATTCTTACTATCGTCTTGGCTGCAGTCACAGGTGGTGCCGGTGCTGTGGCATCCCTGGTTAAAAATGCCCGTCTGCTGAAGGCTTTCCGCGGTATTGGCGATTTGATGCTCGACTTCGCCAAGCTGAAAAAGCAACGTAATCTGCTTTCCAAAAAGCGAGGTGGTAATGCCAAGGGTAATGGAGCCAGCTTTTCCGACCTGAGCTCTTCCGATGCAGCCGCCCCATCCAATTCGAGTGGCCCCTCTTCGAGCAGTTCGAGCTCCAGTGGCAGCTCCAGCAGCTCTGGTGCCAATAACAGTAACCAAAGCGGAAATAGCTCTGGTAATAACAGCAATAATTCTCAGGCTAGCGATAGCAGTAAGACCAGCCAATCCAGCGAAGCGGATAAAACCAATAGCCAAACCGGGAAAAACCATAACGGAGATAGCTCCCAATGTAATGGCAAGGCTTGCGAAGGCGGCGAACCTATTAACTTAAAAACGGGTGAAGAACGCCTTACTTTGGTCGATGCCGTACTGGATGGTCCACTGCCACTCACCGTGGCGCGCACCTACCGCAGCAGTAATTCCAAAGACTTCGGCCTGGGCCACGGCTGGACCCACACCCTGGGTGAAAAGCTGGTGTGGCGCCCGGGTAAAGCAGTGCAGTTCCACGATGCCGAAGGCAGGGTGATCAGTCTGCCTGCTCCAGGAGACAGCGGCCGCAGTCACAACGTAGTGGAGCAGTTAAGCCTCACCCGCATTAATGACGATCACTGGATAGTGACTCCTTACGGTGCCCCCAAAGGTGTACAAAAACACTTTAAAGCCACCGGAGATAAAGGCTCCCTCAAGCTTGCAGAAATCCGCGATGGCTACGGCAATTATTACCTGTTCCACTATGTCGACGAACGTCTGATCTGTATCGAAAGCAGCATCGGTGAAGCCCTGCATATCAGCCCGCCGCCAGGGCAGCCAAACAGCCAGCGTATTGGTGAGCTGAAAAAAGAAACCCGCGACGGCCGTATTAAAGTACTCGCAAATTATGAGTACAGTGGTGAAGGGGACCTGATCAAAGCCATCGACGCCGACGGACACAGCGAGCAGTACCAGTACCATCAGCACGTCATTAAGCAGCGCACCCTAAAAACCGGCTACCGCTTCCACTTTGAATGGGATGCCGAAGGCCCCTCCGCCCGCTGTGTGCGCCAGTGGGGCGATCCTATCGATGGGCAGGATACTTACAATTACCAGTTTGCCTGGGATGATGATGGCAAGGGCGTTACCGTTACCGACACCCGCGGCGGTAAAGAGCGCTACCGCTTTAATGACCGTGCCCTACCAATCTATCACCGCGATCCGGAAGGTGCAGAGACTCTCTATAGCTACAACGACCTGGGTCAGGTCACCCGGGTACAGCTGCCCAGCGACGATGGCAGCCTGCGCGAAGAAATTTACCAGTACGATAATCAAGGTCGCCTGATACAAAAGACCGATGCCGCTGGCAACAACCACCGTATCGAATACAACGGTGAAGGCCTGCCCGCAAAAGTTACCGACCCCGCCGGTAATAGCTGGCAACGGGAATACAACGAAAATGGCCAGATCGTTGCCAGCAAAGACCCCCTCGGCAACAGCACCCAATACGGCTATAACCCTGTTGGCTTAATCGGCAGCGTTACCGACCCTCTCGGCAATACCACCCGCTACCTTTGGAACCCCGAAGGCAATCTCGCAGCGATCAAAGATCCCATGGGCCGTGCCCAGCACTACCGCTACGACGGTGCTCGTCGCCTGGCTGAAGTGCAGCATGCTCCGGGCCAGATAACCCGCTATGAATACGATGCCCAGGACCGTATCCATGCAGTGACCACTCCAGACGGTGCCCGGACTCAATACAGCTATAACCCCCAAGGATTGCTTGCCGAAGTCATTGACTCTGAAGGCCGCAGTACCTGCTACGCTTACGACGGCCTCAGCCAGGTTAAGAGCCGCACCAACCCGGACGGCAGCCGCCTGGAATATCACTATGATGGCGAACGCAACTTAATTGGCCTAGCCAATGAAAATGGCGAGCGCTACCAACTTAAATACGACCTCAATGAACGCCTGATTGAAGAAGTTGGCTTCGACGGCCGCGTTACCCGCTACGCCTATAACCGCGCCGGCCATCTGGTAAGCTCCAGAGCCGTAACCGACACAGACAGCGGCAAAGGCATCGACACCATCTTCGAGCGCGATCCCTTCGGCCGCCTATTGGAAGAAACCACCCCGGACGGAATCACCAACTTCCGCTACAATCGCAGCGGACAACTTATCGAAGCAGAAAATACCCACCGCAAACTGCGCTGGGAATACGATGCCAATGGCCGCGTTACCACCGACTGGCAGGGCAAAGATAAACTGAGCCACCAGTACGATGCCGCCGGCAACCGTATCGCCACCACACTACCCGATGGCGAGGTGCTTAACTTCGCCTTTAACCCCGCCGGTCAATTCCAAAGCCTGCACCGCCGCCCCTTAGGCAGCGATACCGATCAGCTGATTACCAGTATCAGTCACGACGAACAGGGCAGGGAAAGCCAGCGCCAACACGGCAACGGACTGGAAAGCCAAAGAGACTACGATCCACAAGGCCGCCTGCACAAGCTGCGCCTGGGCAAAACCAGCAGTGCAAACCAGAGCCCGGTGTCCGACCCCACCCAGGGCACAAACTCAATTCTGGAACGCAGTTACCAGTACAACAAAGCCGGCCAGATCGCCAAAATCGAAGACAGCCTGCGCGGAACCCGCAGCTACCACTACGACGCCCTCGATCGCCTGACCCAGGTAGACGGCCCCAACCCTGAATATATTGTGCACGACCCCGCACACAATATTCTCGCGGCCGCCAACTCAAAAGACGAAGCCAAACAGCAGGCCAGTGCCACCCAGGTCAAAGGCAACCGTTTAGCCTTCCGCGGTGATACCCACTACCGCTACGATATCCACGGCAATCGCACTGCCGAACTACGCGGTAAAGGGCAAAAACTGCAAACCCGCTACCACTACAACAGCCGCCAGCAGCTGGTACGTGTAGAAAAGCTCAAGGTAGAAAAGGGCACAGAACAGTTCCAACAGGTGATCCACTACCAATACGACCCCCTGGGCCGTCGTATTGGCAAAGTCACGAACAGCGAACTAACCGACTTCCTCTGGGATAGCGATGTTCTCCTGCAGGAAAGCAAAACGGACAACCAAACCAAACAGGATCTCAGTACCCGCACCTATTACTTCGAACCGGGCACCTTTAAACCGGTTGCTTTAAAGGAAAGTCAGCAAGATAAAGAGCAGGTCTATCACTACCATCTGGATCACCTGGGAACGCCTGATACCTTGACCAGTCAGGAAGGTGAAGTGGTCTGGAGCGTTGCCTACAAGAGCTATGGCAATATTGCCCTGGCCCATGAAAATCAGATAGAGCAGCCAATCCGCTTCCAGGGGCAGTACTTCGATGAAGAGACCGGGCTGCACTACAACCGGTTTAGGTATTATGATCCACAGGTTGGGGAGTTTACTCAGCAGGATCCGATTGGGTTGTTGGGGGGGGTTAATAATTATCAGTATGTGCCTAACCCAATAATATTTATTGACCCGTATGGCCTAAAAGCTAAGGATTGTGGAAATAACCCTAACGGCTACTCTACGAATGATGTTGATCAGCATGGGCGCCTAAGTCCAGGAAAAAATAGAGCTGAAGGCTATAAAAACACTAAAAATGATAATTTCGTACAGTCGCATCACCCAGTACAAGATAAATGGGCTCAAAAAAATGTCGAAGGCTACAACAGAAATGATGCACCTGCTGTTCTTTTAGAATCGGCATCAGGCAAACCACATGCGAAAATATCTGCATCTCAGCGAGCACGTCGCAGAACGATGAAAGTAGATGGTGTAGATCCATACTCAACTTCTATTGGTGAAGAGTTCAGCACCGGATATAGAGAGATGATTGATGCTGGAGTGCCTGAAAAAACGGCACAAAAAGCAATTAAAGACAGTTATAAATATTTTGATTCTTTAGGAGCTTTTGAATGATAGACCTAGATGCTCTAGATGATTTTGAATCTTTTGGTTCTGGTGTGTCTGAAACGCAACTTCAAAAACTGGAAGATGACTTGAAAATTAAACTTCCTGATGATTATGTGGCGCTAATGAGGAGGACAGATGGATTTGCGCTTGGTAATGGTCTTACTATTTATAGGTCTGAAGATCTCGTAGAGAGAAACGAAACTTTTGAGGTGTTCGAATATGCCCCAGGATATCTTGCTATTGGAGATGATAGTGGAGGGCTTTCTATCTTAATTAGCCTGTCAAATGGAAAGGTGTATTCAGTTGATCAAGGAAGCATGGATGAGGACGATATGGAGATACTGGGGAACAGTCTGTTTGAATGGCTTTCTGCTGGGGGATTGTTGGCAGAAAGTTAGTTTATTAAATTAGGTACGATTCATGCCGATTTTGGGACACCCAATGATTGTAAGGATAGAGAAACGTAATTCGGGACACCCATTGATTGGGAGGAGCGTCCGCCCTCAACCTTCGACGCTAGGCCCTACACAGGTAAAAATGACGCGCTGTCACCTTGCTTTCGTTTTAGCTTCGAACAAGAGCTGACAGTCTGCGTAGCTTGGCGGGAGTCTGTGCAAGCTCCACGCCAGACGCCATTGCCCTTTCCTAGCCATGCCTCTCCAGGCGCGCAAAAAACGCATACCTCCCCTATGAAGGGCTGACAGGTTATCAGAGGTACCTTACTTGCGAGGTCAGAATAAATCAAAAATTTTTATGCAGATTCCTTGGGATATTGGAGGAGTTGAAGTTGTATCCGAATCTCCAATTGATGGGAAATAGCCTTGAATAAAAAGCTACAGAGATTGGTAGCTCTTCTCGAAAATAGGAGATGTTTTGGTTGCTGAAGGCGAATTGAACTGGATAAACGGAATTGGCTTTATTGTTAGGAAAATAGATTCTCAGAATTGAGGTTGTGTCGAGCACATAAAGAAAGTGAAATTTTTGAGTCTATGTATGCTGGTTACGGAGGTTTTTTAGAGTTTATGATTTGGTGAGAGTATTTTCATGGGCGTAAAAAAGTGAATCAGTATTTTGAGAGTTTGATAGATGCAGTTTAGATTATTCTCCATCCATGACGTTTTTTGCTCAAATTCTAGAAGACTGAGCAATTTAATATTATTCTTTAAGCTGGAATTTTTTATATAGGATCATAATGGAGGTTTATTTGGTTGGTGCTTTCTCAAAATCTTTAGGTTAACTATTTTTTATTCTTCTAAAACCTCATATCTATTAACATGGTAGGGTAGTTAAAATAAAAAAAGTGCTGTTAGTGTTGCCAATCCAGATTCTGGAAAAAATATATTTAATGTGTGCTCATTTTTTTTAGTTTAAGGCTTAATAAAGTTATAACGTAAAGGGGGCAATTGTGAGGTGCGACCTATATGCATCTTTAGTGACAGCTAGGAAAGAGGGTATAAACCAGAGGCAGCTGGACTATAAGAATTCTGAGTAGTATTGTAAAACACACTGAAGGCTAAACAAATTTAGCAGTTTCGATTCCACCCCTAAAAGGTACCAGGATCATTGTTTTGGACAAAAGACTGGATAATGTTCAGCTTCATTTGGTGAAGGTGTAGTCCAGTCCTGCTCCCTGATGGTTGAACTCTAGTAATATTTAGAGAGAGTATGCAAAAACTATAATCAACTTAGAATAGCTTAGTGTTATCCGGTCTGGGTTGAGCATTTCCTATTGGCAGACTCTTTTATTAAACGGTTTCTATTGGTCAGTTCTAGTTTTTTTTGGATACGCTTGTAAATTTCCTCGCGATGAACAGGTAAAGATTTGGGAGCTTGTATTCCTATCTTCACTTGGTTACCTCTAATCTCCAATACTGTGATTGAGACATTAGCCCCAATCCTTAGGTTTTCGCCGGTCCTGCGCTTCAAGATCAACATATTCGTTTCCTATTTAAACTCTAACCATGGGTAGACCTTCCGGGATGAGAGGGCTTGGAAAGTAATGCTGGCAGGAAAGGAAGGGTGGGGCACGAGAACGGTAGGCGTGAAATAAGAAAAGGCGGACGCTACGCTCCCAGAGCTTGGAAAATCGCTCCAAGCTACTGAATGTGTTCGCCTTTATTGAAGACGAGCAGGTTTCTAGCGTACTATGCATATAGCCACTTTGATAGTCTGATTATCAATTTGGTTAGCTGGCCCCTGGTGTTGGTAGCACCTTGGGTCAGCGCCTTTTATCTGTACTTACTTCACGCTAACGTTCTCCTTAGAGAAAATGGGTCATTTAAAAAGATCTTAGGTATCTTTAGGTATTTGGGGGTATGAACTCATAGAGGCTTGTTCGAGTACGGCCCATATTGCTGATCAAATTCTATTGATTTTACGTAGTTTTGATGCTGAAAAAAACTTAATAAAATTGAATAAGATTATTTGGGCGCCTATTTTTATTCATGTCGTCTCTCGATTAGAAAATTTCTAAAACTCGCTACCGCTCCAGCACAACAAGCTGAACGGCCCTAGGATTGTTGGCTGTGTAAGTGATGGCCTAAATAACTGCTAAACCTTTCAGGTCCAATAATATATTAAGCGGTCCAGGCAATAATTAAATAACTTGCCATTCCATACATCACTAAAAGACTAACTCATAAATAAGCCACGCAAATTGTTGTTGCCTGTACGGTAGGTCAGTATGACCAGGTCTGGCTACGGCGAATCCAGGAAATGGTGGCAATTATGGAAGGAAAAGCCAATATGAATGGCAATACAAAGGCAGCAAAGGAGTAAGTATTTTCTGTTAAATTACGATGAGCATTATGGTCTCTCTCTAGCTCCTGCATTGCTAGTTCAGATGTATCCTTCTGGCTGAGACCACTTTCTTAGTATTCTTCCGGAGTAGCGTACATCTTGAATTTTACTCTGGTTATCTCTGTGGTTGTCATTAATAAGCTGTGATTCACGATTAAAATTAAAGCCGCACTAATGATAATGCGTATCTGGGTTTTCGAATATATGCCAATTTCAATAGCATTTATATCAATAAAAAAGGTTAATTGGTGTAGGGCCGAGAAATACGGCAAAGGGGCAGGTGATGATAATTGCTGAGATTTTTGTTTGTTTGGAATTTGGCCCCACCTTTTAATTGCTCTTTTTGTTGGAGTTGCGGTGGCTCTTATATCTATGGTTGTTTAAATATTTTGTGTTGTATTCAAGGGTTGTATTTGTTTTGGGTATAGCTTGCCGATTTTAATAGGTCCCTTATTTTTGCTTTGAAAATAATTTCTCTTGAAACTATTTTTCCTGTCATTGGTGTATTTTTTATTTTCCTTTGTTGGTTGGGTTTTTTCCCGCTTTATGGGGGGTGGTTTTTTATGTCGAACTTGCCGCCCTATAAAAGAAATTGATGTCATTATCACGCTTTTGAGATTTGGTACTATTGACATGAGTTGGTTTGAGAGTGGAAGGTGATCGGGCTGTCTGGGGTTATCAATTTAATAAAAAAATTAAGGTTCCGGTTATGAGAAAAGCTAATCTTTCAACTTCAATAAAAACTGCATTATCTTTGTGTTTGCTAATATCACCTGCTGTCGGTTTTGCTGAGAGTGATTCTTCGATTGAGCGTGCTAATGACAATGCTAAATTTAAACGTTGTGGCACTAATCATCCTTCTGTTCAGGAGGCTGCTTTGAAAGAGCAGCATTTTACTGCGCTGCGTGGACAGTCTCGTAATATAAGCAGTGGAGGTCATACACTACGTCCAGCTGGCTCTGTAACTATTGATGTGTACTTTCATGTTATTACTGATAACGCAAATAATGGTTCGCTACCCAGCAATGTAATTAATTCGCAAATGGCGGTGCTTAATGATGCTTATGCGAGTACACCATTTACTTTTAATCTGGTTTCAACTTCAGTAACGGCCAATAATTCTTGGTATAACGTTGGTTATGGTTCCTCCGCAGAGCGCGCTATGAAAAGCTCATTGCGTGTTGGTGATGCGGGAGACCTGAATATCTATGTGGCTGATATCGGTGGTGGCCTACTTGGGTGGGCAACTTTCCCAAGCAGCTATTCCTCAGATCCACTGGATGATGGGGTAGTTATTTTAACCGGTTCTGTGCCTGGCGGCGATGCTGCGCCTTACAATGAGGGCGATACCCTTACTCACGAGGTTGGCCACTGGTTAGGTTTGTATCATACCTTCCAGGGCGGCTGTGGTGGAAATGGGGATTATGTCTCTGATACTCCTGCAGAAAGGTCACCGGCTTATGGGTGCCCAGTAGGCAGGGATTCCTGTACAAGGGGACGGAACGCAGCCGGTCTTGATCCGATTACAAATTTTATGGATTACACGGACGATAGCTGCATGTACGAATTTACAGAGGGGCAGGCCACTCGCGCTGATGAGCAAAGCAGTACCTATCGCGGCCTATAATAATTTTTCGGGGGGATTATTCCCCCCGATACACTGACAATTATGAACAGCATCCGATTATTTATCCTATGTGCCTTGATATTGGTGAGTACGTCTAAGGTAACTGCCCAGAGGCTCGCTGTGCCAGGTTATGTCACTTGTGATAGAAATCAGTTGACTTCCTGGCAGGGAGAGGTGACAAAATTGGTGCGTGAAGGAAACAGTATTAAGGTATGGATTTCCACTGATTACGACACTAAAGAATCATTAGTGCTGACAATGCCTGGCTGGAAAGCACTTTTAGGGCAGTTCCGCCTACAAGGGAAAGAGTTTCTGGCGAGTGACTGGGGAAAAGTGACTGATCCACAAGCAGGACTTAGGCCTGGGGTTCGAGCTGTGATTTGGTTATGCGAGAATAAGGCCTATCCCGCTGTGATCAATTGGCAACCTCCACCAGAGTAGGCACCTGCATGTTTACTTTTTGATGTTTACTTTTTGTGTAGTTAAGATTTAAATAAAATTTTAGTGTCTCCTTAATTAATTCACGGAAACCTTTTATGATGATTAGTAATTCTTAAATCAAAGGTTGCAAGCCGTTGAAAAGTAATCCCTCGATAAGGTTCGGAAAGCTGGCCCTGTATCGAGAGATATTCTCGGAGCTTATGATTTTTTTGGTAGATTCAATTCCAGGGATTCCCATCAATAAATCGATTTCTTCCACCGTACAGCATTTTTGCATTTCCGTTTGCACGAAAATCAACATCTCCCCTATAAATTAGTTCTCGATATGGGCTGCTGGAGCTAACGGCATAATCCTCAAGTTCAACGCCTTGCTTGAATATAAAAATAAACATATGAGTGGCACTATTTTTATATCTATCTTCTGAGAAAAAAAGAAGGGTGTGGGCATCGCTTGGGCTAAAGCACTGTGTTGAAGGCGTTAAATAAACTCCAGTTTTAGCAGACAGACCCCGGCGTGTCCTGTCTGGGGTTCCTTTAATAAATTTGTCTATCATTAAGATCTGATTAAATCCAGCTTGACTTGTGTAGTGAATATATATTGGGTTTCCCCCTTCGAATCCTCTATTCATAAGAACGTCTACTAAAGGCGAGGCTCCTCCAGTTGGATAAATTTTGTTTCCTATGGGATTGTTTGGCATGTTTATCTCCTTGTGTGATTTTTATATTTGGAAAGAAGATAAAATAACTGGATAGGGTAGTAAAGTTTGAGCTTAACTACTTTCAAAAAATTATTTTGACCAACAGAGGGTCCCTTGGTTAAGGGATTAATATTTTTTAAACTTAGAACTGGCTCAGTTTTTTGGTATTCCCTGATCCAAGAACCCAGCATCGACACCAAACCAAAAGCTTCCATCTTTGTTGTCGAAATACATATATCGAATGTTTCCCCCACTGGGTACGGTAGTTTGGCTGACAAATTTTTGTGTTTCTATATCAAAAGCAAAGATGATGTTAGGAATATCGCCGGTGTCTGCTACCCATAGCCGGCCTTTGTTATCCATTGCGGTTCCGTAGGGGCGAGGGTTTTCAGTGGGGAGCTTCCACTCCTTGAATTCTTTTGTGCTGGGCGTATATCTGCCAAGATAGCCTTCTGGATAGTCTACATACCAGATATTGTCGGAGGTATCGATTTCCAGCCTACGAGGCCGAGCGTTCGGCCGGGGAATTGAGATTTCGTTTACCGCCATGGTTTTAGGGTCTACCCAAGCTAATTTATTCGTACCAAATAGGGCAACCCAGGGGCGATTTTGTGAATCTACCTTGATTCCGTAAGGACGTGCGTTGGCCGTTTGAGGTGTGGCTATTTTCACTTCTCCACTATTGACATCCAATATGCCTATGCGGTTGCTCTGCTGGGCTGTAAACCAGATGTTGCCATCATGGTTGAAAACCAGTGTATGTGGATCATTTACGCCTTTAGGCATTGCGTATTGAGTGATTTTACCTGTCTCTGCATTCATACGCCCAATGTGAGCATTGCGGTTGCCTGCATACCAGATCATACCCTGTTTATCCACTATCAGATTATGAGGGTGTGTTCCTTCAGGAACCTCGAATTTTTTAAATTGCTGATCGGATGGGGTAAATCGACCGATATAGTTGCCGGCCTGCCCACAGAACCAAACTTGCTGTTTGTTATCCACATGGGGGTCTCTGGGCAGCCCCTGCCAGGGTACTTTCCACTCATTTAACTTGAGCCCGTCTGGCAGTTTATTTTCTTGTACCTCAGAAGTTAATGGAGTAGATAAGAAATAAATGGCGCAGATAGCGATTTTTAGTGACAGCGTATGAAGTTTTGGGTAGATATTCATATGCCAGTTCCAGTGATTAAGCCGTCAAGGAGAATTTATGTGTTTATACCCTAGCATGGAAATATATGTGAGCTGAGTCCTGGTCAAAGCATAGGTGATAATTGGTGCTCATTTATAAAGGTTTACAAAATCGATATTTCGCAGAAGAGCGGTTTCAAACAGCCAGTTAGATGTCAGGAATATAATCGGTACACCCAATTATATTCACGAGGAGAGACTAAAGTTCCAGAGTTCCATTTGGCGAGTTCTTGTTGAGTTTGTGGGGCTCAATTGAGAGGAGTCTTGTCTTTACAGCTGAGTAGAATTAACAGGCGGTTTTTCGGTACCTGGCAGTCATATTACCCTCAATTTACACGTCAACGTGGTATAGCGTATATTGCTGCCCTTATTGTAGGAGTCCCGCCATGTTACAATGCCTCCGTCGACCGGAAATTCTGCTGTTAGTCCTTGCAGCCTCAATGCCACTGTCTTTTTCTGTCTGGAATACTCTCCTTAATAACTTTGTGATAGCCAAGGCTTCATTTACCGGAGCTGATATTGGCCTGTTACAGAGTGTCAGGGAAATACCCGGGTTCCTGGCGTTTACAGTGATATTTGTATTGCTACTTATCCGGGAGCAGCGCTTAGCACTTCTCTCACTTGTAGCGACCGGGATTGGCGTGATGCTGACCGGTTTTTTTCCATCTCTCACAGGTTTATTACTCACGACATTATTGATGTCGATCGGCTTTCATTTCTATGAAACCCTGCAAACCTCTCTGGCTTTGCAGTGGTTTCCAAAGAAGACTTCGGCAATCTGGATGGGGCGTATGGCCGCTGCAGGTTCATTTGCAGCGCTTCTAGCCTATGGTCTGGTTTGGTGTCTGATGGATTTTGCCGGTTTAGACTACTCGTGGGTTTATATGATCGGCGGTGGCATCACTGTTCTTATTGCTTTGGCTGCCTGGGTACTTTTCCCGCAGTTTCCTCAACCCCATAGTCAGCGCAAGCAATTAGTGCTACGTAAGCGCTACTGGCTTTATTATGCGTTAACGATGATGAGCGGCGCGCGACGACAAATCTTTATTGTCTTTGCCGGTTTTCTAATGGTGGAAAAATTTGGTTATAGTGTTGGCGAAATTGCTGCGCTCTATACAGTAAACCACCTGCTCAATTTATATATCGCGCCAAAAATCGGTCAGTTTATCGTAAGGTTTGGAGAGCGCCGTATCCTTACTTTGGAATATATCGGCTTGATACTGGTTTTTGCCGGTTATGCTTTAGTGGAGAGTGCGATAGTAGCTGCGGCGCTCTATATTATTGATCATCTGTTCTTCTCTATGGCCATTGCAATCAAAACTTACTTCCAAAAGATTGTGGATGAGCGTGATATCGCCGCATCTGCGGGTGTTAGTTTCACTATTAATCACGTTGCAGCGGTTATTATTCCGGTTCTATTCGGCCTGCTCTGGCTGACCTCTCCTGCTATGGTGTTCTTTGCCGGATCTTTGATGGCCCTGGTCTCTCTTGGTTTGGCCCAACTAGTGCCGGAGCAACCTGGACCAGGCAATGAAGCGCGCCTGGGGCAGGGGGTGGCTGCAACTTAGCAGCTCCCTACTAATTCTAGGTCGGGAATTTTAATAAATAGGAATTCTATATGCGTGTAGCTCTCTTAATAATGATATTTACTCTGCCGCTAAGTACATTTGTAAATTCAGAGACAATCTCTGTTGGTGAATATCATATTGAATATGAGATCAAAGGCTCTGGTGAGGCCACCTTGTTTCTCGAAGCCGGGGGTTCGGCCGGGATGCAGGATTGGGATTCCATCTATGATGACTTGGCGAAGCATGCACGAGTAATACGTTATTCTCGTGTGGGCAACGGAAAATCAACGGCCATTAAGAAGCATTTTAGCTCTGAGGATTATGCTCAAGGGGCCAGGGCTTTATTGGCGGCTTTGGGGGTTAAAGAGAAAGTTACTTATATTGCGCACTCCTATGGTGCTCATGTAGCCCGAACTTTTGCCGCACGGTATCCTGAAAGAATGGCAGCGTTGATGCTGATAGAGCCTTCTTCCGAGCATGATGTGGATATTATGCGATCGCTGAATTTGGAGTTGGCCGAAGAGCAAATTGCTCAGGTAAAACTGGATGATATGAAGAACGGCATGTCGAATCAGTACCTGGACTTTTGGTCTAAACGCCCTTTACCTGATTATCCACAAATCCCCGATATACCCGTCACAGTAATTGCCTCCATTAAAAAGTATGATAACCCTCCTCTTCTTTTCTTTACTGATGAGGCCCGGGATAGGTGGGGGGAGTTACATTCAAATTGGGCCAAAGCGTTTCCACGGGGTAAAGCTGTTTTGACTGAGAAGAGCTATCACTATCCTCAAAATGATGAGCCCGAAATGGTGGTGAAAGAAGTACTAGCGCTGATTTCCAGAGGTTATAAATAACAGATAAGGATAAATAGGAGGCAAATAAGATCATTTCATACCACTGGTTTCGACAAATTGTTGCCTTGTTAAGTTAGTCTACATTTACCAACTTTTCTAAATGTATAAAATGGGAACCCTAATAAATTTAGGGTTTTTATTGTGCTTAAAAAGATTGCTCTGGCCTTTTCAATTGCTGTTACCACCACCAGCTCTGTATACGCAGATAACGTTAATGAGGTAACAGAAAATTTATCCGATGCAGAAAAACTGTATGGTTTATCTCTCTACTGGAAAGAGGTTAGCTATAACTTCGCTTTCTTCGATCAGGTTCCTGAACTGGACTTTGATGCAAGGTATCAGGAATTTATTCCGCGGGTTTTGGCTACAGAAAACACTTATGAGTATTATCGTGAGCTAAAGCGGCTTAATGCACTCCTGCAAGATGGCCATACCAATATTTATTACCCTAAAGGTATGTCAGCCAAGTACCTGGATTGGCCTGCTGTTCGCTTGGCCGAAGCTGGCCATCAAGCAATAGTTACGGGGGTCGAGAAGGGGGTGGAGTCCGTGATTCCACTTGGCTCTGTTGTCGTTTCGGTAAATGGGCAGGATCTTCAAACCTATTTAAAGGAGCAGGTAATGCCTTATATTGCCAGCTCGACCCAGCATATTCTCTGGAGTACTGCGGTTCGGGATGCCTTGGATGGTAAACCGGATACCACGGCAGAATTCACTATTGAGACTCCAGACGGCAAAGTGAAAGAGGTTCAGGTTAAACGGGATGCGCGTGGGAGGAAGATTGATTACATCTCTATTACACAACCTCAGTCGAATGGCGAGCCATTTGAGCTTAAGTGGCTTGATGATGATATAGCCTATGTAGCTTTAAATACTTTTGAGAAACAGGAGGTTGTTGATCAGTTTAAATCTCACCACGATGAGATTGTTAAGTCCAAAGGGTTGATTATTGATCTGCGCTTTAATAATGGAGGTAACTCTGCTTATGCCGGAGAGATAATCTCTTACTTGGCTGATCGTATTTTACAGGGTTCTGTTTGGAAAACTCCCAAACATATTGCGGCTTATAAAGCTTGGGGATCATTTGCCAATCAGTTCGAGCAATTAGAGAAGTATCGCCCCTATGCAGAAGGCACTATATGGGAGTTTGGTGAAGACTCCGGGGATATAGTTGAGCCCAAATTGGATAGTAACCACATAGTGCCAACCTATGTGTTGATCGGCCGAAATACCGTTTCAGCAGCTGAGGACTTCCTGGTATATGCAGATTCTCTCGAACATTTTACTACTGTGGGTGAGCCAACTTATGGCAGCACGGGGCAACCTATGTTCGTGGACCTCCCAGGAGGTGGTACTTTCAGGGTGTGTACCAAGCGGGATACCTTCCCCGATGGCAGGGAGTTTGTTGGCTATGGTATTAAGCCGGATATCCTGGTTGAGAGTACGCTGGATACGGTGCGCTCTGATAAGGACGAAGTGCTCGAGAGAGCGCTGAACGAGCTTAGGGTTAAGCTTTAATTCCTCCCTGATATGAGCTGGCTCGCGATTATCGATTCCGTTCGACGGTCAGGTTCCTCCCATGTATTTAAGGGAGCCCCTTGCTGTTGTGGATACTGTGCGTCATAGATTTTGAAGGTGCCTGCAACAGGGGCTTTTATCAGAAGGTGCCATTATTGGCTATTTCCCGTTTCTATGGGGGTCTGAAGCCACTATTGGCACTGCTGTCTTGAAAACAGTCTCTATAATCGATTAGTTTTTGCTTTAAGGCATTTACAACAGGCTTTGTTTGCCTGTTGGCTCGCTTACCTGTTTAATGCTGGCTTTGGTTTCCGGCGACGGCGGGAAAGCGTTTGTCATCGTTAGTGCGCCGATAAAGTGGTACGTTAGGGTATCTCTGAAAATTAAGTAACTATAAAAGTAGCTAGGAGTTGTACTTATGGCACAGATTAAAGCTTTGGATAAAAAGGCACATGCCAACCTGAAACTCACCCAAGACATTACTTTTGACCATGTCAGCGGCAACCACATTCTGCCTTTGGTAGTTCAAGAGATTGTTCAGGCGGCCCAGAGCTACCCGATCCTGTTTGTGAAAGATCAGAATACTGAGCAGTTTAAAGTGGTTGCCTTAACTGGTCTGCGTCCGGGGGAGAACCTGTTCTCCGGCTCTGAAGGTTGGAATGGCAGCTATGTTCCTTTGCAAGTTCGCACCTACCCGTTCGTGCTGGTGAAAAATCCGGAAAATGCCGATCAGGCGGTTCTCTGTATCGATGAAGATTCCAATATGCTGAGTGAGTCTGAAGGTGAGCCGTTGTTTGATGGTGAAGGTGAGCAGACTGACTACCTGAAAAACCGTGCCCAGGCAGTGATTGAAACTGCCCAGCGTGTAGCGGTTACCGAGTCGTTTATTGAGTTCCTGGTGTCTAAAGACCTGTTGACCCAGAAAAAACTGACTTTGCGTGTGAGCGAAGATGATAAGCCTTACGATCTGACTGGTTTCTTCGTGGTTGATGAGGAGAAGCTGAACAATCTGTCTGATGAGGACTTCCTTGAGTTGCGTAAGCGCGGTGCTTTGCCGGCTATCTACGCTTCTATGATGTCCTCCATGCAGGTTCAAAGCCTGATTCGCCGGAAGCGTCTGAACTGATCCTGTTCCGCCCGGCAGCTGTGGTTGTCGGGCGGCCTATAGTCGTCAGATTTTCGGGATGTAGTTATCAGCATTCTGTATCCCGCCTTGATCCCTTCTCCTTGTCGTACCACTATTAGCGCCCTCTGACGTTTTAGCTCGCGAATAATAAGATGAAATACCTAGCGCGGCTTTCCCTCCGCTACTGGTTTGCTTGGTTGGCGGTTTTCTACGGGGTGTGGCTGTTTCTGATTGTCCAAGGGGACAATCTGACATTGGCCCTGGAAAACTGGTCTATGGCATTGGCCATGGCGATTGGCAGTTATGCGGCTGGCTCTACGCCGATGGGTGGCGGTACCGTGGGGTTTCCTGTCTTGGTGCTGCTGTTTGATATGCCGGCCAGCCACGGTCGTGATTTCAGCTTTGCTGTGCAATCCATTGGTATGGTCAGTGCGAGCCTCTTCATTCTTTGCCGGCAGCAGCAATTGGCATGGTCCATGTTGCGCGGAGCCCTATTGGGGGCACTCCTGACAACACCCGCAGGAATTCTGCTGTTTGCACCACTGATTCCCGAGCTGTGGGTAAAACTGTCTTTCGCCGTGCTTTGGGGCAGTTTCGGAATATTTCACTTGTACCGACTTAGCGAGATCACCGACTGTGAGCATGCGGGCGACCCTCAGTGCCCAACAGATTTTCGGGTGGGCTTGTTATTGGGGGCCTTTGCAGGTTTCAGTGTTGTGGCAGTCACTGGTGTGGGTGTGGATATGTTGGTCTATGCAGCTCTGGTGCTGTTGAGTCGCGTAGACCTCAAGGTGGCTATCCCTACTTCGGTAGTGATTATGGCGTTTTGCTCTGTGCTCGGGGTACTGGTGAAGTCTTTGGTCGGAGACTGGCAGCCGGGTGTATTTGGCAATTGGCTGGCAGCGGCGCCGGTGGTGGCTCTGGGCGCCCCCCTGGGTGTCTTTGTGGTTGGCCTGATTGGGCGCAAGCCCACGCTTCTGATTGTGGCCTTCCTGTGTGTGGTACAGCTTGGGTGGACCTGTATGTCTGAGGAAGAGGCTATGCGCGGTTATGGTGGTTGGCTGGTGCTGTTGGCATTACTGATCTGCCTGGCGGGTTTTGAGTGTTTGCGGGCTCTGGGGTTGCGCCGGGAACAGAACAGGCAGCTATCGGCTGGCTGTCAGGATCTGGTGGGTGAGCGTGGTTCAGTGGATACCGACCCGGTGCTTGTACAGGGTCTTAAGTAGTTACTGTTCTAGCTAGATAGAGGCGAATGGAGCTGTACTCTGAAATCAGCACGCTAGTTTTTGGGTTACTGCCCTGGACTGGGCCTGAAGAATAAATTTTGGAAGATGGCTGGGGCGGAAGGATTCGAACCTTCGCATGACGGGATCAAAACCCGCTGCCTTACCGCTTGGCTACGCCCCAGTTTCAAGACCCACAAAGAATAGTCTCTGTGGTTTGAAATGGTAGCAAGGGGGAGACTCGAACTCCCGACCTCAGCATTATGAGTGCTGCGCTCTAACCGGCTGAGCTACCTTGCCATTTCTTTTGTTGCCTCGGCCTTACCGAGGGCGCGCATTATTAATCGATGGGCTGGGTGTGTCAACACCTTTTTTGTATTCTTTTCAGTTAGTTAGCGATTTTTTTTATCTGAACCCAGGGGCTTGCTGGGGTGGCGCCCGGAACTGATAGCGGCAAATGCCGAACCCGCTACTACGGCAACGGCGCCAGCCCAGCTGATCCAGTTCAGAGGCTCAACAGCAATATAGTCCGGCCAGATACTACTGATCAGCGTACTGAGCAACAGGGTGATCACTGGCACTAATGACAAGGTAGCGCTGACACTGGATGCCTCCCAATTTGCCAGGGCTTTACTGAAGGCGCCGTATGCGATCAGGGTGTTTGCAGTAAGGAAGGCGAGCAGGGCCCACTCCAGCCAGCCGAGGTGGGAAACCTTCATTGGATCGGCCATTGGCAGGAAGCACAGGGTGCCTGCGATATAAATCACTACCAGTAGGTCCTGAGGTGTTGCCCTGCTCAAGATTTTCTTCTGGAAGAAACCGTACACAGCCCAGGTGACAGCGGCAATCAGGATATAACCAAGCCCGAGCAGATAGTCTCCACCCGCACCACTGGTGAGTTCTTCCAGGCGCTGGTTGAAAAACAGTAGCAGGCCGATCACCACCAGAGCTACACCACCCCATTGGCGAAGGGAAAAACTTTCCCCCAGCCAGAGCACGCTGGAGATAAGCAGAAGCAGGGGCGCCAATTGGATAACCATCTGAGCGGCACCAGGGGTGATGTAATTCAGCCCGCTGGCATAGGCGAGATAGTTTACCAGGAGGCCGATTACAGCCAGCAGTGTGAATGGCAGGAGTATGCGGCTAAATAGTGGTCGCAAGTTTAGTGCGCGCGCCTGGCCGTAATAGAGCCCTGCGAGCAGAGCTGCACCGGCAAAGCGATACCAGGTGGCGGTACCAGGGCTGATATGCCCGAGGAGCCCTTTGAGGGCGATGGGCAGCGTCGCCCACATAAATATGGTGACCAGGGTCAGGGGCAGGCCCACTTTCCAGTTTGATTGCGCCATTGCTTCTACGCTGATGGGAAAAGCCTCCCCTCTGGGGGGAGGCGAAAAAGGGAGAGGGTATTAGACGTTAAAACGGAAGTGGATCACGTCACCATCGGCAACAATGTAATCTTTGCCTTCCAGTCTCCATTTGCCGGATTCCTTTGCGCCAGCCTCACCATTGTTGTTGATAAAATCGCTATAGCTGACCACTTCCGCGCGGATAAAGCCCTTTTCGAAGTCAGTATGGATCTTGCCCGCCGCATTCGGCGCGGTAGCTCCCAGCGGAATGGTCCAGGCGCGCACCTCTTTTACACCGGCGGTGAAGTAGGTATGCAGGCCCAGCAGTTGGTAGCCGGCGCGGATAACACGGTTCAGCCCGGGTTCTTCCATACCCAGTTCTTCCAGGAATTCCTGTCTCTCATCGTCATCCAGCTCGGCAATTTCCGCTTCAAGCTTGTTACAGATTGGCACCAGTACCGCATTCTCTTCGGCGGCGATGGCAGCAACGGCATCCAGGTGTGGATTATTCTCGAAGCCGTCTTCGTGCACGTTGGCGATATACATGGTTGGCTTAACGGTGAGCAAGCTCAGCTCGCGCAGGTCTGCCAGCTCATCCTCGGAAAGGCCGAAGGAGCGCAGTGGTTTGGCTTCATCCAGGTGCGGCTGGATTTTCTCCAGCAGCGCTTTCATCTTGATAGCGTGCTTGTCCTGGCCTTTAGCCGCGCGGGTAAAGCGCTGCAGAGCTTTTTCAACGGTATCCAGGTCGGCGAGGGCCAGTTCGGTGTTGATCACCTCGATGTCAGCAACAGGGTGCACCTGATTGGCCACGTGGATTACGTTGTCATCTTCAAAGCAGCGTACAACGTGGGCGATGGCATCGGTCTCGCGGATATTGGCGAGAAACTTATTGCCCAGGCCTTCGCCCTTGGAGGCGCCCGCAACCAGCCCGGCGATGTCCGTGAACTCCATCGTGGTCGGAATAACTTTCTGTGGCTTAACGATTTCCGCCAGCTTGTCGAGGCGGGTGTCTGGTACCGGCACTACGCCGGCATTGGGCTCGATGGTACAGAAAGGGAAGTTCTCTGCATCGATGCCCGCCTTGGTCAGTGCGTTAAATAAGGTGGATTTGCCCACGTTAGGCAGGCCGACTATACCGCAAGTAAAACCCATGGTGATATTTTTCCGTTTGCCTGAGGCGCGAAGCGCGCACTCTGCTAATTGCGTTTGAAGTCCGGTAGTGATTGCGCTGGCGGAAGTCTGGGCAGGCTGGGTAGCGCGGCCGCTGAATGATCCGGGCCAGTCGGGAAAATACCGGCAATTTGGCGCAGCACACTATCGAGATTTCCGGGGCAAAAGGCAAGCTACCCGGGGGGATCTATTTGGCGGTGTGCAGCGTTTTCATGGCTGAGCCCCAGTCGCCAGTGGCGGCGGTGGGCAGTACGTCGATCGAGCGATCGATGGCATCAGCCAGTGTTTCCTGTTCCGCTCTGGGAGCTCGCTGGAGTACAAACCGGGACACTTCGCTCGAACTGCCAGGGTGGCCGATGCCGAGTCGCAAGCGCATAAAGTTTCGGTTGTTGCCCAGTGCGGCAATGATATCCCTCAGGCCATTGTGTCCGCCGTGACCGCCGCCGGCTTTCAGGCGCGCGATACCGGGGGCGAGGTCCAGCTCATCGTGAGCGACCAGTATGGCTTCCGGGGGAATTTTGAAAAAGTTCGCCAATGGGCCGACAGACTGGCCGCTGCGATTCATATAGGTGGTGGGGATCAGCAACCGGATTTC
Organism: Microbulbifer variabilis; assembly: GCF_052467165.1. NCBI lineage: Bacteria > Pseudomonadati > Pseudomonadota > Gammaproteobacteria > Cellvibrionales > Microbulbiferaceae > Microbulbifer > Microbulbifer variabilis. The sequence continues at coordinate 856,325 of NZ_CP174301.1, forward strand.
CCGGCTGCCGATCCGCACACGGCCTGTGAGGCCGTGGTATTTGCTGTCCTGGCTGAGCTGGGTGCCATGTTGGCGGGCCAGCTCGACAACAAAATCAGCACCGGCGTTGTGCCGTGTCCGATCGTATTCCGGCCCGGGGTTTCCCAGGCCGACAATCAACTGGATCGGGGTATCCGGTGCCGCAGCCAAGGCGATTACTCTTCGCCTTCGCCTTCGCCTTCGCCAGCTTCGGCTTCAGCGTCAGCTTCAACGGCGCCGCGAGGCTTGTGGATAGACGCTACAACCAGGTTGTGGTCTTCGCCGTGGCTCAGGTCTGCAGACTCAACGCCTTCTGGCAGTTTCAGGTCGGAGATATGCAGGATGCCATCCAGCTCCAGGTCTGCCAGGTCCACCTCAATGAACTCAGGCAGCTTGCCAGCAGGAGCATTCACTTCCAGCTCGGTCAGGGTATGGGAAACGATACCGCCGGCTTTAACGCCTTTGCTGGTGTCTTCGTTAAGGAAGTGCAGAGGCACTTTAACGTGTACTTTGGTGCTGGCAGAAACGCGCTGGAAATCGATGTGCAGAAGCAGCTGCTTGGCGGGGTGGCGCTGCAGATCGCGCAGGATCACTTTCTCTTCTTTACCATCGATGTCCACGGTCAGCATGGAAGAGAAGAATGCTTCATTTTCCAGGGCCTTGAACAGGTCTTTTTGCAGCAGGGATACGGATTGCGGCTCAGCTTCACCACCGTAAACGATGCCGGGTACACGGCCTTCCAGGCGACGCAGGCGGCGGCTCGCACCTTTCCCTTCATCGCTGCGGGCAATGGCGTTCAGTTTGATATCAGACATGGGTTAAACCTCGGGTTGTCTGTCCAGAGAGACCTGCGACCGGACCGCTCTGGCGTTTGTGTAAATTGGGCTGTTGGGCCCAAAAGTAATCGCCCGGCGGTGCCGGGCGGGCGCGTATTCTACGGGAATCAGAGCCAAAGGCAAAGTGCCCCGCATAGCGGGACACTCTGTGTTTATTTGGTATGCATTCCCATTCCGGTCTTAACGGAACATCGCGGAGAGGGATTCTTCATTGCTGATGCGACGCATGGATTCGGCCAGCATTGCGGACAGGGTCAGCTGGCGAATCTTCGGGGCCTTCTCCATCTTGTCCCCCAGGGGGATGGAGTCGGTCACTACCAGCTCGTCCAGTACGGAGTTGTTCAGGTTACTGATGGCGTTACCGGACAATACCGGGTGGGTACAGTAGGCAACTACCTTCTCCGCACCATGTTCTTTCAGGGCGTTGGCGGCATTGCACAGGGTGCCGGCGGTATCGACCATGTCATCTACCAGCAGGCAGGTGCGGCCGCTGACTTCACCGATGATGTTCATCACTTCTGCGACGTTAGCAGCCGGGCGACGTTTGTCGATGATAGCCAGCTCACAGTCGAGGCTCTTGGCTACTGCGCGAGCGCGCACCACACCGCCGATATCCGGGGATACTACTACCAGGTTCTGGTACTTCTGGCGCTCGATATCGTCGAGCAGTACAGAAGAGCCATATACGTTATCTACGGGCACATCGAAGAAGCCCTGGATCTGTTCAGCGTGCAGGTCGACAGTCAGTACGCGGTCGATGCCCACGCTCACCATCATATCGGCAACTACTTTTGCGGAAATAGGTACACGCTGGGATCTTACGCGGCGATCCTGGCGGGCATATCCGAAGTAAGGTACTACGGCGGTAACGCGACCAGCAGAGGCACGGCGCAGGGCATCTACCAGAAGGATCAGCTCCATCAGGTTGCGGTTGGTGGGTTGGCAGGTGGACTGCACAACGAAAACGTCGCGACCGCGTACGTTATCGGTAATTTCAACTGCAATCTCACCGTCGGAGAAGCGCTTAACCGCAGCTTCGCCCAGGGGGATCGCCATATGGTCGACAATTTTCTGTGCCAGTTCCGGGTTTGCGTTGCCGGTAAAGACCATTAAGTCAGCCACTGCGAGTTCCTTTGATTCTGTCTTGATGTGAATTGAAGTGTAGATGCCCGCATTTTCCGCTAGAAGTTGGGATGCGATAGCATCATTTTTATACTCGGGAATGCAGGGGGGAGCGAAGCAAAGTTGGAGTAGATTGCTGGCTTGCCCTGGTCATCCAGGTGATTGCTCTTAGCTTTGGGGAGCCTCCAGGTTGTCGAAAGGTGTTTGCCAAAAAGCTTGCCTGTGACATCTCTGTAAAATTGGGGGGAGGCTGCTCTCAGCCCTATGCGGATGGCCCGGGCCGGCTGGGTCAGTGTCGACTGAGACATGTCGGAACCGGTTTTTGCTTGCGCCACAGCATACAAAAGAAAATGGCTGGGGCGGAAGGATTCGAACCTTCGCATGACGGGATCAAAACCCGCTGCCTTACCGCTTGGCTACGCCCCAGTATTTTTCCTCAATCTCTTGAGGTTAATTTCGCGAGCTTCTGGTGTACAGGTGAAACCTGGATACCATTTGCTATAAAACCCTGCCATTTTCGCGGTAGCCTGGCAAGTGCCGATTTGGCTGCTTGCTCAGTTTGGAAGGCGGTGAAGACACAGCTTCCAGTGCCTGTGAGTTGAGCTGGTGCAAATTGCTCTAGCCACTCTCTGGCATCGCGAACTTCAGGGTAGAGACTCTCAACCAGTGCCTGGCAGTCATTACCGGAAAAAGCTTCCAGTTTTTCACTGCTGAGCGGCGTTTCTGTGAGCTGCCCCTCGCGAAGGGCCGCTAATGTAATTGCGACAGAATCTCTTGTCAAACGCGAATCGTGAAAAATTTTTGCAGTGCTTACTTCGCAACCAGGAGACACCACCAAGTAGTGGCGTTTTTCAGTGATAACAGGAGTTAATTTTTCCCCAACGCCTTCGGCCCAGGCAGTATGTCCGCGGACAAAAAGTGGAATGTCGGCACCGAGTTGGCGGCCCAACTCGGCCAGGGTATCCATAGGCAGGTTGCAGCGCCAAAGATGATTAAGGCCCAATAAAGTAGTGGCTGCGTCACTACTGCCCCCGCCGATACCCCCACCGTGCGGTAGTTTTTTAATCAGACGAATATGTGCACCAGGCAATTTTTCACCAGCAAGCTTGGCTTCCTTTCGAAGAAGCAGGGCAGCCCGGTAAACCAGGTTGTCCCGCTCGGCTACATCCAGTTCACCGGCATCTACGCTGATGACATCATCAGCGCGTGCAGAAAACTCCAGTTCGTCACCGTAGTCGAGTAATTGGAAAAGGGTTTGCAACTCGTGATAGCCGTCGGCACGTCGGCCAAGAATACGCAGGGTCAGGTTCAGTTTTGCGGGGGCGGGTAACTTCAGCATGCGTGGTGGTTGGGTCGGTTAGCTTTGTTTGGCCCATGATACCCGCATGCTGAGGTTTCGGCATTTAAAAACCCCAGTCCTTGATAACCAGGGTTACATTCACGGGTCCGGCGGCGGCGTTGGTTTGTGCCTTGATGCGGGTGGGCAGGGTGAAAGGCCCATTTTGACGATAGTCGCTAAAGCTGAGGGTCCAGCCAGATTGCTGCAGGCTTTGCAACAGTCCCTGATCATTGTGTCTTTCTGCACCCCTGGGCCCGGGAGCAGGCAGACCTCGTACCCAGTAAAACATTTCACTGGCGGGCAGTGGCCAACCCAGGGTTTGCTCAGTGAGTTGGGCTGCGTTGCGCGCGACAACCGGAGCCTCATCACCGCGCACCAAGCTGACGCCGCCTGCGGAGCCGGAAATGACTGTAGTGCCGGCACCAAGCGGGCCACTCAGGTGAATACGAAAGTTTTGCGCACCGCTTTGCTGCCATGTCAGGTTGGCGCTGCCATTATCGGCCGGCGAGCGCACTCCGAGCTTGCCCTTAATCGTCCACTGCTTAAGCTGTGCCACCGATGTGGGTGTTGCAGTTTCTTGTGGGGTATCGGCTGCCGGTTGTTCCTTGGCTTTTTGCCCTGCACAGGCTGACACCAATAGAGCGAGGGTGGCCACCAGTAAAAAATAGAACTTTCGTGTAACGGTGGTTTCAGTTGTCAGATGCATGCTGTTCCAGTGTTTCTTTAATTTGTAAACGCTTCATTGCGGCCGGAATAATTTTGCTCTGGGGGTTGAGCTTCATTCCATCCCTCCAGATTTTTAAAGCTCCTTCACGATCGCCCTGTACCCAGAGCACTTCTCCCAGGTGCGCAGCAATCTCGTGATCGGGTAGTTTGTCCATAGCCTGACGTAAATACTTTTCCGCAGCAGAAAAATTACCGAGACGGTACTGGACCCAACCCATGCTGTCGATAATGGCTGGATCTTCGGGTTCCAGTTTCAGCGCTTTACTGATCAGCTCAAAAGCCTCCTGGAGGCGGGCATCATCATCAATCAGTTTGTAGCCCAGGGCATTGAGTACAGTGGCATTTTCCGGGTCGCGCTCCAGCAAGTTGCGCAGGTCATGCTCGAAGGCAGTGGCATTGCCAAGTTGGTCGTTGAGAAGTGCACGCGTGTACATCAAACGACCACTGCCACTCATTACTTTTAGTCCCTGCTCAACCCGCTCCAGGGCTTTTAGTGGTTCATCATTTTTTCGCAACAATTCGACCTCCATCAGGAAAAAATGTTCTTCCTGTCGAGGGTGTTGTTGGCGAAGTTTGGTAAACCACTTTTCATTTTCATCATGCTTGCCACTGGTTGCGAGCAGCTTTGTGCCTTTGGTAATGGCTTCCACATAATCGTTGCCGGGCTCCACTTGGCGGAAGTGTTTCACGGCAGTGGCAATCTCTCCTCGCTTTTCGGCCAGGCCGCCAAGATAAAAATGTGCTGCTGATTCGTGTTGTTCCAGCTCCAGAAGTTTATCGAGCAGTGGTTTGGCCAAATCCAGCTGATTGGTTTCGTATTGAATCAGGGCCAGTGACAAGATTAGGTTGCCGTCTTCAGGTCGTTGTTTGACCAGCTCGGCGAATTGCTGGCGCGCCAGTGCAAGGTCTTCGCGTATTAGCAGGCGCGCATATTGGAGGCGCAGGCGAGTCTCATTGGGGTGCACGCTGACCAGTTTTTCCAGGAGCTCAATGGCTTCACGCCGCTTGCCCAGGTCCACCAGCAGATGGCTCTGTAACAGTGGAGCATCCAGTTGGTCTGGATGACTCTCCTGGATACGGCGTACTACTACTAGTGCCTGGTTGTATTGCTCGGTAGCGCGTAGCACCATTGCATGGGCCAGTGCCACTTCGTCGTTGTTTGGATACGCTCGCGCCAGCCTGGCAAATTCTGCGCGTATCCGATCGTCGAGCTTTTCACGGCCAATGGCTGTGGCGGCGAGGGATTGCAGCGGTGCTTTGCCTCCCAATTTTAGAGCCTGCTCCGCGTGGACCATGGCCTCTGAGAGTTCTCCTGCAAGAGTTAGCTCAGCAGTGAGCGCCAATTGGGCATCGGCATTGTCTGGTTCCAGCTCAACCCAAAGCTGTGCTGAGCGCAGGGCAGCCTGACGGGCATTCAGGAAACGGGCGATACGTGTGGCTCGTTCGGCGACGCCGGCGTCCTTGGTAACTTCTGCCTGGTGGTAGTAGTTGGCCAGTGCTACATCATACTGTTCACGAATACCGGCAACTTCAGCCACCAGAAGTGTGTAGAAGGTATCGATAGGAAAAGCGCGGGGTTCGCTCTCTGGGGAGGCGTCGGCGCCATCCTCTTTTAGGTTCTGAGCCACTGGTGGTGATTTGGCATCAGTAGCTGCCTCTCGGGGCTGAACCTGGACACAGGCTGCCAGCAGCAGGCAGATGGTCAGAAGCAGGGTGGCCGAGGCATTATGATTTGAATCGGGCTGTCGGGGTGGGAGCATAGATCGTGTCCATACGTTGCTGCGGCGCGTAAGCTGTATATGAGTGGCGTGTTTTAAACGATTATCGCCATATAATTCTAGTCGCGAATCCGCTTCTGGACGCTGGGTCCCGGTCCGCTAAGTCAAATCAGCGCGCAATTAAACCGTCTCCCGACCTTGCAAGCAAAGCGGCGGCCCGTGAAAATGCGCCCCCTATACGGATGATGTACTCCTAGATTTATAGCCGACGGAACTCTATGCCAATTCTTACCCTGGGGATCAACCACGATAGTGCACCGATAGAGGTGCGCGAACGGGTCGCCTTTGCGCCCGAGGTGATGCCCGGTGCCCTGGGGGATGCCCGCAAAGCGCTCGACTGCCGGGAGCTTGCGATTCTATCCACTTGCAACCGCACCGAAATCTACGGGAACCTGGAGGCGGAGCCTCTGTTGCGGTGGTTGGCAGAATACCACCAGATACCGCTCGAACAACTGAGGGGCTGCAGCTATGCCCACACTGGGGAAGCGGCGGTTCGCCACATGATGAGTGTTGCCTGCGGCCTTGACTCACTAGTTCTGGGCGAACCGCAAATCCTTGGCCAGATCAAGTCTGCTTATGCTGTGGCGAGGGAGTCTGGCAGTGTGGGTAGTGAGCTGCACCGGGTATTTCAGCGCGTGTTCACTGTGGCAAAGAAAGTTCGTACCGAAACGGCTATCGGCGAAAACCCGGTGTCTGTGGCCTATGCTGCCGTTTCTCTCGCTTCACGCATTTTTACCGATCTGAAAAAGCAAACCGCACTTTTGATTGGTGCTGGCGAGACAGTAGAGCTGGTTGCGCGTCATTTACTGGATCAGGGCATCAAACAACTCATTGTGGCCAACCGTACCCTCAGTCGTGCGCAGTTGCTGGCAGAGAATTTTGGTGCTGAAGCGATTCTGCTTGCCGATATTCCCGAACATCTTGCCCGCGCGGATATTGTAATTAGCTCTACTGCCAGCCAACTGCCAATTTTGGGTAAGGGAGCAGTGGAGTCGGCTTTGCGCAAGCGTCGTCACAGCCCGATGTTTATGGTGGATATAGCGGTACCGCGGGATATAGAGCCCCAGGTTGGTGAACTCGATGATGTATACCTCTACACCGTAGATGACTTGCGCGGAGTGATTGATGAGGGCATGCGCTCTCGAGAGAGGGCGGCAGAGGCGGCGAGAGAAATTATTGAAGTCGCCGCGGCAGAATTCTCTAAAGAGAGTCGGGCGCTTGGTGCAGTGGATACCATCCGCAGCTATCGACAGCGTGCACAGCAAATCAGCGATACTGAATTAGAAAGGGTACTCTTGCAACTGGATAAGGGTGAGGATCCTCGCCGCCTGATGGAGCAGTTGGCCCGCTCACTGACAAATAAATTAATCCATGCGCCTACGATCAGCCTCAAAAAAGCGACAGCTGAAGGCGACCTGGAGCGGCTGCGCATTGCCCGCGAAGTGGTTGGGTTGGATGACCTTGCCGATATCGAATCAGAGAAAAAACACAGATGAAAGAATCGCTACTGAATAAACTGGAAAACTTGCAGGAACGTCACGAGGAAGTGTCGGCGCTGCTAGGTGATGCCAGTGTGATTTCCGACCAGGATCAGTTCCGCGAGTTATCGCGGGAATACTCCGAGCTGGAAGAAGTGGTCAAATGTTATGGCCGCTATAAACAGCTTAAAGAAGATATGGCAGCTGCGCAGGAGATGCTCGATGAGAGCGATCAGGAAATGCGTGAAATGGCCCAGGAGGAGCTGCGCGAGGCCGAGGCCCAGGTGGAACCCCTGGAGCGTGAGTTGCAGACTTTGCTGCTACCCCGCGACCCCAATGATCGCAAAAATGTCTTTTTGGAAATTCGTGCAGGCACTGGTGGCGACGAGGCGGCAATTTTCTCTGGTGATCTATTTCGCATGTATTCGCGCTACGCGGAGAAGCAGGGCTGGCGTATTGAGATCGTCAGTGAGAATGCCGGCGAGCATGGAGGCTACAAGGAGATTATCACTAGAGTGGCCGGTGAAGATGTGTATGCCAAGCTGAAATTTGAGTCCGGTGCTCACCGTGTGCAGCGAGTTCCGGAAACGGAATCCCAGGGGCGTATTCACACCTCCGCCTGCACAGTGGCGGTGATGCCTGAGCCCGATGAGCGCGATGCTATTGAAATAAACAAGGCCGACCTGCGTGTGGATACCTATCGCGCCTCGGGTGCCGGTGGCCAGCATGTAAACAAAACTGACTCCGCTGTGCGCCTGACCCATTTGCCCACCGGAATTGTGGTTGAGTGCCAGGACGAACGCTCTCAGCATAAAAACAAAGCCAAGGCGATGGCGCTTTTACAGGCCAAGCTTTCCAGTGAACAAGAGGCCGCTGCCGCACAGGAAATTTCTGATGCGCGCAGGAGTCTGGTTGGCAGCGGAGATCGCTCCGAACGCATCCGTACTTACAATTATCCCCAGGGGCGGGTGACTGACCACCGTATTGGCCTGACCTTATACAAACTCGATGAGGTGATGCAGGGTGCTCTGGAGGAGGTGATTGGCCCGCTACGCACTGAGCACCAGGCGGACCAGCTGGCCGCTATGGGGCAGTAGTTGAAGTTCAGTGTGACGTTACTGGGTAGAGTTTTCCTATGAGCAGTGTGAAGGGCAGTCTCGCCCGTAGTGTTGAACTCACTAATAGCGAGTCGGCTCGTCTCGATATAGAAGTGCTGCTTGCACATATTCTCGGCCGTGAGCGCACCTGGCTCTATACATGGCCAGAATATGAACTCACTACTGCCGAGCAGTATGAGTTTGACGTATTGCTTGTGCGGCGTAAAAACGGCGAGCCGGTTGCACATCTAACCGGTGAGCGGGAGTTCTGGTCGCTCACCTTAAAAGTCGATGCCTCTACCTTGATTCCCCGCCCTGATACCGAGCTGCTGGTGGAAACAGCCCTGGCACTTTGCCCTCAGAGCACACTGCGAGCGCTCGACCTGGGTACCGGTACTGGAGCTATTGCACTGGCGTTAGCTTCTGAAAAACCTGGCTGGCAAATTGTGGCTGCGGAGAAATCTGCAGCGGCGCTGGCACTGGCTGAGAGTAATCGTAAACGGCTTGGCTTCGGCAATGTGCAGGTTTTGGAGAGTCATTGGTTTGCACAATTGCCACCGCAGCACTTTTCAATAATCGTCAGCAATCCCCCATATATTGATGCCGCCGACCCCCATTTAGTAGAAGGGGATGTACGCTTTGAGCCGCGCTCGGCCCTGGTGGCAAAACGGGAGGGGCTGGCAGATATAGAGCTGATTGCTGAGCAAGCCGGAGATTTTCTGGATGAAGATGGCTGGTTGTTGGTAGAGCACGGTTGGCAGCAAGCGGAATCCGTCCGGAAGATTTTTATTGCAGCGGGGTATAGGGATGTTGAAAGTCGCAGGGATTATTCCGGCTGGGAGAGAATAACGTTGGGTCGGAAGTAGCTGTGGCCCGGCACTAAAAAATAGTCTGGAGGACTGATAGGGAGGGAGTCTATGCACGATCACGTCCACCACCGCAACGGCAATGGTGCATTGCGCCCACTCGTTATTGCCTTGCTTCTCACACTGAGCTTTTCAATTGTTGAGGCCATCGGAGGATGGCTGTCGGGTTCCCTTGCTCTGCTCGGGGATGCCGCCCACATGCTCACAGATACATTTGCCCTGGCGCTTGGAGCTATTGCCGCGGTGCTGGCGAAGAAGCCTGCGGACCGTGAGTTGTCTTTTGGCTGGGGGCGTGCGGAAGTACTGGCGGCAGTGACCAATGGTCTGATTATGCTGCTGATTGTCGTGGGAATTTCCTTTATGGCCATCAACCGCTTGCGTAACCCGCAGCCGGTACACGGTAGCACCGTGATGCTGATAGCTACAGCAGGCCTATTGATCAATATCCTGGCGGCCTGGGTATTGTTACGGGGGGAGCGCACGCTCAATATTCGCGGCGCACTGCTACATGTGATGGGAGATATGCTGGGCTCAATAGCAGCTTTAGCGTCGGGGGCAGTGATTTATTTCACTGGCTGGGTGCCGATTGACCCTTTGTTGTCGCTGCTGATCTGCTTCCTGATTCTGATTTCATGTGTGCGCCTGCTGCGCGATGCCGTAGATGTTTTGATGGAAAGGGTGCCGCGTGAACTGAGCCTGCCAATAGTGGGGGAGACCCTCGTGCAGGTTACCGGAGTGCGTTCAGTACACGACTTGCATATCTGGCGGCTGGACTCCAGTACCATCTCTCTTTCGGCGCATATTGTGGTGGATGATCTGCAGGCTTGGCCGGCGGTGTTGGAGCGCTTGCGGGAGACCCTGATCAAGCGCTTTGGTATTGATCATATTACCCTGCAGCCGGAGCCTATAGCGCAGGAAAGTATCACTATTATCGATAATGTCAGCGGCGCTTAGTCCTCTTCGCCCCGCAACTTCGCTGGGTTTTCAGTAGAGGGGGCAGCTGCTGAAGCTTTGCTGGCTTTGTTGTGGGTGTTTTCCTTGGCAGGCCCTTCCGCGACAACTTCCTGAGGCTGGCTGATCTGCTCCTGAGGGGCCTGGATGCCGATATGGTAGGCGGCGAATCCGGGCTGCACTACCTGGTCCAGAGCCATACCAAGTACTCTTCCGTCGTGCTCTGAACGTATCTCGGTACGCACATTGGTAATGGGGTTGGTGACTGTACCTAGCAGGTCTCCTTTGCGTACGAACTCACCCAGCTGAACTTCACTGAAAATAATGCCGCCATTGGAGGACCGCTGCCAGGTGGAGTTGTAATACACGGGCTCAGGATCCCCCCACAGGCGGAACTTACTTACCATTCCCAGCTGGTTAAGCAGGGTGCGAATACCTTTCACACTGTGGCTGACAGAGCGTTCATCCAGGACCATGGGTGCGCCGGCTTCCAGGGTCACTGTGGGGATGCCCGCCTCCACGGCTGCTCGGCGCAGTGTGCCCTTGGCCCCGGCACTGTGCAGTACCACGGTAGAGCCAAAGCCCTTGGTCATTTTTACAATTTTTGGATTGGTCAGGTCGCCGCGTAACTGGGGCAGGTTGGTGCGGTAAAAGGAACCTGTGTGCAGATCAACCACTGCATTACAGTGGGTGATCACTTCGTGAAAAAAAGAATTTGCAATGCGAGAAGCGGAGGAGCCATTGGGATCACCGGGAAAATGCCTGTTGAGGTCGCGGCGATCCGTGAGATAGCGGGAGCTGCGGTGGAAACCCTGTAAATTGACAATAGGTACCCCAATAACCGCACCGTTTAGCTGCTCAGCATCCAGGTCATACATAACCCTGCGCACTGTTTCGACACCATTTAGTTCATCTCCGTGAACCGCAGCGGTAAGGCAGAGTACCGGTCCGGGCTTTGCTCCATTGACCACGAGTACAGCAGTAGGGCTGTAAACCCCCTCAAAATGCTGGCTGGGTGACCAAGCCAGGCGAGTGGAGGTGGCTGGAGGTACCTCGGCGCCGAGCAGGCGAAGGGGTTTGGCCTTTTCTACCTCTATGGAAATATTTCCCTGGGAGCTTGGGGTTGCCTTGGATACTGGCTGAGCAGAGGGGTTGGTTTCCGGCTCTTTCTTGGTGGTGGGGGTAACTTCGAGCTCGCCGATTGGTTGATCCAGCTGCAGATTCTCTGCCTGTGGCAGAGGTTGCTGCTCCGCGCTTTTCTCACTCCCTGTAGTTGCCGGTACAGTTTCTGTACTGTTGTCGTCATCACTGGCTCCTGTCGGTGGGCCTAGCTCAGAGATAACTGGCTGATCCAGCTGTAAGTTTTCCGCTTTGGGCACGGCCTGCTCCTGTCCCTTATCACCCTCACTCAGGGCTGTGGCCTGGGTCGAGGTAAAAAATAGGGCGAGGCTAAGCAGGCGGTGCGGCCTGGTCAGGGAGAGGCGCAAAATCATTCGGTACTCCGGTCAACTTCGTATGGCGGGCTGTGCTGATTATTGGCTGGTGTTCAGCACGCTTGGGGACTTGGAGCGCCAGTATAGTCAAAGCGTTCCCTGAGAATGTGATACATCGCCAACTACAGGGGCTATCTAGCGCGTGCTATCGCTACACGGCTGGTATGCCTAAATCGTAGTATCAGTAAAACTGAAGCGGTTCCGAGGCCAATACACACACCGGTCCAGTAGCCGTAAACACCCCAGAAATTTTCTCCCAGCCAGTAGGCGCTGGGGAGGCCAACCAACCAGTAGGAGAAAAGTTGGACATACATGGGAACCCTGGTGTCTTTGTAACCCCGAAGTGCTCCCCAAGTCATAGCTTGGGCGACATCCACCAACTGGAAAGCGGCGCAGAGCAACAGCAGGTTTGTGGCTACAGCGATAATTTCCGCATTATCTGTGTAGGCTTGTACAAACAGGCTGCGCAGAGTAATTAACAGCAAACCGGTCCCCAAGGCATAGATTACACCGGTACCGATGCCCACTTTGCCAGTAAACATCGCCCGCTTTGGGCGGTCCTGGCCGAGAAGATGCGCTGTTCGAATGCTAAGTGCTTGCGCTAGTGCCAGTGCCACCAGGTAAAAAATCGAGCCGACATTCATGCTGATCTGGTGGGCAGCTACGATGGCTGCACCATAGGGGGCCAGTAAAACTGTCAAGCTTGCGAAGAATGTTACCTCGCCAGCAGCGCCCACGCACACAGGCAGGCCTACCGCGAGCAAATGACGCAGGGTTGGCCAATGGGGTTTATCAGGTATTAACCTGAGCTTTAAGGAGTGATAAACCGGATCATTACCTGCATGCCAGAACAGTGCCAGGGCAATAAGACAGCTGACTGCAGCGGTGGCCCAACCACAACCAGCGCCGCCCATGGCGGGAATGGGGCCAGCACCAAACACAAAGAGGATATCCAGCGGAATATTAAGCAGGGCGGCAGCTAAATAGATGCGCATGACCGGGCGCACCTGCCCCATACCCTCGCAGTAACCGCGCAGTGCGGTGCCCAGGGCAAATGGTAGCGTGCCGGCGGTGAGAGCCATAATATAGCCCTCTAAAACCTGGCGAACTGGTTCTTCCGTATCAATCCACTGGCTCCATATTGGGACCGCAAGCAGCGCGAGAAGTACGAGTATCCCGCCAATAAGGGCAATCCACAGGGCTTGGTGCAGTTGCTTGGCACAGCCTTCTTCATCTCTTCCGCCGCGTAGGTGGGCAACTGCTGGGGATACTGCGGCAAGAAGACCGATCAGGGTTACAGCGCATACTGCCCAGATGCTGGAGCCGAGCGCCAAGCCCGCCAGGTTCACCTCACCAGCGCGGCCGGCAACAATAGTATCCACAACCCCCATACTCACTACCGCCAGGTTACTGACCACTAGTGGTCCCCCCAGCGTAGTCAGGTGGGATAATTCGGTGGAGATGGCGCGTCGATAAAGCTTAAACAATGGGTGAACCAGATTTCTTGGAATAGTGCCTGTGGATAACTGTGAGATACCAGCCAATTCCACCAGAAGACTGTGGCAATACAGTTTTTATCGAATTGACCGGCTTTGCCAAATGGCCTTAAAGGCTAGGTGGGGGGCTGAAAGGGAAGTACAGCACAGGTAACCCGTCGCCAAAAAGGTCGCTTATTCTACGGTGAAATCTGTTCTTCGCCCAGCGGTTAGGAGGGGATTTCCTGCAATAGTTTGGCGACTGTTTGCGCCGCATTGATGATACAGCCATGGCTCTCGGCAATTTCAAGGTAATGCCACCCGGGGATTTTGCGTGCCTGTTCGCCACTGATGTTGGCAGGGGGGTAATAAGGCTTGGTGCAACGAATATATGTACAAGGCGGCCCTTGTGCCGGGGCTTGGCTCAGTTGGATTGGGTCCAGGTAGGTTTTTACCGGGTGTGGTGTCATATGCCTACGCAGCCAGTTTAGCTCCTGTGACTTCTTAATCCCCATCAACCTCGGGTCCATCGGCATAAAGCAGCGAGTACCTTGAGTCTCTTTTGCCGCGGCTAACCGCCGGGAGCGTATTTTTTCTGGCAGCTGTTCAGCAAAAGCGTGGCCGGGTAGTGGAATAGCGCCATCCAGGTAGACCAGGCGGCGAATACGTTGCGGCATGGCATCTGCGGCACCAGTAGCGGCCATGCCGCCAAAGCTGTGGCCTACCAGGATAACCTGTTCCAGATCCTCGAATTCAATCACATTTACCAGGTCCTGGATAAACGTATCCATCCCTATGGATGGGGATAGCAAATGGTGTCTTTCACCTAAACCTGTCTGCGTGGGGGTGAAAACCCGGTGCCCGGCGGTTATCAGGTGCTGTACTACGCGGGCCCAGCACCAGCCCCCGAGGAACATACCGTGGACAAGTACATAGGTGTTCACCCAACTGTCCTCATATTGCCATTGAAGGAACAAGCATAGTTGGCTGTGGCAGGGACTCTCTTGTAAGAGATGCCGTATTCGCTCGACTAAAGTGAACAAATACAGCAAAGAGAGTGATGATAATGAGTGGTGCGATGAATACCCTGAGCAACTGGTACGGTTGCTTTTTGCATTTCGTGCACAAGATTGACTGGCTTGGGCCTCTAGCGTTACGAATCTACTTGGCACCCATATTTATTTTGGCCGGGCTCAACAAAATGGGCAGTATTGATGAGGTGGCTGCGTGGTTTGGCAATCCTGACTGGGGCCTGGGCCTGCCGGCGCCAATGTTTATGGCTTGGGCAGCGGCGCTGATTGAATTCTTTGGTGGTATTGCCATTCTGTTTGGCTTTGCTACCCGCGTGGTGGCGATTCCACTGATGTTTGTAATGGCAGTGGCTGCGATCACCGCGCACTGGGAGAATGGTTGGTCGGCCCTGCCGGATAAGACGTTAGTGGCTCCTTGGGAATGGCGTGAGGATTTGATTGATGAGGCCATTACCCGTAAGGAAAGGGCGGTTGAGCTGTTGAAGGAGCATGGTAATTATCAATGGTTATCCGAGGCGGGCAGTATCACTGTCCTGAAGAACGGTATTGAATTCTCCGCAACCTATTTCATTATGTTGTTGGCGCTGCTCTGCAGCGGGGCCGGGCGCTTTGCCAGCCTTGATTATTGGCTGTGCCGCCATTTTAGCAGGCGGGAATCCGTCTAGAGTGATGGTATACTCGCCGATTATTTGAACATTTGAGCGAGTATTTCACTTGATAGGAAAGTTGTTCCGTCGTTCCTCCTCTAAAGAGGATAAGAGCCCACGCCAGGGAGATGAGCGCTCCAAGCGCCGCAAAGATGACCAGAATCCAGCGGATCGCGCCTCAAAAGGCCATTCTGCTCGGGACAAGTCTGGTCAGGGCGAGGGTAGGTCGCGCCGGAGCGGCGGTAAAGCTTCCCACAAGGGGCGCCAGCGCAGTCGCAAACCCAAGGTGGAGATTGCGGTGACACCTTGGTCACTGGATGACTTCCAGGTTCCTGAACAAGAGGGCAAGGTACGCTTTCACGATCTGGGTTTGCCCCCGGAACTGATGCGGGGAATTCACGACCTGGGCTTCCAGTATTGCTCCCCTATCCAGGGGCGCTCCCTGCCGCATACTCTGAATGGTCACGATTTAGTCGGTAAGGCGCAGACGGGTACTGGTAAAACGGCGGCCTTTCTGATTACTGTCATTGAAGACTTACTTCGCCACCCCTTCGAAGGCGAGCGCTATGCCGGTGAGGCCCGTTCACTGATTATTGCACCTACGCGTGAATTGGTGATGCAGATCGCTGATGACGCCAAGGCCCTGTGTAAGTACACGGGCCTGGAAATCCATACCCTGGTTGGTGGTATGGATTACGACAAACAGCAGCGCAACCTGAATGAGCGTTTGGTGGATATCCTGGTTGCCACGCCTGGGCGCCTGCTGGACTTTGTCGGTAATCGCGATTGTTATCTGGACCAGGTAGAAGTCCTGGTAATCGATGAGGCGGATCGCATGCTGGATATGGGATTTATCCCCCAGGTGCGTAGAATCGTGCGCCAAACTCCCCGCAAAACTCATCGCCAGACGATGTTTTTTTCTGCCACTTTCACGCCCGAGGTGGATGCACTGGTTGAGCAGTGGACCGATGATCCGGTAATTGTGGAAATCGAGCCTGAGCGGGTTGCCACAGACAGTGTGGAGCAGCATGTATACCTGGCCGCTAGTGAGGAAAAATATGCGCTGCTTTACAACATCCTACAGCGCGAGGAAGTCGATAGTCTGATTGTATTCGCCAACCGCCGCGACCAGTGCCGACGACTGCACGAACATCTCCTTGCCCACGGTATTGCTGCTGGTTTGCTCTCAGGGGAAGTCGCACAGAACAAACGTGTGCGCACCCTTGACGACTTTAAGTCGGGCAAGACCAAAGTCCTTGTGGCAACAGATGTTGCCGGACGTGGTATCCATATCGATGGTATCAGTCATGTGGTGAATTTCACTCTACCGGAGGAGCCGGAAGATTACGTGCACCGAATTGGTCGTACAGGCCGGGCGGGCAAAACAGGTACCTCTATCAGCTTTGCCTGTGAAGATGATGCCATGCGCCTTGAGCCGATTGAGCAACTGTTGGGCCAAAAGTTGAAATGTGAAGTGCCGCCGGAGGAACTATTGGTAGAGCCCCCGCGAGTGAAAATTCAGCGAAGCCGTGAGGATAGAGGTAGCCGCAGTAGCGGAGGTCACCGTCGCCACCGCCGGCATTAAGGCGTTAAAACCCAATACAAAGCATATCTATCGATACTGAGAGTTAGTGGTTCCAGGTTTTGAGTAGTATTGGTTATCGACGCGATATCGACGGGTTGCGCGCTTTAGCGGTTCTGCCGGTAGTTTTTGCCCATGCAGGTCTAGAAGGGTTTTCAGGTGGATTCGTCGGTGTCGATGTTTTCTTTGTGATATCTGGCTACCTGATTACCAGTATCCTGGTGAGGGAGGTTGAGGCAGGTAGCTTCTCCCTGGCAAATTTTTACGAAAGGCGCGCCCGTCGCATCCTACCTGCCCTTTTTGCTGTCTTAATAACAACGATTGCGGTGGGGTGGTTTGTTTTACCGCCGGAGCCTCTGAAAGAGCTTGCTCAATCGGTGCTCGCTACAGTCCTGTTCGTCTCGAATATATGGTTTTGGCAGAGCACAGAGGATTATTTTGGGGCCGGCGCAGATTGGCAGCCTCTCCTGCATACCTGGTCCCTCTCGGTTGAGGAGCAGTTTTACCTGGGTTTCCCCCTTTTAATATGTCTCTTGGCTGCCCGAGGGCGCGGCCCGATGTGGCTTGTTGTGGCGGGAATATCACTGCTTTCTCTCGGCCTTTCAATCTGGGCCACCAGTGCACAACCTTTTGCTAATTACTTCCTTACTCCAACTCGGATATGGGAGTTGGGGATTGGAGCGTTAGTAGCACTGGGAGCATTTCCGAATGTGAAGCGGGCTTGGCTTCTGGAGCTGGCAGGGGCGCTCGGCACCTTAATGATCCTCACCAGCGTGTTTTTATTTGATGCCTCTACTCCCTTCCCGGGTGTTGCCGCTTTATTGCCTTGTGTGGGCACTGCCACGCTGATCTGGGCCGGCAGTCAGCGACTAACAGTGGCCGGCTTTCTTCTATCGTCGCGGCTTCTGGTTTCGGTAGGCTTGATTTCCTACTCTCTATACCTTTGGCACTGGCCTGTGTTGGTTTTGTTTAGGTTTTTAAATGGCTCGGCTGAGCTTCCATTTGAAATAGCCATAAAGGCAGTCCTGGTATCGGGGGGGCTTGCCTGGGTGAGCTGGAAGTTTGTGGAAGCACCTTTTCGCCAGCCCTCCGCGCGAGGGGTATCAAAACGTGGCCTGGCAAACACTTTCGGTGTAATGGCGATGCTGATCGTTTCTGTCTCCCTGGTAATCAATGTCAAAAAGGGTGTGCCTTCCCGTCTTCCCGAGCCATTATTTGCCACCTATCAAAATGCCAAAGAACGAACGTCTAAAGAGCGTCGTTGTATGGAGCGTTTACCTGAAGAAGGGCTCTGTGAATTGGGTGAGGCGAGCAGTGGAGCCTCAGTGGATTACCTGCTCTGGGGGGATTCCCATGCAGGTGCGTTTCTGCCTGGTTTTGAGCACTGGCTGAAAGTAAAGGGTTATCGCGGTATTGTGGCTGCAAAATCTGCCTGTGCGCCACTCCTTGGTATTGTTCGTCTAGAGATGGGCGCTATGCATGGATGCGATACTTTTAATGCCCAAATAATGGAAATGCTGGAACAGCGAAAGGATGTGAAGACCGTAGTTTTAGTGGCGCGGTGGGCGCTGGTAGTGGAGGGGAGTCGTTCCGCCGGTGAAAGTGGCCCGCCGGCAGTAATGGGGTTGGCAAAGACGGCATATGAAAAGCCCTCTTCTGGAGGAGCTTCTGTGAATAATTTTGAGCTGGTTGCCCAAGGTCTCCATCAGACTGTTGCTCGTATCCGTGCGAGTGGGCGTGAGGTAATAATTGTGGAGGGAATCCCTGAAATTTCTTTTTCTGTTCCGCTTGCCATCGCCAGCGCCGAATTTATCGGCGCACAACTGCAGGGCGCTCCGACCAAGAGAGATGTAGAAGAGCGTAATAAGAGAGTTACAAGAATCTTTAATAGTCTGGGAAAGGAGTTCCAGATAGAGCGCGTAAGCTTGGTGCCAGAATTATGTCCATCTCGATGCCAGATTCAGGTTGATGGGGAGCCCCTGTATCGTGATGATGATCACCTGAGCACTTTTGGCTCAATACGCTTGGTCCCGCAGATGATGGATAGTATCCCCAATGGTTAGGCCTTGATGCCCGCTAGTAATAAAGTTACTGCTGTCATGAGTCTACAAAGATACTGTCTCATCGGCGGGTAGGATTAGCATTGGGATAATAGCTGTGCGTCTTCAGCCCTCTTCAATCATTTAAGTTTGTTTTTGAATTAAATTGGATACTGTTGCTCCAATAACACACAGGGTGCAGTTGACCCTGGGGCGTGTCAGCATTCGAAAATTTCTCCCTTACATGAAATTGTTATAGTGCGAATGCGGACTCTCTCCCCTCATCCATAAAATTGAGTCCAGCTTTTACAGCACATCCTCAAGCAGAATTTACAGCAGTTGAGGAGTGAGGGAGTCGAGTTTCTATCCTTAGGGAAAAGAGGAAACTTCTATGGCTACATCGACGTGTGCAAAAAAATGGCCGATTGACCTTTTACCTGAATCAGCGCCTTGAGATCTTCTCAGCTGAGCGCCTCGGTTTAAAATTAAGCTCTTCCAGTAAGTTATTGGAGCATTCTCGGTGCGCTTTCCCAACCTCAATGAAAATATCGAGATTTACTATGACTACTTTTCAGAGCTAAATCTGTGTAGAAAAGTATTCGGCAGGGACTCCTTACCTATTTGTGGCAGGCATTAAGGGTCCCGTGGGCTTATACGATGCGTTGTTAGTAAACCGAATTCAGACACTGCTAGCTGGAAATTTATGGTCCATGTCCTGGAAGAATTGGATGGGTTGCCTCATTGACGTGTTTAGACAGCACATATTGCCCGGATGCAAAAAACCTAGTATCGCTTAGCTCAAAGAAAAAAGTGCTCAGAAAGGTAAATAGGGATGCTGCAGAGGTTTGATTCAGGGCTCGGTATCGAGCCCCTGAGGCTAAAGTTTAAGTAATGCTTTTACTTGAAGAGTTGCTTTGCTGTTGGGTAGGGAAGCTATCTGTACCGGGATCACCCTCTTGTCGCAGGCGTTCAATCCACAGTGCAGTGCCACCGGCTACAGCTGCTGGCATTACAAAGATATTCAGGATCGGCACCATCTTTGCCAACATCACTGTGCCACCAAATGTGAGACTGGTTAGTTTACGACGGCGCAAGACACTTTTAAGCTCATCAAATGGCCGTTGGTGATTGTCGAGGGGGTAGTCCACATATTGGATGGCCATGGACCAGGCACCCCAGACAGCAGTTAATACTGCTGGGATAATAATTGTCCAACTGGTGACCGTAGCCACCAATAAAATAATTAGCCCCCAGAATATAAAGTAGCCCAGCTTACGCAGTTCTCGGCCAAGGGTGCGCCAAATCATTTGCAGTAACGGCTCTGCCGGCGGTGTCTTTCCGGTGAGAAGCTCCTCTACCTTTTCAGCCAGAATACCATTGAAGGGTGCGGCAATAATATTGGTAATTACAGCAAACAGATAACCGTAAACAAGAAAAAAAAGAAACAACACCAGGAATGCAATAATCCAGGCAAGCCAGCGAAAAATGCTGGCGGCCCAGGCGGCACCTTTGGCCATGATTGCTTCCCACCAGGACATATTCGCGGTATCGACAGGGGTGTGAGATAGCAGGCTGCCAATATAGTCGCTGAGTCCTCCCAGTTGCGAAATCATGATGCCACTGATAATGATAAACAGCACCAGATTGATCAGTAATGGAACCAGGATAAAAGGGCGCAGTTCGCGTCGGGTTATCAGGTGCACACCGCGCACTAGCGCGTCGATACCGTGGATGGGGTTTGAAGTCATAAATTTACCTCTTACCGGTGCGGCGATAGTCTTTATTGTTCAGCGCCGGCGGCTTTCAGTATTTCACCGTACTCTTTACCCTGGCGGTGCTCTTTAATTCGGCTCAATAGGGTTTTACCATCGGGGCCAGGGCTGTTGAGGTCTTTCCCTTCGGCAAGAAATAGTTGAACAAAGGAGGCAAAGCTCTCTGCTTTCATACTGCGGTAAGCACGCTCAAGCAGGTGGTAGTCGAGGTTTACTCCCTTGGGGGCTTCTCCAATCAGGAAGCCGGCAATACGCTCCGTATCAAAAACTTCCCCGAGAACTTTTTGCTTGTCTTTTTTCTGGCTCAAAATCTTTTCCTTACTGCTGTCTTTACTGCCGGGATGTTACCCAGCTCAAGTATTCAAGGGTTAATAATTAAAGCAGGGTGTCCAGCTTTTCCTTGAGAATTTTGTTGATCATTTGTGGGTTTGCCTGACCCTTGGAGGCTTTCATGATCTGGCCAACAAAGTAGCCCATCATTTTGGGACGCTTGGATTCGTCAGCTCTACGGTAATTATCCACTTGAGCGTCGCTTGCGGCGATAACTTCATCCACCATTTTTTCGATGGCGCCAGTATCAGATACTTGCTTCAGGCCGCGTTTTTCAATGATGTCATCAGCGCTGCCTTCACCTTCACAGATTGCCTCAAACACCTGCTTGGCAATCTTGCTTGAAATAGTGTTGTCTTTTATACGGGTAATTAGGCCTGCCAGCTGTGTAGCGGAAACGGGGGACTCGGCAATACTGATTTCCTTGCGATTTAGCAGCGCAGCCAGCTCACCGGTTATCCAGTTGGCGGCCAGCTTGGGTTCGCCGCAGGACTTACATACAGTTTCGAAATACTCCGCACTGTCGCGATCCTGGGTCAGTTGATCGGCATCATATGCAGATAGATTGAATTCGGACTGGAAACGCTCGGCTTTGGTATCCGGCAGCTCCGGCAGTTCCTTGCGCAGCTGTTCAATATATTCTTCGGTGAGTACTACCGGCAGAAGGTCCGGGCAGGGAAAGTAGCGATAGTCATTGGCAACTTCCTTGCTGCGCATAGAGCGGGTCTCATTTTTGTCGGCGTCGTAGAGACGGGTTTCCTGCTCGATACTGCCGCCGTCTTCGAGGATATCGATCTGGCGCTCTGCTTCCACTTTGATGGCCCGCTCAACGAAACGGAAAGAGTTGATATTCTTTAGCTCGGTGCGGGTGCCCAGTTTTTCCTCACCTTTTAATCGCACGGATACATTGGCATCACAGCGTAGGGAGCCCTGGGACATATCTCCATCAGAAATTCCCAAATAGGTCACGATGCTATGAATTTTCCTGAGGTAAGCAACTGCTTCGGCAGCACTTCGCATATCGGGTTCGGATACAATTTCAATCAACGGGGTTCCGGCTCGGTTGAGATCAATTCCAGACATGCCATGGAAATCTTCGTGTAGGGATTTACCTGCATCCTCTTCAAGATGAGCATGGTGCAAGCGCACTTTTTTGCTGCCTCCATCCTCCAGGTGAATTTCCACTTCCCCTGCTCCGACGATGGGCTGTTCCAGCTGGGTAGTTTGATAGCCTTTGGGTAGATCTGGATAGAAATAATTCTTACGTTCGAAAACGGATCGTTTGCTAATTTCCGCATTCATTGCCAGGCCAAACATTATCGCATAGCGAAAAGCTTGTTCATTGGGTACTGGCAAGGTACCGGGCATGGCCAGATCTACAGCACACGCTTGAGTATTGGGGGCGGCGCCAAAACGGGTGCTCGCACCGGAGAATAGTTTTGATTCGGTGGAGA
The DNA here is from genome assembly GCF_052467165.1 of Microbulbifer variabilis. Lineage (NCBI taxonomy): Bacteria > Pseudomonadati > Pseudomonadota > Gammaproteobacteria > Cellvibrionales > Microbulbiferaceae > Microbulbifer > Microbulbifer variabilis. The sequence goes on from NZ_CP174301.1 coordinate 878,359, forward strand.
GCTGGACGTGAACTTCCAGCCCGATAACGATTTCCCATTCCACGATATTTCTCCTTATACGGCGCTGGCTTTGTGCCAGTCTGTTACCTGCTGATACTGGTGCGCAATATTAAGCATGCGAGCCTCATCCAGGTAATTTCCGGTGATCTGCAGACCTACAGGCATATTATTTACAAGCCCGCAGGGGATAGACATTCCAGGGAGGCCTGCCAGGTTAGTGGCGATGGTATAAATATCTTCCAGATACATAGCAACCGGGTCGGCGCTCTTGGCACCCAGTTGGAAAGCGGGGGAGGGGGTGGTGGGTCCCATTATAACATCCACTTTTTCAAAGGCCTGCATGAAGTCCTGCTTGATCAGGCGGCGTACCTGCTGGGCCTTGTTGTAGTAGGCATCGTAATAGCCGGCTGACAAGGCATAGGTGCCCACCAGGATTCGGCGTTGGACCTCTTCGCCGAAGCCTTCGCCCCGGGAGCGCATGTACAGATCACGCAGATCGGAGGGCTGTTCACAGCGATGCCCATAGCGCACACCATCGAAGCGGGACAGGTTAGCAGAGGCTTCCGCCGGTGCGATGACGTAATAAGCGGGAATTGCCAACTCAGTGTGCGGCAGGCTGATATCGACCAATTCAGCCCCGAGTTTTTCAAATTCTTTGAGAGCATCCTGCACCCGGACAGCGGTATCACCATCGAGCCCCTCGCCGAAGTACTCCTTGGGTACACCAACTTTGAGCCCGGTGACGGAATCATTCAGTCTCGCGGTATAGTCCGCTTGGGGGCGATCCAGGCTGGTGGAATCTTTTGAATCATGGCTGGCCATAGCGGATAGCAAATAGGCTACGTCTTCTGCATTGCGCGCGATAGGACCGGCTTGATCCAGGCTTGAGGCATAGGCGACGATGCCCCAGCGGGATACACGGCCATAAGTGGGTTTCAAGCCGGTCGTATTGGTCAATGCTGCTGGCTGGCGAATAGAGCCGCCGGTATCGGTAGCGGTGGCTCCCGGGACGAGGAGGGCTGCCACTGCGGCTGCTGAGCCGCCTGACGAACCGCCGGGTACGTAATTAGTGTCCCAGGGATTTTTTACCGCGCCATAGTAGCTGCTTTCGTTGGAGGAGCCCATGGCAAACTCATCCATATTGGTTTTGCCCAGGGTAACGGTGCCAGCCGAATTCAGGTTTTCCACGATTGTGGCGTTGTAAGGCGGAATAAAATTGTCCAGCATTTTTGACGCGCAGCTGGTGCGAATGCCCTTGGTGCAGACAATGTCCTTGTGTGCGATAGGAACGCCACACAAGGCAGGAGCTTCCCCGGCAGCGAGGCGCTCGTCGGCCGCTTTAGCTTGGTTGAGGGCGAGCTCTTCAGTGACAGTGATAAAGCTGTTGTAGTTGCTATCCAGCTGCTGGATACGCTTGAGCAAATGTTGGGTAAGCTCAGTACTGGAGAACTCTTTACCCCGCAATCCGCGAATGATCTCGGCGATAGTAAATTGATGCATGATATTCCCTTAAGGCTTTGGCGGGATCAGATGATTGGCTTTCGAGTGGGCTTTGAAGTGATGGGTCCCGGCTCAGTCAATCACCTTGGGTACCAGATAGAGCCCCTCATCTGACTGAGGGGCCAAAGACAGGAAACTATTTCGCTGGTCGGTTTCGGTTACCGCATCGGCACGGAGGGTTTGCACCTCATCAAGGGGGTGTGCCATGGGGATTACACCATCGGTGTTGATGGCCTGCAGCTGGTCTACCAGTTGTAGAATGTCACCAAGGCGGCTGCTGACTTCCTCTATGGTTGCGTTGGATATGGCGATGCGGGCTAGCTCGGCCAGCTTTTCTACGGTTTGTGTATCCACGGCCATGGCGATGGAACTCCTCCAGCTTGAGTTGCGAATCAATGCTTACCCAGACGCATGCCGGGCAGAACCGGCAAATTTAGCACAACATGCTGTTATTCTCATCGGCCCTGGCAACTCGGGATTATTGCAATCGATTAGTCCAGCTTCAGCCTTGCTCTGAACCGGCGCCATTGTTAGAGTTTGCCGAATCCTGCCGGGCGGTGAGAGACTCCGGTGTGTTGCGTAAATTCCGATTCGAAATGCGGCTCGGAACTCAGAATTATTTGCGCGGACTAATTAGGATTTATATCCATAAAATAAGCCGCGCCCGCAGTGCCCGACCTGGGGGCTGACAATTAGTACAAGGTAATCGAATTCCATGTTTAAACGTTTGCGGGGTATGTTCTCCAGTGATCTCTCCATTGACCTGGGAACCGCCAATACGCTGATTTACGTTCGCGATCGCGGCGTAGTTCTCGACGAGCCATCAGTCGTCGCTATTCGTCATTACAATGGCCAGAAAATCGTTGAGGCCGTCGGTGTAGAAGCCAAACGTATGCTCGGCCGAACTCCCGGTAATATCACTGCTATCCGCCCCTTAAAGGATGGTGTTATCGCCGACTTCCAGGTAACTGAAAAAATGTTGCAGCACTTTATTAAAAAAGTGCATGAAAACAGCTGGATGCGCCCAAGCCCGCGTGTGCTGGTATGCGTGCCCTGCCAGTCTACCGAAGTGGAACGCCGTGCGATCCGCGAGTCTGCGCTTGGTGCTGGCGCCCGCGAGGTGTCCCTGATTGAAGAGCCTATGGCCGCAGCAATCGGTGCCGGCCTGAATGTGGAGGAGGCGAGTGGTTCCATGGTGGTAGATATCGGTGGTGGCACCACTGAGATTGCCATTATCTCCTTGAACGGCGTGGTTTACTCTGATTCAGTGCGTATTGGCGGTGATCGTTTTGATGAGGCCATCGTCAACTATGTGCGTCGTAACTACGGCAGCGTTATTGGTGATGCCACTGCCGAGCGCATCAAAGAAGAGATTGGCTGTGCCTATGCGGGCAGTGAGGTACGTGAGATCGATGTGCGTGGTCGTAATCTGGCGGAAGGGGTGCCCCGCAGTTTCACCCTCAATTCAGATGAAATTCTCGAAGCCCTGCAGGAGCCATTGACTGGTATTGTACAAGCAGTGAAGAGCGCTCTGGAGCAATCGCCCCCCGAGCTTGCTTCGGACATTGCTGAGCGCGGTATGGTGTTGACCGGTGGCGGTGCTTTGCTTCGCGATTTGGACCGATTGCTGATGGAGGAGTCCGGTTTGCCGGTAATTGTTGCAGATGATCCTCTGACCTGTGTGGCCCGTGGTGGCGGTAAGGCCCTGGATATGCTGGATCGCAGCCGTTTGTATCTGATGTCAAACTAAGTCAAGTAAGGTCGAGGCAGTGTTCCGATGAGAATAGCGGGGCCGTCTTGGCAGTTAGTTTCACGTTTCAGTGACATCCGATATATATTGTGAGAACAATAAGCATTGATCTTTATAAAGGGGGCTGCCCTTGAAACCGCTATTTACCCGCGGCCCCTCCCAAGAGACCCGCCTGATTACTTTGGCTGTTTTGTCAATCGCCTTGTTTGTAATCAGCTACTCTACCGACTGGTTCCACACTATCCGTGAGCGGCTATTCGATGCCGTCGCCCCTCTTTATTGGATTACCGGTACCCCTGAGAGAGTGACTGATTGGGCCGGTGAGCAGTTTCGCTCCCGTGATGAATTGCTCGAAGAAAATGACCGCCTCAAGCGCCAGGTATTATTGCTGGAGCAACGCAGCCAGTTATTAGCAGCCGTAAAGGCGGAAAATACCCAGCTCAAGGAGCTGATGAACTCGGCTGAGATGGTTGATGGCCGTGTGCTGGTCGCCCAGATTATCGGCGTGTCCCCTGACCCCTTGGAGCATGTCCTGCTTATTGATAAAGGCAGGGATGACGGTGTCGATGTGGGCACACCGGTGATGGATGCAGGCGGCTTGCTCGGGCAGGTGATTGAAGCCGGAAATTCATTTAGCCGGATTCTGTTGATCACAGATTCCAGCCACGCCATCCCGGTACAGGTGTTGCGCAACAGCATGCGTACCGTAGCCGAAGGTACTGGGGATCTGTATCGGCTTAAGCTGCGTCACCTGGCCAATACCAGTGATATTCGCGAGGGAGACCTGCTACTGAGCTCAGGCCTTGGTGGTCGCTTTCCGGCAGGTTACCCGGTTGGAGAAGTGATGTCGGTCACTCGTGACCCGGGCAAGCCTTTTGCGGAGGCTGAAGTGTTGCCCCGCGGCCGCATGAACCGCAGTCGTTTTGTGCTTGCGGTTATCAGTGACAGGGGGCAGGGCCTTGCAAGCGAGTAGCCGCTGGTTTATCGCCGCTACCATTTTTCTGTCAATGCTGCTGGTAGTAATGCCCTTGCCTCAACAGTGGCTCTGGTTTCGCCCGGCATTTCCCGCCCTACTTATCATATTTTGGGTTTCGCGGATGCCCCAGTCTCTCGGTGTGGGTTTTGCTTGGCTGGTGGGAATCCTGGAGGATCTGGTAACTGGAGCAAGTCTCGGTACCCATGCTTTGGCCCTCGCTGTATTGGCGTATTTCAGTCTTTTGACCTACCAGCGCACAAGGGTCTTCAACCCGGCTCAACAACTCTTGTGGGTTTTTGTCCTGGTGGGTATTAATCAGGTAGTAGGAAACTGGGTGCATGGGTTGGAGGGAAAAACAGTGCCTGGACTGACCTTCCTATGGCCCGCACTTACTACGGCATTATTGTGGCCCTGTGTTACCCCTCCTTTGCGAGGCCTTTGTAATCGCCTTCACATTCGCTGACTGAACCGTCAGATTGTAAATCAATGTAAAAAATTGATCATTTTTCGATCGATATAGCTATAATCAGCCGCTGGCCCACAGGGAATATGTAGTACAGTGACAAATACCACCACATCAAACCGTCTCCTGCTCGCCTCGGGTTCCCCGCGTCGCGCCGAGCTTTTGACGCAGATAGGCGTCTCTTTTTCCCAGTTAACACCTGCTGTTCCCGAGCAAAAGCAGTTGGCTGAGACTCCCCAGGAATATATTCAGCGATTGGCCCACGATAAGGCTACTGCTGGCCTGGGGGGCGTGGAAGGTGTATGGGCCCTGGGCTCTGATACGGTGGTACTCGCCGGGGACAAGGTGCTGGAGAAACCGAAGGATTACGCTGACTTTGAATCCATGATGTTGTCTTTGTCCGGTACTGAACACTCGGTATTGAGTGCGATCTGTCTGCGTAGTTGGGAGCGTCAGTTTAGCCGCGTGGTGGAAACACGGGTGCGCTTTCGTCACTTGTCGAAGGCGCAGATTGAAGCTTATTGGAGTACTGGTGAGCCTGAAGATAAAGCCGGAGGCTATGGTATCCAGGGAATGGGCGCCGCACTGGTTGAGTCTATTAGCGGTAGTTATAGCAATGTGGTTGGGTTGCCCCTGGAGGCACTGGTTCCCATGCTTGAGCATGCGGGTATCCCTTACTGGCAGGAGAACCAGTCTTGAGTGAAGAGCTTTTAATCAATGTTGCACCTACAGAGACCCGCGTTGCCCTGGTGGAAAATGGCGTACTGCAGGAGGTCTATCTCGAGCGTAGCGCGCGAAGAGGAATAGTTGGCAATATCTACAAGGGCAAGGTGATTCGGGTTCTGCCAGGTATGCAGGCGGCATTTGTGGATATTGGGCTGGAGCGGGCTGGATTTATCCACGCTTCAGATATAGCCCCTTTAGATGATGAGGGGATGGAAGCGCGGGATGCCGAAGTGGCAGATATCCGCGCTTTGGTACGCGAGGGACAGTCCCTGGTGGTGCAAGTGGTCAAAGACCCGATAAGTAGTAAAGGTGCGCGCTTAACCACTCATTTGTCAGTATCTGCGCGCTATCTCGTGTATATGCCCCAGACTCGCCATATTGGGATTTCCAATCGTATTGAGGATGAGGGTGAGCGTGAGCGTTTGCGCCAATTGGTAGAAGCTGCTGTATCTCGTCTTGCCGAAGACGGGCTTTCAGCAGATGGCGGGTTTATTTTGCGCACCGTGGCTGAAGGAGTGAGTGAAGAGGAGTTACTCAGGGATATCCCCTTTCTTTATAAGTTGTGGGGCGAGCTGGATCAGCGAATCAACGAGCGCCCTGTCCCCTCGGTAATCTACGAAGACTTACCACTGTTTATGCGCGCATTGCGTGATCTTGCGCGCCCCTATACAGAGAAGATTCGTATAGACTCCCGCGAGGCACATGGTCGCGCCGCGGAGTTTGCCGGCAAATATGCACCGGAAATCGCTGGCCGTCTGGAACACTATCCCGGTGAGCGCCCACTGTTTGATCTCTATGGTGTGGAAGAGGAAATTCGTCGCGCATTGCAAAATAAGGTGACTCTGAAGTCAGGTGGGTATCTTATCGTCGAGCAAACGGAAGCGATGAGCACTATTGATGTGAATACCGGCGCATTTGTCGGCCATCGAAATCTGGAAGAAACTATCTTCAAGACCAACCTGGAGGCGGCGACCGCAATTGCCCGGCAGCTGAGACTGCGTAATCTAGGAGGCATCATCATTATCGACTTTATCGATATGAAGGACCCCGAGCACCAACGCCAGGTATTGCGAACACTTGAAAAAGCACTGGAGAGGGATCATGCCAAATCCAGTATCACCGGTGTCTCAGAGCTGGGTTTGGTTGAGATGACGCGCAAACGCACGCGTGAATCCCTCGGGCAGATACTTTGTGAGCCCTGTCCAGTATGTGAGGGGCGTGGCACATTGAAAAGTGCTGAAACAGTCTGTTTTGAAATTTTTCGTGAGATCATCCGTGAGGCGCGCGCTTACGACAGCGAAAAAATTATGGTGCTGGCAAGTCAGGTAGTCATAGACCTTTTACTCGATGAGGAGTCGGCTAATGTTGCCGACCTGGAGGAGTTTATTCGCCGTCCTATACAGTTTCAGGTTGAGCCTATCTATAACCAGGAGCAGTACGACATTGTTCTTGTGTGAGTTACCAGTTGTTTTTCCTCTGATACCTGGCAATGAATGCAACGGTGTTCATTGTCTTCGTGCGCTCAGGGGAGGGTGGTAATGGTTGTGATTCGCTGGCTCGCCCGCAAGTTTTGGCTGCTATCGGTTAGCCTGGTTATTGCCCTGGCGATCCTGGTTCAGACCGGCCGCTTGTTGTCCCCTCAGGTCGAAGAGTACAGACCGCAGATCAGCAGCTGGCTGTCAGAGCAGCTAGGGGTAACGGTGCAAATGGACCGGATTTCCCTGCGCTGGGAAGCCCTGGAGGTAGCACTGCAGCTAGATGGTTTACGCTTGGGGGAAAATGGTGAGCTGCGAATGGGGCACGGCCTTTTCCAGCTGGACTTGCTCGCCAGCCTTTGGAATCGCGAATTGGTGTGGAAAGATCTTCAAATGCACACTTTCGCCGCCGGCCTCAGCCGGAATGCACAGGGAGAGTGGCGCCTGGATGGCTTTCCTGATATTTCCCTGAAGCCTGATGGTAGGGTGGTTGCCGACCCCAAGGCAGCGGACCCTGCGCGATTGTTCCAGCTCAGCCCCAAGATCCAAATTCAGGATGCTGCAATCACGGTTCGGCTCCCCGATGACCAGCTGGCCGAGATTAACCTGCCGCAGATACTACTTGAAAACCAGGGTGATTTTCACCGCCTCGTAGCCCGTGCGTTTATTTCCCGTGAGGGAGAGATTGAGGATACGCATTCTGAAACCTTGCGATTAGTTCTTGAGGGGCGCGGTAACCCTCGGGATAAAAAGCGCTTCTCCCTGCGTGGTTATATGCAGCTCAATGAGCTGTTACTGGATGAAGATATCGTTACCCTTCTGCATGAACTGACTCCACTGCCGGATCGCTTTCACTGGCATGGGCGCAAATGGGCAGATGGTCGCTTGTGGCTTCACAGCGATGCCAAAAATGGCTATCGCCTGGTGGGGCAATTAGACCTCGCCCAAGTCGAGAAGCTGGACAGCGTACTAGATGACAGTGCAGAAGCCACTATCGCAAATGACCATGTTATGAAGCCGCTGCGGGCTTTCTCCGGCGATCTATCTGGACATTGGCTGCCCGGTGAACGTTGGCGCCTGGCTTTACAGGACATCCAGATCGATTGGCAGGATCTGCAGATGCCGCCACTCAATTTGCAGGTCAGCAGTGATCAGCAGGGATTATCTATGAGTGCCGATGTTGTCGATCTGGCGGGCTGGAGCGATATTCTCAAAAACCTGGATGTGCTCGAAGGGGCTGCTGATGATTGGTTGCGAGCCTTGGAGCCTGGAGGTGAGTTACGCCGGGTCCAGCTGTTGCGCAGCCCGGAGGGGGCGGTCAGTTTGCAGGCCAACCTGAAGGGTGTACAAGCCAAGGCATTCCGGGGGGCTCCTGCGATTACCAATTTGACTGGTTACCTTGAGCTTGAGGGTGCAAATGGCAGGGTAGAGCTAGATGGCTCAGCTTTTACCGCACACTTCCCAAATTTATATCGAAATACTTTTTCATTTGACCAGGCCAGTGGCACTGTGGCTTGGAACCTGGACAGGGATGCAAACGAGATCAGCATATTTTCTGGTCCTCTACGGCTTGATGGTGCTTTAGGGGAAGTTAATGGCCAGTTTATGTTATCCCTGCCTGTCAAAGCTCAGAGCCGACCGACAGATCTAGTGTTGGCTCTATCTTTACATGATGCTGCCGTTACTACCCAGGAACAGTTGGTACCAACGACTGTTAGTAAGGATCTACGCGACTGGCTCAATAAAGGACTGGGTGCAAGAAATTCCGGGCGAGTGGAGAGTGCTGCATTTATCTATCGAGGCAGTAGTTATCGAGCAGATGGAAAAGAGGAGTCACTGCAAGTTCTTGGGGCTCATCGCAATCGCCAAACTATACAGTTGGCAGCGGATTTTACCGAGGCTAGCTTGAAGTATGCTGAGGAATGGCCTTCAGCTGAAAATGTCGACGGGCGCTTGTTATTGAATGATGGAGCTGTTTCTGTTGGTGCGGCAAAGGCCAAACTTTGGAACATTGATGCCAGCGATATTTTCGTTGCAGTTGCCCCCCTTGCCGGGAAGGGATCGCGCTTGGATGTGCAGGCCCAGCTTTCCGGTCCTGCAGCTGATGGCCTCCGGCTTCTCAGGGAGTCCCCTCTGCGTCAGCAGTTGGGTAGTGGGTTTGATGATTGGCATTTGGCGGGAAATATTGCCGGCCAGCTCAATTTGACTCAAGCCTTGGGGGGAGCTGACCTGAATAGCAGCCAGCATGTAGATTTGCAGTTAAGTGATGGAGAGCTTGAGCTTAAGAACCTTCGTCTGCAGACACAGGAGCTGTCTGGGGATGTGATTTATGATAGCGAGAGAGGGCTTGCAGGTACACGGGTCAGCGGCACACTTTGGGGCAGACCTGTCAGCGCACATATCCGTCACTTTGGTAAGGGAGCTTCCAGGGACACACAGGTTGTAGTGGATGGTAATGCCGACATTGAGTCAATTTTTACCTGGAGCCAGCGACCCGAGCTGAAATGGCTGGATGGCGATATGGACTACCAAGCCCTGATCACTATACCTGCCAAAGCAAAGGAAGCCCCCTATGCAGCAGTTTTTGAGCTTACCTCCAACCTGGCGGGTATCAATGTCAACTTACCTGAACCTTTAGGTAAACCCGCTGAAGTAAAGACCAATTTTGTTCTGCGGGCGCCGATTGGTGACCAGGGCAGTTTATTCCACCTGAACTACGGTGAACATCTCCAGGGGCAGTTCTGGCTGGTACAAGGGGAACTTGATCGTGCCTCTATCGCCCTGAATGCCGAAGCTAAGCTCCCCGCCGAGCGTGGGTTGTCCATCACCGGTGATATTTCCAATATCGACCTACCCCGCTGGGAGAAGTTACTGGGTGTATATCGTGAAGCCCCCCCCTCTGCCGGAGATGGTGTTCTAAAACCTGGAGTTGAGGTTCTGGAGGAGCAGGCGGCGAGTGTATTCGACTCTGGCAAACCGGTTACCACCATAAATCTCGATGATCAAATAGCAGCTTCCGCCGAAGTTTTATCAGTGAGTCTGGATCTCAGTACCGACCGCTTGCAGTTGGGGGCTGTTGATATTGAGCATATTCATGTTACTGGCAATGGTGTGGGGGCTGATTGGAAGCTGGATTTCGATAGTGAGATGGCTGCAGGCGAATTGAAAGGCACTTTGGGTGGAGAGACACCTCTGAAGTTGCAATTGGCCCATTTACGCTTGCCTGCCCTTGAGAAAAAGAGTGAGCTTCAGCAGGACCCCTTCTCTCTGGAACCCTTCGCTGAGGAGGCCCCTGATCCATGGGCAGATTTCGATTTCCAGGTCTTGCCGGCTATTGATTTTAGCACTGAGAGCTTGCAGCTTGGTGATGAGGAGCTGGGGCGCTGGTCCTTTAATGTACGCCCCTCCAAAGAGCGTTTGGTTGTCAGTGATATTCGCGGTAGTGTGCGTGGTTTCCGTATTGAAGGGCGCGGCAAAGGTGGGGAAACTCTTGGTGCGCAGTTGATGTGGATACGCGATGCCGAGGGGAAGAGTTCTTCCCAGTTTATTGGTCGCCTGGCGGCCGATGATCTCGCTGATATCCAGCGTACAATGGGACATGAGCCTCTTATTGAGAGCAAGTCCGCCAGCTTTGATACCGCCTTGCGCTGGGACGGATCTCCAGCCCTGGTCAAAGGCAGTTTGCTCTCTGGGGAGCTTAAGATTGATATCCGGGATGGGCGTTTCCTTCGCTCTACAGGTACGGCTGGCTCTACGGTGTTACGCCTGTTATCTCTTTTTAATTTCGATACCTGGGCGCGTCGTTTGCGCTTGGATTTCTCTGATCTTTACAAGAGCGGTATGGCCTTTGATCGGGTTCGCGGGGAAGTGGTTTTTGAAGGGGATGGACAGCTGTTGATTGCGGTGCCTATTCAAGTGGAAGGGCCAACCAGTGAGCTGCAGATGGCTGGCAGGGTGAATCTGTTGCGCGAGGACCTAGATCTTACCCTAGTGGCAACTTTACCGGTAAGTAATAACCTTGCTCTGGTCGCTGCACTGGCAGGAGGACTTCCGGCTGCTGCAGGGGTATATCTAATTAGTAAGGCTTTCAAAAAGCAGGTGAAAAAAGTGGCCAGTGTTAGCTATCGTATCAGTGGCGACTGGGCAGATCCACAAATGCGTTTTGAAAGGCTGTTTGATGGCGGTGGTGCCGAGCGCCAGGGGGCTGCCTCATTAAAAGATAAAGCTGAGGCTGTGGAGGAGGTGGGCTCGGGGGGGCCATCTACGCCGCCAATAAGTACTGGTGCAGGAAGCTAGCTGTTACGATTTTTCTGAACTGCATCCACTTCAAGGCGCTCTAATCTTAGGATAACGGCAACGCGCTAGAGAATGGAGTTTTGCAAATGAAGAAATCTCAAATACTCGGCCCCCTGTTGGTGGTAGCCGTGGCATTATCGGCATGCTCCGAGGCCGATGACCAGCGTATCCAGGCGATGACCGTAGGAGAGGCCAAGGAGAGGATCTCCGAAGGTAAGGGGCTGGAACAGATTCCCAAATCGGTGTGGAAACAGATTCTGCCTGAGGATCGTTACAAGGTCCTGTGGAAAAAGGATACTGAGCGAGCCTTTACTGGTAAGTTACTCTACAACGAGGAAGAGGGGACTTATGTAACAGCTGGTTGCCGCCTGCCGGTGTTCAGCTCAAAGCACAAATATAAGTCAGGTACCGGCTGGCCCAGTTTCTGGGATGTGGCATATCCGCAAAATATAGTCTTAAAAGACGATTTTAGTTGGGGCCTGCGCCGTACAGAAGTGCTGTCAAAATGTGGGGAGCACTTGGGGCATGTATTTAAGGATGGTCCGGCACCGACACAACTGCGTTATTGCCTGAACTCCCTTGCCTTAGATTTTGAGCCAGCGACTGTAAACAAGCAATAATTAGCGATTGTTGCTAAAGGTCTTTCTGGGATGGTGGCTTGGTAAGCTGGGAGGGACTCGGGGCGGGAGAAATACCACCCCGGGCAGCTACTCTGGGGTATCAGGTATCCTGCATAAAAAAGTCGCGTAAGTAGCGGAACAATTTACGCTGATTTGTGGGGGGCTTATTGTTTTTAACCTCTCTTTGGGAGTCCCTTACCAACTGACGCAACTGTTGGTGATCCACTTGCGGATACTGATCAAAAAAAGAACCTTGGGCACTGTTCCCACCTTCAAGCAGGCGCTTGCGCCAATCCTCTGCCATTTTATCGAAGTGCAGGTGACGTTGGTCCCGCTCTTTGAATTTCAGCAAAACTGCCTCAATAGCTTCATGATCGCTACTGCGCATAAGTTTGCCGATAAATTGCATCTGGCGGCGGCGGGCCTCGTTAGATTTGATTCGTGCCATGGTATCTATGGCATCGCGCAGATCTTCATCCAGTGGTACTTCAGCAAGTTGGGCCTTAGATAGCTCAGTCAGTTGTTTGCCCAACTCCTGTAATTGGTGCATTTCCTGTTTGACCTGAGTTTTACTCTTTGGCAGGTCATCCTCATAATCATCGTTTTCGTACATCTCAAATTCCGCACGTTAACCGGGGCTTTCCCGATTTTGCTCTAACCAGAGGCATTGTGCCACTGGGATATTTCACGTCTCAGCCAAAATACCAGGTGGCAAGGCCGAGGAAAGACATAAACCCTACAACATCGGTGATGGTAGTCAGGGCTACGCCACCTGCCAGCGCTGGGTCAATACGCATAGCTCGCAAGGCTACAGGTAATATTGCGCCCGCCGATGCGGCGGTAAGCAGGTTAATTACCATAGCTGCGACAATGATAATGGCGATAGTGATATCGCTAAACCAGAGTGCGGCAATAACCCCCATAACCAGTGACCAGAGTAAGGCATTCAGGGCAGCTGAGCCCAGCTCGCGGGAGAGTAGCCAGTTCAGGTTACTTTTACCAATCTGTCCGAGTGCCATGCCCCGGATGACTACTGTGAGAGTTTGGCTGCCAGCAACGCCCCCCATACTGGCAACGATCGGCATTAACACTGCAAGTGCCACCACTTTTTCCAAGGTATTTTGGAATAAGCTGATAACCCAGGATGCGAGCAGGGCAGTTAGGAGGTTTATGCCCAGCCACAAAGCTCTCCTTCGAGCCGTACGCCTTACCGGGGCAAAGGTGTCCTCTTCTTCATCAAGGCCGGCCAGACTCATCAGTGAGTGATCGGCATCTTCGCGAATTACATCCACAATATCGTCAATTGTGATGCGGCCCAACAGGCGGTTATCCTCATCGACCACTGGCGCGGTGATCCAGTCGTACTTCTCAAATAGTCGGGCAACTTCGGTGTCGCGCATATCTGCAGGGATAGGTTCTACGTCGGTATTTACAACCTCGCGAACTGTTACTGATGGATCTGTAGTCAGTAGCTTTGATAGTGGCAGTAACCCTATGTACTGTCCCTTACGATTTACTACGAATAAGCTGTCTGTGGATTCTGGCAGTTGCTCGTGGCGACGCAGGTAACGAAGAACCACGTCTAGGCTAAGGTTAGGGCGCACAGAGATGGTATTGGTATCCATCAGGCCGCCGGCGGTGTTCTCATCGTAGGCAAGAACACTTTCCACTCGCAGTCGGTCGGTCTCGCTCATAGAGGAGAGAACTTCCGAGACAACACGCTCGGGAAGTTGCTGGAGGATATCAGCGATATCATCCGCATCCAGCCCCTCCATGATCTCCACCATCTCCTCGGTATCCATGGTGTCGAGGATCTGGCTGCGCACCTCATCTGTCAGCTCTTGGAGTACCTCACCTTCTACATCTCGCTCAATTAAATTCCAAAGTACCTGGCGAATGCGGGGAGGGGAGCTTTCTAGTAACTGGGCAATGCTCTGGGGGGTCAGGGTTTTGAGCATGCGCCGGACTTCCTGCCCAGTGCCGCTATCGAGCGCGGCAAATAGCTCGCTGAGCTGATTTTGGGCGCGGAATTTAATTTCGGCTTGAGGTGGGCTGGACACGACTAATCCTTACTACTTAGCGGTGATTGCGGGCTGAGGTCGCTTGGGATAAGTGGCGATTTTATGCCCATGGCGGGACTCTATCTAGAGGGGGCTATTTTTGCAAACTACTCGGCTTCGCCAAAGCGTTCTGATACCAAATCACTAATAGCGCTCACCGCATCGTCTTCGTCACGGCCTTCAATCTCCAATTCAAGTTCCGTTCCCTTACCAGCGGCTAGCAGCATAAGCGCCATTACACTCTTTCCGTCGACTGATTTGCCCTGGCAGTGTACTTTGACATCTGCAGAGAATCGCGCAGAGGTCTGGGCGAACTTACTGGCTGCGCGGGCGTGTAGACCGAGCTTGTTGATAATGGTGAGGCGCTGTTTTTGCATAAGTGCGTCTAAGTTAATTGGATGTTACTTCTGCTCACGATGCCGGATCTGAACGTTATTAAACTGTTTTGAAAAAATCTTGGCCAACTGCTCCACCATATATACAGAGCGGTGGCGACCGCCAGTGCATCCAATGGAGATGCAGGTATAACTGCGATTGCTTTTTTGGTAGGAGGGCAACCAGTTATTCAGGAAGCTGGTGATATCCGCCTGCATTTTACCGGTTTCAGGGTGGCCTTGTAGGTATTCGGCAACCTCGGGGTCCAGGCCGGTTTTCTGTCTCAGGCTTGTCTCCCAGTAAGGGTTTGGCAGGCAGCGTAAGTCAAATATCAGATCCGCATCTACGGGAACCCCGTATTTAAAGCCAAAGGATTGGAAAAGGATTGCCATGCTCTCTGACTTTTCACCTACTACCCGGTTTTTCACGAGTCCACGTAGCTCGTGCAAACTGAGATTGCTGGTGTCTATCACCATGTCCGCCATCGCAGAGATCGGTGTGAGTAGTTCCTTTTCCTGGTTGAGTGCTTCTAGTAGGTGGGTGCAGTCATTGCTGAGAGGGTGTTTCCGCCGGGTTTCACTGAAGCGCTGAACTAACACTGGTTCACGGGCGTCGAGGAAAATAACATCGCACTTTACGCCGTTTGCACGCAGGGATTCAATTACCCGTGGGGCCTGTTTGATATCCTGCCAAAGATTTCGGGCGTCGACGCCAAGAGCCAGCTGAGTACCCCCTTCTGCCGGTTGCTCGTGAACCCTTTTGACCAGTTCTGGTAGCAGGCTGGTTGGTAGGTTGTCAATACAGTTAAACCCTTCGTCCTCTAATAACTGAAGGGCAGAGCTTTTTCCGGAACCAGAACGGCCGCTGATAATAACCAAGCGCATGGGTGTCCCCTTTCTAAGGTCTGTGTATCACTGATTTTTAAAATAACTGCATTGTGATTGATAGTGACAGAGTGGTTGTCATCAACATTAGCATTTAACTTCAGTTTACCCATGGGCTGGTTCACTACCTGGATCACGCGGCTGCAGCGCTATCTATGGCAAGTGCGTAGAGTTCGTCGCTGGTCTTGGCCTGGCGTAACTTATCTCTTACTACGCTATTGGAAAATAGCGCTGCTATCTCGGCCAGAGTTTCTAAATGCTGCTGTTCCGCATCCTCGGGGACTAGTAGAACAAATAACAAATCAACAGGCTGGCGATCGATGGCGTCAAAATCAATTGCAGGCTCAATGGTACAGAGAACGCCAATTGGTTCTTCACAACCAGGCAGACGGCAGTGGGGGATCGCAACCCCCTCCCCAATTCCAGTTGATCCCAAGCGTTCTCGGGCAATCAATTGGTTGAAGATGGTATCGGAGTCATGTTGCGGGTATTGTTCGGCAATAGCCTGGGCAATATTGAGCAATAATTTTTTTTTGCTACTCCCCGCCAGATGGCAAAGGCTCAGGCGGGGAGAGAGTAAAGCTTCCAGTGTCATAGTTCAGCGGTGGTTCTGCAACTTCTCTTTGTGCTTCTTCAGTTGGCGGTCCAGCTTATCAGTCAGAGCGTCAATGGCCGCGTACATATCCTTGTCTTCCGAGCCGGCACAGAGGTCGTGACCATTTATATGTACTCTGGCCTCTGCTTTTTGGATCAATTTTTCGACGGATAGGATAACCTGAGCGTTAGTAATATTGTCGTAATGCCGAGAGAGCTTCTCCAGCTTGCTTTCGCAGTAGCTGCGCATTGGTGAGGTAACATCGACGTGGTGACCACTAATGTTGATCTGCATGGATTTCTCCTAATCGGGTGCATCACATACCGGCACGTCTCCCTTTCGGGTCGCAACCCTACTAGGAAGTGGCCCAGAATGGAAGGATACACTCAAAGTTTGGAGTTTGGTTGCAGAGGGGTGAAGTGTGGTGCCAACGAGTTTGTGACCCAGGTTCTTAAGTTGGTCTAAAAATCATATTTGTGGATCAGACCAGGCGTTTTCGCTCACTGGAAGAGGGAATTCCCATGGATTCCCGGTATTTTGCTACAGTGCGTCGCGCTACCTTAATGCCTTGCTGATCCAGTTCCTGGGTGATTTTGTTATCTGAAAGGGGCTTGCGAGGCGTTTCCGCATTTATAAGTTTGCGAATTAATGCACGAATAGCAGTGGAAGAGGCGTCTTCGCCAGAATCAGTGCTTACATGACTGGAGAAAAAGTATTTCAACTCAAAAGTTCCGCGAGGAGTGAGCATGTACTTTTGAGTGGTTACCCTGGAAATAGTAGATTCGTGCATGCCAATGGCTTCAGCTACATCCGCCAGTACCATAGGGCGCATGGCCTCAGGTCCCTCTTCAAAGAATCCCTGCTGTTTTTCCACGATGCAATTGGCGACCTTGAGCAGAGTCTCGTGACGGCTCTGTAGGCTTTTTAAAAACCAACGTGCCTCCTGTAAGTGGTCGCGCAGGAAGTTGTTATCTCTGGAGTTGTCTGCCCGCTTAACCATGGAGGCATAGTGACTGTTAACGCGAATTCTGGGGGTGATCTCCGGATTTAAGTTTGCCTGCCAGCCTAGCTCCCTACGTGAAACAATAATATCCGGGGTCACATAGGTGGCTTCCTGCTCAGCGAATCTCTCACCTGGATTAGGATTCAGGGTTTGGATCAGCCGGATGACCTCGCCCAGTTGGGCTTCATTTAGACGTGTGCGCCGACTTAACTGACGGAAATCCCGCTTGCCGAGAAGGTCAAGGTGGCGCTGGATAATACACTGGGCCTGTTTTAACCATGGAGTCTCACTGGGGAGCTGCTGTAACTGCAGTAATAGGCACTCTTGTAAATTACGCGCTCCGCACCCAGCAGGCTCAAATTGCTGGATAGCCCTGAGCACAGCAAGCACCTCATCCTCCCCAACAGAAAGGGAGTATGCAATTTCATCAAGAGGTGTGCATAGCAAACCATTAGGTTCTATGCCATCTATCAGATTTTCTCCGATTGATTTGTCCAGCTCGGAGAGGGTGGTCAGGTTGAGCTGCCATCGCAGGTGATCCTGTAGACCGTCCGTAGAGGTATTGCGCTCAAAACTGGGGTCTTCGTTCTCGGTGCTACCGCTGTGGCTGGTGTATACGTCATCCCAGCGTGAATCTACGGGAAGCTCTTCAGGAATGCTTTGACTCCAGTCACTCTCGATGAGATCCCGCTCCTCTACGGTATGCTCAGTAGGGGAGGTGGCCTGTTCGTTAATAGGCTCCGCTTGTAGCTCTGAGATATCTGCGCTGGAAGCTATTTCGTCAGTTTCAGCCTCCAGCATCGGGTTGCTATCCAGGGCGGCTTGGACTTCCTGTTGTAAGTCCAAAGTCGAAAGCTGCAATAGGCGTATTGCCTGTTGCAACTGAGGTGTCATGGTCAGCTGGGTACCGAGCTTTAGTTGAAGAGACTGCTTCATATTGGGGTGCTGCAGGCTGAGATCACATGGAGGTATAAATAACCTCAGATGGCGCAGACTACCCCGGCCTAAAAAGTATTACAAGCAATAAGCATGCCGGTTAGATTGGCTACCTTATTGTTAAGTAGCTCTTTCGGCGATTAATTTTGTCAATATTCAAGATGTCTGGTGACAAATGTAGCGATCTGTCTCTAAATGGTAAATTCATGTCCCAAATAGACTTCGCGTACCTGCTGGTTGGCCAGCACCTCATCTGGAGTGCCCGCTGCAATAATATGACCCTCACTAACGATATAGGCAGTCTCGCAGATATCCAGCGTCTCTCGCACGTTGTGATCGGTAATTAAGACGCCGATTCCACGATCTCGCAAATGGCGGATTATCTCCTTGATGTCATTGACGGAAATAGGGTCCACCCCAGCGAAAGGTTCGTCCAGCAGTACGAAGCTGGGGTTTGTTGCTAGGGCGCGGGCAATTTCTACCCGACGGCGCTCCCCGCCAGAGAGGGCCATTCCCAGACTGTTTTCAATATGTGTGATATTGAACTCCTGGAGTAGCTCCTGTGCTTGCTGTTGGCGCTCGGCGCGGGTTAAGTCTTTGCGGGTTTCTAGGATGGCTAGGATATTATCCCGAACGGATAGGCGGCGAAAAACAGAGGCTTCCTGGGGGAGGTAGCCAATTCCCTTTCTGGCGCGGCCATGCATGGATAGCCGGGTTATGTCCTCATCATCGATCAATACCTGACCAGCATCAGCCTGGACCAGGCCAGCAATCATGTAGAAGCATGTGGTTTTACCTGCACCGTTAGGCCCAAGGAGACCGACGACCTGTCCGCTAGAGACACTGACGGATACGTCCTGAACGACTTTTCTTTTCTTGTATTGCTTGGCTAGGTGTAACGCCTTCAGCGTTGGCATAGTATTTACCGAAATCTGTCCATGTTGCGAGCACAAACGCTCGCCGGTGAAGAGGGTGATAGATGAAATCTTTACTTTTTACGGCTCTGGGTAATGTCTTTACTGGCTGCCGTCGTTGCTTGGAGTCTGGCTTCCATCTTTTTTCTCTGGCTGCCAGATCATCTCTATCCGTTTGCCAGCTTGACCCTGGGCGCTCATTTGTTCGGTAGTTAGGTCGTAGTCAATTTTCTCTGCGGTTAAGGTGTTGCCGTCACGATCTACGTAGGCCTTCCCGGTAAGTTGTAGCTCTTCAGAGGCGACTGCATATTCGATGCGCTGAGCCCGTGCTTTTATCGGGTTCTCGCCTTCCAGTATTTTCTGTTGGAAGCGTGCAGGTTTGCCTAAGGCAATAACACGACTGATTTCCTTTTCCGGGGTGAAATAAACCTCTACTCGGTCCGCCTCTATCTTTAAAGAGCCTTGGGTTATCACTACGTTATTGTTATAAACCACTAGGTTGCTGCTTAAACCCGCATTCATCGCATCCGAGCTAATATTAATGCGCTGTTGGCGGTCTTCGGGGAGTGCGTTTGCCATTGACGTCGCAATCAGAAGCATGGTGAACGCGGAACTCTTGACTAGGTAGTGGCAAAGTTTACTTGGGATCATAGTTACTCTTTACATCGGATAGGATTTCCACCCGGTCTTCATTCAGGTATGCGCGCATTCCCTTTCCTTTAGTCTGGTTAGGACCCGAGCTAATAGTAACAATTTTGTCTGTTTCGGCGAATTCCTTATCTGGCAAAATAGTGATGCTTGATGTCTCCAGTTTGATACCACCAGGAGAAGGGAGTTCATCAATTTCTACATCACCACTTAAAACAACACGCTCACCACGGTTGTATGCTGCTCCCTGCCTGGACTCAGTGCGCCACTTCGGCTGGTCTTCCTGGAAGAAAAGCATTCGAGGCTCGGTGAGTTCGGCCCTGTCTCGGCGCTTGAACTGGTAATAGGTAATTTGTTCTGCATCAACTCGGTAGGCTAGATTTCCTTCCTCATTAAAATGACGAGTTTTGGCATCGCGGATTATCAAATCGGCAGCACGGCCCTGTTGTTGAGGCGTTGGACGGATTCCCAGCAACTGCTCCGGAGGGCTTTCGGAAAACCAGAGTCCTGCGCTGATGAGCGCTACCACAAATAAAAGTGGCAACCAGGTGCGCATCACTGCTCTCCGATATAAGGTGCTAAGGCTGCGTCAAAAGTACCCTGGGACAGCATGATGCGATCACAGACTTCACGGACAGCGCCCTCGCCACCTCGGGAACTGGTTATCCACAAGGCGCGGTCTTTCACAGGAGGAGCAGCATTGGGGGGTGCGATAGGGCAACCAATATGCGTCATCACCAGCAGGTCCGGGTAGTCATCGCCGATATACGCAATATCTTCAAGGCGACAGGGCTCATCAGCGAGTAGCTCTTTTAGTGCTGCAAATTTGTCTTCCCGGCCTTGGATCAGCTTTTTAATACCTAGGTCATGAGCGCGGCGTTCGACTACGCTGCTGCGCCTGCCTGTGATGATGGCTACTCTCACTCCAGAGTTCTGCAGCATTTTAATTCCATGTCCATCCAGTGTATTGAATGTCTTGAGCTCATTACCACTATTGTCAAAATATAGTTTGCCATCGGTTAGGACTCCGTCCACATCCAAGACCAACCAGCGCACCTTTTTAAGTGCAGAATTCAATTCTTTTTCAGAAATCACCGGGTATTCCTTACATGCTGTGATGGGCGATATTTTTTCGCTCAGTAACTTTTGATTATCTCAGATTACTCCGGCGCGGAGAATATCGTGCATATGTAATACGCCGATTGGGAAGTGTGCTTCGTCTTCTACGACCAGTGCAGTGATTTTGTAGTCTTCCATGATCCTCAAAGCTTCAGCAGCCAGGGTATCAGCTGAGACTGTTTTAGGTCGGCGGCTCATCACCTGTTCCATAGTGGCTATGTCCAACTCTATTTTTTGGTCAATAACACGGCGTAGGTCACCATCAGTGAAAACTCCGAGAAGTTCTCCTTTGGGGTCGACAATAGTTGTCATTCCGAAGCCTTTACTGGTCATCTCTAATAGGGCCTGGGATAACAAAGTATCAGTATGTACCTGGGGCAACTCATCACCTGCATGCATTACATCTTCTACTTTTAATAGCAGGCGTCTTCCCAGGGCACCGCCTGGGTGGGAGAACGCAAAGTCTTCTGCAGTAAAGCCTCTGGCTTCTAATAAGGCTACAGCCAAGGCATCGCCCATCACCAATGTGACAGTCGTTGAGGAGGTGGGGGCTAGATTCAGGGGGCAGGCTTCAGTTTGTACAGCAATGTCCAGGTTGACGTCGGCCGCTTGGGCAAGGGGGGAGTCTCTTTTACCCGTCATACTGATCATTGGAATACTGAGTCGCTTCAGCAATGGAAGCAGAGTCAGCACCTCTGCGGATGAGCCTGAATTGGAGATGGCAATTACCAGATCGTCGCGGGTTATCATTCCCAGGTCCCCATGGCTGGCCTCGCCTGGGTGAACGAAAAAGCTAGGGGTGCCTGTGCTGGCCAGTGTGGCCGCCATTTTACGGCCGATATGCCCCGATTTCCCCATGCCGGTAACAATAGCGCGTCCACGGCATTGTAAAATCATTTCACAGGCGCGTTGAAACTCACCGTTGATTCTTTTTTCCAGTTCAGCAACGGCTTCCACCTCCATGCGAACGGTACGCCGTCCTGCTTGTAACACTAAATCTTGGGTCATTGAGTACCTCTGGTTAAGCACTTTTGTTTGTCGGGGATATTGGTCAAAGTAGTTCTTCGCCTATGGCGCCTAAATTCACTTGTCAGGCTCTGGCGCCGGTGGCTTTGACCAGGTCACGGCTGTTGTCGTGCTAATCTATATTATTAGCGGGTAGCTGGCTCTGTAAGAGTCCAGAAATTGGCTCAGGGCATTAAATGACACGCTCGCACACCGCCACAACTCCGGGCGCGGCCATGGTATAGTCTGCCGCCGCCGCTGTCAGCTCTGTCACTCAAAGGACGATCGACAAGGCCTCAGGGGTTCCTATGGGACTTAAGGGCAGTGGCATCGTCATGGCACTTATTAAAGCCATGTGCGTCCAAGGAATGATTTGCTAATTGGAGATTATTTGTGAATACATCATTTTGGGCTGGTCGGTACGATTTCTCCCGGTGGCTTAGTTTTTTACTCTTCGCGTTAGTGGTTTCTGTCGCGGCTCCTGTGGCACACGCCAACCAAAACCCCTATAACATGATCGAGGGGGTTTCCCAAAAGTTGCTGGGTGTAATTAAGACAAATTCTCAGTACGCTAATTCTGACCCCCAGAGATACTACAGTGCGGTTGAGGGCGTTCTGGACCCAGTGGTGGATTTTGATTTTATTGCGCGTGGTGTTATGGGGCGTTATGCCAAGCAGGCCACGGCGACGCAACGCTCCCGCTTCACCAGTACATTCCGTCGTGACCTGGTGGCAACCTTCGCACGTGGTGTGGCAAATTTTGGTAATTTGGACGTGAAAGTTGTCAATCCTGGAACCCTTCCCTCTGGAAATCGGGTTAATGTTTTACAGGAAGTGCGCAGTGAAGAAGGCATCACCAAAGTATCCTATACCCTGGTACGTAATCGTGCGGGACAGTGGAAGTTGATTAATGTCATTCTGAATGGCGTCAATCTGGGCAAAACTTTTCGCAGCCAGTTTGCCCAGTCCATGCAGACCTACGGTGATATCGACAAGGTCATATCCAACTGGTCTGCTGGTGAAGATGTTGTCGATAAGGTGAGCTAGTTAGCGAACTTGGGGCGCGCAGCTGCGCGCTTTCCCCGATTCAAGTACACTTGCGTGCTGTTTTCTAACTCAACGCAAATCCCGCCTATGCAACCAGATGAAATCAAAGCCCTGATTGAGGGTCATATTCCCGAGAGTAATGTCGATGTCACTTTTGAAGGCAGTCACCTGCTGGTAACTGTGGTCAGTAGTGCCTTTGAAGGTTTGAGCCGCCTAAAAAAGCAGCAACTTGTTTATGCAGCGCTCAATGAAAAAATTGCCGATGGTACTCTTCATGCAGTACAGATGCAGACACTTACTCCAGAAGAAGCCAGTCGTTAACCTGTCACTGTGAAAACAGCGACTCCCGAAATATGAGACCGAATGGATAAGTTAATAATAGAGGGCGGCAGCCCTGTATCCGGTACATTGCGAATTTCCGGCGCGAAGAATTCTGCGCTGCCTATTTTGGCTGCTGCCCTGTTGGCAGATGGCCCGGTACATATTCACAACCTGCCGCACCTTAATGACATCACCACTATGATCACCCTACTGCGCTGCATGGGTTGTGATGTCACAATTGACGAAAAGCTAGGTGTAGAGATAGATCCCCGTTCAGTCAATGACCTGACAGCACCCTACGAACTGGTAAAAACCATGCGGGCATCAATACTCGTGTTGGGGCCATTATTAGCTCGCCACGGGGTGGCAAACGTGTCTTTTCCCGGGGGATGCGCTATCGGTAGCCGTCCCGTAGATATCCATCTCAAGGGGCTGGAGGCTATGGGCGCCGAAATCGCAATTGACGGTGGTTTTATCCGTGCGCGTTCCAACGGCCGCCTCAAAGGTGCCAATATCGTCATGGAAAAAGTGACTGTGGGCGGCACTGAGAACTTGCTAATGGCCGCGGTGTTGGCGGAAGGTACAACCGTTCTGCACAATGCGGCGAGGGAACCCGAGATTGTCGATTTGGCAGAATTCCTGATCGCCATGGGCGCGCAAATTGAGGGTGTAGGCACTGATACTTTACGTATTCACGGAGTTCCAAAGTTAGCTCCCTGTACATTTACTGTTATGCCCGATCGCATTGAGACAGGCACCTTTCTGGCGGCTGCTGCAGCTGCACGGGGTAAAGTACGTTTATTGCACACTCGTGCTGATATTCTTGATGCCGTATTGCTTAAATTTGAGGAAGCTGGTGCGCACTTGAGTTGTGGGGATGACTGGATTGAGCTGGATATGAAGGGGAATCGCCCCAAGGCTGTTAGCTTTCGCACGGCACCTTATCCGGCATTTCCCACAGATATGCAATCTCAGTTTACTGCGATGAATGCTGTGGCTGAAGGTAAAGGAGCAGTGGTTGAGACCATTTTTGAGAATCGCTTGATCCAGGTGCATGAGTTAAACCGCATGGGAGCCAATATTACCCTGGAAGGTAATACTGCTTTTGTTACTGGTGTGGAGAAGCTTAAAGGGGCTCCTGTAATGGCCTCTGATTTGCGTGCCTCGGCCAGCCTGGTAATTGCGGGTATGGTGGCTGAGGGTACTACTACTGTGGATCGTATCTACCATATTGACCGTGGCTATGAATGTATTGAGGAAAAATTACAGCAGCTGGGGGCGAATATTCGCCGCGTACCCGGTTAAAGGGAAACTCGCCGCCTCTTTTCTTGAGGCGGCTGCCAGAAAATAATCCGGCCTTATCATGACTATGCAAATCACTATCGCTCTGACCAAGGGGCGAATCTTGCAAGAAACCCTACCATTGCTCGCTGCTGCAGGGCTGGAACCACTGGAGGACCCTGGCAAGAGTCGTAAATTGATTTTCCCAACCAACTGTGACGGTATTCGCCTGTTACTTCTTCGAGGTGTTGATGTGCCTACCTATGTGCAGCATGGCGCTGCGGATATGGGAGTAGCTGGTAAGGATACCCTGCTCGAGCATCACTCAGATGGCATCTATGAGCCTCTGGATTTGGGAATTGCTCGTTGTCGCCTCATGGCTGCTGGTGTGAAGGGTGCAACTTTGCCTAGCGGTCGGATTAAAGTGGCAACTAAGTTTGTGGAGAGCGCCAAGCGCCATTACGCTGCCAAGGGGCGTCAGGCAGATATCATCAAATTATATGGTGCAATGGAGCTGGCTCCACTAATGGACCTGGCTGATGAGATTGTAGATATTGTCGATAGCGGAAATACCTTGAAAGCCAATGGCCTGGAGGCTCGTGAGACTATTGCGCATATTAGTAGCCGTCTGATTGTCAATAAGGCAGCCATGAAGATGAAGTACAAGCCTATCAGCGACTTGATTGAGAAGCTGGCAGCGGCAGTTGCATAAAGTGAAAAAGTCTAGGAAATCATGACTAAAAAGAGTATTCGCCGGCTGAATGCCACCGCTGATAATTTTGATACAGAGTTGAAGCAGCTTCTGTCCTGGGAGACGGTGGCTAGTCAGAGCGTTGAGGCGACTGTTGCGGAGATACTCCAGCAAGTACGCAATTGTGGTGATGCTGCCGTCATCGAATATACCAATCGTTTTGACAGTCGCGAGTTAACCTTGGCGGAAGAGTTTGCACTTGACTCATCCGATTTATTTGCAGCACTTGAGCGTATTGGTGCTGATGAGCGTGAAGCTCTGGAGACTGCCGCACAGCGAGTGCGTGAATATCACAAGCATCAGCGGCAGGAATCCTGGCGTTATACCGAGGCTGATGGGACTGTACTTGGCCAACAAATTATGCCGATGGAGAGGGTTGGTATCTACGTACCCGGTGGTAAGGCCAGCTATCCGTCGTCCGTATTAATGAATGCGATTCCGGCGAAGGTTGCGGGCGTCGATTCCGTCATTATGGTAGTGCCCGCTCCTGAGGGGGTACTTAACGATCTGGTTCTGGCAGCTGCGGCAATCGCAGGTGTTGACAGGGTGTATACCATTGGTGGGGCTCAGGCTGTAGCTGCTCTTGCTTATGGCACTGAGACAATTCCTGCTGTGGATAAGATAGTGGGCCCCGGCAATGTTTTCGTTGCCGCTGCTAAACGCGCGGTGTTTGGTCATGTAGCCATTGATATGATTGCGGGCCCTTCGGAGATATTGGTGATTTGTGATGGTGCTACCGATCCCGATTGGATCGCTATGGACCTTCTATCTCAGGCTGAGCATGATGAGCAGGCCCAGTCGATTCTGTTGTGCCCGAATGTGGCATTCCTGGACGCAGTGGAGGCCTCCCTGCAGCGCCAGTTAACCGACCTGCCAAGAGCAGAAATTGCGGCTAAGTCCCTCGCTGATCGTGGGGCTTTGATACTGGTTGACTCTGTGAAGCAAGCATTGGAAATTTCCAATCGCATAGCTCCTGAACATCTTGAGGTTTCTGTGGCAGATCCAGAGTCCCTTCTCCCACAAATTCGCAATGCCGGTGCAATTTTCCTGGGGCGCTATACTGCTGAAGCTTTGGGAGATTATTGTGCGGGTCCTAATCATGTGCTGCCAACCAGTGGAACTGCACGTTTCTCGTCGCCACTGGGTGTGTATGATTTCCAAAAGCGCAGCTCTGTTATTTATTGCTCTCCTGAGGGCGCCGATAAACTCGGCCGTGTTGCCGCTACTCTTGCTCGTGGTGAAGGCCTTGAGGCCCATGCGCGCTCGGCCATCTATCGGGTAAAGCGTTAAGTTGCCAGCTTGCCCTCTTGTGCAAATAGTTTGTCGGAAGGCATAAGATGAAAAAAACACTTCTGTGCTTTGTCGCATTACTGGTTGTCGCCTGTGCGACAACCAATGACTTCGTAGTTGCCGATTATATGCAGGACCCACAGAGTCTGCCGCCTGTCACTTTGTTTGCCAAAATACCAGAGCCAGACTTTGAGCGGCGCTGTGATGAGTTTGCCAATGGATCTCTTCTTAAGCACTGCCAGTTCGATGTGATTGATTATCAGGAGTTGCACAGGGAGCTCGAGAGTTCGGGCATTTTTGATTTGGTCCTGCTGGGTGAAGATGAAGTTCCGTACCAACTGCTCATTACTTCAGCTGGATATTTGGAGGAGGGAGCAGAGGATATCGGTGGGGCCGTAATCGCAGGTGCAACGATGATGCTGGCTCCCTTGAGTACGAGCCGTGATATACATATTGATGCAACACTCACCTGGCACGGCCTGCCATTAAGGCGCTATCAGTTTGAAATTCCATTTACATCAAGAATAAGTCTACTCACCCCAGCCGGAAAGGCCGATCGGGATCTTGCAAAGGCAGTTGCATCAGAGTTGATATCTCGCTTGCAGCAAGATCAGGTCATGGCCCCAGAGTTACTTTTCCAAACGATAGAGGCCAGTGACTATCACCAAACTCTCAATTTACCGGAGTCAGTAGGAGAGTATGTAAGCAATCCTTTAGTTCTGGCTAATCATCCCCTTTATGGTGCGCAAACTCGTTATGTGCACCGTCAGTTTCACTTTGACTCTGTGGATGTTTTCGTTTATCCGATACCTAACTGGAATTGGGAAGACCCAAAGTCAGCGCAAATTCGAGAGGTCGAAAGGATTCGGCGGGAATTGGCTCTAGTTGAAAGGGAGGCGCGTTGGCAATCCCTGGATCTCGGTGAAGAGGTTTCTGAAATCTGGAGTGTTCATGGAGAGGCGACTCCGGTAACACGTCTTTCCGGTCATTTCCTTGCAGCAGATGGGGAGCGTTTTGACACACACACTTACCTGTTTGTGCGCAAGGATAAATTTATCAAGGTTCGTGCTTCTTTTGCCGGAGTGGGGAGGAATAGGGCGGAGGTGGAGGCATTTGCTCGTGGGTTAATTGCGAATGCAGGTGTTCCTAGTGAATCCAAGTTTATGGCAAAAGTTCGTGCGAATTGGCGTGATAAGCAAGTGGTTAATTAACCTGAATTGAAAGAGGCGGTTTTCTTTTGACCGCCTCATATGGCATTTAGCTCTCAGTCGGGATCTTAGTGGCTTGCCAGGCGATCACTTGCCACTCGCCATTTCGTTTCAAAAAAGTGCCTGTGTTGAAGAAGTGGCTGGTTTCCTTGCTAGAGGTATCATTGGCCACCAGCTTAAAAGCAATTACGGCAGTGTCACCCAGTAAGCGGATATCTACATCCTCTGCTGCGTAGCTTGTTGTTACAGGTTCAGTTGAGCTGCTTTCCATCCCCTGTATTATTTGGCTCTTACCAAAGCGTTTGCCCGATGAGCTTGTGTAGATCAGGTCCTCGGCCCAAAAACGTTTATGGACTTCTGTACTATTAGCGGCACCAGCAATAAAGCTGTCTAGGAGTTTCTGTAAATCTTTGCGGTCATCGGCCTGAGTCTGCCCAGCAACTAGGGCTAGAAAAATAAACAGAA
This sequence comes from Microbulbifer variabilis, assembly GCF_052467165.1. Taxonomy (NCBI): domain Bacteria; kingdom Pseudomonadati; phylum Pseudomonadota; class Gammaproteobacteria; order Cellvibrionales; family Microbulbiferaceae; genus Microbulbifer; species Microbulbifer variabilis. The sequence goes on from NZ_CP174301.1 coordinate 906,067, forward strand.
TGGCTGCACGCATATTTGCACCTTCCAATGGTTACTCAGTTGTCGTAGTGGTTTCTGGTTTCACAGAAACTGTTGCTTCCACTGTGTGGGAGGCACCTTCGCGGGTAAAAGTGATCGAGATGGTATCTCCGGGGCGGAGTGTAGCCATAGTTGCCTCACCTTGCTTACCATCGCCAATTGGCAGGCCATCAATATGGGTAATCACATCCCCTGGCTTGAGGCCTGCACTATGGGCCGGGCTTTCGTTGTAAATTGCGGTGATCATGACTCCGCCTGAGGAAGAGAGTTTGAACTCGCGAGCCATCTGTGGGCTGATGGCACTGGCTTCGATCCCGAGCCACCCCGGCACCACACGACCATAAGCGATAATATCCTGCATAACTTTGAAGGCGATATTAGCGGGAATTGCAAAGCTAATGCCACCGGAGTAGCCGGACTGATTGAGGATAGAGGTGTTAATCCCGAGCAGGCGACCGCGGGAGTCTACCAGTGCTCCACCGGAGTTGCCGGGATTGACAGCGGCATCCGTCTGCAGGAAGTTTTGCAGATGGCTGCCGGTTCCTGAGTTCTCCAAGTGACGCCCTTTGGCACTAATAATCCCCTGGGTGACCGTCTGCCCGACCCCGAAAGGGTTGCCTATGGCCAGAACGACATCGCCCACTTGGGCTGACTCTGGCTCACCAACAGAGATAGAAGTGAGTCCGTCGAGTTCAATTTTCAAAACTGCTAGGTCAAAGTCAGCGTCGCTACCGACCATGCGGGCCTGGGCCTCGCGGCCGTCGGCTAATAAAATGACTATGGCGTCTGCCTGATCCACTACGTGGTGATTGGTAAGGATGTAACCGTTGTCGCTAACGATAACTCCTGATCCCAAGTTTGATTGCATCCTTTCCCGTTGGGGAACGTTCATATTGTCGAACAAACGGCGAAAAAGGGGGTCATTAAATAGTGGGTGCTGTCGCTGGGGCAGGGCCATACGGGTGTAAATGTTAACCACAGCAGGTCCTGCAACATTGACTGCATGGGCATAGGATACGGGGCCCTGCCAATCTCCGCCTTTGGGGGTTGGAGCAGTGCCACGCAATTGCGGGAATATAACTAACAGCAAGGCCGCCATGGCCAGGCCTACCAGAATGGGTAAAGCCCAGTCTTGTAAAAAGCGATTTTGGGACACTCTCGACTCCTCTTTGCGCTGATTATACACACGTCTTGGAATGGAATCGCCGGGAGGGGCATTTTGCTGTCTTTGGCCGAGGAGAGACAAAGGAGATTTATGATTGTTTATGTCAGTAGATATGGGCCTTTACTCATGGTTTTAAGGTTGATATGCGAAGTGTTGGGGTGGAGATGGCAATATAAGGTCCATACACAGCTGGCCTAAGGAAACAGCTCTTTTATTGGCTGTTGCCTCTTATCTGTAGGTTTATCTGCTGTTCTATCGTTTATGGCCCAATCTGTTCGTGGGTTATTATATGTTTCCGTGCCTATCTCAAAAATCAAATTTGTAATGTAAAATTTTGCTTTCAAAGCAAAGGCTTTATGCCCAGTTAATTGCCGTATACAGAGCTTCTTAAGGCTACTTTCAGATCGTGCTCTCGTGTATCTAGAAGCAGCCTAAAAGGCCGCTGCTATATTTTGTTGGCCCAACTCACGTGGTGCCTCCTTGATAGGAAACTACAAGTTAAGTTGGCTTTGTGAATGGAAGCCCCCTCCTAAATGCTCCTTTAAGTCCTTTGCCATCACTGTTCAATTTTGATGTTTGTCGCTTTTGGATAGCACTTTCCCCTTGCGCCTTCCCATGGGGGAGGTTAACCAGATTTTGAAGGGTAATTATTAGAGTGGACTGGCAGGGTCTATAATCCCGTCTCCTGTGATGGGCTGGCATTGGTCGCATCCTGCAAGTGCGTATAATGGCCCGTCGAAAATTTAAGACTAACCGGCAATATTTGTATTTGGAGACCAGCATGTCCCTAGTTCGCCCCCATGGCAGTATTGAGCTGCAGCCGCGCTTTGTGTACGACAGTGAAAGGCATCACCAACTGATGCATGAAGCGGAGTCGCTGCCCTCGATTGTGGTCAGCTCTGCCGCGGCGGCCAATGCAGTGATGTTGGGGGCTGGTTACTTTAATCCGCTGCACGGCTATATGAATCTGGCCGATGCGCTGAGTGTGGCTGAGACCTTGCGCACTGTTGATGGTCTCTTTTGGCCGGTTCCTGTCTTGAATGTGGTAGAGGACTGCGGTGCTATAGAAGGTGCTTCCCGGATTGCATTACGTGACCCCAATGTTGAGGGCAATCCAGTGCTGGCGGTAATGGATGTAGAAGCCATTGAGACCATTACTGATGAACAAATGAATAGCATGGCTGAGCAGGTATTTGGCACGCTCGATGAAAAACATCCTGGCGTTGCGACCTTTAAGTCAGCTGGGAGGAAGTTAATTTCCGGCCCAATCGAAGTGCTCAATTTCAGCTATTTCCAGAATGATTTCCCGGATACTTTCCGCACGGCTGTGGAAATTCGCAATGAATTTACCGAGCGGGGCTGGAATAAGGTGGTTGCCTTTCAAACACGCAACCCGATGCATCGAGCCCATGAAGAATTATGCAAAATGGCGCTGGAGGCTGTGGAAGCCGATGGTGTGCTGATTCATATGTTGCTGGGCCAGCTAAAGCCAGGGGACATTCCAGCGCCGGTCCGGGATGCATCAATTCGTAAGATGGTGGAAGTTTACTTCCCGGCAAATACTGTAATGGTTACAGGCTATGGCTTCGATATGTTGTATGCGGGCCCTCGCGAAGCTGTACTGCATGCCGTTTTCCGCCAAAACTGTGGCTGCAGCCACTTGATCGTTGGGCGCGACCACGCGGGTGTCGGTGACTACTATGGTGCTTTTGATGCCCAGACTATTTTTGATGGAAGGGTACCCGAGGGTGCATTGGAGATTGAAATCTTTCGTGCTGACCATACCGCCTATTCAAAAAAGCTGAATAAGGTCGTGATGATGCGTGATGTGCCGGATCACTCTAAAGAGGACTTCATTCTATTATCTGGTACCAAGGTGCGTGAGATGTTGGGTAATGGTATCGCTCCGCCCCCAGAGTTCTCTCGCCCAGAGGTGGCGCAAATTCTCATGGATTACTATCAGAGTTTGTAAAGTTTCCAATTAAAAAGGCGGGTTATCCCGCCTTTTTAATTGGGTTATCAACTGAAAGCTCTGCCGAAGTAACAGTTGATGGCTAAGTCTAACTTCCTGCGTGTGCCTCTTTTTCCAGGCCGTAATCCTCCGCAAGGGTACCTTTGGCTCCGGGCTCCTTGGGAGCCCAGTCTCTAGGGGGCTCCATATCCTGAAGTTGTTTGTCATCCTCCTTCAGCTTGCCGCTCCCGGCTTCGAGCATTTGTCGACCGATATCCTGGCTGGAAAGGCGCAGAGCGCTGTTGGATAAATACTCGTGAATTTCCTTGTAGCTTTCGGTTAAGTTGTGAACGAGCTGGGATGTCTGGTCAAAGTGCTCGTTTACCTGGAGCTGGAAGTCCTCCATTTTATTATTGGCTTCCCGCAGGCGTAGCTCGAGTTCCTGAGTGCGGTCGACGCTGCTGCGTCCGCGGACTGCGAGGAATGCCAGCAGGGCGCCCAAGGTCATGCCCAGGATGCCGACTAGAATTAATACCGATGTAGAGTGCACTTACTACCTCCTCAACTTGCTTTTATATGGCATTGGCGATCCGTGATGGATGCCGGCGCGGTAGTGGCACCGCCCCACGCCTCGGGTAGTCCCCCTCAAGTGACTATCAACCCCATGTTAGCGGACCCAGTATACGCGATTATTAACCCGACAATTAATACTGTTGGTAAATTGCGACACGCAGGTTAGCCTGCAGTTCCGAATTGCCGCTGGCTCCTGGCGAATTGCACTGGGTTGAGTGGGTGGGCCTAGGGCTGATGGCGGCTTCTCTGCTATCTAGGCGGCGCTATAGTGAATTTGATAGAGTGCGCGCCAGTAATACAGTTGTTGAAGAATCTTCCTTTATGCCTCCTGCCAACCCGTCATTTTGTTCCCCGATAGCGCGTTATGAGAATGATCTGCAGCGCCCAGATTTTATTGAGGACCCCTCGCAGCGAGCGGCGGTGCAGGAGTTGCAGGATTTGCATCGGCGTCTGGTCGAGAGGGCTGAGCGGGGCATTATTGGGAATCTGTTTGCCCGCCTTCGCAGGGCGGATGTCGGTCCGGAGCGAGGGCTTTACTTTTGGGGTGGGGTGGGACGCGGTAAGACCTATTTGATGGATGCATTTTATGAGTCCTTGCCTTTCCCCAGGAAGCAGCGGACTCACTTCCACCGTTTTATGCGCCAAGTACATGGGGGCTTAAAGCAGTATGCTGGGGAGAAAAACCCACTGGAGAAGGTGGCCGATAAGATCGCGAACCGGGCCCAGGTCCTGTGTTTTGATGAGTTTTTTGTGTCCGATATTGCCGATGCCATGATCCTTGCAGGTTTATTGGAGGCCTTATTTCGTCGCGGGGTGGCCCTTGTGGCTACCTCTAATATCGAGCCAGAGGGGCTCTATAAAGATGGTTTGCAAAGGGCGCGCTTTTTGCCGGCGATTGCGCTCCTTCAACGTCATACCAAAGTGGTTAATGTTGATGGAGGTACCGACTATCGCTTGCGTACCCTTGAATTACTGGAGCTTTATCATGCACCTTTGGATGACGCTGCGATCGCAAATCTATCGCACAGCTTTACACAGTTGAGCGTGGATGGCTGTGAGGTTCGAAGCGATGTGGATTTACAGGTGGAGGGGAGGCCTATTCGTGCACTTAAAGTAGCTGATGATGTGGCCTGGTTTGATTTTGCTGACCTCTGTGATGGGCCTCGTTCGCAAAATGACTACATCGAACTGGCGCGGGAGTTTCAGACTGTGCTGCTCGCTGCGGTGCCCAGATTTGATGAAAGGATGGATGCCCAGGCGCGACGTTTCATCAATCTGGTTGATGAATTCTATGACCGTTGCGTCAAATTGGTGATCTCGGCGGAGGTGTCGGCCGATCAACTTTATGGTGGGCGACAACTGCGATTTGAGTTTGAGCGCACTGTTAGTCGCCTACTGGAAATGCAGTCCCGCGAGTACCTGGAGCGGGCGCATCGCCCCGACTAATGACGCCTCGTGACACGTCGAAATATCGCTTGAAAAGCGAGCACTCCTTTTGTACTATCCGCGCTCTTTTGTGGGACGGCCCCTAATTCAGGGGGTCATATTACAGGTGTTTATAACATGAAGACATACAGTGCCAAGCCGGAAGCGGTAAAACGCGACTGGTACATTGTTGACGCTGCGGACAAGACCCTCGGCCGTATTTCTGCCGAGATCGCCCACCGCCTGCGCGGCAAGCACAAGCCTGAATATACGCCCCACGTGGACACTGGCGATTACATTATCGTAATTAATGCAGAAAAGGTTCGCGTGACCGGCAATAAGGCCAAAGACAAGATCTACCACAGCCACTCTGGCTACCCCGGTGGTCTCAAGTCCATCAGTTTTGAGAAGCTGATCGAGAAAGCGCCCGAGCGCACCATTCAGAGCGCCGTAAAAGGCATGCTGCCGAAGGGTCCTCTGGGTCGCGCCATGTTCAAGAAGCTGAAAGTATACAGCGGTAGTGAACATCCTCACACGGCTCAACAGCCGACTGAACTGGCGATCTAAACGGGAATAAATCTGATGGCAACTACTCAATACTACGGTACCGGCCGCCGCAAGACCTCTACTGCTCGTGTATTTATCGTGCCTGGTGAGGGCAAGATCACTGTAAACGGTCGTACCCTGGACGAATACTTCGGTCGTCAGGTGGCTCGCATGATCGTGCGTCAGCCGCTGGAAAGAGCCGATATGGTTGAAAAATTCGATGTTACTGTAACTGTAAAAGGTGGCGGTTCTTTTGGTCAGGCGGGTGCTATCCGTCACGGTCTGACTCGCGCCCTGATGCAGTACGATGAAGCGCTGCGTCAACCGCTGCGCGCCGCAGGTTATGTTACCCGCGACGCTCGTGAGGTTGAGCGTAAGAAAGTCGGTCTGCGCAAAGCGCGTAAGAAGCCGCAATTCTCCAAGCGTTAAGCTTTCTTTTGGGCCCGGCATCTGCCGGGCTTTTTTTATCTCCGGCATTTGGTGTGTTGAGCAGTGCTTGTGATGCTTTGCTCGATTTCTCGCTGTTTCGCTGCGTAATTCCCGACGTTCCTATGTCTTTGCCTTGTATCAAAATGGCATTTTCTTTAACATTGCGCGGATTTGTATCCGCTTGATTTGTGGGGTTTATTCGCGCGGGCAATCTGCCGGAGCGGGACTTCTTTCAAGACTTTTTGGGTTTGGGCCAGCGCATCTCCGGTGTATCCGGGATCGCTGTGATGGGAGAACTACGTCATGAGTGATGACGGTGTAAATGTAGGACGGCGCCGTTTCTTAACCGCTGCCACCTCAGTTGTTGGTGGTGCGGGAGCGGTTGGGGTTGCCGTTCCCTTCGTCGCTTCCTGGAATCCGAGTGCCAAGGCAAAAGCTGCTGGTGCTCCGGTTAAATACAACATTAGCAAACTTGAACCGGGCCAGATGGTTACTGTTGAGTGGCGCGGCAAGCCGGTCTACGTAGTACGCCGCACCGATGAAGTGTTGCAAAATCTAGAGAAAGTGGAGCCGCAGTTGCGCGATCCCAACTCTGAGGAATCTATCCAGCCAGATTATGTAAATCCGGAAAATCGTTCTATCAAACCAAAGTTGTTGGTTCTGGTTGGCCTGTGTACACACTTGGGTTGTGCACCTATGTACCGCCCGGAAGTGGGCGCCGCCGATTTGGGTGGTGATGAGTGGATGGGCGGCTTTTTCTGCCCCTGCCATGGTTCCAAATACGATATGGCCGGCCGTGTTTACAGCGGTGTTCCTGCACCTACCAACCTGGAAGTTCCGCCTTATTCCTATGAGAGCGATGAGGTAATCGTGATTGGTGTAGACCAGGAGGGCACTGCATGAAATGGCTAGCAGATTTCGGTGACTGGGTAGATCAGCGTCTGCCGATCTACCAGGCCTGGGATAAGCATATGGGCAAGTACTATGCGCCCAAAAACTTTAATCTTTGGTACTTCTTCGGCGTATTCTCACTGCTTGTACTGGTTAACCAGCTTCTGACCGGTATATGGTTGGTGATGAGTTTTAATCCTTCGGCTGAAGGTGCCTTCGCCTCTGTTGAATACATCATGCGCGATGTGGAATGGGGCTGGCTGATTCGATACCTTCATTCGACGGGTGCATCTGCTTTCTTTGTGGTTGTGTATCTGCATATGTTCCGCGGATTGATGTATGGCTCTTATAAGCCGCCCCGCGAGCTGGTGTGGATCTTTGGTATGTGTATCTACCTGGTGCTGATGGCTGAAGCCTTTATGGGCTATGTATTGCCCTGGGGTCAGATGTCTTACTGGGGTGCCCAGGTAATTGTATCCCTGTTCGGTGCAATACCCGGTATTGGCGATAGCCTGGTTGAGTGGATTCGCGGTGATTATCTGATTTCAGGTATTACGCTGACTCGCTTCTTTTCCCTGCATGTTATTGCACTGCCGTTGGTTCTTGTGTTGCTGGTAGTCCTGCATATCCTGGCGTTGCATGAAGTGGGTTCTAACAACCCTGATGGTATCGAGATTAAGAAAAATAAGGACGAGAACGGTATCCCCAAAGACGGCGTACCTTTCCACCCTTACTATTCTGTACATGACCTGGTGGGTATTGCGGTATTCCTGTTTATCTTCGCCACTGTTGTGTTTTTCTTCCCTGAGATGGGCGGTTTCTTCCTGGAGTACGCTAACTTCGAGGAAGCAAATCCACTGAAGACCCCTCCCCATATTGCACCTGTTTGGTACTTCACGCCGTTCTACGCGATCTTGCGTGCGGTAACTATGGATATTGGTCCTCTTACAGCCAAGTTCCTTGGTTTGGTGGCTATGGGTGCGGCCATTGCGGTGCTGTTTGTACTGCCTTGGCTCGATAAGAGCCCCGTACGTTCCATCCGTTACAAAGGTTGGCTGCCAAAAGGTTTGCTCCTTTTGTTCGCAGCGGTATTTATTATCCTGGGTTACCTGGGGGTTAAATCTCCGACCCCAGAGCGTAACTTCCTGTCTCAGGTGGCGACCTTGTTCTATTTTGCGTTCTTCCTGACCATGCCGGTCTGGACGAATCCAAAGGAGCGCAAGGGAGTGGGTTCCTGGGTTGTAAGCATCGGCTTCGGTGTACTGTTCCTGTGGATGGCAGTGGCTAACTTCTCGGTAAATACCTTTATGGGAGTAGTGACTGTTTTGTTGGCAGCTTTCTTCGCCTTGCTGCCCTGGATTACTAGCCGCGATGAGGTATACCCAGAGCCTGAGCGTGTAACCAGCCCATCTGGAGCAAAAACATTCGGTATTCTGTTTATCGGTATTGTGGTTGTTGGCCTGCTGACCTTTATCCCAATCAAAGCGGTAGGCGCTGAGTCCAGTGTTGAGCTGGACCCTATTAGTATCGACCTTCAGGACAAGCCGTCTTTGCAGCGTGGAGCCAAGTACTTCGTCAACTATTGCATGGGGTGTCACAGTGCCAACTATTCCCGCTGGGAGCGTGTTGCTACAGATCTGGATATCCCCAAAGAGCTGATGATGGAGAACCTGATCTTGGGTAACGACAAGATCGGTAACCTGATGCAGATCTCCATGCGCCCGGATGACTCCAAAGTATGGTTCGGCGCCACGCCGCCGGACCTGACGCTGGTTGCCCGCTCCCGCTCACCGGAATGGCTCTACACTTATCTCCGCAGTTTCTACAAGGATGACAGTCGTGCTACCGGTGTGAATAATCTGGTATTCCCCAGTGTCGCCATGCCGCATGTATTGATGGAGCTGCAGGGCTTGCCGGAATGTGCCCCTGGTCCTAAGCGCGACCATGGTAAGATCGTGCGCGATGAGCTGGGTAACCCGATCATGGACGCCGACTGTGGCAGCCTCAAGGTTGGTAGTGTGAAGGGTTCCATGAATCCGGAAGAGTTTGATCAGGCTATGTATGACCTGGTCAACTTTATGGAGTACATTGCAGAGCCAATGGCAGAAGATCGCAAGCGCATTGGTTTCTATGTGCTGGCGTTTATTTTTATATTCTTTATCTTTGCCTGGCTGCTGAACCGCGAGTACTGGAAAGACATACACCACTAAGATTCGCAGGTTTCTTTTTGATGGGTGGTGGAGATACTCTGCCGCCCTTTTATATTTTGAATAAAGGCCGGTGTTTGTCGGCCAACAAGTTTGAGGTAGTTTGAACATGGGTGTGCCTACCAACAAGCGCTCCTCTATGACCTTCTTCTCTGATGGTCGCAGTCACTATAGCCATCGGGTGCGTATCGTACTGGCAGAGAAAGGGGTGTCCGTAGAAATCATAGATGTGGACTCGGATGATAAGCCCGCCGAGCTCGCTGACCTCAACCCCTACAATTCGCTGCCGACTCTGGTTGATCGCGATCTGGTGCTCTTCGAAACCAAGGTTATGATGGAGTATCTTGACGAGCGTTTCCCACACCCGCCGCTGCTGCCCGTTTACCCGGTTGCGCGCGCTCAAAGTCGCCAGATTATGCATCGTATTGAGCGCGACTGGTGTCCGCTGGTGGATAAAATTCTGGCAGGAGGCAAAGATGCTGCATCCGCCCGTAAGGAGCTGCGTGATAGCTTGGTTGGCATTGCGCCGATGTTTACTGAGCTGCCGTACTTCTTCAATGAAGAATTTTCCCTGGTGGATTGCTGTATGGCTCCACTGCTCTGGCGTCTCGAGCAGTTCGAAATCAGCTTGCCCAAGACTAAGCAAGTGAAGCCACTGCTGGATTATATGGATCGCCTGTTTGCCCGTGAAGCGTTCCAGCAGAGCCTTACCGAGTACGAACGGGAAATGCGTTGAGGGTAGTTAGGTGAGTAAGCCGGTCATGACCTCCAATCGCCCATATATTTTGCGGGCATTTTACGAGTGGATTACCGATAACCGGTGCACTCCCTATATTCTTGTCGATACGCACCTTTCCGGGGTGCTGGTGCCACAACAGCATGTTAATGATGATGGGCAGATAGTGCTAAACATCTCTGAAAGTGCTGTTGCGAGGCTGACCATGGATAACTATGCGATCAGGTTTAATGCGCGTTTTGGTGGGGTTCCCACTGATATCCAGGTTCCGGTTGGCGCGGTAGTTGGAATTTATGCTCGTGAGAATGGCCAGGGTATGGTGTTTGAGGCAGAAGAAACCCCAGAACCGCCCGAACCTACCCCGCCCACCAGCTTGGGCAAAAAGTCGGTGAAGAAGCCCGCATTGCGCGTTGTGAAATAAGCTCGGCTTTAAAAAATTTCTAGGGGCAGTTTTGCCCCTTTTTTATTTTTTCTTTTTGTTTTCGTCGGTCTTCTCTTTTGTGCGCCTAGTCTAAGAAATTACTGTTATCAGGTGCGTATAATTCTCTGTTATTTCTTGCTCCCAATTTACCATGCCGTCGTATTTGCAGTGGCTGCGTTTTAGCTGGTTGCCCGGACTGCTCCTGATTTTGCCACTTGCCCAACATTTACCCTGGCTCGATCTGGCGTCCCTGAACAATGTCCAGCTGCCTTTTCTGTTATTGGTAACAGCGCTGCTGCTCAGTTTATTTTATCGCTCAAGCCGAGTTGGTCTGGCCGCATTACTATTAATGTTTTTCTATGGGACGATCAGTCTCGAAATACTGTTGAAGCAGGATTTTTCCCTCTATCTGGGGTTGATCGCCCTCAACTTGATGTTATTTAGCTGCAGCCGCGACCGTAGCATATGGAGTAATTTTGGGGTCGCTTGGCTGTTGATCCTGGGTGCACAGGGGATAGCCCTATTCTGGTTGCAGAAATATTATGGGCCGTTAGCTCAGATGTTTTCTTTGCAGCATCTGCCTGCTTGGCTATTGGCTCTTGACCGGTTTTCCCCACCTTTACCACTCTTGGCCTGTATGGCGGCCTCACTTGGCGCATTGGCACTGCTGGCTCTTTACCCCGGGCCCACGGCTGTGGGGTTATTCAGCTGCATCTTGCTTACGTTGTATGGAGTCTGGAGTGGGATGCCTCTGGTTCCTTTAATGTCAGTAGCTGGTTTCCTACTTATCTTTTCGCTGCTGGGTAGCAGCTATGAGCTGGCTTTCCGCGATGAGTTGACCGGAGTCCGGTCTCGGAGGGCTTTCAGGTATCGGATGCTCACTCCCGGCCGGCATTATTCTATTGCCATGATTGATATCGATTACTTTAAGAAATTGAATGATCGCTTTGGTCATCAGGTCGGTGATCAGGTACTGCGAATGGTTGCTACCCAGATTGCTCGAAATACGTCAGGGGAATTATTTCGCTATGGGGGGGAGGAGTTTGTGCTAATTATTTCTGGTCGTGACCTTTCAGCCGCAGAAAGACAGCTGGAGCTTATTCGGGAGAAAATAGCGGCCTATCCCATGCGCTTGCGCTCTGGAGGACGTATTTCCGGTCCTAAATTGTGGCGTTCTGAACGCCGTTCAGATCAACAGATTAAGGTAACCGTTAGTATTGGCCTCGCTCAGAGGGGTAAGGAGTTCAGAGGGCCTGATACTGTCCTTAAGGCCGCTGACCAGGCCCTTTACAAGGCAAAGCGGGGCGGCCGGAATCGCGTCTCTGTTAGCGCTTGATATAAATCAACCTGATTTAAAAGTGGCGCCTAATTTCTTATTCGCATTGGTTAATTCCGCGCCGTCCCCCGATACTGCAATGCAGGGTATTGAAGGGAGTTTCAGCGTGCGATTACTCAGTCACACAATCGGCATTCTTACTAATCCTGAAAAAGAGTGGAAAGCCATCCGAGCGGATAGACATTCTTTTTTCCAGGTTTTCGTGACCCATGTTCCATTTCTGGCTCTGATCCCTACAGTTGCCGGCTACTTTGGTGTCACACGGGTGGGATTTGAGGTGGGGGGGCATCTGGCCAAGTTGACTCCGGAGAGTGCAGCAGTTTTGTCTATAGTGACCTACTTTGCGTTACTGGTCGGAGTCTATTGCCTTGGGGAATTTATTAACTGGATGGCGAGGTCCTATGGTGTCGAGGGTGATGAACCTACACGCCATTATGAAGGCACCGCGCTTGCGGTCTTTATCACTACGCCAATTTTCCTCGCTAGTATTGTGGTTCTTTTCCCCCACCCTTGGCTTACTATGGCCGCCGTGGGCATTGCGGGGATGTACTCAATCTATCTGGTATTTGCCGGTATCCCAATTTTGATGAAGATGAACAAAGAGCGGGCATTTCTTTATGCCTGTGCGGTGCTCACTGTGGCGCTTGTCATGATGGTTACTGTCTTAATTACTTCGGTAATTTTGTGGAGCGTAGGAATAGGCCCTGTCTATCAGCATCACGTTTAATAAATAAGTGGAAACAAGCCGGCAATGCCGGCCTGTTGGTTAGTCGACCCGATTTATGGCTGCGCTGGTAGCAGAGGTGGCATTGGGCAGTCCAAGCTATCTGCTACGGCCCGGAGCAATTCGATTTCCTCTGCCTTGATCACCCCGTTATGGCTTAGGGTTAGTACCATTGCCTTTAACAATGCCGGTTTATCCAGAGCTTTCATCTGTCCTGCAATGGCGATGGCCTTGTCGAGCCGCGGTAAATTTATATCCTTGTGACTTGGCAGTGGTGTGGCCTCTATACCCAAAGCCTTGAGGCCTTGCTCATAAGCCCTTTTGGCAGGTAGATACTCACTATTGCCCGAATGGGCGATAGCGGCGAGAAGGAAACAGTTGGCATCTTTGCTGGCTCCCTTTTTATTGGAAAGCCGCTGTCGGTCAGGAGAGCCCTCCAGTGCGTGCATCAGTACCCGATATAGGGCCCACTCCCAAATCTCAATTTTCCCATCGCTGTGCAGCAGTTTGATCAGGTTTCTCTTGAATACTTGATACTGCTGAGGGACCAGTGCTCTCAGTGCGGGAACACAAAGATCCAACAGGGCCAAGCGTGCACTATTGGGCAGGCTTTCCAGCTGTGTCTCCAGTTGTCGCATTTCCCGCACCACTGCTGGATGGGCAATTTTATTGAGTAGTTCGCGTTGTACTTGCCGCTCTGCCCCCTCCTTGTGTAACAGCAGGTGATAAATCAGCGCGCGTGCGGCGAAGGGGTCATGAGCTGCCTGCTGAAGTCCAGAGGGAATAGATTGAAGCAGCTGGCGTCCGTATTGCACCTGTTGTTCGCTCGGGTTGGCAATGCTGTTATCTACAGCATCCAGCGCTGCCTGGAAGGGTGCGGATTTTGCGAAAGTGGATACTTGCGCGGACTCAACAAATGCAGGGGGCTGTGATTGTGAGGCGTTATTAGTATTGTCGGGGTAAAGGCCATTCCAGCTGGGGTCGAGTCGGGTGATACGATCTGACAGAGGCGGATGTGTGGCGAAGAGGTTAAATAGCGAACGCTTCATGCTATTGGCAAAAAACATATGGCTGTATTCCGCTGCCCTGCCGCTGGTCAGAGTCGATTTTGAGCCGTAACTGCCAATCTTTTTTAGTGCGCTAGCGATACCTGTATTGTTCCGGGTAAATTGTACTGCAGAGGCATCTGCAAGGAACTCCCGTTGGCGACTAACTGCAGACTTAATCAGGTTGCCGAAGAAGGTTCCTGTATAGCCCACAACCATTAATGCTGCGCCGAGCCCAAACAGAGCCGCACGCCCTCGGTTTTCTCGATTGCCAGGGTAAATTCCGCGAACCAGCCAATGGCCGAGCAGGCCAATAATCAGGATACCGTTCAGCATTCCTACGATACGGATATTCAAACGCATATCGCCATTTAAGATATGGCTGAACTCATGTGCCACTACACCTTGCAGTTCCTCTCGATTAAGGTTTTCAACACAGCCTCGAGTGAGGCCGATCACTGCATCGGTGGGTTTGGAGCCCGCGGCGAATGCATTGATCGCATCATCCTCAATCAGGTAGACATCCGGCACAGGGGTACCTGAGGCGATTGCCATTTCCTCTACAACATTCAGTGCGCGTTGTTCGTTGGAATTCTGTGGAGCAATATTGAGCTTGCGTCCGCCGAGGGATTCGGCCACTGCGCTGCCGCCGGCGTTGAGTTGGTGCAGTTTATATAGGCTGCCGAGGGCGACAATGGCAGCAATCGTCAGGGCGATGGATATCACAGTTTGCCAGCCCAGTAATTGCTCGATAGTACTGAATGAAAAAGGCTGGCCGCGAGAGAGCGCTATCGCTGCGGCAGCGACTAAAGTGGTCAGGGAGATCAGCAAAACTACGGCTAGAGCGAAAAGCCCTACAAGCAGGAGACTGTTTCGTCTGGCGCGATCCTGGTACTCAAAAAAATTCATCGCTTAAAACTCGATACGAGGTGCTACCTGAGCGGCATCTGAGTCGGCAAATTCCAGCAGTTGGGCATTGGCGCGATGCCCGAAAAAACCAGCCAGCAATACTGGCGGAAAGCTTTGTTTGTATATGTTGTAATTTGTGACCGAGTCGTTAAATGCCTGCCGTGCAAAGGCAACTTTATTCTCAGTACTGCTCAGCTCCTCGTTGAGTTGCATCATATTCTGGTTGGCTTTCAGGTCCGGGTATGCCTCCATTACTGCAGTAAAGCGTCCCAGGGCGCCATTCAGGGCGCTCTCTGCACGGCCAAGTTTGCCGATGGCAGTGGCACTTGACGGGTTTGAGGCTGCTGCCTTGAGATCGCTGATGGCGGTATTGCGCGCAACAGTTACGGCTTCGAGGGTTTCCCGTTCGTGTTTCAGGTAACCTCGAGCAGTTTCCACCAGGTTGGGGATCAGGTCGTGGCGCCGTTTCAGTTGTACCTCTATCTGTGCAAAGGCGTTCTCATTGCGATTTTTTAGGGAAACCAGTTTGTTATAAATCCCTACTCCATAAAACAAAAGTGCAGCAATAACCACCAGCACGATAATGCTTGATAACTCCATAAGTCCTCTCGCCACTTTTTCTTATGATTGGCGCCGATAGTAACACGCTCCATCTGCCGGGCGACGCTAGTAGTGAAACTGGCTCTGGCGGAGCAGGGTAGTGCTTCGGCTATAATGCGGCGACTATAAAACACAATTGCCGCCACAGCAGAGAGGGCGGTGTAGAACTGGGAGCAGACAGAATGAGTGATGTAACTTCAGACCCCGTAGTGATCGTCGGAATGGCGAGGACCCCGATGGGTGCCATGCAGGGTGGCTTATCCTCCTTGAGTGCCCCACAGTTGGGCGCAGCGGCAATTCGTGCGGCTCTGGAAGATGCAGGGGTAGCCCCCGCAGATATCGATGAAGTCCTGATGGGTTGTGTGCTTCCAGCAGGTGTGGGACAGGCGCCTGCGCGCCAAGCTTCGCTGGCAGCAGGTATTCCAGACAGCACGCCCTGTACTACCGTCAATAAGGTGTGTGGTTCTGGTATGAAGACTGTGATGATGGCCCGGGATGCGCTGTTGTTGGGGGAGGGCAAGGTCATTGTTGCCGGTGGTATGGAAAGTATGAGCAACGCCCCCTACCTTTTGCCTAAAGCCCGTTCCGGCATGCGCCTGGGGCACGGTGAGGTTAAGGACTCCATGTTTCTCGATGGCCTTGAGAATGCTGAAGACGGCAAATTGATGGGTGCTTTTGCTGAGGGTACTGCGGATAAGTATGGGTTCTCTCGTGAAGAGCAGGATGCGTTTGCCCTGGAGTCCCTGGCTCGTGCCCAGGCAGCAATTGAAAATGGTGATTTTGCCCGTGAAGTTACCCCGGTAACCATTGCTTCCCGACGTGGAGAGGTAGTCGTCAGTGTAGATGAGGCTCCAGGCAGTGCTCGTCCAGACAAAATCCCGCAGTTGAAACCGGCTTTCCGCAAGGATGGCACTGTCACTGCAGCCAACTCCAGTTCTATTTCCGATGGCGCTGCGGCATTGGTACTGATGCGAAAAAGTGAGGCTGATAAGCGCGGACTCAAAATATTAGCGGTTATCAAAGGGCAAGCTCAGTTTGCCCGTGAGCCCGAGTGGTTCACTATTGCCCCAGTGGGTGCCATGCATAAGTTGCTGGAAAACACCGGCTGGTCTGCTGCCGATGTTGACCTGTTTGAGATTAATGAGGCTTTCGCCGTGGTAACCATGGCAGCCATGCGTGAGCTGGAACTCCCCTGGAATAAGGTTAATGTGAACGGTGGCGCTTGTGCCCTAGGCCATCCATTGGGTGCCAGCGGTGCTCGAATCTTGACCACCCTGTTGGCCGCTATGGAGAAGCGCGATGTTAAGAAGGGCATCGCTAGCCTTTGCATCGGTGGTGGTGAGGCCACGGCGATAGCTATTGAGCGCCTGTAACTTTGGCTTAAAGCTTCACCAATAAAAAACGGAGGCTTAGCCTCCGTTTTTTATTCGGATATCAAATTGTTAAATGGGGTACAACATCACTGTATCAATTGATGTACTCCACGGCTTTTACGACCTTCTGTACTCCACCAATTGAACGGGTTACGCCCGCAGCGCGTTCTGCTTCCGCCGGGGTCAGAAGCCCCATCAAGTAAACCACCCCATTTTCTGTTACCACTTTGATGCGAGCCCCATCAATTTCCTTATCTGCAAGCAAATTGGTTTTCACTTTAGTTGTCAGCCAGGCATCACTGGTGGAGGCGAGAAAGGTGACTTTGCCGCGTACCTGTGTCTCGTTGTACACCTGTCGTACGTTCTGAACCTGCTCAGCAGTGCGGCCGGCAAGCATGCGAAGTTCCTGGTTGGGTACCTGGCCTGTGAGCAAAACCACCCCATTGAAGGAGGTTACGTCAACATTTGCTGCTTTCAGGTCGGGGTGGGCTTTGTTGATATTCACTGTGACAATGGTTTCGATTCTCTCATCATCGATATAAGTTCCCAGCGAGCGTTTCCCTGGGTCTTGCTGGATGGGGCCATCGTGAGTGGCCTCCATAACTGTGCTGCAGCCGCCAAGCAGAGAGGCTATGGCAAGCGCGGCCAGAAGGCATTTTCCAACAGAAGATAGTTTTGTTTTCATGGTTCAGTCCTCATAGCCACCGAACAGGCTGCTGTCGATCAAGTCGCACAGGCAAAAAATAGTCAGAAGGTGTACTTGGTGTACCTCTGCTGCGACATCGGAAGGCACGCGCAGTTCAATATCGTGGTTATCCAAGAGGGCAGCGCAATCGCCACCATCTCCACCGGTGAGGGCCAGGATTCCCATGTCGCGGTCTCGGGCGGCGCGCATAGCTTGTACCAAGTTGGAGTCCCCACCATCGCTACTAATTATTATCAGCAGGTCGCCGGGTTGGCCAAGAGCGCGTACTGGGTGGGCGAAAGTATCCGCACTGCCATGATTTTGTGCGACGGTGCCCATGGAGACACCGTCACTATTGAGTGCCATTGCTGGCAGGCCGGGGCGCTCGCGTTGGAAGCCGCCAGTTAATTGCGAGCTGAAACTCTGCGCCAGGGCGCCACTGACACCATTGCCGCAAAGAAGTATTTTGCTCTCTGCTAGCAGTGTGTGCACCACCATCTCACTGGCCTCCGCAATCAGGGGCGCCAGTATCTCACCGGCGTTCATAGTGGCTTCCAGACTGTGGTGAAAAAGGGTTACGACTCGCTGTTCCATTGTGTCCTTAATTCAGGCGAACCGCAGTTCGCCGTAACTTGGCAAGGTAAATCTCGGTTTTGCCTTAGGCTTCGAAGGCGTTCTTAATCCACTGAATGTTTTGCGCATCGCCGTCTATGGCAAGGACATCGAAGCGGCAGGGACAGTCCAGTTTGTGCTGTTGTAAATAGCTGTGCGCGGTGGCTAGCAGCTTTTGCTGCTTGCGAATATCCACGCTGGCTCCGGCACCGCCAAAGCGACTGCTACGGCGGAAGCGCACCTCCACAAACACGACAGTATCGCCTTCACGGGCGATAAGGTCTATCTCTCCGTGACGACAGCGGTAATTGCGTTCAGTCACCGAGAGCCCCGCGCGTTGTAAGTGAAGCGCTGCGGCACCCTCCATGCGTGCGCCGACAGTACTGGCTGGACGCTTAAAGAGCTTCACTGTTTCCTGTCAGCTGGCCGTTGTCTTGAGGTATCGACAGCGGCTCTACAGTTGTTATTGGCACAGGCACCCCCTTCTCGATTCGTGCCCACATCTGTTCTCGCACAATGCGGCCATCAGCACTCAGACTGAGTGCCCCAGTGAGACCATGTACTTTCTGTTGCGGAAACTGGCGCAACATGGGAAGGCGTGGGTAGAGGCGGAATGCATCGGCGCCCAGAGCGTATAAACGGGCAAATGCTGGTGCCGGAGCGGCTTGTTGCTCTATGTCTTGCTTGGTCTGGTTATTCTCAAATAGCCAGGGCAGGGCGGTAAAGCGTACGCCGTTAATATCGCGGTCACGATTTGGATTGACACTACCACCAAAAACATGGGAGGTGGCATAAACCGGTAGGTCGCCGGCGTAGTAGTAGGTCAGCATAGGATTGAGTTGGCGGGCCTGTTGGGGCAGGGCTGCTACAAACACCATATCGACATCATCGCGGCGCCGTGGGGTGAACTCCAATGGCGCGGCCAAACGGCCCTGCAGTTCCTTTTTGCGCGCTTTGCTGGCTGGGATTAGTAAAGCATCGCTAACGAGGTTGGCAAACTTGCTGTTATTGGGGAATGTCTTGCCAATACTGACTGAGCCGCCGAGATTTTGCCATTCCTCCCGGAATGCTTCGGCCCCCCGTTGACCCCAGCTGCTATTGGTGGTGAGTACCATTGCCTGGCGGTGGCCCTGACGGTAGGCATGTTGGGCGATCTGACGGGCTTCGTCCTCAACAGCGAGGCCAAACTGCACTAGGTCATTGGTGAGTCGTCCCTGGTCACCATAGTTTAGCGCCAAGGTGGGTACTGGCAGCTTCTCTGTCGCCAGTAGGTTGGAGACTTTGCTCTTGTCCAGGGGGCCAATAATGAACTGAGCGCCTGCATCCACGGCATTCTGGTAGATTTCCTCGAAGGGCTGCTCTGTGCCGGTATCGTATACCAAGACCCTAGGAGTGGTTCCTCCGGCGTTCAGGGCTGTGTAGTGTGCTGCCATAAAGCCATCGCGGATCGCGCGACCGGCACTGCCAAGTGAGCCGGATAAAGGCAGTAGCAGGGCGATGCTATCGGCGCGTTGAGCCGCTAGCCGTTCGAGCAGCTGTAATGCTTGTGGTGGATGTGTGTTGGCGCTATGCGCTGGCCAGCGCTCACGCCAGCGGCTAAGGGCGGTAAGTTGTGAGCTGATATCAGTCTGAGTATCTCGACCCAGTAGCGCCAGCTGATACCAGCCGCGCATCTGGGTGTCGCTGCTTTTATTGGCGCGATTCTTTAATTCACTGGAAGGTAGCTGGGTAAGTAGTTGCCATAAGCCATTGTTGTTCTCAACGATCGCATCATCAGACTTCACAAGGTAAGAAATCTCACGTCGCTCACTAATGGCGCTGTCGAGATTACCAAGGAGGCCCCAAAGGTCTGCGCGCAAGTTGCGTAAGGGTAGCGCAGTCGACTGTGGCAATTGCGCCCAAGCACCCTCAAGGCGTGGAGATGTAGCTAAGTCCAGGGCTTCGAAGAAGTCATCGCCATCGGCAAGTAAACTGCCATACACCTGTGCATAGCTGGCATACAGGGTGTTATCCAGCTGTTCGGGAATAATTTTCACAACAGCTTCTTTGGCTGACTCTTTCTCTCCCAGCTCGTATAGAATGGCGGCCGCCCGAAGGCGCTGCTGGTCCCGCGCGGGAGCCGGCAAGGTCTCGGCGCTACGCAGTAGGCGAACGGCATCGCTGCGGCTGGCTTTGTGGCTGGCCGGGTAGGTGGGCTGGTAAGCCCCCGGTCGGGAGGCTGGAGTTTGGCAGGCGGTTAAAGCCAGTGCCAGTGCTGCCGCAGCCATGCTGGTGATCACAGTAGACGTGCGCCGGGAAGAGGCGGACATATTCTTCTCCCGCAATATTTATATTTGGAGTGAACAACTATGGGGCCGGATCAGGCGATGCTTTATATTGTCGCTACGCCTATTGGTAATTTGGCCGATATGGTACCGCGAGCTGTTGAAGTTCTACAATGTGCCGACCTGGTTGCGGCGGAGGACACACGTCACAGTCAGAGACTCTTTTCCCATTTCGATATTGAAACGCCCTTGATGGCGTATCATGACCACTCTGATGACAAGCGCACTGGCCAGATTTTGCAGCGGCTTGAGCAGGGGCAGACGGTGGCGCTGATTTCTGATGCGGGTACCCCTCTTATTTCAGATCCAGGTTATCGTTTGGTGCGAGAGGCGCGTGAGCGGGGAATCCGTGTAGTGCCGATACCTGGGCCCTGCGCCTTTGTAGCTGCTTTGAGTGCTGCAGGCTTGCCTAGTGATCGCTTCAGTTTTGAGGGGTTTCTGCCGGCCAAGGCCGGAGCCCGGGAGCGGGCTTTGCAAGAGTTAGCTGGTGCTACCCGCACGCTGGTTTTTTACGAGGCGCCACATCGAGTTGCGGATACCCTTGAAGCAATGGCAAAAGTGTTTGGTGCTGGGCGTGAAGCAGTAATTGCTCGTGAGCTTAGCAAGGCATTCGAGACTTTCCGCCTTATGCCGCTCGGTGAGCTGGTCAGCTGGGTGCGCTCGGATGCTAATCAGCGGCGTGGCGAAATTGTCCTGCTGGTACGCGGAGCCGAGCGTCGCCTAGTCAATGAGCTGGATGCGGAGGCGCAGAGAGTGATGTCGCTACTCCTTGCGGAGTTGCCGCCCAAGAAGGCTGCGGCTATCGCTGGGGAAATTACCGGCGTTAACAAGAAAGAGCTTTACAATTGGAGCTTGCAGCAGAAATAAGGCGCGGGCTTTTCTTTGTAATTAAGCTTTGCCTGTTGCAATCCCGCTGTCGCCTCATTACTCTTCGCCGCGAGCTGGCCGGGCAATCGCTGTCACCTTGTGTGATGGAGGAAAGTCCGGGCTCCATAGGGTGGAACGCCAGGTAACGCCTGGGGGGTGTGAGCCTACGGAAAGTGCAGCAGAGAGTAGACCGCCGATGGCTTCTTCGGAAGCACAGGTAAGGGTGAAAGGGTGCGGTAAGAGCGCACCGCGCGGCTGGTAACAGTCCGCGGCATGGTAAACCCCGTTCGGAGCAAGACCAAATAGGCCCTCTATAGGTGTGACCCGCACTGAGGGCGGGTAGGTCGCTTGAGGTGTCTGGTGACAGGCATCCCAGATGAATGATTGTCCTCGACAGAACCCGGCTTATAGGCCAGCTCATCCATTCCCGAAGCCCGGCAAGTGCCGGGTTTTCTCTTTTCTATAAATCCGGAACCCTGTTTTTGACGCTTAATTCATGTGGCGAGGCTGCAGTGCGACTATGTGGCGTGTGTCACACGACTTGAATTGTTAGTTTAAAATAATCGATCATTTTGTGAGTGAGTACTCGCACTAATTTGTTGATATGTGAAGATGATATTGGCGCCACTCGCCAAATCTATTCTGTAAGCCGCGAGTTTACTGGGGTTTATGGGGACTTTGGGGTCGATTTCCTTGACTTTGCGATACCCAGTTTTATAGTGTCAAAGGTGGGAAAAAGTGGAAAATCGTGGAACTTTGTGGTTTATTCGCAGCCAGTAAGTGGGTGTTTACATTGCGCGAATAAAGTTTGGGTTTTCCCGCTAGCAACCTGCAAAGGTGCAGTTCGCTGCGATAGGCGTAATTGATAGCGAGTGAAAATCTCAAAGTGTATTTGGGTAGCCATGCAATCAATATGGATGCCAAGGGGCGTCTGGCGATACCAGCGCGGGTCCGCGACCGGCTGCTGGATGACTGCGCCGGTTGTTTGGTGATTACTGCGCATACAGAGGAGCGCTGCTTGCTGGTTTACCCTGCGCCCCAGTGGCAGCAGATTTTACCAAAGATAGAGTCCCTACCCAGTTTTAATAAAGTGGCGCGCCGCGCCCAGCGTCTTTTAATTGGCTATGCCTGCGAATTGCAGGTGGATGGTAATGGCCGGGTATTGATCCCACCTACCTTGCGTGAATACGCCGGGCTGGAAAAGAAGCTGATGCTGGTAGGGCAGGGAAAAAAATTAGAACTTTGGAGCGAGGAACGCTGGATGTCCTGGCTCGATGACAGTGAAGATGAGGAGGGAATGCCAGAGGAAATGGCATCCCTCTCTTTATAAGGAGTACACGGGGTGTCTCAAGAATTGCATCGCAGTGTGTTACTGCGCGAGGCCGTGGACGCCCTGATTACTGATCCAGACGGCTTTTATATCGATGGGACTTTTGGCCGTGGTGGCCACAGTGCCGCAATCTTGAAACAGCTAGGTCCCAAGGGACGTTTGTTGGCCGTTGATAAGGATCCACAGGCGATTGAATACGCCCATCAGCGCTTTCAGTCTGATTCACGTTTTTCGATCTGGCACGGCTCTTTTGCCGATATGGACAGTGCGGCGGCTGAGCAGTCGGGGCGGGTCAACGGCATTTTATTGGATTTGGGCGTCTCATCCCCGCAGCTGGATCAAGCTGAACGCGGTTTTAGTTTTATGCAGGATGGGCCACTGGATATGCGCATGGATACCAGTCGTGGTCTCAGCGCAGCCCAATGGGTGAATACCGAAGATGAGGCTGAAATGGCCAGGGTCTTCAAAGAGTATGGGGAGGAGCGTTTCGCTCGCCGTATGGCTGCCGCTATCGTGCGCCGCCGGGTGGAAAAGCTCTTTGAGCGAACTTTAGATTTAGCGGAAGTAGTCAAAGCGGCCAATCCCGCCTGGGAGAAAGGCAAGCATCCCGCCACCCGGGTTTTTCAGGCAATTCGTATCCATGTTAATGGCGAGTTGGATGATTTGCAGAGCGCGTTGGATAAATCCCTGCAGCTGCTGGCTCCGGGAGGGCGGTTGGTCATTATCAGCTTCCATTCGCTGGAGGATCGCATGGTCAAGCGCTTTATTCGCGAGAAGGAGCGTGGCCCGCAACTGCCCCGGGGGCTGCCGGTAATGGATAGTCAGATCGCCAGGTCTCTGCGCTCTCTGGGTAAGGCAGTGAAAGCCAATGAAGTTGAGGTGGATGAGAATCTGCGCTCGCGCAGTGCGGTAATGCGGGTTGCGGAAAAGCTGTCAGGGAACTGATAGCAATGCGGGGCAAACTTTTGATCGGGCTCGGGTGTTTGTGGTTGGCCGCGATGGCTTCAGCCCTGTCTGTAGTTTATTCAACCCAGCGCAGCAGAGAACTGACCGCTGAATTGGGTAGAGCACAAAAAGCTCAGGATGAATTGCGCTATGAGCAGGAGCGTTTGCTGTTGGAGCGAGGAGCCTGGTCTGCCTACAGCCGCGTGGAAAAGGTAGCTCGCGAAGAATTAAAAATGCATGTGCCAGCTCCATCTGATCAGGTGCTGGTAACGGTGGATTGATATTAAGAACTACAAGCCTTAATAGATTAGGCCCCGTGGTTTGTATGTCTTTGTGCTTTGAAGAGTGGCACCAAAATAAGCATAAGAATTTTGAGCGTAAAGGGTTTTAGGCGGGTTGTTCAAGAGAGCCCTGAAGGAATTTGATTTCAAAGTGAAAAAATAACGCCAACTGGAAAAATATGGGCGCAATCAAGAAAAAGCAAGTTCAACCGGGAATTGCCCGCTGGCGTTTTGTGCTGGTGGCAGCTCTGTTATGCCTGCTTGCAGTGGCTTTGGTGCTACATCTGGCGCGCTTGCAGGTTGTGCCCGCTGCAGAACGCGGTTATCAGTTTCTACAGGACCAGGGGCGTGCGCGGACTATTCGCACGGAGGAAATCGCTGCTTATAGGGGCTCCATTGTCGACCGCAACGGCGAACTACTAGCGGTCAGCACACCGGTGCATAGTTTGTGGGCAAACCCCAAGCTTTTGAAAGAAAGTGGTATTAAAAAGCTTGATGAGTTAGCCCGGGCCCTTGAGTTAAAGCCATCTAAATTTGCCACGCGCTTGGAAAAGTACCGCAATAAAGAGTTTATGTATTTGCGCCGTCACTTGACCCCTGAACAGGCCGGCAAGGTACTGGATCTCGGGCTTTCTGGGGTTTATAGCAAGAAAGAATACAGACGCTTTTACCCTGCTGGGGAGGTGGTTGCCCAACTTTTGGGTTTTACCAATATTGATGATCGTGGCCAGGAGGGTCTGGAGCTGGCCTACGATAAGTGGCTTTCTGGCCAACCTGGTGCACAGCAAGTAGTAAAGGATCTAAAAGGCCGCACTGTCCAGGAGCTGGCCATTCAGAGAGAAGCACAGCCAGGCCAGGATTTGCGCCTGTCCATCGATATGCGCCTGCAATACCTGGCTTATCGTGAGTTAAAGCGAGCTGTTGCTGAAAATGGTGCTGCCTCGGGTTTTATGGTGAT
The DNA here is from genome assembly GCF_052467165.1 of Microbulbifer variabilis. Lineage (NCBI taxonomy): Bacteria > Pseudomonadati > Pseudomonadota > Gammaproteobacteria > Cellvibrionales > Microbulbiferaceae > Microbulbifer > Microbulbifer variabilis. Next base: position 930,419 of record NZ_CP174301.1, read on the forward strand.
TCTCGACACCCATAGTGGCGATGTGTTGGCGATGGCCAACCAGCCCTCATTTAATCCCAACAACCGCAAAGGCGTGAAGGCCTCAGCCATGCGTAATCGCGCCCTAATCGACCAGTTTGAGCCCGGTTCCACGGTAAAACCCTTGACTGTGTTAGCTGCTCTGGAAACCGGGCGCTACAAACCTCACACCCAGATTGATACCAGTCCTGGCTATATACGTGTGCCAGGCAAAACCCTTGTTGACCCGGTTAATTATGGCAAGTTGGATCTCACTCGCATTATCACCAAGTCGAGCCAGGTTGGTATCACAAAAATTGCCTTGGATCTGGAACCAAATTCGCTACGGGAACTCTTTTACCGCCTGGGCCTGGGAGAGGCAGTTGGCAGTGGGTTTCCTGGAGAGACACCGGGCATTCTGCCAAGCCGTAGTCGCTGGCACCCAATCGAGCGGGCCAATTTTGCCTTCGGCTACGGTTTAACAGTAAATGCTGTGCAGTTGGCTCAGGCCTATAGCGTGCTGGCCAATGCCGGGCTCAAGCGGCCAGTCTCCCTAGTGTTATCTGGGGATAAAGTCGATGTTGAGCCCGAACGGGTGATTGAAGGGCCGCTGGCGCAGCAGGTAACCGCCATGTTGGAGACGGTTATTGGTGCTAGTGGTACGGGGCGTCGAGCCAAGGTGGACGGTTATCGTGTTGCTGGTAAGACCGGCACGGTGCACAAAGTCGGCCGCAGAGGTTATGAAGATAGTCGTTACCGCTCGGTATTTGCTGGCTTTATCCCTGCTGACAAACCCCGCCTGGCTGCGGTTGTAGTTATTGATGATCTCAGCCATGACAAGTATTCCGGTGGTGAAGTGGCGGCACCGGTATTCGGATCGGTAATGGCTGGAGCTATGCGCCTGCTGCAGGTACCGCCAGAGCAAGTGGAGCCCGCGGAACGACAGCTGGCCGCGCAGTTAAGCGAGAGAGGTTCAAAATCGTGACTCAGCGCGAAAAACAATTTATTTCCCTACAGGAATTAGTGCCAGGTTATGCGGGTATCCCCGATATTGCCGTTAGTGGCGTTGCCCTGGATAGTCGCAAGGTAAAAGCCGGCGATGTATTTATGGCGCTGCGCGGTTCTATCGTTGATGGGCGAGAATATATTGACTCTGCAATTGAGGCTGGCGCTGCAGCAGTGCTAGCTGATGGCGATACACTGGAATGTAAAAGCCGCGGTGACATTCAGATTGTCAGTGTGCCGGGTTTGGCCAAGCGTGTTGGTGAGATTGCCTCGCGTTTTCATGGAAACCCCAGTGGAGAAATGCATCTGGTTGGGGTGACCGGTACTAATGGTAAGACTACTTGTGCCTACCTGACTTCTCAATTATTGGCCCATCATTTTGGCAACGCCGCTGTGATTGGCACCATTGGTAATGGTATTTGGAATGACGGAGAAATTGAGTTACAGGAAACTGGGCTCACAACGCCAGACCCTGTGTATCTGCAGGCAGACTTTGCCAATTTTCGGGATCGTGGAGTACGAGCTGCGGCAATGGAGGTTTCCTCCCACTCCCTTTCCCAGGGGCGTGTGCATGGTCTGATTTTTGATACGGCTATTTTCACCAACCTTTCCCGCGACCACTTGGATTACCACGGCAATATGGCTGCATATGGTGCTGCCAAGGAAAAACTGTTCGGGCTACCGAAGCTGAAACGCGGCATTATCAACTTGGATGACCCTTTTGGTGCCCAGCTGGCAGAGCGCTGTAAATTGCGCGGCCTGCGTGTGCTGACTTACGGACTGCAAGCTGGTGACCTGCATGTGACCGATCTTTGCCGTCATGAAAAGGGCTTTTCTGTTGAACTCGATTCACCCTGGGGGCGTGGTGAATTAAACGCGCCCCTGATCGGGGATTTCAATATTTACAATGCACTCGCGGTAGTTGCAGCGGCGGCATCTGCAGGCATGCCGTTTGAGGAAATTCTCGCCGTTTTTCCCACTATAAAAGCGGTGCCTGGCCGTATGGAGCGAGTACAGGTAAAGGGGGCGGATGAAGTGGGAGTGTTAGTGGATTATGCCCACACCCCGGATGCTCTGCGCGCTGCCTTGGCTGCTGCCCGCCCATACTGCCGAGGCAATTTACTCTGCGTGTTTGGCTGTGGTGGCGACCGGGATAGCGGCAAGCGTGCATCCATGGGGCGCATTGCCTCAGAGATGGCCGATCGTGCAATTGTGACCAGCGATAACCCCCGCAGTGAAGAACCACAAAAAATTATCGACGATATTCTTGAAGGCGCCGCCAATAATATTGAAGTGGAAATCGATCGTGCCAAAGCTATCGCCCAAGCTGTCGCAGCGGCACAACCGGGGGATATCGTCCTTATTGCAGGCAAAGGTCACGAGGATTACCAGATTATCGGTAGTGAAAAAATTCATTTCTGCGATCGAGAACATGCTGCGGCAGCACTGCGTTTGCGCGCTGGCAAGTCTGCGCAGGCTGAGGGTATGGAGGGAGAAACCCAGTGATCAGGTCTTTGTCCCTGCAGGATTTACAGGCCCGTTTTGGCGGTGAGCTGGTTAACGGTTCCGTGGAGTTTTCGCAGGTGTTTACTGATACCCGGAAACTCAATCCCCAAGCTTTGTTCGTGGCATTAGTGGGTGAGAACTTCGATGCGCATGATTTTGTAGGCGAGTTGGATGGCCAGGTATTGGGGTTAGTGGTTGATCGCGAAGTCCCCGGTTGCAGCTTGCCGCAGTGGAGGGTGGAGGATACTACTGTAGCCCTTGGACAGATTGGCCTGATGTGCCGCGAACAGTTTACGGGACCGGTAATTGCTATCACTGGCTCTTGTGGCAAAACCACTGTCAAGGAAATGCTCTCGGCTATTTTTTCCCAGCGCCACACTCCCTGTGTGACCAGGGGGAATTTGAACAATCAGTTCGGCTTGCCAATGACCCTCTTTGGCCTTTCTGATCAGCACGATGTACTGATTCTGGAAATGGGGGCCAGTGGGCCTGATGACATCGGTTATTTGTGCGGTATCGGCAAGCCTCTGGTCAGCGCAGTCAATAATGTGATGCCTGCCCATGTGGAAGGCTTTGGTTCGGTGGATGCCATTGCTAGGGCAAAAGGGCAGATTTACTCAGGTCTGGAAGTTGGTGGTACTGCAATTATCAATGCCGATGATAACTATGCGGATTACTGGCGGCAGCGCATGCCGGAAGGTGTGCGCACTTTGGAGATAGGTCTCTCCAATCAGTGTGCGCTGTACGCTGAGAATATTGAGTTGGATGCAACCGGCTGCGCCGCATTTGACTTGGTTATTGAGGGTGTTACGCACCCAGTTAAGTTGCAGTTACTGGGCGAGCATAACGTTCACAATGCCCTTGTTGCTGCCGGCTGCGCTTTTGCCGCAGGCATCCCGGCTGCGGAAATTGTTCAGGGGCTGGCAAATATCAGCGGGGTATCCGGGCGTCTGCAGGAGCAGCCAGGCATCGCCGGAGCGACGGTGATTGATGATAGCTACAACGCAAACCCGGGTTCAGTAGGGGCCGCTATAGAGCTGCTCGCGCAACGGCCGGGTAAGAAAATTTTGGTATTGGGCGATATGGGTGAATTGGGCCCTGACGCCGAGGATATGCACCGTGGTGTCGGTGCCCTAGCGCGCAAGCGGGGGCTTGATGCGCTATTTACTTTTGGGCCGCTGGGTACTGCCGCCAGTATGGCTTTTATCGAGGGGCGCCATGAGTCTCTGCGCAATTACCGGGAAAGAGAGCTGCTGATCGCGGCTGTGACTCAAGAGCTTGACAACAATACTACCGTACTGGTGAAAGGTTCTCGCAGCGCTCGAATGGAACTGGTAGCGCAGGCACTGCTTGGCAACAGCAGAGGGGAGATGTAATGCTGCTTTGGCTGGCGGAATTATTACAACAACATGTGAGCACCTTTGCGGTGTTCAATTATTTAACTGTGCGCGCAATTCTGGCAGCACTTACTGCCTTGGGAATTTCCCTGATTGTTGGGCCGCGCATGATCAACTGGCTCAATCATTTACAGGTTGGGCAAGCCATCCGTGACGATGGCCCTGAGAGCCACTTAAGTAAATCGGGTACACCCACTATGGGCGGTACACTGATACTTGCCTCTATTTTTTCCTCTGCACTATTGTGGTCGGATTTGGGTAACCGCTATGTATGGGTAACCCTGTTGGTTACCTTTGTATTTGGTGCTGTCGGTTTTGTCGATGACTATAAAAAAGTTGTACATAAGAACCCGCGCGGCTTAATTGCCCGGTGGAAATATTTCTGGCAATCCATTGCTGGCTTGGGCGCTGCGATTTATCTCTATATGAGTGCAACAAGCCCGGCGGAAACTCAATTTTTTGTGCCTTTTTTCAAGGATGTTGCCATTAACCTGGGGCCAGTGAGCTTTATTGTACTGACTTACTTTGTCGTAGTCGGCTCCAGTAACGCAGTCAACCTGACCGATGGCCTGGATGGTCTAGCCATTATGCCAACGGTAATGGTAGGCGGAGCCCTGGGAATTATTGCTTACTTATCTGGGCACGTTGAGTTTGCCAATTATCTGCATATTCCCGCAATTGCCGGAGCTGGGGAGTTGGCAGTGTTTTGTGCAGCTCTGTGTGGCGCCGGGCTCGGTTTTTTATGGTTTAACACCTATCCCGCCCAGGTATTTATGGGAGATGTGGGTGCGCTGGCACTGGGTGCGGCACTGGGAATCATTGCGGTAATTACGCGGCATGAAATTGTACTGTTCATTATGGGTGGCGTTTTTGTAATGGAAACAGTTTCTGTCATCCTGCAGGTGGCGTCATTCAAACTGACTGGTAAGCGTATTTTCCGCATGGCACCGCTGCATCATCATTTTGAATTAAAAGGTTGGCCGGAACCACGCGTAATTGTGCGGTTTTGGATTATCACTGTGATCCTCGTATTAGCCGGGTTGGCAACACTCAAGCTTAGATAAAAACAAATGAGCCTGATCGCGACTTCTTCGCAACAGAAAGTGGTAATTGGTCTTGGCGCTACCGGAAAATCGGTGGTGCGCTATCTGCTGCGTCACGGTCACACACCTGTGGTTGTCGATAGTCGTGAAAAGCCGTCGGGATTAGATGCTTTTTATAAAGAGTTTCCGCAAGTGCCGGTGGAAACCGGAGCGTTACGTCCAGACACACTGCTTGCAGCCAGCTTAATTATTGCCAGCCCAGGCGTTGCCCTGGCTGAGCCTGTGTTGCAACAAGCTGTGGCCGAGGGTATTCCCGTGATTGGGGATATTGAGTTATTTGCCCAAGCGCTTATACGTGAAAAGTCTACCGCAAAGCTAGTGGCAATTACCGGCTCCAATGGCAAAAGCACGGTAACCACCTTACTTGGCAAGATGGCTGAGGCGGCAGGTGTCGATGTGCGTGTGGGGGGAAATATTGGCGTACCGGTATTGGATTTACTTCAGAAGCCTTTGCCGCAATTGTTCGTTTTGGAGCTTTCCAGTTTCCAATTGGAGACGACCTATTCGCTAGCGGCAACTGTCGCCACGATTTTGAATATGAGTGCGGACCATATGGACCGCTACCCCAGTATGGTGGAGTACCACCGGGCCAAGCAGCGGGTTTATCGCGGTGCTGAACAATTTGTTGTCAATCGCGCTGACCCCCTCACTCAGGGGCCCTTGTCACGAGAGAGACGTGAGTGGACTTTTGGCCTGGACCAGCCTGATCTTAATCAGTTTGGTGTGCGTATTGTCGATGGGCAGGGTTGGCTGGTTCAGGGTACTGAGCGACTGCTGCCGATAGAAGCAATGGCCATGGTGGGCAAGCACAATGTTGCCAATGCTCTCGCAGCGCTCGCACTGGGTAATGCTGTTGAATTGCCTATGCAGGCAATGCTTGGAGTGCTGAAGACCTTCCGAGGGTTACCACATCGATGTGAGCGGGTGGCCGACCTGGATGGGGTTATTTATGTCAATGACTCCAAAGGTACGAATGTGGGCGCAACCCAGGCGGCGCTGGATGGCCTGGCAACGGAAAGCCGTAAAATAGTATTGATTGCTGGTGGCGATGGCAAGGGCGCTGACTTTTCTGCATTGAGCAGCAGTGTAAATACACTGCGTGCAATGGTTTCTATTGGTGCCGATGGCGATAAGGTCGCTCAAAGTTTTGCAGACGAGTGTGAAATTTGTCGGGCTGAATCTATGGTGGATGCCGTCGCTCAGGCTCGAAGGCTGGCGCATAATGGTGACTACGTATTGCTGTCGCCGGCTTGTGCCAGTTTTGATATGTATCGTAATTTTGAAGCCCGAGGCGATGATTTCCGCAATTCGGTTCTCGCACTTTGTGAAGCTGGGGGGGCTGGATGAACGAACTCCCGGCACCTTCAAATAGGCGAGATTTCCTCGATGCCCTATTGCCGCTCAGTGTACTGGCACTGGTCAGTATCGGAGTGGTGATGGTCGCTTCTGCTTCTATCGCGTTTGCGAGTGATATTTATGCGGATCCCTGGTATTTCCTTAAGAGGCATTTGGCATTCCTGGCGATAGGTGCTGTGGTGGCACTGGTTGTGAGCCAGATTCCGTTGGCTATTTGGTCGCGCTTGTCATGGCCGCTTTTACTGTTTTCCTGCCTGTTACTGATTGTCGTATTGGTGCCGGGTATTGGGCGTGAAGTAAATGGTAGTCGTCGCTGGTTGGTTCTTGCCGGGATTACCATCCAGCCTGCCGAAGTGGCCAAGTTTTGCATGCTGGTATTTTTTGCGAGCTTTTTGACTCGCCGTAACAAGCAGTTGCATCACTGGAGCAGTTTTATGGTTCCGGTGGTTATTTTAGGCACTGTTGCACTATTGCTGTTATTACAGCCGGACTTTGGTTCTGTGGTAGTGCTTTCCGGTACAGTGCTTGCAATGGTTTTTTTGGGTGGGGCTCGGTTGCCACACACATTCCTGCTGGTAGCGGCAGCGGCCTGTGGACTTGCCTTGATGGCTCTCACGAGTCCCTACCGCTTGCAGCGACTACTGACATTTTTAGACCCTTGGGGCGACCAGTTTGCCAGTGGCTACCAGTTGACCCAGTCGTTAATCGCTTTTGGTCGGGGAGAGTGGTTTGGTGTAGGTCTTGGTAATAGTGTGCAGAAACTATTTTATCTTCCCGAGGCGCACACCGACTTTATTTTCGCCATCCTTGCCGAGGAATGGGGCATGGTTGGCGGCCTGGTGGTAGTTGGTCTTTTTGTGGCATTGACCTACTCGCTACTGTGTCTTGTACGTACGGCTTTGACTCAGCAGAAATTCTTCGCAGCACTATTGGCCTTTGGTATGGCTGTGCAGTTGGCTGGACAGGCTTTTGTAAATATGGGGGTGGCCTCGGGTTTATTACCAACCAAGGGACTGACCTTACCTTTCGTCAGTTCCGGTGGTAGCAGTTTAATAATTTGCTGTGCGCTACTTGGATTGGCATTGAGAATTCGCAGTGAATTGCACGCGCAATCAGATGGTGGTAATGCAACCCTCGGTCTTTTCAGGCAGCTACCAATGTTCGGCCTGGCACGTTCCGGCGGCACCATGACCCATGGGGAGGCAGTGTAATGTCCCAGAGCGAAAAGATTTTTCCCGGCAAGAAATTTTTGGTAATGGCAGGTGGTACCGGAGGGCATGTCTTTCCCGCTTTGGCGGTGGCTAAGGCCTTGCATGATCAAGGTGCCAGTGTTGAATGGTTAGGCACCGAGCGCGGAATAGAAGCGCGTTTAATTCCCGAGGCGGATATCCCGCTACATTTTATTCGAGTGGAGGGGGTACGTGGTAAAGGTAAACTGGCCCTCTTAAAGGCACCATTACAGATAATACGCGCTGTTTCTCAGGCGCGCGCAGTGATTAAAAAAGTACAGCCAGACTTGGTGCTCGGTTTTGGAGGGTTCGCGACAGGCCCTGGTGGTGTGGCTTCAAGGGTTTGTGGGGTTCCGCTGATTATCCACGAGCAAAACGCAGTGGCGGGGACTACTAATCGTTTACTATCCCGAATTGCCAACAGGGTATTAGAAGCTTTTCCCAGTGGCCTGCCCGGTGCTGTACAGGTCGGCAACCCTGTGCGCAGTGAGATTGCCTCCTTACCGGAGCCTCAGTTGCGTATAGGTACAGAGTCACCTTTGCGCTTGCTGGTGCTGGGAGGCAGCCTGGGAGCAGTGGCTATTAATGAGCTGGTGCCCAGGGCGATAGCTCAATTACCAATTTCTCTGCGGCCGCAAGTAGTACATCAGTCGGGCGAGCGCCACTTGGACTTGGCTCAGGAAGCGTATCGCACTGCAGGCATAGAAGCTGAGGTTGTACCTTTTATTTCAGATATGGCTGAAGCTTACAGCGCAGCGGATCTGATTATTTGCCGGGCAGGTGCTTTAACTGTATCTGAAATTGCCGCCGCAGGAGTAGGCGCAATTATGGTTCCTTTCCCATTTGCTATTGATGACCACCAGACACGTAATGGGGAGTGGTTGCAAAGTGCGGGGGGGGCTATTGTGGTTCAACAGAACGCAATGGATGTACAGGCGCTTTCCATGTTGTTACAGGAACTTCTTTCGAGCCCAAAGAAACTACTGGAGATGGCTGAGGCCGCACGGCGCGCAGCTAAAACGGATGCGACTGAGCAGGTAGTGACTGCCTGCAGTGAAGAACTGGCTTTGGCCAGATAATTAAATAGTAAGTGGACGAAGGTTAAGAGAATGTCTTCTGAGCGTACAAACGCAGATAAAAGTTACGCTGTTCCGGCGATGCGCCGTATCCGCCGTATCCACTTTATTGGGGTTGGTGGTGCTGGAATGAGCGGCATCGCAGAAGTATTGCAGAACCAGGGCTATGAGGTTTCCGGTTCTGATTTGCGTGAGTCACCGGTGACAGAGAGGCTGCGTAAACTCGGTGTCGAAGTGCAGATAGGGCACAGTGAGGCAAATATTCAGGGCGTAGACGTTGTAGTGAATTCGTCAGCAGTACATGGGGATAACCCTGAATTGATTGCTGCCCATAACAAGCGTATTCCGGTGGTGCGTCGGGCAGAGATGCTTGGTGAGCTAATGCGCTATCGCTATGGGATTGCTGTTGCTGGGACTCACGGCAAAACTACGACAACCAGTTTGATTGCTGCGATTTTTGCCGCAGATAAAAAAGACCCCACCTTCGTTATTGGTGGTTTGGTCAATGCAGCTGGGGCTAACGCGGCGTTGGGTGAAAGCCGATACCTGATTGCTGAGGCGGATGAAAGCGATGCTTCCTTTATTCACCTGCAGCCTATGGTAACCGTAATTACCAATATTGATGCGGATCATATGGAAACTTACGGCGGCGACTTCGAAAAAGTGAAGCAGATCTTTATCGATTTTGTTCACAACCTGCCATTTTATGGTCTTGCCGTGGTCTGTGGTGACGATGCAAACGTGCAGGAAGTGATACCGAAGTTTTCACGCCCAGTGCTCACGTACGGTTTTTCTGAGGGCAATGACTTCCGTATCGTCGAGGTAAACCAGGAACCCTTAAGAAGCCACTTTACTGTCCAGCGCCCTGGTGGTGACTTGTTGCGGGTATCAGTCAATACACCAGGTATCCATAATGTACTCAATGCTACTGCAGCGATAGCCGTTGCATCTGATGAGGGTGTCAGTGATGAGGCTATCCGCAAAGGGCTGGATGGTTTCCAGGGAGTGGGGCGTCGCTTCCAAATCTACGGAAATTTCTCAGTTAGTGACGACGGTAGCGCAGAAAAAGTGATGCTGGTGGACGATTATGGCCACCACCCTCGAGAGGTTGCTGCGACGGTCAAGACTGTGCGTGATGGTTGGCCTGAACGGCGACTGGTAATGATCTACCAGCCCCATCGCTATACGCGGACCCGGGATCTTTTCGAAGACTTTGTTCAGGTTCTGTCAGAGGTGGACAAACTAATTTTGTTGGATGTATATAGCGCGGGTGAATCGCCAATCCCAGGTGCTGATGGTCGTACCTTAGCACGCAGCCTGCGCAATCGCGGTCAAGTTGATCCAATATTTGCTGAGACCATCGATCAGGTTCCACCAGTGTTGGCGGATTTGTTGGAGCCGGGAGACATAGTTTTGACTCAGGGGGCCGGGAATGTCGGAGCTTTGTCCCAGAAGTTGGCACAGTGGCGCCTGGGCGAGAAGACTTCCGAGGCTTAAGGTACGGTGAAGTCTGCAAAAAAAAAGCTAACGCGAAAGAAAGATAAGCCTATTCGCGGAGCTAGCCCCATGGGGGGCGACGGCAGCACAGGCAGAATTAACTGGCGTCCCTGGTTGCTGTTATTACTGGTGGCAGGCTTGGTTATTGGGCTTGGCAGTGGAGGATTGTGGTTATGGCAGCGCCTACCAGCAATCCAGCTGAGTGAAGTGGATACACTGGAGCAGGTTGAGGTTCGAGGCACTTTTAATGCGGTGCCTGAGGAGCAATTAAAAGAAATTTTGTTGCCCTATCTCCAGGCTGGTTTTTTTTCCGCAGATATTCGGGCGATGCGCTCTGCGATAATGGCCAATCCCTGGATTACTTCGGTGTCGATTAGCCGTCATTGGCCTAAGGGTGTTGTGGTTGAGGTGGCAGAGGCTCAGCCATTAGCAGTTTGGGGTAAAGCGCACTTACTGGTAGCTAGTGGAGCTTTACTACCGCGCCCAGCGCATATGCGTCTCGGTGCATTACCTGAACTTGCTGGGGACGAAGAGCTGGTTGGACAAATTATGTCTCAATACCAGGCTCTCGCGGGTCTTTTAACTACGCGGGATATGGAAGTAAAACGCTTGTCATTTGATGACCTTGGCGGCTGGCACCTGGAGTTAGTGTCGGGAATTGAATTAAAACTCGGGCATGATGCGTTACTGGAGCGGGTTAACCGCTTCCTTTTCCTGAGTCGTGGCTTGCTCGCGCCGCATTTACATAAGATAGCGGGGGTGGATACCCGTTATGGTAACGCGGTTGCGGTTCAGTGGAAGAACGAAGAAAAGTAAACAGGGATGCAGCGAGAGCTGCTGTTGAAAGTAAAGTTTAAAGGCGAGGCTTGTATCCAGGTGGAATGAATAAACAGACCCTGGACGCAGCCGAGCGAGGTTGGAACAAAAATGACACAAGTATCCGATCAGCGCATGATTGTAGGACTGGATATCGGCACATCTAAAGTAGTCGCCATTGTCGGTGAGGTCTCGGCGAATGGTGAACTAAATATTGTCGGTATAGGCTCCCACCGTTCCACCGGAATGAAAAAGGGTGTAGTAGTCAATATTGAGTCAACGGTGCAGTCCATTCAACGCGCAGTAGAAGAAGCAGAGTTAATGGCTGGTTGCGAGATTCACTCAGTTTATGCCGGGATTGCCGGCAGCCATATTCGCAGTCTCAATTCCCACGGTATTGTTGCCATTAAAGACCGGGAAGTAACCCAGCAGGATCTCGATAGGGTAATTGATGCGGCTCGGGCAGTGGCTATTCCTGCTGACCAGAAAATTCTACATACACTGCCTCAGGAGTACCTGATTGATAACCAGGAAGGAGTGAAGGAGCCGCTGGGTATGTCTGGCGTGCGACTGGAAGCGAAAGTACATCTTGTCAGCGGTGCTGTTAATGCGGCTCAAAATATTGAGAAATGTATCCGTCGCTGTGGCCTTGAGGTTGAGGATGTCATTTTGGAGCAATTGGCCTCCAGTTATGCCGTACTGACTGAAGATGAAAAAGAGCTGGGAGTGTGCATGGTGGATATCGGTGGTGGCACCACTGATATTGCAGTCTTTACCGGTGGCTCGATTCGCCATACGGGTGTCATTCCCATTGCGGGAGATCAGGTCACCAATGATATTGCTATGGCCTTACGTACTCCGACACCGCATGCAGAAGATCTGAAAATTAAATATGCCTGCGCCCTGGCAAAGCTTGCGCGGGAAGGTGAGACCATCAAGGTGCCGAGCGTTGGGGATAGAGCGCCCAGGGATTTGTCTCGGCAGGCGTTGGCTGAAGTCGTTGAACCGCGTTACGACGAACTGTTTACTTTGGTTCAAGCAGAATTACGTCGCAGTGGTTTTGAGGACCTGTGCGCAGCAGGTGTAGTTTTGACTGGAGGCTCTTCAAAAATGGAGGGTGCAGTTGAGCTGGCTGAGGAAATTTTTCATATGCCGGTGAGGCTTGCAGTACCTCAGGGAATTTCTGGATTGACTGATATTGTGAGCAATCCAATTTACTCCACTGGAGTTGGATTATTGATGTATGCGATGCAGCAGGAAGAGGCTGCAGAGGGCAGAATGCAGCCTGCGCGTAACGATAATCCGTGGTGGGATAAAGTAAAGCACTGGTTTCGCGGTAATTTGTAATAGCGTGCAACCAGAATTAGCCGTCCCATAAGGGATTTTTTTTAGGCGTGGCTGTAAAATTCGACATGAGCAAGAAAGGGGAACAGCGATGTTCGAGCTAGTTGATAGCGTACAGGATAAACCTGTCATCAAGGTAATAGGGGTCGGCGGCGGTGGCGGCAATGCTGTTAAGCATATGATGGCCAACGACGTGGAGGGTGTGGACTTTATCTGCGCAAACACTGACGCCCAAGCACTGAAAGATATTCAGGCGCAAACAATCCTGCAGCTTGGCAACACCATTACCCGCGGCTTGGGTGCTGGAGCCAATCCCGATATTGGCCGTCAGTCAGCACTGGAAGATCGCGATCGCATCGCTGAGGTTCTGACAGGTGCAGATATGGTATTTATCACCGCAGGTATGGGCGGTGGTACTGGTACTGGTGGTGCCCCAATTGTTGCTGAAATTGCAAAAGAATTAGGTATTCTCACCGTCGCAGTTGTTACCCGCCCCTTTAAAATTGAAGGGCGTAAGCGCACTGTAGTTGCCGAGGAAGGTATTCTTGAACTGCGCGATAAAGTCGACTCACTGATTACCATCCCTAATGATCGCTTGCTGGAAGTATTGGGCAGTAAGATCACTATGAAGTCTGCCTACAAAGAGGCTGACAATGTTTTACTTGGTGCGGTACAGGGTATTGCTGATCTGATGATCCGCCCCGGTATTATGAACGTGGACTTTGCCGATGTGCGCACAGTTATGTCTGAGATGGGCATGGCGATGATGGGCTCCGGTTCCGCTATCGGTGAAAACCGTGCCCGAGAGGCAGCGGAAAAAGCTGTGCGCAGCCCATTACTGGATAACGTGAACCTGTCCGGTGCCCGCGGTATCCTGGTGAATATTATTACCGGCAGCGAAGAAGCCGGCTGTCAGGAGCTGACTCTGGGTGAGTACTCAGAGGTTGGTGAGATTGTTCAGGAAATCGCTTCCGACGAAGCTACTGTTGTGATCGGCACCGCGGTGGATGACAAGCTCGGAGACGAGATGCGAGTAACCGTTGTGGCAGCAGGTTTGGGGGAGGGTACCCCGGCAGTTCGCCCTGCTAAGGTGGTGGACAACGCTCGCCGCGCAGATGCGCGAGAGGTGCGTGAGCCTCGTGAGTCCCGCGATATGCGAGAGAGCCATGGCGCAGCTGGTCTGGTGTCCCGTGAAGCTACTGACCCTCGCCCCCGTGTAGAGGTTGAGCGTCCCAAGCGACCAGCACCTGCACTGAATCCTGCTGATGCGGATATGGAGTACCTGGATATTCCAGCCTTCCTCCGCCGCCAGGCAGATTAAGTGTCGGCACCACAGTGGCAGTACACCGCTCATGTCCGCCCGATTCCCGGATCGGGTGTCGCTTCTGTGGTGCGGCTCACCCTGAGTTTGCTCGGATTTTAGTGTAAGCAGTTTTTTAAATAAGGCTTCCTTGGGAATCTTTTAGACTGGCAGGTCGAAAAAAATAAGATAATTAACAATTTTTTACAGTGCTCATGGAGTTTGAGATCTTAGAATGCTGTCTTAGCGACTAGGATGTGGCGCTCCAATCTTTGCTTGAGCTATCCTTTAAGGTAGGTGGCGGATGTTGTAGTGACCACCCCCTCATAATTGGTATTGGCGTCGCAATTATGCTAATATCGGCGGCTTGCTGCGCATTAGGCGTAGACCACCGACTGGGAAAAGATAGTTTCATGATCAAACAGCGCACGCTTAAGAATGCTATTCGCGCCACTGGCGTAGGTCTGCACACTGGTAAAAAGGTTGTCCTAACCCTTAAACCAGCGCCCGTAGACACCGGCATCGTGTTCCGTAGAACCGACTTGGACCCGGTGGTTGAAATAGAGGCCCGTGCAGAGAATGTTGGGGATACCCTCCTTTCCACTACCCTGGTAAAGGGTGATGTACGTATTGCTACCGTTGAGCACCTTCTCTCGGCCATGGCTGGACTCGGCATCGATAATGCGGTTGTTGAGTTGTCTGCCCAGGAAGTGCCGATTATGGATGGTAGTGCAGGCCCGTTTGTATTTCTGATTCAGTCCGCAGGTATTCAGGAGCAGTCCGCGCCGAAGAAATTCCTGCGTATCAAGAAGCCAATTACAGTTGAAGAGGGCGACAAAGTTGCCAGCTTTCTGCCATTTGACGGCTTCAAAGTGTCCTTTACGATCGACTTTGATCACCCGGTATTCCAGGGGCGTAACCTGACGTCTTCTGTAGATTTTTCCAGCACTTCTTTTGTTAAAGAAGTGAGCCGGGCACGCACTTTTGGTTTTATGCACGAAATTGAATACCTGCGTTCCAAAGGATTGGTCCAGGGTGGATCAGTGGATAATGCTATTGTGATCGACCAGTACCGTATTCTGAATGAGGGTGGGTTACGATACGAAGACGAATTTGTGAAACACAAAATTCTCGATGCTATTGGTGATCTGTACCTGTTGGGCACCAGCCTGATTGGTGAGTTCAAGGCATTCAAATCTGGCCACTCATTGAATAATAAGTCCCTACGCCACCTGATGACCCAGAAGGATGCCTGGGAAATGGTGACCTTTGAGGGTGAGCAGGAGGCTCCTATCTCCTACATAAAGCCAATACTGGCAGTATGATCCTCTCGCGAAAAGCCGGCACGACATTGCCGGCTTTTTTACGTGCCTGATTCACAGAGAAGCTATTGGCAATTCTGGTATCCTTGGGTTAATTGAAGTCGCCAGATGATTGGCATGAGGTGTAGCGTACAGATAACGTCTCATATCAGTGGTGATCAAAATTAGAATATGTCGAACTTCTTCCGCTTACTATGAAAGTAATCCTGGTCAATGAGCGCGGTGCAACCCGCAGTTTCAATTTCGGTGGCCTGAGCAAAGCTCTACTGAGCTTGTGCCTGCTCGGCCTTCCGGTAGGTGCTTTTTTTCTCGGTGCAAACCTGCCTGTGGCTAAAACAGACCTGTTTGATGCGCGCACTGCTAAAGCTTGGGAGCGCGCTCTGCGCAAGCAGCAGGAAGAGATTGCGGAGGCTGATCAGGAGGCACGTGAACAGCTGGTGGCCTTAACGGTGAAGCTGGCTGAGCTGCAGGCCCGCCTTACCCGCCTGGATGCCCTCGGTGAGCGACTCACTGCGGCCGCCAATCTCGATGAAGGTGAGTTCGAGTTCAGCGCGGCGCCTGCTATAGGTGGACCTGAAGATCCGGGCATTGCTGGCGCTTCTGAACTTCCCTATCAGCCCCCTGAATTTATCGATGTCATTGGTGATCTGTCGCATCAGGTTGACGATCGCCAGATGCAGCTCAATACCCTTGAGTCCCTGATGGCCAACCTGAAGCTTGAGGACGAGCAGTTTATTGCCGGACGTCCGATCACCAAGGGTTGGATGTCTTCCCGTTATGGGTATCGTACCGACCCATTCACTGGGCGCCGTACTTGGCATAAGGGTGTTGATTTTGCTGGCAAGATGGGCTCCGATGTGGTTTCCGTCGCTGCTGGTGTGGTGACTTGGGCAGATGAGCGCCATGGCTATGGCCAGTTGGTAGAAATAAATCACGGCAATGGTTATTCAACCCGCTATGGCCATAATAGCGAGCTTAAGGTTGGCCTCGGTGATGTGGTAAAAAAAGGGCAGGTTATTGCCCAGATGGGCTCTAGCGGTCGCTCTACCGGCCCACATGTTCACTTCGAAATCTTTAAGAATAATCGCACGGTCGACCCGGCCAGCTACATCCGCCGCACAGGCAGATAACAACTATTCTTCCTTTACGCGTAATTGCCGGCAGCTTGGCATAAGAGTTGCCAGCGGTTGCGCCTTCCTGTTTACTTGCACCCCACGCATAAAGGAGTGTCGGTGCAACAATCTGCCCAGAATTGGCGCCGACAGCGCACATAAGATAAGTGGTTTCTAGATAATGATTGGCAAACTGATTAAATCGGTCTTTGGTTCAAAAAATGACCGCGAGCTGAAGCGTATGCGACGGATCGTGGAAAAGATCAATGCATTGGAAGAGGATTTCCAGAAGCTTGATGACACGGCCCTTCGCGCCAAAACAGATGAATTTAAAAAGCGCATAGCGGATGGGGAAACACTGGACCAGCTGTTACCGGAGGCTTTCGCTGCGGTGCGTGAGGCCGGCCGTCGCACCTTGAGTATGCGTCATTTTGATGTGCAGATGATTGGTGGTATGACTCTCCATGAAGGCCGTATCGCAGAGATGCGTACCGGTGAAGGTAAGACACTGGTAGCGACCCTGCCAGCTTACCTGAATGCACTGGAAGGCAAGGGTGTGCATATTGTTACGGTAAACGACTACCTGGCATCCCGGGATGCCAACTGGATGCGCCCTGTCTTCGAATTCCTGGGCATGAGCGTGGGTGTCATTGTCTCCCAGCAGCACCCGGATGATAAGAAAGCTGCATATCAGGCTGACATTACTTACGGCACCAATAATGAATTCGGATTCGATTACCTGCGTGACAATATGGTGTTGCGTAAAGAGGATCGCACCCAGCGCCCGCAAAACTTTGCGATTGTCGACGAGGTAGACTCGATCCTCATCGACGAGGCGCGTACGCCGCTGATTATCTCCGGTGCCGCGGAGGATTCCTCCCATCTTTATATGGCCATGAACAAGCTGGTTCCTCAGCTTGAGCGTGCGGAAGAGGGGGGGGAAGGTCACTACACGGTAGACGAGAAGACTCGCCAGGTAGAGTTGACTGAACAGGGCCATTTGCTGATCGAAGAGTTACTGTCCCGCAGTGGCCTGATGAAAGAAGATCAGTCCCTCTATGCGCCCGGTAACCTGGGTTTGCTGCATCATGTTCACGCGGCTCTGCGTGCGCATGTACTGTTTAATAAAGATGTGGATTACATCGTGCAGAATGGCCAGGTGGTGCTGATTGATGAGCATACTGGCCGTACCATGCCAGGCCGTCGTTTGTCTGAAGGTTTACACCAGGCGTTGGAAGCGAAGGAAAACGTTCAGATCCAAAGTGAGAGCCAAACTCTGGCCTCTACAACTTTCCAGAATTTATTCCGCTTTTATCCAAAGCTTTCCGGTATGACCGGTACTGCCGATACCGAAGCCTTCGAATTCCAGCAGATTTACGGTCTGGATGTGGTAGTAATCCCTACCAACAAAGATATCCAGCGGGAAGACCTCAACGATTTGGTCTACCTGAGCAAAGAAGAGAAGATGGATGCGATCATTGAGGATGTGAAGTTCTGCCGTGAAAAGCAGGCGCCGATCCTTGTCGGTACAGCGTCTATCGAAACCTCTGAAGAAATGTCCCGCATGCTGCAAAAGGCCGGTATCCAGCACCAGGTCCTGAACGCAAAATACCATGAGCGCGAAGCGCAGATTATTGCCCAGGCTGGCCGCCCTGGTACAGTTACGATTGCCACAAATATGGCCGGTCGTGGTACTGATATTGTCCTGGGGGGGAACTGGGAAGCCGAAGCTGCGGAACAGGCTAAAGAGAAGGGCCGTGAGCTGGCAGAGAATGAGATTGCTGCAGTAAAAGAAAATTGGCAGAAGCGTCATGACCAGGTAATCGAAGCCGGTGGCTTACATATTATCGGTACCGAGCGCCATGAATCCCGTCGTATCGATAACCAGTTGCGCGGTCGTGCCGGGCGTCAAGGTGACCCGGGTGTAACCCGTTTCTACCTGTCTCTTGAAGATAATCTGATGCGTATTTTCGCCTCTGACCGGGTGAAAAACTTTATGCAGATGCTGGGTATGGAGCGCGGTGAGGCTATTGAGCATCGCATGGTTTCCAACGCTATCGAAAAGGCCCAGCGTCGCGTTGAAGGTCGCAACTTCGATATCCGCAAGCAGTTGCTGGAATACGATGATGTGGCCAATGACCAGCGCCAGGTCATTTACAGTCAGCGTAATGAGTTGCTGGAGGCGGACCAGATTAGTGACACCATTGGTGCGATTCGTGAAGATGTTGTCAATGAAATCATTTCTGCCTCGGTGCCCCCGCAGAGTGTTGAAGAGCAGTGGGATATTCCTGCACTGGAGAAACAGCTGGCGGGGGAGCTGGGTATCGAGTTGCCGGTACAGCAGTGGCTGGATGAAGACCGTACTCTGCATGAGGAGAGCTTGCGTGAGAAAGTGATTGCTTCAGCCCAGGAAGCCTATGCAACCAAGGTCACGCGTATCAGTGAATCCTCTGGTGATGAAAATTTGATGCCGACAGTCGAGCGTCAGATTATGTTACAGGTGCTGGACCAGCTGTGGAAAGAGCACCTCTCCAGCATGGACCACCTGAGGGCTGGCATCGGTCTGCGTGCGTATGCCAACAAGAACCCCAAGCAGGAATTCAAGCGTGAGTCCTTCCACCTGTTCCAGAGCATGCTGGAAAACCTCAAGCACGAAGTGGTGCGAATCCTCGCCCATGTAGAGCCGATGACCCGCGAGCAAATGGATGAATTGGAGCAGCAGCGCCTGGAAGAGCAGCGCAAGCAACAACTGGACTTGCAGCATGCCGCGGCTTCCGCCTTGCCCGAGAGCGAACCACAGCCACAGGCAGCGTCTGTGCCTGAGCGTCGCGGGCCAAAAGTAGGCCGTAACGATCCTTGCCCCTGTGGTTCCGGTAAGAAATACAAGCAGTGCCACGGCAAGCTGGCTTCCTCTCCGCAAAGCTAACGTCTTGGACGAGTTTTAGCGCGTAGATAGAGGCATTTAGCCCGCAAAGACCCCGCCATGAGTGGGGTCTTTTTTATCTCTTTTCAAAATATTCTGCGGCTAGATACTTTTAATCCGCATTAAGCCCTGAATTTATCTTGCCCAATCTTCGTTACGCTTTAATAATGACGCTCTTTTAATCACTACTGGCCTCCGAGAGCGCTTGCTCCCAGTTGGCGCAAAAGTCTTACTGTTATGTCTAGCCCATTACTCCCCCCAGTTAAAGGGGTCCGCCTCGCCAGTGTTCCAGCCCGAATAAAGGACTGGCAGCGTGACGATTTGCTTTTGATCGAAATCTCTAAAGAGGCCTCGGTTTCAGCCACTTTTACCCAGAACTCTTTCTGCGCAGCGCCTGTGGTTGTGGCGAAGGAACATATTTCCAAAGGAAACGTGCGCGCTTTGCTGATCAATGCGGGCAATGCCAATGCGGCCACCGGGAGTCGAGGGCTTAGTGATGCCCAGGCCTGCTGTGAGGCTGTGGCCAGGGCGATCAATATGCGTGCTGAGCAAGTGTTGCCATTCAGTACTGGTGTGATTGGTGAACATCTGCCGCTCCAGCGTTTGCTGGATGCGATTCCCCGTGCTGCCGAGCAGCTGTCAGATAGTGGATGGGACGGTGCTGCGAAGGCCATTATGACCACGGACACTCACCCAAAAACAGCGAGCCGAACCCTGGAGATTGGTGGCGAAGAGATTACTGTCGTCGGTATCGCCAAAGGCTCCGGCATGATCCAGCCAAATATGGCGACTATGTTGGCTTATGTCGCTACAGATGCGCATGTTGCGCAGCCACTGCTTGATAAGATGGTTAAGGAAGCGGTGAATGCTTCTTTTAACAGGGTCAGTGTGGATGGGGATACCTCAACTAATGATGCCTGTGTGCTTATTGCTACAGGAGCGACTGGCAGCCAGATTGAAAACAGCGAAGATCGGGCTTATTCCGCGCTGATGGGGGCCATTACCCAGCTGCATATAGAGCTGGCGAAGGCGGTTGTTAAAGACGGTGAAGGTGCAACCAAGTTTGTCACTGTACAGGTGGAGGGTGCTGCGAGTAGCGCAGAGGCATTGCGTGTTGCTTTTGAAGTTGGCGAATCCCCCCTGGTAAAAACCGCGCTCTATGCCTCAGATCCCAATTGGGGGCGCCTGGTGATGGCGATTGGTAATGCAATCCCGGGAAGCCTGGATACCACCAAGGTCAATATATACCTGGATCAGGTACAGGTGGTGGAAGCCGGAGGGCGCTCAGTAAATTATCTTGAAGAGCAGGGTGAACAGGTATTTTCCAAGCCTGAATTTACTATTCGAATAGAATTGGGCCGTGGCAACTGTAGTGAGCATGTCTGGACCTGTGACTTCTCCCACGAGTATGTCACCATCAACGCCGAGTACCGTACCTGAGGAAGTTGTAGTGACCAGTGTTATTCATGTTGCTGTTGGGGTTGTATCTCGTGATGATGGCAAAATCCTGATTGCCCGCCGCCCGGACCACTTGCATATGGGCGGGCGCTGGGAGTTTCCCGGTGGCAAGGTGGAGGAAGGGGAGAGTGTGCAGCAGGCGCTCTCCCGCGAGCTGCGTGAGGAAGTGGCAATCGAGATAACTGAACTGGTTCCTCTGGTGGAAATTCGCCACGAATATCCAGAAAAAACAGTCTTGCTGGATACCTGGCAGGTAACGGCGTTTACCGGGGAGGCTATGGGTCAGGAAGGGCAAGAGACTGCCTGGGTAGCCGTTCAGGAGTTGGATAACTTTCAGTTTCCCGATGCCAACCAGGCGATTATTGAGGCGATTAAAACCGCTGCGCCATTCTCTTAAAGGTCAGCAAATAAATCAGCTCGGGCCAGTTAGGCCCAAAACTTAGTTGCGGCGCTGCTTGGTCGGGTCCAGGTCGTCACTTAGAACGTCATCATAAATAGATTCACCTGGAATCTTATGCCCTTCGCTGGCCCATTCGCCCAAGTCAATCAGCTTACAGCGTTCACTGCAAAAAGGCTTAAATGGAAACTTATCATTCCACTCCACAGGCTTTTTACAGGTGGGGCAGCTTAAGGTTGGGGTTTCTTTACTTTTGGACATATTAACTTGGAGTATTACTAATTCAGTTGTGTTTAGTGGTGGCCGCCATTTGTAAGTACTTTTGATGCAGTAATTCAACTTGGCCGCGCAGCTCCGCCAGGCCGGCAGAATTGTCCAGCACATCATCGGCTTTATCCAGTCGTTCCTGTCTGCCCAGTTGTGCCGCCATGATTTTGCGAATCTGCTCTTCGTGATTGTTATCCCTTGCAGTGGCCCTTTCTACCTGCAAGTTCTCTGGCAGATCCACCACACAAATCCTGTCCACCAGCTGGTACTGGCCGGATTCAATTAAAAGGGGCGATTCCAGTATCGCATACTGGCTTGGGCTTTGTTCCAGGGAGCTGAGGATCTCCTCCCGTATCAGAGGATGTAGCAGGCCCTCCAGCCAGGCTCTCTCTTCAGTATCCTCAAAAATCAGGCTGCGCAGCTGCGCTCGGTTCAGTTCGCCATTCTCAAGTAAAATCCCAGCGCCGAAATGCTGGGCAATTTTCTCTAGTGCCGGCTTGCCGGGCTGTACGACTACCCTGGCAGCCCAGTCCGCATCTACCACATGGATGCCCAGCTCACGAAAGCACTCAGCGGCGGCAGATTTTCCACTGCCAATACCACCAGTTAAGCCTACCTGGAACAATATGTTGCCTCCTTGAACTAAAAAACTGGGGTTATAAACAAGAAACCCGGCCAATGCCGGGCCGGGTTTATGTTAAATCACTTACTCTGCTAGAGCTAACTGAGAAGAGTTTTCAGTTTGCGAGCCCCGAAAAGTTCAAATACCAACCGATGATCTGATCTCCCCATAACATGGCAATCCAGCCCGCTCCAGCCAAATAGGGGCCAAAGGCGATTGGTAGTCTATGGTCTCGCCCTTTGGCCAGGCTCCAAGCAATACCTGCAATAGCGCCTACTGCGGCAGAGAGTACTACCACCAATGGTAATATCTGCCAGCCAAACCATGCCCCGATAGCGGCGAGTATCTTGAAATCCCCAGCTCCCATACCCTCTTTGCCGGTGACCAGCTTAAAGATATGGAATACAAGCCACAGTGACAGGTAGCCAGCAATTGCACCGATCACGGCGTCTTGCAGGGGGGCAAATACCCCCCACAGGTTGATGAACAGTCCCCCCCAGAGTAACGGCAGGGTAAGGTTGTCAGGCAGTAGCTGTTTATCAAAGTCTATGCCGGTGAGAGCGATCAAAACCCAGGTAAACACACAGCCAGCCAGTGCCTGCCAGGTAAAGCCCAGTTGCCACACAACTACTGCGGTGAGAATCCCTGTGATCAGTTCCACCGTGGGGTAGCGTCTGGAAATCGCTGTGCCACAGGAGCCGCATTTACCGCGTAGAAATAAGAAACTGATTATCGGTACATTCTGCCAGGGTTTGATTTCGGTTTTGCACTTGGGGCAATGGGAGTGGGGCAACACCAGATTGAACGGTTTATTCAGCTCCTCTTGCTCGGCTTTGTCAGGCTTTGTGTCAAAGTAGCTGTAAAAATCCCGCTTGTATTCGCGCTCCATCATTACTGGCAGGCGCAGAATAACGACATTGAGGAAACTGCCTATAAGTAGGCCCAAAATAAAAGCGCTGCTTAGGAGCAGCGCTGGGTATGAAGCTAACGTTTCGAGCATCGTATTCTTTCTTATACTACTTGACCTAACTGGAAGATAGGAAGATACATGGCAATCATCAAGCCGCCAACCAGAATACCCAAAACTGCCATGATCATTGGTTCCATAAGAGTTGTAAGGTTGTCCACCATATTGTCGACAGCCTCCTCGTAATAGTCGGCAGCCTTTCCCAGCATATCGTCCAGAGCTCCGGACTCCTCACCAATGGCTGCCATTTGTACCAGCATGGTCGGATATAGGCCAGAGGAGCGAAGTGCCGCATTGAGGGGGATACCAGTAGCTACAGAGTCTCTGATCTTAAGCGTTGCCTCCTCATAGAGGCTATTACCCGTAGCACCAGCCACAGACTTTAAGGCATCAATAAGAGGGACACCGGCAGCAAAGGTAGTAGATAGGGTACGCGCAAAACGTGCCGAAATGGAGTTATAGGTGATTGTTCCCAGAATGGGCAATTTCAATATTAGGCGGTCGAAGAACTCAGCCACTTTTCTGTTGCGCTTTTTGGCTTCGATAGTGCCACCGATGCTGATTACTACAGCGAGCAGCGCAAAAAACCAATTGGCTTGCATCCATTCGGACATGCCTACTACCAGCTGGGTAAAGGCGGGAAGATCTGCCCCAAAGCTGGAAAAAGTCTCTGCAAATTGAGGTACAACTTTAATCAATAGAATTGAGGTGACTACAATCGCTACCACCATTACCGCAATGGGGTAAGTCATCGCCTTCTTGATCTTTGCTTTTAGCGATTCCGTCTTCTCTTTGTAAGTAGCAATCCTATCCAGCATAGTTTCCAGTGCACCGGATTGCTCACCAGAGGCTACCAAGTTACAAAAAAGATCGTCAAAGTAGAGTGGGTGTTTACGCAGTGCCTCCGCAAATGCAGTGCCCGAAGCCACATCATCACGGAGTTTGAAAATAAGCTCTTTGACCCCCTGGTTATCCAGGCCATCGGCAACGATTTCAAAGCTTTGCACCAATGGAACCCCGGCCTTCATCATAGTGGCCATCTGCCGGGTGAATAGAGCGATATCTGCAGGCTTTACTTTCTTTTTGCCAGCGCCAAACAGGGGCTTTGGTTTTTTTTGTACCCGGTTCGCTATAATACCTTGTTTGCGTAATTGGGCTTTTACCAGTGCGGGGCTGGTGCCATTTATTTCCCCTTGAACCTTGGCCCCTTTACTATCCACTCCTTTGTAGATGTATGCAACTGCTGTAGCGTTGGCCATATTTGCTTTTCCTGCTTTTTATCTCTTATCTCAGAAAAACCTGAAATTTCTTGTACTTCTTAACTCTATTTTGAGTGAGTGTAGAGCTTCAACTAGGCGAAGATCCGAAAAGTTGAAGTAGTGTATGTTAATTAACTTGCTCTAATGTCTCTTTCGAAAATAGATGCTAATTCTCGGGTACTGGAACTAATTTTGATCAAAATAAAATTCAGGTTCCAGAGCTGTGCTGTTTAGGACAAATAGGTTTTCACTAGTCGTAAAGGACTAATCTTTGGTCACCCTGTTTGCCTCTTCCAGGCTGGTGACCCCCATCACAACTTTGCGCAGTGCCGATATCCTCAGATTATTAAAGCCCTCTTCGCGGGCCTGGTCCGCAATCTGAATCGAATTGCCGCCCTCCATTATAATTCTGGAGATGCCATCGGTGATGCGAACCACTTCATACACGCCAACGCGTCCTTTGTAGCCCTTGGAGCAATGCTCGCAACCAACGGGCTGGAAAATCGCCCACTCACTTTTAGGAATTGTAACCGTAGCGAAACCTTCCGCCTCCAAGACCTCTGATGGCAATGTCACCGGTTTCTTGCACTCATTACACAGACGTCGTGCCAATCGCTGTGCAATAATTACACTGACAGAAGTGGCGATGTTAAAAGTGGGAACCCCCATGTTCATGAGGCGTGTCAAGGTTTCAGGAGCTGAGTTGGTATGTAGCGTGGAGAGCACCAAATGACCGGTTTGCGCAGCCTTGATTGCAATTTCCGCGGTTTCCAAGTCCCGAATCTCCCCCACCATAACAATATCTGGGTCTTGCCTTAGGAAAGATCGCAATGCCTCGGCAAAGTTAAGCCCTACCTTGGGGTGTACATTGACCTGGTTGATGCCCTCCAGATTAATCTCCACTGGATCTTCCGCCGTGGATATATTGCGCTCTGCGGTATTTAGGATGTTAAGGCCAGTATAAAGGGACACGGTCTTCCCTGAACCTGTGGGGCCGGTTACTAAGATCATTCCCTGAGGCTGGGCCAGGGCGTCCATATAGATTTGCTTTTGCTCATCTTCATAGCCGAGCGCATCAATTCCCAGTTTGGCAGAAGAGGGGTCCAGAATACGCAGAACGATTTTTTCTCCCCAAAGCGTAGGCAAACTGTTAACCCGGAAATCGATCGCCTTGGTTTTGGACAGCTTCATTTTGATACGGCCATCCTGTGGAATACGCCGCTCGGAAATATCCATTTTGGACATTACTTTCAGGCGGGCTGAGAGGCGGGGTGCGAGCTGGATAGGAGGTTTGGCTACCTCGTGGAGTACGCCATCAGTACGGAACCGGACCCGGTAGGATTTTTCATAGGGTTCGAAATGGATATCTGAAGCACCCGATCGTATTGCGTCGAGCAGTACCTTGTTGACAAAACGCACAACAGGGGCCTCATCTCCGCCGGGGTCGTTATCATCGGCCTCGCTTTTCTCATCTCCACCAACATCCAGAGCATCCAGCTCTTCATCGTCCATACCCTCCAGGCCGGCACCCATATCACCGCTGTCGGACAGATAGTTTTCAATGGCCTTGGCCAGTTTATCCGCCTCAACCAATACCGCGTCGGTGCTTAGGCCGGTATTGAAGTTTATCTCATCCAGGCCGGCCAGGTTGGTGGGGTCTGCCACGGCGATAAACAGGCGATTGCCGCGTTTGTATAGAGGCAGTGCGAAGTGCTTGCTGATTAATTTCTCATCGACAACATCCTTGGGGATCAGGTCGAAGTTATAGCCACCCAGGTCAAACAAGGGGGTACCAAAGGCCTGGGAGGCGATATTGGCCAGCTCGCGGCTCTTGACCAGCTTGGCCTCCACGGCATGCTGGGCAAAGGTCTGGTTTTCCCTGCGCGCGGCTTTTATGGCAGAGGTTGCCGTCGATTCGTCGAGAACCTGATCTGCGACCAGACGTTTGGCCAGGCCGCTAAGGGAGGAAGTTGTCATTGATTACGCTGCCGCTAAAATTACCTTGGGCCAAGTATTGAGAATGGGCCTGTTTATAGCCCGCCCTGTGTAAACCCAGGCGTATAAAAAGAAGGAAGGTAAAATATAGCGAATTACCGGGCGCGAGCCAAACATCACTATGAATATCATGCAAGGCCTTGATAAGTACATACACATACAGAAGATGACAAATTTTGTCATAACTGGGCAGCTGCTGTCAGCGGTAATGCTATAGCACTACGCACTATCTAGTGGGAAGTGATGGGTTACTCACTGACAACTCTTAATTCTCCTTACAGCTTGCCAAACTTGGCACAGTCCTTGTATCTTGTTCCGGGACTTCCTCACGGGATTCACCTTATTTAAAAGTCTGTATGGAGACGGTTACAATGAAAAAGCAACAGGGTTTTACACTGATTGAATTGATGATCGTAGTAGCGATCATTGGTATTTTGGCGGCGGTAGCACTGCCGGCTTACCAGGATTACACTGTGCGTGCACGTGTTTCTGAAGGCCTCGGCTTGGCATCTGCCGCTAAAGCAACAGTTTCTGAGAATATAGCTAATGCTGGAGGTGTAACAACGGGCGGTAACCTTTGCTCGGGTGTGCGTACCTTCACGGGCGGAACAGCTAATGTAGAAAAGTTAGAGTGTGTTGATGCATCAGGCGCAATCACGATAACTATGGGCAGTGCCGCAAACAGTGTTGCCTTAACACTTACCCCCAGTTCCACTGCAGGTTCTAGTAATGTAGCTTGGGCCTGCGGCGGTGTTAAAGCGGATAATCATAAATACGTTCCCTCTGAGTGCCGCAATGCATCTTAATACACAGTAAAGATTGACTGCTTTATTGAAGATGGGCCACTTTGGTGGCCCATTTTTATTTAAAATTACTATTAATGCTAAATTTATTGCTCTTGGCTACTCTGCAATAGCAGATAGCATTAAAAATAATAATGGCACAGCTTTATAAAATATTACCTGCTCGTGATTCAGGTTCTACCTTGCATGGAACTGATTTCTATCGTGAGAGTAAATATGGTTGGTTTTGTATTGCCATTTGTTCATTATGGTTTTTTCTAACCATTAATCCTCTCCATCTGTTGATACTGGATCTCGGTTCGGGTTATTACAATTTTAAGAGGTTTGTGCAGATAGTATTGATAGGGGTCGTGACTCTATTATTTTTTTTTAGAGAGTACAGGGTTGGAGTCACCAAGAATCTCAATCTTAGAGGGTTGGTTCTGCCCTGGCTGGCTTCCTGCTTTTTTATATTTGGCTCCGCAGTCTTTTCTGATAATAAATACCATTCTATTTTAGAGGGGCTCCACTGGTTGATGTTGCCCTCGGTTTTTTTTGTTGGCATTTATATCGCCAAGGCAGGTCTAACTCAAAGGCTTTTGGGTATTTATTTGCTCATCCATGGAATGGTAGTCTTTAAAGGCCTACTTGATTTTGGGTTTGAAGTTTTTGTAAGTGAGTCATTGCGTGCGGGAATGATATTTTCTTCTTTTGGTAATATCCGTTTTTTTAATCAGGTGCAGATTTTTATTATTCCGCTTCTGCTGATATTTGCTTCAAGAACAAAGTTTTATAGTCTGGCGTATTTATTCTTATTTGCTAATTTTTTGTTGGCCTTTGCTAGCGGTGCCAGAGGGTTGCTGTTGTCGATTATTGTAACTGGGTTGCTGTCGTTTGTTTTTCTCAAGCCTTGGCGCCGTCAAATTCTATATGGTTTGATTGTATGCGCTTTTGCTTATATGGCGTACTTCCTGATTTTGGAATGGCTGGGTAGTGTGGGTCATATTTTCCGTACCAGTACCTCCGGACGCCTAGCTATTTGGTGGGAGTTGTTAAGCAAACTTTCAACTTTGAATATCTTTTTCGGTAATGGGGTGGGCGCTTACACATTCCGTGACTTTGTTTATTTTTTTGGGCATCCCCATAATAGCATTCTGCAGTTTTTATATGAATGGGGGGCTATTGCTACGCTTTCGGCGGTGGCTGCCATACTTTGGGTGTGTTGGACTTCTTATCAGCAGCTTAAGGGTGATGGCGATGGTACAAAAAAAGATATTCAGGCAGCCTTACTTTATGCCTTGTGTGCGGCATCTTTTTATTCCCTTTTCAGTGGGGTTTTTGTGATGCCTGCACCTCAGGTACTGTTCTTTTTGTTTATGGGGCTGCTCTTAGGAGGGGCTAATCTAGAAGGCCATAAAGTTCTGAGAGTAAATCAGTCGGTCAGCGTTGCTCTGCGATTCTTGTGCGCTATTTGCTTAATTGTGTTTGTAGAGCTTGCAGGAAAATACCTTGTTCAGCAGGCGGGACAACAGGATCAAGTCCGCGGCCCAAGATTTTGGGGGAATGGAGCACCACTGATTTTGTCGGACTACTAGGATCTAACTTTAGTTAGTCTTATTTTATCGGCAGCATGTAATCTTGGTGAATTATTCATTTAAGTGTTGAGTGCTTGCCCAGAACATAATCATACAGACATGAATGCTCATGTACACAAGAATGGGGTTTAGTGAAAGTTTCTTGTTTTCTGGCTGGATTTATAGCTGAGACAGGTAAGCCTATAGCCAATCAGATGAGTGGTTTGGTAGTTTAAGTTGTCAGGGTCTTTGACCAATTGTAACCTCCCGCTTACCACTAAAATATTCCCGCGCGTAACCTCTCTTTTATACAGTACCTGTTGCTGTTTGTGGATAATTATATTGGCGCTTCCTGTCTCGTCCTCTAAGGTTAAAAAAATGATACCTGTGGCACTTCCCGGTCGTTGTCGGCAGGTAACCATACCAACGATAGTGATATATTGTTCGTTTTTACAAAGGGTAAGATCTTTTGCGCGAATACAGTGTTCAAATTGCTTCTTCCGACGCAGTTGGGCAATCGGATGTTCATTTAAACTCAGCCCTGTGCTGGTATAGTCGCTATCGGTGGCATCTTTTACTATATAGTGTGTCTGGTAATTGTCCCGGTGAGTATCTTGTACATCTCCCAGGGATAGCCAGCTATCTTGAAAACGATTTTGTGCAAAACTTTGGAAAGCATTGGCTTTTGCCAAAAAGGTGATTTGTTCATTATCCAGTTCGTAACATTGTTTAAGCTGAATTATTGAGTGCAGCCTTTGCTTTCCCCTAAGCTTGATAATAGCTTTTGCCGCGGTTTTCTTCAGGCCCTTAATCAAGCGCATCCCCAAACGAAGGGATGGGTGAATAATGTCTGGTTTATTATGAAAAAATTTCGATTGCTCTCGAGGTTCCAGGTGATGATCCCAGTAGCTGTAAAGTACATCAATAGGCAGCACCTTTACTCCATGCCTTTGCGCATCGTAAACAAGCTGTGCCGGTGCATAAAACCCCATAGGCTGGCTATTGAGCAGGCCGCAATAAAAAGCAGCTGGGTGATGAAACTTAATCCAGGCAGAAAAATAAGCCAAGAGGGCAAAGCTGGCGGAATGTGACTCGGGGAAGCCATAAGATCCGAAGCCTTTCATTTGGTTAAACAGCTGTTCGGCAAAGTCAGCCCTATAGCCATTCTCCAGCATACCTTTAACCAACTTGTCTTTAAATTTATAGAGATCTCCATTTTTTCCCCAGCTGGCCATAGCGCGGCGCAATTCATCTGCCTCGCCCCCGCTGAAGCCTGCAGCAACCATGGAGAGCTGGATAACCTGTTCCTGGAAGATCGGTACGCCGAGGGTGCGCTCTAATACTGGTCGTAAGCTTTCATGGGGGTAGCTGACGGCTTCCAGACCCTGCTTACGTTTCAGGTAGGGGTGTACCATGCCACCCTGGATTGGTCCTGGGCGAACTATGGCGATTTCAATGGTGAGTTCATAGAAGCTGCAGGGTTGTAGCCTGGGTAACATACTCATTTGCGCGCGGGATTCTATTTGAAAAACCCCGACGGTATCTGCGCGGCATATCATTTCGTACACTTGCGGATCTTCAGCCGGGATATCCTGCAAACGTAGTTTGGGGCCATAGAGGGAAATATAGCTCAGGGATTTGCGCAGGGCGGTCAGCATACCCAACGCGAGCACATCTACCTTCATCAATTTTAAGTCTTCAATATCCTCTTTATCCCACTGCACCAGGGTGCGGTCTTCCATTGCAGCATTTTCAATAGGAACCAGCTGATAAAGTGGCTGCTCGGTAATAACGAAGCCTCCTACGTGTTGGGAAAGGTGTCTCGGGAATCCATATATCTGCTGCAATAGCAGAGGTAGGTTTTTACCAGTGGTGCTGTTTGGGTCTATGCCGACCTTTTGCATCTGTTTTGGGAATTCATCGAGTGAGTCCCACCAGGCACGCTCCGCAATAAGTTGTTCTATGGTGGCAGAACCTATACCAAGCGCTTTACCAATATCCCTAAGGGCACTTTTAAAACGGTAAGTAATCTTACTGGCGGCAAGACCGGCCCTGTCTCGACCGTATTTTTGGTAAATATACTGGATGACTTCCTCGCGTCTTTCGTGTTCGAAGTCTACATCGATATCTGGTGGCTCATTGCGCTCACGAGAGATAAAACGTTCAAACAAAAGGCCGATTTTATGTGGGTCAATTTCAGTAATAAAAAGGCAGTAGCAAACAACTGAATTAGCGGCAGATCCTCGCCCCTGATAGAGGATATTCTTATCTCTTGCGAACTGGACAATATCGTAAATTGTGAGGAAGTAGTGCTCATACTCCAGTTCGGCGATCATGGATAGCTCTTTTTCGATCAATATATCAATACGTTCTTCCGGTCCTTTAGGCCAGCGAAATTTTCGGCCCAGCTTTACCAGTTCCCGTAAATAGCTGGCTGGAGATTTATCTTTTGGGATAACTTCAGAGGGGTATTGATAGCGGAGTTCACTGAGACAGAAGCTGCACCGCTCTACGATAGCTATAGTTCTATAGATAGCCTCTTCAGGGTAAAGCCTTTCAATATCTTCAAGACTGCGTAAGTAGCGCTCAGCATTCTGTTGGAGTTGGTATCCGAGTTCATTCAGGGTGCAGTTGTGAAAATTGGCATTGAGTACATCCTGTAAGGGCTTTCTGCTGCGACAGTGCATCAAAATGGCATTGGTGGCGACAAGGGGAATGTTCTCTTGCTTTGATAGCTGGGCAAGATCCTGTGCCAGTTTATTACTATCTGCATTTAAAAGGTTGCTGTAAGCAATATATAGCCGGCCATCAAAGTGTTGCTTGATAGGCTCGGGTATGCTGACTTTTTCAGGTTCTGGCAACCAGATTGCAATAGTCTCGCTGCAGATTTTAAGTAAGTCTTCCTGAAAAATTTTATACTGGCCTTTCTCTGCTCTTAATCGAGAAGTGGAGATAAGTTGGCAGAGTTCACTATAGGCACTTTTGTTTGGGGCAAGTAGAACGGCCTTTCCGCCATCTTGAAGGCGAAAATAACTTCCACAAATAAGTTTGAAGGGCGTTTCCCGTTTTTTTCTGTCTTTTGAATTCTCTTGGGAAAGATTGATGTTTTCAAGTTCCTTATAAGCGCGAACTATACCGGAGAGGGAGCACTCATCAGTTATTGCTAGTGCTGAATAACCTAGATTGTAAGCCTCCTGTATCAATTCCCAGGGATGTGATGCACCCTGCAAAAAAGAAAAGTTGCTTTGGCAAAAGAGTTCTGCGTACCTCATGCTGATGCTCTTTGATATTTAAACTTGAAGAATGTTCAGCTTCTTTTTTTAAAAAGGTTAAGTTTCTTTTCTGAAAATTTGTTAGATATGAATTGTCAATAATTAAGAGAATATGCCGTGTAAAAACCACTCTTCAGTTGTCAGATCCTGGAATATCCAACAAAGACTGCCGTCCTGGTCTTTAGCTATATAGTAGTCTCGTCCATGGCGGCCATGCTGCCACCAGTAGCCATCAATACGTTCAGGGCCCTGTAGCAGCTGTAATTCACTATGATGAAATAGTTTTTGATTGCGGCTGAGTAATTTGGTAGGGCGGGGAAGCAACCAGGAGGGGCGCGGTGCTTTTATTGGTGTCAATTGGTGAGTTTTTTTCTTTGAGCTGGTTTTTATTAGCAAGCTATCGGCGCTCTGCCAGGCCTGCTCGGGAAGGTAGCTCTCTTTCAGGGCAATACCGGAGATCGCTTGGTGTCCAAGACGGGCCTTGAGTTTGTCCAAAAGTTGAGAGCTGCGCTCGCCTTGGTTGCCTGCATCAAAGAAGTCCTCTCCGAACTCTTCTTCCACTAACGGCTGTAGTTGCTTGCTACTCAAGCGCAGTGTTTGTACCGGGCACTCCAGGGATACTCTTTCAAACTGCAGCTTGGTAAGCGCTATTAAGCGCTGTGGGTCTAGCAGTGGGTGTGAGACTTCCACGATGAGTTCCTTGTTTTTTCCCTGCCCATAATCCAGCTGCCAGTGTAATTGCTGGGTATAAAGCTGGCGGCGTTGTAGCTGCTGGCATAGCTCTCTAATCAGGCGGCCGGCGGGGAAGAGCAACTGTTCACTGTTATCCAGTGGATCGGGAAAAAATAATTCGCTATCGAACCGGGCGGGAGGGTTAAAGTTGGGTACGGGGTCCTGACGGCTACCATTTAAACGTGCCAAATAATCTACAAAATGACGACCAAAACGGGAGCCCACTTCGGATAGGGGAATGGCAAGCAATTGGCTTACTCGCTTAATACCACAGGCATATAGTTTGGTAATGGTTTTATTGTCGCAGTCGAGTAGCTTGCTCGGGGAAAAACTAATCCATTGTTTCCACTGTTGTGGGCTGGGGGCTACACGAGTTTCTGCCAGCCACTGGCGATGTTCTCTCAGTTGGCTTAGCATCCGTGCGGCACTGGGGCTGTGTCCGAGTCCCATAACACTGCTAATCCCCATTTGGCCCAGCTCATTCTGTAACTGATCCAGAAAGGCCCTGAGGCCACCATTCGCTTTCAGGCATCCGCTGAGCTCAAGATTCAAGCAGGCTGGGTCACTGCTTCCGTTTTCTACAGTGTTGGCAGCCTTGGGGGAGACGACTGGGGTAAAGCTGTAGCCCCACTGGGCCAGCCGTTCGAGTTGCAGTTGCTCTCTCTGTATATCCCGCTCTAACAGTTGAAGGTCTGCGCTCAGTGCGCAGGCGGTAGCGATACTGAGGCCTGGCTCAATACCGAGATCAGTGGCTGTTTTACTGCTCTGAACAACAAGTTGCTTCTCGACCACGGCGAGAACGCCTGGCTGTGTATCTCGACCCTGGGCGCGGATGAGGGCTTCAAGAGGAAGCTTGGGAAATTGGATGCAAAGCCAAAGCATGAGCTGGACCTCGGGGCGATGGTCAATGTATTGGCCTGTCACGACGAATCAAATTGGCGCCTCGGGCCAAGTGCAAAGACTGGCCGCCAGTGCCTCCCCGTTGCTTTAATAAATTCACAGCCAGTTGTTCCCCATCACTGCCTAGCTGCAGGCGCAGGCTGGCGGGAGAGGGGTTTTGGGATTCAGATATAGGGCGGAAATGAAAGTGCAGGCACTCCCCATTGCGAGCTGCCAGTTGCAGACGCCGCAGTTCCTTATCCTCTAAAGTATGATTCCCTTGCCAGCTCAATAAGGCACCACAGCTTCCGGATTGTAGAGATTGCTCCACCGCCCAGAGAGTATCCTTATGTCCCCGGGGGTGTATAAGCAATAAATTTTCCAGTTGAATGCCACTTTGAGCCAGTGCCGGAGCGTAGGGAATAAAAGGCGGACTGACCAGTATTACCATTTGTCCTGCTTGAGTCAGCTGGGCCAGAGTTGGCAGTAATAAGGTCATTTCGCCAATACCGGTTTGATTGAGCAGAAGTTCAGTAGTGGCATTGCGAGGCCAACCGTGGCCTCTGAGAACGGCATCCAGGCTTCTGAAACCAGTGGGGATACCGCTGAGAGGGCGCCGCTGCTCATTGGCTGCCTGCCAAATGTCCGTTCTCGCCAGTATCTGCTCTAGATTTCGGCGCTCAGACTGATGCTTTAACTGCTTGTTTTGAAAGAAGTTTTCTGCGCTATTCACGGATTCCGCCACTCCATTCAGGCCCTCCTACCAACCTGAAGCTGGCAAAGAGCTGTATGCTTGTACAGTATTACTGTTAATTTATACAGTAAATGATTAAGGGCAACAAGAGAGGGAGGGGTTGATCGGCACTTTTTTGCACAGCCTAAACCGGCTATGATTCCGCCTCTTTTGTTGAGTACTGATTATTCTTTTTAGGGGGACGGAGTGAGTATCAAGTCCGATAAGTGGATTCGCCGGATGGCTGAGCAGCACGGCATGATTGAGCCTTTTGAGCCGGGCCAGGTACGTCATGGCAATGATGGCGACAGACTCATCTCCTATGGCACTTCTAGTTATGGTTATGATGTGCGCTGTGCCCGTGAATTTAAGATCTTCACCAATGTGCACTCTGCTACCGTGGATCCCAAGACATTCGATGAGAACAGCTTTGTCGATGTCGAAGGTGAGTACTGTATTATTCCGCCGAATTCCTTTGCCCTGGCACGTACGGTGGAGTATTTCCGTATTCCCCGCTCGGTGCTGACTATTTGCTTGGGTAAATCCACTTACGCGCGCTGTGGGATTATCGTCAATGTCACTCCGTTGGAACCCGAGTGGGAAGGGCACGTGACCCTTGAGTTCTCAAATACTACTAATCTGCCGGCGAAGATCTATGCCAACGAAGGCGTGGCACAGATGCTGTTTTTCGAATCTGATGAGGTCTGTGATGTGTCTTATGCAGATCGAGGTGGTAAATACCAGGGGCAGCGTGGTGTAACCCTGCCCCGGACCTGATCGCCAAGGGCGATTGAGCTGCATAAGCTATCTTTCCATGTCTGAAATATCCAATAGCCAGTTGCCTGAGTGCGTCGATGTATTGATTATCGGTGCCGGGGCAGCGGGATTAATGTGTGCTGCCACAGCTGGGCAGCGTGGTCGCAGTGTGCTGGTACTGGACCATGCGAATAAGGTCGGTAAAAAAATTCTGATGTCCGGTGGTGGTCGCTGTAATTTCACCAATCTCTATACCAGCGCTGAAAATTTTTACAGTCGTAATCCCCACTTTTGTAAATCCGCCTTGGCACGTTATAGCCAGTGGGAATTTATTGCACTGGTTGAAAAATATGGGATTCCCTATCACGAGAAAACTCTCGGCCAGCTATTCTGCGATAACAAGTCCAAGGATATCGTCGACCTGCTGCTAGCTGAGTGTCGTGCAGCCAAAGCACAGATTCGCACTCGTTGTTCTGTATCCACGATAAAGGCGCAAGCCGCGGGCTATCAGGTGAAAACCAGTTTGGGCACCGTTACCTGTGAGTCCTTGGTAGTGGCTACAGGTGGTCTTTCGATTCCCACTATGGGGGCTACAGGGTTTGGCTATGAAATTGCCAGGCAGTTTGGCCTGGACTTGGTTCCCACTCGTCCAGCGTTGGTACCTTTTACCCAACACAAACGCCAGCTGGAACGGCAAAGCACTCTGCCGGGTAGTGCTCTTGAAGTCTCTGCCTCCTGTGGCGAGGGCAGTTTCCTAGAGCAAATGCTATTTACTCACCGGGGGGTGAGCGGCCCAGCAGTTTTACAGGCTTCCAGTCACTGGAGTGAAGGCAAGGAAGTTGTAATTAATCTTGCCCCTAACCATAGTCTGCCTGACTGGCTACAGCAGCGTCGCCAACAGAATCCGGAAAGCCATTTACATAGCGTATTGGCCGAGATCTGGAGTAAAAAGCTGGTGCAGTATTTCCTGCAACGAGAAAACCTCTCCAGCCGCCCCTTGAAGCAATTTGGGGACGGTGAACTTCGCGATATGGGTAGCAAGCTGCAAATCTGGAAGCTGGTACCCGCGGGCACCGAGGGGTATCGCACTGCCGAAGTTACCTTGGGTGGGGTGAATACTGAACAGATTTCTTCGCGCACAATGGAATGTAAAACCCAGGCGGGGCTCTTCTTTATTGGGGAAGTGCTTGATGTGACCGGATGGTTGGGAGGTTTTAACTTCCAATGGGCTTGGGCTTCAGGTCATGCTGCAGGGGAGGTTGTCTAATGGCGTCTGGGAACAGTAAAGAGTATACACTCCTAGCACTATAATCTTTGAATAAGTGACTGAAATTATTTAGAGGCTGTAACCCGCTGGTTTATAAAAGCTTTTATTGAATTGATGCCGCCGTCACCTATTCAAATTTACAAGTCTCTTGAAGCTTGTCAAATAGATTTCAAAGTATAGCTTCCACGCCCAATGACGTAGTGGTTCAGCTCTGTGTCCTCTGTGCTTCAACAGTCTCTAGGACCGTGTGACGGCTGTTAAGTGAGCTATATCTATCTGACTATGAACTATTTGTGGCAGTTCTCAGGGAAATGAAAACAGCGATCGGCGGAAAGTTTGGAAAAGCCCGACTATCCGATGAACTCACCCGGACGACTAAAGGTTCCCAACTCCCTTCCTTTTCAGTGGAAATAAATACTGTCTTTTTTTGTAGGCATCACTGTTACACGCTGTGAAGTTGGTCGATTAAAATTCGGCATAAGACCAAAATTATTGCCAAGTCAGGCATAAGTTGGCAGCTATTTTTACTTATACGAGCCATTGCACTTCATGAAATTTATTTTTACCAATCACAGTTTTCTATTATTTTTAAACTCTTATAAGAGATCTCTGCACTAGCCAATTGTCACGGATGGTAAATAAAAGCTCGCCGCTGTTTGGTAAGTGGGGATAAAAATTGATTTTTATCAATTCATATCTCTGGTTGGTAAAACAATATGCATTGTAATGTTCGATGAATAAATTACTTCAAGAGCGCTTTAAAAGTATTGCTATCGATATTTTTTGGTCAAATTAAAAATAAGTGACACCATCGTTTTAAGTAGGTAAAGCTTAAGGCAACCTCTAATGATCTATGAGGGATAAAACTCCAACTAAAAATTGGCCGCGTGAAAATTTTAGAAATATGATTCCTGTAAGGGCTTTGTAAACTTAAGTTTGATTTTTTGTAAAAAATAACAAGCATTTAATACTTTAATGCGATGTTGATTGGTTATACCAAATTTGAAATTTAAAATTATATGAGAAAAAATGTGACATGGTCATCTATTTTGGCCGTGAAAGTTTTATTTTTGCATTGGCGGCTTTTATTTTTTTTTCACCTCTGTAATCTCTGTTTTTAAGTTGACTGCTATGTTTGCTTGAAAAAATTCTGAAGTCCAAAGATGTAAAATTGTAGGTGTAAAGAGTTTCCATCACCTTGCAGATGATCGGTTAATAAATTCAATTAAATAAAGCATGAGTGCCGAGAGTTGAGATTTTAACTGTAGAGGGAATGCTATATTTGTTGTTCATCTGAGGGTGCTCAGTGAAGGGGATGGCTGAAAGATCAAGACGTTATTTGCCAGGTGGAGGTATTTGCCATGGTGGAATTTGAAATTCGCACCAATGTTTCGTTATAAGATTTAATTCTATGAATATCTAGAAAGGTGAAGCAGTTGCTCAAAATGATAACCGTTAAGTGAGTTATGTGTGCCTGCTTTTTATAGTTAAGGGTGAAATTTCTCCACAGAAAAAAAAGTATATGACGGTGTTTTGTAATGAAACTGTATATTTTGAATGATAATTTCATCTGAGTTAGCTAGAGCATAGTTTCTTTATAAAGTAATAAGGTTATTATCGATTCATTGCAGGATGCTGTGAAATATTAAAGTGTTGCAATTTACCAAGCCTGAGTTGGTATATAGTAATAATGTCAATATGGCTTTAAGTGTCGGCCATATAAAATTATTTTTATAAAACGGAAGAGTGTAATGCATATTCTTATTGTGAAAACTGATAGTTTTCTTATAAAGAAGAACTAGTCGCTTGTCTGTGACTCTCGTGCAGAAAACACTCTAGTTGTGAATTGATTTAAATCAAGAGTACATTATGTAAGATTTAATTTTTTGTACTGACAGGATTCCTTTTTTGTTGATCTGGAATTTTCATTCTGGTAGGGATTCCTTTGTATTTTAAATTTCACATAGTGGTTAAAGGTATTTAATAGATTGTAAAGTTGGTTTCTATTGTTGAATAAGGATTGTTGATATGCTCGATGTTCTTGTGCCAAGTCAAACCAATAACCTGAATTTTGTTTCAGCTAATCGCATCGTAAGCCCGAGAAAACTCTGGTCCGCCTATCCTGTTAGCGTTGATGTGGCTGATTTTATTCAGCGCTCCAGGCAATCAATAACCGAGATTTTACATGGGAAAGACCCGCGATTTTTAGTAATTGTGGGGCCTTGTTCAATTCATGATATCGATGCCGCCAAGGAATATGCGAGTCGCCTCAAGTCCCTGAGTGACAATTACAGTGAAAATCTACTAATTGTTATGCGGGTCTATTTTGAAAAACCAAGGACGACAGTTGGCTGGAAAGGATTTATCAATGATCCTAAGTTAGATAGCTCCTTTGATGTGGAAGCTGGTCTAACCGCCGCCAGAAAACTATTGATCAACCTGGCGGAGCTTGAAATTCCCGTAGCAACGGAAGTATTGGACCCGGTAACACCTCAGTATCTGGGAGATTTAATAAGCTGGGCGGCCATCGGTGCCAGAACCACTGAGTCACAGACCCATCGTGAAATGGTTAGTGGGTTATCTATGCCGGTTGGATTTAAGAATAATACCGATGGAAATATTCAGGTAGCCATGAATGCCATGAAGTCTGCGTCTGGAAAACACAGTTTTCTTGGAATCGACTCAGATGGAAGAATTTCAGTGATCAACAGCCTGGGAAACCTGAATACTCATATTGTTTTAAGAGGTGGGGAGAATCCCAACTACGAGAAACGAGCAGTCGAAGAGGTAGCTCGCACTCTATCCGAAGCAAGGCTGCCCAGTAATTTGGTAATTGACTGCAGCCATGCAAATTCCAATTACGATTTCAGGCAGCAGAGGGTGGTTGTCGATAACCTTATTCAACAACTAAAACACAGTAATAGCTCAATTGTCGGATTAATGTTGGAAAGTAACCTTAATGAAGGTAAGCAAGCCATTCATTTACCAAAGGATATAATGAAATACGGTGTTTCAGTCACCGACGGCTGTATTGGTTGGGATGAGACAATAGATATCATTTCCCAGGTTAATGACGTTTTTATCCAGCGCCAGTAAAAAATATTTCCATTTATCTCAAGTTGAACTCTAGCCGGTATTTGGAGCTAACCTGTTGGGCTGATATCCATTTGGCCTTAAAGTTTGGATGTTCTATACGAGGTTGGTTCGGTTGAAGTTAAATGAATGCCAGGACAGGAATATTTCGATATAGATTAAATATTCTATTCAAAATATATCGGGCCAAATAGAATTTAAGGATATTTTATGAGCGAATATGATCATGCTGATTTCAATGGTGTGTATGAAGGCAAATCATTAATCGGGAGTGCAGAAATAACGAGCGTTCCCTGGGAAATCGGAGTACCGCAACCCGCGGTTTGCGAAATTCTTGATAGAGCTCATCCCGGTCGCCTGTTGGATATCGGCTGTGGTCTTGGTCGAAACGCAAAAGCAGCTGCTGATCGAGGTTATCAAGTGATAGCAATAGATACTTCTTCTACAGCGATTGAGAAATGCCGGGAAGTATATCCTGATTCCGGCATATCGTTTGAGGTACGTGATGCTTGCAATACGGGTTTGCAGTCGGGGTTCAACTTCATTTTGGATTCGGCAGTTTATCATGCGATACCTGCAGATAAGCGCATCGCCTATTTAGAGGAAATGCGCCGACTGGCCACAAAAGAAACGGTTTTTCATTTGATTACTTTCGCACCCTCGAGACTAGGAATGCCCAAGCCCCTGGCTAACGAACTATCTGAGATTGCAGCTAGTGTTGAGGCCAGTGGCTGGAGCATAAAGTGTGTGGACAGAGTTGAATACAAAGGGAATGCTGCCGCTATTGAAGACTTCCAGAGAAAGAAAGGGTTAAGGATTGAAAAGGATAGTCATGGCAGGACAAGACTACCCGCATGGCATTTAACCCTTCAAGCTTCCGTATAGAAATTCACCAACAAGGAAAAAGAAGAGTGAAATATAAGCACATTTCTTTTGTTGGGCTATGCCTTGGTTTTTTTATTGTCATGATGGATATGACCACTGTGCCATTGATGTACACAACTCTGATGGATGAATTCACGGTCAGTCCAGCCAGGGTTGCCTGGGTCAATAATATTTATCTTATCACTTATGCTGCATCTCTTCTTTTGGGGGGGCGGCTCGGAGATTCGACAGATAGAAAAATTGTATTAATAGGTGCACTTCTGGTTTTGGGCTTGGGGGCTGCGATTAGTGGGGCAGGACAAACCTTTGTAGAGGTTATTGTTGGGCGTGCATTGATGGGAATTGGCGCTGGCTTTTTGACATCTCAAAGCATGGCCTACATTTCTATCCTCTTTGCTAAAGGGGGACGGGGGACAGCGTTAGGGATTTGGGGTGCAGTTGCAGGAATTGCCACTGCTACCGGTCCGGTGATTACACAATTACTATTAACGACTGCGGATTGGCGTTGGGTAATGTGGATTAATATTCCTTTTGTGCTGGCCGCTTTAGTTATCGCCCTGCGGTGTTTGCCCGGTGATCCCGGTAGTGGTATCCGACTAACGGAAACCTTTGCCAGTGCAGTTTATGGGCTCTGTCTGGCTGGTGTAATTATAGGTATTCACTATATCAGTGTCGCGGGGATATTACGGGGAGTAGGTATAGCTTTGATATTAATCGGAGCTGCAGTCATTGCTATTTTGATTCGCAAAGAAGTGAAGAATAAAAGTGCTTACATTTTATCCCCTGAGTTGTGGTTTGACGGTACTTTTTTCAGGATCTGTTTTATTTCGGGATTACTGGGATTAGGGGTCGCTAGCTTCTATTTACCATTAGCTTTCCTCCTGGATATATGCATGAACTTTGGTCCAGTGGCTATCAGTGTACTAATGATGACAATCGCCCTGTCCAACGCCCTGGTGGGCCCCTACGCTGGCCATCTATCCGATCGTATAAAACCTGAAGGAATAGTTAGAAGTGGTTTGATGCTATTTGCTCTTGCCAATGGGTTACTGGGTTTTATTGGTGTTCTTATGCCGGGAGGAACAGTCACTTTTATAGCGCTTTTCCTGGTCATGATGATCGGAGGGGCGGGTACCGGCCTGGCCTTTGCACCGCTCGCCAACTTGGCACTTAGCAGGGTTAGCTTTGAGGCTCTGGGGCGGGCCGCAGCATTTTTTAACTCTATACGTCAGGCGTTGAGTGCTATGGGGGCAGTTATAGTGGCAATTCTTTTTGACTGGATTGTACGGCTGAAATTAGGAATTGATCTCGAGATAACTGCTACCAATCTCCGGGAGTCTCCGGGTATCACGGGATTAGCAACGTTGGTGTGCTTCCTATTGATTGCTCTGGGCTTATCAGTTGCGGCCTATCTGTCTCGAAGCAGTAGGCAGGATTCAGTACAAAGGGAGGTTCTAAATACATGAATATTTGGGTGCTAAGTGGATGTTCAAGTGGGCTGGGTCGTTGCTGGACAGATTCGATCATTAGGGATCGTGGTGAACCGGTTATTGGTATTACTCGCTCTGATAATGCTGCTATAGCAATGTTGGAGGAATACAAAGATCTCTTTGTGCCGTGTATTGCAGATGTCAGAGATTCATTCACGCTAAGCGAAAAATTACATGAAGCGGTTAAGGAAGTTGGAAAACCAACGCGGGTAGTCACTGCTGCCGGTT
Source organism: Microbulbifer variabilis (assembly GCF_052467165.1). Taxonomy (NCBI): domain Bacteria; kingdom Pseudomonadati; phylum Pseudomonadota; class Gammaproteobacteria; order Cellvibrionales; family Microbulbiferaceae; genus Microbulbifer; species Microbulbifer variabilis. The sequence continues at coordinate 972,058 of NZ_CP174301.1, forward strand.
TCGCACAATTTGGAACACTGGAGGACTTGTCCAGCGAGCAAATCAGGGAGCAGTTTAAAACGAATGTTGAGGGTACGCTTAATGTAATTCGGCCACTAATACCAATGATGCGTGAGGGCGAAGCATCACGAATATTACTGGTTTCGAGTATGAGTGGTGTGGCCTGCTGGCCTCTTCTAGGTGCATATCAAATTAGTAAATATGCTATTGAAGCTATAGCCGATACCTTGCGTCTTGAACTACAGGATTTTGGAATTCAAGTGGGTTGTATTGAACCCGGACCCCATAAAACCGGGTGGGCGACGACTTACGCCCGCCGCCAGGAAACCCGGTCCGAATATAATAAACAAGATCTTGTCAGTCGATCCTCATGTGGTTACACCATTAATGATCCGGCAGCGAGTCTGCCCTTCTTTTGGAAAATGTTTGATTCGTCAGTGATGCCTAAACGTATGGCGACATCGCCTGAGTTTGTTGATTTTGCCATAAAAGAGGCACAGGAAAAAATTAGAGATTGGAGATCCGCGCATGTCGATTAAATTGAATGCTTTACCACTGTCAAGTACTGACAACGATATTGAAATTGAGAGAGTAGTTAGTACTTTTTCTGAGGGGGATCGGGAAGAGCTGTCGAGTGGTTTGATAGAAGTGCTTGGTTCCTCTGACATCGTAAAAATCCTGGATGAAAACAGAGATTCTGGCCCGGGGTCATTACGTGAAGTTCTTCGTGTTTGCCGAATTCTCGGGAAGACCGATGCATCTCTAGCATGGATTGCCGGTGTATCCAATTCAGCGTGGACTATGCGTGGTTGTTTTCATTCGCTAGAGGCACAGCCCTACTCCATGGAGCGGAATAAAATTCTGGCCATGGTACTTGGACGACCAGGGTCGCTGAAAAAAAATCCCACATCGAATCAATGGCTTCTAAATGGTGAATGGCGATACGCATCAGGATCTACCTATGCCAGTTATTTTTTCTGTCTGGCGACCGTTGAAGGTGCGGATACCCAAGATATTCAAGTGGTCGCTGTTCCCGCAGAGCAGCTGGATGTAGCTGCAAGTTGGAACTCAGCTGGCTTGCGAGGTACGCAAAGTCTCACAGTGCGGGCTAGGGATATTGAGATCCCCAATAGTAATGTGGAGAACTATTCTCATATTCTCTCCGGTGAGAATCGTAGGTTAAATGCATTAGCTGGCAGGGAAGAACATGCATCCTACGCAGGTCTTTTCACTGGTGTACTGATGAATTGCCTGGTGGGTTCTATGCTCGGCGCGACAGAAGCAGGTTTGGAGTATGTTGCAGCCGCTGCCGGAAAACACCCTGTTCTTGGTAGTACCTATACATCAATGAGCGATTCGGGGGCTATCAGGTCTGAAATAGGGCGACTTTGGAGCAGTTTTGATATCTACCAGCGGGCAGCGGAATTTAATGCTGACACCATTGACCATGCTGCGCGAAAGCCAGAAATAACATTAACGACTGAAGATCGGCTTGCTATTCGTGGACGTGCGACACAGATCATGCGTGGTTGTTTGTCGATTGTTCAAGACCTGCTTTGGATATATGGAGCTTCGGGACTGGATATAGGTAGCCCTCTGGAACGAATCTGGAGGGACGTTAATGTGGGAGCCCGCCATGGTGGATTTTCCAAATTTGTACCAGAAGAAGCCATTGGTCTATCAAGAGTTGAGCGTGATCCTAAAGAGCTTACGCGAATGTTTTAACCCGTTTATTCATTAACTTTAGTTAAAAATCCGTCCTACGAATATCGCGTATTTAAGTGGGTACTTGGGAATACTGTTTAGGTCAGAGGTCGTCCTGTTCTGTAGAGCCTAGCCGTGACAGTACAACTGTTTAAGCAGAAGAAAGAGTATGGAAGCGTATAGAGAAACGGTGATGAAGCTGGGTTTTGGGCTACAACCTGTAGTTGAGGCATTAAATAAAGCCCTGGAGGAGAACCCGGAGGCTCCTGCTGTAATACATAACGATAAGGTGAGATCATATCGCCAACTCTGTGAGTCCGCACAAAATATTGCTACCCAATTAACAGAGATGGCTATCTTACCGGGTGAGCGCCTGGCTTTGGATATACCTCGATCCATAGCGCTATATGAGTTGATGCTTGGCTGTTTGATCGCGGGCGTATCCTTTATGTCATTACCCCGGGGCTTCGATAAATCCGAACAGATTCAGGAAGCTAAAAGAGCAAATTGTGTGGGTATCCTGACAGATACTGAATTACCACTTAATGGTGGCCTTTCATTAAGAGGAATTGGGACCTTCTGGAAGTTACCCGAATCAAACCGGGGTCTGGTAAGAAGTGATATCGCCGGTGATGAAGTCTATTGCGTGAGAACCTCTGGTACAACAGGTGAACCCAAAATTGTACCTATTATGCGTGGCCAGCTCTCCTCCTTTTTGGAAAATTCCCAAAAAGCATTGAAAATTGACCTGTATGCTAAATGGTTGTGGACTCACGATCTCTCTTTTGACTACGCGATATGGGAAACCTTTGGGTGCTTGGTGCATTGCGGGTGTCTGGTAGTTCTGGATGAAAATAAAAAGCGTGACGCCAGATCTACACAAAGGTTGATGGCTAAAGCGGGAATAAATGTATTGTCGGTGACGCCCTCTGAATTCCGCTACCTGTTCTCCAGTGAAGCAGGATCTGTAAATTGGGAGGACTACCCTTTAACGGAAATCCTATTTGCAGGAGAGAAGCTCTCAACCAGTACTTTTTCACCCTTCTTTAACCAGTTAGACAAAGCGAAGGTGAGGCTAATTAACGCCTACGGACCTTCGGAGACAACGGTGTTTTGCGCAACTCATGTTGTCACCAAAGGTGACCTGGCTCTGGAGTCGATACCTATCGGCAAGCCTTTTCCCGGCATTAAATTTGAATTGCTGAATTCTAATGATCTGGAAGCCGAAAATTTGGAGCTTAATGGAGCTGACGTTCAGGATTTGGAATTCGGCGAGCTTAAAATTTGTGGTGCACAAGTATTTGCGGGCTATGAAGGTGGAGAGCCTCTAACCGATGGATATCAATCTGGGGATATATGCCGGCTCGACGAACAGGGCAGATTTGTTTTTATCGGCCGATCCAGTGGTTACCAAAAAATTAACGGTTTTCGTGTAGAGCCATACGAAATTGAGGAGTATTTACAGTCCCATGAGAAAGTAGATGAGGCTGTGGTTTGGGTCGAGAATACCAGCAATCAAGGAGATCTGTTATTGGCCTGTGTTAGGGGATGCAGAGATGTTGAACTATCAACGCGGGAGCTACGACTGGCCTGCTCAAAGCTACCGCCTTACTTAAGGCCCAGTCGATATAGATTGTTTGATGATAAACAATGGCCGATTAACGAAAGAGGAAAAACCGACAGAATGTCGTTAAGGAGGAGTATGTATGAACAGGAAGAGTACTGATCAAAAAGCGCTAATTCGCGAGGTAGAGCAGCTCCTAAATGAAACGGACGTTCGGCCAACTGATAATTTTATTGAACTGGGTGGGAACTCATTCCTGGCACTTCAGCTCGCGATCAATTTGAAGGACAGGGACAATATTGAGGTTGATGTGGCTCGGCTGTTAGGTAATACCCTGGAATGCGTTTTGATAACGACTGATGTAGAACGTGACAAAACTCAATCTATTCAAACGATCTGTGGAGAAACTACTGTGGAGGTCGTGGAATGAGAATGATTGGACTTGGCCATGTCCTGGCTAAACCTCATCGATTGGAGGATTTGGACCATCCTAATGAAATGCATCTGAGGGCAATTCGACACGCCGGATATGACAAATATTGGGTGCACAATGGCAGTGTCCGAGAGTTCGGCGCTCAGGCTGTCGTCAAAGCTTTAGATGAGTCAGGATATAGCGTCGATGATATTGGTTTTATAGTTGGTGGCCAATCCAATGTACCAGATTTCATTGGTATCGACTTCGCATGCCAGATTGGTGCTGAGTTGGGAGGCCTACAAGTAAAAACCCTAAACCTGGTGGAAGGCTGTGGCTCCAGTATCAGTGCCTGGATTAGTGCTAGCGCCCTGATAGACAGTTTGGAAGTGGGGCAAGTGGGTGTGATTGTGCATGCCCAACGCGTTAGTGAGCCTCACCTTGACCGGTTCGGATTAATGAATGCGATTCTCACAGATGGTGCTGTGGCTGCCATTGTGAGCAAATCTGATTCGCCGACGAAAGGGTGTAGTTTTTACTATAGGGGAGGTCGTGATATCTCTGAAACCCGCTTCGTGGATATGATGCGAATCGAGCGGGGTGGAGGTCTAAATCCGGTACTACTGCCCAATCATGACAGTCGCGAGGACCAACTCGGTCGTGAAAGGGTAATGGATCTCTATCGTTTTTCCGGTAGTGATCTCGAAGGTTTTCTGAAACTACGTGCTGACAATACTCTTCAAATGATTGAATCCTGTATGGCTGAAGCGGGGTGGAGTTTAAAATCTGAATTTACCCTCTTACATACATTAGAAGGTCGGCAAAGTATGGAGAGTCTGGCATCAAGGCTAGGGATACCATTGGATAAAACCAACGCAGATCTAGTGGCGGAAATCGGCCATATGGGCAGCGCTGAGCAATTAATTTCTCTCGATATCAAGCGGAAGCAGGGAAAGATCCACCCAGGTGATCGGATTGTGCTGAGCGCAATTTCAAGTGGCATGAAGTGGGGATGTTTTTTACTGGAATGTGAAACCCCCAATAAATAAAAATCTGACTAGATCAAAATAGGGATGTTGGATGTCTAGTGACTTGATATACCTGAAAGAAGAAGCCTATTTCGAACCTTTAGTTAATCACTGGTTTGCATGGTCTTATTTAATTCCGCCGGTTCAGGCCGCACGTTACATGGCCATTACGCACAAAAGGATTATGTCTTCTTTTGTTGAAAATGCCAGAGTTCACATTATGGCAGCACAGGTGCCTGCTCTTACGGGTGGAGAATTTCTTAATGCCCGAGCTGACCAGTTGGAAGATATTAAATCACTGTTGCTTGAACTGGAAAATCAACTTACCGATGTACTAGAACTTTCTGAAGCGGTTGAAGAACTGGATAAATTAACCCGTGCCCATAGTGACGGAAAATCGATTGAATACCTGTATAAAAAAATTCCAGAGCCTCTTAGGGGGTTCATTGAGATTGTACAGGACATCAACCACAATCCAGGTTATCGTTTAATAGAACCTTTACTCTATCATTCAAATCACTATCGAAAATCACTACAAAGCGTTTACTTTGGTTTGCTTTCCAGGGTGGGGGAAAGACCATTCTGTTTCTCTACCCCCCGTCTGGCCGATGAGAATCATATGCAATGGATGGTCGATTTCTGCACGCCAGAAGTAGACTTAATTGTTAAATCACGTACAGAAGGAATAGTGCGGGAAGTAGTTGAAGCTATATTTTCAAGAACCGAAGTGCGTGGCGGACTACATTACAATGAATTGTTTACCTCGCAACCGCCGACAAGACGTCATAAGCCAATATCTGATGTCGGAGTAAAATTAACTTTTCTCGGTCATGCCTCATTTATGCTGGAAACCCGTTCGATCAATATTTTAATAGATCCGGTAATTCCTGTTAGAGGTGAACATTATGCCGATGATGTTATCAGTTACTCTGAGCTACCTGAGACAATTAACTATATCTGTATTACCCATAATCATCACGATCATTTCAATCTGGAAACTTTACTACAGTTACGCCATAAAACAGATAAATTGATTCTACCCGTTAATAATGGTGGAACAATAATTGACCCCTCCATGAAACTAATCGCCCAACAGCTAGGCTTTAAGGTGATAGAGGTGGGCGACATTGAAGAAGTTGAAGTTCCTGATGGAAAAATAAAGGCGATACCTTTTTTGGGAGAGCACGGCGATCTTAATATACGTTCAAAAACCGTTTGGTATATTGAGCTTATGGGTAAGAAATTCTTATTTGGCGCCGATGCCACTAATAGCGATCCAGTAATGTATCGCCATGTTCATAAGTTGGTTGGGGATGTTGATGTTCTGGCTATTGGCATGGAATGTGTTGGGGCGCCTTATACATGGATTTATGGTGCGCTTAACACTAAGCCTGTGAGTAAAGATATCAGTCATTCACGCCGCTTAAACGGCTCAAATGCTGAGCAGGCATATCATATGGTTGAAACCTTCAACGCCCGGCAGGTTTTTCTTTATGCCATGGGATTAGAACCCTGGTACAAATATTTTATGGGTCTGGATTATAAAGATAATTCAGAGCAAATTATTGAATCTGACAAGATGATTAAGCTATGCAGCGATAAAGGAGTAGCTTGCCAGCGACTGGTAGGAAAAAACGTTACTTTTTACTGATAGAGCATCAACGGTGTTCCCTTCGTAAATTTGTTCTACTTCATAGGAGATGACTACATGACTCAAGATGAGCAAAGACAACACAATCGTCGTATTGTTGAAAAGTATATGAATACCCAGGGACAAGATCGATTAAAGCGCCATGAACTGTTTACTGAAGATGGCTGCGGAGGTCTTTGGACCACCGATACTGGTGAGCCCATTATGATACGCAGCAAAAAACTTTTAGCGGAGCATGCTGTATGGTCTCTCAAGTGCTTTCCTGACTGGCTTTGGTTCAACATTAAAATATTTGATGGCCAGAACCCGGATTTCTTTTGGGTAGAGTGTGATGGCAAAGGCCGTATCTGTTTCGAAGGGTATCCAGAAGGTTTCTATGAAAATCATTTTATCCATAGCTTTGAATTTGAGAACGGTAAAATAAAAATTCAACGTGAATTTATGAACCCCTGCAAGCAGTTCGAGGCATTGGGTATTGCGGTACCTCAGATTGTTAGGGCAGGCATACCGGCTTGATTTAGATTGTTTCAAGGGCGAGCAGCTTATTTTGCAGCTAAGCCAGAATTATTTTCTTCTTGAAAATATATAATTAAGAGATTACGGCAATTTGGGGCGGGGCATGAGCATTCCAAGAATCGAGAATTACACACTTCAAGCGTCGGATTTAAGTGCAGACAATATTGTTAATTGGAGCAAAGTAAATAGTCGCAGTATTTTGCTGGTTCATGACATGCAGCAATATTTTCTGAAGATGTTTCCGAACCCTCTACGTAGAGCACTGATTGAAAATTGTCAGACGCTGGTTTTGTACGCAAGAAAACATAACATACCAGTGGTTTATACGGCGCAATGCGGAGATATGTCGGAGAAACAGCGGGGGCTTCTTTTTGATATTTGGGGAAAGGGGATGAGCAATAGTCCTGAGCATACCGCTATTACTGAGGAAATTGCACCTAGGGAAGAAGACTCGGTGCTGGCCAAGTGGCGTTATAGCGCGTTCCATGCCACTTCCCTTGATGATATTTTCCATAATACACACCGTGATCAAATTATTATTTGTGGTGTTTTCGCTCATATTGGGGTTCTCGCTAGTGCTGTCGATGCTTATTCAAGAGATATAGAGGTCTTTCTCGTTCAGGATTCTATTGCTGACTTTTCCAAGCAGGACCATTTGCAAACATTAAATTATGCGGCGGAATGTTGCGCTAAAGTATTGCCAACAGAGGAAGTATGCCAATGACCTTTGATGGCGCCGCCAATGCATCGAATGTTTTACAAAATGTTATTGATGGTCATTATGATGCCTATGCATTGGTTTACCGACCCGAGCGATATAAACAACCGACACTTGAGGTTTTGACGGGAACCGAGCGCATACTGGAAAATCTGGCTGAACTGGAACTCATTCAGGAAGAGCAGAAAAATACATGTCGTTGGGGAACACTTGTTGTTACCCCATATCGTCAGATTGAAGAACGTGGTTTTACAGTTATCGATGATCAAGTGCCTTTTCGGGCACTTGACGTTGATCAATATAGAACAATACCGCTCGAAACAGGCCTGTCTGAATTACCGGATGTCCCCGTCAATCTCAGAGATGCTCACTTTATACCCGATGATGCAAGTTATGAAAATATAGTAAGGGCAGTGATCGAACAGGAAATTGGAACGGGAGAAGGAGCAAATTTTGTAATCAAGCGTACTTTTACTGGAGAGCTAGCTGATTACAAGGATCACGTTGGGTTGACGATTTTCCGCAACTTGTTAAAGCAGGAAAAGGGAGCTTACTGGCTATTTTTTATCAGAATGGGCGATCTTACTTTAGTAGGCGCCTCCCCGGAAATGCATATAAAACTTAATTCGAAATCGCTTTCCATGACGCCTATCAGTGGTACCTACCGATTTCCTTCCTTGGGTCCGACCCAGGAAGGACTTTTGGAATTTCTGAATAATGGCAAGGAGGAAGATGAGTTATCAATGGTTCTTGATGAAGAACTGAAAATGATGACTCATATATGTTCTTCCGAAGTCATTGCAAAGGGTCCCTATCTTATTCAGATGTCCCAATTAGCTCATGTTGGTTACCGAATTGAAGGTTCCACGGATTTGCCACTTTCTGAAATATTGAAGCGATCGATGTTTGCACCAACGGTAACTGGCAGTCCTCTTGAAAATGCTACCAGGGTGATAGCCCGCTATGAAACCAGTGGGCGTTCCTACTACAGTGGTTTTGCAGCGATGATCGAAAATAATGATTGTGGGACTTTGCTAGACTCGGCAATTCTTATCCGTACCGCTGAGATATTAAAGAGTGGAGATATGAGAGTAGGAGTAGGTGCTACTTTGGTACGCGATTCTGACCCTCACTCGGAAACTAAAGAAACAGCGGCGAAAGCTGCTGCACTTCAAGCTGCCATGGGTGTCAGTGCAATGGATTCCCTGGCAAAGAAGGAGTGTATTGGCCAGTCTCTACTTAATAGAAATAAACGCCTATCCAGTTTTTGGTTGAGTGGGACTTCAGGTATGAACGATCCTACTTTGGAGCAGGATGAGAGACTTACAGTTGCGATTCTTGATAATGAAGATGCATTCACTTCAATGATGGAGTACCAACTGCGCGCTGCAGGTTTAAAGGTTAAGGTCGTGCCCCACACCTTAATTAATTCAGTTACAGATTCCGAACTTATTATTGTAGGGCCAGGTCCTGGTGATCCATGTAATCACAACGATCCACGGGTTGTTGCCAGTCGACGTGTGATGACTGAAGCTTGGGAAAATAATCAACCTTTTGTTTCTATCTGTTTTGGTCACCAGATTTTATGCTCGCTTCTAGGTTTACCGATAAAGCCACTTGAACAGCCTAATCAGGGGCTGCAGAAGCAGATTTCTATCTTTGGAAAAACAGAGACAGTCGGCTTTTACAACACATTTACTGCGATATCTGACACGGATTATATCGAAAGTCCGGTAGGTAAAGTACGTATTTATCGTGATCCGGGGTCAAACCAGGTTCACGGGTTACAAGGGCCAAACTTTTGCTCGATGCAATTCCATCCTGAATCAGTATTGACAATGGATGGCTTCAGAATTCTGAGGGATGCCGTTTTATCAATGAGGGTTGAATGCGTATTGAACTAGCCTGGTGGGATCTTGATGATAATGATCCCGCGCCCGATGAGCTTAAGGGCTGTTTAACCGATGAAGTTCTCAAGGAATGGGAGCTTGTGCCTAATATGATAACGAAGCTTTGGCTTGTCTCAGAGGACACCCCCCGCTGGGGTGCTTTAATGATCTGGTGTGGAGATAAACCTAATCTCTCTGATATGCCACCTAATATCTCAGCGGAAATTATTAACAGACCGCCTGATCATCGAATAGCCTTTGATGTGTGCTTTGAAAGCAAACCAGCTGGATAGAAATTCATAAGGCATAGCATCAAAGAATGGCATTAGCCCTTTGCAGGAGCTGCAACGCAGTAACCGTGATCTTTAAGGCCCACCCTTCGGGGCTTGCGGAGCGATTCACACCCCGCATTGCGACTTCTTGAAAGGTCTAGATATTCCTGCGAAGCCGCGCCTTAATTTTAAACCACTCTGCAAGCCAGAGGCATCACGGAGTTGTTCAGAGGCTCCTTAATTTGGTTAGAGTTTTCAGTATTCGATTAATGGAATAATAAAATGCATAGATACACTGTTGTAAACGCCTTTGGTAGAGAACCATTTACTGGTAATCCCGTAGCCGTTTTCTTTGATTGCGATGACCTGGACAGCAATAGTATGCAGAGAATTTCGGCTGAACTTAACCTTTCAGAAACAACATTTATTGGAACCCCGAGCAAAGGTGGCGATGTCAATGTCAGGATTTTTACGCCTGTCAATGAACTGGATTTTGCGGGGCACCCGCTGTTGGGCACCGCATTGGCTTTATCGAAAGCAACTGATCTTACGGAATTAAAGATCGAAACCAAAAAAGGCCTTTTTAACTTTGCAGTGCAACCCGTTAAAGAAAATCCTTTCTCGGCTTACATACAAATGGAGCAGCCCTGCCCGGTAATTTCATCCTTTGATTATCAAGAGGCATTACTTGAGGCGCTTGGAGTGAGGCGAAGTACATTGCCGGTAGATATGTATGATGTGGGGCCCAGACACGTCTTTGTCGGGGTGGATAATAAGGATGAGCTTGCCCAAATCAGTCCTGACCTGAGGAGACTATCAGATTTCCACAATATGGCAGCGCTCTGTTTTAGCCCGGATATAGGAGACAGCTGGCGACTTCGTATGTTTTCTCCAGCCTATGGTGTTGCAGAGGATGCGGCTACAGGTTCTGCAGCGGGGCCATTGGCACTGCATCTTTCGCGTTATGGATTGGTAAAGTTCGGTGCAGAAATAAAGATCACTCAGGGGGTGGAAATGGGGAGACCTTCTCGTATGAATGCTATCGCCAATATAAAAAATGACTCCCCTTTCCTCAAAGTTGGTGGCTATGGGTTTCAGGTAGCTACTGGTCAATATTTTATCTAGGAAGGAATTATGAGCAGTACTTTTGAAAGCATGACAGGGAAAGTGGATCAAAGCTTTTCTGAATACGATACCCCTCCTAGTGACCCCATGTCTCTTGCACGACAATGGCTCCAGGAGGCTATCGATAACAAGGTTCGTGAACCTCGGGCGATGGTAATGGCGACAGCGAACCTCTCAGGCGCTCTGTCATCGCGAGTCATGGCTATATTGGATTTTGCGACCATTGGTATCATCTTCGCCACACACAGCTGTAGCCGTAAAATAAAAGATACCGAAGAGACCCCCTTTGCTTGTGGACACTTTTACTGGCGCGAGCTTGGTCGCCAGCTCTCCGTAAGTGGGAAAATTAGGCAGCTCGATCGAGAGCGGGCAGTTAGAGAGTGGGACGCTCGCCCAATACCTCTGCACGCGATGTCGACGGTTTCTCATCAAAGTGAGCCTTTGGATTCCTATGATCAACTGCTAGCTGCTGCGCAAGAGCTTGATCGTGTAGGCGCATTGCCTTGTCCCGAGAGGTTTTCAGTGTATGTTCTCGAGCCTCAAGCAATCGAGTTTTGGTCCTCGAGTTCTAATCGGCTTCACAAGAGGTTGCGATTCGAACGGGATCAAACGGAGTGGAAGCATATACGACTTCAGCCTTAGTCACCTATTCAACGGAGGAACATTCCTATGGAATCACCTGACTTCCAACGTCATTTGGCTGACATTTTGAACTGGCATTTTTCGCCGGATACCGGCTCTCCATTTTGGTTATCAATGCGCAGTCAACTTGATTTTGATCCAGTTAAGGATGTCCGATCATTGGCCGATCTGTCTTTATTTCCTGATATCAGCCAGTTGCTTCGTGAGATAGCGATTGAAGATCTGCAACCTAAGGGACTGGCCGATTATAGGCTTGCCGGGATATTTGAAAGTGGCGGGACAACGGGGACAGCCAAACGGGTTGTTGCTTATGAGGAGTGGCTTGAGCAGGTGGTTAGTTGGCGTTTGGAGGGATTTGAAACCTCAACAGATAAGACTCCGAAAAATACGCTGGCAATTATACCGACGGGCCCTCATATCGTAGGAGCCATCAACCGTCGTCGTGCCAGAGCTTTTGGTGGGCAGTGCTTCACTGTAGATTTAGATCCCCGTTGGGTAAAAAAATTGATCCAGGCAGGAAATATGGAAGGTGCCAGGGACTACTCCGATCATCTTATTGACCAGGCGGAACCCATCATTGCTACACAAGCTATTAAATATCTTATTGCAACACCGCCTTTGTTAGAGGCGATAGCGCGTCGCCGCTCCTTAGCTGAAACTCTCAACAGTACCCTTGAGATGATCACTTGGGGAGGAACTCATATGGATGTAGACACACTAGATTATTTGAAAACGATGGTATTCCCTGATGTCCCTATAACAGCGAGTTATGGAAGCACTATGATTCTTTCGGAGACCAAAGCGCGGATTAATCAGGACTATAACGGATCCCCTATCTTTGACAGCTACGCACCTTATGTCATTTTGGAGGTGGTCGACCCAGAAAGTGGAAAACCCGTTGAGTACAATGGGCGAGGACAGGTGGTGATGAATCACCTGAGTCGCTTTGCATTTTTCCCCAATATCTTTGAGCGTGATACGGCAGTGCGACTTCCCACTTTAGGGAATTGTCCCGGTTCTTCTGTCAGTGATGTAAAACCCGTTGCGCAGGTCTCCGGTAAAGCAGTGATTGAAGGAGTGTATTAATGGCAGCGCTCACTAGTGATGTCCGGAAAACTCCTTTTGAGCAACAGGTACTACAGGTGGAAGCACGTTGCCTAGGTGCTTCTCATCATACCAGGCGACGGCAGCCGATAATGGATGTATCTGATCGCATCGTTGGTGAAAGTGCGATTGTCCCTACCGTTTATATACAAGATAAAATCGTACAGATGCGGAAAGGGGAATCACTAACACTTTCGCAACGCTATGAGCGATTAGCAAAGGCTGGCCAGATATATAAGGAAGCAAATTTAGCAGGCCTGGAACCGGACGCCTATATTTCGATGGTTGCTAATGTAACGGGGTTGCAGAAATCCCTGGTGGCTGAGTCTATGACTCACATTTCTCATAGTCTTAATAATATGCTCGGGATTATGCAGGCCGCTACCCCAGCCGGCGCTGTTTGGGATTACCGAGACTCCGCCGCTAGTAACGGTTGTAGCTTGTTGTCACGTCGAGGGGATGTTGTTTCAATTATTGCGGCAGGTAACGGTCCGGGTGTCCATGGCCTTTGGCCCCAGGCTATTGCTATGGGATACCGAACCATGGTCAGACCTTCATCCCGCGAACCCTTCACTGCACAGAGACTTATTTGCGCTCTTGAGTTGGCGGGGTTGGAACAATACGTTGCTTTGATCCCGACTGATCACAGGGGGGTAGATAGCCTGATTGAGCTAAGTGATCTGGCAATAGTTTATGGTGGCCCAGAGGTTACTACGCGGTATGGAAGCAATCCTAAAGTTCTAGTCCAAGGTCCGGGACGATCGAAAATGGTTGTAGGTAGGGATGTTGATCATGAAGAGGCTGTCACTGTTGTTGCTGAGTCTGTTTTATCACGAGGTGGTGCGGCCTGCGTCTGCGCCAGTGCAGTATTGGTGGAGGATGACCCCTATGGCTTTGCTCATCGGCTAAGGCTTGAACTAGAAGTTCGCGCGAAACAGCAACCCCTTACCCTGGGTAGAAGGCGGGAGGTTGATGCATATATGAATCTATTGCAAGCTGAAGAAAATCCATGGCTATATGATCACACTTCCACTAATGGGTACCCCTTAAAACCCCATGTTACCTTAGTTGAGAGTGCAACCGATGCCAAGGTCCAGCGTGAACTGCCATTTCCCTGTATAACTGTTGCACCTTTTAATCGGCAGGAAGATTTTAGTGCATTATCTGGCTCTCTTGTTGTTACGCTTTTATCCCGCGAGAAAGAACTAATTCACCGAGTACTATCGGATGCTTCCATTTCCAATGTTTATATTGGCATTATTCCCACTACCTGGATGGATTATCGGGTACCTCACGATGGCTATTTAGCTGATTTCTTAATGTGTAATCGGGGACTTCGGGTTCACACTCAATGGTTAAAATCCAGTTAGCAGAATAGAAAGCAAATTTAACAGCTTGTATGTGAAGTGGTAATTAAATTTGGAATGATCAAGGAATATTAAAACTTTTTCAGGATGAAAGATATGATAGTAAAATCGAGTAACAATTTATTGATTTGTCGAGTAATTGGAATATCAATTTTAATCCTAACCATAACCAATAGCGCGACAGCCAACATGAACTCAGTCATGGACGAAGTAGTAGTTACGGCAATGAAGAAAACGACGGCGATTAGTATTCAAGATGTTCCTACAGCTGTCACCGCATTTGACAATGTTCAACTAGAAAATAGGCATGTAACTTCTTTGGGTGATTTGGGATACAGTGTGCCGAATGTATCCCTTGATGATATTGGTACTTTTCCTGGATATGCAAATTTCTCCATACGTGGACTTGGTATCAATAGCTCTATACCTTCTATTGATCCAACAGTTGGTGTTTTTGTCGATGGTATGTATCTGGGCATTAGTGGTGGTGTGCTTTTTGACAACTTTGATCTACAGAGCATAGAAATATTGCGTGGCCCTCAGGGACTTTTGTTCGGTAGAAACGTTACTGGCGGTGCAATTCTATTAAATACAACAGTCCCAGGTGATGAATTACAAGCTAATGGGCGTTTTGCTCTTGAAAGTGGAACAAAAAAGATCACTAGTGGAGTGCTGTCTGGACCGGTAATTAACGATCTTTTAAATGCTAAGATTGCCGCCTATTACTCCGACGATTCTGGGTGGTTTGAAAACACACACACCGGTGACCGGCACGGTCGCTCTGAGACCAAAATTATTCGTCATGCATTAAATGCTTACCCTCTGGATGGACTACAAATGATCCTAAAGTTGGAGTTGGGTCAAATGGAGGGAGATGGTCCTGCCAACCAAAACAGGGACATTGCGGCACTGAGCGAATTCGACATTCAAATTGATGAACCCGGGTATTCCGATGTTGATTGGAAAAGCGCAGTATCGGAGAGCAATATCAATATTGCACTTGGAGATGGTGTTCTCACCAACGTTTTTGCCTGGCGTCAGTACGAAGCCGGTACCTTATCGGATATTGATTCTTCTCCAATTATAGGTGCTCATGCTGAAACATGGACTGACCAGGAGCAATTCAGTAATGAGCTGCGTTACTCAGGTACTTTTAACTTAGTAGACGTGACCGCGGGTATCTATTACTTTACTCAGAATATTGACTATATCGAAGACCGGTTGGTGAATACTGGAGCGTTACGTTTAACTGGTGGTGGGGATCAGACCTATAAAACTTTGGGCTTTTTTGCTTCAACAGATTGGCACTTATCTGAAAATTGGCTATTAAATGCAGGTATTCGCTTTACCCACGAAGAAAAAGAAGCGGCCCTTGCAGATCTCGTGCCTAGTGGATGCAGCCTCATGAGACAAAGTTGTAATGTGACGTTCAATGACAATGAAGAGTGGAAAGCCTATACTCCAAAATTTGGGTTTCAATGGGTACCAGATGATGATACTCAGGTTTACGCTTTTTGGACTCGCGGATTTCGCAGTGGTGGCTACAATTTCCGTAATAACGATACCACAATTCCTGGCCCATTCGATCCAGAAAAACAGGATGCCTATGAGGTTGGTGTCAAAAAAGATTTCTCAAATACCACACGAGTTAATTTATCGGCTTTCTATAACGAGATTCACGATCTTCAGAGGGAAATTTCCTTTATAGGACAGGATAATGTTACTTTTCAAACAATAACTAATGCTGCGGATGCACAGATATTGGGTGTTGAGTTAGAAAGTCAAGTATACCTATCGAACAAAATTTCATTTACTGGTCATATTGGATATATGGATGATAAATATACACATATATTTTATGATTTTAATGAAGATGGGGAAATTAATAGTTTTGATAAGAAGCTGAGCCTGCCGCGTTTAGCTCCTTGGAGTTATGGTGCCTCGGTAATCTATTCCCAAGATATTGGCTCTATTGGCATTTTCAGTGGCAGTGTTGCTTTCAATCACCGGGACAGACAATTCTATGACGATAACAATCGCGGTGTGCTGAGCGCGGCAGATATGCTCGAAGTGAACCTTTCGATAGAACCAGCTGATGGTGGCTGGAAGTTTTCGCTTTATGGCCGTAATCTTCTTAATGAAGTAACGGAAGGCCTTAATACCAGTATGCCAATTTATAGCCAGGAATCGACATTTACAATTTTAAATAAGGGACGAATTTTCGGTACGGAGTTTGTTGTTAATATTTAGAGTTGTAATTTTCCAATGCTCGAATTTTTGACTGTGCAATGTAATCAGCGACCTTAGTGTTTAAAATATATTGATTTTGTTTGATTGTACACTATTAAAATTTATTTATTTATTTTCTATAGATATCAGCATCCAGCGATAAAACTATTCTTGCTGCTGATTTTTAGGCCTTGTATAATTAATTTGGTACAGGATTTTTTAACCTGCTTTAGGGAAGTGAAGTTATATGATTAAAGTATCCCCCAAACCTAATCTTCAACTTATCTACGTGTCTGATATTGAACGTTCAACGGGCTTTTACAAAATGCTTTTCAATTCAGATCCGATATTTTCCAGTCCTCGTTATGTGGCATTTGCAGCGGATGGCGAAGCATTATTTGCCCTTTGGACAGGGGGAGCAGAGCCAAATGCTGATACCCCTCGTTTCTCTGAGATTGGTATTATGTTGCCTTCTAGTGAAGATGTAGATTCTCTTTATGAGAATTGGCGAGAGAATACCGAAATCAAGTTTGCGAAAGAACCTTACAATGAGGTCTTTGGCCGTACTTTTCTTGTTGAAGATCCAGATGGCCATATAATTCGAGTATGTCCTGTAGATTAAGTACTAAATAATATTCTGTGAAGAGTTTTGTGTTTTCTTCGTCTAATTGAAGTTTTCACAAGGTGCTTGTTTTTTAGTGATTTCATGTGTATTTAATCAAGTTGCACTGCAGTTGGAGTAATTGATTGTCCATTGCAGTGCAGTTGTAAAATATGATTGGCTGCGTGGGTAGAAACTCCAACCTCCTAGCCAGAAGGATTCTCGTAGGCAAACAATTCCCTTGTGAATACTGGAATTGTCGATTGATAAAAATCAATTTCCGAATAAGATCAAGATCACAAATTTAGAGAAAGTGGTTGGGAGATGTGAAGTAGGAAAATGACTATTTTGAATGCAATTGATTACCGTTAAGCCGATTGATTTTAGAGGCAATATTGCGGTTCTTAAGTTAGACTACTCATTTTTTTTGAGAGTTTTTCTGGGTAGTATGGGACCCATACCGAATACCCGGAGTCTAGTTAATTTTATTCGTAACACCACTAAGCAAGTTTTTATTAACGTTATCCTCAAACAATTATCCAAAATTAAAATCTTAATCCATATTGATAAGGTTGATGAATCTACATATATAGGGCGTTATAGTTTATTAGGCCTTTCCAGTAAAAATTCTCGGCTATTACCAAGGCATAGAGAGAATTACATTAATGCACCGGTATTTAAATTTTACACTTAAGAAAGAAGTTGAAAACAGGTATTTTGGTAAAAATTAATATTCAAAATGTCAGTTGATTTTACGGTGGGCTCTATTCATTAAATCGTAAAGCTTCTGACTGCCAATTAGAGTCTTCACTATTGATGCTTCAGTTGATAGGTGGAGTCAAGGTTAACCTCTCTGCCAGCTTCGCTCATAAGCCTCTCATTCAAGAGATTTAACTAGCTTTAGAATATTAAGATTAAGTAGGCTTTGTATGTTTATGGGGCTCTTAGCTTTAAAGAGAGAATAGAAGTTGACTGTTCGGTCAATTGATTCTTAGTCATATGATAAAAGCTTGTATATGCTTGCCAAGATTAACGATGAATAGTTATAGTACGTCTCATTTTAGCGTGGCCTAGGCTCCGCTCCGGAAGCATACATTTGCTAGTTTTTTAACTGGAGTTCAGTTTTTATTATTCCAAATGATAGTTAGAATTCAAAATATGATGTGTGAAAATATATGGGAGATGTAATCCCTTTTAAAAAGAAAACTGCCTGGCAGAAACACAAGGGGAAAACCCTGTGTAGAGAGGGTTTCCATAAATGGAAGGTGATCACCGAGCGTAAGTTTGATGTTAAACAGGGAAAGCTGGTCACTGAGTATCGTTGTGAGCGCTGTGGAAAAAATAAGACCCGGTTACTCTAAGGATGTTTCCCACCGGTAATTTCTGTCCAGGTTGAATCAATGTGATTAGACAGCTCCTTTAATGGTTGGGGAAGCGTCTTTTCTTAACATTAAGGGTGGGGGCGGCTTTAAGCTGCACCCACCCGTAGACCATTATCTACTGACTGTCTGTTCCTGTCCTGGATCGATAGCAGTAAATTAGTAGCGATAGTAGCGACCGCGATAACGATAGTAGTCTCTACGTTTGCGCTCCCTGTCGTAGAGATAGCCGGCTCCAGCCCCAATAACTGCCCCTGCAGCGGTACCGCCTGGACGTCCGCCGCTAATCAGGGCGCCGGTAACGGCCCCAATGCCAACCCCGGTGCCTATTCGGCGGTCGGTATCACTCATATTGGCACAGCCTTGGCCTCCCAGGCTAGCGCTGAGCACAGCTGCCAGGCTGAGATATTTAATAGCTTTAATACGCATAGGCACCTCTGTTAGTAATTGCCTGAGGTATAGGAACGGCGGATTAGGCCGAACAATTTCGGAGCCAGTGTAAGGTGGGCAGAAAGCAGCAACAAATTTCCAGGGCGAGAGCTTGCTATAGCACAAAAGTGAAGTTTTGTCGGATTTTGATATGTTTGAAAAACAGTACCTAATAGAGGTAGCGCGGACGCCGATGCCTTTTGGCAAATATACGGGGCGAGCGCTTATTGATCTTCCTGAAGAGTATTTGCTCTGGTTCTCCCAAAAAGGATTTCCCGAGGGGAGACTGGGGCAACTGATGGCGTTGACTTTGGAAATCAAAGTTGAAGGGTTGCAGGGGCTTATCACCCCATTAAAGCAAAGTAACACTTGAAAAGCTTTTATAAGTTTTTCCTATTTGTCCAAATTCTTAAGTGCAATATCTATCTTCTTTGATATCCCTCTTTGAGTGACTAATATATTAATGCCTAGGTGTGCTTCGCGGAGCGAAGTGAAACAATAAGCGGTCCGTAATGGAGACTGGACTTACCCGGAAATAGGCCCACAGCGGGTGACCACTGGTCTGAATGATTTCAGCGAGGTTGCAGCGGGAGTAGAGCCAGTCAATTGAAAGAGGGAGCGGTCGAAATGATTTCGGCCGCTAATTAATTGTAAGCAGCTCAAATTTAAGTTGCTGATCTCGGTCCGCGAAAGCGCTCAATTCGCCCAACTCTTATGAGTTAGGTGCTTAGTTTTCCTAAAAAATTTGATTGGTTGGAGATTGTGCGAAAAATCAGAAATAAAGTAGGACTTGACGGGCCCAAGTACTGATGCGTTGAGCATAGGAAGGCGTAGGGGCCCAATGAAGGCCCCTTTAAGATTGTGCTATTTATAAGTCAGAGCGGGATACGGATAACTACACCACCCATAGTTTCTCCGAGTTCAAAGTTGTCTCGTGGACTGTCCACATGGTCATTGTGGCAGCTGACGCAAGCGGGGGATACGCCGACATCAGCATAGACTGCAGTAAAGTATTCTGTGTCGCCCAGTTTTTCACGGCCGTAAAAATTCTTACCTGGGTTATCGATTACATACTGTAGCCCTTCTTTTTCCATATCAGTGCGCGGTTTATTCTGCTTGTTAACAGGCCAAAGGGATAGCAGGGCATAGTTAAAACCAGAGTCTTTTTCTGCAACACGCTCGGCTCCCATACGCATCATTTGCGCGGGTAGCGGCAGTAATTTTTTATCCTGCCAGTGTTCGTCAGCGTCCAGAATTTTCTCTTCATTCTGCAAACGGTTAACTACCTTGTTGGTGTAGTTTGCTCGATCCGCCTCAATCACGGCAAAGATGGCATCCGCCATTCGCTCGGGCGCAACTCCCTGATTTTTTTCGCAGCCAGTGAGCAGTGCCAGTCCGGCGATAAAACAAGCGGCAATACGCATAGTGTTCCCCTCCTATTGGGATTGTGTTTGCTTATTTTTGCTGTTGGAAATCTTCGCAATACGGTCACGAATCAAGTCAAATGTCTCGTGTTTATCCGCAGGTTTATACTTGAAATTCTGAGAGATCAATTTTTTGTCTGCCATTGCTGCCAAGGAAAACTCAGCCCCATGGCAATTTAGGCAAACCGGTAACATTTTTTCGTTGGGGCGGAGATTATGGTTCTGGTTGTGATTCACCACGATTTGTTCACTATGGGCTTCCCGTGGGAGATGGCAGCTTGCACAGCTGGCACCCTGCTCGGGGTTAGACTCCCACGCATTAAAATGGGGGGACTCTTTATAGGCCAGGCTGTGCTCATCACTATGACAACTGAGGCATGCCTCTACTGCAGCATATTGCAGGTCTACTTCGTGAGGGCCGTGACAGCTGATACAGTTTAACTCACCTGATGCATTACTCTGCATAGGAGTCCTGGCCAGTTGAGGAGACATGGCACCGACCTGTTCAGCAAAATTTTCGGGCAGTTTGGAAGAGAGGCGCATGCCATGTTTGCCTTGGGTGAAAGACTCTTTCTGCTCGCTGTGACAGCTGGCACACTGCTCAAGAATTTCCACACTGTTAAATTGCATTTTCCCGTCAGCGTGGCAGCTGGTGCAATTCACGTCTGCCTGAGCGTGAGCGCTTTGCGCCCAAGCAGCTGCAATTTCTGTACTCCTACTTTCAACTTTCAGGTCAGCATGAGTCAATTGCAGCGGTTCTTTGTTCGGGTTTTTCCGCAACCAGGCAGCCATTGCGGTGCGTGCTGGCAGTTTTGCCTCATCAAGAAGGTCGGGTTGCCCAACATGGGCAATCAGGAAGTCCTCATAGAGAGTGCCATTGTCATGATAATTATGGCAGCCGGCACTGGCACAGGTTTCGAAGCCCATACCCTGGTGACTACTGCGTTCCTCGGCAATATCGCTATGGCAGTGGAAGCAAAAATCCCCGGCTAGGGTTACACCCATTTCACGAGTAATTTCCTGCTTGTGTTCTGTGTGACAACTAATGCACTGACGCGCATCAAGAGTCTCTAGTAATTGAGCATTTCTGGGATCGAGAAACTTCTTCCGCGGATGGGAGTCGTCGGCGAGCTCCAGTTCTTCCGCATGGCAGTTCAGGCAGGACTTCTGGATTGCATCTTGTCCAGCAAAACCATCTGCGTGACAGGAAGTACATGCGAGCTCTATTTGATGGTGCCCATGGGTAGGCTCACCGGTTACGAATAATGACTTATCGGCTACGGTTAGGTTGTACGCAGCCAATGAACCAACAGTGAGCGTCAGCAACAGGCCGTAATGCCAGAATTTAAATTGATAAGATTTCATTTAGAAGTAATAAACAGCGAGAATATGATAAGCAAGGAGTACCGGCAGCGCCCAGAGCAGGGCGTAGTGAATGCGAGACCACCACTTGCGGTGTTCGCGCAGCCTGAGATCCGTCCAGTGATGATTGCGAGCCATAAAGACACCGACCAGTGAGCCGGTTGCAGTTACCCCCAGAAACACCAACATCAGGACCAGATTGAGATTTTTCCCAAGGCGAAACCCTGTATGCACTGCAAGTGTTGCAAGGGCGACAACGCCAATCAAACTGTGTGCGTAACGCCAATGGTCCATATGCCCGAGAGTTATTTTTTTCCAGCGCTTGCGTACACTGAGAGCGGCAGTAAATATACACAGCACTAATATGCTGTAACCGGTAACCTGCTTCCAGAAATTGTCATACCACAATTTGTCCCAGAGTTGTCCCGATTGTACGGTGTCTGAGACTGGGGGGGAGGGCATCAAAAATGCCAGCGCTATGAGGAGTAATGATATGAGCGAGGTAATTAGTATACCTTTGGCATGGCGCATCACCAGGTTGGGAACAGGAGCATCCAATAACTCTGCCATCAGAGGGCGACAACTGCCGCATACAGAACCCGCGGTGGTGGCCTGCTGTAACTCGTTGAGAGTGCGCTTGCCATCAGAAATGGCTTTGCAAAGTTCCCCTTTACTGACTGAATTACATTGGCACACCAGATAGCCATCAGGAAAATCCTTGATGCTATTGGTTTTTTTCTTGCCAAATAGACGCCCCTCACTTTCGAAGTCACTGAAGGCGCGTTGACTAATTTTTTCTTCCTGGGCCACGGCTTGGCGCAGACTACTGGCCTCATCCCAGCTACCAATATAGACGGCGCCGAGGATAAGCCCATCCCTGACGAACAGGCGCCGGTAAATTCCCTTGAAGCGGTTGCGGTAGATGTAGCTCTGTACATCATCCCCTTGCTTGAGATTGTCCGAGGCGACATCCCCAATAATTGCACAGGGAATATGGGCAATTTTAAGCTGGATATCGGTGTAACTTCCGGAGTAGGGGCGCTCTAGCACCTCACCGCCATGATTGCGGCGAATATGTGAGCAGCAACTCTCAGCTTGTTCATAACCGGGGCGCACCAGCTGATAAACCTTACGGTCATGCTCAGCGCACTCTCCAATTGCGTAAATGTCGGGATCGGAGGTTTGCATCCACTCGTTAACAACAATTCCCCGCTCGGTTTCCAGACCGCTTTGTTGGGCGAGTGTGACCTCAGGCTGGATACCCGTACATAGAACTATGGCATCTACGTTCAGGTACTCACCATCAGAAAACTGCAGAATGTTGTTTTCTTCGTGCTGCTCAATCGCCTTAAGGGCATTGCCGACTTTAAGTTCAACGCCGAGTGCTGACAAGGAGGACTTCAGAAACTCCTCTCCCTCTTCACCAAGCAGGCCACTGAGTAATTTACCGCGTGATTGTAGGGTGACGGAATTTTTTGGGGTCTTTAGTGCGGTTGCAGCTTCAAGCCCGAGCGCACCGGCGCCGATAACGCAAATGTCCGCGTGGCGCTCACGTAGGGCAATCAGGTCATTCGTGTTACGCAGACTGCGAAATGGATAAACACTGGGTAGGTTCGCTCCGGGGATTTGAGGAATGGTCGGATTGGAGCCTGTAGCAAGGATCAGCTTGGTATAGGGTTGTATATTGCCCTCGGCATCGGTGACCGTTTTGTTTGCGCGATCAATCGCCACAATTTTCCGATCGATATATTCGGCAAGCCTGTGATCAGTCTTTCCGAGGATTGGGTTGTCGAGCTCCTCCCGATCCACATGGCGAGAGAGATATTGTGAGAGCTTTACTCGGTTATAAGGTGATTCTATTTCTGCTCCATAAATAACAATTTGAGCTTCGTCACAGAATTCCAGGAGTTTTTGTGCGCAGCGGACCCCGACGGGCCCGGTACCCACAATCACATAAATCGGATAGCTGCTATCACTGGTGTGGGTGCTATCTGGCGTATATTGTCGAGCAGCTGAACTTTCTAGTTCAGTCATATTTCCCCCAAGTACTCCGGCTTTTACTACTGGCCTTTTTGTCATTCTTGTTTTTAAGCCACAAAGCTATCAGAACTTCTTAGACCAATATCCCATCACGGAAATTTTTTTTAAATTCTAATTCCCCTATGTTTAAACAAAATTAAATAAACGTCTAGTGTTGAATAAGAATGACGATAGAGAATAGGAAGTTAAGGGAGGTCTGGATGGAAAGTTTTATTAAGTTATTGTAATTGCGCACTTTTTTGGGGCTTGCCCAAATTGCAAATAAGTAGAGCAGGTGCTTGTTCGATGAATTTTGACAAATTGCTTTAGTGGGGGGAGCCTGTAAGAAACTATTTTCTAGTGAGTCTTTGATTAAGTGGAGATGCAGTGGTGCTTTATTTTCTGAGGGTTGGGAAATTGCGCCCCGTCCTTGTGGGCCGCAGTGAAATTCCCGTGGATTTTTATTCAATAAGTTATTGCTTACTCAGCGGCTTGCGCCCAATTCCTGTAGAGCTGAAGTAACAGTATATTCCACTGATTGGAGAAGCTTTTGTCAGGAGGGTTGGTAAAGAACGTAGAGTTCTTTTTCTTCCAATGCAGTACGGCGAGTAAGTGCTTCGCCAATCTTTTGGTAGTCCATCTTAAAATCGCGAACCATCTCTGGAGTAAATGCCTCGTGGTTGTAGCGCTTACAGAATTGCACCACAGCATTGGCAATTTCGTTCATGTCAGTACGAAAGTCTTTAACTACCTGCAGCGTGTGGGCATCGCCGGCCAGTGCTTGTTCCAGATAGACATAGAAACGCACGTTTTCCTTGATCAGGTGCGCTTGAAAGCCAGACTTAAACTGGGTTAATAGTTGCGATAGCTGGCGGTAGTTCTGTTTTTCAAAACCCTCAGACCACATACGCTGAAAAATTCCGATCAGGTGACGGTGATCGTCTTCCAGGGCTTTAATTAATGTTGGGTCATAAGAGATTGTGCGGGCGCCCTTGGAGCCGGCATAGGTACTGCGGGTGTATTTTTCTTCCAGGTCGGCAGACTCTTCCGACTTGCTACTTCGGAACATACCGGAGATAAAGCTAAGCATATGCTGTGCCCTTAATTAGTATTGTGGTTTTGTGTTTGTACGAGTAAGGAGTTCCGCGGATGGAAAGTAACTGCCGAGTGGGAACGCAGTGTTATTTCGCTATGGCCGGGGAGCGGCGGATTTTACATTGGATGACAGCTTATTTACTGCCAAATAGGGAAGGGGATTTGAGCAAAATTTAAAAAATGAGGTGCGTGTCACATTTTTTGCGTGAAACCACTATTGCGCTATTAAAATTGTGTTGAATATTTATTTGTTCAAGACGCATAAAAAAGCCCGGTGGTGCCGGGCTTTTTTTGGGGAGCTAATTAGCGCTGTTCCAGGGGGACATAGTCGCGCTGAGTGTAGCCAGTGTAGAGCTGGCGCGGGCGGCCAATCTTGTACGGGTTGGAAATCATTTCATTCCAGTGGGCGATCCAGCCTGCGGTGCGGCCAGTGGCAAAGATTACGGTGAACATATCGGTGGGAATACCGATCGCTTTCATAATAATGCCAGAGTAGAAGTCTACGTTCGGGTAGAGCTTTTTCTCCACGAAGTAATCGTCCTCAAGGGCGATTTTCTCCAGCTTTTTGGCGATCTTCAGCAGCGGATCATTCTCTGCACCCATAGCACCCAGAACTTCATCACAGATGCCTTGCATTACGCGGGAGCGCGGATCGAAATTCTTGTAAACGCGGTGGCCAAAGCCCATCAGGCGGAAGGGGTCGTTCTTGTCTTTGGCGCGTTTAACAAACTCATCGATGCGGCTCTCATCACCGATTTCCTGCAGCATGTTCAGTACAGCTTCGTTGGCTCCACCGTGTGCAGGTCCCCACAGGGCGGCAATACCGGAAGAGATACATGCGAACGGGTTGGCGCCGGAGGAGCCGGCCAGGCGCACAGTAGAGGTGGAGGCATTCTGCTCGTGGTCTGCGTGCAGCAGGAAGATGATATCCATCGCCTTGGCGACAACCGGATCGACCTTACTGGTTTCGCAAGGGTTGCCAAACATCATGTGCAGGAAGTTTTCGGAGTAGCTGCGGCTGTTATCCGGGTACATGAAGGGCATGCCTTGGGAATGCTTGTAGCACATGGCAGCCAGGGTTGGCATTTTTGCGATCAGGCGGTGTGCGGAAATTTCACGGTGCTGTGGATTGTTGATATCCAGGGAGTCGTGATAGAAGGAGGCGAGGGCGCCTACTACGCCACACATCATGGCCATTGGGTGGGCGTCGTAACGGAAGCCTTTAAAGAAGCTAACCAGGGACTCATGTACCATAGTGTGAGACATGATGGTGTCTACGTACTTCTTTTTCTGCTCGGCATCTGGCAGTTCGCCGTTCATTAACAGATAGCAGGTTTCCAGGTAGTCGGATTTTTCTGCCAGTTGTTCGATGGGGTAGCCGCGGTGCAGCAGTTGGCCCTTGCCGCCATCGATAAAGGTAATCTTGGATTCACACGAGGCAGTGGATACGAAGCCCGGGTCATAGGTGAATAAGCCTTTGCCGGTCAGGTTACCGACATCGACAACATCTGGGCCGAGGGTGCCAGATCGTACGGGCATCTCTATCGCGCCGTCGATACCATCGACTGTGAGTTGCGCTTTTTTATCGGACATTGCGGACTCCTAAAACTGTTCTTATGGCGGCCTTTTCCTAGGATTTTCGGGTGCTGGCAGCCTTTTGAGCGGGCCAAACTTAAGTGCCGGGCCTCAAATTGTCAAACCAAAAGGAGTGGACGGTCAGTCTGCGGGCAACAGGATATCTGGCGACAGGGCGGGCCTGTAGAGCTTTTGCCTGGAGTGAGGCGTGAAAATCTGCGGAAATCCCGCGGCGCCAATTGACAGGTCATGAAGACCGCCAAAGCCGGCAGTTTCCCAGGCGTTCGTTGTGTTTTGACTATTGAATGCCTATAATCCGCGCGGCTTGCGCCAT
Source organism: Microbulbifer variabilis (assembly GCF_052467165.1). Taxonomy (NCBI): domain Bacteria; kingdom Pseudomonadati; phylum Pseudomonadota; class Gammaproteobacteria; order Cellvibrionales; family Microbulbiferaceae; genus Microbulbifer; species Microbulbifer variabilis. Next base: position 998,497 of record NZ_CP174301.1, read on the forward strand.
GGTACGGCTACTTTGTACAAGGCTTCAACAGGTCGAGTGCAAAGTGATCAGCAAGCAGCTCGTCCCTCCATTGAAAAGCTAACGGGCGCCCGGTCGTTCAGGGCAACAAGGTGTTTTTCCTGTGAACAAAAACAGACCTGTCAATTTAGACATTTCCACTATAAAGCTTCCCGCTGCCGCTTTGGTTTCCATTTTGCATCGAATTTCTGGCGTTGTGCTCTTCGCCGTTGTAGCGCTTCTGCTCTGCATGCTCGATGCCAGTCTGGAATCAGAGCAAGGCTTCGCCGATGTCGCGGCAGCATTTAATAGTATTCCAGCCAAGCTCATCCTATGGGCCTCTCTGGCAGCTCTTATATACCATCTGGTGGCGGGTGTGCGTCACCTGTTTATGGATATGGGTATGGGTGAGAGCCTTGAGGGCGGCCGTCGCAGTGCTATTACGGTGCTGGTGGTGAGTGTAATCCTTATTCTTTTAGTGGGAGTATGGTTGTGGTAAGAACAGTAACTAGCTTCGGCCGTAGCGGCACTTTCGACTGGCTCTACCAGCGAGTTACCGCAGTGATACTGCTCGCGTATGTCCTCTTTATAGTGGGCTTTATCTTTTTCACTAAAGACTTTGGCTACCAAGCCTGGTCTGAGCTGTTCGCCCAGCGCTGGATGCGCGTATTCAGCTTGGTTGCTCTGCTTTCCACCATTATTCACGCCTGGATTGGCCTCTGGTCCGTGGTTACCGATTACATCACCAATCGGATGATGGGCGGTAAAGCCACTGTTCTGCGCTTGTTCGTAGAAGTGGTTCTGGCTGCGGTTGCCGTGTTGTACACGGTGTGGGGCATTGAAATTCTTTGGGGTGTATAAACAATGGCGAATATGCGTACTATTTCTTTTGATGGGATTGTAATTGGCGGTGGTGGTGCTGGTATGCGCGCTGCCCTGCAGATGGCCCAGTCAGGTTACAAGACTGCGGTAATTACCAAAGTATTCCCAACCCGTTCTCACACAGTGTCCGCCCAGGGCGGTATTACCTGTGCGATCGCCAGCTCCGACCCCAATGACGATTGGCGCTGGCACATGTACGATACCGTTAAGGGTTCCGACTATATCGGTGACCAGGAAGCGATCGAATATATGTGTTCCGTAGGTCCGGAAGCCGTGTTCGAACTGGAGCACATGGGCCTGCCGTTCTCCCGTACTGAAGAAGGCCGTATTTACCAGCGTCCTTTTGGTGGCCAGTCCAAAGACTTCGGCCGTGGTGGTCAGGCTGCCCGTACCTGTGCCGCTGCTGACCGCACCGGCCACGCGTTGCTGCACACTCTGTACCAGAACAACGTAAAACATAAAACCGAATTTCTGAATGAATGGTTTGCCATTGACCTGGTGAAAAACCAGGATGGTGCCGTTGTTGGTGTTATCGCCATGTGCATCGAAGATGGCGAAGTGGTATTTATCAAGTCCAAGGCGACCGTATTCGCTACCGGTGGTGCCGGTCGTATCTTCGCTTCCACCACCAATGCACACATCAATACCGGTGACGGTGTCGGTATGGCCCTGCGTGCCGGTATGCCGGTTCAGGACATCGAGATGTGGCAGTTCCACCCAACTGGCATTTATGGTGCCGGTGTTCTGGTGACCGAAGGCTGTCGCGGTGAGGGTGGTTACCTGATCAACAAAGACGGCGAGCGTTTTATGGAGCGCTACGCCCCCAATGCTAAAGACCTCGCGTCCCGCGACGTTGTAGCCCGCTCCATGGTGCTGGAGATCCTCGACGGTCGCGGTTGTGGTCCGGAAGGCGATCACGTATTCCTGAAGCTTGATCACCTGGGTGAAGAGCTGCTCAACAGCCGTCTGCCCGGTATCTGTGAGCTATCTAAGACCTTTGCACATGTCGACCCGGTTAAGGCGCCGATCCCGGTAGTGCCGACCTGTCACTATATGATGGGCGGTATTCCCACCAACGTTCACGGTCAGGCCCTGACCCAGGACGCTGCCGGCAACGACCAGATCATTGACGGCTTCTATGCCTGTGGCGAGGTTGCTTGTGTATCCGTGCACGGCGCTAATCGTCTGGGTGGCAACTCCCTGCTGGACCTGGTGGTATTCGGACGGGCTTCCGGCCTGTTTATCGAGAAGGCCCTGCGCGAAGGTATCGAGCACCGCGAAGCTTCCGAGTCCGATATCGAAGCCGCTATGGCTCGTCTGAACCGTCTGGAAACCAACGAAACCGGCGAGAAAGCTGCCGACCTGCGCAAAGAGCTGCAGGGTGTGATGCAGAATCACTTCGGCGTATTCCGTCGCGGCGACTACATGGCAGAAGGTGTGAAGAAGCTGGCTGATCTGCGTGGGCGTATTGAAAATGTGCGCCTGGACGACAGAAGCCGCGCGTTTAATACTGCCCGTGTTGAAGCCCTGGAGCTGCAGAACCTGTTGGAAGTTGCTGAGGCTACTGCAATTGCCGCGGAGACCCGCACTGAGAGCCGCGGTGCCCATGCCCGCGAAGACTTCCAGGAGCGCGACGATGAAAACTGGCTGTGTCATTCCATGTATTTCCCGGCTGAGAAACGTGTCGGCAAGCGTGCGGTAAACTTCGCACCGAACACCATGGAAGCCTTTGAACCGAAAGCTCGGACCTACTGATTCGGGAGCGGAATAGAGTATGTTGAAAGTAAGCATTTACCGTTACAACCCGGAAGCCGATAAAGCGCCGTATATGCAGGACTATGAGCTGGACACCAAGGGCAAGGACCTGATGGTGTTGGATGTTCTGGAGCTGCTGAAGGCCGAGGATCCGACCCTGTCGTTCCGCCGCTCCTGTCGCGAGGGTGTGTGTGGCTCCGACGGTATGAATATTTCAGGCCGCAATGGCCTGGCGTGCACTACGCCACTGTCTGAAGCTGCCCCTAAAGGTAAGCTGGTCCTGCGTCCGCTGCCCGGCTTGCCGGTAATCCGCGACCTGGTCGTGGATATGGAGCAGTTCTACGAGCAGTACAAAAAGATCGAGCCGTACCTGCAAAATGACACTCCGGCTCCGGCGATTGAGCGCCTGCAATCTCCAGAAGATCGCGAAAAGCTCGATGGCCTGTACGAGTGTATCCTGTGTGCCTGCTGTTCCACTGCCTGTCCGTCTTTCTGGTGGAATCCGGATAAGTTTATAGGCCCGGCCGGCTTACTGCAGGCTTACCGCTTCCTGGCGGACAGTCGCGATCTGGCCACTGACGAGCGCTTGTCAAACCTGGACGATCCTTTCAGCGTATTCCGCTGCCACGGTATCCAGAACTGTGTGAATGTGTGTCCAAAGGGATTGAACCCAACGCGCGCCATTGGCCATATTCGCAATATGCTGCTGACGCGTGCGGTATAGGGGAATCCGGGTCATTAATCGACCCGTTAGGGGCCACTTGTAGTGGGTCCGGTGCCAGGTAAGGCGCTTATCTAATGATAAAGCCGGTGAGAACCGGCAACTAATTGAAAAGGGGAGGTGGCTTTATGCGCCTCCCCTTTTGTGAGTGAAAGGAAAGCGCAGTGGCTTAGGCAAATAAGAGCCCACTGCAATCGAGGTAGGCATCAAAATGCACGAAAGTACCATGGAGCAGCTGTGGCGTAGCTCCCATATCTCCGGGGGCAATGCCGCCTACGTGGAGGAGCTTTACGAGACCTATCTGCACGACCCCAACGGTGTACCGGAGGAGTGGCGCAATTACTTCGACAGCCTCCCCCGCGTTGGCGGTAGCAGCGACGTTTCCCACGCCGCAGTGCGCCAGCACTTCGAACTGCTCAGCAAGCATCGCGCCCGCCCTGTGGCGGCACCAGGCTCCGGTTCCGGCTCTATTAATCTTGAGCACGAGCGCAAGCAGATCAAGGTTCTGCAGCTGATCGATTCCTACCGCCATCGCGGCCATAAGAAAGCTACCCTGGACCCGCTCGGCCTGATGGCCCGCGAACAGGTGCCCGACCTGCAGTTGAGCTACCACGGCCTGACTGAAGGTGATTTCGATACCACCTTCAATACCGGTAGCCTGTTCCTTGGCAGAGAAGAGGCGACCCTGCGTGAAATCGTAGAGGGCTTGGAGCGGACTTATTGTGGCAATCTGGGTGCGGAGATCATGCATCTCTCCAATCTGGAAGAGCAGCAGTGGTTCCAGCAGCGCCTGGAGCGCAGCCAGTCCAAGGCCAACTTTGGCACCGATATCCAAATTGAAATTCTACAGCGTCTCTCTGCCGCAGAAGGCCTGGAGCGTCACCTGGATTCCAAATACCCAGGCACCAAACGCTTTGGTGTGGAGGGCGGTGAGAGCCTGATCCCGATGATGGATGCGCTGATCCGCCGCTCCGGCACTTACGGGGTGAAGGAAATTGTGATCGGCATGGCCCACCGCGGCCGCCTGAATACCCTGGTGAATATCCTCGGCAAGAACCCTGCGGATCTGTTCCAGGAGTTCGAAGGTAAGAAAACCCTCGATACCTCTGGTGATGTGAAATATCACCAGGGTTTCTCCTCCAACGTAATGACCCCCGGTGGTGAAGTTCACCTGGCCCTTGCCTTTAACCCATCGCATCTGGAAATCAGTGCGCCTGTAGTGGTTGGCTCTGTGCGCGCCCGTCAGGACCGCCGCAAAGATGCTGCTGGTGAGAAGGTAATGCCGATCAATATCCACGGCGACGCGGCTTTTGCCGGCCAGGGTGTTGTGCAGGAAACCCTGCAGATGTCCCAGACCCGCGGTTACTACACCGGTGGTACTGTGCACATCGTACTGAACAACCAGGTGGGCTTTACCACCAGCAAGCGCGAAGATGCCCGCTCCACTGAGTACTCCACCGATCCCGCCAAAATGATCGATGCACCGGTGCTGCACGTGAATGGCGACGATCCGGAAATGGTCGTATTGGCGGCTCTGCTGGCTGTCGATTACCGTTACGAATTCAAGAAAGACATCGTCATCGATCTGGTCTGCTATCGCCGTCGCGGTCACAACGAGACCGACGACCCATCCGGCACCCAGCCGCTGATGTACCAGACCATCCGCAAGCACAAAACCACTCGCACTCTCTACTCCGAGAAGTTGGTGGAAGAGGGCATCCTGGACAAGGTTGCAGCGGACAAGCTGGCGAACGACTACCGCGATAAGCTGGATGCGGGTGAAGATGTGGCCACTGGTCTGGTTAAGCAGCCGGACTCGTCCATGTTTGTAGACTGGAGTCCCTACCTGGGCCACGACTGGCAGGTGCCTGCAGACACCGGTTTCGCAATGCCGAAACTTCAGGACGTCGCCAATCGTATGACCACGGTGCCCGATGGCATTGTGATGCAGCGTCAGGTTTCCAAGATTTATGATGATCGCCGCAAGATGGCCGGTGGCGCCCTGCCGCTTAATTGGGGTATGGCGGAAACCCTGGCCTACGGCACCCTTCTGGAAGAGGGTTTTATGGTCCGCTTTACCGGTGAGGACGTGGGCCGCGGAACCTTCTCTCACCGCCATGCGGTAATTCACAGCCAGAAAGACGGTCAGAGCTATGTGCCTTTGCAGCATATGTTCGAGGACCAGCCGCCTTTCTACATGTACGATTCCCTGCTGTCTGAGGAAGCGGTACTGGCATTCGAATACGGCTATGCCACTACCACGCCAAAATCCCTGGTGGTGTGGGAGGCTCAGTTCGGTGACTTCGCCAACGGCGCCCAGGTCGTGATCGACCAGTTCATTACTTCCGGTGAGCACAAATGGGGTCGTATGTGCGGCCTGGTATTGATGTTGCCACACGGGTATGAAGGCCAGGGTCCGGAGCACTCCTCCGCGCGTCTCGAGCGCTTTATGCAGCTGTGTGCCGAGCACAATATCCAGGTGTGTAACGCCACTACCCCGGCACAAATCTTCCACTTGCTGCGTCGCCAGGCGGTGCGCCCGATGCGCCGCCCGCTGGTGATTATGAGCCCTAAATGGATTCTGCGTCACAAGCTCGCTACTTCCAGCTTGGAAGAACTGGCTGAAGGTCGTTTCCAAAATGTGATTCAAGACCAGGGGGTGGACCCGGCAAAGGTTAAACGTCTGATCCTGTGTTCCGGCAAGGTGTACTACCACCTGCTGGAAGCGCGCATGGAGCGCGAACAGGAAGATGTGGCGTTCGTACGTATCGAGCAGCTGTACCCCTTCCCGGACGAGGAGTTCGTGGATGCGGTATCCGCATTTAAGAACATTAAGAGTGTTGCCTGGTGTCAGGAAGAGCCCATGAACCAGGGCGCCTGGTACCACAGTCAGCATCACTTGCGTCGCCTGCTGGCGGAAACGCATCCGAAGCTGGACCTGGAATACGTGGGCCGCGCCCCTTCGGCGGCACCTGCGGCGGGCTATATGTCCACCCATTTAGAAGAACAGAATAAGTTCATCAACGAGGCGCTGACCGTCAAGTAACGGGCGGCAGTATTTTAAGCAGAGACAATCTCAGGAAACAGGAAAAATGACGATCGAGATTAAAGCGCCAACTTTCCCGGAATCCGTTCAGGACGGTACTGTCGCCACCTGGCATAAAAAACCCGGTGAAGCCGTGTCCCGCGATGAACTGATCGTGGATATTGAGACCGACAAAGTGGTACTGGAAGTGGTTGCGCCGGCAGACGGCGTTCTCTCCGAGATCATTAAGGACGAGGGCGATACCGTTCTCTCCAATGAAGTGATTGCCAAGTTTGAAGCGGGCGCTGGCGCGGCCGCTGCCCCGGCGGAAGAAAAAGCAGAAGCTCCGGCTGCTGAAGCCGCAGCTCCTGCGGCTGGCGACAAAATTGCCATGCCATCTGCCAAGAAAATGGCTGCTGAGAAGGGCGTAGACCTGGCGGGTGTTGAAGGCACTGGCAAGGGTGGTCGCGTTCTCAAGGAAGACGTAATGAAAGCGGGTACTGCGCCGGCTGCTGCTGCACCTGCCGCTGCTGTTGCTGAAGTTGCGGTTGCTCCGGGCGAGCGCGTAGAGAAGCGTGTTCCTATGACCCGTATGCGCAAGCGTATCGCTGAGCGCCTGCTGGATGCCTCCCAGTCCACCGCCATGCTCACCACCTTTAATGAGGTGAACATGAAGCCGATTATGGACCTGCGCAAGAACTACAAAGACCTGTTCGAGAAGACCCACAACGGCACTCGCCTGGGCTTTATGGGCTTCTTCGTGAAAGCTGCGGTAGAAGCGTTGAAGCGCTACACCGCGGTGAACGCGTCTATCGATGGTAACGATATCGTTTACCACGGCTACCAGGATATCGGTGTAGCGGTTTCCTCTCCGAAAGGCCTGGTTGTGCCAATTCTGCGTAACGCCGAAAATATGGGCCTGGCGGATATGGAAAACAATATCCGCGATCTGGGTGTTCGCGCCCGCGATGGTAAATTGTCTATCGAAGAGATGACTGGCGGCACCTTCACCATTACCAACGGTGGTGTATTCGGCTCCCTGCTGTCCACTCCGATCCTGAACCCGCCGCAAACCGCAATTCTGGGTATGCACAAAATCCAGGAGCGCCCGATGGCGGTAAATGGCAAGGTGGAAATCCTGCCGATGATGTACCTGGCGCTGTCCTATGACCACCGTCTGATCGACGGTAAAGAAGCGGTTGGCTTCCTGGTAGCGATCAAGGAAATGATCGAAGATCCAGCGCGTATCTTGCTCGAAGTTTAAAAAATAAGTTCTGGGGCCTGCGGGCCCCTCGATCACACTGCATTAGAAATATCTGGAACTGATCATGTCGGAAAAATTTGACGTAATCGTAATCGGCTCTGGTCCTGGTGGTTATGTCGCTGCCATCCGTGCCGCTCAGCTGGGCCTGAAGACTGCTTGTATTGAAAAGTGGAAAAACAAGGAAGGTAAATACGTTAACGGCGGTACCTGCCTGAACGTAGGTTGTATTCCCTCCAAGGCACTGCTGGACAGCTCCTGGAAGTACCACGAGGCCAAAGATGCTCTCGACGTGCACGGCATTGAAGTCGGCAAGGTCAAGATGGATGTGAGCAAGATGATCGAGCGCAAGGGCGAGATCGTTAAGAAACTGACCGGCGGCGTAGCGGGCCTGTTCACCGCCAATAAAGTGACCTCCATTTTCGGTACCGGTAAACTGCTGGCCAACAAGAAAGTGGAAGTGACCGACGACGAAGGCAACAGCACTGTCTACGAAGCCGAAAATGTCATTCTGGCTTCCGGTTCTGTACCGGTAAATATTCCGCCTGCTCCGGTAGATAATAAAATTATTGTCGACTCTACCGGCGCTCTGGAATTCTCTGAAACGCCCAAGCGTTTGGGCGTTATCGGTGCCGGCGTTATCGGTCTGGAACTGGGTTCAGTATGGAATCGCCTGGGCTCCGAAGTCGTTGTTCTGGAAGCGATGGATAAGTTCCTGGCGATCATGGACCAACAGGTTGCCAAAGAATCCCAGAAGATCTTCAAGAAGCAGGGCCTGGATATCCGCCTCGCTTGCCGCGTAACCGGCTCTGAAGTGAAGGGCGAGGAAGTGGTTGTTACTTACCAGGACAAGGATGGTAAAGAGCACCAGGAAACTTTCGACAAGCTGATCGTCTGCGTTGGCCGTCGTCCTTACACCGAAGGCCTGTTGACTGAAGATGCCGGAGTGAAGATGGACGAGCGTGGATTTATCTACGTTAACGACCTGTGCATGACTTCTGCACCGGGCGTATGGGCGATAGGTGACGTGGTACGCGGTCCGATGCTGGCGCACAAGGCTTCTGAAGAAGGTGTTGTAGTCGCTGAGCGCATCGCCGGCCAGAAGCCAATGATGAACTACGACGTGATCCCCAACGTTATTTACACCCACCCGGAAATCGCTGCGGTTGGTCGCACCGAAGAGCAGGTGAAGGCCGATGGCGAGCCCTACAACGTAGGTAGCTTCCCGTTTGCGATCAACGGTCGTGCCATGGCCGCCAACGATACCCAGGGCTTTGTGAAAATCATCGCTCACGCGGAAACTGACCGTGTACTGGGTGCCCACATCGTTGGCCCATCTGCTGCCGATCTGGTTCAGCAAGTAGCGATCGCGATGGAATTCGGCTCCAGCGCCGAAGATATCGGTATGACCGTATTCGCACACCCGACTCTGTCTGAGACCGTGAAAGAAGCGGCATTGGGCGTGAACGGCCATGCGATTCACACCGTAAATCGCAAGAAGCGTAAGTAAGAAGTTATTTCGATATCGGGGCACTAATTATTGATTAATTAGCGCCCCGGTTTCATTTGCGGAATTCAAAATTTGCAACGACGGAAATTTTGAGTTTTGTCTTTCAGGTGCAGAGAGATCTGCAATTAATAAACACATTTCACATGTGAATTGGTATTGACTATGAACTTGCATGAGTATCAGGGCAAACAACTGTTTGCGGCATACGGATTGCCGGTTTCCAAAGGCATTGCAGCGGAAACCCCGGCAGCGGCAGTAGCAGCGGCTGACGAAATTGGCGGTGATAAGTGGGTAGTAAAGGCCCAGGTACACGCTGGTGGCCGCGGTAAGGCTGGCGGAGTAAAGCTGGTAGATTCCAAGGCAGAAATTGAAGAGTTTGCCAAGAAGTGGCTGGGCGAGCGCCTGGTAACTTATCAAACAGATGAAAATGGCCAGCCTGTTTCCCGTATCCTGGTTGAAAGCTGCACCGACATTGACCAAGAACTGTACCTTGGCGCCGTTGTTGACCGCTCCACCCGTCGTATCGTTTTCATGGCTTCCACCGAAGGCGGCGTTGAGATCGAGAAAGTAGCGGAAGAGACTCCGGAAAAAATCCTGAAAGCCACCATCGACCCGCTGGTAGGCGCTCAGCCTTACCAAGCGCGCGAGCTGGCTTTCAAACTGGGCCTGAACCCGACTCAGGTTAAGCAGTTCACCAAGATCTTCCTCGGCCTGGCGAAAATGTTCGAAGAAAAAGATCTGGCCCTGCTGGAAATCAACCCACTGGTAATTACTACCGAAGGCAACCTGCACTGCCTGGACGCCAAAGTGGTAATCGACAGCAACGCGCTGTACCGCCACGCGGACCTGCGCGAAATGCACGATCCTTCCCAGGAAGATTCCCGTGAAGCGCACGCTGCCAAGTTCGATCTGAACTACGTAGCCCTCGATGGCAACATCGGCTGCATGGTAAACGGTGCTGGTCTGGCTATGGGTACCATGGACATCGTCAACCTGCACGGCGGCAAGCCAGCTAACTTCCTGGATGTTGGCGGCGGCGCGACCAAAGAGCGCGTTGTTGAAGCGTTCAAGATCATCCTGTCTGACGAGAACGTAAAAGCCGTACTGATCAATATCTTCGGTGGTATCGTTCGCTGTGACATGATCGCCGAAGGCGTTGTGGGCGCAGTAAAAGAAGTTGGCGTTAAAGTACCGGTTGTTGTGCGTCTGGAAGGTAACAACGCAGACCTGGGCGCCAAGGTTCTGAGCGACAGTGGCCTGAACATTATCGCGGCTACCAGCCTGACCGATGCGGCTCAGCAAGTGGTTAAAGCTGCGGAGGGTAAATAATCATGTCAGTACTGATTAACAAAGATACCAAAGTAATCTGTCAGGGCTTCACCGGCTCCCAGGGTACTTTCCACTCCGAGCAAGCGATTGCTTACGGCACCAAGATGGTTGGTGGTGTAACTCCGGGTAAAGGCGGCCAGACTCACCTGGGCCTGCCGGTATTCAACACCGTGAAAGAAGCGGTAGAAGAGACCGGTGCAGAAGCTTCCGTAATCTACGTACCTGCGCCTTTCTGTAAGGATTCCATCCTGGAAGCGGCCAACGCTGGTATCAAACTGATCGTTTGTATCACCGAAGGTATCCCGACCCTGGATATGCTCGACGCTAAAGTGAAGTGCGACGAGCTGGGCGTGCGCCTGATTGGCCCGAACTGCCCGGGTGTGATCACTCCCGGTGAGTGCAAGATCGGTATTATGCCGGGTCACATCCACAAGCCGGGTAAAGTGGGCATCGTTTCCCGTTCCGGTACTCTGACCTATGAAGCGGTTAAGCAAACTACCGACTACGGCTTCGGTCAGTCCACCTGTGTGGGCATCGGTGGCGACCCCATCCCGGGCTCCAACTTCATCGATATCCTGGAAATGTTCCAGAATGACCCGCAGACCGAAGCGATTGTTATGATCGGTGAGATCGGTGGTACTGCTGAAGAAGAAGCGGCGGCTTACATCAAGGAAAATGTTACCAAGCCGGTCGTTTCCTATATCGCCGGTGTAACGGCTCCTCCCGGCAAGCGCATGGGTCACGCGGGCGCGATTATCTCCGGTGGTAAAGGCACCGCTGACGAGAAGTTCGCTGCTCTGGAAGACGCGGGTGTTAAAACCGTGCGCTCCCTGGCTCAGATTGGCGACGCTCTGAAGGAAGTTACTGGCTGGTAAGAGCTGGGTAAGTACCTTGTCTGTGAAAAGGCCGCTTCTTTCGAAGCGGCCTTTTTTATTTGATCTCAAAAATATTTCAGGAATGTTTTTCTATTTGGATTGGAAATAATCAGCCGGATGTTTGCTGAGTACCATATAAACCATATTTTTGACCGTGATTGCGTCCCCGCTGATAAAGGATAAAAGCCGTTAATATAAGCAGCATGAGTTCCGCGACTGGACCCGCATACCATATTCCCACTTCGCCCATGAGTGGGGGTAAAATCAAAATGAGTGGCAAAACGAAAACGTAAGTTTTTGCAATTCCGAGAATGGCGGCACGTTTGGCATCGCCTATAGCCTGGAAAAATGTGCTGATCATCATGAGTGGTCCGGCCAAAAAATAGACCAGCGTCATCATGGGCAGGATACGTGCAACCTCTGTAATAATCTGTTTATCGCTGACAAATAAGGCTCCCAAAGAGTCTTTCAGTATTAACACGCCAAGCTGTAAAGCGAGGCAGTAACCGAACGCTACTGTTAAAGCGATATTGATACTGCTGTCGGACCGAGACCAGCTTTTAGCGCCAACATTATTGCCGATCAGAGTCTGAAATGCCTGGCTCAGCCCGAGAAGTGGCAGGAAGATAAAGGTCATAATACGGGTAGTGATCCCATAGGCTCCTACTGTCGCATCGTAGTTACTAACCCCCCAGGCCTGGATACTAAAAATTACAGCAATAGATGTGAGTGATACACCGATGTAACTTAAGCTGGATGGTAAGCCCAAAGATAGGTATCCAGGCCAAAAATCACGCCTGCTTGAGATCCGGATAATCTGTGTATCAATCACCGTGCGGCCATAATGGCGATAGCACGCCACTATCAAAAGGGCGATTGCCTGTGCAAGGGCAGTGCCATAAGCAGAGCCGGCCACCCCCATCTCCAAGTGCGCAATAAAAATATAATTGAAAATAATATTGAGCATTACCGACGCAAGGGAAACCATCGCCATTAGCGACAGTTGCCCTTCGCATCGCAAAGTATCGGAATTCACAGAACTGATAAACAGAGTTGGGGAAAGGAAGATTAATATCGTTAAATAGGTGTACCCCATCCCTGCTAGATCTGCTGAGCCATTGGCAACTAATAGTGTTAATTGTTTACCCCAAGCCACAAATAACAACATCAACACAGTGCAAACCACCAGAGCCAGTGTAATAGCTTGGGAAAATGCCTGCCTCGCTTTATCTTTTTCTCCCGCGCCGAGTAATCTGGCCAATACACTCGAATATCCGCTGGAGATTAATGAAGAAAGTGCTACCAGTAACATAAACATTGGGAATGTTAAGGTTACTGCGGCTAATGCTTCAGCTCCTACATATTTCCCCAGGAAATAGGCATCTAATAGGGTAAACGAGCCGTTTACCAGCATTATCAGAATAATAGGCGCAGCAGTCTTAAAGAAAACCGGCAGTAAGGCGCCATTAACAAAAATATTGTCGTGTTGATGAGTCATAGTAAGTTCACTTTACAAATTGCCGCTGTGCATCTCTGCGACCTCATTAAACTTACTCAATAAAAGTTGTTTGAGGTCCTCAGGCCAAAATTGAATGGCTTTTTCAAAGCCGACCTTGCTGTTTCTGTACAGTGCACGACTGGCCTCTTCGAAGCCTGGAGTATCTCCTGCAACTAACAGCATGAATCTATCGAGTTGATGCTGTTTTGTGGTGATTCTCTCCTCAAGCGAAACGTGCTTTTGTGCCTGCTCCACCAGCTTACGAAGAGTGGCAGAAGCACCGCCAGGCTGCTGACCCAGCCATTCCCAGTGACGGGGAAGCAGGGTAACCTCCTTGGGAATAACGCCTAACTTGGGGCGTCCACGTTTAGTTTTCGGGGCCGGTACATCCACCGATAAGGCTGCCAGTACTTCCTCGGTATCTCCGTGCCAATCCACCTCTATCCGTTTACAGCTATCGGCTTCAAAGACCATGGGCTCATGAGTTGTGCCCATACTCTTCACTCGGCGCACAATTACTTCCAATGTCCCCCGCGCAACAATCTGTTGCTGGTCGATAGCGATATAGTCAGTAGCCAAAGTATTTCTCTATATTTACCCGGGTTAAATATTTATGTCCGGGTAAATATAGTGCATTGATCACCATATGTACAAGGAATGTTTCTCTGCATGGCCTCTGCCTTTGATGTGACCCAATGGGGAAGGGCCTCCCAAGCTGAGGTTGACCGCTTTGCTCGCGCTTAATTTTTGTTTACATGTCAGTGATATACACGGTCTAGGAGCACTCCTATACTGCGGAAAAACCAACTGTTTAGGAGTGGACATGGCCAGGGCTTTAATCGGTGTTATCGGCGGTAGCGGTCTTTATGAGATGCAAGGGTTAACCGAGGTGGAGGAAGTCCAGATGGGGACCCCCTTTGGTAGCACCTCGGATGCAATTGCCTGCGGCAAGCTTCATGGTATTCCTGTTGCTTTCCTTGCCCGCCATGGACGCGGTCATCGGCTGATTCCCTCCCAGGTGCCCTATCAAGCCAATATCCACGCATTGCGCCAGTTGGGCGTACGCTATGTTCTTTCCCTTTCTGCCGTGGGCTCCCTCCAGGAAGAGGTGCGTCCACTGGATATGCTGATCCCGGATCAGTTTATCGATATGACCCGCAAACGGGAGAGTACTTTCTTTGGCGATGGTGCTGTAGCCCATGTTTCCATGGCTGATCCGGTATGCCCTGCTGTGGCGGATAGCCTGGCGCGGGCTTTTGCCAATACCCAGGGAGAAGAGCCGATCAGGTTGCATCGAGGTGGCAGTTATATCTGTATTGAAGGACCCCAGTTCTCTACCCGAGCTGAGTCGCACTGGTATCGCAGTATGAATGCTTCGGTGATCGGAATGACCAATATGCCGGAGGCAAAACTCGCCCGCGAAGCGCAGATGGCTTATGCAACTCTCGCCATGGCAACAGATTATGACTGTTGGCACCCTCGGGAAGAGGCGGTGACAGCGGACGTGGCTATCGCCAATTTGCAGCAAAATGCCGCCCGTGCTCAAAAGATTGCCGCAGAGGCAATCCGCTTGCTCGGTACTGAGCAACCTGAATCCGCCGCCCATACTGCATTGGCGAGCGGGTTGGTGACACCTGTCGATGCGATGCCAGAGGAAAAACAAGCTGTAATAAAGCCGCTACTTACGCCGACAGAAGCAGTGCCTGAAGAAATGGAGCACTGAGGGGAATGCACGAAACATTACCGTTACTGGAAATATCGGACTTCCCGGCGATTCGCCGTGAGGCTATTGAAACCCTGCAAATAAATATCGGTTATCGCTGCAACCAGAGTTGTGTGCACTGCCATGTGAATGCAGGTCCCAATCGTACTGAGATGATGTCGGACGACAATCTGGAGTTACTACTGGGCGTTATCAAGGCAAGGGGGGTGCGAACCCTGGATATCACTGGGGGTGCACCAGAGCTCCACAACGGGTTTCGGTCTTTGGTGAAAGCTGCACGGGCGCTGGGTGTGCATGTAATAGATCGCTGCAATCTCACGATACTATTTGAGCCAGGACAGCAGGATACAGCAGAGTTTCTCGCGCAGAACCATGTGGAAGTGGTTGCCTCTCTACCCTGCTACTCCATGGAAAATGTAGATAAGCAGCGAGGCAAAGGGGTTTTTGATAAAAGTATTGCCGGATTGCAGAAGCTAAATGCCTTGGGCTATGGCAAGTCGGAAACTGGCCTTCAGCTTAACCTGGTCTATAACCCCCAGGGTGCTTTTTTACCCCCGGAGCAGGAGGGCCTGGAGGCAGACTATCGACGAGAGTTGGCCGCGCATTTTGGAATTGAATTTAATCACCTCTTTGCTCTCGCCAATATGCCCATCAAACGCTTTGGCTCCATGCTGATTTCCAAAGGGCAGTTTAAAGACTATATGACGCTGCTTCGGGAGAGCTACTCTGCATCTAATCTTGAGGGCGTGATGTGTCGCAGTCTGGTGAGTGTTGACTGGCAGGGGAATTTATATGACTGCGACTTTAACCAGCAGTTGAATATACCAGTGCCAGGCCGATTGCATCTGCGTGATTTACTCGAAGCTGATCTTAAAGATTCGGCAGTTTGTGTGGCTGATCATTGCTATGGCTGTACTGCGGGGCAGGGCAGCAGTTGCGGTGGGGCACTGTAAGGGGATAGGGTTTAATAGCCGGAGGGCGGGAATGCCATGAGAAAAAAAATACTGCTGCTGGCGATTATCGTGATATTGGTGATTGCTTTTTACGCATTTGATTTACACCACTGGTTGAGCCTGGAAAAGCTGCAGGAAGGCGGTGAGCAGTTTCAGCAATGGAAAGCCTCATCGCCATTTCTGGTGAGCTTCCTGTTTCTAGTTTTTTACATTTTGGTAACCGGTTTATCCTTACCCGGTGCTGCGATTCTCACTATTGCCGCGGGTGCTATTTTTGGCTTGTTGTGGGGCACTGTCATTGTATCCTTCGCTTCCAGTATTGGAGCCACCCTGGCGTTTCTGATGGCCCGCTATTTATTTCGTGACTATGTTCAAGAGAAGTTTGCTGTACGCCTGCAGGTTGTAAATAACGGTATTGAGAGGGAGGGCGCCTTTTATCTTTTTGCTTTGCGTCTCGTACCAATCTTCCCATTTTTTCTGATCAATATTCTGATGGGATTAACCCACCTTCGAGTCTGGACATTTTATTGGGTGAGCCAATTAGGCATGCTGGCGGCTACGATTGTTTACGTTAATGCCGGCACACAACTCGCTCGTATAGACAATCTGAAGGATATCGCTTCTCCGCAATTGTTATTGTCTTTTGCCCTATTGGGTATATTCCCGCTATTGGCAAAATACTTCCTCAACTGGCTTAAACGTCGCCGTGAGGCCAAGTGAGTGACTCCAATGAGAAAACCCAAAAAGTTTGATCGCAATATCATTGTTATTGGTGCAGGCGCTGCGGGCTTGGTGAGTGCCTACATTTCTGCGGCGGTAAAAGCCAAGGTGACTTTGATCGAGTCGGGAAATATGGGCGGGGACTGCCTGAATACCGGCTGTGTGCCCAGTAAGGCGTTGATCAAATGTGCTCGTGTGGCACACTCCGCGCGCACTGCGAGTAATTTTGGTGTGCGCCTGCCGGAACCGGAGATTGATTTTCCCGGGGTGATGCGCCATGTGCGTGAATCTATCCAGCAGATTGAGCCTCACGATAGTGTGGAGCGTTACTCAGATCTCGGTGTGGAAGTAATAAAAGGGTACGCGCGATTAGTAGATCCC
Source organism: Microbulbifer variabilis (assembly GCF_052467165.1). Taxonomy (NCBI): domain Bacteria; kingdom Pseudomonadati; phylum Pseudomonadota; class Gammaproteobacteria; order Cellvibrionales; family Microbulbiferaceae; genus Microbulbifer; species Microbulbifer variabilis. The sequence continues at coordinate 1,015,127 of NZ_CP174301.1, forward strand.
TGGACAGTCGATATCACGTTGCATAGTGGTGGTGAAAAGTCCCTACGGGGACGAGCCATTATTCTGGCCACCGGTGCTGAACCTACAGTGCCACCATTCCCCGGCCTCGACACGGTTAATTATCTGACTAGCGAAACACTCTGGGATAGGTTTGCTCAGTTGAATAAGGCACCGCATAGATTGGTATTACTGGGAGGTGGTGCCATCGGTTGTGAGTTGGCTCAGGCATTCACCCGCTTGGGGTCAAGAGTTACCTTGATAGAGCGAGATGAACGTTTGCTCCCCCAGGAGGACCACGAAGTGTCGCAAGCTGTTTCCCTGGCATTGGAATCTGAAGGAGTGTGTCTTCTCACTGGGCATGAGGCGGTCTCTTTTACTGGAAGTGAAGATCGCCGAGAGGGGGTATTAAACTTGCGTAATGCCGTGGGTGAAACACAGGTGACATTTGATGAAGTTATCCTGGCACTTGGCAGGCGTGCCAGGACTAAAGAGTTTGGATTGGAAAAACTGGACTTACTGCAAGATGGTAAATTGACAACGGATGCCTTCCTGCGCACTCGTTACCCCCATATTCTTGCAGCTGGGGATCTCGCGGGCCCATTTCAGTTTACCCATATGGCTTCGCACCAGGCCTGGTATGCAGCAGTGAATGGCCTTTTCGGCGATATCAAGAAATTTGCTGTGGATTATTCACTGGTACCTCGGGCAATCTTTATTGATCCAGAGGTGGCCAGCGTTGGGCTTAGTGAGCATGAGGCGGAGCAGCGTGCTATTGCCTATGAGGTAACTTGCTACAACCTTGATGATCTGGATCGCGCTATCGTGGATGGCGCGGCACGGGGTTTTATTAAAGTGCTTACAGTACCGGGTAAAGATAAAATACTGGGTGTTTCAATTGTTGGTGAGAATGCTGCGGAGCTTATAGCCGAGTTTGTGTTTGCTATGAAGCAGGGTTTTGGACTGAATAAAATCCTATCTACCATTCATATCTATCCGACTATGACTGAAGGCAATAAATTTGTTGCAGGAAACTGGAAACGAGCCCATGCGCCCAAGGGGTTGTTGCGTTGGCTCGAAGTGTTTCATCGTTGGAGACGGGGTTAGTGCAGTATTCTGTTGTAGTTCCGTTGTTGAATGAGCGGGAGCAACTGCCCGATTTAATTGTGCAGTTAAAAGAACTTAAGGCTTTTACCAGCTGTGAAATTATCCTGGTGGATGGTGGTAGCATTGATGGCAGTGTGGAAATTGCTACTGCTGAGGGGTTCCAGGTAATTACTTCCCCGCGCGGCCGAGCCTCGCAAATGAATGCAGGTGCAGCCATTGCCTGTGGGAACTGGCTGCTGTTTTTACACGCTGATACACGCCTGCCCCAGGGTGCATTGAGTGCGGTTGCATCGGCAGTGGCTCAGGGAGCAGAGTGGGGCCGCTTTAATATTCGTATTGAAGGGCGGAGTTTGTGGTTTCCCCTAATTTCCAACCTGATTAATTGGCGTTCACGTCTAAGTGGTATCGCCACTGGTGACCAGGCGATTTTTGTCCGGCGTACTCTTTTTGAAAAAATTGGCGGTTATGCCAGGCAGCCATTGATGGAGGATGTTGAGCTAAGTCGGCAGTTGTTAAAAATAAGCCGTCCCTATTGTCTCCATCAAAGAGTCTCAACCTCTGGGCGACGCTGGGAAAAATTTGGGGTGTTGCGCACGGTATTGCTGATGTGGCGCTTGCGTTTTGCTTATTGGCGCGGCGTGCCTGCAGATACCCTGGCTAGGCGCTATGAGTAGTCGTCTTTCGAGGAAGTTCCTGCGCCTTGTGGTGATGGCTAAGGCTCCACTGGCTGGTTATGCCAAGACCCGTCTTATTCCGGCACTGGGGGAGCAGGGAGCCGCGTCGCTTGCGGAGAAGTTGTTGCGCCATACCCTTGAAGAGTGTGTGAGAGCTGAGCTGGGACCCGTGGAGCTGCATGTGACACCTGATCCGTCCCACGCTTTTTGGCGGGGTTTCCCATTGCCTGCGGGAGTCACTGTTTATGGGCAGTCCCAAGGCAGCCTTGGTCAGCGCCTTTGGCATGCTACGGGAAACGCACGAGCATTGGGGCAGGGGCTTCTGTTGCTTGGTACCGACTGTCCGTCCCTTACCGCGCAGCGTTTGCGAGCCGCTGCAGAAGGGCTACAGGTGTCTGATGCGGTAATGTATCCGGCAAAAGATGGTGGCTATGCGTTATTAGGGCTCAAGGAAATACAGGTGCGGCTGTTTGAGGATATTCACTGGAGTACTGAGGTTGTTGCCCGGCAGACTCTGGATAGACTTTGGGAGTGTGGAATGAATTGCCAGCGCCTGGAGGCGCTGGCAGATATTGATGAGCCGGGCGATTTATCTTTTTTGCCAGAAGGTTGGCGGGACTTAATACGGCTGGGCTAGAGTGCCGGAGCTGCGCTAGCTTCGGCTTCTATTGCGCTGCCGTCAGCAAGAATTTCGCGATTTGCATCATTGGCTGCAGCCAGGCGTTGCTCCTCAATACGACTGCTCCAACTCAGCAGGGCCTGGTAATGGCGGATATTCTGCACATAGGTTACCGGCTCCCAGCCACGTGCGTAGCCATGTTTGGTGGTCTTGTAATACTGACGCTTGGCCAGCAGAGGCAAATGGTCGCGCACATCGGGCCACAGATCCGGGTTGCCGCCCATACGTTCGGTGAGGACGCGGGCGTCCTCAAGGTGGCCATAGCCCACGTTATAGGCTGCTAGTGCCATCCAGGTTCTGTCGGGCTCACGAATGCGCTCAGGCAGTTTATTGCGAATTTGTACTATATAGCGCGCACCTCCCTCAATGCTCTCCTCGGGATTGAGCCGGTTAACACCGAGGTCTTTGGCGGTATTCAGAGTAAGCATCATCAGGCCACGGACTCCGGTACGGGAGCGCGCGCGTGGGTTCCAGTAGGACTCCTGGTAACTGAGCGCCGCCAACAAGTGCCAGTCCAGATCATACTGGTCTGCCACTTTCTGCATCGCTCCACGCCACTTTGGTAAACGCTCTCGGCTGCGCTTGGCAAATGCCTGGGCGCCACCGACATTCAGGTCGCTGACATGGCCAAAAAACTCTTCGCGCAGCTGCGCAATCATGCCATTGGTGTTTGCGCGCAACATAAACAGGCGGGCACTCTGGTAGAGGCTGTCATCGTCGCTTTTAGGGAAAGCCCAGGAGACCGGTTGGAACTGAGTGAGATTGAAAGCAACAGCGGTGTTTGGATAAAGGCCGCGGTGTACCGCATAAGCATTGGAGTCCACTACTGCGTAGCTGTACTTGCCCTGTTGTACCATCTCTACCAGCTCCATTGCATCCACATCAGACACTTCTTCCCAATCTAACAGTGGGTAGCGCTGGGAGAGTTTTTTCAGTTCCTCCGCGTGGGCACTGCCGGCGATTACGGCGACAGTCTTGCCCTCCAGGTCGCTGGTCTTTCGTGGGCGCTGCTCACCAACACGATAAATAACCTGCTGGCGGATTTCGAAGTAGGAGGGGGTAAAGCGTACCTGCTCACGGCGCTCCGGAGTGACGGTAAGGCCAGCGGCAGCGAAGTGTGCACCCTCTTCCGGGTCACGCAGGCGCTCAAACATTTCGTCTAGATCGTGAACGTCGCGAATTACCAGCTTGACGCCGAGCTCTTCGGCAAAGGCCCGCAGCATTCCATATTCAAAGCCAGTGGGATTACCGGATGCATCTTCGTAATATGTAGTGGGGCCATTTTGTGACAGCACAACCAGCTCACCAGAGGCCTTGATCCGCTCAAGAGTACTCGGTGCTTTGCTGGCAACTAACAGGGAGGCGCAGCATGACATGGCCAGCCCTTTTAACAGGCGGCGGACATAGCGCAGCACGCGGCTTTTCATCATCATAGGCTGTCCCCTCTAGCTCGTCCGTTAGTTTTATTGCTGTTATGCCTAAGGCCCGGTGAAGTTCGGTTCGCCAGGGCTTTTATGGCCAAAGCTGGCACAGTCCGCCAATTTTACATTATCCGGCGTCAATCTGCCCAATTTGGCATTTGGACACTGTGATCTATGCGCTTGAAAACCCTGCCGGACTTTTGTAGGAGTTTTCTTTCGCCTCTTGTTTAGGAGGTTTTAAGCAATAAGTTTGCTCGCCTTTTGAACATATTGATTGCTAATTAGTTCATGTATATGCAAGTGGTCGGCGGGTGTGTTGGACTGGCGATGCTTCAGGTACAATTGCGCCTCTCAAATTTTCGGGGCCTTGTGCGATCCTTCTTTTGCACATTTTTTCTCATTCAGACAAGAGGCAACCTCCCGCAATGCTAGTTCTGCGTGGTGCTCCCGCACTGTCGAAATTCCGCCATAAAAAACTGCTCAATCAACTGCGCGCGCTGCAACCGACCATAGACGATCTCTACGCTGAGTTCGTGCACTTTGCAGATAGCGACTCACTGGATAACAAGGAGATGGCGCTGCTTGAGCGGCTGCTCCAATATGGTCCGACTGAGGAACAGCATGAGCCCAAAGGAGAGCTGATCCTGGTGGTGCCTCGTCCGGGTACTATTTCCCCCTGGTCTTCCAAGGCCACGGATATTTCCCACAATACTGGACTGACAAAAATCCATCGCCTGGAGCGGGGAATTGCCTACTACCTTACTGGCGTGGAATTAACTGACGCTGAACGCCAGGCTCTGGCTTCACAGCTGCACGATCGCATGGTTGAGGTGGTGTTTTCCGGCTTTGAGCAAGCGGAGCAGCTGTTCGTCGAAGAAGAACCGCGCCCATTGCGCGGAGTGGATATCCTCGAGGGCGGCCGCGAGGCGCTTGAGGATGCCAACGTTACCTTGGGCCTGGCTCTTGCCGAAGATGAAATTGATTATCTGCTCACCAGTTTCCAAGAACTGGAGCGTAATCCGACTGATGTAGAGTTGATGATGTTCGCCCAGGCGAATTCCGAGCATTGCCGCCACAAGATCTTTAATGCCTCCTGGACTATCGACGGCGAAGAGATGCCGCATTCCCTGTTTGGCATGATCAAGAATACCTATCGTAAAGGAGGTGACAATGTATTGTCTGCCTATGCCGATAATGCCGCAGTTGTGGCGGGCAATGTAGCCGGTCGTTTCTACCCCGATCCGGAAAGCAAGGAATATAGCTTCAGTAATGAAGCTATCCATATGCTGATGAAGGTGGAGACCCATAACCACCCTACAGCGATCGCACCTTTCCCCGGTGCCGGTACCGGTGCCGGTGGTGAAATTCGTGATGAGGGTGCGGTGGGTCGCGGATCCAAGCCGAAAGTCGGTCTGACCGGCTTTACTGTTTCCAACCTACAGATTCCCGGCTGGGAGCAGCCTTGGGAGTCCAATTACGGCAAACCCGAGCGTATCGTGACCGCCCTGGATATTATGATTGAGGGTCCCATCGGCGGTGCGGCATTTAACAACGAATTTGGTCGCCCAAATATCTGTGGTTACTTCCGTACTTTCGAAGAGAATTTTGACGGCGAGCGCCGCGGCTATCACAAGCCGATTATGTTGGCTGGTGGCTATGGCAATATCCGCGAAGAGCATGTAGAGAAGCCCGAATTTTCCCCTGGGGCCAAACTGGTAGTGCTGGGTGGCCCGGCCATGCTGATTGGCCTTGGTGGAGGTGCCGCTTCCAGTATGGCCAGCGGCTCCAGCTCTGAAGATCTGGATTTCGCTTCGGTACAGCGCCAGAACCCGGAAATCGAGCGTCGCTGCCAGGAGGTTATCGACCAGTGCTGGCAGCTGGGTGAGAGTAATCCCATTGCTTTTATCCACGATGTGGGGGCGGGTGGTTTGTCCAACGCTTTCCCCGAACTGGTGAAAGATGGCGGTACCGGCGGCAATTTTGAATTGCGCAATGTGCCCTGCGATGAGCCGGGTATGAGCCCGCTGGAAATCTGGTGTAACGAATCCCAGGAGCGCTATGTACTGGCGGTTATGCCGGAAGACCTGGAGCGCTTTGAGCAAATCTGTGAGCGCGAGCGCGCGCCTTACGCCGTTGTTGGTGAGGCCACCGAAGACAAACACCTGCTCTTAAATGACAAGCAGTTCGATTCCAAGCCGGTGGATCTGCCGATGTCGGTACTGTTCGGCAAGCCGCCGCGCATGCACCGCGAGGCAGAAACTCGCCAGGTGGAAACCAAGGCGTTTTCCACTGCCGATATCGATCTGAATGAAGCGGCTGAGCGGGTGCTGCGCCTGCCTACAGTGGCTAGCAAGAGCTTCCTGATCACTATCGGTGACCGCACTGTAACCGGCCAGGTTTCCCGCGATCAGATGGTCGGACCCTGGCAGGTGCCGGTGGCCGATTGCGCGGTAACTACCGTTGCCTATGACAGCTACGCCGGTGAAGCCATGTCTATGGGTGAGCGCACTCCGGTGGCATTGCTGGATGCGCCGGCCTCGGGCCGCCTGGCCGTGGGTGAGGCAATTACCAATATCGCCTGTACCCCAGTGAAGCAACTGTCCGATATCAAACTCTCCGCCAACTGGATGTGTGCTGCGGGCCATCCGGGTGAAGAGGAAAAACTTTATCGAACCGTAGAAGCGGTGGGTATGGAGTTGTGTCCTGAATTGGGCATTACCATCCCGGTGGGCAAGGACTCCATGTCTATGCGCACTGCCTGGGAGGAAGAGGGCGAGCAGAAAGCGGTTACCGCACCGCTGTCTCTGGTAATTTCTGCCTTTACTCCGGTAACTGATGTCCGCAAGGCAGTGACACCGCAGCTGCGCACCGATAAAGGTGAGAGTGAGTTACTGTTTATCGATCTGGGTGCCGGCAAAAATCGCTTGGGCGGTTCCTGTCTGGCGCAGGTCTACAACGAGCTGGGTGACAAGCCCGCAGACCTGGATGATGCCAAGAAGCTGAAAGGTTTCTTCGAGGTGGTACAGCAGGCTCTGAATGAAGACCTGATCATGGCCTACCACGACCGCGCCGACGGCGGTCTGTTTACAACCCTGGCGGAAATGGGCTTTGCCGGCCGCGTGGGTATGGATGTGGAAATCTACGAATTGGGTGAAGACCCGATTGCGGCGCTGTTCAGTGAAGAGCTGGGTGCAGTATTGCAGGTTCCCGCCTGTGAAGCGGATATGCTGGTACAGCGCTTTGCCGCTGTGGGTGTACCCACCCACAAGATCGGTTACCTGAACAATAACGAACACCTGTGCATCACCAATAACGGTGTTGAAATCTTCAAGCGCTCCCGTGCTGAATTGCAGCAGATCTGGTCGGAAACCAGCTTCCGCATCCAATCCCTGCGCGATAACGCCGAGTGTGCCGAGCAGGAATTTGCTGTAATCGCCAAAGAAGACCCGGGCCTGACAGTAAACCTCACTTTCGATATCAACGACGATATCAGCGCACCCTATATCGCTAAAGGTGTTCGCCCGAAAGTTGCTGTACTGCGAGAGCAGGGCGTGAATAGCCAGGTGGAAATGGCGCACTCTTTCCACCGCGCTGGCTTTAACGCTGTCGACGTACATATGAGTGACATCCTGTCTGGTCGTGTCGCTTTGGATGAGTTCAAGGGTTTGGTGGGCTGTGGTGGCTTCTCTTACGGCGACGTACTGGGTGCTGGTGAGGGGTGGGCTAAAACCATCCTGTTTAACGATCGTGCCCGCGATCAGTTTGAGGGCTTCTTCAATCGCAACGATACCTTCGGCTTGGGGGTGTGTAACGGTTGCCAGATGTTCTCAGTGATCAAAGAGCTGATTCCAGGTGCGGATCACTGGCCGCGCTTTGTGCGAAACCTCTCTGAGCAGTATGAAGCGCGCTTCGCACTGGTGGGCATTGAAGACTCACCTTCCGTGTTGTTTAAAGGTATGGCGGGTACTTACATGCCGGTTGCCGTTGCTCACGGTGAGGGGCGCGTGGAGTTTGCCGACCAGCAGGCGCTGGAGAAGTGTGAAGCTTCCGGTACTATCGCGATGCGCTACCTGAATAACAAAGGGGAAATCACCCAAACTTACCCGGCCAATCCCAACGGATCGGTCAATGGTATTACCTCCCTGAGTTCTGAAGATGGCCGCGTGACTATTATGATGCCGCACCCCGAGCGTGTTGCCCGAGCTGTCAGCAACAGCTGGCATCCAGATGAGTGGAAAGAAGATTCCGGCTGGATGCGCTTGTTCCGCAATGCGCGGGTGTTTGTCGACTAAGTCAGATCTTCTGTCGGTGGTACTTTTCGGATGGGTGGAAATCCCAAGGTGCCCCGATGTTTGTCGTGGCGACATTGTCGTTGTCGCCACGATTTCCCTCCTAGGCTTTCACAGTTTTTAAATGTCCATGGCGCCTAATCCGCCATGCCAGAAGATGACTTGATATTTCCTGCTACACTTAAACGATTATTCGAAATAACTTTTTTCGCTATGGTGCAGTTATCTGTATCGATTATTGAATACTTTTCTGTTTGCTATGGGTGCTTGCAGCGTGGAAGGGCACTCATCATTCCCTCTCAATTTATCTTTTGTCCGCCAGTTTCTAACCAGAGCGGATCACGGCAGTACCCAAAGCATTTTTCCCCATTTAGCAAAAGTAATTAAGGAGATTGTCATGGCGTACAATGAAACATTGGCAGAAAAAGTGCGCAACCTACTGCAGGGAAATCAAGGTCTGAGTGAGAAACAGATGTTTGGTGGCCTGGCATTTATGTTAAATGGCAATATGGCTTGTGGTGTAGTTGGGGAAGAGCTAATGGTTCGTGTTGGGCCGGACAATTACCAGGATGCATTGGCGGAGCGCTATACCAGGCCAATGGATTTTACCGGCAGGCCCCTTAAAGGTATGGTGTATGTTGAAGAGGATGCCGTTGCGGAAGATTTGGATAACTGGGTAAATCGCGGTGCCGAGTTTGCCGGTTCTCTGCCTCCCAAGTAATTTTAACATAGCGAGGCCAGCATAACGGTGAGAAAAAAGAGCCGACAATTGCACTCCGGTTCTGAAGCTTTATCTGCTATTTCCCCTCAGTAAGCCTTCTCGCTAAAAAACACTGTGCCATCTACAATCAGCGCCGAGCACTTTTAATAGAAGCCGTAGGAGATTGCTGTGACACTCGGTCGCGGTATTCGCTAAGGGTATCGATCATGTATTTTATCGAATTAAATAATGGTGTGGAAATTCCCCAGATTGGAATGGGAATGTCCGCGCTGGGCAGCTGGCAGCAGGATGATGAGTACGTCACTGATGTTATTTTAAAAGCTATCGCTATTGGCTACCGGTTGTTTGATACCGCTTCGATTTGCGGAAATGAGCGGGCATTGGGCCGTGCAATAAAGGAGTCTGGCCTACCCAGGGAAGAACTTTTTATTACCAGTAAAGTTTGGGATACGGAGCAGGGTGGGACAAAAACCCATGATGCCTTTGCTCGGAGCCTAGAGCGATTGCAGCTGGAATACCTGGACTTGTATTTGATTCAATGGCCTGTTCCCGCTTATACGCGTGAAACCTGGGAGGCTATGGAGGCATTATACCAGCAGAAAAAGGTAAGGGCACTGGGCTTATCAAATTTTCGCAAATCGGATATCGAGCAGATTGCGACCTTTGCTGAAGTGCGACCGGTTATTAATCAAATAGAGTTGCATCCATACTTTACTCAACAGCCTTTGGTCGATTACTGCCAGTTTCACAAAATTGCTATTGGCTGTTGCTCTCCTCTCGGATCGGGAAGTTGGAGCGGTGTGCCTCTTGCTGAAAAGCCAATTGTAGATCCGGTGATAGCCGAAATCGCCGATAAGTATTCAGCTACGCCTGCACAGGTAATTTTGAAGTGGAATATCCAACAGCACCGTATTGTAGTGCCCAAATCGGAGTCCTTAGAGAATATTAGGACCAATTTTTTGTTGAGTGATTTTAATCTGAGTAATGCAGATATTCAGGTAATAAACAGCTTGAATTGTAATAAACGTTTTGGTGGTGACCCGGATTATGTACATAAAATTAATATGACTTTAAAAGTGCCGGATTAAGAGAGAACTTAAGAAATTTACAACTCTACTGATTTTGATGTCAGGTTCTTTGTTAAATTAAATTTTCTGGATTTCTCCATTTCAATCTTGATGTTTAGAAGTTATCTTGCGCAGAATTTCATAACTTGCAATAGCGCAGGCCGATGTCACATTCATTGAGGAGTTAACACCCTGCATAACTATATGTACAGTTGCATCGGCTATCTTCAATAATTCCTCACCAATTCCATCTTTCTCCGAACCTAGAACCAAACAGATCTTATCACCCCCGGTAACTGGGGCATGACTTAATTCAACACTATGTGATGTAATTTCCAGGCAGATAATTTGATACCCCTCTGTTTTCAATCGTTGGGCAGTTTTTAGGGCATCATTCTCGTATTGATAGGGGATCTGCTGTTCTGTTGAACGGGAAACTTTGCGGATCTTGGAGTTTGGCGGTACTAGGCTCTTTCCTGCCAGGTAAATTTTCTCCACGCCCAAAGCATCGGCAATGCGAAAGAGCCCCCCCACGTTGCTGGGGGTACGGATGTCAGTGGCGAGGTAGCAGAGAGAAAACTTATGTCTGCCAGGTGAATGATCGTTGTGCTCTTTTTGCATGTTACTACTGCTGAAGTTCTTTGCCAGGTCCCTAAAATGTTTCAGGGGTGTTCTATTGTTGATGTCTGTGAGCCTATTTTGGCTTCTACGTGAGATCTACTCTGCAGCTTACGCATTCTCTCCACCAGGGAGGGTTCGCGACTGGCTTTCTGGTTTTGGATCTGCATGGCCTGGCGGTAGACTTTGTCCGATACAATAAACTCTTCGGCTCTTTGATTGATTTCACTATAGCGGGTGTTTAGCTCGGAGACCTTGTTGGAAAGGTGCTCGAGGTCGAGGATGCGGTCGAAGTAGAGTGCAATCAGGCGCTCACACTCCCTGGCAATCGCCAGGTATTCATTGCCTACTTGACGATGACCTTCGTAGTTCTTTTTGAAATTGAAAAAAGTCTGAATTCCCCCCAGCAGCGCCGCTATTAATGCCAGTGCAGCGCCAGTCCATTTGGTCCAGTCAGGCAGTTCAGCATTGATCAGGGAAAAGAACAGGGAGCCTAAGAACAAGTTAACTACTACGATTGGTACACCGCAGAGCACGTGCAGGTTTCGGCCTTTCATAGAGGCCCGGAAGTGGCTGTGCTTACACAGGTGTGCGTTCCAACGCAATTTATCCAGTACTTCAACTGTATTGGGTATCGAACTCATGAATCCCTTCCGCCTGTTTTGCACTCACTTTGAGGGTGATAGTTTGCCGGATAATCATGATATGTACAGGAAAAGGGAGGGGAGGAATTATGGGCGTGTATGTTTTATAGGCAAGTTTTGTGTGGGGCCCCTTGTAAACAGTAAGTGAGTACCTGCCGAACAAAGCCCCAGTCTCTTGGCGTGGGATCAGAAACTATAGGTTACGCCCACTGCAGAGAAGTTGGCTTTATCATTTTGAATCTCGTAGACAGTGTGCTCCAGGCTAATACTCCAGTCACGAGTGGTCCAATTCACTTCCACACCATAGTAAGGGTTGCTCCCGCTATCCTTTTCATTGTCCCAGCTGTAAGACCTATAGTAGGGTTCTACCTCCAGCAGCTCACGATCACCGTTATACCAGTTGAGAGTACCGGAGGTCTCACTTTGGCCGCTATTGTTTTCACACCACTGGTGAACACCAAGGCGAATACCAGCATTTAGGTTTTGCTGAATTGGTGCTGTGAGAGCTAATCCTACGCTATAGGAGTTATATTCAGCTTCCTGTTTACTTTTGTAATCATAGTTTTCCACTATGAAATCATCATCGTCAATGTACCATTCGAGGCCGTGAACATTAGATTCATAGTCTCTGCGGATACTTCCCAGATCAGTCATACCCCCCTCAACAGCAATATAGCTATTTACCCGGTAGCCAAAAATAAAGGCATAACCTGTAGAACTAAGGTTCTCTCTAAGTGCGTAGGAGCTTTCTGAATCGAACTCTGTATGGCCGAGTGAAGCTTTCAAGTAGAAAGGTTTTTCTTCAGCGTAAACGCCGGTGCTGGCCAGCGCAATAAGGGTAACAAGAGTGGTGTATTTCAAAGGGTACCTCTAGAAGCAGATGCTCAAGCCTTTAATCAGTGCCTCCTACAAAATAATAGGGTTCGTTGAGGTCCCTGGCTTATGTGGAGGTCTTTAGCTTTTGCTTGGAAAAAAATAACAAAATAATAAATTGTCACTATTGTACATTTGCGTCTGATTTACTAAAAGTGCCTCATTTCCAATTTGTAGGCCTGTCGGGCTTTCCTGGTAAGTGAATATTTGCTCTTTTGATGGCATTGTTGTTATCGATTGAGTGAAATTTAAACAGCGACTGATAGGGTTTTGTGTACTGCGGATACTTTTGGATTTTCTTATCTCAAACTACTGCGCTTAGTGTCTGCTTTCTTGTATTTTGTGTGCCCACCTGGAGGGCTGAGGACACCGAATCTGATTACCCGAAAGGATAGATAAACCAATAACAAATTTACCCTTACGCATTTTGGGGGCAGGTATGTCGATTGCGCGGCAGCGCTTCATAGTTTTGGGGCCATTGTTGGCAGTGGCTTTCTACTTCTTTTTATCCATGGTAGGGATGCAGTATCTGCCTGCAGTTACCGCAGCAATTACGTTGCTGACGGTCATCTGGTGGATTACTGAGGCCCTGCCTATTCCCGCCACGTCCTTGGTACCTTTTGTGCTTTTGCCCTTATTTGGGGTTGCAGACCACAAAATGGTAGCAGCCTCTTTGGGCAGTCATGTGATATTACTGCTGATGGGCGCATTTATTTTATCGAAGGCCCTGGAAAAGAGTGGTGCCCATGAGCGCCTTGCCCTCTATATGCTGCGTCTCTTTGGGGTCTCCAGTGGCCGGCGCTTGGTTTTGGGTTTTATGCTGGCTGCCGGGTTCCTCAGCATGTGGATTTCCAACACTGCCACAACCCTAATGATGTTACCCATTGCTTTGGCAATCCTCTCCCGCATAAAAAATGAACGTCTTACTATCGCATTAATCCTTGGTATCGCTTACGCAGCCAGCCTCGGGGGGGTGGGCACGCCCCTTGGGACCCCCCCTAATGTGATTTTTATGGGAATCTATGAAGAGGTGACTGGCAGGGAATTCAGTTTCTTGGGTTGGATGAAGGTGGGAGTGCCGGTTGCCCTGGTAACTTTACCAATAATGGCTCTTTGGCTAACCCGTAATGTGCATCTGAAAAATAAAATTGAACCGCCGGTGATTGGAGAGTGGCGGGCTGAAGAAAAGCGCACACTGATAGTTTTTGGGGTGGCAATCTTTTTTTGGGTTACGCGCAACGCACCATTTGGTGGCTGGAGTGATTGGCTGGGAATTGGGGCTGCCGGGGATAGTACGGTCGCCCTCGCGGCAGTGGTAGCCATGTTTATGGTACCGAATGGCAAAGGGGGGCGTCTGCTGGATTGGCAGACTGCTGAGACAATCCCGTGGGGAATGCTACTGCTTTTTGCTGGTGGTATTGCCCTTGCCAAGGGCTTTACTGCCTCAGGGTTGAGCGACATGCTTGGGAATGGGCTCTCATTCCTGACTGCAATGCCGCTGTGGTTGATGTTGGTTATTTTGTGTCTTGGGGTTACTTTCCTGACAGAGATTACCAGTAATACAGCTACGGCGACTTTACTAATGCCGATCCTCGCTGTAGCGGCCACCTCCGCAGGTTTCGATCCCATGGTGTTGATGATTCCCGCCGCTATGAGCGCAAGTTGTGCTTTTATGCTGCCAGTTGCCACGGCGCCTAATGCCATTGCCTATGGCACAGGAAAGGTGCGTATGCAGGATATGGTGCGGGAGGGTGCAGTGCTGAGCGTGACCGCTTCACTCATTATTGCGGGGATGTGTGGATTGATATTGGCATAGAGCGGCTGGCAGTTGCTTTTTTGATCGTCTGGTCATGTATTTTGAATAAGAAAATGGAACTGTAGAGGAATAAGAATCAATGAAAACCACCACCGCGACGTTAGTACTCGCCCTGGGCCTTGCCGCTTGTGGCAAGTCCAGTGATGAGACAGCTAACGCTAATTTAGATGCAATAACACCTTCTGAGCAGCCATCGGCTCCAGTTGCTAAAAAAGTGCCTCATAAGATGATTGTGCACGGTCATGAGCGTATAGATAACTACTATTGGATGCGCGATGACGAACGCAAGGCTCCAGAAGTCATCGCGCATCTTGAGGCGGAAAATACTTATACTGATACTGTTATGCGCCACACTAAAGAGTTGCAGGAACTACTCTTTGAGGAAATGACGGGGCGACTGGAGAAGGATAAATCAACTGTACCTGTGTACCACAATGGATACTGGTATTACACCCGTTACCTGCCGGAAAAAGAATATGCTATTCATGCACGCCGTAAAGGTAGCCTGGAAGCTGCTGAGGAGGTGATGCTGGATGTCAACCAACTGGCGAAAGATTCAGGTTATTTCAGTGTTGGGCGCCTAGGGGTGTCTCCCAGCAATAGGTTGTTGGCATATCCGGAGGATAATGTAGGGCGTCGTGTTTACACTATTCGTTTCAAAGATCTGAAAACTGGGGAATTGCTGCCTGATAAGTTGGAGAATGCCTCCCCGGTAGCTGTTTGGGCTAACGATAACCAGACAGTTTTCTACATTGATAAAGACCGCCAGACCTTGCTTGGTTATCAGGTAATGCGCCATAAGTTAGGGACGCCGCAAAGTGAAGATGTCGTTGTTTATGAAGAGCGTGACAAAGCATTTTATACTTGGATTTCCAAATCAAGAGATGGGGAGCTGGTGAGGATTCACCACAGTTCCACAACCAGCAGTGGCCAGTCAATCCTGAATGCTAACGCCCCGCTCACTGACTTTTCACCTTTGCATCCCCGCGAAGAGGATCATGAATATTCAGCTCTAAAGCTGGGAGATGAATTTTATATCCTGACCAATTGGCAAGCTGAAAACTTCCGCTTGATGAAAGCTGCACTGGCAGATGCTGCAGATAAGTCTAAGTGGCAGGAGGTGATACCACACAACAACGATGTTTTATTGGAAGATTTCACCTTATTTAACCATCACCTTGCTGTGATAGAGCGAAAAGCTGGTCAAACGGGTCTTAGGATTATCAATCTCGAGAACAATAAAGATATTCAGGTAGGTTTTAATGATCCAGTATATAGATTGGGCCTGAGCGCGAACCCCAACCTGGATTCTAATAGCGTACGGGTATCTTATTCGAGTTTGACGACACCAAATAGTGTTTATGAGGCCGAGCTAGATACCGGTAATCTGGAGCTGCTTAAGCAAGATATAGTTCCTGGTGGCTTTGATCCAGAGCACTATCAAAGTGAAGGCATTCTGATTACTGCCCGCGATGGGGTAAAAGTGCCGGTATCTCTTGTGTATCGGAAAGATAAATTCCGGCAGGATGGTTCTAACCCTTTACTGCAGTACGCTTATGGCTCCTATGGTAGTACGGTGGACCCCTGGTTCCGCTCTTCTGTGATTTCACTGCTTGATCGCGGCTTTGTATTTGCGATTGCTCATATTCGCGGCGGCCAAAAATTGGGGCGGGCTTGGTATGAAGATGGAAAGATGTTCAATAAGAAGAACACTTTTACGGACTTTATCGATGTAACCAAAGGCCTTACTAAGATGAAGTATGGCGCTCCAGATAAGATATTCGCTTCAGGCGGTAGTGCCGGTGGTCTGTTAATGGGGGCCGTCGTGAATATGTCTCCGGAGTTATATCGGGGAGTGACTGCGGCAGTACCATTTGTCGATGTTGTGACCACTATGCTGGATGAGTCTATTCCTCTGACAGTCAACGAATATGATGAATGGGGAAACCCGAATAATAAAGATAGCTATGAATATATGCTGTCATATTCACCCTACGATCAGGTGAAGGCACAAGACTATCCCAATCTGCTTGTAACTACTGGCCTGCATGACTCCCAGGTACAGTATTTTGAGCCTATGAAGTGGGT
This sequence comes from Microbulbifer variabilis, assembly GCF_052467165.1. Classification (NCBI taxonomy): domain Bacteria; kingdom Pseudomonadati; phylum Pseudomonadota; class Gammaproteobacteria; order Cellvibrionales; family Microbulbiferaceae; genus Microbulbifer; species Microbulbifer variabilis. Next base: position 1,031,121 of record NZ_CP174301.1, read on the forward strand.
GGCTAAGTTACGTGAGTTTAAAACTGATAAAAACCGGCTGCTGTTCAATGTAAATATGGAGGCCGGACATGGCGGCTCTTCCGGTCGCTTTCGCCGTTACCATGAAACTGCTTTGCAGTATGCCTTTTATCTGGATCTCATCGGGCAGGAGGCAGTTGCTGTACCTGTAGAGTAACTGGAGTCTCACTTTAAGAAACGCGCACTTCTCCACTTTGAGGATGTAGCGAAAGTTGCAGCTTGGAAATAAGGGAGGCAAAGCTTTTGGTAGGCTTGCTTCCCTTTTCTAATTCAAAAGAGAGTGAAATTTACTTATTTGCGGTAGTCAAGCGGTGGCTTGCGATTGCCGAGAAGGGGGATGTACTCAAAGCTCTCTCCACGCTTTTGGCTGAACTCTTGCTTAGCCTGTTCCACCAGTTCAGGGTACTTCAGTAATTGAATTCCAGTGAGTGCCAGGGTTTCTGCAGCTAAAAGCATCCCTTTGTGACCAATACTTGTCCCTCCTGCCGCTACGGCCTGCCAGGTATGGGCTGATGTGCCCGGAACCCAGGTTGCGGTGGTAAAACCGCCTGTAGGCACATTCCAACTTACGTCCCCCACATCGGTGGAGCCGGGGAAGGGGGCCTCGCTAGGGTTATAGTCGACAATGTTTTCTTGGTCACCGATTTGACGACCGGGGCGGTGAGTAAGTCCCTCCAGGTTCTTGGCAAATTCCAATTCATCGGTTGAGTACTGGATACCGCCAAATTGCCGCATACTGGAATCGATAAGGCGATTCAGCGTTTGGTTTGGTAGAAGACTATGGTTACCATGAATTACCTCCCACTCCACTTCAGTACCTGTGCCTTGGGCGGCAGAGCGCGCTATCTCTTCCACGCGTGACCATACTGGCTCTAGGTCTGCAGCACTGCGATCACGTACATAGTAAAAGACCTCTGCATTGGCTGGAACGACATTGGGTGCCATTCCACCATTTGTAATTACATAATGAATGCGGGTGCTGTCTGGTACATGTTCACGCAACATGTTTACCATGAAGTTCATAGCCTCGACGCCGTCCAAAGCGGAGCGGCCATGTTCAGGTGCAGCGGCTGCATGGCTGGCAATACCCTTGAAACGAAATTTTGCAGACTTGTTTGCCAGGCTGGATTGTGGGTGAGCTTCATTTTGGTCACCCGGGTGCCACTGTAGAACTATGTCGGTATCTTCAAAAGCGCCAGCTCTTACCATATAGACCTTGCCAGAGCCTCCCTCCTCAGCTGGCGTACCATACAGGCGAATCTCACCGTCCGTGTCAGTTTCCTGTAACCAACGACTGAGCATAACCGCTGCTGTTGTTGATCCAGCGCCAAACAAGTGATGTCCACAGGCGTGCCCAGCGTTCTGCTTCTCAATCGGGCTATGGTAGGGCACCGCTTTTTGGGAGACTCCGGGTAGCGCATCCATTTCTGCCAGTAGTCCAATGGTTGGTCCTCCTCGTCCCTGTTTAAAGGTGGCGACGAAAGCAGTGGGTATGTCTGCGATACCCTCTTCGATCCTGAAACCCGCAGCTTTCAACTGAGCTTGGATGGCCGCACTGCTGAGGGTTTCCTGATAACCTACCTCGGCCAAACTCCACAGGTGATCAGCGAGTTCAATAGCCTGGGATTTCATCTGTTCAGATTGGCTGCTAACCCAACTAGCATCCTCTGGTAGTGATTCAGGCCCTGAAGCATCTGCTGTAGCAACTGAGATAGCAAAAATAAGGGCGGGGAGTGTACGTCGGACCATATGGAACTCCTGCTGTTATAAAATAGATATTCAAGAAAGTAGGTGTATACAAAGTATCAGTTTGGGGAGAGTTTTTCTCTGTTTTCATTACTCAGGTGAGTCCTAATTTACTCACCAGAAATCAGGCTGGGAGTGAGTCCCTATTTAAAAGTCTCTTGTCATTTTACTAGTCGTCCTTGCTTTAGGCTGATATAAGTCGGTATGAATTTTTACGGAGTATTTTTACATGCGTAATTTTTTAGATATTGAGGCTCCGGTAATTGATAGATTTGGAGGAGAGGCAGGCCTTGAAGCAAGATTGACAAAACCCAAGGCGGCGGAGCAGATCCAGTCTATTCCCAATAGTCAGTGGCTATCTGCCGCCTCAAGGGCTGTTTTTCAGGCGGGATTTAGCTGGAAGGTGGTGGAGAAAAAATGGCCAGGTATTGAGAATATCTTTCATGGGTTTGACCTATCTTTTTGCCGGTACTTGCCGGAAGAGGTACTTGATGACCTGATGCACCAGGAGGGAATGATAAAGCATTGGACGAAAACACGATCGATACCAAGGAATGCAGATTTTTTTTGGCAGCTGTCTAATAAGCACGGCAGTCTGGGAAGCTATTTTTCCAGCTGGAATACAGCTAATTATATAGAGAATCTAAAGTATCTGCGCAGGGGCGGAGATAGGTTGGGAGGTAAAACTGCTCAAGTATTCTTACGCCGAATGGGGGTAGATACTCTGGTTTTTGCTAGCGATACCATAAGGGCGCTTGTCAGGGAGGGAGTAGTGGATAAATCTCCCTCTTCAAAAAAGGACTGGGCAGCATTGCAAGAAGCAATTGAAACCTGGCAAATGCAATCCAATCGCAGTTTGAATGAAATTAGCCAGATATTGTCACTATCTGTAGGGTGAGTTTATGGGTGCTGGATAGGGGGTGGTGATAGCTATCCAGCGCTTCATTCAGATACCGAAGTCAAGCCCTTATTCAAAGGCTGATTTATTGGGTTCTGGACTCAGACTGAATTCTAAAATCTACTGCAAGATCTGCTTCATATAGAATCTCATCAAAGGAAGGTTCCTGCTCGAAAGAGTAAAGGTCATCCTGTTGTACTCTGGAGCCAGTGACTACGACTTCCTCAATAGCCATGGCACCACCGGTGGCTCGAAAGTACGTGTTATTTTTCCGAATGCCGACGGGTATTAGTTTTACACCCAAAGCCATCTCATAGTCGGTTTTCTGTTGTAAAATATTTTGTAGGGCTTGAGACTGTACCTCTTTGTTGGTCTGCCTCTCTTTTGAATGCTCAAATGCAGTGTTTACAATCATAACCTCTTTATTTTGATCTGCGAGCCGGGCGACAGCTTGTAGCTGATCTTCTCCCTCTATTGTAATTGCTACTCGATTCATTACTTTGTAGCTGTTAGGCCTTTTGCCTAGCCAGCCAAATTGTGGAGAAGAAGAAAATCTGGAGTTCTTGATTTTATCTTGATCAATGCCTGTTGTAATGAGGCTCTGTCGGAGCTTTGTACGAAGAGAGTGATTTGCTGTGATGGCATCTGATAATTGTTCTTCTTCGGTAGTAACGACTAAGCTGATGATGGCACGGTCAGAATAAGCGGTTTCTTCAGCGCTACCACGGATTGTGACAATATTGTCTGCAGGATATAGGATTCCGCGTAATTCTTGAGGAGAACCCTTTATTTCTGGTTCTGCTACGCAGATATTGGATAGAAGAAAGGTAAATAACAGTAGCATCCTGTTCATTTTGATTTCTCACTTTGAAAAGTCGTTGTTGGTGGGCTTATATTAAAAATTAGCTGAAGTTGTAATTATATTTGCAAACCCCTCCGAGGTCATTAATTAGTCATAAGTGACCAAAATCACTAAAAACTGATTTAAATTGCCAAAGTGTGACAAGTTGAGTGTTAGGCGTTCTGGGGAAATAAATTCTGATTTTTATCAAATAACTTTTCTAGATGACTTTGGGTCGCCCGGGGCTTAGGAAAGTCTTTTTAGGGAATTTTTCTGGCTAATTTCATCTATATAAAAGCTTTTATCTATACTTTTTCCAGGTTTTTATCCTATGCATATTTATTCCTCAGGCTTACTTTGAACCAGTAGACACTTTTTGCTTTAGCTACTTCGCAGAAAATCGATTGCATAGCCTTTAAGGTCGGCCGTTGTTTCTAGGTGGGACAACCTGGCTAGGCCCAGCCAATAACTATATTTGTAGCGACTTTCTGGAAGAGCAGAACTCATGGGAACATTATTTAACAAGAAATTACTTGCAGTTACCTTAGTAACACTTCTGACCGCCTGTGGTGGGGGTGGCGGGGGAGACTCATCTTCTGATACTGACCAACCTGCAGGAGATGGTGGTAGTGGACAGGGTTCCGGAAATGGGCAAGGAGGCGCAGGTGATACGCCAATATCAGATAATGTCGGTACTTCAGTGATGGTCGGTGATGTAGAAGTCACTGAGCTTGGATTTGCCACTTTGAAAGCTGTGGATGTGACCTTGCCTGATGCAATGAATAACGCCAAAGAAGTCTATCAAATGGCTCACTATATTGCTCGGACAGATGGTGAGCAGAATGAAAATGACATTGATATCCCTATTCGTAACTATGTAGCTACCTGTGCGACGGACACCGAGACTCCCCGAATGTTTGTCTCAACAACTTTATCTGAGGGGACCAGCGCTGACGATACCACCTATGGTTCCGTGTATGAACTAAAATATAACCCCGAAACCTCCAGCTTCGACCAGACAGGCAATGCGACAATTTTAAAACAATGCCATGAATCCCATGGTATTGCCGCGAGCAAAGATTGCTCCCGAGTGGCAGTACTTTGTAATACAGATTACCAGGCGCATGAACGCTACGAGGTTCAAGGGGACCTTGTGGAGCAGTATGGTAGCGGTTGGATGACAATGGAAGATAATATTGACAAAATTGAAGCACGAATTAGTAATGAAATTGGCTTAATGGTGGCCACTAATCATGGAAAATTCATTGATTTCTTCACTGAGCACCCGACATTAAAATTTGATGATTTTCTCCCCGGTTTGAAAAGCACGTTCCCTGATACTGATTTCGGTGAATCACCTTCCTTTACTACCATTAAAGGTGCTGAAATGCAGGAGGAAATGGAATATATCATAGATAATTTATCCTCTGCCGATCACGATGCTCTTCTACAACATATTCGTGACAATGGTTACAAATATAATGATCAGATATGGCTGCTGGAGTGGGAGAGCGAAGCTCTGAGTGAAACGCCCGATGCTTATGTAGTAAATAAAATGCATGGCGGATCTCATGTGGGAACAGAAGAATTGGTTTACGTGGATACAGATAGCCAGGGGAGGTCTAGCTATGCTTTCTCGGCCTCAGCCCGTGTATTCGATAATGAAGGGGACTCACATTATTCTGCGGGCTTAACGGTTATCAATCGAAATGATTGGTCGCTGAATATGAGTGGTTCGGATAATCGCGGTTGGTATTGGGCTTGTGGCGATGGCCATGTTGTCAATATCCGGGCATTCTATAATCCCGATAATGAGAAATATGGGGCTCTATGCACTAGCGACTGGAATGACTGGATTGGCAGCACTCACGGTCAGCTTGGAACTATCGCGATTAAAATGGAAACCTCAAGTTCGAGCTCTGAAGGCTATTTTAACCATTTTGTACCTTCAACCGCGGCAATGGTCTCCAATGGTGGAGGGCATACTGTTGTGCCCCTGGATGCAGATACTAATTTGTCATTAATTGTCTCTCCAAAATTTATTGCTGATGCCGATATGGATCGGTTTCTACAAGATGAAGTGGGTGTAGACCCTAGCAAAGAGGGGCCATTTGACGAGGAGTGTTCAGATTATGATGAAAATAACTGCTTCCTCTCTTATATGTCTTACAATTATTGGTACCCAGAGAAAGCCCAGTTTCCTTCAATTGAGCGTCAAGGACTTTATTCAGGAGATGCTCTGGATCCTTCCTCTCTGACACGCATTGGTATTGCTAAGGTCAATGGTAGTGGAAGCATTAGTGGGCAAGGCTTTAAGTGGCTGGTAGAGGATAATGATTGCCAGGTTAGTGATCCTCAGCTAGTTGACTTAAAAAATGGTCGTTATTTATTCGGATATGCCAAGTTCCAGTGTATCTCGGATAACTTACCCTTTGATCGAATTTATAGCCCAAAGTCATTACGTCTCTTGGTTCCCAAAGCCTACTATGTGATGGAAATTGATGCGGACTTGAATGTTCTTGAAGGGCCGATTCAGTTGCCTAATCATGGTTGGGGTGGATTGGATGAGCCTATGTATATGGGTGGTGGCAAGGTAGCTTGGAGTTACATCAAGAACCCAACTTTTGAAAACTATGGTGGTGGTCAGCAGAATACGTGGCAGGCGATGATTTATCACTCAAAAAGCGTTAACTAATTCGATTGTAATTTGATCAGCAGTTTTAATTTTCTGCGCGCTTTTTATAGAGGGTTTGTTGACTAAAAAGGGGGGGGGAAGCCCCCTTTTTCACATTTGCTATTTTTCGGCCTGGTTAAAATTTGGACAAAAAATCTATCCAGATATGGGGTTCTTCCTGTGCGGTCTGTTTGATTTACCAGGGCTTTGGTCAAGATTTATAAGTTTTTTAAAATATATTTGGTTAACTGCCTGAATACTTGCCTTCTGACTAACTGGTCTGCAAGCATGTCGCTCCGGGTTCTCGTTTGGCGCTTGAAGTCCTATTACCGCAATATCTTCTCCAGATAAGTTTGCCAGTCCAAAAATAGTATTCCGGCCAATAAAAATAATTTTTTGGAAGTGTGAAGTGGGGCTGGGAAAAAATATAAGGATACAACAATGACATTCTACAAACGATTGGGTGTAAGTCTCTCTCTTGCACTTGCTGGGCTCATGGCGTCAGCTTTTGCAGCAGCTGACAACTGCTATATTCTCGTCCATGGTCATGGTACCGAAGGGCATATTAAACAGCGCACTGATTCTCAAGGTAAGCTGGAACAGCCAGCCCTGGATTATTGGAGCGAGGCCTTCTTTGATAAATACAATGGTAGTAATTTTATCCAGCAGTTGCGCATGAACGGTGGCAACTACGGAGTAGTTGGATATAACTCCACCGATGAGGGTGAAATGCCCTATTGGCATGATGGTACAGCAGGTGAGATTGCCCGGCAGATCATTGATATTCGCAGTGGTAAGGGAGATGGATACGAGCATGATAATCAGTGTGAAGCCGATGATACCTTTTGGGTGATTGCTCATAGCCAGGGTGCGGCGCAAATGATGTACCTCACCGGCAATGCTGTACCCGGATCTCCTTACTACAATCGCGCTTATAACCAGTTTGACACAAATACTGTTACTGAAAGCTCAAAGGTTTGTACTGGCAGATGGTTCTGGAAGAGATGTAAAACCGAAACCAAGACCTATAACGTAGCTGGTTTAGATGACCGTTATGCGGTTGAGGTTGACTTTAATAAAGCGATTAGTGGTATTGCTGCAATTTTCACTACTGGTGGTGCTATTACCGGCACAGAATTTGTCGATCGGCTGTGTAACGGTAGTTGGATAGAAAGCGTGGTCAATGATCTGTTTATAGGTCGAGAGTGCTCAGCGGTGCGCTATCTGCAGACAAATGATGTTTATGCGGTGCGTAACTATGTAGGTACAAATTTGGCTGCACCGGTTTATACCATTGGCGGTTATGCGGGCTTCCCTGGCATTGCAACTGCAAGTTCCCTGTTGTTGGGCGGTGAAGACGACGGTTATATTAACCTGGCGTCTCAGATGAACTGTTCTGGCTCAGGGAAGCGCAACCTCTACTCAAACCTGAAAGAATACAAAACCTTCCTGGGTATCGCATACGGTAGCGCGATCTTCTCCTGTGATAATGATCACAAAGGTACTGCACGCTCTTATAACCTGGCGAGCCTCTATACTGACCATGATGCTCAGCGTAACGGCGGTATTATGGCCCCAGACTACACTGGTATCCCCGGTGGCCTGAACTGTGGTGCCGGTAAAAATACGGCTGGTCGTATTGCTGCCTGTACAGAGTAATTAGCTCATCGTTTTAAAAAGCCCGCTTTTAAGCGGGCTTTTTAGTTTGCGGGAATCACATATTTACTGCTATTAATTTTTAGCTCTAGTGATCCTCTGCCACTTGTAAATTGTTCTCTGCTTTCATACGAGATACTTCGATCTCTTCCGCAAAAATCTCATGGATGCCGAAACGGTAACTGTCAGTACTGTTTGCCGCATGGGTACCGCCCGGAATCGTTGTAAATGCAATGCGCCAGGGAGTGTTCTCTCGTTCTTTCCAGTGCTTATGCCAGGAGAGTGCATCATTGCGTAGGTTTGGCATGTCTTTAGAGCCACTGGTTACTACCAGAGTCAGATCCTCTCTTGTCGCTTGTACAGGTTCCCTATGGAAAAACTCCTGCTGTGGAAGAAAGGTGGCGTTACTAGCTATCAAGCCTTGAAATAAGTCGGGCTTAGTAAAGGCCGTGTACAGTACAAAATGCCCCCCGCGGCTTTGACCGAAGAGAACCCGTTGCTGAGGGTCTATTGCGTAGCGGCTTTCAACTGCTGGCAAGAGCTCCTGCTCTAGAAAGTTGAGAAACTGTGCTGCACCGCCGTACTTAAGTGTGTCACTGTCACTGGGTAGCGAAAAGTCAAAACTGCGATGATTGATCTCGGGTTTAAATGAGCCGTATGCAATACCTACGATAATCGCCTCGGGGGCGTAATCGTCGTAATGCATAAACAGGTGATTAGTAGCCAAAATTGGGAACAGGGAATCCCCATCGAGGAGATAAATTACCGGGTAAGTTGTATCCTCGTTTGAATTGTAGCCCTCAGGCAGGCGAGTATAGATATGGTAGGGGCGCCCAATAATCGTTGAATCCAACTTAAAGTAGTCCCCTTTCAGGGCAGGCAAAAACTCGAGTGGTTGGGAATGATTTTCAGGAGAAGAGTTACTTTGGTGGTTAGCAGGGCAGCCACTTAGCAGTCCGGTTGCTAGTAGCGTTGATAGAAAACGAATAAGGGGCTTTTTCATCGAGTCTCCTATACTAACGGTGGGATTCATTGGTTGACTAGGTCTCTACTTATATTCTCAAGTGGGGTGCTAATGAGCAATATAAAGCTTGCTTCTGGTAGAGATTTCCCTTCCATAAAGGTACAGCGACTTGGCGGAGGTGAGTTGGTGCTGGGGAAGCCCGACGGTAGTTTTCATTGGCAGATGGTAGTCGCTTACCGAGGTAAGCACTGCCCTCTTTGTACCAAGTATTTGCGTGTATTGAGTGTGCTACTACCCCGCTATCATGCGGAGGGTATTGACGTGGTTGCTGTCTCTGCCGATACCGAGGAAAAAGCTTCTCTGCATATGGAAACAATTCAGCCGGGATTTACTATCGGTTACGGTTTATCAATACCCCAAATGCAGCAGCTTGGGCTCTATATTTCAAAACCCCGCTCCCCAGAAGAAACAGACAGGCCCTTTGCTGAACCGGGTGTTTTTGTCATCAACGAATCAGGAAGGCTGCAAATAGTCGATATTTCCAATGCACCTTTTGCAAGGCCTGACTTGCAAACGCTATTGGTGGGTATCGAGTTTATTCGAAATCCTGATAATCATTACCCAATTAGGGGAACATATTAGGAGTTTTTAAATACACAGCTAATTTGGGGAGACTGCTTTTTGGATTAAAAGTTCATAGTAAAGTTAGGGGTCTTGAATTTAAGGGGGGAGGGTAGTGATGAACGCTTTGCTATCTAAAGTTAATGATTCCAAGCTTACTCTAATTGCTAGTAGAAAATTTATATTTATTGATGGCCTTAACAAAAAACTATATCTGTTTATGGTAGAGAGATTATTACTCAGTATCAATTTCTCGATAAAGCGTTTGTTACCCTACATGATTGGCGGTCTCTGGATCAGGGAGTTAATATCTATCTGGGGGAGTTGTGGATTTTACTTTGAATTCGGATGTCGACTTGTGGGGAGGTTTGGATGACGTAAAAGTTATCTAGCCGAATACTATTTGCTTTGCCGAATTCTTTGCGCTGGCGACTGCGCTGCTATGAGTGAGCAAAGCCGATTTTTATATCTTTCTACGCCTTTTGGCTTTTGGTGGTGTCGAAACTTATTTCATTCCTGATTTTCATTGCAGCGTCTCAAGTGAATCGTATATATAAATATCAGGCGGCGAATCTGTAAATGTCTATTTCCTAAGCAAGAAAACAGGTGTTTAGCCTGTTATCTTACTTTTATTCAATGGAATTAAGCTTCTTTGTCAGATTATTGAAACGATAGCTTCAATATGAATGGCTCATTTAGAAGTTGTTCAGTTCTTCCCGCAGATCGACCTCTAGCTCCTCTGAGTTAGTAATCCATACGCTTTTATCCGACGCAGGAAACACACCTATTTCAATGCCGTCACCTTTTAAGCCGGAAAGCCACTTCTTTAAAAACTGTGGTAAGGGAATACTTTTAGGGGTGAGGCCTGCTTCATTCTCAGCATAGGCTTGGGCAAATTCAGCGCTTGGCCATACTGGTAGATATTCAAAGCCACCGTCTTCATCGGTGTGTATTTTAAGAAAGCAATTTTGGCTATCGATCAGTATCCAGATCTCCCGCTCTTCTCCGGCTATGCTCAGGAAATACTCATAGCGATCTTCACAGCTCAAGGTAGCAATATCGTTCAAATCAGGGGTGTTCATAGAGAATTCACAATCATAAATTTAAGACGGGCGGCTACGACAGACAGCGTCTTCTTGGGGGTTGAGTGCAGCTAGTATGAGTTATTATGCGCCAATTTTGAATCTTGTCCAAACTGTTTAACCTATTGATAGGCGTCAATGGTGATCTATAAGGGCTTTAGTGGAACATAAATCTAGTTTGAGGGAGGTAGTAAGAATAGGGACTCACTATATGCTGTATTCCCAAAGTCACTATCTATACATGGTGATTGCTATTGTTATCTGACTGTACATATCTCAAAAACAATCCTCTCGATGTTTCACAAAGGCCTCTTGAGCACATCTTATTTGGCTTTTCCCCCTGTTTATTTAGGTTCTCCCCCCGTTCACAGCTTTCTTCTAGAACACTTTCCTTCTACCCCCTAACTTTGAGGTTTTATTTAGGTAAGGTAGTTAACATGGAAAATCAAAGACAAGTATCAAGTCATCAAAGCAAAATTAATGTACTACTAGCATTAAGCGTACTTTTTTTGGGCGGCTTAATGGGGCTTAAGAGGGATACAGTTGAGTTTGAAGAGATTTTTGTCGAGCGAATCAATATTGTAGAAAAGAACGGATTAAATCGTATGGTTCTAGCAAACTCAGATAAGGCGCCAGGGGTCGAAAGGTATGGGCGAGAGGTATTTCGATCAAAGTCCTCTAGGCCTGGGATGATTTTTTACAATGATGAGGGGACTGAAAATGGGGGATTTATATTTCGAGGAAGTCAGGACGGTGGTATAACTAACCATGGGTTACATCTATCTTTTGATAGATATAATCAAGATCAAACTCTAATGGTGCAACACATTGAAAGTTCTGATTATATGGTCACGGGCCTTACAGTAATGGACCGTCCTGATCAGGATATGGATTTTGATCTGTCTAAGGAGTTTAGTGAGGCTAAAAGGCTTGGCGATAAAGAGCGAATAGCATGGTTAACAAAGCGGTATAAAGAAGAAAAGCTTGGCGGGACTAGAAGGGCTTTTTACGGTACCCTAAATGGTGATTCGAAGCTTCAGCTAAATGATATTGATGGAAACAAACGTATTCAGCTAATGGTTACCAAAGATGGTGAGGCAAAATTAGAGTTTCTCGATGTCAATGGTCAGGTTATTATGCGTCTTCCGCAGTAAATAAATAAGTAAAGTATAAAGATGAGCAAGGCAGCCATTATTTTTTTGACGACGTGTTTCTCAATTTTGGTTGTCTTGTACTCTGCTACAATAAAAGCTACTCCGGGAAATGCCATCGTTATACATTATGATGCACCAATTTGGATTGTATTGCAGTGCTTTCTCTCTCAATGGTTATCGTTGAAAGTATATGGCACGTTAATACCAAGTAAAAAAGAGGATAATATATCCATCCAATTCTTCCTTGCAGTTTTTGTAATTAGCGGCTTTATCTACCTTTTCCTGGCAATATTTCTTACTTTGTCTTTGGAGCTGTTCTTTGGTATCCAGGAGATAGATAAAAGACATGTGTCCTTACTTGCGTTGAGTTTGATTTTTTTACATGTTTTAAATTGTGGTGCAGTTATTTCCTTTAAGCTAATTAAAGGGGTTAATGAGCAACGTCTAGATTTGGAGAGAGTGCAAAAGTTACTTTTGGAGAAGCAGCTTGAAGCCATGCAGCAGAAGCTGGATCCTCATTTCTTATTTAATAATCTTAATGTTCTGTCGGCACTTATAGGTTCCAATCCTGAGGTAGCTGATGAGTTTCTAGATAAATTTACAAATATCTATCGCTATGTCTTAGAGTGTCAAGATTTCAAAACGATAAGTCTTGATCGTGAAATTAATTTTGCAATGGATTATATGTCATTGGTGGAGCAAAGGTTTTCTCATGCGTACAAATTAGATGTTGAATGTAGAAGAAATACTTTATATCAACATGTAACTTTACCTTGCTCTCTTCAGTTGGCGCTGGAAAATGTAATCAAACATAACCAGGGGGATAGGGAGAATCCTTTATGGGTTAAAGTAATAGTGACTGATCACTGGCTTGAGGTGAGAAATAAAATAAGGCCAAAAGTTACAACGGTTCCTTCGGGAAAGTTAGGACTAATAAACCTGAGGAAAAGATCGGAGATGATCCTAGGTAGGTCAATAGAAGTCATGCAAAAGGATGGTGAATTCATGTTGCGCCTTCCACTAGCCTGTAACTAATGTAATCATTCGATGAATATTCTATTGATTGAGGATGAGCCGTTAACGGCCGAGAAACTAAAGAACTATATACTGAAGTATAACTCTCAAGCCAAAATCTTGGGTCCGTTGGATAAGGTTGAAAAGGTTCGGAGATTTTTCCTGGAGGAAATCGAGTTAGATCTTATATTCTCAGATATAGAGCTGCTCGATGGGCCGGTGTTTCACGTGTTGAGTGAGATTGATTTACCCTGCCCGGTTATATATACCACCGCCCATGATTCCTATTGGATGAATGCTTTTCAAAATATGGGAATTGAATATTTACTTAAGCCATATTCTTACAAGCGTTTTACCGGTGCTATGCTGTCTTTCGAGCAGTTAAAGAGTAGTTTTTCAGATAAAAATTATGCCAAGGAAGAGCCGGCTGGCGGCGCTGGATTTAGATATAGATTTCTATTGAGAAAGGGCAGAGGTGTAGAGGTTTTATGGGTAGAAGATATTATTTGCCTAAGGGCTGAGCAAGGAATTATTGTTGCGCACGATAAAAAAGGGATGATTCACCCGTTAGTGCAACAGTCGGTGACTGATCTTGAGTCCCAGCTGAACCCTCAAAAATTTATTCGAATCAATCGTAGCGATATTGTCAATATCCAGTATGTGCAGCGCTTTGAGGCTTACGGTAAAGACACTCTCGCCGTTCATCTCTCAGGTTTGAACGAACCTCTCATAACTAGCAAGACAAGAAGTTCTGCTTTTCGGCGCTGGCTTGATAGTTAAACTTAGGCAGAAGTATTTGTGGGGTGAATACTAGGGAGAACCTTCAGCAGGCTATTATTAGGATAAAAAAAACGGGCATCAAGCCCGTTTTCAATACTTCTCTTCCTGTGAGCGACTACTTTCTCCTTTTTTAGTAATTCGCTTACCAGGAGGCGCTTACCACTGTAGTGCGCCACCGGTTTGATATTCAATAACCCGGGTTTCGAAGAAGTTTTTCTCTTTGCGCAGGTCCATGATTTCAGACATCCACGGGAATGGATTCTGGGCACCTGGGAACTGCTCTTTCAAGCCCAGCTGGCTGAGGCGGCGGTTGGCGATAAACTGGAGGTATTCCTCCATCATGTTCGCATTCATACCGAGCACACCGCGGGGCATGGTATCGCGGGCGTAGGCGACCTCGAGTTCCATACCTTCGAGAATCATTTGGGTTACTTCCTGTTGGAATTCTGCAGTCCACAGGTGTGGGTTTTCCAGCTTGATCTGGTTGATCACGTCGATGCCGAAGTTAAGATGCATAGACTCATCACGCAGAATGTACTGGAACTGTTCGGCAACCCCCGTCATTTTGTTACGGCGACCCATAGACAGTATTTGGCTGAAACCGCAGTAGAAGAAGATGCCTTCGGTGACGGCGTAGAAGGCGATCAGGTTGCGCAGCAGCTCCTGGTCGGATTCAACAGTGCCGGTTTTGAAGTTGGGATCACCGATTGCCTGGGTATGGGAAAGGCTCCAGGCTGCTTTCTTGGCAACTGCAGGCACTTCGCGGTACATATTGAAGACTTCACCTTCATCCATGCCCAGGGACTCAACACAGTACTGGTAGGCGTGAGTGTGGATAGCTTCTTCAAAAGACTGGCGCAGCAGGTACTGGCGGCACTCCGGGTTGGTGATATGGCGGTAGATCGCCAGCACCAGATTGTTGGCAACCAGGGAGTCTGCGGTGGAAAAATAACCGAGGGAATACTCCACGATGCGACGCTCATCCTCGGTGAGACCGTTAGGGTCTTTCCACATGGACACGTCTTTGTTCATGTTGATTTCCTGGGGCATCCAGTGATTGGCACAGCCATCCAGGTACTTTTGCCAGGCCCAGTCGTATTTAAAGGGCACTAACTGGTTGAGGTCAGCGCGGCAATTGATAATACGCTTTTCATCCACCTGGATACGGGCTGCGCCCATTTCCAGTTCTTCCAGGCCGGGAGCTGGGTCCATATTGGCAACTGTTGCCCGTGCAGCTTCAACAGCTGTGGAGCCACTTTGGGCCGCAGGCGACGCCGGAGTGGCTGTGGGAGCTGTTGCTTCCGCTGTGTAAGAAGCACTGGGTTCTTGCACAGCTTTCGCCTGGGTCTCCGGCGCCGGTCGCGGTTCGGTTGCTTTCTCAGGTTGTTGGGGCTTTGTTTCGAAGTCGTCCCAGCTCAGCATAGTTGGCCCTTTTGATTGGTCTCGGTATCGAAAGTTCGATATTAATTTTCTTCAATCTTCCTGGCGCGATACTCGCAGGGAGGGGCCAGGGGTGATGTACCGGTTTTTTTCCGGCAATAATTCTTTGGAGTAGGTATTTTCTACCTGCCCGGGCACAAAATTACTGTGCCAGATCAATTACTGCTTTGCTTTTTACCCGTATTTTTCCGGGTTCTAGAGCCTGGGAAGGCTGCTTGGGCAAAGGAGTTCCGATGCTTAAAGTCGGTGTATTACAGCAATTTTGTATTTTGCACTTTGGGAAAATTCCTGTTGCTTGCAGGTCGCAGACGATCCCCGGCCCGTAACTTCTTCCGGCTTTTTGGTACCGGGCGGGCCGGGGTCGCTGCGCATGGTCATGCCCGCACGTGCGGTTACGACGCTCTCCCCCGAGAGTTAGTGCAGCCCCTTAAAAAAGGGGCAATAATTTTACTGACAGGCTTCGCAATCCGGGTCGTCCAGGGAGCAGGCCTGAGGTACCGCAGCTGGAACCGGTGCCGCCTGTTCAGCAGGCTCTGCAGCGGCCATGCCGTTACTTCCGTGTGCGCTTACCGCATTTAAGGTGCCGCTGTTTACGGTGGATTTCTCTGTGGTCGTGGCAGCCAGGGCGCGCAGGTAGTAAGTGGTTTTCAGGCCGCGGAACCACGCCATGCGATAGGTCAGGTCCAGCTTCTTGCCATCGGCACCGGCAATATAAAGGTTCAGGGACTGGGCCTGGTCGATCCACTTTTGGCGACGGCTGGCGGCGTCCACAATCCAACGCGGTTCCACTTCAAACGCGGTGCGGTATTTCGCTTTCAGGTCTTCCGGTACGCGATCGATTTTCTGTACGGAACCCTCGTAGTATTTCAGGTCGTTAACCATGACCTGATCCCAAAGGCCGCGATCTTTCAGATCGTGTACCAGGTAGGGGTTCACTACGGTGAATTCGCCGGACAGATTCGATTTCACATACAGGTTTTGATAAGTCGGTTCGATCGACTGGGAAACCCCGGTGATATTGGCAATGGTCGCGGTAGGGGCGATCGCCATCACGTTGGAATTTCGCATACCCTGAGATTTTACTTTTTCGCGCAGGCCGTCCCAGTCCAGAGTGGAACTGGTGTCCTGTTCGATAAACTGCTGGCCGCGCTGCTCAGCCAGGATCTGGATAGAATCCAGTGGTAGAACACCCTTGCTCCACAAGGAGCCTTCGTAGGTCTGGTACTTGCCGCGCTCGGCAGCCAGATCGCTGGAAGCGGAGATGGCTTCGAAACTGATCGCTTCCATGGTGTTGTCGGCGAAGGCGACGGCTTCGTCGCTGGCGTAGGCGATGCCGGCTTTGTACAGCGCATCCTGGAAGCCCATCAGGCCCATGCCTACCGGGCGGTGACGCATGTTGGACTGTCGTGCACTTTCAACCGCGTAGTAGTTGATGTCGATAACGTTATCGAGCATACGTACCGCGGTTTTTACGGTATTGGCCAGCTTGGTGCGGTCGAGTTCACCGTTCTCACCAATGTGTTGAGCCAGGTTGACGGAGCCCAGGTTACACACGGCGATTTCGTCGTCGGCCTTGGTGTTGAGAGTGATCTCGGTGCACAGGTTGGAGCTGTGTACCACACCGGCGTGCTGTTGCGGGCTGCGCAGGTTGCAGCTGTCTTTAAAGGTAATCCAGGGATGGCCGGTTTCGAACAGCATGCCCAGCATCTTGCGCCACAGGTCGAGTGCGCGGATTTTCTTGAACAGGCGCAGCTTGCCTTCGGCAGCCAGTTGTTCGTAGTGGTTGTAGCGCTCTTCGAATGCGGTGCCGAACAGGTCGTGCAGGTCCGGGCAATCCGCCGGGGAGAAGAGGGTCCATTCTTTGTCTTCGAACACGCGCTTCATAAACAGGTCGGGGACCCAGTTGGCGGTGTTCATATCGTGGGTGCGGCGGCGGTCGTCACCAGTGTTCTTGCGCAGCTCGAGGAATTCCTCGATATCCAGGTGCCAGGTTTCCAGGTAAGCACACACAGCGCCCTTGCGCTTGCCGCCCTGGTTGACTGCTACTGCGGTGTCATTGGCCACTTTCAGGAAGGGCACAACACCCTGGGACTTGCCGTTGGTGCCTTTGATATAGGAACCCAGGGAGCGCACTGGCGTCCAGTCATTGCCGAGACCGCCGGCCCACTTGGACAGCATGGCGTTATCGCGGATAGCACCGTAAATACCGTGCAGGTCGTCCGGTACCGTTGTCAGGTAGCAGGAGGACAGCTGCGGGCGCAGGGTGCCGGCGTTAAACAGGGTCGGGGTGGAGCTCATGTAGTCGAAGGAGCTCAACAGGTTGTAGAACTCTACCGCGCGCTCGTTCTTATTTTCTTCATTAATGCTGAGGCCCATGGCGACACGCATAAAGAAGATCTGCGGCAACTCAAAACGAATGTCATCGCTGTGCAGGAAGTAGCGGTCGTACAGGGTCTGCAGGCCCAGGTAGGTAAACTGGTGGTCGCGTTCGCCTTTTAAAGCTTCGCCGAGTTTTTCCAAGTCGAAGGTGGCCAGCGCCGGGTCCAGCAGGTCCAGTTCGATACCCTTTTCCACGTAGGTGGGCAGGGTGGAGGCGTAGAGCTTTTCCATCTCGTGCTGGGTGGCGCGCTCTGCAACGCCAAGGAAGCGCAGGGCTTCTGAGCGCAGCTTGTCCAGCAGCAGGCTGGCAGTGGCAAAGGTGTAATTGGGCTCCTGCTCAACCAGGGTACGCGCAGTAATCACCAATGCGGTATTGATATCGTTTTCGGAAACACCGTCGTACAGGTTTTTCAGCGCTTCACTGAGGATGGCGTCGGCGTTTACATCCTTGAGGCCCTCACAGGCTTCACTGACAACAGTGCGCAGGCGCTCCATATCCAGGGGGACAAGGCTGCCATCGTCGAGTTTTACACGAATACTGGGGTGGGCATCGATAGCTTGCTCAGTTTGCTGAGCGGTTTTCACTTTCTCAGCGCGCAGACGGGCGTGCTCTTCGCGGTAAAGTACATAGTCGCGCGCAACCTTGTGCTCGCCGGCGCGCATCAGGGCCAGTTCTACCTGGTCCTGAATTTCCTCGATATGAATCGTGCCGCCAGAAGGCATGCGGCGTTTGAAGGTAGAGCTGATCTGGCCAACCAGTTCTTCAACTTGTTCGTGGACACGGCTGGACGCAGCGGCGGTGCCGCCTTCAACAGCGAGAAAGGCCTTGGTAACGGCGACGGAAATTTTACTGTCGTCGTAGGGGACAACGGTACCATTGCGCTTAATTACGCGGATTTGTCCCGGTGCAGTAGCGGCCAGAGTGGTGCCGCCAGTAGCCTGGTCGCTTGAGGTGCCCGACTTTTCCGCAGGCACGGTTTGAGAGCGCCCTGTCTCTGTGTGCATGTAAATCTCCGAAAGGTTGTTTTGTTGTCTGTCCGCGTGTGTTCACTAGAACAGCGGCCACTGGACTACGTGGCATGTGCGGAGCGGGTCCATCGCATTCAGTAATTTCTCCCACTCTGTGGGGGATACTGGAAACAGGCGGCTTGATGACCGGCGCACAGTTAAGGTCTGCCGGCTGCTGCCTGCGGCGGATAATTCCTTTCCGCCCGCTTACCTCTGATTCTGCTTTGAAAAAAGCAGCGTCTGACGCCCACCGCCAAAAAGTGTGGCAAGGCGCCGGAATTTGCCCCTTGAATTGGGGATGCCCTTAGCCCTCTACCCCAATATATAGGGGTACGGCCTCGAGTGCGCTACAAGATAATGCGGTAGGCGGGCCAGTTCAAGGCGAATAACTTTGTAGTTGTTTGTGGATAAATTGTGGGTAGGCTGGTTGAGTCAGTAGCCACTTCCGCGGCAGAGCCCGCCATAGCTGGGCTGCATGGGATTAGGCACTTCGGGAGTGGGTTAAATACAAGCTCTTACAATTTTTTTTAATAGCGAAGGCGTTCTAAATTAACAACGGCAATAACCATTTTTATATGACCGTAATTTGAGCAAATTGGTACTAAGATGATCAACTTTGTGGCGTGAATTTAATGTTGGCGCGGGCTTGTTTATTAGGTATGCATTGGTGAATATTTATCTAAATAATGAATTTAGTGTCACAAGTGTGAGCAGCTAGATGAATTATGCGTTACGTGACAGGGACCGAGATAAAGTGGCTGGGCATTTCCGGTCGATTGGTGGCAGTGGATGGTTGTTCAAGGTGGCCGGTATTGCGAAATGATGCGCAACCGGCCGGCGCAAAAAATACTCAGGCGCTGTACTCCTGAAGAAACTCCATCAATGCTTTCTGTGCATGTAAGCGATTCTCTGCTTCGTCCCAGACAACGGAGATGCTTTCATCTTCCAGCAGCTCGGCACTTACTTCCTCGCCGCGATGGGCAGGCAGGCAGTGCATAAAAACTGCGTTGCTTTTGGCGTAGCTCATCAGTTCATGGTTTACCTGGAAGTTGTCAAAAGCCTTGGTGCGTACCTGCTGTTCCGTTTCCTGTCCCATCGAGGCCCAGACATCAGTGCTAACCCAATCGGCTGTACGCACCGCCTCTACAGGGTTGTGCACAACTTTTACCCGGTCGCCAGCGGCGGCGACTATTTCGGCATCCGGTTCATAGCCTTGGGGGCAGGCGATCCGCAGCTCAAAGTCGCACAGGCGAGCGGCATTGATGTAGGAGTGGCACATGTTATTGCCATCGCCTACCCAGGCTACCACCTTGCCCGAGGGGCTGCCTCGATGCTCGACAAAAGTCTGGATATCGGCGAGAAGCTGGCAGGGGTGATAACTGTCAGACAGGGCATTAATGACTGGTACCCGTGAATGGGCGGCAAAGAGCTCCAGAGTCTTATGGCCAAATGTGCGGATCATCACCATATCTACCATGCGTGAAATCACCCGCGCACTGTCCTCAATGGGTTCTCCGCGTCCAAGTTGGGTATCCCGCGGTGACAGGAATAGGGCGCTGCCGCCCATTTGCGCCATACCGGCCTCGAAGGAGACCCGTGTTCGGGTGGAAGATTTTTCAAAAATCATTCCCAGTACCTTACCCCGGAAAAGGTCAGTGGTTATGCCCTGGCTGCGCAGTGTTTTTAGCTCGATTGCGCGCTCAATAATTTGTTTTAGTTCCTCTGAGGACAGATCCATTAGGGTGAGGAAATGTCTGGTTGCCATAAGCTGCTCTCCTTAATTGGTGCTTCAGACTGCTTGCAGCGCAAATTGTTGAATCAAGGTGCTGATATCACCTGCCAACTGCTGGCACTCGGCGTCGGTGAGGGTGAGAGGTGGTAATAGTCGGAGTACATTGCCTGCTGTCACGTTAATCAGGATTCCATATGCTCGGGCCTGCTCAACCAGTTCTGAGCAAGGATGTTCCAGCTCTATACCGATCATCAGGCCGAGACCGCGAATTTCCAACACTGCAGGGCAGTCTTGCAGTTGCAGTTGCAGAGACTGCATTAGCTGTGTGCCAAGCTTTTCGGCACGTTCAAGTAACCACTCACTTTCCAGTGCTTCCAATACTGCGAGGCTGGCGCGACAAGCTAAAGGGTTACCGCCAAAGGTGGAGCCGTGACTGCCGGCGGTAAACAGGCTTGCAGCTTTCCCTCGGGCCAGGCAAGCGCCGATAGGTACCCCGTTTCCCAGTCCTTTGGCTGTGGTCAGTACGTCCGGGACTATACCCGCGTGCTGGTAGGCAAACATCCTGCCGCTACGGCCGTTGCCAGTCTGTATTTCATCCAGCATTAGCAGCCAGTCATGTTGGTCACATAGCATGCGTAGTTTTGGCAGGTAATCTGCAGCGGGTACACGGATTCCGCCCTCGCCCTGAATCGGCTCCACCAGCACGGCGACGATATCGTCATACTGTTCGGCCAGGTGTGTAACTGCGTCAATATTATTAAACGGGACCCTTAAAAAACCCTCTGGCAGGGGGGCAAAACCCTGTTGGACTTTTTCATTGCCTGTTGCTGTGAGGGTCGCGAGGGTACGGCCGTGGAAAGCCCCCTCCATCACAATAATGCGCGGTGTTGATAGTCCGCGTTCGTTGCCAAGTTTACGCGCTAACTTGATTGCGGCCTCGTTGGCCTCCGCCCCGGAGTTGGAAAAGAATACGTTGTCCATGCCCGACATATATACCAGTCGATCGGCCAGCTGCTGCTGTGCCGGAATGTTATATAGGTTGGAGACGTGCAACAGGGTATTGGCCTGGTCCTGAATGGCCTCGGTTACCTTAGGATGGCAGTGTCCCAAGCCGCATACGGCGATGCCGGAAATAGCGTCCAGGTATCGTCGACCCTCGTTATCCCACACATAGTTGCCTTCCCCCCTGACCAGTGTCAGGGTTCTCTCGCCATAGTTGTCCATCAGTGTGGGGGTGCTCACTGCGGGTTCTCCTTAATTCCAGGTCATCGGCTTCAAAATCTTTGCCGCAGAAAATTTTGTATTGGTGTGTTCATTCCGCATCTATTACGGATTTGACAATACTACCACAAGCTTTGTGTCGCGTGTGCTATCCATTTGAGATAGCCAAGCGGGCGATATTTCAGGCAAGACATGGCGTTTTTTTGCTTCGAGCTGGGCTGTGGGTACTTATTCCTCCCTGCGCTGGGGTACAATACCGGCCCGTGCGCAATGGCTGGGTGCCGATGCGGAACACACGATCATTTTTTGCTTCTACCACCTGAGGTTTCTCAAGCTTATGGATACACTGGAGAACATCAAACAGCAGATTGCTGACAACGCCATCCTGCTTTACATGAAAGGTAGCCCTAACGCCCCCCAGTGCGGCTTTTCCATGCGTGCTTCCCAGGCGATGATGGCCTGCGGTAAGCGCTTTGCTTATGTGGATATCCTATCTAACCCGGATATTCGTGCCGAATTGCCGAAATATGCCAACTGGCCGACTTTCCCTCAGCTGTGGGTAAAAGGAGAGTTGATTGGTGGCTGTGACATCATTATGGAGATGTACGAGAACGGCGAGCTGAAAACCTTGATTGATGAGGCGTCAGCGGAGGGCGAAGGCGAAGGTTAACTTTCGCTTTTGTTCCAATGTTTCTGTCTGGCGAAAGCGACAGTGCATTGTGAGAAAAAAAACCGCAGCGGAAACTGCGGTTTTTTTATGCCTGTGAGAAGACTTTAATTACTTGCCTGAGTGGCCGGCTGCAGTTTCCATTTGAGTTTGCAGGTAGTTTTGAATGCCAACTTTGTCGATCAACTCCAGTTGGGTTTCCAACCAATCTACGTGCTCTTCCTCAGACTCAAGGATTTTTTCCAGTAGCTCGCGGCTGCCATAATCGCGTACTGATTCGCAGTAAGCGATAGCTTCACGTAAATCGGGAATGGCTTTGGATTCGATTTTTAAATCACACTTGAGCATTTCCTCGGTGTTTTCACCGATTAGTAATTTACCCAGGTGCTGTAGATTCGGAATACCCTCCAGGAAAAGAATACGCTCGATCAGCCAATCGGCGTGTTTCATTTCATCGATGGATTCGTGGTATTCCTGCTTGCCAAGCTCTTTTAACCCCCAGTTGTCGTACATGCGAGCATGCAGAAAGTACTGGTTGATTGCCACAAGCTCATTGCCGAGCACTTTGTTTAAATGTTCGATAACCTTGGGATCGCCCTTCATAGCTTTTGCTCCTGTGGCCCTGCGAGCTCAATATGGCCAGCAGAGAATTCCTAATTGTTAGTCGCTGATAAGTAGAAATAAAAAGTTACTAAATAGGTTTAGTCACTAAAGTCTGCGGCTGACCGTTTTCCCACATATTATTTTAGGGTGGCAACTGCAATCCGGGCCGAGTTTGCGTTGCGATTTGCGGCAAGTCAAGGAAAAATATTTGTTGCAGAATGCAGGAAAAACAAGGGTTTAAACATTAATTTAGCAGAAAATCGCAACGAAAATGATTCCTGTTTAGGTTGCATATGTGGGAGATACTTAGTTGCGGATATAAATAAAAGTTGATTAAGGCGATAGGCCAATTAGAAAAGAAATGCGATTTTCAGGAAAGTGTAATTCGATAAATAGTAAAATATGCAGCGTAATTTATAAGGGGGCAAACTAGGTAGAGGCGCTCGGACCTGGTATTAACTTTTGCCTTAATGTTAATTGATCCCGAATTAATCCGTATGCTAGAAGAAGGGCTTAAGGCGGCATGGCCAGTGCGCGGGCTTGGTGTAATAGAGCGCAGTAGAATATGGAATTCAAATATTCGAATGTCAGGGCTGCTTTCACAGGCAGGAGTGTAAAGTTGAGAGAAGTTCCTACCAACTTATCGTGAAGTGACATTATTCACTAGGATGAGATCACTGACCGGTGGGGGTGAGTAGGGCAATAAGTAAAATACGTATATATAGATTGATTAACTTTTTACTGCAGGGCTATATCAGTGTAATTGCTACTCTATAGGTACCCAGTAGCACTAACTGCCTGAGATTGTGCTTGTATCCTGCTACGAAGGTGCCAGAATTTTTCTCTTATACCGTAGAGCCCATACCGCTAATGCTGTCCCCAGTCGTTAATTTCAGGTTGTTATCGTTTTGATCATAGAGGGCGAAATCAACCGGTTTTAAGTACCTATAGAATTAATGGCAATACTAAGCAGTTTTCCTCTCCCACAGGAGATAATCTATGCGTCGAGCCTAAATGCAAAGCGTGCCGAGCACCTGTGATAAAAATGTGATGATTCGGTGATCAATATTGGATATTTCCCCCTTAGCTTAAAGGAGGCTGTTTGGCCCTTTACTTATAAAAGCTCAGATTTTGGGGATAGCTATGAAAATAAAATCCATTCTCGGCACCTTGGCATTGGCCGCTATGGCGACGGGAGTTCAGGCACAAACCACTTCAGTAGTCGTTACGAATCTTACCCACGGCATCTATTTCACACCGCTGCTGGTTTCAGCCCATGTTGATGAGTTTCATCTGTTTGAAGTTGGCTCCGGTGCGAGCCCAGAACTGCAGATGATGGCCGAAGGCGGAGATATCAGCGGCCTTGCTGCCGCTGCCAGCGCAATGGGGGCAGTCAATATGGAAACAATGGGATTACTGGCTCCTGGCAGCAGCGTAGATATTGAGGCGTTTGACACCGGCAGTAATGGGTTTTTGTCTATCACCGCCATGTTGCTGCCAACTAATGATGGTTTTGTTGGGCTCGATGCCTGGGAAATTCCTACTGAACCCGGTAGCTATACCCTATATCTCAATGCCTATGATGCCGGCACCGAGGCTAACAATGAGTTAGTTGTTGAGGGCAGCGGTGCACCCTTTGTTGCAGGTATTCCAGCCAGCCCTGATGGTAATGGTGGTGTCGGAGGTACTGGTGTCACCTCAGAAGAAGTTAACCAACTGATTCATATTCACCGTGGCAACGTTGGTGATACCGACCCGGATGCTGGTAACAGCGATCTGGATGCGCGCATTCACCGCTGGCTTAACCCAGTAGCCAAGGTTGTTGTAACGGTTCAGTAAGTAAGCCAACGGGAGAAATCATTATGAATAAAACCAAGTTGGGCTCCTTACTGTTGCCTCTGGCCATCACGGCCTTGCTGGTCGGCTGTAGCAATGATAATAACAGCCGCTCCAACGCGACAGATAATCCTGCACCGGCCCCTGACCCCGTTACTATGGGGTTTGAGATAACAGTAACCAATTTAACCCACAATCAGCCGCTGTCGCCGGTGGCAATAGTGGCCCACGATAGTGCCTTGCATGGCTGGGTCGTTGGTGAGCCCTCCAGTGCTGGTCTCGAGTTGCTCGCTGAAGGTGGTGACAATAGCGAATTCAGGATGGAACTGGAGGATTCCGGCGGTTTCGCTTCAATGAGTGCGGAAGCACCGCTTGGTCCCGGTGCCAGTGAAAGCCTCAGCCTGGAATTTGCTGAACAAGAAGAGGTGCTGCTGACGATTGCCACCATGCTGGTCAATACCAATGATGCGTTTAGCGGTATTACTCGAATTGATGTGTCATCCCTGGCGGTGGGTGATTCTTTACAGCGCCTGGCTCCGATATATGATGCGGGTACTGAATTCAATAGCGAGCTGGTGGGTACTATCCCAGGCCCCGCCGATGGTGGTGAGGGTTTTAACGTAGAGCGGGAGGATGTGAATTTTGTTTCACGTCACCCTGGGGTTGTCAGTCGGGCAGATGGTTATGCTGAATCGACTTTGGATCAGTCTCATCGCTTTGATCAAACAGCCATGCTTCTGAGTATTACCCGAATAGAGTAACAATTACGCTGCTGGTGCGACAAATAGCCTGAGACCCGAGTACAACTCCTCCTCTGGGGGAGTTGCCAGGGGAAGAAGGCCAGAAATGGTGGGGCACGCATGAACAAGCGTATTCTGATAATCGAGGATGATCACGACATACTCCAATTGTTGTGCATGCATCTGGAGAGCTTAGGTTATTCGGTAACCGCCTGTGATAACGGTGAGCAGGGGCTGATGAGAGCCTTAAACCAGAAATTCAATTTGTTGCTGTTGGACCTGACGTTGCCGGGCCTGGATGGGGTGGAGATTTGCCGTCGCCTGCGTGATGTCGGTAGCGCCCTTCCAATTCTGATGCTCACCGCACGTAACTCTGAACTGGATCGGGTATTAGGGTTAGAGATGGGTGCCGATGACTACCTATCTAAACCGTTCGGTATGCGTGAGATGCAGGCACGGGTAAAAGCCTTATTGCGTCGCTCTGAATTCAATGCCCAAGTAAGTAGCAGAAACAACCAAATGATCACCTGTGGTCGCTTGCATATCGACTGTAGCAGGCGGCTCGTAAAGCTGGACTTACAGCCACTGGAATTAACTGCGCGGGAATTTGACCTTCTCTATTATCTCGCAAGTCACCCTGGTCGAGTGTTTCGGCGAACGCAAATTCTGGATGCAGTTTGGGGCTATCAACACAGTGGTTATGAGCATACCGTGAATTCCCATATCAATCGCCTGCGCAACAAGTTAGAGCAAAATCCTTCACAACCGGAATATGTACTGACAGTCTGGGGAGTGGGCTACAAATTCAATGATGCCATTATTGCGTGATGCTTTTTATCGCCGCCTGATCCTGTTGCTGCTTTGTAGTTTCATAGTTGTGGGGGTGTTTTTCTTGTTGCTTATGGGCTGTGTAGTTGCAGCCTACCAGAGTGAAGTAGCGCAAAACCTACACCGGGATTTAGCTCGACATCTGGCAGAGCAAAATGCACTTTTTGTCGATGGTCAGCCAGATAAAGAAGGTCTTTATCACCTATTTCACGACCTCATGGTATTGGGGCCAAACTTTGAATTCTACCTGTTGAGCCCTGAAGGCGAAGTCCTTGCTTATTCCGCCGAGCCGGCAAAGATCAAGCGTCAATTTATTGACCTTGACCCTATTCGGGTATTTCTAGATAGATCGACGGGTATTCAGCGAACAATTTACGGCCCAGACCCTCGTGATAGTGAGCGCCTAAAAGTATTTTCCGCAGCTCCAGTAGAGCGGGATGGCCAACTGCTAGGTTACATGTATGTCATTATTGGCAGTGAGCTATTTGACGATGTGGTTCAGGGAGTTTGGCAAAATCATCTGCTGCGCTGGGTGGCAGCGGTTTTTTTAGGATGCCTGATACTCAGCTTGATTGCCTCCCTATGGGTGTTTGCACTGCTTACCCGTCCTCTGCGAAAGCTCACTAGAGATATGCAGCATTTTCGCGCTGCCGGCCTGCAAGGGGATTTGCCATCAACCCCCTGGAATACTGAAGAGAATGACTTGGTTCAACGCCTTGGAAGTGCTTTCAATGAATTGTCTACATCGTTAAAGCAGCAGTATCAGAGTATAAAGACCATCGATGAAATGCGTCGTGAATTACTGACCCATATTTCTCATGACCTGCGTACACCGCTCTCATCGTTACAAGGGTACCTGGAAACCTGGCTGATCCGGCGCGAAGAGCTAAACCCGGATGACAGCCGGCATTATGTGGAAACGGCTTATCGCAGTAGTAAGAAAGTGAATCGGCTAGTGGAGCAACTGTTTGAATTGGCATGCCTGGAAAGTGCTGATGTGCCGATGAAGATAGAGCGGGTTGTACTGGCTGAATTAATTCAGGACGTACTGCAAAAATTTACTATAAAAGCGCTCGAGCAGGGTGTGCACGCAGCGGTAATACCACAGGACTCAAGTATCGTCGTCTATGGTGATATTGAAAAGCTGGAACGGGTTTTCTCCAACCTGGTAGAAAATGCCCTGCGTCACTGTGGCTCGGGTGATGAGATTATCGTGCAGCTGCGGCCACACGGTGACCAGGTCTCAGTGAGTGTGAAGGATAGTGGCATGGGGATTCCCGTTGATGACCTGCCTAATATCTTCGACGCACACTATCGGGCTGCTAATAGCAAGAAAAGCAGCCGTGGGCTGGGAGGACTTGGGCTTGCAATCACCAAAAGACTGTTGGCTTTGCATCGAGCCGATATTTACGTGCGTAGCAGGGAAAACTTTGGCACCGCTTTTGAATTTCAGCTGCACCGCCGTTGGGGCGCGCCATGCGGTCATATGGAAGAGTCGGACCGAGCCAAAGAGTATTGAGCGCAGATTGAGAGAGAAGAAGTGGAATGGCGATCGCCAAGGGGGCGATCGCAGGTCGAAAGAAGAAATCAGTTGGCGGAGTAAAACAATCCGTTGTTGGCAGAGTTAATCATTCCTCCGCTCATGGTCTCGTCGATGATCTCTTTGGTCTGTTCTGCACAGCGACCACACTGAGAGGAGACACCCAGTTGGCGCCTCAACGCCTTAACTGAAGTGGAGCCATCATAGACTGCCTCTTTGATTTGGCGGTCGGTTATACCTTTACAGATACATACATACATCGTTGTGGGCTCTGGTCGATTTCTGTTCAATAGTAGACTTATGCAAATCCTATTGCAATTGAGAATGAGTGTCAATAAGATTTCAGAAAGAGTGTAATTTAGTCACTTTGATCTTTTTTTACTCCTGCTGATGGGTATTCCTTCTCTTTTGTGGTTCAGTTCACGCATAGCCATTCTGCTATCAGGCTGATTTAAAAAATTTATGGGCCTGTAATAGGTGGGTGTGTATCATAGCGCTCCACTATTAATCCCTATTCGATTTATAGCTGTTGCGTATAAATTGAACACTTCACTCTTTATCAACAACCCATCATTGGATTGAGGAGGTTTTCATGGCAGTTTTGGTAGGTAAGCCGGCTCCGGATTTCACCGCTGCAGCGGTATTGGGTAACGGCGAGATCGTCGATACTTTTAACCTGAAAGAAGCAATCGAAGGTAAGAAAGCAGTAGTTTTCTTCTACCCGCTGGACTTCACCTTCGTATGTCCTTCCGAGTTGATCGCTTTCGACCACCGTTTTGCTGAGTTCGAGAAGCGCGGCGTTGAAGTAATTGGTGTTTCCATCGACTCCCAGTTCTCTCATAACGCATGGCGTAACACCCCGGTAAATGACGGTGGTATTGGCCCGGTTAAGTACACCCTGGTTGCTGATGTTAAGCACGAAATCTGCCAGGCGTACGACGTAGAAGCAGATGCTGGCGTTGCTTTCCGTGGTTCTTTCCTGATTGACGAGGAAGGTATGGTTCGTCACCAGGTAGTCAATGACCTGCCGCTGGGCCGTAATGTTGACGAGATGCTGCGCATGGTTGACGCTCTGGCGTTCCACCAGGAGCACGGCGAAGTTTGCCCCGCTGGTTGGCAGGAAGGCGACAAGGGTATGAACGCTTCTCCGGAAGGTGTAGCGGCTTACCTGAGCGAGAACGCCGAAAAGCTTTAAGCTTAGGGCCCTCGCTGTGGGGGTATCCCCACAACGAAAAAACCGCCGAGAGGCGGTTTTTTCGTTTATATAAGTGCCATTGTATTGCTTTATGGAACTGGCATAGGTGTCCGCGCGGAGTCTGAGATTAGCGACTAGAATTCTGCAGTCAGTCCTGCGTGGCGCCTAAATAGAGTTTTTGCCCGCTGGCTGCTAGTCTTATCTGCAAGTACCGGATTGCTTTGGCGGCTCGATTTGCGTATGAGACCTGCAATTCTTTCAAATATCGTCTACCACCTACGTGCCGGGAAGGCGCGTATTTTTCTCTCGGCACTACTTCTGTGCGGGCTGTCCCTGCCTGCGCGGGCAGTGGATATTGACGCCAGGGCCAAGGCATTTGACCGCTACTTTCGCCAGATGATGGCGGGTAAGTCAATTCCTGGGGGCGCTTACGTTATTGTCGATGGAAACCGCGTGGTCGCCATGGATACCTATGGCGTGCGGATCAGGGGTAAGGCCGGCAAAGTGGATAACGACACTGTGTTCCGCCTGGCTTCTGTCTCAAAAACCTTTGCGGCGAGCATGGCCACCATTTTGGAGCACGAAAAACGCTTCAATTGGAGTGACAAGGTAGTCAACTATGTGCCGGATCTGAGCTTCAAAACGTCAACCCTATCGCGGCAATTACAGGTAGAGCATTTGCTCAGCCACTCTTCCGGCCTGACTCCCAATGCGTACGACAATTATCTTGAGGACAACAAGCCGCTCAGTAAGATATTGCCGAAATTTGCCAATATTGATCCGCGCTGTACCCCGGGAAAATGTTACGGCTACCAGAATGTGCTATTCAGCCTGATTGAAGATGTGATTTTCGAAGCAACGGGTGTGTCTTTTGCCAGCCAGCTTAAACAGCGCATCTTTGTACCGCTGAAAATGCAGAATGCCTCGGTGGGCTGGGAGAGCTTTATGGCCTCTGATAACCGCGCTGCGCCCCATGTACAAACCGGCAGTGGCTGGCGCCCGGTTAAGGTAGAGAAAGAGTATTACTTTGCCGCTCCGGCAGCTGGCGTTAACGCCAGCATCTCCGATATGGCCCAATGGCTGAAGGCCCAAATGGGATATTACCCAAAAGTGCTGTCCCCGGAGATGATTGAGGATATGACCACCGAACGGGTCGCTACTCAGCGCCATATGCGCCACCGTATCTGGCGGGACTACCTGTCTCATGCCGGCTACGGCCTGGGCTGGCGTCTGTATACCATCGGTGATGACCGTATTATTTATCACGGGGGTTGGGTAGCTGGTTTCCGCGCTGCGGTGGCCTATTCAGAGAAGTTGAAGATTGGTATCGCTATCCTGATGAATGCGGAGTCTCGTGTAATCTCCGATCTCACCGCCAATTTCGTGATCGATATTACCGGCAAAGGCAACTCTGCCACAGTAAAAACCAGCGGAGATCATTAATCTCCGCTGGAGGACCTCTTATCCCTCCCCTTGAAACCTGCCAGAAGGGCCTCATATCTGCTCCCTGTTCCGATTGACGTGTATGGGGAGACTTACTAGATGACCGTTGAGGCCCAAAAAGAGAGCCATGGATTCCAGACGGAAGCCAAGCAGCTACTGCACCTGATGATCCACTCGCTCTACTCCAACAAGGAGATTTTCCTGCGCGAGCTGGTATCCAATGCTTCTGACGCCGCTGACAAGTTGCGTTTTGAATCGCTGTCCAAGCCCGATTTACTGGGCGAAGATGCAGACCTGCGCATTCGCATTGAGTTTGACAAGGAAGAGGGCACGCTCACCATTACCGATAACGGTATTGGTATGAGCCGCGATGAAGTAATCGAAAACCTCGGCACCATCGCCCGCTCTGGCACCTCTGCATTTATGCAGCAGCTGACCGGAGACCAGAAAAAAGATGCGCACCTGATCGGCCAGTTCGGTGTGGGCTTCTACTCAGCATTTATCGTCGCTGACAAAGTCGACGTATTCACCCGTCGCGCCGGTTTGAATGCTGACCAGGGCGTGCATTGGGAGTGCCACGGTGAAGCGGAATACTCCGTGGAAACCGTTGAATGGCCCCAGCGTGGCACCCGAGTGGTTCTGCACCTGAAAGAGGAAGCGAAGGAGTTTGCCGATAACTGGCGCCTGCGCTCCATCATTAAAAAGTACTCCGATCACATCGCCATTCCGGTGGAAATGCTGAAAGAGGAAATGCCGGCTGCGGAGGAAGGTGAAGAGCCGAAAGAAGAGAAAGCGCCAGAGTTTGAAGCGGTAAACGCTGCCCAGGCCCTGTGGACCCGCCCGCGCTCCGAAGTGAAGTCCGAGGAGTACAAGGAGTTCTACAAGCATATCTCTCACGACTTTGATGACCCTTTAACCTGGAGCCACAACCGCGTAGAGGGCAAACTGGATTACACCAGCTTGCTTTACATTCCTGCGCGCGCACCGTTCGATCTGTACCAGCGCGATGCCGCTCGTGGCCTCAAGCTGTATGTACAGCGCACCTTTATCATGGACGATGCCGAGCAGTTCCTGCCGCTGTACCTGCGCTTTGTGAAAGGTGTTCTGGATTCCAACGACCTGCCGTTGAATGTATCCCGTGAAATCCTGCAGAAAGATCGCAATACCGATGCGATCAAGAGCGCGCTAACCAAGCGTGTACTGGATATGCTGGACAAGCTGGCGAAGAAGGATGGCGATGAGTATCAGAAATTCTGGGAGCTGTTCGGCAATGTACTGAAAGAAGGCCCAGCTGAAGATTTCTCCAACAAAGAGAAAATCGCCAAGCTGTTGCGCTTCGCCAGCACCCACACCGATACCGAGAAGCAGGATCAATCCCTGGAAGAATATGTAGGTCGCATGAAGGATGGCCAGAAGGCGATCTACTATGTGTGTGCCGACAATTTCGCTACAGCCAAATCCAGCCCCTACCTGGAAGTATTCCGCAAGAAGGGTATCGAGGTACTGCTGCTCACTGACCAGGTGGATGAGTGGTTCGTGGGCCATATGAACGAATTCGACGGCAAGCAGTTCCAAGATGTCGCCAAAGGTGCGCTGGATCTGGGTGAAGCTGAGAGCGATGAAGACAAGGCCGAACGCGAAAAAGTCGAGAAAGAGTCCGGTGCTCTGGTTGAGCGGGTACAGGACGTTCTGGAAGGCCGCGTTGAGTCCGTACGCGCTACTACACGTCTGGTGGATTCTCCGGCGTGCCTGGTAGTGAGCGATCAGGATATGGGCCCGCAGATGCGTCGTATCCTGGAACAAGCCGGCCAGGCCCTGCCAGATGCCAAGCCGATCTTTGAAATCAATCCGTCCCACCCGCTGGTGCAGCGTCTGGATCAGGAAGCGGATGAAGATCGCTTTGCGGATCTCACCAATATCCTGATGGACCAGGCTAACCTGGCGGCAGGTAACCAGTTGGCGGATCCGGCAGATTATGTGCGCCGCCTGAATACGCTTCTGCTGGAAATGCACGGCTAAGTAACCATGGCTTACGGGCTCGCCCTGTAAGTCCCGCGCGCTAAAATCTGCAACGCGCCAGCGCGCTTTTGATGTACGGCCCCTGCGTAACCAACCCACCAGTTTATTGGATGGGTGGTTAAGCAGAGGGCCGTTTTCTGTTTTTTCCGTGTTGTTTTGCAAATTTACGAACAAATTCCCGTAAATTGAACCCTTTGGGCTTGGAGGGTCATACCTCTATAATCCCAGGCCACGAGAGAAGCTTTATCGGTATCACTATGCAAAAGGAAACTTCCAACCCCCTCTCCATAGCCGTATTGGGCGGCGGCAGTTTCGGGACCGCAATTGCCAATATCGTAGCGGGGAATGGTCACGACACCCGCCAGTGGATGCGGGATTCGGAGAGCGCGGAAGCTTGCCGGGAAACTCGGGAGAACAGTAAGTACCTACCTGGTGTAGCTTTACACCCGGAGCTTTGTATTAGCAGCGACTTGCACGAAGCTGTGCAAGGCTGTGACATTGTGTTTGTAGCAATTCCCAGTAAATCTTTCCGCGAGGTGGTACGCCGCGTAGCGCCGCTACTGAAGCCGGGCACCATGCTGATCTCCACTACCAAGGGTATTGAGCACGATCACTTCCAATTAATGAGCGATATCCTGCGCGAGGAAACGACTGGCATGCGTGTAGGTGTGCTGAGCGGGCCTAATTTCGCAAAGGAAATTGTCGCGGGCCACTACACAGCTACAGTAGTTGCCAGTGAAGATGAGGCCCTGTGCAAAGATATCCAATCAGCCCTGCATTCGGAAACCTTTCGGGTTTATTCCAGTAATGATGTGTTCGGAGTAGAGCTGGCCGGTGCCCTGAAAAATATTTACGCGATAGTAACCGGCATGGCCGCAGCACTGGACCGCGGGCAAAACACCATTAGCCTTTTAATAACCCGCTCCCTTGCCGAAATGATGCGCTTTGCCGAGGCGATGGGCGCAGATCCCATGACATTTATCGGTCTAGCCGGTGTTGGCGACTTAATTTTGACTTGCTCTTCCGATCTCAGCCGCAATTATCGCGTGGGTTATTTGGTAGGTAAGGGCAAACCCCTGGATCGTGCTGTCGCAGAAATCGGTCAGGTGGCCGAGGGCGTAAACACTGTTCGCCTGATAAAAAAGAAAGCTGATGAAATGGGCGTCTACATGCCCTTGGTTTCCGCGATTCACGCCATATTATTTGAAGAGCGACCGATCCCAGAGGTAATTCGTAATTTAATGTCGGGCGCACAAACGTTTGATGTGGCCTACTCGGCCAAGCCTTGATGGAAGCCTCTTATGAAAAATGATGAATTGAAGCGCAACCTGACCTCCGGTAATCAATGGGTGCGACTGATCTATATGGTGCTGTTTGGCATCTGTTTGCAGATTGCCGGCTGGGTACTGTTGGCTGTGGTGGTGCTGCAGTTCCTGTTTTCGATTATCGGCGGTAAGTCTAACGATAACTTGCGTCGTTTTGGCGATCAGCTCGCCTCGTATATCTACCAGGCTGTACAGTTTTTGATTTACAACTCAGACGAGAAGCCCTTCCCCTTTGCGGAGTGGCCGGAATCCGATGTAGAAGATCTCTCCGGTTATGAAGGAGCTGAAGAAGTCTCTGCGGAGGTGGTCGCTACAGAGGAAAAAGCTGAACCGGTCAAGAAAGCGGAATCAAAAAAAGAGGAAGAGGCTGAGGATGCCATTATTCTCGGTAGTGATGAACCTGCCGATGATAAAAAGCCTGAGCTGGTAGAAGAGGGTGCTGATGAGCCGCCGGCCTCTTTTGCTGAAAAGAAAGGCGAATCTGACGAGCGCGGCGAGAAAAACTAGCTACCTGCTCAGCTCTAATTGAGGCTATGTCAATGCAATTGTTTATCCTGCGCCATGGCAAGGCCGAGCCGATGCTTGGCAATGATGCCGCTCGCTCCCTGACGGAACGTGGGCGCAAGCAAGTGGCGCAGGTATGCAAAAAACGCTCAAAAGAGTTATCGGCTGTGCACGCTATTTGGGCCAGTCCTTTTGTTCGAACCCAGCAAACAGCTGATATTGTCTCCGCTCATTTGGGCCTGCCCGTTGTTACCGAGCCACTACTAATCGGGGATAGCAATCCCCAACAGTTGCTTGACCTTTTGCAGGAGCAGGATAACTTCCCCATTCTATTGGTTAGCCACCAGCCGTTGGTTGGCAGTCTGCTCAATGGCCTTTGCGGTAGCGGTAATGAGCATCCCATGGGTACTTCAAGCCTTGCCTGTGTGAGTGCTGAAGTTTGGGCCAATGGCTGTGCTGAGCTTGATTGGCTGCAACACGCAGAGTAGGCGCCATTTAATCTTCCTCCCATGCTTGCACCTAAATCACTAGCTCGCTGGTGCCAAGTGTCATTGCAGTTATGACAGAGCAGTAGCACCATCTTGCCTTATCAAAACCAGTTACCCAGTGGAATTACCACTTATGAAGCAAAGCGTCGCCAGCGAAATCACCCTCGAGTTTGAGAGTAAAACTATTGCTGCACGGCAGTGGGGTGACCCCTCTGGTGAACCAGTTTTGGCCTTGCATGGCTGGCTGGATAACTGTGCCAGTTTTAATCGACTTGCCCCCCTGCTTGAAGGAATTAACCTGGTTGCCATGGACATGGCTGGGCATGGCCGCAGCTACCATCGTTCTCCTCATGCCAATTACAACATCTGGGAGGAGGCTGAGGATATTATCGGTGCCTCGGAGGCTCTAGGTTGGCGAAACTTTTCCCTGCTCGCTCACTCACGAGGAGCCATTGCGAGCGTGATTACTGCCGGGGCTTTTCCCAACAGGGTAAAGCGCCTCGCATTGATTGATGGCTTGGTGCCCCCGGCCACAAAGGATGAGGAGTCGCCGGATATCCTTGCCAGGGCCATCGCCCAGCGCGCTCGTTACAGGCACCGCAAGGCAAAGGTATACCCGACCTTTGAGGGAGCCGTGGAAGCTCGTATGAATGGCCTCTTCCCACTTTCTGAATGGGCTGCACGGGTTTTGGCTGAGCGTGGAACTCGCCCCTTGGACGGTGGTTTTACCTGGAGTAATGATCCCCAGCTGATGGCGGCTTCCACCGCGAAGCTCAATGAAGTGCAGATTCGGGCCTTTCTTTCACGGCTCAGTATGCCGGTACGCCTGGTTCTGGCGGAGGGGGGGATTACAAATATGATTAAGAAGCTGCGCCCAATTCTGGCTGATTATGAAAATATTGAAGTGCGGGAGCTGCCTGGCAGTCACCATTTGCATATGGAGGACGGAGCCGAGGGCATTGCGGAGTGGTTTGGGCCTTTCTTGCGCGGCGAGGCCGACTAATGAGCTAGAAGGGCACGCGCTTTGAATAGCAGCTGGGGTCCATTTCCCGCACTTCTACCGAGACCGCAGGCACGCCATCGGCGAATTGGCACAGGCAATTGAACACTGCCGAGCTCAGTGCTTCTCGCTCCCTGGAGCTGCGGCCTTCCAATAGCCGGATTTCGGCATGGATAAAGCTGCTGCCATTATCGCCGGCGATAAATTGCTCGTAAGCCTTGGCACGAGTCTTGATGTTGTGCGACGCAAATAGCCCGGAGCGGTTCATTGCCTCCTGTGCGGAGCTGACCAGGGCGGCAACGGAAATCCTGTCTTCCAGATTCTTCGCATACTCTATGATCAGGTGGGGCATAGCAATTCACTCCGTGAACATTGGCGGCTCTTTTTGAGCCGCTCTGTGCTGGTGAGTCGACCCTGTTACTGGCGGAGCAGGGAGAGGAACTCGTTGCGCGTAGCCTGGTTACTGCGGAAAGTACCGAGCATTGCCGAAGTCTTCATCACAGAGTTCTGTTTTTCCACTCCGCGCATCATCATGCACATGTGTTTGGCTTCGATGATAACACCGACACCGGCAGCACCAGTGACGTTTAGCAGGGTCTCGGCGATCTCGACAGTAAGCTGCTCCTGGATCTGCAGGCGGCGCGCAAACATGTCGACAATACGTGCTACCTTGGACAGGCCAACAACCTTGCCATTGGGAATATAGGCTACGTGGGCGCGGCCGATAAATGGCAACAGGTGGTGCTCACACAGGGAATAGAGTTCGATATCCTTAACGAGCACCATCTCACTGCAGTCGGAGGGGAAGAGTGCATCGTTGACCACGTCTTCGACGGTCTGTCTGTAGCCGCGGGTCAGGTATTCCATGGCCTTGGCGGCGCGCTCAGGGGTGTCCTTGAGTCCTGGGCGTTGCGGATCTTCGCCGATTGCTTCAATAATTCGCGCGTAGTGTTCGTTCATGCTGCTCTTTCCAACATCTCAGCCCGAAGGGCGGGTGCGCTACCCTAAGCGTTTGTAACCCGAGAGTAAAGATCCGCGCGGACCCAGAGGCCTGTTGACACCAGTTTGATAGCCAGTGCCAGGGGCCATTTTTTGTTCGGGAAGGCAGATGGAGTGAGGCCTAGTTACTCTACATAAACGACAGATAAAGCAGTTGGGCGGAGAAATGGTCTAGGCCCTTTGGGTGCATCTATAAAATAGCTACTCAGCGTTACTCGTCGCTTATTTGGAATAACCAAATTACACTCCTCGGGCCTTGATTGGCGCTTCTATAGCAACAACAGAGGCCATCCAATGAGTGACAATAGGCCCTGATGAGATACATAGTTAAGGATAGATTCGATGATAGAAAGGCGTGAATCCAGCCTGCACGAGCTGACCACGGTTTTGGACTACATTCGCTGGGGCACCAGCAGATTCCATGAGGCTGGTCTTTGGTATGGTCATGGCACCGATAACGCCTGGGATGAGGCGGTATTGCTTGTCACCCACGCGCTGCACCTGCCACCTTATAGTAAGCCGGAGATATTGCAGGCACGCCTGACGATGGAGGAGCGTCGCGATGTGCTCACTATCCTGGAGCGACGCTTTACCGAGCGGGTACCAGCTGCCTATTTGACCCATGAAGCGCACTTCTGCGATATGACTTTCTATGTGGATGATCGGGTGCTGGTACCTCGATCGCCTATTGGGGAGATGATACGGCACAACTTCCAGCCCTGGCTCAAGGTAGAGCCCTTGGCGATTTTGGATCTTTGTTGTGGAAGTGGCTGTATCGGAATTGCCTGCGCAGAAGCTTTCCCTGAAGCGCGGGTCGACCTGAGCGATATCTCTGAGGGTGCCATAGAAGTTGCGCAAATTAACATTAATCGCCACAACTTGAATGAGCGCGTGCGCGCTGTACAGTCGGACCTTTTCGCCGGCCTGAAGGGGTTCAGCTATGAGCTGATTGTCTGTAACCCGCCCTATGTAGATGCTCGTGACCTGGCAGAAATGCCAGAAGAATTCCGCGCAGAGCCAGAAATCGCCCTGGGTTCAGGAGAGGACGGTTTGGATTTTACCCGTCGCCTGTTGCGAGAGGCTGCCAATCATCTGCAGCCAGAGGGTTTGCTGGTTTGTGAAGTCGGCAATAGCTGGGAGGCATTGGAACAAGCTTTCCCCGAGGTACCCTTTATGTGGCCTGAGTTTGAGGATGGAGGCCACGGTGTCTTTGTCATCAGCCGCGAAGAACTGCTCGCTTACCAACCTTACTTCGAAAAAGAGTAATTTCTTTTGCCAACCCGGCAATCTACATTGCCGGGTTTGTTATTGGAGGCAGATGCGCGGAGCAATTGTGCTTTTTGTTCTTGGCCGCGTGCTGGGCCCCGGGGTTCCTTTATAATGTGCGGCTTCACTTGAGGCCAACTCCTGTTTAACCACCTACTAGCTGGAAAAGTCGTCTATGTCGGGCAATACCTTTGGCAAGTTGTTTTGTGTCACCACCTTTGGCGAAAGCCATGGGCCCGCCCTGGGCTGTATTGTTGATGGCTGCCCTCCGGGCCTGGAGATTAGCGAAGAGGAGATTCAGTTAGAGCTGGATCGCCGCAAGCCCGGTACTTCCCGTTATACCACCCAGCGCCGCGAGCCTGACCAGGTAAAAATACTCTCCGGTGTTTTCGAGGGGAAAACCACCGGCACGCCCATTGGCCTATTAATTGAAAATACCGATCAGCGCTCCAAGGACTACAGTAATATCGCCGAGCAGGTAAGACCGGCCCATGCCGATTTCACCTACTGGCAGAAATACGGCATTCGTGATTACCGTGGGGGTGGCCGTTCTTCCGCCAGGGAAACTGCTATGCGGGTTGCCGCCGGGGCCATCGCCAAAAAATGGCTGAAGCAAAAATACGGCATTGAAGTGCGAGGCTACCTCTCTCAACTGGGCCCGATTAAGGTACAAAAACTGGATTGGGAGCAAGTGGAACTTAATCCCTTTTTCTGCCCGGATGCAGAGCGAGTTCCTGAAATGGAAGCCTATATGCAAGACCTGATCAAAGAGGGAAATTCCATTGGTGCGCGCATCTCAGTGCACGCCAGCGGTGTACCAGCTGGCTTGGGTGAGCCTATTTTTGACCGCCTGGATGCAGACCTTGCCCACGGCCTGATGAGTATTAATGCGGTAAAAGGCGTGGAAATTGGAGCGGGCTTTGACTGCGTGGAGCAGAAAGGCACCGAGCACCGGGATGAAATTACCCCAGAGGATGGCTTCCTATCGAATAATGCTGGTGGCGTGCTAGGGGGCATTTCCAGTGGTCAGGATATAATTGCCCATATCGCTCTAAAACCAACTTCTAGCCTGCGTATTCCAGGGCGCAGTGTCGACCGGTCTGGCAACCCTATTGAAGTAGTTACCAAGGGCCGCCACGATCCCTGTGTGGGAATACGTGCGACACCTATTGCGGAAGCCATGATGGCTCTTACACTTATCGACCATGCCCTGCGCCATCGCGCACAAAATGGTGATGTAACACCTGGGTAGTTCGAGCGCTCCTGATCTTTAGCTATAGGGATACCGTAAGAGCCGGTATCCAGTGCCTTAGCCGTTAACATACAGTAAAGAAATTAAGGAGCCTCTAATTTAACCCAAGGCCCCATTAAAATAGTTAGCTCCGGTCTCCTTAATTTTATTAATACTACGAAGGCGGTCTGAGGGGCTTAATACGCCTTTGTTACCACGATTCACTACATGGGTGTAAATTTCAGTAGTGTTAATGTCAGAGTGCCCCAATAATTCCTGGATAGTGCGTAAATCGTAACCAGCTTCGAGTAAATGTGTGGCAAAGCTATGCCGGAATGCGTGGCAGCGTGCCGGTTTGTTGATTCCCGCCTTTCTCACAGCACTATTTACCTGGCGCGTCAATGTGGATGAGTGTATATGGTGTCTTCGGTATATGCCTGAACGGGGACATTTACTGATAGTGTTAGCAGGAAACAGGTATTGCCAAGCAAGTTGTTTGGCGGCTCTGGGGTATTTGCGATCAAGTGCATCCGGCAGATAAACTAAACCGTAGCCGGTCAGTAAATCCTGCTGATGAAGAAGAGATACATATTTAACTTGACGTTGTAGATCTTGGATTATTCCCTGTGAAAGAAGGGTAGTTCGATCCTTATTTCCTTTTCCACCGCGGACAAAAATATTATTGCTACTAAAGTCCACATCTTTTATTCGGAGAGATAGTAATTCGGCACTACGAAGCCCTG
This sequence comes from Microbulbifer variabilis, assembly GCF_052467165.1. NCBI lineage: Bacteria > Pseudomonadati > Pseudomonadota > Gammaproteobacteria > Cellvibrionales > Microbulbiferaceae > Microbulbifer > Microbulbifer variabilis. The sequence continues at coordinate 1,070,776 of NZ_CP174301.1, forward strand.
AGCCATACATCAGCTCAATCTGTAATCTGAAGACCCCCTGTAAATGACTAAGAACCGTAGCCACTTCTTCACGACTGTAAACAACAGGCAGCCGCCGTTGCCTCTTGGCAATCGTAAAATCCAAGTCTGGGATGTCCTTACCTAAGAACTGCTTGTAGAGATAAGCAATAGCATTCAATGCCACTCTTTGAGTATTGGATGCGCAGAGATCATGAACAGCGAGATGGGTAAGGAAAGTCTCAACTTCAGCCGGCCCCATACCGGCAGGATGCTTCAATCGATTAAAGTGAATAAACCGCTTTATCCAATGCGTGTAAGTTTGCTCTGTTCGGTACGATAGTCCCTGCTTGCGAATATGCTGACGTAAAATATTCATAAAACGTTCTGGTTTAGGGGGTAGCTTAGGGCGAATATCATCCATGACAATTTCTTCAAGCTGTTTTTTTATACAGTATTTGGTGTTTTTCTGGATTGTCAATACCTAAGATCAAAAGCAGCTGCACATATCCACAGTAATATGAGCGTTAACTTATTGATTTTGAATGATTTACATCTGTGATCAAAAGCAACAAAATAACAAAATATGATGCAGCTGCAATATATCCACTTGAGTATTACTATGTCATTGACGCCCAACTCCCTGATTTATAAATATCTTTCCTGGCTTTGGTAATTTCTTATCTTGGGATATATTGTCAGATGATATAATGCAGCTGCTTTTGAATACACTGTTAGGCATCAGCGATGATTGAAGATTGGAGTGAATTGATAGAAATTTTTGGAGAGAATGATGGTTCTCTACCCGATATTGAAATAGCCAATCTTACGGCTGAGGAAGTAATTCTAGGATATGAGATTCTAAGAAATCACGCGGGATGCATATCTTCGGAAAATACTTATTATTGGTCTGTATCGAAGCAATGTGAGGTTCCGATCTCATTAGAAGATAACCCTTCGGAACTGGTTGTGTCCAGTGAAGCTGAACCTTTTCATCTTTGTTTCGGAAATGTAAAAAGTCCGAGCGGCAAAGAGCTACCGGAACTTGGCTTGTTCGTGTTCTCTAACAGCCTCGCGCTAGATTATCGCATGGGGCCGGAATGGAATCAGGATGCAATAGAAGGTTTGTTTGAATTGATATCGGCCATCACAAAGAAATCACAGAACTTCGAAATTGAGCACAAGACGAACATAAACGACCATGATGGTTCAATTTTTAAATCGCATTGGGCAGCGTACCAAAATGCCTAACAAGGCAAGGCAGGCGGATGCGCTTACAGCGCACCGCTGCTTGCAACGTTATGTGCCAATAAGAAGGAGTCAAGTTGAACTGGATTAGAATATTAAAATTTTCGATATTACTATTTATTTCGCTTACTACACTTTCAACTTGTATAAGCTATTTTTGGGGAATCTCTGCTTTAGAATATGGAAAATCCAAGGAGTTCTTTTTATTAAGCTATGGTGCATCTAGTCTTTTATCTATCGTAATATTGAGTATTTTAGCTAAGAAACAGGAAGATTTTACGTTTCTTCATTGTACTATTACTTGTGTCATTTGTTGGTTATTTAGCACTGCTACTTTGGCAATTTTATTAGAAACAATCTATTACCCTAAAACATGGATAATCGATGCCCCAATAACAATTGTAGAAATATCAATTGCTACATTAATTGGAGTAATGATTAGAAGAGTAAATTCATTAAGGCTGACTCAAGGTGCAAACACATAACCAGCACAGGCATGTTCGCCCTTCGGGCTGGACCTCCGCAAACTGTCACTTTTCTTGCTTCGCAAAAAAAGCGCCATTTTGCTACGGCCCATGCTATGGGCGTTAGGTGTCAGAGTTAGTATGAAGAAAATATCAGGATCAACATTCTATTTTAAGAAGTTTTTTCTAAACATATGGTTTGGGTTTCTTGCTTTCTTTCTAGTTACGTCTTTGGCAGCCGGAGCAGCCAAGGAGTCCATAATGTTCTTAGCTGTACCAGTTTTCATGGCTGTCTTTGGCTTTTTCTTCTTCAAAAAGTTACTCTGGGATCTAGCTGATGAGGTCTATGACGAGGGTGAATGATTGCTCTTCCGTAAAGGAGGGAAAGAGCAAAGAGTCTTGCTCAAAGATATCATTAATATTAGTTACGCCCAGATGAATTCACCGGAAAGGGTTGTGTTACAAGTTCGTTCAGATGGCGCTATCGGCAAGGAGCTTGCGTTTAACCTTCCAATGAGGTTTATCCCATTATCTAAAAACCCCGTTATCACTGAGTTAATCGAGAGAGTCGATCGTGCTAGAAACACCTAACAAATTGCTGCAATTCGTTACGGGCCTACGGCCATCCACCGGACGCGCAAACCGCGCGCGCCGTTGAGCAAAGCGTTATGCGCTTTAGGAGAGTTTCGTGAGATACATCGATGTTGATTGGATTCAAGATTCTGAAGATTATCCATATCGATTAGTATCAGAAATCGCAGATGATAATTTCGAAACACGTAAGCTAGAGTTTTTCAGAGATGGAAGTATAGGTTACGCATCTGACAAAGGATCAACAAAAGATACAGAGCTAGGTATTTGTGAAGTGCCAAGCTTAGATGTAATAAACTCACAAGATGAACTCTCTGGCCAATCAATAACCAGAGACGAGTTCGAAACATTGTGGCAAAAGTATGTGCGTGGCATCGCATAACAAGCCAAGGCTGTCGGACGCTTCGCGCCTCAGCTTGGGGCGTTAAATGTACAAAGAGCTATGACAGAACGATTTGACGAGTTGATGGGGCTAGTTGATCCAATAATTGATAAGTATTTGGGGGCTGGATCAGAGAGTCTAAATGAGCATGAGCTAGTGATGGTTTGCGTATGGATGTTGGAAGCGGAAGTGAATAACGGAGGGTTTAATCAGTTCTTTTGGAATTCCGCTGGAGATATCTCCATCGAAACTGTTGCGTCTTTGCATAAAATTGGTGCGTCAAAAACGGCTAGCATTGTCGAAGCGGCGAATGCTAATTTTGGTGAGATGGTCCACCTAAAGACCGAGAAGTTCGTCAACAGGAACTTGAGGCGCTTGAGGAAAGTGGAGTTCTAAAATTAGATTCACTAGATTCTGATTTTTATAAATATCCTAACGACTTGGAAGAGTTGATGTACGCGTATGCAAAAAATAACAATCTCCTGTAAAACATTTAACAAAGCTAGGCAAGTTCGCGCTGGACCTCGTCGCTTAGGCTCCTCAGCCCTTGCTAGTGACGTTAAGGGGCAGAATGAACAATATCATAAAAAACGTATTTTTCTTAGGTGTGACTCTATTAGCTGGACTAGTTTCGTGGGTTTGGGTCGAAATATCGAAAAGTAACGAATTGATCGCAATAGCGAATGATCCTATAGCGTCTGCTAACCGTGGTTTTGAAGAGGCCCTTAGTGACTATCGTCAGGATCACAAGCAATTTGTTGAAGTTTACATTCCCGGCGAAGGGTACAAAGTCCCAGGGATTTCGGAGTTGGCTCTCAAGGGTAGCCTACAGGATTTTGCGCCCAATACTTTCCTTATTTGTGGCACCGGGCTCCACTATAAAAATTTTGCGCTAGACATAGGCAGCCATGAATACAATAAATACTTTGCTCAGGCATACAATGCGAAGCTACTGGAGCTATTAGCCAGTGAGCGCCCTTAACAAAGCCGGGCAATTTGCTCTGGGCCTGCGGCCCTCTGCGGGATAGCTTACCTTGTGCACATTTTGCGCAAAAATGGGAGCACAGCGACCTGCGCAAAATGTGCACAAGGTAAGCTGCCCCTGCCGGAGGCGTTATGAATAAAAACTATGTCTAATCTCAAAGACCGCCGATGGCGTCGTAAAGGCCTCGATAGAAAAATCGAGACTCCTTCATGGGGGGAGCTTGCTTTTGGGAAAAAGCTTTTCAATTTGCGGCATATGTTACTAGCTGTATTTACTAGTGGCTTCATATCTTTTGCAATGCTATACCAGCTTATAACCTATGGGCATTGGGAGGCCAAAGGAGCAAAAGTAGATGGTGCTGTGGGCTATGGTATTGCCTTTTTCCTTCTAGTAATTTTCATAGCCCTACTTATTGCAACTATTAAAGACTGGCGGAGAGGCTAATGCATAACAAAAAGCAGCACGATTGCCCACGAAATATGTGGGCTGGACGGCCTACGCTTTGCTTCGGCCGCCCGTGTGCTAGGCGTTAGTGGTAAGCAAGAATGAGATTTCAGTGCCCACATTGCAAAAATTTTGGAGTCAATGCTTTTTCAAAGATTGGGGCGCATTCACTTGGTCCTGCACGATGTTCAAGCTGCTGTTACCACAGCGTTGAGCCAACACAGTGGCAAAAAGCAAAAAAGGCTTTGTGGGCAATAACTGGCCTATCTGCGTTTATTTCAGTGTTTATGGTAAGTGTACTACCGCTTCTTATCTGTTTTTCCGCGAGCGTTATACTCTCTCTATTCACACTATTTACGGTAAAGCTTCAACCAATTACAAACGCAGAAGTACACAATGGCCAGCTAAAGTTTTTAGTCGTGGTGCTCGCAGTGTTAGGGTTAGCGATTTACGGATACATCTTACAGTGATTGCCACTAACAAGCGCAAGCAGGTTGCTCCGGCCCTTGGGGCCTCCGCGGGACGCCCAACGCAGTGCAAATTTTGTGCAGGTCGCTGCGCTCCCAGTTTCACACAAAATGTGCACAGCATTGGTCGCCCCTGTTGCGGGCGTTATGTGAAATAAGTATGAAGCGACTTTTAGTAATATTTCTATTGATTTCATCCTCATCCGCTTTCGCGGAAACACTGATTACACCAACCTACGAAATCGAAATAGGATCATGCCCAGAAGGCCGTGTAAGTTGTAGCTCTGTAAAGTTTAAGGTAAAAAATTTGGTGTCAGACTCGGTTTCAAATTTCACCGGAGAAACAATGCACTCCTTATGCAAAGATGGAGTTACACCCTGCCAATTTCAGGGCTATCAGTTCACTGGGGATAAAGGGCATTTCATCATCTATTCCGATGGCATATTGGAAATAAACGAGGAATCCGGCCAAGCCATATTGGTCGAGGAAGGCAAGTGGTCATACTAAAGTCACATAACAAGCGGCTGTTGTCGCCCCTTCGGGGTTGGGACTGCCTTTCCGCTGCTTCGCAGCTCCAAGCCAGCTCCAAAGCCGGGCGTTAAGCGACTAGGATATTGATGAGCAAGGAAAATTTTGATTTACTCATTAACGCGGTAATGCAGGACAAGTCTCTAGCCGAAAAACTCATCTCGGAAGACCCGGAGATAGTACACGCTAAGAATGGGATTGGAGAGACTGTGCTTCATTATTTAGCAGTTGAAGATCATCTAGATGAAGTCGCATGGTTGTTAGCGCGTGGATCTGAAATCAATACGGCTAATGAATTTGGCAACAATCCTTTGTCTGAAGCTGCAAGCCTCGGTTATTATGAGCTGTGTGAATTTCTACTCAAGGAAAGTGCCAATCCTAGGCAGAAGACTCCAGATGGAGATACTGCTTTAAGTGAGGCTGCAATTAACAATGAGCATAACGTGGCAGAACTTTTACTAGGCTACGTTGAGCCAGCAGAGACTCTGCAGGACTACTTCTCTTATGTGGGGTATGAAGTATTGCTAGATAAAGAGAGTCAGTCAGCAAAACTTATTAACCTAAAAGGGTTAAAGTGGTGAGGCGCCTAACAAGTTTAGGCAATCGGAAAAATTATGCCGCCTTCGGCTCCGCAATTTTCCGTTGCTAAAGACGTTATATCTATCAAAGTAAAAAATAGAGGTAAGAATGAAGAAGTTTTTGATTCCATTGATTGCTGTTTCAGCCGCATTTTCAACACCTTCCTTTGCTGAAGGAAGGTGGTTAGCAACATCAGTCAATGTGGTTGCTATCACCAATACGGCAGCAAACGGTAAAAGTTTCAATGTCACGGTAGCTAATGGAGACGGTAACTACGCCTGTGAAGATACAACCATTAGTTTTCCGCTCTCGGTTGCTGGCAACAACGGCAATGATGAAAATATTCATAATCGAGCTTTTTCAATGGCTATGGTTGCATTCACGACTGGAAAAAAAGTTAATATTTATACCTACGAAGATGTTGAAACATGCTCGCACGCGGCCTACATTGCATTTTCTCCAATATAGAGATGTGATGAGGGCGGTATAACAAACGCAAGCACGCGGACCCGTTTTTCGCTGCGCTCCAAACGGTCCGGTGTTGCGGGCGTTATACGTTCAAGAGAGATGGTGATGGAAACTTACTTCAAGGAAATTGAGGACAAACTAGGCCTAATTTTACCAGAGTTCTACAAGTCGGCTTTATTGAACTATCCGTTTAAGCCATTGGATGAAATTGATTGTGTAGAAGATAATTTAGTGAAGGAGCTAGAGTGGATTACAACAACTAATCTAGAGCTTCGAAAATGTCACTTTTATGGAAATCTTTGGCCGCCCCATTTTTTAGCGATTGGACATGATGGGTTTGGAAATTTCATGTTCTTAAACTTAAAAGTGCATGACGAGACAATCTATTTTGCTGATCACGAGGAAGAATTTGACTCTCGAGATATTAGTGATCTAGAGCTTGCAGCAGATATAGAAGAGTACATTCAGTTGTGTAAGGAAGAGCAAGAAGATGTGGTTAAAAACGTATAACAAGGTTATCAACCTGACCGTCATTAAGTTACTTCGTTTGCTCTTAGTCGCTACGGTAGCGCAAATAAACCAACTACGTTCCGGCCAGTTATAACGGCGTTAGGTGTCATATGAAACAATTTAATCCATTTCACATATTATACCTATTCATAGTGTCTCTATTACTATACATAATAGGGGTATATACTTTCTACAGCCCTTATTTTGAGGCTTTTACGGGTATGTATATAGTAGTACCTCAAATGTTGGGTGTATTTATTACAATACCTATAGGTATATTTTTTTTATTGTTCGGTATTTGTAAAAAAACCTAGGTAGTAAATCTAAAGATAGGTTTATAAAAGCTGGAATAATAATCTTAATTTTACAGCTTTGTTATTTTGTCATAGTTAATAACGGCTATTATCTTACGGTATAATTTGTCCTATATTTTTTAAATTTTTTGTAGATGATGGTTTTTTGATATAGCTACACTTAACAAATCAATCAACGGTCGCCTTCGGTTGGACAGCCAAACCTTCGGTTTGTCTGCCCGTTATTGAGGCATTAAATGCCAGTAGCAATCGAAAGCATAATGAAATTTGAAGATGGTGATAGAGTAAAGATTGAACCACATTTTTGGTGGCCAGATGGGGCGATTGGAACTGTTTCAATTCAGCCAGAATTTGTAAGGAAGCTATTGGAAAAGAAGAATCAGTGGAAAGTACTCAGAGAACTATAAAAGGCAAGGACAGAATTATCACAAGCGTGTGGGTAAATTTCGATGAACCAGCGAACGATTGTAGTGATGATGGTCCTTATATCGGTGGTGAAGTTCAAATTGAGTATTTGAGTAGGCTGTGAGTTCAGCATTTAACAAGCGCAGGTTGTCGGACTGGTTTTCCGCTGCGCTCCAACCAGACGCAACTGCGGGCATTTGTGACTAAAAGAGTAAGCTCAAAATGTTCAGGCAATTAAGTCGTAACAGAAAGGTACTTTCCGTATTTAGCATCGGAGTAGCCGTGTGGTGTATTTCTATGCTTGGCTATCAAATAAGTTATGCAGAACGAGTTATGTCAGGACTAGAGAGTTGCATAATTGAATCGCTCGAACTTTGTGAGAAAGTAAATGAGGTCGAGCTGTATCGAAGCCTATGGAATGAGTCTGCCAGGTACTATGCTCTTGCATCGGTATTCTTCTGCGTTATATATGGTGCAACTTCTTTTGGGGAACGAAAGAAAAGAGTGGAGTAGTTGCCATCACATAACAAGAGGCTGCTGTCGCCCCTGCGGGGCTTGGACTGCCTTTCCGCTGCTTTGCAGCTCCAGGTCAGCCCCAAACCGGGCGTTATACGAAAAAGAGATCATGAGATTTAGCCAAGCACTTGAAATAGTACCTAAATGGGTTGAAGTAACTACTGAGGGGGTAGCCGAAGTTAGTGCCGTTGAAGATAAACCTTATGGCTGGGTGTTTTATTATCAAGCTAAGAATTACAATCCGAATGATATTTCAACTTATCTAGGCGGCAACGCGCCTGTAATTTTCGATCGTATAGATGGAGAAATTCGTGTCACAGGCACAGCCTATGAAACAGAGCAATATCTTAAAGAATATGAAGCAACATTGCCTGAAGCTTGGCTACTAATGTCGCCAGAAGTTTCAGGGTTCAAAAACAAGTATGAGTAATCGTATAACCAGGCCTGGCAAGATCGCCCAGACGGAGGCTGGGCTGGACAGCCTACGCTCTGCTTCGGCTGCCCTTGCTGGCAACGTTAGGTGCAAGGAGAGAACATGAGAATCATCGTAACTTTATCAATTATTTTGGCCCTTGGTGGTTGTGCAACCGCCTACCAGCCGCAGGGTATGACTGGTGGCTTCTCAGAAACACAACTAGACACAAATGTGTTTACCGTTACTTTCAAAGGTAATGGTTACACCGGAAGAGATAAGGCCAATGATTATGCGTTGCTTCGTAGCGCCGAATTAGCATTGGAGCATGGGTATAAATATTTCGTTATCGTTGATGCACAGCAGTACTCAAAAAACAGCACTTATACAACTCCTACCACAGCAACAACCAATGTAAATGCCAACACATATGGCTCTGCATACAATTACGGCAATAACACCACCTACAAAGCTAATACATACGGCACTGCAACAACTACTGTATCGGGTGGCCAAACTTACAATATTTCCAAGCCCCGAACCTCAAATACAATAGTGTGTTTCAACGAAAAACCTGAGGGTTTCGCATATAATGCACAGTTTATTGCAAATAGCCTCAAGCAAAAGCACGGTATTCAAGATGCACCTAACAAGTGACTATGGTTCTTCGTCAAGCTTTTAAGCCATATTCTCATCCCAATATGTGTTGTTTTTTACCATCGTATTCAGAATGGTAAGTTGCTTTCTCATACAGGCAATGAGGGCCACTTTTTTAGGTTTGCCAGCGTCGACTAAGCGTTTATACATTGGCTTTAATTTAGGGTGGCACTGGATCGCCGACATTATGGAAACAAACAGGACCGTGCGCACACGATGCCGTCCACCACGAATATAGCGTTTACCTTGAAAGTTCCCACTATCTCGGTTCATAGGGGCGATACCAACAAGTGCAGCAATCTCTTTTCGGTTCAGTTTCCCCAATTCAGGTAATTCGCTCATCAGGGTGTAGGCCAATACATTTCCTACCCCTTTAGCGCTTAACAATAGGTCACGTTTTTATCGCCATTCGGCAATACTGCTGACGAGTTTATCCAGCTGCTTATCGATTCCTTCTAACTCTTTTTTGATGGTTTTCAATATGGCTTGAATAGGTTTGTGTACAGATTTAGGCATTCGCTTGAGACGGTTCTTTTGCATTGTACTCATCTCCAAGCACTGGCTTCTTACAACGAGTAAGTCACTGATATTCGTTAATTTTTCAGGTTTTAACTACGATAATCTTGGCTTCATTGCCTCTCCAAAGTGAGCAATGTCGACAGCATCCAGCTTGTCAGTTTTGGCGAGTCGCCCCGCTGACTTTGCAAAGTTTCTTACCTGCGAAGGATTGCAAACAACTATCGGCACCCCCGCTTTGTGGGCAGAACAGACAAACTCCAGTTCAAGCCTTCCGGTGGACTCGATAAGTACTCTTTTGGGTTTAAGGGGTTGCAGTCGTTTAATGGCGTCCTTAATACCATCTTTATCATTGGTAACACTAAAGAATTGGCCAGTTGGTCTCACAAAAATATCGAGCTGTTTGCTGCTAGTATCGATACCGACATTGATCTCTTGAGGTTCCATAAGATAAGCTATCTCCGCCTTGCTATTCGGGCTTGAGGCCCACATGACTATTCGAGTTATGCCTAATGAGTGTCTGTCACGTTCCTACTTGTTAGCGGTCTTTATGAACCAGCGCAGCAACGAACTGTGGCAAACAAGGCCTTCGGTGGCCGCCGAAGGTGGGTCTCAATTTACCCGTTAGGGAAAAGGATTTTCAACATCAGAACCGGGCAAGAACAACCATACAAGCCGCAGCAATCGCTCCCGTTGGTCGCTGGGACAGCCAAAACGCTGCGCTTTTTTGTCTGCCCCTGTGCGGGGCGTTATGAGCACTAGCATGGCAAGACGAATAAAACTTTCAGCGCTAATGACACTACTCGCAATAGTGTTGAGTGGTTGCCCTCGAATCGCAGAGATAGATATCTATAACAATACTGGTGTATCAATATCTTTAAATAGCGGGGGAAGTATCACTCATATTTCCCCTGGCGAAGTAAAAGTTATTGTATTTACCTCAAGCAGTTTGGTTGTCAGTTCCGAAATCGGAGAATGGAAATACGGCCGAAATTTGATTACGTATGGCGGCGAAGATGGTGAATACTTCAACGGCACTGTATATTTGCAAATCAATAAAAGTGGCCAAGTCTTTGCTACTAGAGAAAAAGATAAAAGGCCACAATCTGAATTTGAAGCACAGCCAGAGGGTTTCCCAATTGCACCAAGCTCATAACAAGCAAAGGCAGCATCGCCCTGCGGGCTGGACGCGCTGACGCGCGCCGCTGCTTTGAGCGTTAGGTGCACCGGCCAATGAAAATTGGAGTTTTATTGATAGCTTTATCCTTTCTACTGATCTCTTGCTCACGAACGCCACACCACGTTGAGCTAGATGACTTTTCAAAAGAAAGAAAGGTTTCAAAGTATGGAGAGGGAACGTATTATTTTATATATACTTACCATACTTTTAGTTCGAAGAATGATACAGAAGGTCAAGAGGTATATTTTCGAGATATTGAAAAGTATATCGATTTATATTTAGAGAATAGCAATACCTGTAAGCCTATCAAAGAAACCCTGTCATATTATAGTGAAGGCGGCAGTGTCAGCATTTTGGTTTTATGCAAAAGCACCTAACAAGGCGATCAAGATGGACATTGATCTTGCCCCGTTTTAACGGACACCAAGGTCAAACAGACGAGGTGTCTTATGCCGAAATACAACAAACCTAGAAAGACTTGGCAGTATTCAAACGAATTCAAAGTGAAAGCGGTAATGCTTAGCTTGATAGAGGGCATTCAAGTTAAGGAAGTGGCTGAAACTCTCGACATTCACCCTTTCATGCTGTCACGATGGCGAAAAGAGTTTCAGGAAGGGAAGATTGTGGCAGATAAACGAAGAAAGCTTACTGATGTAGTCTCTAGAACAGAAAAGGAACTTTCTAGGGTAAAGCGTTTAGAGGCGGAGAATCGTAAATTAAAGCAGGAGCTTGATTTGCTAAAAAAGTGGCAACGGTTTCTTGCAGAGGAACATCAGCAAGATATCGATTTATCCAGAGGTTCGGATCAGCATTAGGTATCAAAAGAACTTGTCAGTGGCTAGGAGTATCGCGCAGTGGCTATTATGATTGGCTGAAGAGGCCGCGATCGCACCGAAAACACCAAGATGATGATCTAAAAGTTCAGAGATTCAAAAGATTTCGGATGACTCTGCAGGGCGCTATGGTATTCCAAGAATTTGGAAAGCCCTGCTGACCAAGGGCTATGAAGTTAGCCATAAGCGCGTAGCCCGGCTGATGCAGGAATTAGGAGTCGTAGCCAGAGTTACGAGAGTGACACGTAGGGCACCAGGAATAATGCGTTTCCTAGCCTCTGGGGAGAATCTTAGACCGGAAGGAGCTGTGCCTAAAAGCAAGAATCAAGTTTGGGTTGCTGACATAACTTACCTTAAGGTTAAGGGTCAATGGCAGTACTTGTCAGTGGTGATGGATTTGTATTCTCGCCGAGTAATCGGTTGGAGTTTAGACACGAAGAGAGCAACAGAATTAACCCGAAAAACCCTGATGAATGCTGGAAGGAAAAGAGGATCACAACCGGGATTAATATTACACACGGACAGAGGTGTAGAGAACAGAGGGTCCGAGTATCAAAAAGAGTTGGGAAGATATGGAATCCAGCATAGCTTGAGTAGAGCGGGTAAATATACGGATAATACTCATATGGAGTCGTTCTTCCATAGCTTAAAAGCTGAACTGATTAGAGAAACTAGCTTCCAGACAATGAGCCATTTAAAGTATGCTCTGGCTCGATATATTAATGATTTTTACAACCGTAAGCAGCTGCATTCAGCTTTAGGCTATCAATCATTAATAGAATATGAGCGAATAGCAGTATGAAAAGTAGTGTGTCCGTTTTATCGGGGCAAGATCACCTTTCACTCAAATTGCTGGTACAATTACGTGCTAAGTCCGCAGGCCACTGTGGCCGGCGTTAATTCTACTGACACCTTGGCTCACTCTTTTTTAAACGAGCTGTTAAACCACTGGTATAGAAGGAGCTAATTATGGAAAGCATGGAATTCAATACCCCAAAAGTCGTGCTCTACACTTTCGCTACCAGTCCATACGGTCTTAAAGTCCAAGCTTTTCTCGCTTTTAAAAAGATCGCTTACGAAATTGTCTATGTATCTCCGTTTAATATGAGGGAAACACTTCCGATGGGGCATACCGTGCCTGTTTTGACAATTGATGGTGAAAGCAAAAATGATTCACAAGAAATACTCATTGGCTAGATGAACGCTTCCCTCAGCGTCCCCTGTACCCTGTAGACGGTGATCCGTGCATTAACGAACTTGATGATTGGGTCCAGCATTGCATGATTCCTGCAAATTTTAGGTTTGTGCGACCGGCTTTATCGCTAGCACTTCCTGTGCAGCTGATCAACGCTTGGCGCCTCGGTTGTGCCATGAATCGCACGGTACCAGATAACGCAATCGGCGCATGGCGTTTTGTATGGCCTCTAGTCCTTCGGTGGGCTCCTTTTGTCCGCAGGGAAGCTGAAAATGCTCCAGGAAACAGCATAATGGCTGCTGCACGTCATGTCGGTGCACGTTTGAGTAAAGCGCTTGAGAGAGGTCCTTTTATGTGTAATCGTAGTGAAGTGAGTGTTGCAGACCTCTCTGTCTATGCGCTCCTTGCTTTTGGTTATGAGGCTGGGCTTACAGGAGGAGACGGACTTTTCCGTCGTAGTCGCATACGAGAATGGGCACTACGTGTGCAGGGTGAACTCGACCCTTCATTGCCTTTGGTTCCAAGCCAAATTCAAGTTAGAAAGCTAGGAAGCTGATTGCAACCTTTTTAATATCTGCCCTCCCTCTAAGGGTTTGTATGGAGGGTAACTACCAGTCTTCTATCTCGAAAGAAATATGAGATGTCCCTACAAATTAGATACTGGGAAATTAACAAGTTAATCCGGGTGGGCACAAAAACCTCCAGTTTTTATTCCGCTGTTTAAAGCGTTAAGTACCTAGAGTATGGGGTAGCAATGCCACGGAAAGTTGGATTCATTCATCTGCTGTTTACTATTTTCACGTTAGCCTATTGCGTGTTTGCTGTTGTGAGTGGCAAGGTATCTGTCTATAAACGAGCTGGTCTCTCAGAAACAATCAGTATTGATGTTGAACCAGAACGGTTTTTTGGGGTGTCGTGTTACTTTATGTAGGTATGGCAGTAATTATGGTTATACTAAGTATAAAAAAGTACTTTCCCAAAAAACTCTATGAACTTATTGATTTTGGTATACATTCTAAACTATCTATTTTACAAGTTATATTTTTAATCAGCTTTAAAGCTTTAACGTACAGCACCATTTTTTGGTTGGCTGGGGTGTTGGCAAATACTTAACAAGCGACTATGGTTGCTCGTCAAGTTTTTAAGCCATACTTGCATCCCAGTAAGTGTTAATTTTCACCATCGTATTCAGGATCGTAATCTGCTTTCTCATGTAGGCAATCAGAGCGATCTTCTTAGATTTACCAGCGTCGTCTAATCGCTTATACATCGGCTTTAGTTTGGGATGATGTTGTATGGCCGACATACTGGAAGCAAACAGAACCGTACATATTCAATTTGCAATTTATGAGTTAGGAAATTTTCTGGTTTAAAAGATTTTTATCATGGATTAGCTGAAGTAAAATCTTCCAACGCTGTTGGGAAGTGAAGAGGTGTGAATATATAGAAATCCATATCAGAATTTTATTCAATAAGGATGGGTAACGACTTTCACTTTGGAAGATTCTGCAAGTATCCGATTGCTGCTTATATTTAGTATGGAGTAGGTGGAAAATTTATGGTTAGATTGTTTGACTGATTTCGGATAAAGTTGGCTGATTATCAGTGTGAAGACTAAGCAAGGAGGTATTAGTTCATGGATTTAGATATACCCACATTTATTTCTTCTTTAGGCGTTTCTTCACTCACTGCTATATGGTTGACTAAGTCACTAGTTGCTCATAGATTGGAAAAGGATCTTCAGAAATATAAAAATGAGCTAGATAGATCTTTAAGTGATTTTAAGAGTGTGCAAGATGGCCTAATTAGAAAGGATGTAGAAGTATACTTGAAGGAGAATGAAGCTGATATAAGATACAATTTTGAGGCGAGGGCCAGGTTGTATCAAGCTATTGGTCCCCTTAAGTTCCAGCTTCTTCTGGCTGCCCGTGATTTTAAAGCCAGAGTTACGAATATTCCGAAAAAACCCTATAAAATTGATTTGAATGGCCATTATGGAAAAAGCACCATTTACAGGCTAGCAAGACTGCTCTGTTTGTCAGAGCTGATAGAGAGTAAAGTTGCTTATGCTGATTTTGCTGTAGATGAGTCTTCTGTTAAGTTGCTTGAGTTCAAAAAATCGCTATTTCTGATGTTGTCCGGTTCAAAAATAACTAGTCATCACCCAAATGCTAATTGGAAAGTACAAAAGGAGCATATTTTCTTTGATACTTTATCAAGTATAGGAAATGCGCTTACCATTAATGAAGGCGAGTCAGTAGCGAGGTGTATGTCTTTTTCAGAGTTTACAGATGCCCTAAAAGAATATAATTTTGTTGAGAAAATTTCCCCCCTTATTAATGTTATGTCTGGGCTATGTCTTAGAGGAACTCCAATCCTCTGGGTTAGGCTTTCTTGTGTTGCAGTGCTCTGTAATGAATTAATAGAAAGTTTGGGACGATCAGTCGGGTTTAAATATAAATCTCTTGATCTCAGTGCTCTTATTAGAGAAAGTAATGATGATTTTGTTCAGCGTAAAGCTGAAAAATATGTTGAGCTATGTAATGAAACTATGAGTGAAGGTCTTTAGGGGGTATCAACACTCCCAATAAGGTACAGATTTATATTTCCATTTATAAGTTTGCTCCCTTCACTGAAGGGGATCTGGTGGTGCAAATATCAAACACTATCCTCTATAGTTGCTGTGAGCTGCCAACTGCTTATTATACTTTATTTGGTTTTTGTCGCAGAAAATTAATAAGATGGATAGATCATTTTTTATAATTTGAATTGAATATTTATTGTGTTCTTGGTTGCTGATGGTGATTGTTCATAGGCACAGACTATAAAACTATGCTGTTCTACTTGATTCAATAGAATTTAACTTATTATCAGAGAGTTTAGCATCCTGACCTAAATAGCGTATGCTAAAGAATTTGGCTGTCTTTCTCTTTTCCCAAGCTTACTAAATATAACTGATTATTTTGAATTGTTAGTTCAGTTATTGACGTATACTCTGGTCGAAACTGTTGAATTTTTTGGCTTTTATGAATATAAGCAACGATTGAATTTATTACCATAAAATGACAAAAAACTATAGTATCTTCAGTAATGCTAAGTAAATATCTCTGAATTCCATTGCGCCACTCTTTTTGCTGTTTATCACTTATAGTCCATTCTTTATTCAGAAGAGAGCGTATCCATGGTAGGCGTTGACTTGATAGAATACCTTCGGGTGTTGGTATCTCAGTGACTAAGTTGACCACTTCTATTGAAGCGCCCCATATTCTTGCTAGGGGTTCTGCTGTCTGCTTGGCTCGCAGCTTAGGACTACTCGTGATTTTTAATCTTCCTTGAATAGCAAGTTTTTGAGCTAACTCTTCAGCTTGTATAAATCCTAACTTGGTGAGGGGTGGATCAAGGATATTATCTCCTTTAGCTGCCTCACCATGTCGTGCAAGTAAAATTCTGGGCATGTTATTTGGGATTATAGATACTGGTTTAATACTTCATCTGGTATATTTTGCCATAATGATAGCAGTTCTGCTGTATTGAAATTCGTGAAATGTGGATGGTTACCGATGCGCTGGCTTTGCTTTCCTGTAAATATTGGCCAGTTGTTTCCCGGGTTGCCACATTCAGCGAAGTTCAGCCAGGCTTCTTGCATACTTTTACTTAAGGTGTGCGGGGCTGGCTCATCGCGATATAATTCCTGTAAAGACGCTTCACCATGAGTACCAAATAGATAGGCTAGTTCTGCAGCATGACACGCACCTAAAAAGGGCTGTGCCGCTAATGGTTGGGCGAAATGATAATGGAAACTTTGTCCTTTATGTTGAGTTAGATACCTAAGCCCTGGTAGGGTAAAAACCATATCAGTCAACATCAAATTCCAGGTTTTACTCCATTCTGGCCAGGGATTATTTTTAATAGATAAAGCCTGCTGGTAATAGTAATCAATAATAGGTTTTAGTGTGCTCTCAGGTAGCAGCCATTCCAACTTTTTGCAGATTGAGTGATAATTCAGTGTGAAAGTTTCAGGATTTGTAACACTAAATAGATTCCACTCTTCTAAATTACTGCCAAGAAGAATTGGATGGGCTGTATTAGTTTTAATATTTACTAAAGACGGCCGTCTTTTTCTTAATAAGCTTTCGTCTAGCACTGGCTTAAATGGAAGTTGCCCCCAGTTTTGTGTCATGCGTGGATCTTTAAGAATTTCGCTTTGTGCCTGAAGAAGTAACTTTGTAGAGCATTTGTGTATTGGTATTCCACCGCTTATGTTATTAAGATGCTCGATGAATGCAGCTGCCATGTTATTGGCTCTGGAAATCGAATGAGTAGCCCTTGGGTGGCCACTTTGTACAATCGCTCGAGAGTATAAATTATGATATTCAGTTACCTCTAATAGAGAGGTGATGCTCATTGCGCCGGCAGATTCACCAAAAAGAGTGATATTGTTCGGATCTCCGCCAAAGGCTTCAATGTTATCTCTCACCCATTTGAGCGCTGCTATTTGATCCAATAGACCTTCGTTGCCTGTAGATGGGATGTCAGAAATGTCTTTTAAACGTAGAAAGCCTAGAGCGCCAAGACGATAATTGAATGTCACAATTATTGCTCTGCCGTTTGAGGCAAGATGGCACCCATTATATATATCTTGGCAGCTTGACCCCATATAGAAAGCTCCACCATGTATCCAGAGCATTACAGGTAGCTTTCTTCCTTGGGTTATAGGTGGCGAGAAAATATTTAGATAAAGACATTCTTCTCTATCAGGAATCTCTCCATTTTTTCCCCGGACCTGCATCAGGTTTGAGGGATTTTGTGCAGCTGGCGTTCCAAATTGCGCTGCATCAAATGGCGCACTCCAATTTGGCATAGGTTCGGGTGCTTTCCAGCGGAGGTCGTTAATTGGGGGACGAGCATAGGGTATACCTAGAAATTTATAGGTTCTTGTAGCTTCGTCTACTTTGCCAATAATCGGTCCAGCAGGTGTATCAATGACAGGTGTTGACCTCTTATTTGTGAGCTTTCTAATACTTGGGTCCGTTGTCATGAGTAGTTTTTCCTACTGTATTTCTCTCTAACGTTGCACTTATTTAGTCGGCGTTATTCTTCAGACTTTCCTTGAAATCATTTTAATTTACGTCCATACAAAAAGAGTGTGTGGAAAAAATTTGGCACAGTTATTTTCCGGAGGGATCCTGGCAAGGAGATGCATTGACGAATCTAGTCACGGATGGGCTCAAGGTGGGGAATTTTCCGTCTTTTAGCTCAGGCCATGAACAGTGTATTTAGGAAGTTGCACCGTTTGAAGTTGGTGAGAGCATGATCGTAAAAATCTTTGACAAGTCTACGGGCTTGATTGCTGAGAAGCCACTGGATAGCTTGAAGTTAACCGCGACAGGCTTGGTTGAATTGCCGGTAGATCCAGACGAGATAGCCTCGTTATCTCAGGAAGGAAATGACCTAGTAATAGTTTTAAAGACGGGTCAAATCTTCACTTTATTTGGTTTCTATCATGAAGACAGTGATGGAGATCATAGTGAGTTGACTGTAACTGGGGGTTCAGAGCCCTTATTCCTTGCGGCTTCGGGAGGGTTGATACCAGCTTTTACCGTTGCCGGCGGCCCAGCTGGTGAGCCTCCTCCCCCTCCTCCGCCTGCCGTTCCGTGGTTTGTCCCTGCTTTGATTGCTCTCGGTGTTGTTGTCATCGCTGTAGCATCAAATGACGATAGTAACCGTGGGGGCGGCTTTGTGCCTCCGGATTCAGATGCGGACGCAGATTCGGATGCCGACGCCGACGCCGATGCGGATGCCGATGCAGATGCAGACGCGGATGCCGACGCAGATGCCGACGCCGATGCGGATGCGGATGCCGATGCCGATGCCGATGCCGATGCCGATGCCGATGCCGACGCGGATGCGGATGCTGACGCCGATGCCGATGCCGATGCCGACGCAGATGCGGATGCGGATGCGGATGCGGATGCCGACGCGGATGCCGACGCTGATGCTGATGCTGATGCGGATGCGGATGCGGATGCGGATGCGGATGCGGATGCGGATGCGGATGCCGACGCCGACGCCGACGCCGATGCAGATGCGGATGCGGATGCGGATGCTGACGCCGATGCCGATGCCGATGCCGATGCCGATGCCGACGCGGATGCGGATGCGGATGCTGACGCCGATGCCGATGCCGATGCCGACGCAGATGCGGATGCGGATGCGGATGCGGATGCCGACGCGGATGCTGATGCTGATGCTGATGCTGATGCGGATGCCGACGCGGATGCGGATGCGGATGCGGATGCGGATGCGGATGCGGATGCGGATGCCGACGCCGACGCCGACGCCGACGCCGATGCAGATGCGGATGCGGATGCTGACGCGGATGCCGATGCCGATGCCGATGCCGATGCCGATGCCGATGCCGATGCCGATGCCGATGCCGACGCGGATGCGGATGCCGACGCGGATGCGGATGCGGATGCGGATGCTGACGCCGATGCCGATGCCGATGCCGACGCAGATGCGGATGCGGATGCCGACGCGGATGCCGACGCGGATGCGGATGCGGATGCCGACGCGGATGCTGACGCGGATGCAGATGCGGATGCCGATGCCGACGCAGATGCAGATGCGGATGCGGATGCCGACGCGGATGCCGACGCAGATGCCGACGCGGATGCCGATGCCGATGCCGATGCCGACGCGGATGCGGATGCCGACGCGGATGCCGATGCCGATGCCGATGCCGATGCCGATGCCGATGCTGATGCCGACGCGGATGCGGATGCGGATGCTGACGCCGATGCCGATGCCGATGCCGATGCCGACGCAGATGCGGATGCCGACGCGGATGCCGATGCCGATGCTGACGCGGATGCCGATGCCGATGCCGATGCCGATGCCGATGCCGATGCCGACGCAGATGCCGATGCCGATGCCGACGCAGATGCCGATGCCGATGCCGATGCGGATGCCGATGCCGATGCGGATGCCGATGCGGATGCCGATGCCGATGCCGACGCGGATGCCGATGCGGATGCCGATGCGGATGCCGATGCGGATGCCGATGCGGATGCCGATGCGGATGCCGACGCCGATGCGGATGCCGACGCCGATGCGGATGCCGACGCCGACGCCGATGCGGATGCCGACGCCGATGCGGATGCGGATGCCGACGCCGATGCGGATGCCGACGCCGATGCGGATTGTGATGCTGACGCCGATGCCGATGCCGATGCCGATGCCGATGCCGATGCCGATGCCGATGCCGATGCCGATGCCGATGCCGATGCCGATGCCGATGCCGATGCCGATGCCGATGCCGATGCGGATGCGGATGCGGATGCCGATGCGGATGCGGATGCGGATGCCGATTGTGATGCGGATGCCGATTACGACTATGAGGGTGGTGAGCTACCGCCGGGATTCCCGGATTTGGAAATAGATTTTGACATTGATGAAATCATTTCCTTGGAAGCTATTGCGATCCCCAGTGTGTTTGAGGAGTATCTCGATACCGTTGGATATGCTTCTGCTTCAAAGGTTGAGGAGTCCGTCAGTGATGGAAGCGAGCAGGAAGGTTCTGCCCGGTTGGATATGATGCAACTGGCTGAGCTTGAGCTGGACTTTGTTGATAGTGGTGTTGATAACCACTATCAACAGGTAATGACTGCAGACGGGTTGGCAGAGTTTGCCAATGACTATCAGCGGTTTGACTCAGTAGAAGAGTCCTTACTGGATGAGTTACTAGATTCTGGTGATCGGGATATTCAGCTGATAGAGCTCAATCTTTCTTATGATGTATCTGGACAATCAGAGCATCAGACGACTGTGACAGATATTGGTTCTCTAACCAGTCCTGAAAATTACGCAGTCATTGAAGATCCGATGGGAGATATATGGCAGCAAAATGGATTTAGTGATATGTGAGGTGAGAAGTTCAAGTTAAGCAAAAAAACCGGGCTAAAAGGCCCGGTTTTTTTTGAGCTAAACTTTTATGAGGCTTGGGAAAAGTCTTGCTTATATGGCTTCTTAATTCCAGGTTGTGGGATCTCAAAACTGTCAATGACAAGTGTGAAAACATGGATGTATTAAAAAAACTGTCATTTTTTGCACTCTCTATCCCTACTCTATTTCTATCCGAAGTAGTCGGAGAGGAAGTATTTGTCAACTCTGTATCAGCGGAAAAAACAATTGTCGGGCACGGGGAAGGGCAAGATAAGAGAGCAGAAAATGTTACTTATCGAGTTTATAAGGATGAGGTAGCACAAAGTGAGCTCAGTATATTTGATACTGTTCACCGAGCGGTTGGTTGGCATCCATCAATTGCAGAATCGATCGGCTATCTCTACCAGCAAAGACAGGGAGTTAAAGCAGCGAGATCCGCTTACTTCCCACAATTGAGTGCTGGGATAGTTGCTGGTGAAGATACCGAGTACAAGCGAGAAGGTGACGGACATGCAATTCAGTTAAACGTCACCCAAATGCTGTTTGACTTTGGGAAAGTTTCCAGCAATGTAAGACAGGCTAGAGCGGGCGTGCGACGATCCCAAGCTCAAATTTTAAAATCGATAGAAGAAGTAGCTAGACAAACTGCTAAAGCAACTATAGAGGTGCAACGATATCAGGCTCTATTGCAGAGCTCTGATGAGCAGGTTGATGGGGTGTCTGCTATCGCAAATCTTGTAAAGATTCGAAAAGAAAAAGGTGCTAGCTCCAGATCTGATGTTCTCCAGGCCCAGTCGCGAATTGACGCAGCGCAAGCGTCCAGGCAACAAATTCAAGCTCTTTTACGTAGGTGGAGAAGTACACTGCAGAATTTAACGGGGTTAGATGAAAAGTTTAGTGTCTCCATGTCAGTACCAGATGATGTGACTCAGGCTTGTGACTTGGATTCTTTTGACCTATCTGCGGTACCTGAGGTGCTTATTGCTGAATCTTACAGGGCTGAAGCAATGGCGCGCCTGGATGAATCTAAAGCAAATGCATGGCCAACCTTCTCATTAGACGCCAACATTAACCAGTACCTTGATCAGGACTACGTTGATGCGAATGCTTTTGACACGAATGAAAGTGCAGTTTTCTTCAATGTGTCTATGCCGATTTATCAAGGAGGTAAAATTTCGGCCGGCAAAGAAGGCGCTGGTTTTGCACTCTTATCGGCAGATGCAGCGAAAGATTCAATACGGTTATTGACTATACAAAAGTATCAGGAATCCCAGGAAGAGGCTGCCGGGCTGATGCAAAGCCTCAAAGCTTTGAATTCCAGAGAAAGTGCGATTGCTGAAACTCGGGATTTGTATAAACAGCAATATGAAGTACTCGGTACCCGTACTTTACTTGACCTGCTCAATGCAGAGCAGGAATTACACCTGGCACGTATAGAAAAGAACAATACTATTTTTGATCTTCACCTCCTTAAGATTGATTGTCTGTATAGTCGCGGTGGATTACGTAGTGCATTCAGTCTTGATGGGCGGCAAATACAGGGTGTGGAGGTCCTTCCTTGAGTGAAAACAGTAGTAATGTTTTAAGATCTCTCGATGAAAGTGAAGGAATAAAGACTGACACTATGGATTTTGAGCCATGGTGTGAAGCAGTAACCTATGTGGCTCGCCACTATCGAGTGGAGTGTTCACCCGAAAGTATCCGAATTTCCGGACAATGGGATCAGAACTCTCCAGTGGACCACACACTAAGAAGAGTGGCACGTCAAGCTGGTTTGACGATAAAGTTTTGTACCCTAAAAGATACTGATATTAACCCATGGCGCCTACCACTCGTAGCTCAATTGCGTGGTGGTCAGATAGCGGTAATTGAAACCATTTCCAGTGACTTGAACGTTGGATTTATGCTGTGTGGTGACCAGGGGCTTAAAAGTACTTTACCTCTAGAGAAGATCAGCAAAGATATTGTTAGTCTGATAATCCTTAGGCCGAGGCAAACAACAAGAGATACCAGGATAGATGATTATATTAAAACAGATAATCAACATTGGCTTCGTAAAATAATACTTAGGGATATAAAACCCTATGGACATATCATGTTGGCTACCACGGTCGCCAACACTCTGGCTTTATCGGGCATTATTTTTTCCAAACAGGTGTACGACAGAGTAATTCCAGCGGAATCTATTCCCACTCTTTATGTTCTATTTAGTGGCGTTTTGGTTGCTATTATATTTGACTTTGTAATGCGTTCAATGAGAGTGAAGATTACAGATCTTCTTGGAAAGCGTGCGGACATCCGAATGTCTGATTTGGTTTTTGGGCATGCCGTAAGAATTCAAGCGCAGGCCCGTCCAAAATCTACTGGTACTTTTATTTCACAAATTCGTGAATTAGAAAAAGTGAGAGAAATATTCACATCCACTACAATTTTGGCAATTGCTGACTTACCATTTTTTCTGTTGTTTTTAATTGTAATGTGGTGGATTGCAGGGGCCTTAGCTTTGGTACCTCTACTGGCTGTTTTTCTTTTGCTTATTCCGGGTCTATTACTTCAGCCAAAATTAGCCAAGCTTTCACAGGAGTCGATAAAGGAATCCTCACTACGTAACGCCATATTGATAGAGACGATTCAGGGGGTAGAGGATATCAAATCACTACAGGCGGAGCAGTATTTTCAGGGGCAGTGGAACCACTTTAACACGATAACCGCAGATGCGAGCCTAAAGCTGAGGTCTCTTGTGGGGATGCTACTTGCCTGGACTCATAATGTTCAATCATCAGTATTTGCGGTCATTGTACTGTTTGGTGCACCGATGGTTATGAGCGGTACTATGACTACAGGAGCATTGGTTGCAGCATCAATCCTGGGTTCAAGAATGATGGCTCCCATGGCAAATATCACAAAAGTTTTGAGCCGTTGGCAGCAGGCAAAATTTGCAATGCAAGGCATTGACAATCTAATGCAATTGCCGGTGGATAATCCTCAATTAGAAAAAAGAGTGAAGAAAACATCGATAACTGGGAATTTTCACTTCAAAAATGCAGTTTTTCAATATGGCGAGGAGGGGCAGGACCCTGCTCTTATCATACCCGAGTTAAAAATATATGCAGGAGAACGAGTTGCAATTCTTGGGAAAAATGGTTCAGGGAAATCTACATTTCTCCATGCAATGGCGGGTGCAATTGTAACTCAACGAGGACAGTTGCAACTGGATAATGTCAGTATTAAGCATATTGATCCTGCGGATGTCCGTAGGGATATTGGTCTTCTTAGGCAGGAAGCCACTTTATTTCATGGGACCATCCATGAGAACCTTACGTTGGGAGCTCCCAATGCAAATGATGAGGAAATTCTCTGGGCGCTTAATATGAGCGGCGCGAGCAACTTTGTTAATAAACTTCCCAAAGGTATAGGTTATTTAATACAAGAAGGTGGTTTTGGTTTATCCGGGGGGCAGAAGCAATCACTACTTTTATCAAGGATGCTGTTGCGACATCCCAATGTTCTCTTGCTAGATGAGCCTACAGCTGCACTTGATGAGTCAACAGAGAGAAAATTCATTCGGAATTTACAAGACTGGGCCGCTGAAAGGACTGTTGTTGTCGCGACACATAGAACCAATATCCTGACCTTTGCTCAGCGAATTATTGTTCTTAATAATGGTTATGTTGTCCTTGACGAGCCAAAAGAGAAGGCATTGGAAGTATTAACCCGGTCGCAAAGAAAGACATCAACTGAAGGAGAGAAAATCTCCTAACTATGTAAGAAATGAATGATATAGGTAATAGTTAACTGCAGTAGGAATAATTTTGGCTATTGATAAGCGGCGAGTTGCGTTGCTGGATATTGATCATCAGATTCATGAGCAACAGTACGGTGATGATGTAGATGAATCCTCCTTGATTCGATCGGGGACCGTGGTTTGGGTGTTCTTTTTGTTGATCATTGCCTTATTTATATGGTCATACTTGGCGCGTGTAGATGAGGTATCTTCTGGCAGCGGGAAGGTTGTGCCGACTTCACGAGCACAAATTATTCAATCCCTAGATGGTGGCATACTGGCACAGCTAAAAGTTTCTGAAGGGGATATTGTAGAGAAAGGGCAAGTTCTGGCCCAGCTAGACCCGACAAAAGTCCGCTCTAATATGGATGAAAGTTCAGCAAGGTATCGAGCTGCCTTGGCGAAGGTGGCTCGATTAAGTGCTGAAGTGAACCAGACGCCTCTACGCTTTCCTGAGGAGTTGGTGGGGCATGAAGAACTGCAAGCTAAGGAAAGAAAATTATTTGATATTCGCAAGCAGGGATTGCTGGAGTCAGTGCGAGGATCAAAAGAGTCTTTGGATCTGGTTAGGAGGGAACTGGCCATGACCAGCAGCCTAGTAGATTCAGGTGCTGCTAGTAGTGTCGATGTTCTTAAATTGCGAAGGCAAAAAGCGGAGTTGGAAACGAAAATTCGTGAGCTTAACTCCCAATATATGGTGAGAGCTCGGGAGGAACTTGCGAAAGTAAGTGCTGAAGTGGAAGTTTTGGCTTCTGTACTGGAGGGGCGCTCAGATACGTTAGTCAGGCTTACTCATCGATCTCCAGTTCGAGGTATCGTAAAAGCTATTGAAATTACAACCATTGGAGGAGTTATTCCACCTAATGGAAAACTGATGGAAATAGTACCTCTGGATGACCAGTTACTTATTGAAGCAAAAATATCTCCAAGGGATATAGCATTTATTCATCCTGGACAGCTTGCCAAAGTAAAAATTACCGCTTATGACTATGCGATTTATGGTGGCTTGTCTGGCGAGGTTACGATGATATCACCCGATACTATACAGGATGAGGTGGCACCAAATGAGTTTTATTATAAGGTTTTTATTTTAACAACTTCTGATTCGCTGGAGAATGCTGTGGGTAAGAAGTTCTCAATAGTGCCAGGAATGATCGCTTCTGTAGATATTAAGACTGGGTCAAAAACGATTTTTGATTATCTGATGAAACCAATAAGTCGTGCCAAGGAGGCAATGCGAGAGCGGTAGCAGGTATGTTGATGAAGAAATTAACAATACAGTTTATTTTTGTTTTCTGTATACAGTACACACTTTGTGCTTATGCCGATGAATCCAAGGTTGTAGCGCTTACAGCATCTGTAACTGTAAATAATAAATTGGATCGCGATATTTCGGGATATATTCATCGTATTTCTGTTCCGGTGGAGGATGGTGTTCAGCAGAGGCTGCTCTCTGTTCGCTACAAGCACCCAGAAGTGCTGAAATATAAAAGGCATAAAAGGGGCGATACAAGATATGTTGAATTTAAATTTGATGTGCCTGCGCAATCATCAGTAACGAGATCAGTTATTTTTGAAATGGAGCTAAAAGAGTACAATTATAAAAATTTGCCAAAAGGTACAGTCCCCTACCCGAAAGGACGCTATATCAGGCCGCAGAAATATATAGAGTCAGAGTCCCCACCAGTTAAGTTACTTTCCCAGAAAATCCAGTCCAGTTCGAAAAGTGATGAAGAACGCTTATTGGCTGCATTTCAAGCGCCCCAAGATATAATTGAATATCGGGTACAGTCAACCAAAGGTGCATACTATGCAGTTATTCACAAGACCGGTGATTGTACAGAATACGCTGCTCTTTTTACGGCTTTGGCGAGGTCAATGGGTTATCCGGCTAGAGTTACCTCTGAATTTCTATTTGCCAGTAGAAATGAGTTTTCTCAACCTAATCACCATGCTGCAGAGGTCTATTTCAATGGTAGGTGGTTACCGGTAGATCCAAATTTAGCAATAGATAGCAAATTTGGATATGGATTTGGAAGTGGAAGAGTTAGTAAGATTACTTTAACCAGGGACTTTACTTGGGTCTGGTCTAATGTATGGCCTGAAAGGTTTCAGCCACATGAGGAGAGACCGAAAGTAACAATCAATTGGAAAGTTGAAATCATTCGAGGGTCTTGAGAATTGAATGGGGGAGAAAAGATTACTATCAGGCATAGACAAACTGGAGGTGCAGTGCCATGTATAAGATCAAGTCGGCTTTCGGAACTCCAATTTTGGTCAAAGATTGGCCTGACTCGGAGAGGGTTAATGAGCAGTTAACGGATATTATCCTCGGTAAGGAATCATCTATTCCTGCTGCCAAACGTTCTAATATTGGAAGTTGGGACTCTAAAAAAGACTTACTCGAATGGCCATACAAAGAAGTAACTATTGTAAAGCAGCGTATAGTTTCAGTTACCCGGGAGATGACAATGAAGGTCACTCGGGGGAAATACAGCCCTGCTGCCCAGGATATGTACGCCCATGCCTGGGCAAATGTTTCACGTGCAGATAGCTATCGAAAAATACATAATCATGAATCTTGCACATGGTCGGGTGTTTATTATGTGCGCTCTGTGTTATCTCAGAAGAAAAGTAAAAGTAGCGGCATTATAGAATTTCTTGATCCGAGAATGCTATGTATAACTACTGAGTTACCTAATAGCAATTTTGGCGGTAGAGTCAGGGTAATGCCGAGAGCTGGGAGAATGGTATTGTTCCCTAATTGGTTATTACATTATGTAAACCCTGTAGAAGATAACTCACTAAGAATTTGCATTGCCTTTAATGTAAAATTGGAAACCAGTACATTAAAGCGGCGTAGTGCAAGTATGCTTTCCCTAGGAGATGTAATGTTCTCTGAAGATCAGGTGATGGATCAGGGATAAATTCGTGCCTATTTCGCCATAGAGGCTTCATCTGATATTTTTAATGATGTTTTTTGTAAGAGGGCAGGAATTTTACCGAAGTCCGAGTCTCTTCTTGAGCCCTTAACCAGGATAAGGTCAAAGTTTTGACAGAATCCTGTAATATGATCCACTAATGCAGGAGCGTCGGAAAAGTGAGGGCCCAAAATATCTGGTGGTAGACATTCTCGTAGATATAGCATGTCTTCCCCGTGGGTAATAACCCAATCTACTTTACTTTGTAGTAATGGCTTAGCCAGGCTGGCATGTATTTCCTTGGATTTTTCACCGAGGTGTACGATTCTTCCCAGAACGGCAACCTTTCTACCCCCTTGTTTTACCATACTTTGCGAAAATACAGAGAAGGCATTTAACATAGAGCTTACAGTGGCGTTCCAGCTGTCATCAATTAACGTGATAGACTGGCCCCGTATATTCAAGCTTAATCGCTGTAAATGACTTTCATCAAGGTGAAGTTCTTGTAATCGCATAGCGGCTTCATCGAGATCTCTGCCAAGGGCATAAGCGACACTGATTGCGGCTAAGGCATTATGTAACATTCCAATGCTGGGTATGGGCACTCGCAATTCAAGTTCCCTGCTTGGTAATTGTAATCTTACCCAACTACCTAATTCGTCCGCTCGAGTATTTATTATCCGGATTTCGGCATTAGCGCTTTCGCCGAAAATAATTACTCTTCGTGCATGTTTCTTGGCTTTGTTTAGTACATAGTCAAAACACTGAAGGTGTTCACCGACGATGGCGATTGCGGATCCCACCAAACCATCATATATCCTTGACTTCCACCTAGCAGTGTCCTCCACATTTTTTACTTTCCGATCCGTTTGGGAAATACCGATTTCAGTGATCAGTGATATGGTGGGTTTAATACGATGAGTGATAGGGCCCCGTTTCATCCACAGTGCACTTTGTGCAACTTCTATAACCGCTGCCTCGTGATCCTTACTCAGGCTAGCCAGCATAGAAGGTGCCCCTACACGGGAATTATAGTTTCCCAGACTGGTCAATACTTGGTCCCTTGGTCCCAGCATTTGCCCGATCATTTTTAACGTGGTGGATTTTCCGGCTGTGCCTGTAAGTGCAATTACCTCTCCGTCAAATCGATCTCTTGCTGCGAGACCCAGCTCAATAATAGCTTTGATCGGGTCATCCACTTTCAGAATCGGGAGCTCCTTTGGTAATCCTTCGACTGGTCGTGCGACTATGGCTCCTGCAATACGGTGAGCAAAACTAGGTAACTTTTGATGGAAATCCCAAAATTTTGCGGACGTTTTTGAGCTTTGCTCGTGATACATACGGTCGAGATTGGTATGGGCAACAAATAAGATTGGATCCAGGGAATCTTCGATAAACGCACTACCGGAAATAACACTACGTACAAACCATCCCTCGGGTGGGGGCACTAGCCATGTACCACCGGCAATTGCAGTAATTTGCTTCGCATTCCAAGTCTGTCCTGGTGGGTGATCGTAGATTATGGATGGGAATTCTGATCGATACTGTGGGATTTTCCGTTTGCGGTTTTCCCCGCTCCTGGAAAAATTTATTTTTGTGATCATACCAGCAATAGGTACTGGTTTGATCTTAGTGCTATTGGAAACAAGACCGATATGAAGTTGAAGATCCACATCAGTGATGTCTCTACTGGCTGGTGGCCTTAAGCCGTATAGATCACGGTAGATAGTACCGGGCTTCCAGCGACTTGTAGGCAGTTGCCAGTCACATGGATCATGGTCCATGGATTTGCCCCAGTAGGGCATTGTGGTTTTCACCACTGGAACTGCACGACAATCCAGGCGAAAGTCCTCCTGGATTTCATTGTCTGTTCTCCAGAAGGATTCCACCCACAGTATCTGCCGGGATTTGACCTCTCTTGGGTAGAAACGCACTCCTAACAATTCCAACGGGCCTATTTTAATTGAAGTGGTTTGTGCATCCACGGGAACAGCTTTTACCTGCCAGCGCGGATTGAGAGATGGTTGCTGCTGGAGCGCAGTGATTTGGTAGAGAGTCTTTGGGAAGCTCGGAAGATTAACATGATCGCGCCTGGGGGGCGTGAGTCTTAGGATTGCGGTGCCTTCCTCGCATAAGCTCAGTTTGGTACCAAGCGGTAAGCACTGGTTGGAAAACTGTCGGCTAAGATTCACCGCTTCTTCCCTCGACAATTGCGTACTAAAACCAAAGCCAACTCCTACCGGGACAAAGGTAATCTGCTCGACTCCATGTGTACTGAGTTGCAGACGAAAGATGCCGCTATCCGCGAGGCTGTTACGAACGGCATCAAATAGTAAGTCTCCCGCGTCGTGGATAATAGGGCGGTTGCGATAAACCTCGATACCCTGCAAATTATGAGCACTGGTTCCGAGTATGGCGTCTGCCCCGGCATCAATAATGGCATGGCCCACATCAATTTGTTCTTTACTGGGATAGGTTTCGCGATTTGCTCCCCAGTGTACAGCCACAATTACTACTTGGGCTTGTGTGCGAGCGGCTGAAATCCGGGGGCCTAAAGTCTCTCTCCAGAGCTCGGGCAAGGATAATGGCAAGTATGCGCAACCGGCAGAGGTTGGCCCAGCGGCAAAACGGGGCTGAGTCGCATCTATCGAAAATAGGGCCACATTAAGGGGGCCGGCAGGCCTAAATACCGGCTGTAGAGCTTCATCCAGGTTTTCGCCGGAACCTGTATGGCCTATGCCGGTGATGTCCAGCCAGTGTTCCTGTTCCAAAAGAGCCTCGGGACCATAATCTCCACTGTGATTATTAGCAGTGGTTACGATATCAACTCCAGCAGCAATAAGCACTGACAACATTTCCGGCCTTGCGCGATAGTAGTAGGAAGAACTCTCGCCCTTGTAGATTCCCTGTTCTCCTTGGGTGGAGACAACGCACTCCAGATTTACTGCACTGATATCAGCGTTCTTAAGTGCGGGAATTTTCCCGAGAACCTCATCGACTCCCAATTGTGCAGTGCGATAGTGTTGGCGTCGGCCTAGATTTACATCTCCGCCCCAGGCAAGTACTGGTAGGTTCTCTATTTCTAATTGTGCTGTTTTTTCTTCATTGACATTGTCTACTGTTTCAGCCGGTTGATTGATAGGCTGCTCAGAAGCATTTTGGGCGATAAGGAATTTGCGGTATGCAACGAATCCAGATAAATAGTGTTCAACATCATCAATTCTTATCCTGAAAGCGTGATGTCGGATGAAGAAGCTACCCAGGATTTTTTCTGGGTTCTTGAAGAACATGGCAAATTCAGGCCAGAAATGACCGTTGAGTAAGTAAGCCGCTCGTTTATGTAACGCTCGGTAAAAGTGCTCCAGGTCAACCTGGTCCAGTAAGTACTGGAATTCACTCTGTTGCCCCAGCCGCACAATCATTTTTTCGGCGGCCATCATTAACTCAAGAAGGGTTGGAAAGGTCGTAATCCGGTTTTCGACAAAATCCAGGTAGTTGGTAAAGTTACGGATGCCAAACTGGTAGTACTTCTCTTTTGGCCTATAAATGGTAAGTTCATTGACACAGTAGCTCAGCCAGTGATCATGGGCTCTCCAGTGGCCGGATACGATAAAGTAGTCAAATGCTTTTTCCACTACAGCCAGCCAGCGCTCGTCCTTGCTCCAGTCATATAGGCGCATTAAACCAAACGCGGCTTCCCCGTCGTAGTAGATAACCCGATGCTGGTCCTTTATTTTGAGACTGGGATATTCAAGAACATGACAAAATTGGCCATTTTCGGGGTTTTGCATAAATGCAATACCCACCGCGAGTTGTTCCATGAGCTCAGCATATTCTTGGGTTTGTACCACCTCTGAGTATTTTACGAGGGACAGTAGGCTTACTGCATTGCCACCAAGCTTGATTTCGTTATTCGGCTCAACCAGGAATGCACCCACCTGCCCGTCACTGAGCGCTATTGGTTTAATTAATTTATCGGTGAGTAATTTGAGTGAACGTTGAATGGCTGCTATCAGGGATGGCTCTTTGGTGACCTCCCAAGCCTCGATCATTGCATAAGTACTGCTCGCGTGGCGCAGGTTATTGTAGGTGTTGATCTCCCTGTCGAAGCAGGCATGCCATCCATAATGGAAAAGCCCATTGGGTTTTACCTGGTTGGCCAGGTAATGACTGCCGCTTCTAATAAGCTTTGTTACCTGCTCGTCGCCCAGTTTGTCGATAATCCGTCGCCCGGCATTTAATCCCGCTTCGTATAAGTACACAGGTTCCTGATCTTTTTCGCAGAACAGCCCTTCAGTAGAGAGAAGCACGACGCTGCGCTCTTCAGATAGATTCAGGTCGCCCTGCTGAGGAAAACGTTTTTTATAGTAGGAGAGGAAATTCTTTTCGTTGAGGAATGCGTGGTCGATTTTGTTGCCGCCATAGAGCATGGCGTTTCCATTGAGTTCCTGTTCGAGGAAAGCAATTTTGCAATTGACATCCAGTGCGAGACCGTAGCGGAAGTAGGAGCGCTTGGTGTCCTGTAGAAGTTCATGCAAACCGGCCAGAGTCATCGTACTCCTGCGGGTCACCCAATCTATTCGCAGCCAGCAGGGCTCCATTTTTGACTGTTGTGCAGCCCTACGGGTATTTTGAGCGAGCTCCTGCCAAGCACTTGGAAAATCTTTTGCATGAGAATGTCGTACTTCAGCACGATGCTTGGCATCACTAATTGAAAAAAAAAGCGTATAGGGTGGACTGACCTCACGCAGTGCCCGCTCTACCAAGGGGCGCGCCTGCATCAGCATGCTGGATAGGGACATGTCGCTATTGTTCTCTCTGGATTCCGAGTTGGCAGAAATTACAGTTTTTATTTCTGTGATAACTACGGGAGGACTTTCCTGCTGGAGTATAGACTTACGTACAGATCCTGCCGGTAATGGGAGAAATATCGAATGATAAGTTGTTCCCAGATAAATTTTTTATGAACAAAGAAAATTGGGTTTTCAAAACTAATTAACTTGGATAGTATTGGGGATACCGCGCTGATGAATGGAAGGCACGCAAAGTGCCGAAGGTTCTCATAATTAACCCTCAGGCTATTTAGGAGGGTTAATATCCAGGTTGAATGATTTTGCAGGTTATACGCTTGCCAATCCCTAAAACCCGAAAGGCGATCCTTTCGGGTTTTTTGTCAGAAAATTATTAACCGACCAATAAGATATTGGCCCTCGCGGTTGATTACCCTGTCGACTTTAAAGGCGATACATGGGCATTAGGCCTGTGAGAAAGGCTGTTTTCCCTGGTTTTTGCTTAGGTCTTGCTGTTTGGCGCGGAGTTCAAAGAGCCTGAAAGGGCTATTTGAGAACAAGGAAGAAATTGATGTGGAGTATTAGGTAATGCGTTGGAATTGGTGGCAGAACCTCAGGAGTTTTCCTCCTCTGGTCTGGATAATATTAATAGGCAGTTTTTTTAGCCGTGGCACTTACTTTATGGTTTGGCCTTTTCTGGCCATTCTTCTCTTTAATAAGTTTGAGTTGGGGGCAGCGGAAATTGGTTTAATTCTCAGTGCTTCAGCAGTTGGTGCGGCTTTACTGGGCTTTTATGTGGGTGCACTATCTGACCGTTATGGGCGTAGAAATATTCTGTTATTGGGTTCTGCAATTAACTTATGTTCTTTTGCCCTGTTGGCAGTAACCCAGACATTACCGGGATTTATTCTGGCAATGACCCTTTGTTCAATCGGCCGTGCTGTTTGGGAGCCGCCAGCAAGCGCCTTGATTGGTGACTTAATGGATAACCAGGCAAGTCGTGAGCTGGCCCTGCAGCTGCGTTATTTCCTTATTAATGCGGGAGCCGCATTAGGGCCTATTGTTGGTGTATGGGCGGGGCTCAGTGCGCAGCAGTCCACCTTTGGCTTAACTTCTCTCAGTTATTTGCTCCTGGCACTGGCGTTTATTTGGGGATTTGCAAAAACAGAGACGGGACAGCTCGCAAAGAGCAATGGTGATGGCTCTGTCGATTTAGGCAGTACCCTGTCGATATTGCGCAGGGATCAGGTGTTTATGGTTGTGATTGTTGCCAATATCCTCACGATGTTTATCTATGCCCATATGGATTCCAGTCTGGTGCAATATCTGACACGGGCAGAGGCTCCGCGATTGGTTGAGCTGATATCCAGCATGATTTTTGTGAACGCAATGACCATCGTATTATTGCAGTTTCCACTTATGCAGTTGATGCGCAAGCTGGATATTAATGGGCGAATTATGATCGGGCTGGTGATATTAGCCGCGGCACAAATATGGTTTGCCCTCAATCCGGTGCACTGGTTTTGGGGCTGGATGGGGGCGACCTTTGTCCTCAGTTTGGCTGAAGCGATTCTCTTTCCAACCATGAGTGTACAGATAGACCGGTTGGCGCCTGAGCATTTACGCGGTACCTATTTTGGGGCCTCTTCCTTTTACGCTCTCGGTTGGGCCTTGGCCCCACTGGCTGGAGGGGTGGTTTTAGAGTGGTGGGGTGGACCGACGCTTTATTGGATGTTGCTCGCGCTTTGCGGTGTAGTATTCGTGCTTTATCGCACAACAGCCTACCTCTCCCGCCCACACTGGCCGGAACGGGAAGAGCCGACAATCTCTTCAGGTGAAAGTGCCAAAGCCACTGGATAGTAAAAGGCACCCTAAATAAAACGTTTTTCGGATATATAAATAGAAAGGTATCTGTGAGGCATAAAAAACGGGAAATCCAATAATAAGCAGATGGAGTTTCCCGTTCTGATTTGATAGAGAAATTCCCCGACAAGAATATTGCCGGGGAATTTTTTAGATCTCTGCTGCGAGGCGTGAGCCCTGGTCAATAGCGCGTTTGGCATCGAGTTCTGCGGCTTCGTCGGCCCCACCGATCAGGTAGGTCTTCACACCGCGCTCCTGTAACGCTTCATAGAGTTTGCGAGCGGGTTCCTGGCCGGCGCAGATAATAATGTTATCCACTTCCAGCAGTCGCTCTTCTTCACCTATGCGAACATGCAGTCCTTTATCGTCAATTTTGTCGTAAAGAGCACCGGCAATCATCTCTACCTTGCGGTGTTGCAGGCTTCCACGGTGAATCCAGCCAGTGGTTTTACCTAGACCTGCACCTACTTTGGTAGTTTTGCGCTGGAGCAGGTAGACCTGGCGAGGGGTGCTTACTGCTTCGCGGGGTTTCAGGCCAGAGCGCTGTTCCAGCTCAATATCCACACCCCATTCACTAAAGAACTCTTCTTTATCGCTGGCAACTACTTCCTCTTCAGTGGAGTGGGGCCCGTCGTGAGTCAGGTATTCCGCCACGTCGAAACCGATACCACCCGCGCCAATAATGGCCACTTTTTCGCCGACTGGTTTTTTGTGCTTCAGTACATCCAAATATCCCAGCACCTTGTCGCTCTCAATACCTGAGATCGGTGGAGTGCGTGGTTCGATGCCGGTGGCGATAATCACTTCATCAAAAGACTGCAGGTCTTCTTCGGTAGCGATAGTGTTGAGCTTGACCTCAACGCCAGTCACTTCCAAGCGGCGTTTGAAGTAGCGCAGGGTCTCCTGGAATTCTGCCTTGCCGGGAATCTGCTTGGCGATATTAAACTGGCCACCGACTTTGTCGCTGCCTTCAAACAGGGTTACCTGGTGTCCGCGCTCGGCGGCAACAGTGGAGGCAGCCAAACCGGCGGGGCCGGCACCGATAACAGCAACTTTTTTCACGTTTTCGGCAGGCAGGTAGTTCAGCTCAGTCTCATGACAAGCGCGTGGGTTGACCAGGCAGGAGGTGAGCTTCAGCTGGAAGGTGTGATCCAGGCAGGCCTGGTTACAGCCAATGCAGGTGTTGATTTCATCGGCGCGGCCCTCTGCGGCCTTGTTGACGAAATCGGAATCTGCGAGGAATGGGCGCGCCATGGAGATCATATCGGCCTGTCCGGAGGCCAGAACTTCTTCGGCCACTTCCGGTACATTGATACGGTTACTGGCAACTACCGGGATAGATAGGTGCTGTTTCACCTTGGCAGTAATATCGGTAAATGCGGCGCGGGGTACATTGGTGGCGATAGTGGGAACACGCGCTTCGTGCCAGCCGATACCGGTATTGATAATCGTGGCGCCGGCTTTTTCGATAGCCTGGCCCAGGGCCACTACTTCGTCGAAGTCACTGCCGTCTTCCACCAGGTCCAGCATGGACAGGCGGTAGATAATAATAAAGTCTTCGCCAACAGCCTCGCGCACACGGCGAACCACTTCGATCGGCAGGCGGATACGGTTCTCGAAGCTGCCGCCCCACTCATCGGTACGCTTGTTGGTGCGCTTTACGATGAACTGGTTAATGAAGTAACCCTCGGAGCCCATGATCTCCACGCCGTCGTAGCCGGCTTCGCGGGCCAGGGTGGCGCAGCGTACGTAATCGTCGATCTGGCCTTCAATTTCCTCACTGGTCAGCTCGCGCGGAGTGAAAGGGTTGATCGGAGCCTGGATGGGGGAGGGAGCAATCAGGTTTTCGTTGTAAGCGTAGCGGCCTGTATGCAGGATCTGCATACAGATTTTGCCGCCTTCGGCGTGAACGGCCTCGGTCACTTCCCGGTGCTGTTGCGCCTCTTCCGGGGTGTTCATTTTAGAGGCACCCTTAAATACGCCACTCTCTTCGTTGGGCGCGATACCCCCCGTTACAATCAGGCCAACGCCACCGCGGGCGCGCTCAGCGTAGAATGCCGCCAAACGGGTAAAGCCACCGGGGTGTTCTTCCAGGTTGGTGTGCATGGAGCCCATCAGCACCCGGTTTTTTAGGGTGGTGAAGCCCAGGTCCAGGGGGGCAAGCATATTAGGGTAGGCTTGGGACATGGCAAAATTCTCTTCTTGTAACCTTTGGGGTTCATGTATATATGCAAAAAAGTGCATATCGTTGCCCAGCAGGATAACAAGAGCCTTTGACGTGAAACAGTGACCTTTCCGGTCGAATTCAGTGATCAATTCCTGACGTTTTATTAAACTATTTGCGTCCCATTCTCATTTGGCGGAGATGTCTGTTTTTAAAGGGATTTTCATCTGTTTATTTACACAGCCAAAACCGCGAGAAGCTGCTCTCGCAGCCAGCGATTGGCGGGATCTTCGTGTAGATTTTTGTGCCACAACAGGTGCCAGTCCATCAGGGGTATTTGGAATGGCAGCTCGAATAGACGGGCAGAATATTGACTGGCCAGACTCGCCGGTACTGTTAGAGCCAAGTCGGTACGTAACACTACCAAAGGCGCCACTCGGTAGTGCTGTACTCGAAGTTTGATATTGCGTCGCCGCCCCAGTTTGTTCAGAGCTATATCTGCCAACCCAGGACCCGTGCGCCTACTGGAGACATGGATATGTTCCAGCTGTAGATATTGATCCAGTGTCAGGCTTGACTCCCCGGCCAAGGGGTGCCCATTGCGCAACATACAGAGATAGCGGTCTTGGTGCAGGCGCTGTTGCTGCAGCTGGGGTGCTGTTGCCAGAGGAATATCCAGGGCGAAATCCAACGTATTGGCGGCCAGTTCTTTTGCCAGCTGATCCCTGGGCACGTGGAATGACTCTACTGTTACACCCGGCGCCTCTTTTTCCAGGCGTTCCAAGAGGGGCGGTAGCAACAGGGTTTCTGCCATATCGTTCATAGACAGTCGCAATGTTTTGCGTGCCAGGGCGGGGTTGAACTGGCGGTGTTCATTCAGGCTGGTACCAAGCAGGGAAAGGGCCTGCTGCACCCTGGGCATAATGGATTCCGTAAGGGGGGTGGGAGTCATGCCGGATGGGCCGCGAATAAATAGTGGGTCGTCCAGGGTACGGCGCAGTCGTGCCAAAGCATTACTCACCGCAGGTTGGGTGATATGCAACTGTTCAGCCGCACGGGTGAGGTTGCCCGCGCTATAAATGGCCTCCAGAACCAGGAACAGGTTCATATCCATTTTTTGCAGCTGCATAAGTGCCCCATTCATAACCATTGTGAATGATCACATATTCGCATAATAAACTTTGATGATTCAAACGAGAGGGCTAGGGTTGGAGCTCCATAAAAAGAGGAACTCGCTGTGGCCGAATCAATTGTGGTGCGCCATGGACAGGCGTCCTTCGGCGCCGATGATTACGACAATCTCTCCGATGTTGGCTGGCAGCAATCCCGCTGGCTGGGAGAATACTGGCGGAAGACTGGCCAGAAATTTGACCGGATTTTATGTGGCAGCCTGCGCCGCCACCGGCAGACCACCGTGGGCATTTGCGAAGGTCTTGGCATCGATTTAGACAGCCACTTGACGGTAGTTTCCCAGTTGGATGAATTTAATTTCCATGAGGTGGCGCGTCTTTACAGTGAAAAAAATTCCTCAGCTACCCCCGGCCCCAACGCACCCCGTGCCGATTTTTACCGTTTTTTGATGCAGGGCATGCTCGCCTGGTCCGCAGGGGAAATTACTCCTGCAGAGAGTTGGCAGGCATTCGAAAATCGCATTCGTGAAGTTTTGAATTTCATCAGCGATACCCCCAAAGGCAGTAAAACCCTGGTAGTCAGTTCCGGTGGGGCTATTGCCATGATGGTGCGGCAGGTATTGGGAGGTCCTCCCGAGACGGTGATCAAACTCAACATGCAGATACAGAATACCGGCACTACCCGTTTTTTCTCTAGCGCAGGGCAGGGCCTTAGCTTGAACAGTTTTAACCACGTGCCTCATTTGGAGAGAGAGGAGCGCCACACTTCCGTGACTTACAGCTGAATTAAAACCTACAACGCAATTAAAGGTGAGAAGACATGGAGTTTGAATATTCAGAAAAGGTAAAGGGCCTGTTGGAGCGGCTCAAAAGCTTTATGCAGGAATATGTATATCCTGCTGAGAGTACTTATATTCAGCAGTTACAGGATGATCCCTGGGGCGAGCCCCCTATTATGGAGGTTTTAAAAGAAAAGGCCCGGGAGGCTGAGCTGTGGAATTTATTCTTACCCGACTCCCGCTATGGTGCCGGCCTTACCAACTTGGAATATGCGCCTTTGGCGGAAGAGATGGGGAAGGTCTTATTTGCCTCAGAAGTTTTTAATTGCAGCGCCCCGGATACCGGGAATATGGAAGTACTGACCCAGTACGGATCGGAAGCGCAACGGGAAACCTGGCTGAGGCCATTGCTGGAAGGCAATATTCGCTCGGCATTCGCCATGACCGAACCCAGGGTAGCCTCTTCCGATGCCACGAACATTGAAACTTCCATCGTGCGCGATGGCGATGAATATGTGATTAATGGTCATAAATTTTATATTAGTGGCCTGATGAATAAGCGCTGTAAGGTCATGATTGTGATGGGCAAGACCGATCCCGCTAATCCGGATCGGCACCGCCAGCAATCTCAAATCCTGGTTCCCACAGATACCCCTGGGGTAAAAATAATTCGGCCCATGCGGGTATTTGGTTACGATGATGCCCCGGAAGGTCATGCGGAGGTGATCTTTGATAATGTGCGGGTGCCCGCGTCTAACCTGATTCTCGGAGAAGGGCGTGGTTTTGAAATAGCTCAGGGACGTTTGGGGCCGGGCAGAATTCACCATTGCATGCGCCTGATTGGCCAGGCCCAGCGCGCCCTGGAAATGATGGCAAGCCGCGCGGAAAAACGTATTGTGTTTGGTCGCCCCATGAGCAAACAGGGGTCTGTACGGGAGGATATTGCCAAGTCTGCCTGTGAAATTGAGCAGGCGCGTCTGCTAACTTTAAAAGCTGCAGCGCAAATGGATCGGCTTGGCAATAAAGCGGCCAAAGACCTGATCGCCATGATTAAAATTGTTGCACCGCAAATGGCCTGCAAGGTGATTGACCGCGCTATCCAGATTCACGGTGCGGCAGGGTTGAGCCAGGACTATAGCTTGGCCCACCATTATGCTTACGCGCGCACTATCCGTTTAGCCGATGGACCGGACCAAGTGCATATGATGCAGTTGGGACGCAACCTGGCTGCGCGTTATGCCATAGAGACTGCACAGGGAGAGGAGCATGTCTGAAACAGTAAAGGAATCCCGTAGTTCGGTGGAAGCTTTGCCACTGGAAAAGTTGCGCGAATACCTCAGCGCAAATGTTGAAGGTTTTTCCGGGCCACTGAAAGTGAGTAAATTCTCTGGGGGTCAATCCAATCCCACCTTTAAGCTGGAAACCCCTTCAAATACCTATGTATTGCGCCGGCAGCCCCCGGGAAAACTATTGAAATCCGCTCATGCTGTGGATCGTGAATACCGTGTTATGTCTGCTTTGGCTGATACTGATGTACCGGTACCCAAGGTTTTTCATTTATGTGAAGACCGGGATTTGATCGGTTCCATGTTTTACCTGATGGAATACTGTGAGGGGCGGATCTTCTGGAATGCTTCAATTCCCGAAGTGGACGCCCCTGCGCGCAGTGCGATGTACGATGAAATGAATCGAGTACTCGCTGCTTTACATAGTCTCGACATCGACTCTTTGGGGTTATCTGATTACGGCCGCCCAGGAAATTATTTTCAGCGGCAGCTGGAGCGTTGGACGGGGCAATATCGGGCTTCCGAGACACAGTCTATTGCGGCGATGGAAGAGTTGATCGAATGGCTTGGCAGTGCGCTACCGGAAGACGATGGTCGGGTAGCTCTGGTACACGGTGATTACCGCCTCGACAATATGATTTTCCATCCTAAAGAACCCAAAGTTATCGCGCTGCTGGACTGGGAGCTTTCTACTTTGGGCCACCCGTTTGCGGATCTTGCCTATCAGTGCATGCAAATGCGTATGCCTGCTGGGGGCGACAAGATGTCCGGGTTATTGGGGCTGGATATTGTTTCGCTGGGTATTCCCTCGGAGCAGGCTTATGTGGCCAAGTATTGTGAGCGTATGGGGATTGAGGGCATTGATCACTGGCCTTTTTATTTAGCGTTTAGTTTTTTCCGCCTGGCGGCGATAGTCCAGGGAGTAGCCAAGCGCGCACAGGATGGAAACGCCTCAAATCGCAATGCGGCGAGCCTTGGTGCGCTGGTGGCGCCACTGGCACAAACGGCAATGAGCATCGCCAGCGAGGCGAGTTAGTTAGAAGGTCATCTCGATACAATTTATTTCGCTTTTGGGAAAATGATAAGGATAAAAAATGGCAAAGAGTCTTTTTGATCTCACCGGAAAAATTGCTCTGGTAACCGGTGCGAGCCGAGGCATTGGTGAGGCAATTGCAAAACTGCTGGCAGAGCAGGGCGCCCATGTATTGGTATCCAGCCGGAAAATCGAAGGCTGCCAAGCCGTTGCTGATGCGATTGTCGATGCCGGTGGTAAAGCAGAAGCGATGCCCTGCCATATAGGCAATATGGAAGACATCCAGAAAGTATTTTCCGATGTTCGCGAGCGCTTCGGGCGGCTGGATATCCTGGTCAACAATGCGGCTACCAACCCCTACTTTGGTCATATCCTCGATACCGATCTTGCGGCATTTGAAAAAACGGTTGAAGTGAATATTCGCGGCTATTTCTTTATGTCTGTGGAGGCGGGCAAGTTGATGCGCGAACAAGGTGGTGGTGTGATTGTGAATACTGCCTCCGTGAATGCCCTGCAGCCTGGCGTGGGCCAGGGGATCTACTCCATCACCAAGGCGGCAGTAGTCAATATGACCAAAGCCTTTGCCAAGGAATGTGCCCAGTTCAATATCCGTGTTAATGCCCTATTGCCTGGGCTGACCAAAACCAAGTTTGCCGGGGCGCTTTTTACTCACGAGGATATTTATAAAACTGCAATCGGCCATATCCCCATGCATCGTCACGCTGAGCCTGAGGAGATGGCGGGCACTGTGCTCTACTTAGTTTCTGATGCGTCCAGTTACACCACGGGGGAATGTGTAGTGGTGGATGGCGGAATGACTTCCTGTGGGGGAATTTAACATGCAAGATCCAATATTGGATTTCGGTAACCAGGTTGCCCTAATTACTGGCGCCGCCAGTGGTTTTGGCAAGCTGCTGGCTAAAGAATTGGGATCTCGTGGAGCGCGCCTGGTGCTTGCAGATATCAATGAAGAGGGCCTGATGCAACTCGCCGATGACCTGGGTAGTGATGGTATCCAGGTGCGCGCTCAACGCTGTGATGTTTCCTCTGAAGCGGATTGTGTTGCTCTCGTGCAACTGGCTGAGTCCGAATTCGGCGGCCTGGATATGGCGGTAAATAATGCCGGTATCGCTCCGCCGATGATGTCTCTGAAGCAGACTGACGAAGCGATGATGGACCACCAGTACAATGTAAACCTGAAGGGCGTATTTTTCGGACTCAAGCACCAGCTGCCATTAATGAAAGATCGTGGCGGTGTAGTGCTCAATGTATCCTCTATGGCTGGACTGGGTGGCGCACCCAAAATTGCCTCATATGCAGCCGCCAAGCATGGGGTTATCGGGCTGACCAAAACTGCGGCGATGGAAAATGCCAAATATGGCATTCGGGTCAATGCCATTTGCCCATTCTATTGCCTGACGCCTATGGTGACCTCTGTGGAGGCCCCTGGGGCCAGCCCGGAAGAGGTACAGGCTTTTC
Source organism: Microbulbifer variabilis (assembly GCF_052467165.1). Classification (NCBI taxonomy): domain Bacteria; kingdom Pseudomonadati; phylum Pseudomonadota; class Gammaproteobacteria; order Cellvibrionales; family Microbulbiferaceae; genus Microbulbifer; species Microbulbifer variabilis. The sequence goes on from NZ_CP174301.1 coordinate 1,112,641, forward strand.
TCGCCGAGGGTTGCCCGATGAAGCGTCTTGGCGAGCCTGAAGAAGTGGTAGCGGCTATGTTGATGCTACTCTCTCCGAAGATGACTTATGTTACGGGCCAGGCACTAGCGGTGGATGGCGGTTTATCGGCATACTAGCTCCTTTGTGCTAGTAATATCGAGGGCAGCCGCAATCTCATTGCAGCTGCCCCGATTTGTTAATCCCGCTAAAACACAGAAGAAGGAACCTTCTATGCCTACCCTAATTCCGCCAGAGAGAATTGGTGAGTTTATCGGACTGGAAATTGAACCCACTCACTGGTTGGAGATAGATCAGCAGCGCGTTAATAATTTTGCTGAATGTACTCTGGATCGGCAATTTATTCATGTTGACCCTGAAGCTGCAATGCAGACACCATTTGGGGGGACTATCGCTCATGGATTCCTTACTCTGTCACTGCTATCGCATTTTATAGAGAAGCTCGATATTCAGATTGAGGGAATGCATATGGTAGTAAACTATGGACTGGAAAAGGTTCGATTTATTCGGCCAGTTAAAGTCGGTAGCCGAGTCGCTGTAAGGGCAAAAATCTGTGATATCAATGAGAAAAAGCAGGGCCAGTTTTTGATCAGGTTACAGGCAACTATGGATATCGAAGGAGAGGTCAGGCCGGCATTCGTGGCGGAGTGTTTGTTTCTACAGCTGACCAAATAACAAATGGTAGGGGCTCAGCTTTATTAAAGGTCTTTAGCCCAGGGGAAGACCTTTCTTTCTTTGTTGGAATAAATAACTTCTATTTGTTTTTTTGTATCAAAATCACCTATATGAAGCTCATGTTCTACCGCGTCAGCTTCGTGTTTCCAGCGCAGCTCATAAGGGCCGGCTTCACTGATATTAAAAGAAAAACGGCCATTTCGATCACTCCGGGCAGTTGCAATGCGATCCCAACTTTGCATCGACATTATCGGTTCATTCAAACGAAGTAGATATAGATCCAGCCCTGCTTTGGGTGAGCGTGTCCGCTCTGTTAGGACCCTGCCTTCCAATACTTTATTGACAGCAGTCATTATTTATAGAGATGCCAGGGATTGGCGCACAATATTCAAGTGGGAAACGGGAATCCCTTTCTTATAGTAGGCACCGGTAAAGTTGACCTGCTGCACTTGAATAAAATTTGATATCAACGGGCTCCCCCAGTAAGGATTTCTTCCCCACCAGCCATAACGTCCAGCGCTTCTCGGATTTCTCTGAAAAAAATTGTGGGCCTGGAGGACGTTGTCATACAGAAGGTGGAAAGTCCTACTATCAAAAATGCTGTGTGCATCAAAGACCACCAAGTGATTTAGAGTGACCCCAACACGACCGAGCATATTGGCAAGCTTAATTGCGGAGGTACCTCCGCGGCTATAGCCAAATAGCATCAGGCTTTTTTTCTGCCTAGCCTCTTGGACAAGATACTTTCGAGCCCGGCGCTTCTCGCCTGGGCCAAACATGCTTCCACCCATTTCATTGATCAGGGCGCTGAGTGCTCGGTTGTCTCCCGCACTTGGGCCACCGGCACCGTAGATACCAGCCACGGCTAGGCTATTTTTTAATACTGGATTTTTGCCTGGTTTTTCGGTGGGCAGTTTTTTGTCAATCAAGGTCATTTCAGTAAAGCCAAACTGCACTTGAAAGGTTTGCCTTAATTACGACTTCCATCTGTAGAGTCGATTGGTAAACCGATACCCGGATTTCAAATAGGAGCTGCGGTAATACACAAAACTGACTGTCGCTAGTGCAGGATGCGACAGCGCTTTTGTGCGAATTTGCGCAGCTCACGAGGTAAGGGTTGTTCTGCTGTGGTCCTCTGTTGTAATCGCCACTCTTGGCATAGAGCAATATAGTTTCCCGCTGTAACCTGATTTCTCAATGCCTGCCAGGGGTCTTCCTGTGTTTCAGACTCTATTTGAGGAGGCTGCCACCGGGCGATTTCCAATTCGGGTTGAGGACTTTCGTTGTCTGGGGTCATCCTTGGGGTCAGGGCTCCCAGGTGCTGTGCTGGATGCACCAACATTAAGATGGCAGCGATGGTGGCGCAGCCGAGTGAGGCTCTGGACAGTATTCGGCCGATATCTTTTTTCGGCTGTAGCCTTTTTGCTTGCTGTAACACCTGGGTATCCAGTTGCTGCGGGGAGGTAAAAGCTGACACCTCTTCGCGATATTGGTGCTCCCAATTGCTCATGCTTCTACCTCGATCACTCTTCTATAACCTCCACTTGCCAGGGTTTTGGTTGTACTCCGTACACCAGCGTTTCAATTTGCTCCTTTGCCCGATGATAGTATTCCCGACACTTTTTCAGGGATATCTGCTCAATATCTGCGACAGTGGCGAGGGAAAGCTTGCACTCCATATGGAGAAGCAAAATGTTGCGCTGCAAGGAGGGAAGTTTCTGGATAGCTACGAGCACGGCACTTTTTCGGTAATCGACTGCAGTAGACTTGTGCTCGTTCAATGCTTGTTGTTCACGCAGAGCTTTGTTGATTTGAATAAATAACCAGTTGCGAAAAAGCCTGCCATGTAACTGTGGCGGGTTTTCCAATATTTTTTGCCAGAGCTCTTGTAATATTTTTGCGGAAGAGGCTGGCGCCATTTGTATTGAATAGCGATACAAGGCGTCTTTGTGGCGCGTATAAAGTTGGTGAAATACGACAGTTTTACGCGTTTCCTTGTAGTGATCGAGGAGCGCTTCGTCTGTCAGGTGTTGAAATGCTTTGCGGGACAAGTTGTCGCGCCTCCGTACGCGGATAATCCGAGCTCTGGTGGCTTCTGGAGCCTGGGTTTATACGGCGTTGATAATGGAAATTGTAGTATGTTTAAGCGTCTTACATATTTTCTCAGGCACCGGTGGACTCTGGTTTTTTAGAGGTTGGCTAAGAGTCTTTGGGCTTGCGAAGTATAGATGTCCGTTTCTTACCCGGTTTTACATCGGGTAACGGCCAACGCCAGTTTTTGACGAGCGGTTGATTGTCGCTTTAAGCCTTTTTTAAAGGGGAGATGGCGCAAAAAGAAATATTATGTCTGGTGGAAAAATTATCGAAGTAGTAATTCTGGTAGTGGCAGAGGCAGCTGCTCAGGACCTTTGCCTGCGCGTAAGTCGGTCAGCCTGAGCCCGACACCTAGGAGACGAATAGGGTTCGGCCGTTTTTCCCAGCACTCTTGTAGCAGCTGCCGAAACTCAGAGATTCTTCCCGCGCGGCTACTGCGCTCATGGGTACTCTGGGTAAAGTCCGCGTATTTTACTTTTACGGTGGCGCCATTAACTTCGTAGCGATCGCCGAGCTTTTCCACCCGTTCCAATAGGCGCATATAAAGTGCGCTTAATTGCTCCAGCCATTCCTCAAATTCACACAGGTCTTCACTGAAGGTGCGTTCTACACTGACGCTCTTACGTGCACCGTCACCACTAACCGGGCGCTCGTCGATACCACGGCTCAGTTCATAAAGGCGGCGGCCAAATTTACCAAAAAGTTTACTTAACTCGATTTGAGAATAACGTCTCAGATCCGCGCAGGTATGAATGCCTTGGCGATGCATTTTTTCAGCGGTTACCCGGCCGACACCATGGATTTTGCCAACCGGCAGGCGCACAACAAATTGATCTACTTCGTCGGGGGTAATAACTGTGAGGCCGTCGGGCTTACGCCAGTCACTGGCAATCTTGGCCAGGAACTTGTTTGGCGCCACCCCAGCGGAGATGGTGATACCCAGGTTGTCTTTTACCCTCTGGCGGATTTCTTCAGCAATGAGAGTGGCGCTGCCCTGGCAGCGAGCACTATTCGTGACATCCAGGAAGGCCTCATCAAGGGATAAGGGTTCAATATCATCGCAGTAGTCGAGGAATATCTCGCGGATCTGCCCGCTAACCTCCCGGTATTTAGCCATGTTACCGGGTACTACAATCAAGTCAGGGCAGAGTTTCTTGGCCTGGGCGGTAGGCATAGCGGAGCGCACCCCATAGCTGCGCGCTTCGTAGTTGCAGGTGGAAATAACCCCACGGCGGTCACTGCTACCTCCTACAGCCAGTGGTCGCCCACGCAGGTTGGGATCGTCTCGCATTTCAACCGACGCGTAAAAACAATCACAGTCGCAATGGATAATCTTTCGCATGCTGTGATTATATACAGTCTTTTAGGGCGCCAGGAAGTCAATTGTGTCGCTGGGGCCGGAGCCAGTTAATAACAGCCAGGTTAACAGGTAGGTGAACGATGAGCAGCATCCCTTTGGTGGAGAGCCCGGATGGTGACGAGGAGGTCAGGGTTTTTGCAGAGATTCAGGATCAGCTGGGCGGCATACCGAGCCTGTTTCGCGTTTATGCACACCACGAGGGGTTGCTTAAAGCCAATTGGGACAAGTTTAAGGCGGTCATGCTGCACGGTTGCCTGTCTGCCCAGCTGAAAGAAGCTATCGGGCTTGCTGTTTCCGCGGACAATCATTGTGACTATGGCATCTATCATCACAGTACATCTTTGCAAATGCTGGGAGTGGATGCTGCGGAGATTATGCGCATCCGTACCGACCCCAAAAACGTGCATTTTTCAGAAAAAGAACATGCTCTGTTCGATCTGGCCCGCAATGCCAACAGTGCCCCTGATGATCATCGCCGGCACTTGATCGCTGAAGCGCGAAAGCTAGGGGCCAGGGATGATGAGCTGCTTGAAGCATTGGGAGTGATGGAACTGGTTTCGGGCTTTAACCACCTGGCAGAAGTACTAAGTCTGGTCCCGACTCGCACACCACACCAAAAGTAACCCCGGCACATACCGGGGTTACTGGCTGAATCCCTGAGCTACTTGTCAGGCAATACTATTTGGGCGGCCTGGATTTACCGAATATCAGTGCCAGTACGAACAGCACAATAAAGATAAAGAAGAGAATTTTAGCGATTTCCGTCGCCGTGGTGGCAATACCACTGAAGCCAAAGAAGGCGGCGATCAAGGCAATTACCAGAAAGAGTATGGCCCAGCGCAACATGGCGATAGCTCCCAATGTGAGTACGGGAGTGGGCCGCAGAGTTCAATACCCGGCTCCCATTGGCCTTATTGATAATGTCGTCTGCTGTCTCTTACAAGTTTTCGATTTTCTCGCTCTCTGCTATTTGGGCGAGAGTAACAAAACGAAATCCTTGCTGGTGGAGTTGAGTGCTGATCAGCGGGAGGGCCTCAATAATCTGCTCACTGTGTTCATACATGGGATGAAACATCACCACACTGCCATCGGTAGCGTTTTCTGCCACATAGTCGGCAATTGACTCAGGTTCACTCATGTCGACATGAAGGCGGGGCTCAAGATCCCATTCAGCCAGCTGGAACTCCTGTTCTTCCAGTAAATCACTGAGCTCAACGGATATATTGCCAAATGGCGGCATAATCATTGGGCGTTCCTGGTAGCCATGGCTTTGGAGTAATTTACAGGTTTTTTTGATTTCCTCCTTAGCACTGCTTAGGGGTAGTTCAGCCAGGTTGATGTGGGAGTAACCGTGATTTCCCAGCTGGTGACCGGCATTAATAATGGCGCGAGTTTGTTCGGGAAACTGTTCCATTTGCATGCCGACAGGAAAAAAGGTGGCTTTGATTTGGAGTGCATCGAGTTGCTGTAATAGGGACTCTGTTACCCCGGGTACGGGGCCCTCGCCAAAGGCCAGGGCAATCTGTTTTTCCTTCCCAGTATTAGCCAAAGTGGCTAGAGAAAAGCTTAAATAAATAATTGAAATCGCAGTTATAATTATTCTCATTTAGCTATCCTGCTTTATTAAAGCTCAAAAATGAAAAAAGCCGTCAGTGACGGCTTTTTTGTAGGCTGTTATCGCTCGAGAAGCTCGAGCTTACCCTTCTTACCATCCCATTCCTCGGCATCTGGTAATGGGTCTTTTTTCTCAGTGATATTGGGCCAGACTTCAGCGAGCTCAGCGTTCAGCTCAATATATTCCTGCTGGTCATCAGGAACTTCATCCTCCGAGAAAATCGCATTGGCGGGACACTCCGGTTCACACAGGGCGCAGTCAATACACTCGTCGGGGTGAATAACCAGGAAGTTGGGGCCTTCGTAAAAACAGTCTACCGGGCAAACCTCTACACAGTCAGTGTATTTGCACTTAATGCAGTTTTCCCCAATTACGAATGTCATGTTTGTCCCTCGATAGTGCCACTGAATTCTTCGTGCAGCGGATTTTATCAATTACTGGCGCGAATTGTAGTGGCTTTTCAGTCGATTTAGTTCACTGTTTATAACAAGTTGCGTTGGACGACAGCTGTCGCCCAAGTCTTCACTTCAATAGCTTGCGCAAAGAGTAGAGTGCTTCCAATGCCTGACGTGGCGTCATATCGTCCGGGTCCAGCCCTTCCAGGGCATCTACCGCCGGGTGGCTGGGGCTGCCGAACAGGTCAACCTGCTGGGGAGAGCCGGGTGCCGTAGCCGCTGGAGCTACCGCTGTTTCCGGTTCCTGCCTGGGGGCCGGCGCGGGTTTGGAGAGAGGAGCCGGAACATCTACTGATTGGACGCCGGCCTCCAATGCTGCAAGGCGGGCGCGGGCTTCGGTAAGCACATCTGCAGGAATACCCGCCAGCTTGGCGACCTGCAATCCATAACTTTTAGACGCGGGCCCTTCCTGAATGCGGTGCAGGAAGACGATACCTTCACCGTGCTCAGTGGCATCCAAATGGATATTGGCTGCTTCTGCACATTGGCTGGGTAGATCGGTCAGTTCGAAGTAGTGAGTGGCAAAAAGGGTAAAGGCGCGTACTTCCCCTGCCAGATAGTGAGCACAGGCCCAGGCCAGGGAGAGGCCATCGTAAGTACTGGTGCCGCGGCCAATCTCATCCATCAGCACCAGGCTGTGCTCGCTGGCATTACGCAGGATATTAGCTGTCTCGGTCATCTCTACCATAAAGGTAGAGCGGCCACCGGCCAGGTCATCGGCGCTGCCGATACGGGTGAAGATACGATCCAGTAGACCGATCTGGGCGCTGTCTGCGGGAACATAGCTGCCGCAGTGGGCCAGCAATGCAATCAGCGCAGTTTGGCGCATATAGGTAGATTTACCACCCATGTTTGGACCGGTAATGACCAGCATGCGTCGGTCGTCGCGAAGCTCGATATCGTTGGCTACGAAGGGTTCGTCTAAAACTTGCTCGACTACCGGGTGGCGCCCGCCGGTAATATGCAGACCCGGCTCGGTACCCAGTTCGGGGCGGCAGAGGCGCAAGTCGTCCGCTCGCTCGGCCAAACAGGCCAATACATCCAGTTCAGAAATACCGGCCGCAGCGGCTTGCAGCTCTGCCAGGGACTCATTTAGCTGATTGATCAGTTCCTCATAAAGTGCTTTCTCCCGAGCCAATGCGCGGCTCTTGGCGGAGAGTGCCTTGTCCTCGAACTCCTTTAATTCCGGAGTAATAAAGCGCTCGGCATTTTTCAGGGTCTGGCGGCGGATATATTCGGCTGGCGCTTTGTCACTCTGGCCCCGGCTGATCTCGATAAAGTAGCCATGCACCCGGTTGTAACCCACTTTTAAGGTTGGGATGCCTGTGCGCTCTTTCTCTCGCTGCTCCAGCTGAACCAGATAATCCCCGGCGTTCTCGCTGATAGCCCGCAGCTCATCTAAATCTTCGTCATAGCCGGTGGCGATAACCCCGCCATCGCGTATTACGACAGGCGGGTTTTCGATAATGGCCTTTTGCAGAAGCGCCACGGTCTCTGGCCATTCACCGACCTGGCTGCATAACTCTCTGAGCAGCGTGGCATCTGAATCTTCTAATTGCCCCTGAATTTCGGGGAACTGTGCCAGGGATTGGCCAAGGCGTGCCAAGTCGCGGGGGCGTGCAGAGCGCAATGCCAAGCGGCCCAGGATACGCTCCATGTCCCCAACAGGTTTCAGGGCATCACGCAGTGGTTCAAAACCATAATCAGCAATCAGGGCCGCAATAGCATCCTGGCGGTTGCGCAGTGTAGTGAGCTGGCGCAGAGGGTTATTTAACCAACGGCGTAGTAAACGGCTACCCATTGCGGTTTTGCAGCTATCAAAAACTGACAGCAGGGTATTGTCATCGCCGCCGTTGAGGTTTAGGTCGATTTCCAGGTTGCGGCGGCTGGCACCGTCCAAGGCAACTGTTTCATCGCCGCTTTCGGTGAGCAGGCCACGAATATGGGGAAGTTCGGTACGCTGGGTATCCCGCGCATATTGCAGTAGGCAACCAGCGGCGACTACCGCACCGTGCATATGGCTGCAGCCGAAGGCTTCCAGATTCATGGTGCCAAATTGCTGATTCAGCAGGCGCAGGGCAGTTTCCAATTCGAATTCCCAGGGGGCGCGGCGGCGCAAACCGGTGCGGCGCTCAATCTCCGCCGGCAAAGTGAGATCTTCTGGAGCTAGAAGTTCTGCGGGATTATGCCGTTGAACCTGTTCAGCAAGAGCCTCAAGGGTATCGGTCTCTTGCACCACAAAGCGGCCAGTGGCCAAGTCTAATAGTGCCAGGCCAAAACCATCACCTAAGTGAGAGATGGCAGCCAACAGGTTATCGCGACGGTCATTGAGGAGAGCTTCATCAGTGACGGTACCAGGGGTGACAATCCTTACTACTTGCCGCTCAACGGGTCCCTTGCTGGTGGCTGGATCGCCAATCTGCTCACAAATCGCTACAGATACACCAGCCTTGATCAAACGCGCTAAATATCCTTCTGCGGCATGGTAAGGAATGCCTGCCATGGGGATTGGCTCACCGCCTGATTTGCCTCGTGCTGTAAGGGTGACATCTAACAGTTCTGCAGCCTTCTTGGCATCATCAAAGAACAGCTCGTAAAAGTCCCCCATACGGTAGAACACCAGCTCCTGGGGGTGCTGGGCTTTGATGCGCATGTATTGCTGCATCATGGGAGTGTGTTCGGGCTTCGCGGCTTTGGTTTTGCTTGCGGTTTTTGGCATTTTTCTCTAAGAAAATCAGTAAATTACAAAAGTGTTCGCAAACCCCGAGAGCCCCGCAAGAGATACGGCTAGCTCATACTGGGGTAGGGGGCAGGTTTGTTCCAGGGCATAAAAAGCAGAAGCGTTCGATCAAAAATTGAACGGAAAGCCCAAACCTGATGTTCCTGAAGCGCGCAATCTTGGCAGGTCTGGACAGGAAGCCCAGCCCAGAGTTCGAAGGGCTTCTTTTATAGGGGGCGCAGAATAGCAGAGTGAGGGGCAAACCACTATGGATAGCTGATCAACCGCAAGAGGAATGGTTTGTAGCAAACGAATGTATTAAAGAGCAAAGCTTTGATAGGGAAATACGGTGTTTTGATTTTGAGGTAAAACCTCTCACCTTACCTTGCTCTTAAGAGTGTGATGTTACTTATAGGAGGGCCTGGCAGTTAAGAAGATGTAAGGCTAGGTATCTATGTAACTCCTGATTCTTCATAGTGGTGCACAAAGAAAATTATTGGTAGCGCACTTTCCACTAGGACGCATGTACGTAATCAAGTTAGGAAAATACAGTGCTGATAGCTAAATCCCACTTCGTATATCAAAGTTCAAGAGAAGCTTCTCCTACTTCATGAGGAAATTTTCGAACTTGTTGATATTTAAGGGAACTGAAAAATGATACAGAGCAGAGAAAGCTTGGAAGTATAAAGGCGCTGCTATATGTCTACCTGTTTGATTTCGTGACACTTGATGTAGCTTTTTGATTTTGTTGGCTTTTTAAGCGGACTTTGATTTAAGACGGTAGAATTATATAGAGGCTGCTTTTGAATTGGCTGCTATGTCTCTCAGAGGTTAAGAACTAAAGAGTGGAATAACTGAGAACAAAGAGCATCATTATTGCATGACTAGAATACTACTTCCGAAAGTAATATTTAGTGATGCAATTGAAAATTTTGTGGCGGCTATAGATAGGAATGGTTGAAGTGTGTTTTCTAATGCTTGGGATAGTTTTGTAGAAAAATTTCCGGAAGATGAAATTATATCAAGAAAAAAATCGATGTTTTCGTTGATGAGATTGAAAAAAGGGTGGAGCTAACAACAATTAATCTACCTATGCCTACTCAGAGAAACGAAACCTATTACCAGGCCTGGTAAAGCCAAAGGGTAGTGAGATTTATAGATGTTTCAGTTTGGAATATTTCGTTAACCCAATGAATGGTGAGGTCGGCACAATGCTTACGGAACGATCGAAAGATAGCAGAGCAAATCATGGACCAGGACCCGCTTCTGATAAGGAGTTATTTGTCAATGCTATTTCTGATCTGGTGGTAAGTAAAAAGTCCCCAGTTAGTTTTATCAATGACTTGTTTAAGGCATAACAAGGTGATGAATTTCGTTCCAGCCCTACGGACTTCCACCGGACACACCACGCTTCGCATGCTGTTCCGATTATCGCGGAGTTAACTGCCAAAGCCGGGAAGAAATATTGGTAGTATTAATGTTCATGTTGTAGCTTCTATTATTTTTAATAGGCTACGGAAGTCTCATTCCTACGATTCTAGGATCGGAGGAGGGAAAAGAGCGATTTCCCAAAATCAAGAAGACCCTAGATAGCTTTGACTATAATGCATACAAAATTGTATGGTTTATTATGACAGTGGCACTCCCAGTGGTTTATTTAGGGTTCACTGTCGGCTATTTTCAAAGCTGTATGAAAGAAAAGAATATTAGAGTTTTTGGCTATGTGATCGGCGTTCTGAATGTGGCACTGTTATGGGCTGTTGGGTACTACATCCTGCATCATAGTTAACAACGCCAGGCAATAAAGCTCCTGGCTTTCGGCCCTCCGTGGCGTAGCTTACCTTGTGCATATTTTGCATGGGTTGCTACGCTCCCTTTTTGCGCAAAAAGTGCACAAGATAAGCTGCCCCTGCCGGTGGCGTTATGTGTAACTCGAGGTAAGAATGAGTAAGAAGGGCAGGCGCATCTATGTTGCGGTATATTTTATTCTGGGAACAGTTGGTATCCATTTTCTAGACGAAATATATGCTTCCATAATGATGGAATAATTGGCTAGGAATCCGTCTCCAGATTTGTATGCAAATAATCGCGGGTTCCAATACGTAGCATTCTGGGTTACATGGGGCATAGCTTTATCATTCGCCCTAGTACAATCAACAATAATACTCATTAAAGTGCTGAGCAGGGAGCATGCCAAAAACACATAACAAAGCGCTGTTGTCGCCGTGCTTCACGTGGCTGGGGCAGCCTACACTGCATTCCGACTACTCAAAATCTGGTCATTATACATTATGAATAAGACAATTTTCTCTGCAGTACTTTTTTCCATATTTAGTGCAACAAATTTAGTATTCGCTTGCGCCAAGGAAAGTCCATCTATGGAGGACCTATATTCTAAGGAAGGTGTGGAGATATTTGGGCCGTTACTAGTTTCTGAAATTAAGACGCATATAAATAAAAGGAGAAAAGAATTAGGTCTTGATCCTATTTCAGAATCCAAACTTCTTGTAGACGTCAAGGAAAAGCTGACGTTTGGCGATAAAATCTATTTCTTTAAAGAGTCACTCCGTGGCTATTATATGGATGGCTATATTTTAGAGAGAGATGGTTGTGCAATTGAGTTTTTACCGGGTTCGGTAAGCTAGAGATGTATAACAAGCGTAAGCAGTTTGCTATGGCGTTGCGGGCCTTAGCGGGACGCACAGCGCTGTGCATATTTTGTGTAGGTCGGTACACTCCCAATTTTGCACAGCATTGATTACCCCTATTGCGGGCATTAGCTTCTTCTGGGGATTTTATGAATAATATAGATCTAAAAGGAATTTTCTTGGGCGGTTTTCTTGGCCTGCTTGGTGTTGTCGTTATAGCTGTAATCTCAGTGTTTATTAAAATTTTACTATTTGGTTCCCAGCCATATGACGCTCCATATATCACTGAAGAGCTGATTATTTTATTTTTTGCATGTATCTCTAGCTACTTCTGGTCGGGCTTTATAATCTCTAAAATATCCAGAAAAGGTAAATTGCTTAACCCTCTTATCGTCTCTTCAATAATATTAGTGTTAGCGTTTTTCCCAGCACGTGAGGTGCCGGTATGGTATATTTTATTGTCTGGCTTTCTAGCGCCACCATTTTTCTACTACGGTGCTAGATGCCACCTTAAAAGGCTAATCAGACTTTCAAGCAAGGGTGCCGTAAAGGGCACCGCTTAGCTTGGCGTTATACGACCCAAAAGATTTGACTCTTCGTGAGAATCAACCAATGAGAAATCTGGCCATACTGATATTTCAAACGCTTGACGGCGTAATGCAGGCACCGAGCATACCCGAGGAAGACTTTTCAGGCGGTTTCAGTCATGGAGGCTGGGCCAAGGATTATTGGGATGAAGTCATGGAGCAGGTTGGAAAGGAGGCAATGGCGGAACCGTATGATCTGCTATTAGGACGCAATACCTACAATTTGTTTGCCTCGAATTTTGCAAATGTTGAACCAGGTAATCCAGCTGCGGAAAAACTTAATCAGGCAAAAAAATACGTCGTGACATCAAGGACTGATGATCTTACATGGAATAATTCAATTAAGCTAAGGGGCTCGGATGCGGCCGAAGAGGTTGCCAAAATTAAAGAAATGGAAGGACCACTACTACAGGTTCACGGAAGTTGGCAGTTGGTGCAGTCACTTCTCAAGCATAATCTGGTAGATGAGCTGAGACTTTGGACGTTCCCAGTAGTTGTTGGAGAAGGGAAACGCTTATTTGAAAACGGTGACATTTCGTCAAAATACAAACTCATCAAATTTGCGACCTGTCCTTCAGGTGCTTTTATGCACTTCTATCAATCACTAGATGGCGGTGCTGTATAATAAGTGCATGCAAGCGGACACATTACTTACATGGCCGTTGATGCGAGATGTTAACTGTATAAATATAATCAACCACATCTATACCAAAATACTGGTTCCACTATGTGCAAATGGGTAACTATTAACAGTAAACTATTTTTATCAAGCGGAGATCGTTAATAATTGGTAAAACGCCGAGAAACTTATTGCGGTAGAATAGGGTATGCCAGTATTCTTCTTACTTTAGCCTATGTGCAGTGCCTTGTTTCGTCACAGAGGAAAGAGGTTAAGCGAGTTTCCCCCTAACCTAAAGTAACTGGATGAATTGAGTAAATTTCGTCAATAGCTAAATTCACCTGAAGCTATCGAACAAATTTATATGGGATTTATATACCCTATCCCCATAGCTGTGTTTTTTTATTTTATAAATGGCTTCGTAAGTTGAGCCATCCATTGAAAAAAAACAGCAGTACCTACACTCAGTGAAAGCGTTAGTCCAGACGGACTATACGTCGCTTCGCTTTGTTTTGATCGTCGATGTACCGGGCGTAATGCTTTCAGGTAGGTGAAAAGATTGTTTAATTTTTTGCGAAAAGATCCGTGGTTAAATAGGCTTCTTTCTTATGGTGTATCAAAAGTAAGAGATGCTGCTTTTGAGATAAAAGCATCTTGAGATTTGTCAAGGATAATGGCCTTGTCGCCATATTTGAACGATTTTAGGAGGCATGCGTCAATAGTCGAGCTGGTGGTGCTTTTATATCGAATGAGCATCATCTATTATTCGCCATAAAAAATAGAGTTCGTTTCAGCGGATCAGGGGTGTATTTGTCAGTTTTATCCAGCCGATTAGCTGTTCCAGCCAGAAAAAGATTCTGAAAATATTTCTATCGAAAGTTCTGAAGTTCGAAAGATCTATAAGAAAAGCATTACTGTGTTCAGTGCAGTAGCTGTTCTCAGCGCTACGTTGTCAGAGAGATCCAAGGGTATCACTATCTGTGGTATGAGTGGAAAAGAGTATAATAAAGCAATCTGTCCAGACTGCTGGTTTTGGCAGCAAGGTCTTGCCAAGCGCTGCTTGACTGGCCGATAATTGCCGTGGTAGTAGTGCATATCAGGAATGTTATGAATGAATTGGAAATACCTCCTGCAGCGGTTCAGGATGAAAATTCGGTTGAATTAATTCGAGCTTTTGTCGCCAATGGCGCTCAATGGACTTCTATCAATCCACATCTTTTCCGTAACCATGAATTTCAAGAGGAAAAGGCCTGGGGGATATTCTTGGCAGATACTATAAAACACCTTGCAAGCGCAATCTCAGAAAGCAAAAACGTTGATGGCTATGATGTTATAGTTGATATAGTTGAAGCTCTTAACAATGAACTGGATTTATCTACTTCTGATGTTCGGGGTGGTTATCTTAAGGAATAGATGAAAAATCATGGAGTGATCTTTAAACGTAGCTAACAAGGGCCAGCAGCGGATTGTGATCTTGCCCCGTTTTATAGGAGAAAGATCACATATTTCCGCTGGACTTCAATAAAGCTGCTAGTGCGGATGTTAATAGTAAAGAGGAATCAATGGAAATTTTAGGTCGTTCTCCCATTGAAAGGGTAAAATTAGTTACTCTTGATAGCCCTAGATCAGTTTCTATTAAAGCTTTGCTTTTTAGCTTTGATGGTAGAATCGCAAGAAGGCAATTTTTGCTGGCTTTTTTACCAATCTCTCTAATGCCGATATTGTTGGTCGATGTAAGCATAAATGCTGCTTTGAGCTTATTTGTCGTTCTTCTTTGGCCACTATTGGCTGTTACGGCCAAAAGGTATCACGATATTGGCAAGAGAGGCTGGTGGGGATTAATTCAATTTTGGCCTGTAATCGGCTGGATTTGGATATTGTTGGAGTGTGGAACCACAATCGGTGATTTTAAAGATAATAAATACGGGAAATCAATTTACCGAAAGTAAGTGCCGCATGCTAAGTTTACTGCCAGTCAGTTACATTTCGACGGTTTTGTGCTGCGTGACACACGAGTACTCAACAGATCCAATTCTTCCGGGGTTTTATTCGTGAATCATGAGTTTTTAGCTAAAAATATACGGCGTTTAAAACGGAAAAATTTATTCTGGTTGAGTTCTTAATTCTGAGGATAGCAAGCCTTTTGGGTTTTCAGGCCTTTATGGAGACGATCTTTATTTCGGAGTGGATTCCCAGATGCTTAACACTTGGCTTTTTTGCCCCTCTAGGGCTTGCACTATTAAATAGTGTCATGACCTCCTCAATGCTAGGCTAAATGGCCTTGCAAGGAAGTATGGGTTCACTACGGGCGCTTTCTGTTGAGAGAATCCGCTCCTCAGAAATTTTTTTTGCCGGCTTTTCGCTTCTTTTGAATCCGCATAAAAATTTCTTCGCGGTGTACGGCCAAAGACTTGGGGGCAGGTATTCCTTTCTTTACTTGATTACCCTTAACCTCCAATACTGTAACAGTGACACTTGTCCCAATCCGTAGGTTTTCGCTTGTCCGGCGCTTTAAGATCAGCATATTCATTTCCTAATGATACTCAATTCATGAGGGGCATTCTTTGGTGAGAAAGTTTAGAAAGTAGTACATGAAGGAAATAAGAGGTGGTGCAGGAGAACGATAGGCGTAAAAGAAGAAAAGACGGATGCAACACTCCCAGAGCTTAGGGCGTCGCTCCAAGCTGCTGAATGTACTCGACTTTATTGAAGACGAGTGGGTTTCTAGCGTATTATCCATATAACCATCTTGATACTTGTTCTATCAATTTGGTTAGCTGGCCCCTGGTGTTGTACCTTGGATCAGTGCCTTTCATCTACTCTTATGTCACTCTACCGTTCTCCTCTTGAGGGGATGGGGCTCTTAGAAATTTGGGTTCTAATGCAGTTCTTAAGCTGTTGGCCTGCAGAAGCCTGTTCAATTACAGCTTACAATATTGATAAAAGGCTATCGATTTTACGCAGCTTTGATGTTAAAGGAACTTAATGAAATATAATGGGTTAATTTTGGCGCCTATATTTCTATATGCGCACGCTTGAAGAATCAAACAGCCTATAAATGGGCCTCTAGAATTCACAAAGCTGCGAGTACTCTAAATGTGATAACGAATTGCTACTGGAAGAGTATCAGTTTCTTTTTTAGATAAAGTAAATGGAACTAAAGCTATTTGGAGCTGAACGAAACACGAGATTTACAGTAGTATCTACGCAAATTTATTTGGCAGCAATAATTAATCGGCGATCGGCTTAAAGAGATGTAATTGTTTATTAAAGTGCAATGGGAGCAAAGGCGTATTTAGATTGCTCCCAATCCCTGATTAACGTATTAGTTTCTTATGAAATTTCAGGTGTTTCTTTAATAGCGCGTAAGTCTCCCCATACCTCAAGAAACTGATGCCGCTCTACCTTTCGGCTTGTAGTGAGTGTCAGTAGAGAATCGATACCTACTTCAGTAAAAAGTGACTTAATAGCATCTTGTTCTTTTTGATTGGCGCGCTGGTAACATTCTTGCAAGCGTTGTAGCAGATAAAAACGGTAAGGCAGTACGTGTGTTTTTAAGCGGATACCTCTCCAAGTAAACTCAGCCTGCCCAATTGTTCGAGCAGTTGGGTTATCCATACCATTGGTTCCAGCTTTTAAGGTGGTGTGCTGATCCAACCAACTATTAGCAAACTGGATATGCGCTTTTAACTCCGGCAAGTACTCTATAGCAATATATCGCATTAAGGCCTTTAAGGTCGGTGGGAGACATGCTGGGTCAATAAGGGGAGAATTTGACTCCATATGTTCTACCCAACAATCCTCAGTTGTATTCATACGCTCCACCCAGCGGGCAACTATAGGGGCGTGTTGCCGCATCAACATTCCGGGTACTGGGTCCCGATACAAGTGGGCATATAATGGTCCCATTAGTGCATAGTCACCTAAAGTAGGTTGATGTCCCAATAGATAGGGAAATTTCTTTAGATGGTGAGAGAAAAGATCAAGGAACTCTTTGTAGGATGCCTCAATCAAAGCTGCACTCTGTTCCGATACTCCAAAGCCTTGGCAGGCTTTCCGCATACGGTTGCTGGCAAAGCCGAACAAACTATTTTCTGTTTCCTCGTCAGCATTGGGAGGAGCGAGTCCCGCTACAAACTCGTTCTTGAGATACTGCAGGTTCTGGGTATCAAAATTCCAGCGATAATGCATCGCGGGCCGCAGTAAGCCTTCTCCGCCAAATAGTTCGAATAAGTACGAGATTACCTGTAAAACAGTGCTGGTCGGGTAGGCGGGGTTGTGAGTACTATTTTTCCGTTCAAAGTACTCAATAATATCTGAGCTGTCCTGAATTACTTCGCCGTTTGGCGTTTCTATGGCGGGCATAATAAAGCGGCCCAGCACAGGAAGTAGTTGCTGGCTATAGTGATCACTATTGACACCGTACTCTTTAAAATCAATCCCTTGCTTACGCAGATAGCTACGGGCCTTGGCGGTATAAAGGGAGGCAGCCATACCATATAACTTATAGGTTTCGCTCATCTAGTGCTCCTAAGATTCTCGGATCAAACGCGCTGAAAGTAAACTGTCTACAGACGGAGTGGGGGTATCGCTATCACTTATCTAGAGCTAGCTACAGGTACATCCGGTATTTGGGCTCTTGAGTATATTGTACAGCTACGTTGTTGGAGCTGATAGATGACTCAGGGAATAATCAATTGTTAAAATGCGAAAATTTGTGATGCGCTGATCATTTCTGGCATAAAGCTTGCTCCTCATTGATTGTCAGTGATCGCAGACATACCTTACGTTGGAAATTGTGAAACCATAGAGGGAGCTAGCTATGTCATCGTTACATTTATCATCTCATGCTATACCACTTAGGGTTCCAGATTATTGCTGCTTTAATTTAGGCTCGAACTCTGACTATGAATATGAAAGTTATAAAATAGCACTACTTAAAAAAGGTATTGTACTAATACGGTTGGGCTTCCCAGATGATTCAGCCGAAATTATGAAGAATATAATCAGTACCATAGGCTTAATTCATGAACATGATGGAAGGGGGCGCACAGTATGGGACGTTAGGATTGGTGGAGAAACAGGAGATGAGGCACTTGCAATATCGCATAGCGACCGGGAATTTAATCTGCACAATGATGGTGCCTTTGAGCAGGAAATGCCAGGGTACTTCGGCCTTCATGTGGTGAGAGCAGATACTCTTGGAGGAGGTGAAAGTGTTTTGGTATGTGCTGATAGGATTATTGAGAGCCTTAGCGAGAGAGCTTTTCAAGTACTTTCAAATAAGAGATTTAGATTAAGAGTGCCAGAAGAATTCCATAAAAAAGCCAGCTTTATTGAGGCGACCCTAATTGATGAAAGCCATGGGTTTAGATATAGGTATGATATTATCGAGCGAAGCCTTTGTTCTAAGGATGAGCTGGAGGCATTATGTGAACTTGAGCTGAAGATTTCGCTGCCACACAATATGTTTAGATTTCATTTGGGTGATAATCAAATATTATTGTTGGATAATCGGCGTTATCTTCATGCTAGGACCAAGATAAAGGATAAGAAGAGGCACCTTAAGCGCATACGCTTCAATATGCCTGCTACTTTGAGGGTTGCTTAGCGAGTGGCGATAGAGATAATTTTAGTTGGTTTGCTTTTAATATTGATTGCAGGCTTATTCCATGGAGCATTGGGCTTTGGCTTTCCAATGCTCTCAACCCCCATTCTGGCCCTGGTCTATGATCTGAAAACTGCTGTTATTTTAACGATGGTACCTTCACTGTTGGTGATAGTATCAAGCTTATATAAATGTAGGAGTTTTCAGATTGACTTATCTAAATATAGTTTGGTTATCCTTCTTGTTTCGTTGGGAAGTTTGTCGGGAGCATGGCTGTTAACATGGGTTAACCCTGATATTCTAAAGCTGTTACTCGCAGGGTCCATATTAATTTACCTGTTCTCTGGAGTCTTGAGAAAATACTTATCTGCGTTATCGAAAAGACCACAGTTTTTTGCAGTTCTAATGGGCCTGTTGGCAGGATTAATAGGCGGCGCTACAAATGCTATCGCGCCACTTCTTATGATCTACCTGCTTGAAATGACCAAATCCAAGCTGGAAATTATTTTTGTCTCAAATATCTGCTTTTTTATCGGTAAGTTGATGCAGCTTGCGATTCTTTCTTTGTACCTAACCTATAACGAATTTGAATTTATTCCGTTATCCATAATAACTATTGCTGCCTATTTAGGGTTGGTGGTAGGTTTTAGGTTACAGACTAGAATTGATAGCGATCGATATCGCTCGATGATTCGATATGCTTTATCTTTTTTTATGTGTTTGCTGGTCTATCAAGGGGTGGTAAATTTGGTATCTATTGAGGCAGGAGTGACATGAAACCATGGAGAAGAGGATATCTACAACGCCATGAGTTAATTGATAAGTGGGGCTGCATCTAGCCCCATTATTAATTTACATGTAAAAGCATTACCCTACTTTCCCTGTGGTACCTCCAGTAAACTGCAATCCCTTAATCAGTAAGTCCAATATACGATATGTGTGTTGAATATCGTCTTCACTGCTGGTGACAGACAGGTTGCCGATCGCGCGTAATAGATCAAAGGGATCAACCTCTTCCTGAATTTCTCCGGATTTCATGACTGCAGCGAGTAGTGTACTCAAGGCCGGTTCGAAATTTTCACGGAAATAGGCTGGCAGTGCTTCGAATGCAGGATCACCGGAATGGAGGGCTGAGGCCAATCCTTTTTTAGCAGCGAGAAAATTAACATAGCGCTTTAACCAGAGGGTTAGCGCTTGCAGCGGACTCTTTTCAGCAGCAAGGGTGGCGGCTTCCGCAGCGCAGTCATCCACTTCTCGACGGAATACGCTGGCCACCAAGTCTGACCGCTGCGGGAACCTGCGGTACAGGGTAACTATACCAGGGTACCTATACCCACGCCGGCTTTAGCGGCAATCTCTCTGACGGGTGCATTCACGCCTGAAATTTGAAATACCTCTTTGGCTGCCTCCAGTAACGCATCCTCATTACGCACTGCGTCTGCGCGCAAGGCGCGCTTATTTTGGGCCTTTTGGTCTTTCACCTGTTTCCTGTGTGTTGCGGATTCGTTTTCTGATGAAAATTAATAGCTTGGGCCTTTCCTCTGACAACTCCAGAAAGGCGTTACCGTTGGCAGCGTCCGATTGGTTAATCTTCATGTGACTTCAATACGGTAATCTATTTGACATAAGGAGCTGTCTAATCCCTATGGAGTCATCTTATGCCTTCTTCTATTAGGCAAAGACGTATTAGTCTGGACATTGCGACATATTTTTCGATTTAAGGTGTTAACTATTGTTTTTTTATGAAGATGTCGTCAAGAAGTCATGGCTTGGCCATGTTGCCTGCCCGTTCTTAGGGCTGCATGGGTTGAAAACGAATATTTCCGAGCAGCTCTTACTGGCTGGTTATGGGGGGCCAGTTTTTAATGAGTCTTTTGTAAGTCAAATTGTTAATGAAGGGATTTTGTGGCCGTAGGGGAATTAGCTAAAGGAATTAGGTCGGCTGATACCTTTAAGGGGGAATAACACATATAGTAGAAATAATACTTGGGTTGGGGCGAGTAGGGTTAGTTCAGGTAGCTAAGTTTCTGTAAGGCGATCATCCTCTCAAATGGCTTTAGTAATCTTTGAAAATCAGTTTTTTGTTCAAGCAGTTGCATTGCCTGGACAATACTTTCAATTGTTGATAAACCATTTGATATTGAGGTTTTTCGAATTGTGTAATTGGACTTTAAACCACCGCTGAGATTGACTCTGGGAAGGGTTTGAAGTTGAGGGTTTAAGTGGAGAATCTTCTTAGACTTTTTCCAGGTAGCATCAATAACTATCAGCTGTGTAATTACCGGTTGTTGGTTGTTGTCACTGTCGCTTATAAAGGAATCGATATCCAAGTCAATATTATCGGGTAGCCAACCTAGGGATGGGTATAGGAGCGCTGAAGGTGTGTCGAGAAGTGTATCCAGTTCTGAGCCTGAGAGCTTCTCAGCAATGATCATCTCACTGTTACTGAGGCAAAGATGCGCCATACGCCCGGTATTAAATGGGTGCTTCCCCTCTAGAGGGTGCTGTATGATCAGCACCTTTATGGTATTAGCTACCTTTACCAGAGCGGTACAGTAGCACGCATTCTGTGGGCGCAGGCAGGTATCACAGGTTTTTCTGGGCATTTCTTTTCTACATCATGCAGGCGGAATTATGACGTTAACACAGCCTTCCTATCGGGCTCAGTGGTTGTCAGATATTGAGATACCACTGGCGAATAAATTTTATCGCATGCATGGCTTTCGAGGCAAAGCTAGGCGTTATGAGGACTGTGCCGTGGTGCGGGATGAAAAGGGGGAGATTGTAGCCTGTGGCTACTTAAGGGGGTACGACACCTTCAGGCTGCTTGCTGGGGTTTCGGTGGCGCGGGAGCACCAGGGCAGGGGAGTCGCGCGCAGATTGTTGGAGTTAATGGCGAAACATTTCGATCAGGCTACTTATGCATTTCCCTATACCCACTTAGAGCCCTTCTACTTATCTTTTGGCTTTGATCGAGTGGACGCTGAGGTGTTAGTGGAGCCTGTCAAGGATCTATATCACAGCTATCTAAAGCAGGGGCGTGGAATTTTAGTAATGACGCATAGGTGAGCAGCTTAATAGTGCCTTCACTTTTAGGGTTGAGTAGTTGCTAGAACTGGCTAGCCTGAGCACCCTTGTATTTCAATGAAATTTATACCTTTCTAAGCCTTCACTCCCCAATGGCAGGCAGTTCATTAGATATTAACTCTTGAATCTAAGGCGAGAGTAGGGCTAAGCACTCAGGGTTAACCATCTTATGGACATGCAAAGCAGGGTTACTTGATATATTCGGTGCTGCCTGGTGGTTTCAGGCCCGACTATTGGGGGTCTCTATTCGATAAAGCCATCATTTCTTTGGGATTTTGGTACTGCATAGGCACCTGTTTAGTTTGATTTTTGATCAAGTTGGCTGCATTTCATTCTTTTTAGTGGTATGAAGCGGGCTTGAGTGCTCACCCCGCTAACCACAGAAGCTGTTTGATGAGAGGGGGATACTTGTTTGATTTCGATAGGCAGGAAGGGAGTTAGCTGCCTTAAAGGCAGTCTCACAGTGAATTTGTGAGTGTTTTCTGTTTTTTATTTAAAGTAGTTGTTCCTTGTTATTGAATCACGCCAAGCCGGATAAAGCGATGAGAGGTCAAGGCAGCCTGTGGCGGAGTGAGTGTTCTGTAGTCAACTTTATCTTTAGGTGTCATGAGTGGAAGGTATAAGATTTAGAAATCTTATAACTCTTTACTTTGAAGGGTTAATTTTTATGGAGGTGTTTTACCTGTAAGTTGTTGGCCGGATCGTATAGAATGGTCCTTTTATGTGATGATCATATGTTCCTTCAGGTTAGGCTTTCCGGGTTCAATCCACTTAATGCCGTTCAATTTTTGTTTGGTTTATGGTGGGTACGAATTAGCTTTAGCCTGCTCTGAGCGACCTAAAATTATAAGCGCTCGCACCACCGATGGGTAAGCTTGCGATATTTTGGCTCGAAGAGGTTCTTGCTCGTTCAAAACCGCTCTTCTAATTACTGAAATATCTACTTTTATAGTGCTTTTTCGGGAATCTGCCGAACAGCGAAAGGGAAGGTTGGCTCTCTTTGATAGCAAAATACTACTATCGATCAGCTTCTTTTGTGTATGGGGGTTGCAATGCCCAAAAGCAATGGCAGAATGCTCGGTTTTGTACGCCAAGGTCCTAAGATATAAATTGTTATTCTTGCGGCAAGTAAAAATCAATCAAAATAAGGTAATTAACAGTGACTAGCGCCAATCATTCAAGTAGTGCACCAGGGAATGATGAAATTGATATAACTGCGTTGGTTCAGGGATTGTGGGGTCAAAGGTGGTTGATAGCGATAGTAACACTCGTGGTTACCTTGGGGGCTGCCCTATATGCGTTTCTTAGTAAGCCAGTTTACGAGGCGCGTATTGGTGTATTGCCGCCTGTGCTCAGCGATATTACTGGATTTAATATAGCGCGAAGTGAAAACACTGGGCTTGCCCCCTTCTCAGTGACTGATGTTTATTCTGTATTTACTCGTAATCTGCGTTCTGAGGGGAGCCGCAATCAGTTTTTTAAAAATGTGTACTTGCCATCCCTTGATAACGAACAACGCTCTGGATCCCGGGATGAGCTATACAAAAAATTTGGTAAGTTACTGAAAGTCCAGCTCCCAGCTAAAGGTCAGATAGCCCACACCGTCATCGTTAAGCACTCCGACCCACTTAAGGCTGCTGATTGGGCTCAGTACTACTTGGATCAAGTTACTCGACAATCTACTGCCGAGGTGTTACGTAACACACAGAGAGAAGTCGAAGTGAAAAGCAAGCAGATCCAGGGGGAACTAAATACTCTGAGGAAGTTTGCAGAGATCCACAAAAATGATCGTTTAGCGAAGCTTAGAGAAGCTTTGACTGTAGCTGAGGCCGTAGGGTTGGAGGCTCCCCCGGTTATCGGCGGACAAATTTCCCAACAGTTATCGGCCTTTATGAATGGCGACCTAATGTATATGCGTGGCACTAGAGCATTGCGTTCTGAGATTGAGGTTTTGGAAGGCCGTACTGCGGATGAGCCATTTATCCCCTCGCTTCGCTATTTGGAGCAGCAGCACACCACCCTCCAAAATGCTCTGGCCCCCTCCATGAACGTTAGTGTTTCTCGTTTAGATGGCCCGATTGAAATACCTGATGCCCCCGTTAAACCAAGAAAAGCGTTGATCTTGGTATTAGGAGTGCTTCTTGGTGGAATGCTTGGCTTTTTGATCGCCCTGGTTCGTCTGATGTTAAATGGGTACCCAAATAATTCCCAAGAAAGCGTTAGCCTTGATGGTTTAGTTTCGGCTGGCTCCCGATAAGTGTTGGCGTGCTTGGTGGCTCCTGTTAACTTCTAATTTTCTTGATTTTTGGCCCTTACGTTATGCAAAAATTGGATGAACTGAGACTAGCTGTTATTGGTCTTGGCTATGTTGGTTTGCCGTTGGCAGTGGAATTTGGAAAGTGCCGTACGGTGATTGGGTTTGATGTCAATCAGACCCGAGTTGATGCGCTAACCGCGGGTCATGATGCAACTATGGAAGTTAGTGATGACGACCTTGTGGCGGCAGAGGGGTTGCGCTTCACTACTCATTTGAGCGATCTGGCAAAGTGCAATGTTTTCATTGTTACGGTCCCAACACCAATTGACGAGCATAATACGCCTGATCTCACTCCTCTTATCAAGGCCTCACATTCAGTTGGGAAAGTACTTAAGAAGGGCGACATCGTCATTTATGAGTCGACGGTTTATCCGGGTGCAACGGAGGAAGATTGTATTCCGGTGTTAGAAGCAGCATCTGGCCTAAAATTCAATATTGACTTTTTTGCTGGGTATAGTCCAGAGCGGATCAATCCTGGGGACAAGGAGCATCGCTTAAGTACAATTACAAAAATCACTTCAGGGTCAACATCAGAAATTGCTGAATTGATTGATTCTTTGTACCGGCAGATTATTACCGTAGGCACACATAAGGCAGAAAGTATCAGGGTTGCAGAGGCTGCAAAGGTAATTGAGAATACTCAGCGCGATCTTAATATTGCGCTAATAAACGAACTCGCGCTTATTTTTAATAGAATGAATATCGATACTGAGGCTGTTTTGAGGGCCGCGGGCACTAAGTGGAATTTTTTGCCGTTTCGACCAGGCTTGGTAGGCGGCCACTGTATAGGGGTGGACCCTTATTATTTAACCCATAAGGCTGAAAGTATTGGGTATCATCCAGAAATCATCCTTGCTGGACGGCGCTTAAATGACGGGATGGGGGCTTATGTGGCGTCTCAACTTGTCAAGGCAATGCTTAAAAAGCGTATTCATGTTGATGGTGCCCGTGTATTGGTAATGGGGTTGACCTTCAAAGAAAACTGCCCAGATTTGCGTAATACTAAGATAGTAGACATTATTCGTGAGCTGGCGGATTACAATATTAAAGTGGATGTCTATGATCCTTGGATAAATGTTGAAGAGGCACAGAGTGAGTATGGAATTATACCGGTGCTGGAGCCTACAAGTGATGCTTATGATGGAATAATTCTCGCAGTAGCACATAGCGAGTTTAGGGATTTAGGTGTTAGCAAAATCCGACGTCTCGGCAAGGCTGAACATGTTCTTTACGATCTCAAGTACCTATTAAGTTGCGAAGATTCGGACTTACGGCTGTAATTCCAAGTTCAATTACTTTATGTATGGGACACCTAGGAAATAATGATGAGTTACCACTTTTGAGTGGAAGCTCTGTGACTAAATTATTAACTCACTTTCTCGAATGAATCCATGACGCGTTACGAAACTATATTACAAACACTGCCTGACTCCCCAAAAAGATGGTTGATTACTGGAGTAGCTGGCTTCATCGGTTCTAACTTATTAGAAGCTCTTCTTCGGCTCGATCAATATGTAGTTGGTTTGGATAATTTTGCGACAGGGCATCAGCGAAATCTGAATGAGGTGCGTGCTTCGGTCAGCCAGGAACAGTGGGAGCGCTTTAGATTCATTAATGGTGATATACGCGATCAAGAGGACTGCCATAAGGCATGTAGTGATGTAGACTATGTTTTACATCAAGCTGCACTTGGCTCGGTACCTCGCTCACTTAAAGACCCTGTTACTACTAATCGAACAAATATTGACGGTTTTCTAAATATGTTGGTGGCCGCGCGCGATGCGAAGGTAAAGAGTTTTACCTATGCGGCAAGTAGCTCTACTTATGGTGACCACCCAGGATTGCCCAAGGTTGAGGATATTATTGGCAAACCGCTGTCACCTTATGCAATAACCAAGTATGTCAATGAGTTGTATGCCGAAGTTTTTGATCGTGCTTATGGATTTGCAACGGTTGGCCTTCGTTATTTCAACGTGTTTGGTAAACGCCAAGATCCAGAAGGGGCCTATGCTGCCGTGATTCCTAAATGGGCTGCCGCTATGATTAATGGTGGCGATGTATTCATTAATGGTGATGGTGAAACTAGTCGCGATTTCTGTTTTGTTGAAAATGCTGTTCAGGCGAACCTGCTCGCAGCTACCGCTGAAGCTGATTCGAAAAATCAGGTTTATAACGTAGCTGTAGGTGCTAAAACAAGCTTGAATCAACTATTCGTTTATATTAAGGAAGCCCTTGCAGATCATAATATTGCCTATAACAAGCAGGTAATCTATCGTCAGTTTCGTGAAGGTGATGTCCGCCACTCCCAAGCAAACATCGATAAGGCAATAACTAAGCTTGGTTATTGCCCAAAATTTAGTATTCAGGAAGGTATTTGGCGAGATATGCCATGGTACATTGAGTTGTTTAAATAACTTATTGTGCTTAGAATAACGGGTGATTTTTGGATTTGCAAAAAGCCTTTTATATCTTCTTGGCGCTGGTCGTTTCAATGTGAAGACTTTTGGTTAAGAGAATGAGTAAAGGAACGATAATTTACGTTGGCGGCTTCGAGTTACCTGATAGAAATGCCGCTGCCCACCGTGTTATTGCGAATGGCAAGATCCTGCGTGAACTTGGTTACGAGGTTGTTTTTATAGGCGTTGATAGCTCTAGGGTGGCCGGCACAGAGCTTTTGCGTAAAGACTTTTTTGACTTCGAATGTTGGAGTGTTCCCTACCCTAGGAGAGTTGTGGCATGGTTGAGATATATCCTTGGTTTGAGTTCGATACTTAAGTTTCTAAAAAAATATCCCTCCAACAGTCTTGTAGGTGTGATTTGTTATAATTATCCTGCACTGGCTCAAGGTCAAATAAAACTAATTTGTAAGCGCACTGGTATAAAAATAATCGCCGATGCTACGGAGTGGTATGATGCTGGCGCAGGAAATTTTACACGTCAAGTGATAAAATTCTTGGATACATCGGTGCGAATGAATTTTATTCACCGCCTAGCCGACGGCATATTTACTACGAGTAAGTATCTCACTGATTTCTACGTATCCAAAGGGAAAACAGTCGTTGAGCTCCCTACCTTATTTGATGTAAGCAGATTTCCTTCGCCACCTCATCGCGGATGCTCTTTTCGCAAAAAGTTTATATATGTCGGCTCTCCCTTTGATGTAGACAGAGTGAACAAGGAGCGAAATAATCTTAAGGAACGCCTCGACGTATGTGTTGAAATTTTCCATAAATTATATAGTGAGGGGGAGGATTTTTACTTCGAAATTTATGGGATTGAGTTAGAGGATTATCTTCGAGTGTTTCCTGAGCACTCTGCTAAGTTGCTCGATATGGCAAAATGTACAGTTTTTAAGGGAAGGCAATCTAATCGATTGGTTTTGCAGCGTATTGCTGAGTCTGATTTTAGTATTTTTTTTCGTGATGAAACACGGGTAACATTGGCCGGATTTCCCTCAAAACTAGCGGAGTCAATAACGTGCGGCACGCCAGTAATTTCAAACAAAATGATTTGCCTTGATCGATATTCCGATAGTGACGGCCTATTTCTTGCTGATCGCGGTGATGAACTCTCTTTAATAAAAAGATTGATGTCTTTATCAGCGTCCGAAGTCAACACTATCAAGCAGCAAGCTTATTTTTCGCGAACTTTTGATTATGGGAATTATCTGGATATGGTCTCTGAGTTCATTACAGAGGTGGAGGTTTGAATGAAGGTGCGTAGATTGCTTAAAGTTTTTACAGCACCGCTAAATATGCTACATGCCGCGTTGTTTCCCACGTCCTATGCAAGAAAAATTGGGGTTGAACTAAAGGGTTTTGTAACCATATACGGCTCTAGTTATTCAATGTTCAGTTCAGAGCCTTACCTAGTGACTTTGGGGGATAATGTTTATATCAGTATTGGTGCAAAATTCGTTTGTCATGATGGCTCAACATTGCCTTTCCGGAAAGATATTCCTGACCTTGAGCTGGCAGGGAAAATTCATGTAGGCGATGATGTGTTTATAGGTATGGGAGCGTTGATTTTACCGAATGTAACAATTGGCAGTCAGTGTATTGTGGGGGCCAATTCTGTTGTAACTAAAAGTGTTCCTGATGGATCCATTGTTGCCGGAAATCCAGCAAAGCAGATCGGTACGACAGAAGATTTTTTGGTTCGAGCTCAAAGGAAATCACTGAAAATTGGACATTTAACTGGCCGCGAAAAAGTTGCGGCATATAAGGATCTGTTTAAGATAAAATGAAGATCTTTAGTTATCGATACCTCCCTCTTAATATATACATTGGGTATTCCTGCTTCGTCATATTAAGTTTGACGTTAGGACCAATTGAATATAAAGATCTTGATTATTTTGTTCTGATTCCTTTCATAACAATTTTGGTGCTTCTGTTTGCTTTTGGTTTTATATTGGGGGCTAGAGGGGAATATCGGATAGATTCATTTAACCTAGATGTACGCTCTATCTCTGCTCAGAGAGTCTCCTTCTTCATTAGCACACTTTTGTTCTTCGCTGTGATAACTTCCATTGCGCATTGGTACTCCTTTCTCGCCTTAGGTGGTAAATTGAACCTTGGGGACATCGGTGCAAATTATGTAAAAGGTTACGAGGGGTATGAGCGTGGACAAGCTCGAGTTGATATTTTTTATATTTTGAATATTTTTGGTCAAGCTTTAATCACTTTGGCTTTATTGTTTTCTATCTATTATTATCGAACAATGGGTTTGCTTGCCAAGAGTGCTTTTTGTTTCATACTGATAACTTTTATTTTGGTTAATGTGGTTGGAAGTGGTAAGCAGAAATATTTGGGTGATATAGTAATATTTACTTTTTTCTGTATGTTGATCAATTTTGCAGCCAAAGGCAGGAAGTTGAATTTTCGAACTTTTTGTGTTTTTGGTTTGATCGGATTATGTGTTTTCTTCCTTTTCTTAGAGATTCTTCGGCAGCGTTACCTTGCTGCAGGTATTGGACTTGATAATATTCACTT
Source organism: Microbulbifer variabilis (assembly GCF_052467165.1). Classification (NCBI taxonomy): domain Bacteria; kingdom Pseudomonadati; phylum Pseudomonadota; class Gammaproteobacteria; order Cellvibrionales; family Microbulbiferaceae; genus Microbulbifer; species Microbulbifer variabilis. The sequence goes on from NZ_CP174301.1 coordinate 1,141,434, forward strand.
GAAAACGCATCCCTTGATTGAATGGGATGAGAGCTCTTTGTTTTTTAACCTTATAGGTTCTGAATATACGCTAGCACTAGGCATTTTTCTAGGTTATTTTTCAAACGGGCTTTATGGGTTGTATTTAAGCCTAAATTTGCCATTCGAGTGGTCTTATTTTGTTGGGAACTCCTACTCTATCGGTAGGATTGTAGAGATAGGTCTCTCTACAGATGGTTTTGTCTTAGAGCAGACTTACCCATATCGTGTAGGTGAAGTTTACGGCTGGGGGTTTGATAAGTGGCATTCTTTGTTTGCATGGCTTGCCTCTGATATAACTTTTATTGGTGTTCTATTTCTTACTCCAATTTTTTCATTCTTATATGCGAGGCTTTGGTTGCAGGCAATAAAAGCTAGTAACCCTTTTGCTGGCCCATTGTTTATATACTTTTCCATGGGATTGATATTTAGCTATGCCAATAATCAACTTATGCATGGGTTGGCTGGTGTAATGGTGTTGCTAGTCTTATTCGTAGGTTGGTTTTTTTCGCGAAATTTATCTTTTCATAACTTTCTGCCTGGCAAAGCTCTCTGTCAACGTGAGGAATGAAGTGAATAGGTACTGGAAGTTTCTTGTAATTTTCTCGCTTATTCTACTGGGCAAGTTGAGCGGGTTCTTTAAGGATGTATTGATAACGTTTTATCATGGAGTTTCTGTCGTTACAGATGCGTATTTCCTGTCAAATTCTTTGGCTTCCTTACTATATATGGCTGTCTACTCGGCAATACCTATATTTTTAGTGCCAATGTACTCGCGTTTATTGAATAGGGGCGATATTTTAGAGGTAAACAAGGAACTTTCCTCTGCTATATCTTTCTTCTTTCTACTTTCCGCATGTATTGGCGTTTTCGTATTTAGTTTTGGGGGGGGGATGTTGGACATGGTATCAGCTTCAGTCGATAGCCGTGTTAGGGCTCTTTCCGTAAGCTATTTGTGTATTATGTCCGCGACCTTTGTTTTTTCAAGTTTGGTCTCATTTTTCAATTCTCTACAGACCGTCAACAAAGTTGTAATTCCTTCCTATATTGTGCCTGTTTTTAATAATACTTTTTTTTGTATAGGGTTATATTTTTTTAATGGTGCAGCCGAGTTCGATAAGGTTTTGTTGCTTGGTGCCCTGGCTTGGGTGTTGTTGTTACTTATAAATTTCTTTATTTCACGTAAGAGCTTTTCATTTGTAGGTGGTGCTGCGTTTTCTTACTTTTCTGATAAGAAATTTATGCTTCTGTTTTTGCCGGCGGTTACTGCTTTCTATATAGAGCAAATAAATGCATTTGTGGGGGTATACTTCGCGTCGGACCTTGGAGTAGGGGCTATATCATTACTTTCTTACTCAAATAAACTTAATCTGATATTTCTCTCAGTATTTTTGGTTTTTTTAACTGCATCTATTTTTCCCCGTATTGCAGCAGTTTCGACGAAGGAAGGTCAGGCTGAATTGTTTCGCTATCTCACACGATGTGTTCGATTAGTTGTCATTCTTTCAGTCCCTGCTGTTATTTATATGGGCTTCTACGCAGAAGAAATTGTAGAGCTCTTATTTCAGCGTGGTAATTTTGGAAGGGATGATACTGTTAAGCTTGCCTCAGTCTTTTCTATCATATTAATCGCCCTTCCTTTTTGTTTGCTTAGAGATATTATGAATCGTGTGTTTTTCTCATATGGAGATACATTGATACCGGTTTTTGTTTCATTGTTTGCTTTGTTTATTAATGCATCGTTTAGTTATGTGCTTTCTCAAAATTTTGGATTGGAGGGGTTGGTTTCTTCAGTTGTGATATCAACTGTTTTCAATAGCTTCGTTATGATTTTATTGGTGCAACGTAAGATCAATTCTGGGTTAATTATACCTTGCTTGCACTATGTGATAATAAGTTGTTTTTGTGGCATTGTAGCTTATCTATTTCTAAGCTGGCTCCATGGCCAGTTTTTTGAGTATTGGTGGTTTTTATCTATTCCCTTTACTCTCGTTTATTTTCTTTTGATTTCTGTTTTAATGTTTTATAAAAAGATTCATTATTATGTTAGTTTTATATTGCGAAGACGTTTTGCGTGATAAACGTTATCCTTTGCATCTTTAATTCTTAACCGCTGCTCGGTGGTTCTCTGGCAATTTGGTATGTTAGGTTGATGTTGGTTTAAATGCCTAGAGAGGTAGTTTTAGTAAAGAGGTCAGAGAATGAATTTAATCATTATAGATAGAGTAATAGTTTTTTTGGCTAGTTAGGGGTGGAGTAATGAGGGTATTGGTTCTTGGTGCCTCGGGAATGTTAGGGAATGCTGTAATAAAAGTTTTTTGTAAAGATTTATCTCATGAGGTGTGGGGGACACTTCGTAGCGCCTCTGCCTTGCATTTTTTTTCGGAGGACCAGCGGAAGAGGCTATTGGTTGGCGTTGATGTTCTGGATAATGATGCGTTAGTACAGGCACTAAATACAGTACGTCCAGACGTAGTCATTAACTGCGTTGGGCTTATCAAGCAGCTTGCAGATGCTAATAATCCCCTTTCGACACTACCAGTAAATTCGATATTCCCGCATCGCCTAGAGCGGCTCTGTGGGCTTTCCGATATTCGAGTGATTCATGTCAGTACCGATTGTGTTTTTTCTGGCCGTAAGGGGAGATATAAGGAAGAAGATGTATCGGACGCGGAAGATTTATATGGAAAGTCCAAATTCATAGGTGAGCTCCGTGATTCGCCGCATGCGATTACTCTCCGAACTTCTATTATCGGACATGAGCTGGGGTCAAATATGGCGCTTGTTAATTGGTTTCTCTCTCAAACAGACCAAGTGAGAGGGTATTCCAAGGCAGTTTTTTCTGGTTTGCCGACTATTGAGTTAGCTTTGGTTATTAAGGATTATGTGATCACTCGGCCGGAACTTAGTGGTCTTTTTCATGTTGCTTCAGCGCCTATCAGTAAGTATGAGTTACTGTGTTTGATTGCAAAGAAGTATCAGAAGTCTATTGATATAGTGCCCGACGAGCGCTTAGTGATTGATCGATCTTTAAATTCTGAACTTTTTCACCAGGCTACAGGTTATATTCCACCTACTTGGCCAGAATTAGTTGAGAGAATGTATAAAAGCAGTGCTAATTTGGTTACTTGACAGTCAGGAGAAATCTTTCGATTGTAAATTTTTTCTGACCTCGAAGGTAGATTTTATTGAAGTGAAGTAAGTGCTCAGGCAGCTTGCTTTTGAATTGAATGGTTATGTGGGTTTCAATATATGTTTGATGATAAGGTTTTATTGATAACGGGAGGTACGGGTTCATTTGGTAATACGGTGCTCAGGCGCTTTCTGAATACTGGAGTTCGTGAAATACGTATTTTTAGTCGCGATGAAAAGAAACAGGAAGACCTGAGAATTAATCTGTCTAATGACAAGGTCAAGTTTTACATTGGCGATGTTCGGAACTATGACAGTGTTGCCCAAGCTATGATTGGCGTTGATTATGTCTTTCATGCGGCAGCTTTAAAGCAAGTGCCTTCCTGCGAATTCTACCCAATGGAAGCAGTGCGCACTAATGTTATGGGGACAGAAAATGTGCTGAATGCAGCAATCGCTACCGGTGTTCAACGGGTCGTAGTACTTAGTACCGATAAGGCGGTCTACCCAATTAATGCTATGGGTATTTCCAAAGCTATGGCAGAAAAGCTAATGGTTGCCAAATCGAGGATGATTCCTGTATCAGGTCCAGTTATTTGTGCTACTCGTTATGGAAATGTTATGGCATCCCGTGGGTCAGTGATTCCTTTGTTCGTTAACCAGATCAAGAGCGGAGCTCCATTGACAATAACTGATCCTAATATGACTAGATTTTTGATGTCGTTGGAAGATTCGGTAGATCTTGTCTTGCATGCGTTCGAGCATGCTGAACAGGGTGATCTTTTCGTGCAAAAAGCTCCAGCTTCCACGGTAGAGGTTCTGGCGCAAGCTCTTAAAGAACTATTTGCTTGTGAAAACAAAATAAAAGTCATCGGTACCCGACATGGTGAAAAGCTATACGAATCTCTAATTTCCCGAGAGGAAATGGCAAAATCTGTAGATATGGGACGCTATTACCGAATCCCTGCTGATAACCGGGACTTAAACTACAAGAAATATTTTGTCGAGGGTGAGAGAGATATTACCGGACTAGATGATTATACGTCACATAATACAGATCGTCTTAGCGTTGAACAGGTTAAAGATGTACTGTTGAGTTTAGATTATATTGGAGAAGCTCTTAATGCTTAAGGTAATGACGCTCGTTGGAACTCGCCCAGAGCTGATTAAGATGAGCCGAGTTATTGCTGAACTAGATAAGCAAGTAGATCATGTACTTGTTCATTCTGGGCAGAACTACGATTATGAACTCAACCAAGTATTCTTTGATGAGCTGGAAATTCGAAAGCCGGATCATTTTCTAGGTGCTGGTGGTGCGACTGTTGCACAGACTATAGCTGATATTATCAGTAAGTCTGACGCTGTTTTTGAGCTTGAAAAGCCTGATGCTGTGCTACTTTATGGTGATACCAATACTTGTTTAGCTGTTATAGCCGCTAAGCGGCGAAAGATACCGGTATTCCACATGGAGGCTGGTAACCGTTGCTTTGATCAACGAGTTCCTGAAGAGTTAAATCGCAAAGTTCTAGATCATTTGAGCGATATTAATATGGTGCTAACTGAACATGCGCGCCGTTATCTTATTGCGGAAGGTATTCGCCCTGAAACTATAATTAAAACTGGCTCTCATATGGCGGAGGTGCTTGATTATTATCTGCCAAAAATTCAAGAGTCTGATGTTTTGGCGAGAATGTCGTTAATAAAAGGTAAATTTTTTATTGTTAGTGCTCATCGTGAAGAAAATGTAGATAGTCCTGAGAACCTTAAGGATCTTCTCGAAACCCTAAATGCATTAGCAGACTGCTACCAATATCCGGTTATTATCTCGACCCATCCTCGTACTCGAAAACGTTTAGAAGATCTAGGTGTTCAGTTGGATCACCCGTTAATTCAATTTATGAAACCGTTCGGTTTTCTGGATTACATAAAGTTGCAAATGTCTTCATGTTGCGTTTTATCTGACAGTGGAACAATTACGGAAGAGGCATCTCTTCTTAACTTGCCAGCTATCACGATTCGTAATGAGCATGAGCGGCCTGAGGGTATGGATGTAGGCACATTAGTTATGAGTGGGCTCAAGCGAGATCAAGTGCTAGAGGCTGTAAAAGTTGTTACCAGCCAGCATAACCATTCTCAGCAGACGATACCCACTGTTGCTGATTATAAGGGTGGGCCGGTCTCAATTCAGGTAGTACGAGTCGTTTTGAGTTATGTTGATTATATCAACCGCACTGTATGGAGGAATGGGTAACACATTTGATTTTAAAAGATGTTTACCTGTTTCAATAATGGATCGCATTATCAAGTCTTAAGGTTCGGGTGGTAGGGTTTATATGAAGAAGCGTTTGCTTTTTGTAGTCAATGATGCAGCTTTTTTTATCTCTCATCGGCTACCTATCGCGCTTAATGCTAAGCGTTATGGTTACGAAGTAAGTATCGCGAGTATGCCGGGGCCAGCTGTTGATGAAATTGTTAAATATGGTTTTGCTCATTTTGAGCTGCCATTAACGCGTAGCGGAAAAAATCCACTATCAGACTTTAAACTTATATTTTCTATTTATAAATTGTACCGCCATTGGAGGCCAGATCTTGTCCATCTGGTCACTATCAAACCAGTTATTTATGGAGGTATTGTAGCACGTCTTGCTGGCGTGCATGGGGTGGTGGCTGCAGTCTCTGGTCTTGGTTCTATTTTTATCGCACGCGGAATAAAAGCTTCATTGGTTCGTATGAGCGTAAAATGGCTTTACCGTCTGTCTTTTGGAAAGAAGAATCTACGGGTGATATTCCAGAACCCGGATGACCGAGATATGCTTCTTGATTTTGCTGGACTTGATTGCGATAAAGTCGAGATGATCCGAGGAGCGGGAGTAAACCTTGCCCACTACCCAGTTATGCCTGAATCAGATGGCCCGTTGACAGTATCACTTGCGGCTCGTTTACTAGTGGACAAGGGAGTTGGTGAGTTCATGGATGCGGTACGCCTTCTCAAGCAGCGAGATGTTAAAGCGAGATTTTATTTGATTGGCGATACGGATCCAGGTAATCCAACCAGCATTTCACATGAGACCCTGAATAAGTGGCGGGATGAGGATATTGTTGAGCTTTTAGGATTCCGAGCGGATATAGCAGAGTTATTCGCCTCTTCTCATATTGTAGTTTTACCTTCTTATAGGGAGGGGCTACCTAAAGTATTGCTAGAAGCAGCAGCATGCGGTCGTGCGATAGTAACCACAGATGTTCCAGGATGCCGGCATGCTATCGAACCGGGTATTTCAGGGGTGCTAGTGCCTGTGCGCGATCCGGTTGCACTGGCTGATGCTATACAGGCTCTTATTGGGGATGCCAAACTGCGACGCGACATGGGACTTGCAGGAAGAGACTTAGCTGAGCGCGAGTTCGCCCTTGAACACATTGTCAGCGCACATATGGAAGTATATAAGAAGTTGGAGTTAAGTATTTGAAAGATCGAGTTAAGCAGAAATTACTAGTAACCGGTGCGACTGGGTTTGTTGGAAATGCGCTTTTAAAACGCCTAGTTGATGATGGCCGTTTTACCTTGCTAGCGGGAGTCCGCCGAAGCAATACATGTAATTTTCCCAGTGTAGAGCCGGTGCCAATGGGAGACATTGATGCCGGTGGAAACTGGCTTAGTGCTTTACAAGGGGTTGATCAGATACTTCATACTGCGGCTCGCGTGCATGTTATGCACGATAGTTCATCAGACCCACTTAATGAGTTTCGTAGAGTTAATGTGGATGGCACATTGAACCTTGCTCGTCAGGCGGCTAAGGCTGGTGTGCGCCGCTTTATATTTATCAGCTCAATTAAGGTAAATGGTGAAGGTACATTGGAGGGCGGAGCTTATTGTGCTGATGATAATCCGCAGCCAGTGGATTTCTATGGTATTTCCAAGATGGAAGCGGAGCAGGGATTACGCGCATTGATGGATGAAACTGGAATGGAGGTTGTGATCATCCGACCACCAATGGTCTATGGGCCGGGTGTGAAAGCCAATTTCCTTACAATGATGCGTTGGCTACATAAGGGCGTTCCTTTGCCTTTTGGAGCTATCTATAATCGGCGTAGTTTGGTTGCCTTAGATAATTTAATTGATCTACTTGTGACCTGTGTCGATCATCCTGCTGCTGCTAATCAGACTTTCTTGGTTAGTGATGGTGAGGACCTATCGACTACTGAATTGTTACGTAGATTGAGTATCGCCTTGGGTAAGCCATCATACTTATTGCCTATACCGAGCATAATTTTGGAGGCTGGAGCGGCAATTTTACGTAAGCGGGCTCTCTCTCAGAGACTGTGTGGTTCGTTACAGGTTGATATAGATAAAACTCGTGATTTATTGAGCTGGAACCCGCCGGTTGGTGTTGATCAAGCATTGCGAAATACGGCCAAGCATTTTTTGGAGCAGCAATTCAAATGAGTATCTGGTGGTTACTGGTGGCAGTGGCTGGCGTTTCACTATTTATGACCGGGGCCTTGCGCCGTTATGCCTTAGCTCGCAGTTTGGTTGATATCCCGAACGCGCGTAGTTCACATATTTCACCAACGCCTCGTGGTGGTGGAGTCGCCTTTGTGTTCGCCTTTCTGGGAACCTTACCGCTTTTAACCTTAGTTGACATAGTACCGTGGACTATGATGTGGGCGCTGTTGGGAGCAGGTATAGGTGTGGCCGTGATTGGTTTTCTAGATGATCATGGCCATATTCCCGCACGTTGGCGACTACTGGGGCATTTTGCTGCTGCTATTTGGGCATTGCAGTGGTTGGGTGGGCTGCCCCCACTGAGCTTATTTGGTATTACCTTGAACCTGGGTTGGCTTGGCCATGCTCTGGCAGCGATCTATTTAGTGTGGATGCTGAATCTCTATAACTTTATGGATGGTATTGATGGTATTGCCAGTATTGAGGCCATTTGTGTATGCCTAGGCGGGGCGCTATTGTATTTTGGGCTTGGCTTTTCGGGCTCTCTACAAACTTCCGACTGGGTCATTCCGGTGCTATTAGCAGTTTCGGTGGCAGGTTTTTTATTTTGGAATTTCCCACCTGCACGTATCTTTATGGGGGACGCTGGCAGTGGCTTTCTAGGTATTACTTTGGGAGTGTTGTCCTTGCAGGCTGCCTGGGTGGCGCCACAATTATTGTGGAGCTGGTTAATTTTGCTTGGGGTTTTCATACTGGATGCAACCTGGACTTTAATGCGTCGCTTATCGCGTGGAGAGAAAGTGTATGAGGCACATCGAAGCCATGCCTATCAGTTTGCTTCACGTCGGTTTGGAAAGCACTTACCGGTGACTCTGTCGGTGCTAGTGATTAATTTGCTTTGGTTACTGCCGATCGCATTGTGGGTTGGGTTAGGAGAACTGGATGGTGCCTTAGGTTTGCTCATTGCTTATTTTCCGCTGTTGGTACTGGTGGTGAAGTTCAAGGCAGGGGAGCGGGAGTAGAGGATGCACTTTACTGTATCTAATTTACTGGCGGTTATAAATACTAATAAGTAGTTCTGCAACCGAATTACTACAAAATAATCACACCTTGTATGATTAAGTAATTGAAATATGAGTTTGAGAAAGACACTGTTAATTCTGGGAGCAGGTGGTCATGGTAAAGCCGTGGCTGAGGCCGCAATGTTGTCAGGAAAATGGCAGCGGGTTTGTTTTGCTGATGACCGTTGGCCGGAATTGGAAGAATCTTTCGGCTGCCCTGTAATAGCGAACAGCTTCACTTTGGCTGAGGTTGCTGGAACAGTGGATGCTGCCATTGCTGCAGTTGGTAACAATGCGTTACGAGAGCAGTGGTTGGCAACTTTGCAGCAAGCGGGCTTTCCATTGGCTACGATAGTCCATCCCGCTGCGTCTGTCAGCGTTAGTGCACAATTGGGGGCGGGGAGTGCGGTGATGGCGTTAGCCATGGTTGGAGTAGACGCACGGATTGGCTGCGGTGCAATCGTCAATGCTCAAGCGACAGTGGATCATGATGCTTGCTTGGGGGAGTTTGCCCATTTAGGAGTTGGTGTACATTTAGCTGGTGGGGTGCAAGTGGGTGCGAAAGCTTGGTTGCAAGCGGGGTGTAGTGCTGGGTATCGCGTGGTTATAGCCGAGGGGGAGGTATTGGCACCGGGAACGGCGCTGACAGCGTAATGATTACTATTAGAATTATGGGGTCCAAGGAATAATGGATGAGCTGCGCAACTGGCTACTGGGGCTGCCCCGCCGTAATAAACGCATCTTACAAGTGATAACTGATGTTCTGCTAGTGTGGCTAGCCCTTTGGCTGGCCTTTGCAATTCGTTTGGGATTGGATAAGCCTGTTAACCCCTTTGCCGAATACGCTTGGTTATTTGTTAGTGCACCGCTAATCGCGATACCTATTTTCGTTAGGTTTGGCATGTATCGTGCGGTGATGCGCTATTTTGGCAAGGATGCGTTGATTAGCATCTTCAAAGCGGTAATGCTGTCGGCTTTGGTGCTTGCTTTAGTTGTTTATTTGAACCGCGAGCCACCGCTAAGGGTGCCTCGCTCGGTTGTGTTTATATACTGTTGGCTGAGCTTGTTGATGATCGGCGGCCTCAGGCTGGTTATGCGGCAGTACTTTATGGGCGATTGGTATGTGGCTAGCCAGCAAGTGCCCTTTATCAACCGAGTCGATCATTTACCAAAGGTGGCCATCTACGGTGCTGGGGCGGCAGGCAACCAACTTGTGGCTGCATTGCGTATAGATCGAGTCATGATGCCGGTAGCTTTCATTGATGATGATCGTGGTATTGCCAATCGTGTTATAGCGGGTCTGCGGGTTTTCAAACCTAAGAACATTCAAAGAATGATTGAGCAAACTGGAGCTGAGGAAATACTTCTTGCAATTCCGTCTGCCTCTCGTGCACGCCGACGCGAGATACTTGAGTTACTCGAAAGCTTCCCTTTACATGTGCGTAGCGTACCGGGCTTCATGGATTTGGCTAGTGGTCGGGTTAAAGTCGAAGATATTCAGGAAGTAGATGTTGCTGATTTACTTGGCCGCGATGCGGTGCCGCCACAGCAGGCTCTTTTTGAAAGGTGTATTCGTGGTCATGTAGTGATGGTGACTGGCGCTGGAGGCTCGATTGGTTCGGAGTTGTGTCGTCAGATTGTAGCTACAGGTCCAACTACACTGCTGTTGTTTGAGCACAGTGAGTTTAACCTTTACAGCATCCATACAGAGTTGGAGCAGCGGATCCGACGTGAATCGTTGCCTGTGCGATTGGTACCGGTCCTTGGGTCTATCCGTAACCCAGGGCGTCTATTGGATCTGATGCGGTCCTGGGATGTGGTCACCGTGTATCATGCAGCGGCGTATAAGCACGTCCCGATGGTTGAACATAATATTGCCGAGGGTGTGATGAACAACGTGTTTGGCTCTCTGCATACCGCTCAGGCGGCGGTAAAAGCGGGAGTTGAACACTTTGTATTGATTTCTACTGACAAAGCGGTGCGCCCAACCAATGTGATGGGTAGCACTAAACGCCTTGCAGAAATGGTGCTACAGGCACTGAGCCAAGAGCCAGCTCCTACGTTGTTCAATGATGGCGAAACTGTAAACCAAGTCAACAAAACCCGTTTCACCATGGTTCGATTCGGCAATGTGCTGGGTTCATCGGGGTCGGTGATTCCGCGTTTTCGTGATCAGATCAAGCGTGGTGGCCCGGTAACGGTAACGCACCCCAATATTACCCGCTACTTTATGACGATTCCCGAGGCTGCCCAGTTGGTTATTCAAGCTGGTGCGATGGGGCAGGGTGGGGATGTGTTTGTACTGGATATGGGCAGCCCAGTGAAAATTGCTGAGTTAGCAGAAAAGATGATCCACCTCAGTGGTTGCACTGTGCGGTCAGAGAAGGACCCGCACGGCGATGTCGCTATCGAGTTTACCGGCTTGCGTCCGGGTGAAAAACTCTATGAAGAGCTATTGATTGGTGACAACGTCAGCCCGACCGATCACCCAATGATTATGTGCGCTACAGAGGATCACTTGTCCTGGGAATCATTCAAGACGGTGTTGGCCCAGCTACTTAGTGCGGTAGAGCGTGATGATTATGAGCGGGTACGCCAGCTACTGAGGGAAACTGTTTGTGGTTATATCCCGGAGGGCGAAATTGTAGATTGGGTTCATCAGAAGCGATGTGCGGAACCTGAGTTGGCTTAATCGCGCCGAACAGTTCATGTACCACCTTCGTCGCAACTTAGCCCAGGTTTAGTGCGAAGCTAGATGCAAGAATGGCGGAAAAATTTTCACCGTTGGCTGTTCAAAACAGTTCGTTAATAAATTCCGCCATGGCTAAATGATACTACCGACCTGAATTTCGTTTCCCTTCTCTTATTTGTGAACAAGAGTCAATTGGATTTCAATAGACTTGGTTTTGAGTGGCTGGAGTAAAACCAGCCATCATCCAATAAGTGAACAACTCTGATCTCATGATCATCACAAATATGGAGGTGGTCTTGATGGTCTCGCTTTGGGGAAGGCTCTCTGGCATTTTGTATTTCGTTTTCCCTGAAGTCAGCGTTGATCAATGCTGTAAGCGATCAGTCTTTTTTAATCTCGATATGAAAAACTACTCTTGATAGCCGGCCCCCTAAAATTCGAAGCTAATAAAGCATCAATCGTATCGATGGTTTAGGAGCAAAGTGTATCAAGGCTGCTGCCTGGCAGGGGGCTACTCCCGATTCAATTTAATGGGAAGTGTAATGATTGAGTATAGAGACGTTACCCTGTTAGCTCAGCGGCTGGGTAAGGAACTGGATAAACGTGCATGGCGAGTTACCGCTGCGGAGTCTTGCACTGGGGGGGCTGTTGCCGCAGCGATAACCGCTATTGCCGGGGCATCAAGTTGGTTTGACGGCTCTGTCGTGAGTTATGCCAACCGCATCAAACACAGCGTTCTGGGTGTAGATGTCAAGGATTTACAACAGTTTGGTGCTGTCAGTGAGCCGGTTGCCCGCCAGATGGCCTGTGGCGTGTTGGCAATGATGGATGCCAATCTATCTGTTGCAGTGAGTGGTATTGCCGGTCCCGATGGCGGTACTGAAGAGAAGCCTGTAGGTACCGTCTGGATTGCCTGGGCTCATGCCGATGGGCAGGAACCCGTGCAGATCGATGCCCGTTGCTTTCATTTTCAAGGCGATAGGGCTGAAGTACAGGCGCAGACTGTGAGAGAGGCAATCAAAGGTATGCTCGCTATCCTGGATGAGCATCCGGTTTAGGGCTGCAGGGGGTTACCTTGGCAATGTTAGGGCGAGCTTTGCGGCTGCCCAAAGCCCATAATTTGCGCGATGGTGACTGGTACCGGTTGTGCCGGAATTACTGGTTGCCTATACAGTAATCCTTCGTTAAGCTTGCCACCAATCAACACAGCTTAGCAATATGGGAATGGTCATGGATTCCAATAAAGACAAGGCGCTAAAGGCGGCGCTCTCGCAGATCGAACGCCAGTTTGGCAAAGGCACAGTGATGCGCATGGGAGATAAAGAGCGCGAGCGTATCCCGGCGATCTCAACTGGCTCCTTAGGTCTGGATGTGGCCCTGGGTATTGGTGGTCTGCCCCGCGGCCGTATTGTTGAGATCTATGGTCCTGAATCCTCAGGTAAAACTACCCTGACACTGCAAGTTATTGCTGAGGCGCAGCGCAAAGGTGGCACCTGCGCGTTTGTGGATGCTGAACATGCGCTCGACCCCATCTATGCAGAGAAGCTGGGTGTTAATGTTGACGAGCTGATCGTTTCCCAGCCGGATACCGGTGAGCAGGCTCTCGAAGTGGCCGATATGCTGGTACGCTCCGGTGCCGTGGACGTGCTGGTAGTGGACTCTGTGGCGGCCTTGACCCCGCGTGCAGAGATTGAGGGCGAGATGGGGGATTCCCACGTCGGCTTGCAGGCCCGCCTGATGTCCCAGGCTTTGCGCAAGCTGACCGGTAATATCAAGAACACCAATACTCTGGCAATTTTTATTAACCAGATCCGTATGAAGATCGGTGTGATGTTTGGTTCCCCGGAAACCACCACTGGTGGTAACGCGCTTAAGTTCTATTCTTCCGTGCGTCTGGATATCCGTCGTATCGGTTCCGTAAAGGACGGCGATGAGGTAGTGGGTAATGAGACTCGCGTAAAAGTTGTCAAAAATAAGGTGGCGCCCCCCTTCAAGCAGACTGAATTCCAGATCATGTATGGCGAAGGCATCAATATGGTTGGCGAGGTAATCGACTATGGAGTGAAACTGGGCTTGGTTGACAAGGCTGGTGCCTGGTACAGCTATAAGGGCGAGAAGATTGGCCAGGGTAAGGCTAACGCCACAAAGTTCTTACGTGACAACCCGGATATCCGCAATGAGATTGAAGGGCAACTGCGTGCGCAACTGCTGGGTGACCTGGTTCCGGCAAGCCCCGAAGAGGCAGTGGAACTCCCGGAAGAGTAAGTGCCTTATTCAAACACGGATTTCTCCGTTGATCCCGCTCAAGTGCTGTTCGGTGCGGCGCTTGAGTTACTTGCCCGTCGTGAGCATTCGCGCCATGAATTGAAGCAAAAGCTTGCGGGCAAGTTCCCCGGTGCCGATTTCGATGCTCTATTCGAGCGCTTACAAACACTTAATTATCAGTCAGATCAGCGCTTTGCTGAAGTATTTGTCCGCGCTCGTGTTCAGCGTGGGCAGGGACCTATGCGTATTCGTCAGGAGTTGCAGCAGCGGGGGATTCGAGGAGAGCTCGCGACCCATGCGATTGAGCTGCTGGAGGTTGATTGGTTTGAGCTTGCCCAGGAGCAGCTCCAGCGCAAATACCGTGCTCCTATCAATATAGCGCTGCCCAGAGACCAGCAAATGAAAGAGCGCGCAAGGCGCCAGCGCTATTTGGCGTATCGCGGTTTTCCCGCAGATGCTATCAGCTGGGCGCTAGACGGGAAGTAATCGGGCTTATACTCTCATGCATGATTGGGTCACGGTGGTATTGTTGCTGTCCGACCTGTGATGATGAAAGCAAGAATAATAAGCGCGAGACACCCTATGATCCTGTCCATTGACCAGGGCACTACGGGCACTACGGCCTTTGTCTTTAATAGTAGCGGTGCTCTGGTTGGGCGCAGTTACTCTGAAATCCCCAACTACTACCCTAAACCCGGTTGGGTTGAGCAGAATGCCGAAGAGATTTGGCAGGTGACGCAGCGGGTTTGCGCGGCAGCTCTGCAACGCGCCGGCATCCGCGCGTCCGATGTTGAGGCAGTGGGTATTACCAATCAGCGTGAAACTACAGTTCTGTGGGACCGGCATACCGGCGAGCCGGTGCACCCCGCCATTGTATGGCAGTGCCGTCGCTCCGCAGAAATCTGCCAGGAGTTAGCTGCTGCAGAAAAATCTGATTGGCTGCGCGAACGAAGTGGATTGCTATTGGATGCCTATTTCTCCGCAAGCAAATTGCTGTGGATTTTCCGTGCACAGCCACAGCTGCTGGAGCGCGCTCATCGCGGAGACCTGTGTTTCGGCACAGTAGATAGCTGGCTGGTGTGGAAAATGAGCGGTGGCCGCGCACACTTGACTGATCACACCAATGCCAGTCGCACCCTACTTTACAACCTGGAACAAAAGCGCTGGGATCCGGAATTGCTGGCTCTCTTTGGTTGTCCAGAGTCTATCCTGCCGGAAATCCGGCCTTCTGCCGGTCATTTTACCGATACCGATCCTGAGGCGTTCATTGGGGCAAGCGCACCTATTTGTGGTGTGGCCGGCGATCAGCAGGCAGCGTTGTTTGGTCAGGGCTGTCTCCGTCCCGGGGAGATCAAAAATACTTATGGTACTGGCTGTTTTATGCTGGCTTTTGCAGGTGAGAAGCGACCGAAGCCATCTCCGGGGCTGCTCGCCACTATTGCCTGTGATATCAGCGGTGCCCCTGCTTATGCAGTTGAGGGGTCGGTATTTACCGCGGGGTCTGCGATCCAATGGCTACGTGATGAGATGGGCTTGATTCAGCAGGCAGTGGATACAGAGGTGATTGCGCAGAGTATTCCTGATACCCGTGGAGTTTACCTGGTGCCCGCGTTCAGTGGCCTCGGTGCTCCTCATTGGGACCCATCAGCGAGGGGCACTGTGTGCGGCTTGAGTCGCGGCGCTGGCCGGGCAGAAATAGTGCGCGCTACGCTTGAATCTATCGCCTATCAGAGTGATGAGTTGGCGCGCTTGATGGAGGGGGCTCTCGGGGTATCCATTAGCCATATGCGAGTGGATGGTGGGGCATGCGCAAATAATTTCCTGATGCAGTTTCAGGCAGATATTTCTGCGTTGCGGGTTGAGCGGCCAAAGCAAATCGAGTCTACAGCCATCGGCGCTGCTCTTCTGGCGGGTATTGGTAGTGGTCTGTGGCACTTTGACAAGTTGCCGGAATGTTTGAGGGAGATTGAGCGAGATTTTATGCCCTCTATGGCTGCTTCAGAAAGGAAATCGCGGTTGGCCGGCTGGCAACGGGCAGTTGCCGCGTGTAAGGCATTTTAGTTAGGCCAATAATTTTTCAAGATGGGCTTTCGGCACAGGGAGGTGGCCAAATGGCGGTTTGGGAGGAGTTACAGGCAACAGTTGATGCATTGGTGGATGGTCGCAGGGGAATTCTCGCTGCAGATGAGAGCAGTGGCACTATTGCCAAGCGTTTCAACACGATTGGGGTGGAGTCCACCGAGCAGAGTCGACGGGATTACCGTGCGGCCCTGCTAGAGGCAAAGGGCCTGGGAGATTTTATCAGTGGGGTAATTCTGTTTGAGGAGACGCTTGGTCAATGCAGTGCTAATGGCAAACTTTTGGCACAGGTGGCTGCGAATCAAAAGGTTGTCCCCGGGATTAAGGTCGACAAGGGAAAAGGGCCATTGGCTGGTACTGCGGGGGATATGATTACATATGGCCTGGATGGACTTGCCGAACGACTGCGCGAGTACAAAAAGCAGGGGGCTCGATTTGCCAAGTGGCGTGAAGTCTATCCAGTTAGTCCACACAATCCCACCGAGCTCGGGCTACAGGCCAATGCTGAAATGTTGGCCCGTTACGCAGCTGTGTGTCAGGCCGAGGGCGTGGTGCCAATTGTGGAGCCGGAAGTTCTCATGGATGGGGATCACAGCATTGAGCGTTGTGCCGAAGTTAATGAACAAGTTTGGCATACTGTTTTTCATGCGCTGTATCGTCATGGCGTCACTCTTGAATTGATGTTACTGAAGCCCAGCATGGTCATACCTGGGGCGCAATCGGCACGAGCGGAGCCGCAGCAGGTTGCGGAATACACCCTGCGAAGTTTACGTCGGTCAGTGCCAGCAGCCGTACCGAGCATAAACTTCCTCTCTGGTGGCCAGGGGAACGAAGAGGCTTCTGCAAATCTCAACGCGTTGAACAAGATAAATAATGCACCTTGGCAACTGAGCTTTTCCTACGGCCGGGCGTTGCAGCAGCCAGCATTGGCAGCTTGGGCGGGGCGCTCTGAAAATATTGCCAAAGCACAGGGTGCGTTACTCAAGCGGGCACGCCTTAACCATTTGGCCATGTTGGGACAGTACTGCAGCAGTCTGGAGCGGGAGAGCTGACAGGTGCCGAATGGCCCAAGCTACAACAATAAGGAAAATAAGGAGGGGCAATGGAGTTTGTAACCAGAAATGTAAGCCTGCACTACCGCCGTTGGTGGGTTGAGAAAGCGCTTGGGGTAGTAGTTATTTCCCACGGCTTGGGTGAGCATAGCGGCCGCTACACCATGCTGGCCCAGTATCTGAATCGTGCCGGGTTCAGCGTCTACGCCCCCGATCATTATGGTCATGGGTTATCAGATGGAAAAAGGGGGCATATTGATGATTTCTCCCTTTATTGCGAGGACCTGCATGAATTTATTTGTTTGGTCAAAAGTGGTAACCCCAATACAAGTGTGCATCTGTTGGGCCATAGTATGGGGGCGGTAGTGGCCTGCGGCAGCGCTATTCGGTATGGTTTCGTGGACAGTGTGATCCTGTCTGCGCCTGGATTTCGCGGAGCTAAAGAGCCCGCTGGCCTGGAGCTGTGGCTGGTAATGATGCTGGCCAAATTATTTCCGAAGCTTGTACTTTCCAGTCGAATTGATGACAAGTGGTTGAGCCGGGATGTTTCTATTGTCGAAGCCTATCGCAATGATGAGCTTGCCCACCACGGGGTTTCCCTGCGTTGGTTTGAAAGCTTTCTCCAGGAGAGGACGTTTCTGTCAGCTAATCTGGAGCGGCTGCTTACACCCTGCTTAATGCTGCTGCCGGAATCGGATCGTTTGGTGGATGTAGAGCTGAGTCGGGAGTGGTTTGGTCGAATGGGTTCGACCAATAAAAGGCTTCACTGTTTTCCGGCAGCTTACCACGAGCTGTTCAACGAGGTGGAGGAGGGGCGTCTAGCCCGTGATTTACTACTGGGCCACCTAAACTCCATTTTGCCAGCCTCAAACCCTGTCATCTCTGGATAAAAATAGGTAAAGATGGGTTAAAACGGGGAAATCTGTTGGCTTAAGCAGAGGTGAATACCGTGAAAAACCCCATGAAGCATTGTATGATACGCGGTCATTTTTGCCCTCCGGAAGTTGTGTCGGGGGGAAATAGTGGGGTGGAACATGGATAAGAAGTTGCTGAGCCTATTAGTGTGTCCTGTAAGTAAGGCACCGCTTGAGTACCGCGAAGATACCCAGGAGCTGGTTTGTCGAGCCAGTGGCTTGGCCTATCCGGTTAGGGACGGGATTCCGGTGATGCTGGAATCTGAAGCGCGTCAGCTGACAGCTGAGGAAAAGCTGGAAAAATAAGCCAATGGGTGAACCCAGCGTTTTCAGTCAAATAATCTCGGGCGATATCCCGGCCGAGAAAATCTACGAGGATGACCTTTGTGTCGTTATTGAGGATCGGGCGCCACAAGCCCCGACCCATCTCCTCATTATCCCGCGCAAACCTCTAGTTAATCTGTCCGATGCCAAAAGCGAAGACAAAGGTCTACTCGGCCACCTGATGTGGGTGGCAGCCGAGCTGGGCCGGCGCTTGCGACTCGAGGGCTTTCGGCTGGTGGTTAACAATGGCCGTAGTGCGGGGCAGACCGTATTTCACCTGCATGTTCACCTGCTGGCTCAAAAGAAGATGCCCGAACAAGGGCTTGCGCAGTAGCAGGACAGACGTGGCACCGCGTCATCGGTGTCGTTCACATAACTTTCAACTAACGAAGTGGAATTACGCCGGATGAAAAGCGCACAGATTCGCGACGCCTTTCTGAATTACTTTGCCGAGCAGGGCCATACTGTGGTGCCGTCGAGCTCTCTGGTTCCGGGCAATGACCCGACCCTGCTATTCACCAATGCCGGCATGGTGCAGTTTAAGGACACCTTCCTCGGTCAGGAAAAGCGCCCTTACAATCGGGCCGCTAGCTCCCAGCGCTGTGTGCGTGCCGGAGGCAAGCACAATGACCTGGAGAATGTTGGCTATACTGCGCGCCACCACACCTTCTTTGAAATGTTGGGCAACTTCAGTTTTGGCGATTATTTCAAGCGTGAAGCCATCCGCTTTGCCTGGGATTTCCTCACAAAAGTACTGGGTCTGCCCGAAGAGCGCCTGTGGGTGACTGTTCATATCAGCGATGATGAGGCCGCTGATATCTGGTTAAAAGAAGTGGGCGTTAGCGCAGAGCGTTTTTCTCGCCTCGATGAGGACAACTTCTGGCAAATGGGCGATACAGGTCCTTGTGGGCCCAGCTCAGAAATTTTCTACGATCACGGTGCCGATGTTCCCGGTGGCCCCCCAGGTTCCGATAACGACGATCTCGACCGCTATATTGAGATTTGGAACCTGGTATTTATGCAGTACGAGCGCACTGCTGATGGCGAACTGCACCCACTGCCCAAGCCCTCCGTAGATACAGGCATGGGTTTGGAGCGTATTGCCGCGGTTATGCAAAGCGTGCACTCAAATTATGAAATTGATCTTTTCCAGGCGCTGCTTAAAGCTGCTAGTGAAATAGTCTCCTGCAAGAACCTCGAAGAAAAATCCCTGCGTGTCATTGCAGACCATATTCGCTCTTGCTCCTTCCTGATTGCTGATGGGGTGATGCCATCCAATGAGGGGCGGGGTTTTGTGTTGCGTCGCATTATCCGTCGTGCTGTGCGTCATGGTCACAAACTCGGCCATAAAGAGGTGTTCTTTTTTAAGTTAGTGGAAGCCCTGACTGAGCAAATGGGTGATGCTTATCCTGAGTTGCGTGAGAAGCAAGAGCTTATTGAGCGGGCTCTACGTAAAGAGGAAGAGCAGTTTGCCAAAACCCTGGACAAAGGGATGGCTCTGCTGGAGAGTGCGCTGGCCTCCCTGGAAGGTAGCGAGATTCCTGGTGAGCTGGTGTTTACTTTACATGATACTTATGGCTTCCCCACCGACCTGACTCAGGATATTGCCCGAGAGCGTGGTTTGTCACTGGATATGGCAGGTTATGAGGCTGCGATGGAAGCCCAGCGCGAACGTGCGCGCGCAGCAGGTAAATTCAAGCAGGACTATACCGAGGTTCTGGATCTGGAAGGTGTGACAGAGTTCCTCGGTTACGAAACAACTGAGGCGCGGGGCAGGGTTATCGCTATCGTCAAAGGTCGCGAGCAAGTCGAGCGCCTGGAGGAAGGTGAAGAAGGTGCGGTGATTCTCGACCGTACCCCGTTTTATGCCGAGTCTGGAGGCCAGGCTGGCGATAGTGGCTATCTGAGTTCAACAGCTGGCCGTTTTGAGGTTCGTGATTGTACCAAGCAGGGCGGCCACCACTTGCACACCGGCAAAATGTTGCAGGGTGTCATCACTATTGGTGATCAAATTTCTGCCAAGGTGTCTGCAGAAGTGCGCCAGGCAACCGCACTGAATCACTCCGCCACCCACCTGCTGCACGCTGCTCTGCGCAAAGTGTTGGGCGAGCATGTTACGCAAAAGGGGTCGCTGGTGGACTCCGAGCGCCTTCGTTTCGATTTCTCTCATCCAGAGGCTGTTACCAATAAGCAGCTGCATGCCATTGAATCCCTGGTGAATGCCCAGGTTCGCGCCAATACTCCGGTTGATACTTGCGAAACCGATATTGAGTCTGCCAAGGAAATGGGGGCAATGGCCCTGTTCGGTGAGAAATATGGCGATACAGTTCGTGTTCTTTCCATGGGAGAGACTGAAACTGGCGCTTTTTCTGTTGAGTTATGCGGCGGGACTCATGTCAAGCGCACCGGTGATATAGGCCTTCTGCGCATTGTGAGTGAGAGCGGTATCGCCTCCGGTCAACGCCGCATTGAAGCCGTGACTGGCGCACATGCGCTGTCATTGTTCGATCAAACCCAGCAGCGTCTTGAACATATTGCAGCACTTCTCAAGGCGCGCCCGGATAGCCTTGCCGATAAAGTTGAGCAGCTATTGCTTAACAACCGCAAACTGGAGAAGGAAATTGGTCAGCTTAAGACCAAATTGGCCAGTGGTGCCGGAGGTGATCTCTCTGCTCAAGCGGTGGAAATTGCTGGCTTCAAGTTGTTGGCGGCGTCTGTTGATGGCGCAGACCCTAAATCCCTGCGAGACCTGGCTGACCAGATGAAAAACAAGCTTGGTAGTGGTGTTGTCCTGCTTGCAGCACCTGGTGAGGATAAGGTGGCTCTGGTAGCGGCAGTAACCAAGGACCTGACAGATCGCCTGTCAGCGGGGGATCTTATGCGCTTTGCCGCTGCCAAGCTTGGTGGTAAGGGCGGTGGCCGTAAGGATATGGCACAGGGGGGAGGAACTGATGTTTCCGCCCTAGCGGGTATGTTGCAGGAGGTGCCCACATGGGTTGAGGGCTCCCTCAGCAGCTGATTTCGGTAAAAACGGCGCCAGAAGTCGTATGTGAAGTTGATTTCACCGAAGTTTGGTGATTAAGTGCGCG